>NZ_WESC01000018.1 GCF_009184905.1 Parvibaculum sedimenti
GATCTGCTCTTCCGTAAAACGCTGCCTCTTCATCGTCCGTCTCCCTTCCATAGGGCCGGACTCTAAATCCTTCTGGACGAAAATCTCAGTGGCACGTCACTTGCTCGCCGCAATAGATGCCGCTCTGATTGACCAGATTAATCTGCGGACAAATCGGCACATAGTCATGCGCCATAAAGTCGAAGGGCATTCCGAGCGACCGGGCGACCATTGGAATGAATTGGAGGGCGCGGGACGACCATCCCACCGTGCTGTGAACTTCGATCGCATTTATTGCGATCGACTTCAAAAACTGCGCAAAGGCCTCGCCGTCCTTGTCGATGTCGAACTCTCGCAAATTGGGCAGGTAAGGCGTGTCGTCAATTCCCATCAGCCTGATCGCTCTGCCTTCCGGCGACGCGGGGACGGCGAGCAGCAAGCCTTCGCCAGTTTCACCCATCGAAGCTGCGCGGTCGGTCAGATAGCGTGCAATGCCGCCGCCCAAAAGATGCGTGAAGCATAATGTGATGCGCTCTGGTGGGCGCTTCAACAGACGCCCGATGTCGAGCCTTGCTCGTGCTTCCTTTGCCGGATCGGCGACAACGTATTTCTCCACCTCCCTGATGTAGCCTGGATGCTTTGCAGTCAGCGCGTTGAGGCCGGTCTTCTTGGCTTGCGTGGCGCCGGCACCGAATGACGTCTCGCCGGAGTGGAATACAAACACATCCAGCGCATGGAGATTCCGCAGGCCGCGCTCGGAGGCGCGAACGCAAAAATCGTTCTCTTCGCCATAGCCCTTGCCGAATGTCTCGACATCGAAGAGTCCTACCTCGTCAAGCGCCTTCCGTGTGATGTACATACAAAAGCCCACGCCAGTCGGCACATCAACCGCCTGTTGCCGGTTCATTGCCGCGGCTAGAAGATCGACTTCCGAAAATGCGATTTCCAATTCGTTTCGGTTGTCCTTGCAGAATTCCGGATAGCTGCAGATCGTTCCGTTGTTGGTGAAGGGAGTGACCGTGGCGATGTCCAACATCAGACTATGGGCGTGAATCCGGTCCAGCCAGTCGTTGAACACGAGCGTGTCGCTGTTGAGCAGAAGTACGTCGCGTTCCGGGTGCGTGGCCATGCCGCGATTGACGGTGCCGACAAATCCGAGATTCCGCTCATTTCGAAGCAGGGTGATAAGTTCCATGTCCGACAGCCGATCGAGCGCCTCCGACAGGGCGGGCTCCGGCGAGGCGTCATCAATCACGAGCAGTTCGAAAGGCGTTGTGTTGCGGCTTGTCAGCACCGAAAAGATGCAGGACAACGTATCGTCGTAACCGCGATAGACAGGTATGATCACGTCCACAAGTGGCGTGCTGCGTCGCATGTAATCACGCGACGAGCCCGCCAATGCTTCAAAGGCGCTCCAGTCGGGCGCTACCGGCTTGAATGGCGGCATGACAGGCGCATCGATGCCCCCCGCCGCCAAAAAGTGCTTCAAAAGCGAGCCGCCGGGGCCCTTCAATGCAGGATGCGCCACAAGAAAAGACGCTGGATCGAAATCTGCGCTTGGGCGACGATTCTCCCGCTCGCCGTAGTGGATGTAGTGCAAAAGCGGGTTCATGCCCGAATGCCTGACGTCCGGATTTTCGCGCAGATAATAAGCGCTGTCGAAAATCCGGTTTGGCTTTCGGCCCTCGAACGCGCCGAACAGCAAATAATGAACGACCGGTTCGTGCTCGGAAGCGGCGACATCCCCGTAGGCTTGCTTGTACCACTTCCTGTCAAACAGGCCCGAGCCAGTCAGCGTCCGGCAGGCTCTGGCCAATTCCGAATACCCCAAGCGCCGCGCGATCGGTCCAACGATGCTCCGCCGCCGCGCCGCCAAATCACTCTTCCACAGGAACGGGGCGAGTGCATGGTATCTTTGCTTTTGGACCCCCAACTCCTCTTCCAGCGCGTCGATCCGGTTCCGCGCCACGGTGAGCATCTGCTCCCGTTGTGCACGCTCGGCTCGCGCTTCGCGTAGAGCAACCGCTAGCGCGTCAATCTCGGCCTGCGCCCGCGCCGCTCGATCGGCGTGTGCAGTCAACTCTCTCTGATACGCGCGGGATTGTTCGCGAAGCGCATCTGTCTCGGCCTTCGACTGAGCATGCTCCTGATCGCGGCGCAACGCTTCCGCCTTATCTAATGCCAATTTCTCGCGCAGAGCCTTGCCTTCAGACCTCAGGCTCTGCGCGTCGCGATCATGATCGCGTTCATCGCCATAGCGCGGCACCTTTATGAAATGCTGCGCAAACTCGTCCAGATTGTGCACCTGGCAGCAGACGCTGGCGCGGCGAATTTCCGGGGCGAGGTGATCGGCAGGCAGCAGGAGAAGGGCGCTTTCGTGGGCGACGCCGAACAGATTTGACGATGCTAAACGAAAATTCTCCGGATTGAATGCTGGTGTCGACACAAAGTAGAAGGCGTAGTCCCGTCCCTGCATGGCCCGGAAGATATCCGATGCCGCACCAATTGAATTCACCTCGCAATAGATGGTGGGCCTGTCCCGCGCGATTGTCCGAGCCGCTCCTTGCAGCGCTGCGGCCTCGCATCCCTCAATATCGAGTTTGATAAACTTGACGCCGTTCAAGCCGAGCGAATCGAGCGCCCTTATCGGCACATCAATCCGGCCTTCGCCGGGCCGATGCTCCAGGCTCTGCGCGCCTGCGTTGACATATCGCTCATCCGGCAGTTCGGACATGAAGCCCGTTCCGTCAGAGCCGCTGATGGCGCATGGATATACGGTAATTCTGTTGCGCAGTGCTGTAGTGTTGCGCATGAGCAGAGCAGCCAACTGAGGCTGTGCCTCGAATGAATGAATCCGAGTTTCTCTGGACAGATCTGCAAGCGCGAGACTGTGTATGCCTACATGGGCTCCGGCATCGATAATGGAGCAACCTTCGGCGATGAATTGCGCGAGGAATTCAATCTCGATCTGTGCCCACTCGCCATATGCCTCCAGAGAGCTTGCGATCGGCCGATCGTTCCCCATGACAAATATTGTGCCCCATCGCGTCTCGATCTCTTCGATCGCCATCGACTCTCTCTTTCTCACTCGTACTGACGTTCAATTTTCACGAAATTTGCGACAGGAATTCGATGGCCCGGGCTCGAGCTCATCGACAATTCGCAGCAGATTCTTTGAGTAGCTCGACTTGCCCATCCGCATTGCGGCCGCCAGCAGCTGACTGTCGCTTATGTAACCAAGCTCAAACGCGATGCTCTCGGGACAAGCGACCTGTACGCCTTGTCGGTGTTCTATCGTCCTTACAAACTCGGAGGCCTCCAGTAATGAGTCGTGCGTCCCCGTATCGAGCCACGCATGGCCGCTCTTCAGCTGCACGACACGCAATTCGCCTAGCTCCAGATAGACGCGATTGACATCGGTGATCTCGAGTTCGCCTCGGGCCGACGGGCGAATGTTCCTGGCAATATCGACGACCTGATTGTCGTAAAAATAGAGTCCGGTCACCGCCCAGTTGGAGCGAGGTGCTTTTGGCTTTTCTTCAATACTGCGCACGCGGCCTTCGTCGTCGAATTCAACCACGCCATATCGCTCCGGGTCGCTGACTTGATAGGCGAAGACCGTTGCGCCCCGGTTAATCGACGCGCGCTGCACCTTTTCCTGCAATCTGTCGCCGTAAAAGAGATTATCGCCGAGAATGAGTGCGCAGGAGTCTGCGCCAATAAACTCTTCGCCTATGAGAAAGGCTTGCGCGAGGCCGTCTGGACTGGGCTGCTCGGCATAGGAGAGGTTGATGCCCCATTGCGATCCGTCGCCAAGCAAGCGTTGGAAGAGCGGCAGGTCGATCGGCGTGGAGATGAGAAGGATGTCGCGTATGCCGGCCAGCATCAGTGTACTGAGCGGATAGTAGATCATTGGTTTGTTGTAGATGGGGAGCAGCTGTTTGCTGACCGCAAGGGTGATGGGGAAAAGGCGCGTGCCGGACCCGCCCGCCAGGATGATGCCCTTCATGACGCCTGCTCCTCAATTGACTTGCACAGTATTTCATCGAGGCAGTGCTCCAGGCTGACCTGCCATGTCGGGAGGGCGATGCCGTAGTGGCGCTTGATCCGTCTGCAATCGAGAAGCGAGTTGGCGGGCCTTTTCGCGGGCGTCGGATAGTCCCTCGTGGGAATGGGCACGACCTCGGCAGAACGAACACCATGGCGGGCGGCCCGGGAAAATATCTCGCGCGCAAAGCCAGCCCAACTCGTCGCTCCGCTACCTGTGAGGTGGAAGGTGCCGTATTCCGCGCGGCCACCAAGGATCTGCTCGACGATCGCAGCAATAGCATCCGCAATATCTGCTGCGAATGTCGGCGAGCCGCACTGATCGTCGACGACGGTCAGCCGGTCGCGGGTCTCTGCGAGCCGCAGCATTGTCTTCACGAAATTGCTGCCGGTTGAACTGTAAACCCAACTTGTGCGCAGGATCACATGTGCCGGCAGGGTGGCGCGTATGGCGGCCTCACCCTCCGCCTTCGATGCGCCATATACGTTAATGGGCGTCGTGGGGTCGTCTTCAACATAGGCGCCGCACCTGTTTCCGTCGAACACATAGTCCGTCGATAGATGAATGAGGGGAATGCCGGCCGTCGCGCACAGCCTTGCGAGATGCGCCGGCCCATCGCGGTTCACAGCGAATGCGAGGTCGCGTTCACTCTCTGCCTTGTCGACGGCGGTATAGGCCGCGGCATTAACGACGAGCCGCGGCTGGTGCAAGGAGAAAGCGTGCGCGAGAGCGTTGACGTCGGTCAGGTCGGCGACGTCGCGACCCAGCGCCACATGGGGCACGGCCCCGAAGCCTCTAGCGTCGAGCGCCTGCGCCACCTGACCATTGTGCCCGATAATGAGAACGGGGCGCCGATCAGGCTTCGGACTGCGGGGGGAGCCGGTGGGCTTTCCGCCGGTGAGAAGGCCCAGCCGTTCGCCGCCATAGACACCCGCGCGCAGCGGCCGCCACCAGTTCTCATTGGCGAGATACCAGTCGACAGTCTTGCGCAGCCCGGATTCAAAGTCTTCCTGCGCGCGCCATCCGAGCTCATTTTCGAGCTTGCTCGCGTCGATCGCGTAGCGCCGGTCATGGCCGGGCCTGTCAGCGACGAAGGTGATGAGATCGCGGCGGCGGACGACGGAAGCGGCGGGTCTCAATTCGTCCAGGCGATCGCAGATCGCTTCCACGACCTCGAGGTTCGTGCGCTCGTTCCGGCCGCCGATATTATATTTCTCGCCGGGGACGCCGCGCCGGAGCACGAGATCGAGCGCGCGCGCATGATCCTCCACATAAAGCCAGTCGCGAATGTTGTCGCCCTTGCCATAGACGGGCAGCGCCTTTTCCTCGAGCGCATTGATCGTCACAAGCGGAATAAGCTTTTCGGGAAAGTGATAGGGGCCGTAATTGTTCGAGCAATTGGTGATGAGAACCGGGAGCCCGTAGGTGTGGTGCCATGCGTTGACGAGATGGTCGGACGACGCCTTGCTCGCTGCGTAGGGGGAATTGGGGCTGTAAGGCGTTGTCTCGGAGAAGGTTCCATCCGGTCCGAGGCTGCCATAGACCTCGTCGGTCGATACATGAAGAAAGCGGAAGTTCCTGCGCCGAGCCTCCGGCAAGCCTTCCCAATATCGCCGCGCGCATTCGAGCAGCGTGTAAGTTCCAAAAATATTAGTTTGAATAAAATTGTTTGAATCTGTGATCGAGCGATCTACATGCGACTCGGCTGCGAGATGCATAACAGCGTCTGGTTCGTGGCGACGAAACATTTCGTCGATCTGTGCCTGATCGCGTATGTCGCCCTTGGTGAAACTATAGCGCGGGTGATTTTCTAGCGCGGCGAGAGACCGAAGATTGGCCGCATATGTAAGAGAATCGAAATTTACTATTTCCGCATCTGTTTTACCGATCAGGTATCGGCACACGGCTGAGCCAATGAAACCAGCTCCGCCTGTTACTACTACTACAAGCTTCACATAACCTCCCTCGTTCTCGTAATGCAGTTGATTAAAATGCCACCAATAAACTTGAGAGCCACGTTCAATCATAAAATCACAGGTTTACACTCGTCACTACAATTCCTATCGTCGTCTTGAAAAAAATCTCGCAGGCCCGCACTTCATTCGTCGAAGCGGTGCGCAGTTAGTTGCACATTAAAGAGCGCCACCTTCAGACGATCTGGAGCGAGGCGTCGGATTGTATGGTTTCGATGCGTGTAGAAACGGCGGATCACTGGGAAAGAAATATCAACGTTATAATTGTAACGTTTAACAGCGCTGCCGTTGTCCGGGATGCCGTCAGGTCCTTGCCGCGCGGAATGAACGTGATCGTCGTCGATAACGCGAGCGCGGACCAATCGGTATTGGTTGCGGGTGCGGAGGGTGCGCGTTGCATAACTTGCGATAGCAATATTGGTTTTGGTCGTGCGTCGAACCTCGGCGCCGCGCGCTCCAGTGCCGAGTTTATCCTCTTCCTGAATCCGGATGCTGTGCTGGGTGAGCATGCGCTCGAGGCCATGTATCGCGCAGCGATGCGCTTTCCCGACGCAGCCATCGTCGGGCCGCGTTTGATTGACGGTGAGGGTCGCACCTGCCTGCGCTACTCGTCGATCCTGCATCCCCTTTCTGACGACGCTCTCAACGCGCCATGCGAACCCGAAGGCGTCTGCTGCATGCCGCTGCTGACCGGCGCAGCACTCTTATGCCGCCGTTCGGCCTTCGAGCAGGTCGGCGGCTTCGATGAAAATATTTTCCTCTATTACGAGGATGACGATCTCTGTCTGAGGCTGCGCAGGGCAGGCTGGTCCTTGCTCTATGAACCTGAGGCCGAGGTCTTTCACGGATCGGGCCGGTCGAGCCCGCAAACGTCGGCCATCGCCAGGTTCAAGTCCGCGCAACGTCTGCTCTCGCGATTCTATATTGCGAAAAAATATGCGCTGCCCTTCGAGCCGGGATACGAGCGGCGCAAGGCCCTGAAACGTTTGGCGATTTCCGTCGTGAAATGCGATCGGTTGCGTTTCGCCAGCGCCTTGGGCCGCCTTGGCGCGCTGGCGCAACTGAATGATGGCGCGACAGGCCAGACGCCGGCGCAATGCTTCAATTCCGGTCGCGCGCAATCGTCCCGACACCACGCCGCCGGTAATCCGGCCTTGACACCCACGGCAGAACTGGATCGCCTAATTTGAATGCGCTGAAACTCTGGATCGTCTCAAAGCTCTTCGGTAATCCGGATCAGGCTTTGCCTCTGCTGCGGCGTCTCTTCATCGAGAATGTGCGTGAGCATGTGCCGGGCTATCTCGCGGCTTTCGGCTGCATGGCGCTGGTCGCCGCCTCGACGGGCGGCAGCGCCTGGATCATGAAGGACATCATCAATCGCATCTTCATCGAGAGAGAAGAGGCGATGGTGTGGCTGATCGCGGGCGCGGTGGTATCGATCTATACGATCAAGGGCCTTTCGAGCTATGGTCAGGAAGTCATTCTGACCCGGATCGGAAATGCCATCATCGCGTCGCTGCAGCGACGCATATATGACCGCCTTCTCGGCCAGACGCTGGACTTCTACCAGCGATATGCCTTCGGCGATCTCGCCACGCGCATGTCTTACAATGCGCAGGCCGCGCGCTCTGTGATCGATCTCGTCATGACGAGCCTCGGCCGCGATCTGATGTCGGTCGTTGCGCTCACCGCCGTCATGGTGGCGCAGGATCCGCTGATGTCGCTTCTCGTTCTGGTGATCATGCCCGGCGCGGTCATCGGTGTCGCCACTCTGGTGAAGCGGGTCAAGCTCGTCATGAAGGCTGAGCTTCTATCGATCGCGAAGATCGTTTCGACCTTGCAGGAGACCGCGACGGGCATTCGCATCGTCAAGGCGTTCAACCTCGAGAGTCACATGCGCGAGATCATGGCGCAGTCGATCAGGGATGTCGAGACGCGTTCGAACAAGATTGCGGTCACGAGCGCGATGACGGGCCCGCTGATGGAAACGCTGGGCGGCTTCGCTGTCGCCGCCGTCATCGTCTATGGCGGCTGGAATGTGATCTCGCGCGGCGCCGATGCGGGCGGCTTCTTCTCCTTCATCACCGCGCTCTTGATGGCCTATGAACCAGCGAAGCGCCTTGCCCGTCTCAATGTCCAGTTGCACACGAACATTGTCGGCGTGGCCTCGCTTTATGACCTGCTCGATCATCCCATCAGGACGGTGGAAGCACCCGATGCCGTCGATCTCGTGGTGACGAAGGGGGAGGTCAGGCTCGACAATGTCGCCTTTGCCTATGGTGCCACGCCGGCTCTGAACGGCGTCACCCTCGACGCAAGGCCCTGCGCAGTCACTGCGCTGGTGGGGCCTTCGGGCGGCGGCAAGTCTACGGTCTTCTCCCTCATCGAACGCTTTTACGATCCGGTCTCAGGCATCGTGACCATCGACGGGCAGGATCTCCGTCATGTGTCCTTCGAGTCGCTTCGCCGCAACATCGCGCTGGTGACGCAGGACACATTCCTCTTCGATGGAACGATCCGCGAGAACATCGCCTATGGAAAGCCCGGCGCCGCGGAAGACGAGATCGTCGAGGCCGCCCGCAACGCCAATGCGCACGAGTTCATCACCGAACTCCCCGGCGGCTACGAAACGCGCGTCGGGGAGGGGGGCGGCCATCTTTCAGGCGGCCAGCGCCAGCGCATCGCGATCGCGCGGGCCATGCTGAGGGACGCGCCGATCCTGCTCCTTGATGAGCCTACCTCCGCACTCGATGCCGAGTCGGAGTCGAAGGTTCAGGAGGCGCTCGACAGGTTGATGGTTCACCGAACGACCGTCGTCATCGCCCATCGCCTCTCGACGGTGCGCAATGCGGATCGAATCTATGTCATGGAGCGGGGCAAGGTCCTCCAATCCGGCTCCCATGCCGAGCTCATCGCCGCGGGCGGGCTCTATGCCCATCTGCATGTCCTGCAATTCCGCGGTCCTGCCGAAAAGCAGCTTGCCGTAGCCCTCTGAACCGTCGGTCGGCCCAGCGGGGCCCTGTCAACCATGGCGGGTCTTGGGGCCCCTGCGTCAATTTTGACATGTGTTCTTTTCAGATAGAGATTGACCTGCGGCCTGTCGTTTCCAAAAATCGAGTATCCAAAAGGCCGGAAGGGCCGAGACCTCGGTCGGAACAGGCCGTGAATCAGAAAAAGAAAGAACGCAGTCAATGACAGGGACAGAAACGCTCACGAAACCCGCCCCCAAGACCGCTGGGGGCAAGGTCGAACATTTCGACACTTTGATCGTCGGCGCGGGCATTTCCGGTGTCGGCGCCGCCTATCACCTCCAGGATCAGTGCCCGGGCACGAGCTTCCTCGTGCTCGAGACGCTTGAGAGCTTCGGCGGCACCTGGCTGATGCACAAATATCCGGGCATCCGCTCCGATAGCGACCTCTACACCTTCGGCTATCGCTTCAAACCCTGGACCGGCGCGCCGATCGCCAGCGCAGAGGAAATCCTGACCTATATGGGCGAGGTCATCGACGAGAACGATCTCGCTCGCCACATCCGCTACAAGCACAAGATTTCCTCGGCCCGCTGGTCCAGCAAGGACAATCTCTGGACCATCGAGGCGACGCGCACGGACACGGGCGAAGTCTTCCACTTCACCGCGAACTTCCTCTGGATGTGCCAGGGGTATTACCGCCACTCGGAGGGCTATACGCCTGAATGGCCTGGAATGGAGAAGTTCAAGGGCAATATCGTCCATCCCCAGACTTGGCCCGAAGACCTCGATTACAAGGACAAGAATGTCCTCGTCATCGGCTCGGGTGCGACGGCGGCAACGCTCGTTCCGGCCATCGCGGGCGATTGCAAGCATGTCACCCTGCTTCAGCGTTCGCCGACCTACTTCATTCCCGGACGCAATGAAAACGAGCTTGCCGACCAACTGCGCGCCTTGAAGATCGACGAGGCATGGATCCACGAGATCACGCGCCGCAAGGTACTCGCCGATCAGGCAGAGTTCACGCGCCGTTCCTTCGAGGAGCCGGATGTCGTGAAGCAGGAGCTGCTCGCCGGCGTCGCCATGTTCCTTCCGCAGGAAGTCGTGGACGAGCACTTCACGCCGAAATATCGCCCCTGGCGCCAGCGCATTGCCTTCGTGCCCGATGGCGACATCTTCCAGGCCGCTGCGGCCGGCAAGGCGTCGGTCGTCACCGACGAGATCGAGACCTTCACGGAAAAGGGCATTCTGCTCAAATCCGGTAAGGAGCTTGAGGCCGACATCATCATCACGGCCACGGGCTTCAACCTCAGCGTGCTCGGCGACATCAACTTCGAAATCGATGGCAAGCCGCTCAACTTCGCCGACACCGTCACCTATCGCGGCATGATGTTCACCGGCATCCCGAACATGGTCTGGGTCTTCGGCTACTTCCGGGCGAGCTGGACGCTGCGTGTCGACCTGCTCGGCGATTTCGTTTGCCGCCTTCTCAACCACATGAAGGAAAAGGGCGCAAAGCGTGTCACGGTGAAGCTGCGTCCTGAAGACAAGGACATGAAGCTCATGCCCTGGATAGATCCGGAGAACTTCAATCCGGGCTATCTGATGCGCGGCATGCATCTGTTGCCAAAGCGCGGTGATAAGCCCGAGTGGCAGCATACGCAGGACTATTGGGTCGAGAAGGAAGAACTGCCCGAAATCAATCTCGACGCCGCCGAGTTCGTTTACGAATAAGAGGGGCGGTCTCGCGTCAGGGCTGCCGGTCCGTCCGGCCCCCTGACGCAAGGCTCTCTTGGGTTCCGAATGTCATTTGAATACTGCGCCGCAGTGAGAGCTGCGGCGCTTTTTTGTCTTTATGGGGTATGGCGGTGTATGAAGGCACCCGCATGGGCCTTTGGGGGTCCTGCGACGATGAAGACAAGGCGAGCACATGCCCGGCAACGAGAACCAGTACATCCTGACTATTTCCTGCCCCGACGCGGTAGGCATTGTTGCGGCGGTCGCGGGGCTGCTCGCGGCCGAAAATCTCTTCATCACCGAATCCTCCCATTTCGGTGACCCCGACACGAAGCGCTTCTTCATGCGCACGGCCTTCCATCCTGTCGAGACGGGTGCATTCGGGCAGGCCCGTTTTGCCGAACAATTCGGTTCAGTAGCGACTCGTTTCGGCATGGAATGGCGTCTCCATCATGTCGGCGTGCGGCCCTCTTTCCTGCTGATGGTCTCCAAGGCCGATCACTGCCTCAACGATCTTCTCTATCGCTACCGGACGGATGCGCTGCCGATCCACATTCCGGCAATCGTCTCGAACCATCTCGATCTCGCGCCGCTCGCGCAGCAGCATCGCATTCCCTTCTTCCACATACCGGTGACAAAGGAGACGAAGGCCGACTCCGAGCGCCGCATGCTGGAACTGGTGGAGGAAACCAGGGCGGAATTCGTCGTGCTCGCGCGTTACATGCAGGTTTTGTCGGACGAGACATGCCGCGCGCTCGCGGGCCGGGCCATCAACATCCATCACTCCTTCCTGCCGAGCTTCAAGGGCGCGAAGCCCTACCACCAAGCGCATGAGCGCGGCGTGAAGCTCATCGGTGCCACCGCACATTTCGTGACGAGCGATCTCGACGAAGGCCCGATCATTGAGCAGCGCGTCGAGCGGGTGAGCCATACGACGACGGTGGATCAGATGATTGCGGCGGGGCGCGATGTCGAAGCGCTGGTGCTGGCGCGCGCCGTTGCGGCGCTTGCGGGGCGGCGCGTTTTCCTTAACGGAAAGCGGACGGTCGTTTTTGCTGACTAGGGCGGCTCAGAAACCCTTGCCCTTGCTCACCGACCATTTGATCGTGGCATCGCCGCCCGTGAACTCGCCGGAGCTTCCGGCGACGGGTGGCTCAGCGATCGGGTCGGTGCAGCTTTCCTTGTCCGCTTTCGGCATCTTGGTGCAGATGCTCTTGCCCTTCACGCGCCACCATCCCTTCGCCTGCTTGCCGTCAAGCCCGCGGACAATGATGTGCTTGCGGTTGGGATAGTAGATCTTGGTTGTGCCTGCAGGGCCCGTGAGTTCGACCGTATTCCCGACGAGGCCTGACCCTACATCCGCCCAGGCCGTTACGGGCGTGAGCAGGAGGGTAGCCGTCAATGCGGCGCGGCAAGTCAGGGAGAAGGCAGGCATCGGCGAGTCCGTTGATTCTGATTGGGCAATCTAGCCCGCGCCGCCGGACAAGACGAGCCTTGCGAGAGCTCTCGCCCGCCCGCGTCTCTTAATTCTCAGACAGTTTTGCCGGTGTCATTTGCCGATGCTCGGTGGCTTCAGCAAGAAGAGCACGATCCAGACCGGTATGAGGACGAGCGCGCCGAGAATGAAATGCGGCAGCGCCCAGTCGAAACCTTCGCGCAGCATCGCCATGATGTGCTGGGGTGTAAATCCCACATCGGTGAGAACCTGATCGGCGCTGATGTCGAACTCATTCAGGACGGCTCCGATCAGCACCGCCACGAGTATGAACTTTATGAGCGTCGACAAGGCGTTATAAATCATGCTGTGCCGCCCCGGCCGGCAAATCTCTATTTGGGACAGTTTAGACGGGCGCGGCGGCGGAACAAGCCTTGGGGAGGGGTTTTATGCCTGGCAATGGAGACGAGAAGGCGCTGAAGGCTTGTTTCTGGAGCGCGGAGCGTATCGCCGGGCTGACGGAGCGGGCGCATGTGCATCAGTTCAACTCCAATGCCATCCGCCATACCCGCTCGCTGGGCGACCTTGCGGGGTTTTCGGACATGGGTATTCACCTCGTCCGGGTCGAGCCGGGCCGGGACTCGACCGAGCATCACTTCCACGGGCAGGACGAGGAGTTTCTCTTCGTGCTGTCGGGCCGGGGCGAGGCGAGCATAGGCGAAACGACGATCATGGTAGGGCCGGGCGATTTCCTCGGCTTCACCAAGGGTTCGCCTGCCCATTCCATGCATGTGCCCGCGGAGGCGGGTGAAGACCTCGTTTATCTGATGGGCGGGACGCGCTCGCCCATCGATGTCTGCACCTATCCCCGCGCCGGTCTTCGCATGTACCGGATTGACGGCGAGAAGGAATACGCCGCCTTGTCCGATGTGAAGAAAGTCTAGCCGCCGAAGAGCTTCTTCAACTGGTCGGCGGGCTTGGGCGCTTCCTGGGGTGCGCTGTCGGTGGTGGAGCCTGTGCCGGTCGTTGTGCCTGTCCCTGTCGTCGCGCCTGTGGCGCCGGGCGTGTCAGTCTTCGCGCCGCCGCCGAGCAGGCCCTTCAGCAATTCCTTGCCGCCGCCGCCCTTGAGGCTCTTGACCTGGTCGATAGTGGCCTCGGGGTTCTTCAGCATGGCCTCCAGGTCGGGGCGGAATTTCGGCGCGGTCCAGGGTCCTTCGATGATGAGCGGGATTTCAAGGCCCTTGGCGTCGGATGCGCCGCCCTGGCCCTCCAGCGTTGCCGCGAGCTTCGGATTGACGTGGTAGTTGAGCGTGCGGTTGAGCAGATCCACCGTGCCATTGCCAGCGACGCGCACCAGCGGGCTCAGCATCTTCAGGTCGTTATTGGTCAGGATGCCCTTGTCGATGGTGAAGGTGCCGCCAAGCTCGGAGAAATCCGTGTCCTGCGAACCGCCGCTGTCCCAGCCGGTCAGCGCACCCTGTCCGACATTGCGCGCGAGCTGCGCGATATTCACGCCCTTGATCGCGCCGTTGGTGAATTTCACCTCGCCCTTGCCGCCGAGGTTGCCGACCATCTGGCGCTGGCTCTGGCCGGTTGTCTGAACGGCGAAGTTCAGCGCGGTCTTGCCTTCGAGGCGCTTGAAGTCGGCCGCGTCGGTGAGAAGACCATTTGCCGAGACGCCGGAGATAGAGAACGAGGCGGCCATTTGCGCCACGCGCTGCGAACCATCCAGCGTCAGCTTGCCGTTACCCGCGCCGTCGTAAAGCGCGAGCTTCGTCAGGTCGACGTTCATCACGCCATTGTTGAGCCGCAAGGCCAGCGCGCTTTCGCCGATCTTTATCTGTTTGATGAGAAGCTCATGCGTGCTGAAGGTGAAGTCCGCATCCGCCGCGCGCAGGCCTGACAGGTCGATGGGTTCGTTGCTCCAGCCCGCATCGCCGCCACCATTGCTGCCGCCACCACTCTGCGCCGTGCCGTCGGATGCTAGATAGGTGTTGGCGTCGATACGGTCGACGGTGAGCAGGCCTTTGACGAAGGGCCGCTTGCCGCTCGCATTGACCGCGAGTGTGCCGGTGGCGTTCATGCCGTCAAAGCCGATTTTCGCGTCGGAGAAATTATAGACGCCATTGCCGCCTGACGCCTTGCCTTCGATGGAGAGCGGCCCAAAACCTTTGCCCGCAGGCATCGGATTGCCGAGCCAGGCGGCAAGGTCGCGCACCGAGGCGACGTCGAGTGTCACATTGCCTGCGAACTTCAACCCTTCGAAAGGCCTGATCGTGCCCTTGTAAGTCGAGTTGATCTTTGAGGATTTGAGTGCAAGTTCGATTGGCGTCTCACCGCCCTCGGTCAGTGCGCGCGGACGATCTGCCTTGAGTTCGAGCGAAAGCGCTTCGCTGTTCCAGACGAGAGAGCCATTGGCGGTGAAGGGGTCGTCGAGGCTCGGCAGCGCGAGATCGACATTCACCTTTTCGAACGCGAGCGAGGCGCCCGTCTTCTGATTGCGATAGGTCGCCGTGCCGTTTTCAATGGAGACGTCGCCAAGGCTGAGCTGGCGGAGCGTCGGGGCGCCCGTTCCCTGTGTGGAGGGCGCGTGTTTCGTTTCGGTGGGCGCGGCACCCGCGCTCTCGAACTGCCAGTTCGGAGTGCCGTCGGCCTTCACTTCGAGATGGATCACAGGATCGACAAGCATGAAGCTGTCGATCTGAACATCACCCTTGAAGAGCGGGATGATCTTCAGCGCGGCACGCATTTCGCGCATCGACGCCATGTCGCGGTCCTTGGCCCAGGGCGCGTTCGAGATACTGACATTCTCGACCTTCACCGCGAGACGCGGGAAGAAGGACAGTCCGACATTGCCGCCGATCGTCAGGTCGCGACCGGTCTGCGCCTTCACCAGCGAAACGATGCGTTGTTTGTAGACGCTGGCGGGCACGAACATCGGCACTGCGACGACGATGGCTGCGAGCAGCACCACGATGCCGACAATGATGGCGATAAGACGCGACATGACTTTCCTCCCGGCTTGTGGCGCTTCGAGGGGCGCCGATTCGACACGGATTATGGACCCGAGCCGTGGGCAGAATTGTGACCGCGCGGTTGGCATGAGCGAAGCGCCAATGCGGCCAGCTCGCCGCCGACATCAAAAATATAGGGGATAAGTCACGCAAATAGATTGAAGACTAATACATAGGAGGTTATCTATAATCCATGGAGCGACATCTCACCAGAAATGAATTCGGCCTCTGGCTACTGCGCGTTTCCCGCCTCTGGCGGCGGGAGGCCAATGCTGCCGTGGAGGAGTTCGGCCTCTCGGAGGCGACCACGCTGCCGCTCGTCCAGCTCGGGCGGTTGGGCGGCGGCGTTCGCCAGATGGAGCTTGCCGCCGCGCTGGGCATTGAAGGGCCTTCGCTGGTGCCGCAACTCGACGCGCTGGAAAAGGCGAAGCTTGTCATCAGAAAGCCCGACCCGACGGACCGCCGTGCCAAGACCCTCTTCCTCACCGCGCGGGGCGAGGCGTTGCTGAAAAAGCTGGAGCCGCATCTCGCCGATATTCGCGCGCGTCTCCTCGCCGAGGTGAGCGAGGAAGATCTCGCGACCTGCTTCGAGGTGATGGGCAAGATTCAAGCTGCTGCCCAGGCTCTCCATCAGGAGAAGGCGCAACGGAGCCGGGAATGACCCTCCCAAGTCGGCAGCATTATATTTTCGCGGTGAAGACCTTCGGCGCGGCGCTGCTCGCGCTTTATCTGGCATTCTCCTTTGATTTGCCGCGCCCATCATGGTCGATGTTGACCGTGTTCATTGTCTCGCAGCCTTTCGCAGGGATGGTCGCGTCGAAGGCTGTCTATCGCGTCGCGGGCACAATCGTCGGCGCCGTCATTTCAAGCTTCATATTGATCGGCTTTGCGGACGCGCCGGAATTGCAGGCGCTGGCGCTCGCCGTCTGGGTGGGGCTTTGCATTTATGTTGCTTGCCTTGAGCGCAGCCCACGCGCCTATGCATTTCTTCTTTCCGGCTACACGGCGGTTTTCATCGGCTTTCCTACCGTCTCTGCTCCGGCCGGAATCTTTGACGCCGCCATTGCGCGCTCCGAGGAGATAATTCTCGCCATTCTCTGCGCGACGCTCGTTCACACCATCGTGCTGCCGCAACGAGCGGGCCCTGTGCTTTCGCACATGATTGACAGGTGGTTCGCAGATGCCGCGCGCTGGGTCGAATATGTCGTTGGACGGCCCGACAATGATGCGAGGGGCGCTTTCGATCATCGACGTCTCGTCGCGGAGTCGGGAGACATCGAGAGGCTTCGCGTTCACGCGCTTTACGATACGCCGGAACTCAGGCGCTCCGCCGCCGCCATCGGGCGGCTGCAGACGCATATGCAATCGATCCTTTCGTTGCTTCTTGCCGTCGAGGATCGGCTGACAATCCTGCGCCGCGAGCGGCCCGATCTCGTCGAGCGGCTGCGCGGTATTCACGGAGACTTCATTTCATGGCTGCGCGCCACAGCGATGGGCCCCGCGTGCCCCGCCGAAAGCGCCGCGCTTCTTGCGTCGATTGACGCAACGCGCCCTTCAGGCCTGTCGTTGCGCGCCGATCCGCAGCTAAGGCTCTTCGCCGCGCTGGTCGAGCGCTTGCGCGATCTCGTTCTCGTCTGGAACGAAAGCCTGACCTCCCGCAGCGGTGTGAAGTCGGGGCGCCCTCTCCGCGAGGCGGTGCAGCAGCGGACATTCCATGCGGATTATCTTATGGCCGCATTCTCTGGTCTCGCGGCGGTCATTGTCATCTGCATTTGTTGCGCCTTCTGGATCGGGGCGGCATGGCCGGACGGTTATACCGCAGCGATGATGGCCGCGGTTGGATGCAGTCTCGGTGCGACGTTCGACGATCCGGCGGGCTTCCTCTTGAAGTTCCTGCAGGGCACGGTCATCGGCACGGTCATCGCCGCATTTTATATCTTCGGCGTTTTTCCCGTCTTGAGTGGCTTCGATATGCTGGCGCTTGCGCTAGCGCCAGCATTTCTTTTGCTCTGCACGATGATGGCCATGCCCGCCTACACGCCGCTCGCCCTTCCGATGCTGCTCACCATGACGGCGATGATGAATATCGAGAACAGGATGACCTACGACTTCGCCATCTTCATGAACTTTGGCGTTGCGCAGGTGTTCGGCATCGCGCTTGCCGCGGCAGTGCTCGCGGTCGCGCGCGCCTCGGGTGCGGAATTGATGATCCGGCGCATAACCGGCGCGATCCATCTGGACCTGGGCAGGCTCGCCCGCGGCGACCGCAAGCTCACGCGTGAAAGCTTCGAAAGCGTGATGCTCGACCGCGTCGAAGGGCTGATGCAGCGGCGCGGCAGCGGCAGCGGCGATATAGATGCGTTGATCGATGGCGCGCTTGCGTCGGTTCGCGTCGGGCTCAACATCGCCGCCCTGCGCAGGCATGTGCATGGATTGCCGCGCAACAAGACGAGGGTGCTCGCCCGCGTCTTCGCGATCATCGCGACGCATTTCTCGCCCTCCAATCGAGAACACGAGACGAGTTACGCCGCCATGGGGGCCGCGCTCGATGAGGCCATTGCGGAAGTCGCGCATGACGAAGGCGAGCAAGCGACGCCGGTTCTGATCGGGCTGAGTGGCTTGCGCCAGATCATGCTCGGTCACCCCGATTTCTTTCGCGCACCGCCGGCTTCGGGTGTCACGCTGGCGAAGAGTTGGGTCGGCTCGCGGATCTACAGGGTGGCGGGAAGGAGGGCGGCATGATGACGGAACTCGACATCGGCGGTGTTTTCTTCACGCCACTGCTTGGCAGTGCTGAGCTGGCGTTTTTTCTTTGGTTGGTCCTGCGTGCGGGCTTTGTGCGGCTTGGCGTCTATCGCTGGGTGTGGCACCCGGCGCTTTTCGATCTGGCCCTGCTGGTCCTGCTGTTTGCAGTGGTGGCCCGGCCTTTCGGTTTTCTGGAGGTTTGAAATGCAGTCCGCCCCGCTTCCCGTGCGCGTCGCGATCACCACGATCGTTTTGCTCTTCGCAGTCTTCGCCGGCTATCATCTCTGGAGCTACTACATGAGCGAGCCCTGGACGCGGGACGGCCGCGTCAGCGCCGATGTCGTCGAGGTCGCGCCCGATGTTTCGGGACTCGTCGTGCAGGTTTCCGTCGTGGACAATCAGTATGTGCGCGCGGGCGATCCCCTGTTCACCATCGACGCGGAGCGCTTCCGTCTCGCGCTCGACGAGGCGGCGGCGAATGTCGAGAACCGTAAGGCGCAGATGGAGCAGTTCGAGCGCGATGCCGCCCGCAAGCGTGGGCTTCGCGACGATGCTGTGAGCGCTTCCGCGCGCGAGCAGGCCAATACTAGCGCGGCTGCCGCGGCCGCTGCCTATCGCCAGGCGTTTGCGACCCTTGCGGTCGCGAAGCTCGACCTCGAGCGCACCACGGTGCGCGCGCCGGTCAATGGCTTTGTGACCAATCTCAAGCTGCGCCGCGGCGATTATGGCCATACGGGCGCGCCGCTCCTCGCACTTGTCGATGCGGATACGTTCCACATCAACGGCTATTTTGAGGAGACGAAGCTTCCGCGCATCCATGACGGCAATCCGGTTGCGATACATCTCATGGGTGTCGGCAAGGCACTGACCGGGCACGTCGTCGGCATTGCAAGCGCGATTGCAGACCGCGAGCTTGCGAGCAGCGACAATCTGCTTGCCAACGTCAACCCGACCTTCAGCTGGGTGCGCCTCGCGCAGCGCATTCCGGTCCGCATCGTGATCGACAAGGTCCCCGATGGCGTTCGCCTCGCCGCAGGCCAGACGGCGACAGTTACCGTTCAGCCGAAGTCCTAGGCGCCGCCGTCTTCGCTCAGAAGGATTTGCCCGCGCAGCCCGGCCATGGGCACCGGGCGGCCTTCGATCCAGGCGCGGAGCATCGCGTTGACCGCTTCCGGCGCCTCCTGCTGCACCCAGTGCGAAACCTGCGGCAGGTAACGGATCGTGAAGTCCTTTACGAGCTTTTCCGTGCCGTAGGTCAGCTCGCGGCCAAGTGCCGAATCCTCCTCGCCCCAGATCATCAGCGTTGGCGTTTTGAGCTGCGGCGGATTGGTGAGCGCGCCCGTACCGCTGCGGTTGCGGAAGGCGGCGCGATAATAGTTGATCATCGCCGTCATCGCGCCGGGAAGCATCGCGGTCTTTCGATATTGCTCGAGAACGCTATCGGGAAAACGGCTCTTGTCGACCGCCATGCCGCGAAAGGCCTGCGCCACGGCCTGCGCGCGGTTCGCCGTAAAGATTTTTTCCGGCAACCATGGAAGCTGAAAGAAAAAGACGTACCAGGAGCGCTTGATCTGCGCCCAAGTCTTCAGCCCCTTCATGAAGAGCGCGGGATGGGGCAGGTTCATGACGATGAAGCGTTCGAGTGGACGTGCGCCTGAAAGCGCGAAGGCCCAGCCGATGGCGCCGCCCCAGTCATGGGCGATGAGCGTCACGGGCCCTGTGACGCCACGTGCGCGCGCTGCATCGATCAGCGCTGCTACGTCGGCCGTCAGATGTTCCATGCGGTAGGCATCGACGCCCTTGGGCCGCGTCGTGCCGCCATATCCGCGCAGATTGGGCGCCCAGGCCGTGTAGCCGAGTTCGGCGAGAAGCGGCAATTGGTGACGCCAGGAAAATTTGTTTTCCGGGAAGCCGTGAAGGAACAGGGCGAGCTTCTGTCCGTCGCCGCACATATCGACCTCGAAGGCGATGCCATTCGCCTCGATGAAGGCGGTTTCGATCGGATGGACGGCCATATTCTCTCCCGGCATTCTTGTCGTTGATTCCGGGCGTCACTATACGCGATTTGGGGAGGTGCCAAGGTCGATCTGGGGCGAGAGAACGGCGAAGCGCGCGAATGCGCCTGCGGGGCAGAAATGTCTCCGAATAGTCGATGGTCGCAGTGATGGTGTCCATTCTCCTTCTCCGCCGGGGCGCTGGCGCAGTTCCGTGTTCACCGAGTCCGGGGGCAGTGCCGTCTCATGCTTGTCCTGCGTCAGCCTGGGCAGTATGGTCAGAATATCTGTCTAAAAAAGATGATCTATCTGGCTATATCAAGGAGGGGTGATGGACGAAATCGACGGACCCGCCCGTCAGATCACATTCGGGGCGCTTTTTCGCGAGCCTTACTCCCATTATCTCGGCTGGCTCTATGCGCGGCTTCAGGAGCGCGGCTTTCCCGACATTCGGGTCGCCCATAGCGCGGTCGTCCGCACCATTGATGCCGAAAAAGGCTCGCGCGTCACCACGCTGGCGGAGCGGGCGGGCATGACGAAGCAGAGCATGGCCTATCTGGTCGATTCCCTCATTGATCTCGATTATCTGGAAATCGTGCCAGATCCGAAGGACAAGCGCGCCAAACTCGCGCGGCTGACGCGGCGGGGACGCAAGCTCATGGCGACGGCGGCTGCGCTGGGCGCGGAATATGAAGCCCTGCTGGCCGGGCGCATCGGTGCGGACAAAATGGCCGAATTGCGCCGCTTGCTCACCCGCGTCGCCACCGCGCTGCCTGACTGGAAGCCCGGCGAATGAGGCGAAGGCAAATAAGCGGGAAGAACTGCGTATTCCAAGGCTTGCCTTCGCAATCCTGCCGAATTAAGTTCCCGGCCACTGCGGGAGGGGCCCCTATGGCGGCCCTGCATCCCGCCGCCGGTGCAGGCGTAGCTCAGATGGTTAGAGCGCTAGATTGTGGATCTAGAGGTCCCCCGTTCGATCCGGGGCGCCTGTACCATTCTCCCCAAATACAAGAGAAATTCGGGCGCCCGTTGAGGCGTGCAGGTCTTTGCCCTTTCGGGTTCCTTTGCAGCTTGCGTCGACCGGATTCGCACAGCAGGATCGCGCAACCAAAAAACCGGAGGAGGGACGAATGGGGTTGATCGTTTACGGGGCGCCGCTGTCGCCTTTCGTGCGCAAGGTGCGCGTTGTGCTTGCCGAAAAGGGGCTCGATTACAAGCTCGACCCCGTGACGCCTTTCCCGGCGCCGGACTGGTACAAGGAAATTTCGCCGCTCGGCCGCATTCCGGTGCTGCGCGACGAGGATG
Organism: Parvibaculum sedimenti; assembly: GCF_009184905.1. GTDB lineage: Bacteria > Pseudomonadota > Alphaproteobacteria > Parvibaculales > Parvibaculaceae > Parvibaculum > Parvibaculum sedimenti. The sequence goes on from NZ_WESC01000018.1 coordinate 21,200, forward strand.
TGGGCCCCGACGCGACGTTGCCGGACAGCTCCGTCATCTGTGCTTATCTCGAGCGCAAGAAGCCTGAGCCTGCGCTCTATCCCAAGGAGAGCTTCGCCTATGGGCGCGCGCTCTGGTTCGAGGAGTATGCGGATTCCGAACTCGCGGCGAATATCGGCATGGGCGTCTTCCGCCCGGTCGTGCTGGCGAAGCTGATGGGCCAGGCCTCCGACCGCGCGGCGGCCGAAAAGGCCATTGCCGAGAAACTGCCCAAATATTTCGACTATCTCGACAAGGAAATCGGCGGAAACGAGTTCTATGTCGGCGGCGCCTTCTCGATTGCGGATATTTCGGTGGCCACGCAATTCGTGAACTTCGCGCATGCGGGCTACTCGGTCGACGAGAAGAAATGGCCCAATCTCTCGCGCTTCCTGAAGGCGATCCACGCCCGACCGAGCTTTGCGGCCTGCATCGCCGAGGAAAGCGGGTTCGTCGCCAAGCTCGGTCTCTGAGCCTTTTCGACCTGGACGCGGCGGCGGGGCGGACCACCGCCGCGTCCATCCATCTCTTTCCTTCAAAAACCGCTTCAAACCAGCTATTTGAATACCCAAGCGACACACCAAAATCACAAGCGCATTGGGAGGTTCACAATGGCCGACACGCCTTGGCCCGCCATGAGCATTGCGGACGCTAACAGTCTGCTCACGGCTCCTGGCACGCCCTTCGAAATGGAAACCGTGACGATTCGCGGGATTCCGACGCGGGTCTACAAGAACGCGCCGCCGCATCTCCGGTTCATCTTCGAAGCCGGCCGCGCCTATGGCGCCCGCGACTTCATCGTCTATGAGGGCGAACGCCTCTCCTTTGAGAACCATTATCGCGCTGCGACGGCCTTCGCCCGTGTGCTCGCGAACAAATATGGCGTGAAGAAGGGCGACCGCGTGACTATCGCCATGCGGAACTTCCCCGAATGGTCGATTGCCTTCTGGGCCATCGCCGCGCTCGGCGCCGTCGTCGTTCCGGTCAATGCCTGGGGCACGGGACCCGAACTTGAATATTGCATCGCGGATTCCGGCTCGAAGGTCGTCGTCCTCGATCATGAGCGCGTCGATCGCCTGCGCCCGCATTTCCGCAACCTCGCGCTTGAGGGCATTGTCGCGGTGCGCACGCCGAAGGAAGAACTCGGCGTTGCCGAAGCCTTCGAGGATCTCGTCGGCAAGCCTTCCGATTATGCATCGCTCTCCGCCGATCCTCTGCCCGATCCGGGCCTCGTTCCCGAAGACGATGCGACGATCTTCTACACCTCGGGCACGACGGGTAAGCCCAAGGGCGCGCTCGGGACGCAGCGCAACATCATGACGAACCTCGTCAGCATGGCCTATGCGCCAGCCCGCGCCTGCCTACGTCGCGGCGAGATTCCCCAGCCGCCGAATCCGAGCGATCCGCAGCGCTCGATCCTGCTCTCCGTGCCTCTCTTCCACGCCACGGGTTGTCATTCGATCCTGGTGCCCATGTATGCGGGTGGCGGCAAGCTCGTCATCATGCACAAGTGGCAACCTGAGCGCGCGCTCCAGCTCATCGAGGAGGAGAAGCTTCAGGCCTTTGGCGGCGTGCCCGCCATGGTCTGGCAGGTGCTCGAAAGCCCCGACTTCGACAAATACGATACGTCGAGCGTCGAGTCTGTTTCTTATGGTGGCGCGCCGTCGGCGCCCGATCTCGTCACGCGCATCAAGCAGCAGTTCCCGAAGGTCCATCCGGGCAATGGCTACGGCCTCACCGAAACCTCTTCGGTGACGACGCAGAATACCGCCGAGGATTATGTGAACCGTCCGGAAAGCGCCGGTCCGGCGGTTCCCGTCTGCGATCTCAAGGTCGTCGACGAGAACGGCAAGGAGGTGCCCACAGGCATGATCGGCGAGCTCTGGATCAAGGGGCCGAATGTCGTGAAGGGCTACTGGAACAAGCCCGAAGCGACGGAGGCTTCCTTCACCGATGGCTGGCTCCATTCGGGCGATCTCGTGCGCATCGACGACGAAGGCTTCGTCTTCATTCTCGACCGCGCCAAGGACATGCTCATTCGCGGCGGCGAGAACATCTATTGCGTCGAGGTTGAGGGCGCGCTTTATGCCCATCCCGCCGTGATGGACGCTGCCGTGGTCGGCATTCCGCACAAGGTTCTGGGCGAGGAAGTCGGCGCCGTCGTGCAGGTGGCGCCCGGCAAGAGCGTTACCGAGGAAGAGCTCAAGGCTCATGTCGGCAAGCTCCTCGCCGCGTTCAAGGTGCCGATCCGCATCGAGATTCGCCACGAGCCGCTGCCACGAAACGCCAATGGCAAGATCCTCAAGACGGAGTTGCGCGAGGACATGAAGAAATATATCGGCCAGGGCGCAGCCTGACGATAAAAGGCCCGCGCGCTTTCGGGGGAGGGTGCGCGGGCTCTTCAATAATCAAGACAGGGAGGAGAAAATGGAAATCTCGTTGAAGGGCCGCGTCGCCCTCGTCACCGGCGGCTCGCGCGGCATTGGCCGCGCCATCGCCATCGCGCTTGCGGAAGCGGGCGCCGACATTGCGCTCAATTATCGCCGCGACGAAGAGGCTGCCGCCGAAACCGTCGCTGCAATTCAGAAGCTTGGATGCAAGGCGAAGGCCTATTCGGCCTCCGTCGAGAATTTCGAGGAAGACCAGAAGATGGTTGCCGACGTGCTGAAGGATTTCGGCTCCATCGGCATTCTCGTCAACAATGCAGGCATTGCCTCGCGTGGCCAGTCTGTCGCCGATACCGATCCGCTGGAGATCGAGCGCGTACTGCGCGTCCATGCGCTGGCGCCGCATTTCATGTCGAAGCTCGTCATTCCGCACATGCGCAAGGAGAAGCGCGGCGACATCATCATCATTTCCTCGGTGGCGACGCTCCACATGGGCGCCAATGGCGGCCCCTACAACATGGGCAAGGCGGCAGCCGAAGCGCTGGCGCTGACGCTCGCCAAGGAGGAGCGCAAATACGGCATCCGCACGAACATCGTCGCGCCGGGCCTGACCGATACCGATATGGGCAGACGCCTCGCGGCCGCCCGTGCCGGAAAGAAGGACATGGATATCCACGAGCTCGACGCGCAATATCCCTTCGGTCATGTCTGTTCGCCGGAAGAAGTTGCGGCGGCGGTCGTCTATTTCGTCTCGGACGCCAATCCTTACGCCAATGGGCAGAAGCTCAACATCGACGGCGGCGGGAACTAGTCGATCCCTGTGCCGCCACTCTGGGACAGACCCGGGGTGACATTGGTGGATGTTGCGAGCAAACAAAAAAAGGCCGGCATTTTTGCCGGCCTTTTCTTTTGTCTTTTTGTCCTTCACTCCGCAGGCGACAGCGCGCCCTTGGGTTCGTCCTTCGAGCGTTTGAAGATTGCGGGCAGGACGTTGATGAAGGAGAGAAGTACCGCCGCTGCATAGGGGACCGACTGCACGAGCAGCACGCAGATCCATAGGCGCGACAGGCTGTCCGAGAAGTCCTGGTTGAAGAAGAAGGCGATGGCGAGGCCCCAGAGGAGTGTCAGCATCACCGCTTCTTCGCGGACCTGAATGATGGCTGCCGCGAGCGGCGGCTTGTCCTCACATTTCGGTGTGCGGAAGAAGGGCTTGCCCGAAGTCACCATGCCGTTGAGCATCGCCTTGGCCACCGTATGGGTGAGGCCGAGAGCGGCTACGCCCGCGCCGAGGCTTTCGATGAAGGTGCAATCCTTTACGCGCACGGCATAGAGCCAGAGCGAGCGCACGAATTTGAAGACGAAGCTGCCGATGGTCGGGATGAGGAAGGCCGCCACGGGAAGCTGTACCATCTTCGGGGCATAGAGCGCGAAGAGCGAGAGCCCGATGCTGGTAATCGTAAAGAGCAGCGCGAGTCCATCCGCAAACCAGGGGAGCCACCCTGCAAGGAAGTAGTAGCGCTGGGCGGGTGTGAGGCCCCCCTTGCGCGACCAGGGCGCGAGCGCATCCCAGTGGTGCTTCACGATCTGCACAGCGCCATAGGCCCAGCGGAACCGCTGGCCGATATAGCCGGCAAGCGTGTCCGGCGTCAGACCCTTGCCGAAGGAGTGGTTGACATAGACGCTGTCATAGCCTGCTCGGTAGAGCTTCATGCCGAGTTCCGCGTCCTCGCAGATGCACCACTCGGCCCAGGCACCGACCTTCTGGAGCGCGGATTTGCGCACGAGTGTCATGGTGCCGTGCTGGATGACGGCGTTGAAGTAATTGCGCTGGACCATGCCGATATGGAAGAAGCCGGCATATTCCCAGTTGCACATGTTCTTGAACACGCTCTCATGGCCGTCGCGATAATCCTGCGGCGACTGCACGAAGCCCACATCCTGCTTTTCGAAATAGGGCACCATGGTGCGCAGCCAGTCCGGCGAAACCTGATAGTCGCTGTCGATGACGGCGATGATGTCGGCGTCTTCCGCCGTCATCTTCAGGCCGAAATTGAGCGCGCCTGCCTTGAAGCCCGGCCAGTTTTCCAGATGGAAGAAACGGAAGCGCGGTCCGAGCTGCGCGCAGTAGTCGCGTACGGGCTGCCAGACCTCGGGATCGACGGTGTTGTTGTCGAGGATCAGCACTTCGAAGTTCGGATAATCGAGCTTCGAAAGCGCTGTCAGCGTGTCGCGCACCATCTCCGGCGGTTCGTTGTGGATCGGAACATGGATCGACACCTTGTTCTTCGGATAGCCGCGCGTGTGATCGAAGGGCTCGAAATGGCGTTCGCCATGCCGCGTCCAGATCACCTCGACGAATTCGATCGCTTCCGCGAGGAGAACGATGAGCAGCAATCCTTGAGCAAGGAACAGGAAGCCCCAGATGATCGTGTCGACCGAGGTGAGATAGAGCCCCGTTACCGACAGGCCCGCCCAAGCGAGCGCCGAGGCCGCCACCTGAGTCATGATCGTGAAGATGATGACGCCCGCCGTCTGCACGTTCCGGCGGCGCAGCATGAACATGACCGCCATGACGAAGGCGAGGCCCGCCGCGAGCGAGGCCCAGAGCCGCCACTGCGGCGCTTCGATGATGCTGCCGGCCATCGGGAATTTCGGCTGGCGCTCGGCGTTGTAGATGCCCCAATAGCTGCCCGCCGCGCCTTCCTCGGCCGCTTTCCATGGCTGGTCGAAGGCTTCCATCACATAATATGTAAGGTCAGCTTCCTTGGCGCGGTTCAGGAACTCGCGCATGAAGGTTGCCTGGTTGACGAGCGAGGGCACGGCCTCGCCCGAAAGCTCGGCTTCAGAAATACCGGGATAGGCCTTGCGCGGAATGATCTTGCCGCGGCTCGGCCAGCCGACTTCGGTGATGACGATGGGCTTGTCGGGATAGGCCTTGTGCAGCTCGTCGAGGCGGTCGAACACGGCATCGACGGCCTGATTGACAGGGATGCCTTCCCAGTAGGGAAGAATCTGCACGCCGATGTAATCGACCTCCTTCACGAGCTCGGGATATTTGATCCAGATATGCGTCGGCTCGGCGGTTGAGACCGGCTTCCAGACTTTCGTCTTCACATAGCGGATCTTGTCGATGAGTTCGCTGACCGGGAGGTCGTTGCGCAGCAGCGCTTCATTGCCGACCAGTACGCGCACGACATTGCGTTTGGGCGCAATGGAAATCAGATTTGCAATTTCCTCGTCATTGCGCTTCGGGTCCGTGCCGATCCAGGCGCCGACCGCGACGGAAAGTCCATGCTTGGCTGCGAGATCGGGAATGTTCTCCTGCCCCCTGATGACGCTGTAGGTACGGATCGCCTGCACGGTGCCGGAAAGGAGCTTCAGGTCGCTGTCGATCTGTTCCTGCGTGGGGTGGATGTTCTTGGTCGGATCCTGGCCCAGCTGATAGGGGCTATAGGAGAAGCCGACGATTTCGCCCGTCCAGGCTTCTGCCTCATGCGGCTGGTTGAAGGCCGCCCATATCGCGAGGTTGGCCACGATGACCACGGGAAGAACGAAGACGAAGAAGGCCGCGACGCGAGCGAGCGAATTCTTGCTCGAGGGACGGGGAGCGGGGTTGTCCATTTAAGGTCCCGAAAAAAGAGCCGTCTGGGGGATGATCGCTAAACTGTCCAGCACGCCGAAGGCCCAGCTCCATCGGCTTCGTCTGGGATATTGCCTGTCACGCGATTACGCATACCGCATTTCAGGGTTTTGCCGAGAGTAGAATTAGCTGCCGGGCGATGAACCGGCGATGAATGCGAAATGAAGGCATAAGGCCCTCGATTTTGCGACATCGCCGTTTCGTTGGGCTTTGGCGTCTGGCTCATGCTCCGCCCTTTGCGCCCGGCCTCTGCATCAGTAGCGGCGCGTCAGTCGGCCGCGGCGGGAAGCCGCGCGCCCGAAGGCCGCGCCTGCGCGCCGCGCACCAGCCGCCCGTTCAGCGCCCCGGTCGGCTGGCCGTTCCGGAAAGCGACCGAGCCGGAAACGACGCTCGCCGTATAGCCGTCCGCATGCTGGATCAGGCGCTTTCCGCCTGCCGGCAGGTCGTTGACGATGTGCGGCGAATAGAGCTTGAGGCGGTCGAAATCGATCACATTGACGTCGGCCTTCATGCCGGGGGCTACAATGCCGCGATCCTTCAGACCCACGAGATCCGCATTGCGGCCGGTCAGGCCATGGATCAGCCATTCGAGGGGCAGCTTGCGTCCCCGCGTCCGGTCGCGGCCCCAATGGGTGAGCAGCGTCGAAGGGAAGCTTGCGTCGCAGATGATGCCGCAATGGGCGCCGCCATCCGAAAGGCCGAAGGCCGTGTTCGGGTGAGTAAGCATGGTTTCGACATCGGCGAGGCTGCCGCTGTAATAGTTCATCAGAGGGAAATAGATGAGTGCCTTGCCGTCCCGCTCAAGCATGAGGTCGAGGACGATCTCGCGCGGATTCTTGCCTGCGCGTTCTGCACGCGCTTTCACGCTTTCCCCGGGCGCAGGTTCGTAGTTCGGCACCTCGCCCAGCGCGAACATCTTGTGGTAGGCGGTGCAGATCATCTCGATGATCTCGCCCGCCGGATATGCCGGTTCCTCGGCGAGGAGCTTCGCGCGGAACTCGGGGTCGTTGAGCGCCTTCACCTGCGTTTCGAGCGGTGCGCCCCAGATCTGGCGGAAGGTCTGGTGCATGACGAAGGGGTTGAGCGAGGCCGTGAGGCCGAGCAGGAGGCCCGTCGCGCGCGGCGGCACTTGACCCTTGATCGAAAGACCGGCGGCATTGGCGGCGGCGATATTGTCGAGCACACGCTTCCAGACGGTCGGCCAGCGGTCGTCCTGCTCAATAGTGATCGACATGGGGCGGCCGGAAATCTCGACCATGCCGCGCAGCATGGCGAATTCGGCGTCCGTGTCCTTGAAATCGGCGATGAGCTGGAGGACGCCCTTGCCCGCCTTGCCCATGGCCCGCGCGATGCCGTGGAGCTCTTCGGCTTCCGCCTTCAGCGTCGGCGTCGAGGCACCATGCTTGTCGCGGTGCTTCAGCGTGCGCGAGGTGGAGAAGCCGAGCGCGCCCGCGTCGAGCGCTTCCACGACGAGCCGCGCCATCTCTTCCGTTTCTTCCGCCGTGGCCGGTTCGAGCGCCGGGGCACGATCGCCCATCACATAAGCACGGACGGCGGCATGCGGCACCTGAAGGCCGACATCGAGCGCGAGAGGCGAGACCTCGACCGCGTTCATGTAATCCGGGAAGCTCTCCCAGTTCCATCTGATGCCTTCGGCGAGCGCGGTGCCCGGAATGTCCTCGACGCCTTCCATCAGGCCGAGCAGCCATTCGCGCTGTTCAGGCTTGCAGGGCGCGAAGCCGACGCCGCAATTGCCGAGAACGGCGGTGGTGACGCCGTGAAAGGTGGAGGGCTGGAGATAGGGATCCCAGGTAACCTGGCCATCGTAATGCGTATGCACGTCGATGAAGCCGGGGGTCACAATCTGGCCGCGCGCATCAATCTCTTCGCGGCCCTGTCCTTCGATCTTGCCCACCGCGACGATGGTCTGGCCATCAATGGCGATATCGGCCTCGAAAGGCTTTCCTCCGGTGCCGTCGAAAACGGTGCCTCCCCGGATCACGAGATCATGCATGGCTTCCTCCCAGATGCTCTTTAATGGTCTTTGGCGGGAAGCTTAGCGGATTTCGCAAGGCCGGGGAGGTATCCGGGTCCCGGACTTTAATTTTTTTGCTGCTGGCCCCGCTGCCTGATCGCTTCGCGGCGAGCTTCGATTTCGCCGGCATCGACCGCCTGGTTCCGCTCGCTGGTGAAGCGGCGCTCGGTCTTGAGGCTCTCGCCGAAGGTCTCGGCAAAGCCCTCGTCGATGAGCTTCTTGTAGGTGACGAGGCAATCCGGGATGAGGGAGAGCATGTCTTCGGCGAGCTTGCGGCAGGTGGGGATGAGCTCGTCCGGCTCGACCACACGGTTGACCATGCCCCATTCATAGGCCTGCGCGGCGGAGAGGAAATTGCCGGTGAGCGAGAGTTCCTTCGCCCGGTAGATGCCGAGGACGCGGGAAAGCTTCTGGCTGAGGCCCCAGCCGGGCAGGATACCGACGCGGCCATGGGTATCGGCGAAGCGGGCATTGGTCGAGCAGATGAGGACGTCGCAGGCCAATGCCAGTTCGAAGCCGCCGGTGATGGCGACGCCGTTGATGGCGCCGATCACAGGGCCGGAGAACTGGCCGATCGAGGTTACGGGGTCCTTGTCGTTGACGGCGCTGCCCACCGTGCTCGCGCCCGAGCCCAGTTCCTTGAGATCCAGGCCCGCAGTGAAGGCCTTGCCGGCACCGGTCAGGATCACCGCGCGGACCTCGGGATCGGCTTCCAGCGCCTCGAAGGTTTCGGCGATCGCGGAGCGGAGCTCGCCCGACAGCGCATTCATCGCATTCGGGCGGTTCAGGGTGACGAGGGCGACGCCGCCGGACTTTTCAACGAGGATGACGGGTTCGGTGGTTGCACCGGACATATTATTCTCCCATAATCATACTTCTGGATTTGCAAGAGCGATGCGGACTCCTCTAACAGAGGGGACAGAAGGTCGCAATTCGCAGGAGCGGGACCGGTTGACCTCGCCGCTCACTTCGGACAGCATGCGCCCCCTCGCAACCCTAAAGGGCTCGATCCTTTGAGCATCGCTCCATCCGACGGAGAACGGCCGTTCCAGCTCGCTCTCCACGTCGCCGCAATGGGCGTCGTTTTCGGCGATATCGGGACCAGCCCGCTTTACACCATCCGCCAGTGTTTCGACCCCGCCGTGGGGTTGAAGGTCACGCCGGAGACCGTCCTTGGTGTGCTCTCGCTCGTCTTCTGGGCGATCACGCTGGTGGTGATGGTGAAGTACGTCATCTTCATCCTGCGCGCAGACAACAAGGGCGAAGGCGGTGTGCTCGCGCTGACGGCGCTGGCCCTCAAGCAGGCAGTGCCGGGCTCGTGGCTCGCGTCGGCCATGATTGGCGGCGGCATGCTGGGTGCGGCCTTCTTCTATGGCGATGGCATCCTCACGCCTGCGATCTCGGTCCTCGGCGCGGTCGAGGGTCTTGAGGTCATCTCCCCGATCTTCAACGGCATGACGGTGCCCATCGCGGCCGTGTTGCTCGTCGGTCTCTTCCTTGCCCAGAGCAACGGCACGGCAAAGGTTGGTGCCCTGTTCGGCCCGGTCATGGGCGTCTGGTTCGCGGTCCTCGCCGCGCTCGGCGTCTACGGTCTCTTCCGTCACCCCGGTGTGCTGGCCGCGCTCGATCCCCGTTACGGCATCGACCTGCTGATGGCGGGCCATACCCATCCGTTGCTGCTGCTTGGCGCCGTCGTGCTCGCCATCACCGGCGCCGAGGCGCTTTATGCGGACATGGGTCATTTCGGCCGGGCGACGATCCGGCGCGTCTGGATTGTCTTCGTCTGGCCCGCGCTTATCCTCAATTATTTCGGTCAGGGCGCGCTGCTGCTCTCCGATCCGACTGCTGTCGAAAATCCGTTCTACCTCCTTGCGCCGGAAATCCTGCGCGTGCCGCTGCTGCTGCTGGCTACCATGGCCGCCATCATCGCTTCGCAGGCGGTGATCTCGGGTGCCTTCTCGGTGACGAGCCAGGCCGTGGAACTCGGGTGGCTCCCGCGTGTCCGCATCCGTCATACCTCTGCGCGCGAAGCGGGCCAGATCTATGTGCCGCAGATCAACGCGGCGCTGATGGTCGGCGTGCTCGCCACCGTGGTCGGCTTCGAATCCTCGTCGAACCTCGCCTATGCCTATGGCATTGCCGTGACTGGCACGATGGTTATCACGACCCTCATCGGCTTCTACTATTTCCGCCGCATCGCGAAGTGGCCGCTCATTCCGACGGCGATCGTCGTTGCGATCTTCCTCACGATCGATATCAGCTTCCTCACCTCGAACCTGACCAAGGTTCTCGAAGGTGGCTGGTTGCCCATCGCGGTGGGCTTTGCTCTCGTCGTGTTGATGGAAACGTGGCGACGCGGCCGCAAGCTTCTGGCCGAGCAGTTCCTCGATGGCGCCGTGCCGCTCGAGACGCTGCTCAAACAGGCGGCGGATCAGAAGATCCAGCGTGTGAAGGGCGCGGCGGTATTCCTCACCGCGAACCTCGATGTCGTGCCGACCGCGCTTCTGCATAACCTCAAGCACAATCAGGTTCTGCACAAGCGTGTGGCGCTGCTGCGCGTCAGCACCGAGGACACGCCGCGCGTGCCGCTTGCCGAGCAGCTCAAGGTCGAGACGCTGACCAACGGTTTCGCCCGCATTGAAATTCGTCACGGCTTCATGCAGCAGGTCGACGTGCCCGAGCAGCTGGAACGCTGCCGCACCTTCGGCCTCGATTTCCCGCCGATGGAAACATCCTATTTCGTCAGCCGGCAGACGCTGGTGCATGAGCACTCTTCGAAGATGCCGGCCTGGCAGTCGCGCCTGTTCATCCTGTTGATGGACTACGCGCTGGGCCCGACGGAATATTTTCAGCTTCCCCCGAACCGCGTCGTCGAACTCGGGACCAAGACGGAAGTCTGATTTCGACCTTCAGCTTGCCGGCGCCTTGATCCGCTCCGCGCGCAGAGCTGAGCGGCGAAGCTTGCCCGCATCGTCGCGCAAGGGTTCATGCGCGACTTCGAAGCTGCGCGGAATCTTGTAACGCACGAGACGTTCGGCGAGATATTCCTTCAGCGCCCCCTCATCGAAACCACCGGGCGCGTCGATGATCGCGTGGACCACGTTGCCGAGATCGTCATGCGGCAGGCCGATGACGGCGCTCGAGCGAACGCCGGGAAACGAGTCGATCGCGGCTTCCACTTCGGCGGGATAGATGTTCGCGCCGCCGCAGAGGATCATGTCCGTGTGACGGTCGGCGAGATAGAGATAGCCGTCCTCGTCCATGTAGCCGACGTCGCCGATCGACTCCCACCCGCCTTCGATCTGTTTCGGATCGGCGCCGATATAATGATAGGTCGTGCCGGGGCCCGAAAGCGGGCGCATGAACACCTCGCCGACTTCGCCCGGCGGCAGTGTTTCGCCGTTCTTGCCGACGATCTTCATCTCGCAGCCGGCGTTGGGCTTGCCGACCGAGCCGCGATGTTCGAGCCATTCCTCGCCCGTGATCCATGTGCCGCCTTGCGCTTCCGTGCCGGCATAAAGTTCGTGAATGCGAGAGGCGCCGAGCCATTCGATCCATTTTTCCTTCAGCCATGTCGGGCAGGGCGCCGCGAGATGCAACGCGACGCGCAGATGCGAGAGGTTGTACTTGTTGCGCACGTCTTCCGGCAGGTTCCAGATGCGATGCATCATGGTTGGCACCAGCATCACCCAGTCGATCTTGTGTTCGGCGAGGAGGCGCAGCGTTTCCTCCGCGTCGAAGCGCGACATGATGACGATGTGGTTGCCCGTCATGAAGCCGAGCATGGAGAAGCTGAACGGACCGTTGTGATAGAGCGGCCCGGGGACGAGCTGCGCGCGTCCAATTTGCTGATGGTAGAGGGCCTCATCTGGATCGAAGGCGCCGGGCATGCCCGACACGATGATCTTGGGCCTGCCCGTCGAGCCGCCCGATGTCGGCGCTTTCCAGTAACGTGCGGTAATCTCCGGGAGCGCAGCGTCCGACAGGGACTCGTCGGGTTCGAAGCCGATGGGGAGGCAGGGCGTTCCGCCATGCATGCCGGGTTCCGCGCCGACGACGAGCGTGGGTTGCCCGACCTCAACAATCATGTCGCGCTCCGCCTTGGGTAGACGCGAGGAAACCGGCTGCGGCGTCGCGCCGAGCTTCCAGGTGGCGAAGCAGGCTTCGAAAAATTCGATGCCGTTTGGCAGGCCGATGGTGACGAGATCGCCTTCCCCGACGCCGGCTTCCTGATAGGCCCGGGCAAGCCGGTTGGTGCGGGCATCGAATTCGGCGCGGGTGACGGTGCGGCCTTCATGCGTCAGCGCAGGCGCATTCGGATCGCGCGCTGCCCAATAGGCGGGTATTTGTCCGACGGACATGATGGCCATGATTTCGCTCCCGGGGATTTGTATTTTGCAGTCGGCCCGGTCGTTGCCGGGGCCTTTATTCTAGTCCGCTTCCGCCGCCTTGCGAAAGCCCGCGCCTAGAGGCCGAAGGTGAGGGTGATGGAGCCGAACTGGTCGGCCTTCGGCTGGTCGTAGAATTCCTTGCTGCGGAACACATGGGTAAAGCTCAGGCGGGTATCGCCGAGGATCGCGGTCGCGCCGAGCTTGATGTCGGTGACGACGGGCTTCTTGTCGACGCTCTGGCTGTCGCGAAACGTATTGCCGTCGAGGAAGATGTCGCGCGCGACGCCGCGCAGTTCGCCGCCGCCGAAGACATACCAGTCGAAACCGGGCGTCGCGCGGAACCAGTCCGACCCGCCGATGCCGGGATAGATGCGGCTCGGGCCGAAATCATCGGGCAGGTCCGGCCCCAAGCGGATGATGGCGCCGACGCCCGCATAGGTCTGCGCATTGCCGAGGGCGACGACACTATAGGGGATCGTGTCTGTGTCGAGATCGAAGAGGATCGAATCAGTCCGCTCCGAACGCCATGCGCGTTCGAAGCTCACATTGACGGTCGGTTCATTGCGGAGCTGGTTTGCCCAGCCATTTGCCTGTTCGACATTGATGAGCTTGTGCCAGCCATTCTGCACCTGCCGTCCCAGAGCCCAGGGGCCGACCACGCCGAGATCGAGTTTCCACTGGTCCTGCCAGGCGCCACCCGCCGCGTTCTCGCGCACACTCTGGAGCGTGAAGGTGGAATGGAGCCATGCCGCATAGGGCCGGTCGTGGAGAAGAGGTGCGGTCGCGTCGGTATCGTCGGGCGTGAAGATTTCCTGACCGATATTGACGCCGATCCGCCGCGTCACGCTCACGACATTCGCGTCGTCGGTAAAGAGGCCGAAAAGCGGGGGCGCGGAAAGGTTGTTCAGCCATTCCGGCAGGTCGTCTCGCGGGGCCGAGAGCCACGCGGCCTGAAGCCCGTTCGTATAGTGCCGGTCAGTATTGGCGAGCTTGGCGAAGAGATCGTTCTCGACCTGCAGCGAGATGAAGCCGTTATCCATCTCTTCCGCGAAGGCAGGCAGGGCCGTGCCCATTGTGGCAGCGCAAAGGAGCGAGGCTGCGGATAGAACGCGGCAAACGGATGTCATGCAGTGAAAACTCCAGATACCCCCCATATGATGTAATCACAAACAGCTGTTCAAGTCTCGACATCCCGGTGTCACCAGCGTGCTTGACGATGGCGCCGGCACCGCTGTCCAATGGTGGCGGTCAAGCTTCAAAAACAAGAACCGGCCACCCTGGGGAGGGAAACATGAATATAGCGCAAAACGCAGCCGCGAGCCGCGAGGCTGCGGCCGCCGTGGGAATGGTGCTCGCGTGGCACGCTGCTCAAGACCCGGATCGTCCGGCGATCATTTCGGGGGCAGGCAGGCGCAGTTACGGGGAGCTTAATGCGCGCGCGAACCAGCTCGTCCGTGCGCTTCGCCGCGCCGGTCTGCAGGCAGGCGACGCCGTTGCGCTTCTCTGCTCCAACCGGCCCGAATTTGTCGAGGTGGTCAGCGCCTGTCAGCGCGGCGGCTTTCGCCTGACGCCGGTGAACTGGCATCTCAAGGGATCCGAGATCGGCTATATCGTCGACAATTGCGAGGCGAAAGCTTTCATCGCCGATGTGCGTTTCGCGGGCAATGCCACTGAAGCCGCCTCGATGGCGCCGGCGGTACAGGCGCGGCTTGCGGTCGGTGGCGAAATTCCAGGCTTCGTTTCCTATGACGATGTCGTGAGTCCTGAGGCGCATCACGATCTCGACGATCCGGTGCTCGGCACGCAGATGATGTATACATCAGGCACGACGGGTTATCCGAAGGGTGTTTTCCGCCGTGAGGCGCCACCGGTTGCGCCGCTTCAGGTGAAGCTCGCCGAGACCGCGCAGTTCCGTCCGGGCGAGGATATGGCCCTGGTCACGGGGCCGCTCTATCACGCGGCGCCGCTCGCGCTCAATCTCGTATTCCCGCTCAATGCCGGTGTCGGCTGCGTGTTGATGGACAAATGGGATGCCGAGGAAACCCTGCGTCTGGTCGAGGAGTATGGCGTAACGCATACGCATGTCGTGCCGACCATGCTTCACCGTATGCTGAGTCTGCCGTCGGAGGTGCGGAGCAAGTATGATTCTTCGTCGCTGCGGTGGATACTTCATGGCGCGGCACCTTGCCCCGCGCATGTGAAACAGAACAGTATCGAATGGTTCGGGCCCGTGGTCTTCGAATATTACGCGGCGACCGAGGGCGGCGGCGTCTTCGTCGAGAGCGAGGAGTGGCTGACGAAGCCTGGCACGGTCGGGCGCGCGCTTCCCGGCGTCGAACTCGTCGTCGTCAACGATGCGGGCGAGCCTTCGGCCGCAAACGAGGTCGGCACGATCTATTTCAAGGCGCCAGCGCAGGGCCGCTTCGAATATTTCAAGGCACCGGAAAAGACCGAGGGCGCCTATCGCGGCGACCACTTCACGATGGGCGACATGGGCTATCTCGATGAGGATGGGTTCCTGTTCCTTACAGGGAGGAGCGCCGAAGTCATCATCTCGGGTGGGGTCAATATCTACCCCGTCGAGATCGACGAGGAGATACTGAAGCATCCCGCCGTCTTCGATGTCGCGGCCGTCGGCGTGCCCAATGAGGAATGGGGCGAGGAAATCAAGGCTGTGGTGCAGCTCAAGGAGGGCGTCGCGCCTAGCGAAGAACTGAAGCAGGAGCTTCTTGCCTTCGCAGCCGAGCGGCTCCCCGGCTACAAGCGCCCACGCTCGGTTGACTTCACGGACGACCTTCCGCGTATGCCGTCGGGCAAGATCGTTCGCCGCGCAGTGCGCGACCGTTACTGGCAGGGCGACAAGAAGATCTGACACGATAACTCCGATGATCCCGGCGCGCCGCTTTGGCAAGGCGGCGCGTTTGCGTGTAAGACTTCGCATGGCGGCTCATCAGGGATCGTATTCATGGCAGTGCGGCGCTTCGACACGGATCACTTGAAATTTGTGGTCATTCTCGGCGCGCTCACCGCCTTCGCGCCGCTGTCGATCGACATGTATCTGCCGGCTTTTCCCGCTATCGCTGCGCATTTCCACGCGAGTGCCGGCGAGGTGCAGGCGACGCTCGCCATATATTTCGTCGGCCTTGCGTTGGGTCAGAGCGTCCTCGGGCCGCTCTCCGATCGCACCGGACGGCTACCACCGATGCTTCTCGGCATCGGCGCTTTTGTTCTCGGCGCGATATGGGCGGCGCAAGCGCCCAATATCGAAAGCCTCGTCGCCGCGCGCTTTGTGCAGGCGTTGGGCGGTTGCGCAGGCATCGTCGTTTCGCGCGCCATGGTGCGCGATCTTTTCGACGAGCGGGCCTCGGCGCAGGTCTTCTCCATGTTGATGCTGGTGATGGGCCTCGCGCCCATTCTTGCGCCAATGATCGGCGGTTTTCTGATTGCCCATTATCATTGGCCGGTCATCTTCTGGTGTCTGGCAGGCTTCGGCCTTGCCTGCCTCATTGCGGTCTGGCTCGGGCTCGGCGAAACGTTGCCGCGCGAAAAGCGCTCGCATGGCGGGCTCGGCCATGTGCTGCGCGCCTATATCGGGCTTTTTGCCGACGGGCCGTTCATGGCGTTTTCGCTGGCCAATGCCTGCATCTCGGCGGCCATGTTCGCTTATATCACCGGTTCGCCCTTCGTTTTCATCACGCTGCACGGGCTGAGCCCCGAACATTATGCGATGGCCTTCGGCCTTAATGCCTTCGGTCTCATCACCGCCTCGCAAGTGAATGCCTTTCTGCTTCGACGGGTGTCGGGCCGAACCATTCTCAATGCGTCGATGAGCGCGCATCTCGCGGCGGCGCTTGCGTTGCTGGGCGCGAGCATCTTCATGCCTCAGTCGCTCGCGGTGCTGATGGTATGCCTCTTCATACTGATTGGAAGTCTCGGCTTCATCGGCGCCAATGCGACGGCGGCAGCCATGGCGCGGGCGGGAGAGCGCATCGGCGCGGCGGCGGCGCTCACCGGCATCATTCAGTTTGCGCTTGCCGCAGGCGCGGGCGCGCTGGTCGGCGCGCTCAATGACGGCACGGCCATGCCGATGGCGCTGGCCATCGCGGGTCTGAGCCTCGCTGGAACGACAGCGAGGCTCTTTGCGCGTTGATTAAAGGCCGAGGACGGCTTTGGACAGCACGTTGCGCTGAATTTCGTTCGAGCCGCCATAGATCGTGGAGGCACGGCCGAAACCGTAATTCGCATAGACGGTCTCGCCATAGTCAGGGCCGACGATCGCTTCGTTGCTGCGGCCTTCGAGCCGGTCGCGATGCGAGGCGAGTGCGTAATAGCCGATGGCTTCCATGGCGAGCGTTTGAAGCGTCTGCTGCACTTCCGTGCCGAGGATTTTGAGGATCGATGCTTCGGCGCCGACGCTACCGCCCTTTTCGGCGGCGAAGAGAATGCGCAGATTGGTGATCTCGAGCGCGGCGAGCTTCACCTCGACTTCGGCGAGCGCGGCCTGCCACGCCGGATCGTCGGCGAGGCGCTGTCCGTCGCCGGCGCGCTCGGTGCCCGCGATGAGGTGAAGCTCCTCGGCGGCCTTCTTCGACGAGGCGACGCCCGCAATGCCCGTCCGCTCATGGGCGAGGAGGAACTTCGCATAGGTCCAGCCCTTGTTCTCCTCGCCAATGCGGTTCGCCACCGGTACACGCACATCCTCGAAGAAAACTTCGTTGAGATGATGCAATTCGTCGATGGAGACGATGGGGCGAACGGTGATCCCCGGCGTTTTCATGTCGATGAGAAGGAAGGAAATGCCTTCCTGTGCCTTCACCTGATCGTCGGTGCGCACGAGGCAGAAAATCCAGTCCGCTTCATGGGCATAGGAGGTCCAGATCTTCTGGCCGTTGACGACATAATGGTCGCCGTCCCGCACGGCTCTGGTCTTCAGCGAGGCGAGGTCAGAGCCCGAACCCGGCTCCGAATAGCCCTGGCACCACCAGACATCGCCCGACAGGATGCCCGGAATGTGCTGCGCTTTCTGTGCCACGGTGCCGAAGGTGTAGATTACCGGGCCGACCATGGAGAGGCCGAATGGCATGAGCGACGGGGCCCCGGCTTGCGCGCATTCTTCCTGGAAAATGTGCTGCCGGGTGAGCGTCCAGCCGGTACCGCCGGCGGCTTCGGGCCAGGCGGGGGCGATCCAGCCCTGTTCATAAAGGGTGCGATGCCACTTCTTGAGCGCGACTTTCGGAACACTGATGCCGACGGAATGCGCCTCCGCGACGTCGCGGGGCAGTTTTTCCTTCAGGAAGGCGCGGACTTCCTGCCGGAAAGCCTCGTCCTCAGGGTTCAGTGAAAGCTGCATCTCAAATCCTCCAATGATTGGGGGAGAGAATAATTCGAAGGGTGGGGCCCGCGCCAGTCCCAAGGGGCGCTTGGTGCGGATGGCCGCGCCCCTGTAGTATGCCGCAGGCTTAAAGGGGAGGAATCACATGCCATTCGCCTATCCGCACACGGGCCTCGTGACCGTGCTTTCGCTGCTCGTCTATTTCTGGATGGCGCTCAATGTAGGGCGCGCCCGAACAAAGCACGGTGTTCCTGCGCCTGCGATGAACGGACCGGAAGAACTCATGCGCTATATCCGTGTCCATGAGAACACGATGGAAGGCCTCATTCTCTTCCTGCCTGTGCTCTGGCTCTTCGCGCTCACGACACATGACCTCTGGGCGGCGGCCATCGGCATCTTCTATCCGGTCGGGCGCATCCTCTATGCGCGCGGCTATTACAATGCGGCCGAAAAGCGCGGGCTGGGCTTCACCATCGGCATTCTGGCAACGACCATTCTTCTGGTCGGCTCGCTCATCACGCTCCTCATGGCCGCCTTCTCGGCGCATGCCTGACGCATAAGCAGAAGGGCCGGTGTTTCCACCGGCCCTTCGCTCCTATCCAACGTCCCGTTCGTTTTTATTGACGCCGAATTCCTTCAACCGAGCTTTCCGAGCGCGGCGATGACCTGATCGGTTTTTTCGATCGTCACCATGTGGCTCGCTTCCGCGATGGAGACCAGCTCCGAGCCCTTGATCGCCTTTTTCCAGGCATGGGCATAGGCAGGCGGGATGAGCCTGTCACTGTCGCCCCAGATGAGAACCGTCTTCGCCTTCACGCGGTAGAGCCGCTGCGCGAGCCCGCGATCCGGGATCGGGAAGAGGATCTTTCCCGCCATGCCCATCTGGCGCGCATTCATGACGAGGAAGGCCTTCAGCCATTCCGGGTCATCGAGCGCGACGCCCGCCGTCATCAGCTTCGTGCCGGCTTCCACGTCGTGGAAGAGATATTGCGGCATCTCATAAGGCAGCATGGCGAAGAGATCGGGGATCGGATGATCGTCGAGCCAGAGACCTGCCGGGCAGATGAGTCCGAGACGCGAAAAATCGTTCGGAGCCACGGCAGCCATTTCGGCTGCGATCATGCCGCCCATCGAATGGCCGACGAGGATCGGGTCTTTGAGGCCCAGCCCCGCGACCACATCGGCGGTATGCAGCGTGACGTCAAGCATGTCGCGCAGCTCGCCGCATTCCTGAGAGTCGCCATAGCCGGGAAGAAGCGGCGCGTAGACATGATATTTCTGTGCCAGCTTCACAAGCAGCGGATCCTCGGCGAGAACGCCGCCTGCGCCGTGGAGATAGACCAACGGCTGACCCTTGCCGCCTTCGAAATAGCGGACGGGGACGTGGTGTGTGTCGAGCGTCTTGGTTTCCATCAGTCCTTCCCTCCGACGGCGGCGGCCATATTCATTTCGTTCGCGCTGATGCCGGGCGTTGCCTGCTTCGCCAGCGGTTTGCACCAGAATCGGTTGTCGTCCGCATATTCCGGGAACATGTTGCGGAGCTTCGGCATGACGCGCTCGGCGAAAAGCTTCGTCGAATACATGCATTTTTCCTTCGGCATGTCGCCGACATGGAGGAGGCAGAAGATGTTGCCGACGCGGAGCCCCTTGATGAGGTCTTCCATGCGCTGGCGCACCGTTTCGGGGCTGCCCGCAATGACGTGCCCCTGCTCAATCAGGTCCTTCCAGGTGAGCTTGCTGTAGCCGCCTTCGCCGGGCGGGGCGTATTGCGACAGTGCGCCCGTCTGGATCGTCTTGATGGTGCGATAGCCCGGCGCATCCGCGAAGCCGCCATAGACATGGAGGCAGCGGTTGTAGAAATAGCTCACATGCTCCGAGTAGAGACGTTCGGCTTCCTCGTCCGTCTCGGCGACGCAGATCGTCTGGGCGAAGCCGGCGCGATAGGGCGAGGCATCAGGCGCATTGCGTTCGGCGACGCGGTCCCAATATCCCTGCATCAACGCCTTGGCGCGGATATAGCCGGAGAAGGAGAGGTAGGAATAGGAGTAGGTATTGTCGATGCAGAAGTCGTAGGTCTCGACCGAGCCGCCGCCGGGAATATGGACCGGCATGGGGTTCTGAATCGGGCGCGGCCAGATGTTCACATGACGCAGCTTGTTATAGCGGCCGTTGAAGGCGAAGGGCTCCGGTTCCGACCAGGCGCGTTTGATGAGGTCGTGCGCTTCGCTGTATTTCTCGCGCGTGAGTGCCGGGATCTGGCCGTAGCAATAATTCGTGTCCATCGACGTGCCGACCGGGAAACCCGCGACAAGGCGGCCGCCGGAGATGCAGTCGAGCATCGCGAATTCTTCCGCGACGCGCACCGGCGGATTGTAGAGCGCGATGGAATTGCCGAGCACGACGAGGCCGACATCCTTGGTGCGCCGCGCAAGGCCTGCCGCGATGATGTTCGGAGACGGCATGAGGCCGTAGGCGTTCTGGTGATGCTCGTTGACGCCGATGCCGTCGAAGCCGAGCGTCGACGCGTATTCGAGCAGGTCCATATGCGAGTTGTAGACGTCGTGGCTCTTCGCGGGATCGAAGAGTTTCGAGTCGATATCGACCCACACCGAACGATGCTTCTCGCGGAAGTCGTCCGGTAGATAGGGCCATGGCATCAGATTGAACCAGGTGAATTTCATTGGCCGTCTCCTCCTCCTGAGACAGGCGCGCTCGCCGGGCCCTTGGGGGCTCTTTTGCGGCCGCCTTCTGTTTTAGGGTAATTGCCCTAATTCCGGAGTCTAAAGATTTTGCCCTGGAGGTGCAATCGCGGCGCAAGAGCGATTACTGACAGAACTGTTACTCATTGTGCGCTGCAAGATACGTTAAGCTCTTTCATCCGTATTCACATGTTGTCGGCATTGGGGAGTAACGCAGATGCGAATGAAAACCCTCGGAAAATCGGGGCTTAAGGTTTCGGTCGTGGGCCTGGGCTGCAACAATTTCGGCATGAAGTGCGATCAGGCGCAGACCGATGCGGTAGTGCATCGCGCGCTTGATCTTGGCGTCACGCTGTTCGACACGGCCGACATCTATGGCAACAGGGGTGGGTCGGAGACGATGCTCGGCAATGCGTTGGGTGCGCGGCGTAAGGACATCGTGCTCGCGACGAAGTTCGGCATGGCCATGGGCGATGGCGAGTATATGAAGGGGGGCTCACGTCGCTATATCATCAACGCGGTTGAGGCGAGCCTGAAACGGCTGGGTACGGATTATATCGATCTCTATCAGCTTCATTTTCCCGATCCCGAGACGCCGATCGAGGAAACACTCTCGGCGTTGGACGATCTCGTAAGGGCGGGCAAGGTTCGCTATATCGGGTCGTCGAACTTCGCGGGCTGGAAGATCGTCGAGGCCTGGTATGCCGCCGAGAAGAGCGGATTTTCAAAATTCATCACTGCGCAGAACCACTACAATCTGCTCGACCGCAAGATCGAGCTGGAAATCGTGCCAGCCGCAAATGCCTATGGCGCCAGCGTGCTTCCCTATTTTCCGCTCGCGAGCGGCATGCTTACCGGTAAGTACAAGCGCAATCAGGCAGGGCCAAACGACTCCCGCCTCGTCATGTGGGGCGAGCGGGCGAAGTCGATCCTCACTGACGACAATTTCGATATTGTCGAAAAGCTCGAAGTTTTTGCCTCGTCACGCGATCGCACGATCCTCGATCTCGCCTTCGGCTGGCTAGTATCTCAAGCGCATGTAGGCAGCGTGATAGCGGGCGCAACGAAGCCGGAACAGGTAGAGTTGAACGTGAGGGCCGGCGAGTGGGAGCTTTCGGCCGAAGACCTCGAAGAGGTCGGACGGATCAGTTTCCGGCTTTAGGCCCGCCGTGTCGCGAGTGACGTGCCTTCGAGGTTGCCGGTGAGAACGCGGTCCTGCTTTGCGCCGGTGAGGTCTGCGCCGCGCAGGTCGGCGCCGCGAAGGTCGGCACGGGAGAGATTTGCGCGGGTCAGCACCGCACCGCGAAAATTCGCTGCGGCAAGGATCGCGCCTTCCAGATTGGCATCGGAGAGGATCGCGCGTTCGAATTTCGCGCCGGCGAGGATTTTGCCCGCCAGGTTGCAGCCACCGAGAAAGGTTTCGGTGAAGTCGGCGCGAATGCCTTCGCGGCGGTCGGAGTGAATCCAGAGGATATGGGCGGCGAGGATTTGCTCAAGATGCTCCGGCGATGGCGCGCGCCGGGATCGCCTTGCGCCGGAGAGGTCCGTACGTTTGAACGTATCCTCGTCCATGATCGCTTCGCGCAAATCCGCGTCGTCGAGATTGGCGGCGGCGAGCAGGACATCGACAAGTTTGGCGCCCGCGAATTTCGTGTCCCGGAGATCTGCGCCCTTCATGTTGACACGGTCGAGCGCCGCGCCCTCGAAGCTCGCGCCGGAGAGCTTCGCGCCGGAGAGATTGGTGCCACGCAAATTCGCGCTCTTGAAGCTCGACACGCTTTGGCGAATGCTGCTGTCCGCGCCGTGCTTGAAAACCACGCCGAGGCCGAGATTGGCGCCGTCGAGCGTCGCGGCGTTGAGTTCCGCGCCTTCGAACTGCGCGCCACGCAGATCCGCGCCATCGAAATTCGTGCGGGTCAGATTGGCGCGGTCGAAATTCGCGCTGAAGAGGTCGGCGCGGGAGAATCTCGCATCCTCAAGATCGGCATTGGCGAAATTGCAGGAGACGAATTGCGCCTCGGCGAAATTGAGACCGCGCAGATCGAGGCCACTGAGATCGCAATCGCGAAGATGGGCGCGCCAGCCATTGGGTTTGCGAAGCAGATAGCGACGATGGAGTTCTTCGATACGGGCGATCAGCTGCTGCGGGATGCGCTTGCCCTCCAGGATCTTGCGCCCCTGCTGCCCTCCGTCCGCAGGTCTGGCGTCGGATTGGGACTGAATGCCGGGAGGCCTGGTGGACATCTGGGACCGTAACGCTAACTGAAGGGGTTTTCATCAGTTAACGGGTGGTCTCTTAAAGGCGGGTGAAATTCGTATTTCAGTTTTAGTATAAGTTTAACGAAAGGCGGTTAACGGCTGCGGTCTTGCGAGGCTTTCTTGCCGCCAGAGCCCCGAGCGTTAGACTGATCGTAACAAGACATCACAAACGCGATTCAAGAATGTTGGGAGGAAGACATGCGCCAGGTCGATCTGGTTATCCGTCGTGGAACGGTTGTTGACGGAACGGGAGGGAGCCCTCGCATCGCCGACGTCGCGATCGACAAGGGTGTGATCGTCGAGGTGGGTGACGTCTCGGCGCAGGGGCGTGAGGAGATCGACGCGAAGGGCCTCCTCGTCACGCCCGGCTGGGTCGACATCCACACGCATTACGATGGGCAGGTCACCTGGGACCAACGGATGACGCCCTCGTCCATCCACGGGTCGACGACCGTCATCATGGGCAATTGCGGCGTGGGCTTCGCGCCTGTGCGCAAGACGGACCACGACACGCTGATCCGCCTCATGGAAGGCGTCGAGGATATTCCGGGCGCGGCGCTCCATGAGGGGCTTTCCTGGGAGTGGGAGAGCTTCGCCGATTATCTCGATGCGATCGAGAAGGTGCCGCACGACATTGACGTGGTGACGCAGGTGCCGCACGGCGCGCTGCGCGTCTATGTGATGGGTGAGCGCGGCGCGAAGCGCGAACCTGCGACGGAAACCGAGATTGCCGAGATGAAGCGGCTGACGCGCGAGGCGATCGAGGCCGGCGCCATCGGCTTCTCGACCACGCGCACCATGGTGCATCGAACTGCCGACGGCGATCTGACGCCAACCGTGGGGGCGGCAGACGCGGAGATGATCGCCATTGCCGAGGGGCTTCGCGAGGCGGGGGCGGGTGTCCTGCAATGGGTATCGGATTTCCGCGAGTTCGATCATGAGTTCGACCTCGTCGAAAAACTGGTGCAGGTGTCGGGCCGTCCTTTGAGCTTCTCCATGGTGCAGGCCGATGTGATTCCGAACCAATGGCGCGATCTGATGGCGCGTCTCGACAAGGCGGCGGATGCCGGCCTTCCGATCAAGGCGCAGGTGCAAGGGCGTCCCGTCGGTCTGATGCTTGGGCTTCAGGGCTCGGTCCACCCCTTCGTCACGCGCCCTTCCTACAAGAAGATCGCGCATCTGCCGCTTGCCGAGCGCGTGGCCATCATGCTGGAACCCGCATTCCGCGAGAAGCTTCTCGCCGAGGCGCCGGAGGCGGGGCATCCCTTCGTCAATTCGCTTGCGGGCGCCTACCACAAGATGTTCGACCTCGGCGATCCGCCGAATTACGAGCCGGCGCCCGAAGAGAGCATCGCCGCGCGGGCGAAAGCGACGGGCGAGAATCCCGACGCCATCGTCTATGACATTCTGACGGCGAATGGCGGCACGGGCTTCCTCTTCTTCCCGTTGCACAACTACACCGAGTTCAATCTCGACAATACGCTGACCATGATGCGCAATCCGAACACGCTGTTCGGCCTGAGCGATGGCGGCGCGCATGTCGGCGCGATCTGCGATGTGAGTGTGCCGACCTATATGCTGACGCACTGGTGTCGTGACCGGACGCGGGGCGAGCGGCTCGATCTTCCCTTCGTCGTGAAAAGCCAGACGCGCGACACGGCCGAGGCGGTTGGCCTTCTTGATCGCGGCCTCATCGCCCCGGGCATGAAGGCGGATGTCAATGTGATCGACTTTGAGCGGCTGCAACTGCGCCCGCCGCATATGGTCTACGACCTTCCGTCCGGCGCGCGGCGTCTGATGCAGGAAGCAGACGGCTATGTGGCGACGATCTGCTCGGGCGAAGTCATCTATCGCAACGGCGAGCATACCGGCGCGCTGCCGGGCAAGCTCGTGCGCGGGCACAAGTCCGCCCCCGTTGCGCGCGCAGCCGAATAATCAGGCCGGTAGGGCCCATCGACGAGCGGGTGCTCTTTCGGGGGTGCCCGTTTTCATTTGCACTTCGGCAGCGATGCGTGCGGCTTCATGTTCGAGGAAAAGAGCGGCGCGTTCGGCGATTTTCTGCCAGCCATCTTCGCTCGGCAGCCAATGAGCGTGGCCTGGCAGCAGTTCGAACCGGGCCATCGCACCGATATATTCGGCATTGCGCTTGGCGAGCACGGGCGAGGTTATACGGTCATGCCGCCCCGTGAGAAAGAGGAGAGGGCAATTGATCTCTTCGCGCCGTATCAACGAGGCGCGATGAGGGTCGAGATAGTTGAAGGCGATTTCGGCCAGCGCCCGACCCGATTCCGGTATGAGCTGTGTGTAGAGCTTGACCGCCTCTTCTTCCGAGCAGCCGTTGAGAACGCCCCAGCGCATGGTCCGGTAGGACGGAAGCTGCGGCTTCTCCCAGAAGCGCCGTCGAAGCATCGTGCTTGCGAAGATGCGGGCAACACAGGAGTTGATGGCGACGATAGGCCCGCAATGCGCGGATGCAAGCAGGACGCCCGCGCGCAGGAGGCCACGCGCGGCGAGCATCTGCGTGAGCAACCCGCCCATTGAATGGCCGATGATGAAGGGGGGCTCGTCGAGCTTGCGGATGTCTGCCTCAAGGTCGGCGGCATAGTCGAGAAGGCTTGTCGTGCCGAGGTCCGGGTGAGGGTGTGTATCGCCACCGCTGCAGCGGTGGCGCAGGATCGGCGTCACGACGCGATAACCCCGATCTTCAAAATAGTGCTGGAAGTTGGCCCAGACATCCGGGCGGCTCCACATGCCGTGGATCAGCATGATCGTCCGCTCGCGTCCGCTCGCCACGCATCCCGAGATCATGTTAATGTTCATCATTAAGCAAGGCGCAGCTGCGGCGGCGTCCGGAAGAACTGGGGAGGAGAAGCATCATGAACAGCGGTACCTATCGGATTCTCGGAGGGCTCGGCTCGCCCTATTCCATGAAAATGCGGGCCGTCCTGCGTTACAGGCGACTCCCGCATGTCTGGGTACAATTGAACGACAGAAACGCTTACGAAATTGCCAACGTCAAGCCCGCCGTCATTCCGATCATTCAGTTTCCGGACGGTTCCCTGCACAATGATTCGACGCCGATGATCTTCGAGCTGGAGCGGCTTCACGCCGGCCAGCGTTCGATCGTGCCCGACGACGAGGGGCAGGCCTTTCTCGCCTTCCTGCTTGAGGACATGGCCGATGAGTGGGGCACCAAGATGATGTTTCATTACCGCTGGTTCCGTCAGCGCGACCAGAAGCAGATGTCGGAGTGGCTCGCCTTCGACAGGCTTGCGGGGCATGGCCGCGCGTCGATCGACAGGCATGCGGAACTGTTCGCCGCGCGGCAGATCGGCCGCATGGCGCTGGTCGGCTGCACGGCAGCGAACCAGCCCCTGATTGAGGAAACGGCGCGGCGCGTCCTCGCCCTGCTCGAGGTCCATGTCACCGAAGAGCCCTATCTCTTTGGCTCGCGACCGTCGCTGGCCGATTTCGGCTGGATGGGACAGCTCTCGCAGCTTGCTGTCGATCCGACGCCCGCCGACCTCATGCGCGAAGCCGCGCCTTACACATTCCGCTGGCTTGCCCAGCTCGACGATGCGTCGGGTATCGAAGGCGAGTGGCGTAACCCCGCCGCGCCGCTTTCGCCGGCGGTGAAGGGGCTCCTCGCCATGGCGGGCGAAGTCTATTTTCCGTTTCTCGTCGCCAATGAAGAGGCTTTGAAAGAGGGCGCAGAGACCTTTTCCTTCGTTGCGCTCGGCATGGGCTATGAGCAGGGTGCGTTCAGATATCAGGCGAAATGCCTTGCCCAGTTGCGCGAGCGTTTCCGCGCCTTGAGCGGCGCCGCGCGCGAGCGGCTCACACCGGCTCTGCGCGAAGCCGGCTGCCTCGAATATCTCGCGGTGGGTTGAGGCATCGGCGCGCGACGAGGCGCCGCTTGATTGATCCTTACATTGTCGGCACTCTTTCCGTTATGCCGATCGGTACGGGACGCTCGGCGCCAAACCTTCATCGGGGATGATCATGACGGACAGACGAAAGACGACTGCACGCAAGGCGCCACGCAGCGCCGCCGCACGCGCCGCTGCGGGAGCAGGACCGGCGGCGGCCCGGCCCGCGAAGAAGGCGACAAAGGCTGCGCCGGCAAAGGCCAAGGCGACGACCAAGCCCAAGGCGACGACGGCGGCAAAGCCGCGCAAGACAGCAGCAAAGACTGCGAAGCTTTCGCCCGAACAGTCCACGGCCAAGAAGGCGCTCGAAAAGCAGGTCAAGACCATTTCGCGCGATATCGACAAGGCCGAGCGCGAAGCGAAGAAGGCTCTGAAGGCTGCGGAGAAGCGCTATCGCGGCCTGGTCGCGCAGCTCAAGACCGACCGTG
Organism: Parvibaculum sedimenti; assembly: GCF_009184905.1. Lineage (GTDB taxonomy): Bacteria > Pseudomonadota > Alphaproteobacteria > Parvibaculales > Parvibaculaceae > Parvibaculum > Parvibaculum sedimenti. Next base: position 48,318 of record NZ_WESC01000018.1, read on the forward strand.
GCGCGCTCCAGAAGCGGCTCAAGGTTCTCGCGGGGCAGGGCGAAAGCGCCTTCGACGAGATCAAGATCGGCGTCGAGGGGGCCTACAAGGAACTGGCCGAGGCGGTTGCCAAAGCCTATGGGCACTTCAAGTAAGCGCCCCGATTGGCGAGATGCGGGCGCGGGGTCCGAAAGGCCTCGCGCTTTTTCTTTGCGCGAGGCTTTGCCTGCCATTGCGCGCCGCCGCGCGACCGGGCTTACTCGCATTCAAAGCCATTAAAAACTGACCGGGAGGACTGCCATGAACCGCGTACTCGCTCATACGGGCGCCAAATATCCGATCGTCCAGGCGCCGATGGGCTGGATCGCCCGCTACCCGCTGGCTTCCGCCGTGTCGAAGGCGGGCGGCATCGGTATCATCGAAACATCGTCGGGTGAGACGGAAAACTGCAAGGCCGAGATCATGAAGATGATCGAGCTTGGTCTTCCCTTCGGCGTCAACCTGCCGATCATGTTCCTGCGCGACGACGCGATGCTGAAATTCGTCTGCAATTCGGGCGTGAAATTCGTCACGACTTCGGCGGGAAGTCCGGCGAAGTTCATCGCGCCGCTTAAAGATGCGGGCATTACCGTCTATCACGCCGTACCAACGCTCGACGCGGCGGTGAAATGCGCCGAGGCGGGCATTGACGGGCTCGTAGTCGAAGGCGCTGAAGGCGGCGGCTTCAAGAACCCGGAAGAAGTCTCCACGCTGGTGCTGCTGCAGGCAATCCGCGCGGCCGTCGACGTGCCGCTCATCGCGGCGGGCGGTATCGCGGATGGACGCGGCATGGCGGCTGCCTTCGCGCTCGGCGCCGAGGCCGTGCAGATGGGCACGCGTTTTGTCAGCGCCGCCGAGAGCCCGGTCCATCAGAACTACAAGCAGAAGATCATCGACTCGAAGGAGACGGGCACTTACGTCCTCAACAAGAAGGCGACGCCTTGCATCCGTGCGCTGAAGGCGAAGGTGCTCGATCCGATTCATGAAGAAGGCCGCATGCCGCCCGACATCCTGAAGAACATCATGGATGTCTATTTCGGTGGCGACATGGAGGCGGCGCCAGCGCTTGCCGGCCAGTCGGTCGGCCTCATTCACGAGGTGAAGCCGGTGAAGGAGATCATCGACGGTATGGTCGAGGAGTTCTTCGCCATCTCGCAGCGGATGGGCGGCTACGCGAGCGCACGCAACTTCGGCTGATTTTCAATGCAGGCGCGGCATGGCGTGCGGGAAGGGCAACTCGCCCATGCGCGTCATGCCGAAGCGGAGGCCGGTGGCGTTGAACGCTATCGCAAGACGTTGCGCGGCGGCCCAGAGGCTTTTCGCGTCGCGAGACGCCCATGCCGGATCGCAGGCGGCGAGCGGCGTGCCGTCGCGTGTCTGCATGGCGGCGAGGAACATGAGGATGCGCGCCTCATCGCTCGTCAGGACGCGCCATTTCGGGCAGGGGATGGAAAGCGGCCGCCCGGTCGCCTGCGTCAATGCGTCGGTAAGATCCGCCACCAGTCCGGCGCCCTCCGGCATGTCGAGAGCATCGAAGGCGCCCTGCAGCACCAGGGAGCGCTGTTTGCCGGTGCCAATATGGGTCCATTGCACACGCAGAGCCCAGGTCGCGAACTGCTCGGCAAAGCCGAGTTCCGCAACGGGCTGATCGGCAAAATAGGCGTGGCGGGTGGCGGGATTGGGAAAGAAGGCGCGGTCGGCTTGTTTCATCGGTGATCTCCGCTGCTGGGGCGACGAGCGAAGAATATCGCAAATGAGAATTAGTCGCAATAGTAACGGGGGTGGGCGACCGACGCGGCCTGTCGTTCGTGATGGGCGGAAATGTGAATTTTGCACGTCTAAGCGGCAGTTTTCCTAGGTTTTCATTGACACGCTGCACTGCGTCAATTACATCAGCGCTCGAAACGCAATCGCACGTGCCCCTGGCCAGACTGGTTACGTAACGGCGTACGCGTCTCTTTTGGAAAGTTTGGCGGCCTGCCGCATCAGGCAAAACCCGCTGGGTTTCGAGGGAGAATGCATATGCCGGATTATAGTCTGAGGGGCTAACGCCCCGGATTAAAGTCGAGCCGTCCTGCGAAGCTGGACAGGCCGGGCGAGACCGCCCCGCACTCGGCAAAAACCTAGCGAAGCGTTTCTTCAAGAAAGCTTTTGTTTCATGGGCCCCGGCGCATCCCGGAAGGGATATTCCGTTGTTGCGGAGCGCGTCCGGCAAGCCCGGTCATCTACTGGTTGGAGAGTGGCTATGTCCGAGCCCCGCGCCCTCTTCCAATTGGGGATCGACTTGAATCGCGATTCAAGGAAGACCCAGGCGGAAGTTCTCGAGTTCCCTCATCACGCTGCCGATCTCGCCAATGTCGAGACGCTGTCCGAAGGACCGCGCCCGCATGCCGAAGAGCGGAAGGATTTCTTCATTGAGCGCGATGGCGTCCGTTTCGCCGGCACGCATCTCATCATCGACCTGATCGGCGCGAGCCGTCTGGACGATCTCGCCCATATCGAGGAGACGCTGGTCCGCTGCGTCGAAGTATCGAAGGCAACGCTTCTGCACATCCATCTCCACCACTTTACGCCCAATGGCGGCGTGTCGGGCGTGGCGGTGCTGTCGGAAAGCCATATCTCGATTCACACCTGGCCCGAGGCGGATTATGCTGCTCTCGACGTCTTCATGTGCGGCGAGGCTGAGCCGCAGAATTCGATCGCGGTGCTGCAGGAAGCCTTCGGGCCTTCCAATATCCGCGTCGAAGAACTGCGTCGCGGGCAGGGCATGGTCTGATGACCGACGGAAAGAACGGTCCGCGCTGGGTGACGGAGACCCTCCATGAAGAGGGAGGGCTTCGCACCTCCTATCGCGCGGACCGCGTTCTTTTCGAAGAAGGGACCGAACACCAGCATCTCGTCATTTTCGACAATCCGACCTTTGGCCGGATGATGACGCTGGACGGCGCTACGCAGGTGACCGAGCGCGACGAGTTCGTCTATCACGAGATGATGACCCATGTGCCCGTGCTGGCGCATGGCAATGTGAAGAAGCTGCTCATCATCGGCGGCGGCGATGGCGGCATCCTGCGCGAGGCCGCGCGGCACAAGGGCATCGAGAAGATCACCATGGTCGAAATCGACCCGGCGGTGACCGATTTCTCGAAGTCCCACCTGCCGATGATTTCGGCGGGCGCCTTCGGCGATCCGCGCCTCGAACTCGTTTTCGCCGACGGCTCCAAATTCGTCGAGGGCGAGGGCGAGACCTACGATGTCATCATCGTCGACTCAACCGATCCCGTCGGTCCCGGTGCGGTGCTTTTCGAGGAAAGCTTCTATCGCAACGCCAGGGGCCGTCTCACCGAAGGCGGCATCATGGTGACGCAGAACGGCGTGCCGTTCCTGCAACCTGCGGAACTTGCGAGCACCATTTCGAAGTTCCACCGTCTCTTCAAGGTCTGCAGCTGCTACCTGGCGACGATCCCCACCTATGTCGGCGGACCGATGGCCATGGGTATCGGCACGGATGACGAATTCGCCAAGGCCGTGACGGTCGAAGCGCTGGAACATCGTTTCGCGGCGGCGGGCTTCAAGACGCGTTATTACACGCCCGAAGTTCACAAGGCCGCCTTCGCGCTTCCCGCCTATGTGCGGGAGATCGTCGACGCCGCGCGGCGTTGACGATCTTTCGCATCAGCCGATCTTCTCAGTCGATTTTCTGGGCGCTGGCGACGATGCCGTCGGCATCCGCATAGAGATATTCGCCGGGGCGGAAGGTCACGCCCGCGAAGCTCACCACAACATCATATTCGCCGAGGCCCTTGCGGTCGCTCCGCTTCGGATGGGCGGCGAGTGCCTTCACGCCGACAGGCTGCGCCGCGATCTCGGCTGTATCGCGCACGCAGCCATTGATGACGAGGCCCGCCCAGCCATTCTTGGCCGCAAGCACGGCGAGATTGCCGCCGAAAAGCGCGCAGCGCAGCGATCCGCCGCCATCGACCACCAGCACACGGCCATTTCCCGGCCCCTCAAGCGCCTGACGCAGCTTCGGATTGTCCTCGAAGGTCTTGAACGTCGTGATCGGCCCCGAGAAAGCGAGCTTGCCGCCGAAATCGCGGAAGATCGGTTCGGCATGCTGAATGTCGGGATGTGCGTCGGAGAGATCGGTGGTGGCGGGGGAGGTCATCTTGATATCCGGAGTTGAACGCGCAGACAGAATGGCGAAATAGGCCCGAAGGACCGGCAGACAAACCGAAAAGCGGTGCGTTTCCCGGCGTCAGGTCCCGTAGGTGGCAGGATCAATTTCAAAGGCGAGTCCGGCCATCTCCTCGCCCTTTGCGCGTCGCTCGGTATTTGCGCGCGCGATTTCCCGATAGAGTTCGAGCGCCGACCGGTCGTCGAGAGCAGAGGTGTCGATGCCAAGGTGTTCTTCGAGAAGGTCGCGGCGCAGACTTTTGACCACATCGGGCGCCCAGAAGCTCGCGTTGAGTTCCGTATCACCGAAGAAGGAACGGTTGGCGACATTGCAAGACCCGATGGTTGCCCAGCAATCGTCGATCAGGCAGATCTTCGCATGCACATAGACATTCCGTGAAATCCCGTCGCTTCCCCTCGCCGCGATGCCCACGAGCGAGAAATGCGGATGACGACTGAGCGAAGCCAGCTTTTCGAAGAATGAACGGCTGCGGGGATTGGCGCGTGCTTCTTTCGTGAATCCGTTTGCGTCGGCGGGAACGAGATAGACCACATCGACCCCGCGCGTCAGGGCGCTGTCCAACCGGTCCACGATGTCTTGCGAGGCTATGGACTGATCTTCCAGATAGATCGTGCGTCGCGCCGCATCTATTGCGGCGAGATACTGGGCATGGATGCTGGACTCGCCCTCATGGATCGCAAAGGGCTCACCGCCCGGCGGAGGTGTCGGGTCGGTATAACGGCCAGCGCGGACCGTGCGCTGGATATGCACGATGGCGTCGCCCGCAGCGGGAGAAATCGCTCCCGGGAACGGCAAGTCGCCTTGCAGTTCATGCGATGGCCAGACGCCGTCACGTTCGGCGCGATCACTGGCCTCGTTCCAGCGCTGGACGAAGTTGTGATGAACGTCGGTCGCAGCCGGTCCCCTGATCTCCGCATAGACGTCATGCGTACTTTCTCCGGCATGGCTCCCATGTCCGGGGGCCACGACGGATTCGGGATCCAGATTGATACCTCCGACAAAGGCGATTTCCTCCGGCAAGCCGGCGTCGATCAGCCAGCTCTTCTGGTGCTGGCAGTAGGCACCGTGGGCGCGATCCCAGCGGACGAGGAATTGAGTGCTGCGCTTGCTGAGATGGTCGAGATGATGCGGCTCGCCGGAAAAGACGGAGGTTCTTGGAAAATTCACGTCCTCGTTCATGCGCCAGAAAATGACGCGCACATCGACGCCTCGTGCAACGGCTGCATCGAGGACATCGAAGAGGCTGCCTCTCCCGTCCGGCATCTCAAAATCCGGATGCATGAATGCGACGGTAACCCACACGCTCTTCTGCGCTGCTTCGACGGCCTTGCCGATGCGCCGGAAGGCCGGTTCGCCGTCGATCAGAGGCCGCACGATGTTGCCATGTCGCACGGGGTATGAACCGGTCGTCGGGAAAGGAATGTAGGGAGTGATTTGGGCGTGCTGATCTGTCGCCGTCTTGTCCATCCTGTCTTCTCCCGAGATTTTCTTGTGTAACGGTAGCCTCTCCCAAAGATCGACCTGAGGCAAAGAAAAAGGCCGCGGAGATTGCTCTCCGCGGCCTGATCGCAGGATGTGCGCGCGTGCCTACTGGAACTGCTCGGCTTCCAGCGAGTTGCGGCCGGCTATCATCGGCATCTGGCATCAATGAAGATTCTCAGTCCGTCTCGCGAATTTCAAGAACATGGCAGTCAGGCTTTGAAAGTGCGATTTTCGGTCCTCCGCCTAGAGTTGTGCTACCGGACGGGACATATGTGATTACCCAATATTGCCAGGTCTTAACGTCTTCAATCTCAACTATCGGCCTCCACGCTTGGCGCTCCGCCTGAAACTCGAGGTAGACGTAAGACAAAATGTCCTTAGCGACGGCTATCGCCTGTTCTTTGCTCTCACAAATTCGCGGTGGGGCAGCATTCGCGTTTACAGCGAAGAGGCAGATCGCGGTAGCGAGCCATGACATCTGACAAGTAGCGGCAAGCCGGATCATATCGAGCGCTCCCCCGAAGATGCAAAGATAACGACTGCGCACGTGTAGGCAGAATATTGGTACCTGATACTGCGCCGTCGCGCCAAGTTGTCAGTTGAAGGTGCGTTGTGGCGAGAGGGTCCGGTCTCATGGCGTTCATCAGCGTCGGTTGCGATAGAGCACCCACATATAAAAAGGCCGCGGAGATTGCTCTCCGCGGCCTGATCGTTTTAGGCGTGCCGTTTATTAGTGGCCCGACTTGAACTGCGCGGCTTCGGTCGAGTCGCCGAGAGCGGTCGTCGAGCTTTCGCCGCCGGCGGCCGCCAGCGAGACGAGGTCGAAGTAGCCGGTACCGACTTCGCGCTGATGGCGCGTCGCCGTGTAGCCCTTGGCTTCCGAGGCGAACTCGGCCTGCTGCAGCTCCGAGTAAGCCGCCATGCCGCGATCGCGGTAGCCGGAAGCCAGCTCGAACATGCCGTGGTTGAGCTGGTGGAAACCGGCCAGCGTCACGAACTGGTACTTGTAGCCCATCGCCGCGATTTCGCGCTGGAACTTCGCGATGGTTTCCTTGTCGAGCTTCGCTTCCCAGTTGAAGGAGGGCGAGCAGTTGTAGGCCAGCAGCTGGTCCGGGTATTCCTTGCGGACCGCCTCGGCGAAGCGCTTCGCGTCGGCGAGGTTCGGAACCGAGGTTTCCCACCACAGCAGGTCGGCATAGGGCGCGAAGGCGAGGCCGCGCTTGATGCAATGGTCGACGCCCGTGCCCGGCTTCAGGCGGTAGAAGCCTTCAACCGTGCGGCCCTTGTCGAAGTCGATGAACTCGTGATCGCGCTCGTCGATGTCCGAGGTGATCAGGTTCGCCGATTCCGCGTCCGTGCGGGCCATGATGAGGGTCGGAACGCCCATGACGTCGGCGCCGAGGCGCGCGGCGTTGAGGTTGCGCTCATGCGCGCGGGTCGGGATCAGAACCTTGCCGCCGAGATGGCCGCACTTCTTTTCCGAGGCGAGCTGGTCTTCGTAGTGAACGCCCGAAGCGCCGGCTTCGATATAGGCCTTCATGATTTCGAAGCAGTTCAGCGGGCCGCCGAAGCCGGCTTCCGCGTCGGCAACGATCGGCACGAACCAGTCGCGCTTCGCGCCGCCTTCCGAGTGCTCGATCTCGTCGGCGCGCTTCAGGGTGCGGTTGATGCGCTTCGCGAGTTCCGGGCCAGCATTCGCCGGGTAGAGCGACTGGTCGGGATACATGGACGAGGCGGTGTTCGCGTCGGCGGCGACCTGCCAGCCCGACAGATAGATCGCCTTCAGACCGGCGCGGACCATCTGCATGGCCTGGTTGCCGGAGAGCGCGCCCAGCGAGTGGATGTAGTCTTCCGTGTGGAGGCCTTCCCAGAGCTTGTTCGCGCCGCGGGTGGCGAGCGTGTACTCGATGGGGAACGAACCGCGCAGCTTCTCCACGTCTTCGACGGAGTAGTTGCGCTTCACATTGTCGAAGCGGCCCTTGGGCGCGCTCGGGATCAGGTCGTAGAAGGTCTTGTTGCTCATGGGTCTGTCCTCAGGGGTCAACAGTCGGGGTAGGTGATCTCGGGTCTCAGTTCTCGTGGCTGACGAGCAGCCTGTAGGCCGGCAGCGTCAGGAACTCTTCGCATTCCTCGGCGGTTGCCATTTCAGCGAAGAGGCGGATCGCCTCGTCGAAATGGCCTTGCGTCCAGCGCGTCTCGCCGAGAGTGGCGCGCAGCGTCTTCATTTCGTCGTCGAGCACGTTCTGGAAGAGTTCGGGCGTCACCGTGCGTCCGTCCGAGAGCTTCGCGGCGTGGTAGAGCCACTGCCAGATCTGCGTGCGGCTGATTTCAGCTGTCGCAGCGTCTTCCATCAGATTGTAGAGCGGCACCGCGCCGCGGCCGCCGAGCCAGGCTTCGATGTACTGCACGCCGACGCGGCAGCATTCGCGCATGCCTTCCTCGGTGCGCTCACCCTGATGCGGCTCGAGCAGTTCCTTCTGGCCGACATGCACGTCCTGACGCTGGCGGGCGAGCTGGTTCGGGCCGGTGAGCTTGCCGAAGATTTCCATGGCGACGGGAACGAGGTCAGGATGGGCGACCCAGGTGCCGTCATGGCCGTTTGTCGACTCGCGCTCCTTGTCGGCGCGCACCTTGTTGAAGGCGGCCTCGTTCGCGGCCTCGTCGCCCTTCACCGGGATCTGCGCGGCCATGCCGCCCATCGCGAAGGCGCCGCGTTCATGGCAGGTCTTCACCAGAAGGAGCGAATAGGCATTGAGGAAGTTCTTGCCCATGACGACCTGCGCGCGGTCCGGCAGCAGGTAGTTCGGGTTCTTTCCGAGGCGCTTGATGTAGCTGAAGATGTAGTCCCAGCGGCCGCAATTGAGGCCGACGATGTGGTCCTTCAGCTCATAAAGGATTTCGTGCATCTCGAAGGCGGCGGGCAGCGTTTCAATGAGGACGGTGACCTTGATCGAACCGTTCGGAATGCCGAGAGCCTTTTGCGAATGAACGAAGACGTCGTTCCACAGGCGGGCTTCCTTGTGGCTTTCCATCTTGGGCAGATAGAAATAAGGGCCAGTCTTGTGCGCCTTCAGCTTCTTCGCGTTGTGGAAGAAGTAGAGGCCGAAGTCGAAGAGCGAGCCCGACATGGGTAGGCCGTCGATCTCGACATGGGCTTCGTCGAGGTGCCAGCCGCGCGGGCGGACGTTCAACACGGCATGCTTGTCGCTGACGTTGTAGGTCTTGCCGTTGGACTCGTCGGTGAAGCCGATCTTGCCGTCCCAATAGTCGATGAGGTTCAGCTGGCCGCCGATCATGTTGTCCCATGTCGGCGCGGCCGCATCCTCGAAGTCGGTCATGTAGGACTGGGCGCCGGAATTGAGCGCGTTGATGACCATCTTGCGGTTGTCGACCGGGCCCGTGATCTCGACACGACGGTCGAGCAGGTCGGCGGGGATCGGCGCAACCTTCCAGTCGCCTTCGCGGATGGACTTCGTCTCGGCCAGGAAGTCGGGAAGCTCGCCGGCATCGAAGCGCTTCTGACGCTCGGCCCGGGCAGCGAGGAGTTCGCGACGGCGGGCACCGAATTTGCGCTCAAGCTCGGCGACGAAAGCGATGGCGTCGGCAGTGAGCACACGCTCATAGCCCGGCTTCACTTTTCCGCGAATCTTGACGCCGTCCTGGTTGGCGCCGACTGCCGACTGGCTCATGGGCTCTCTCTCCGCTGCTGGCTCTGCTTTTTCGCCTATGGGGCGCGGTCATACATCCACAACAACCAAATGTCCAAAGCATTCCTAAGTCTTTGAAATTGTTAAAGTAAAGAACTTAACAAGATGGGGGAATGAAATCGTTGAGAATGTAAAGTTAGTAAATTATAGTGCCCGCGCAGCACCCTTCTGGAGGGGGTTCGACGCTATGGCATCCGAGAAAAAAGTCTTTGCTGGTCCGCGCGTTAGGCGGCTTCGCCGGGAACGGAACCTGACCCAGGCCCGCATGGCCGCCGACCTCGGCATTTCGGCCAGTTATCTCAATCTGATCGAGCGCAATCAGCGGCCCATGTCGGCCCAGATCCTTCTGAAGCTCGCCGAAGTTTACGATGTCGAGCTGAAAAGCCTCGCCGGCGACGACGAGGCCCGGGCGCTCACCGCGCTGCGCGAGGTCTTTGGCGACCCGCTTTTCCGCGACAGTGGCCTCACCACGCAGGACATGCAGGAAGTCGCTTCGGCGAGCCCGGCCGCCGCCGAGGCGCTGGCGACGCTCTACCGCGCCTATCAGCAGGCGGTCGCCAACACCTCGCTCCTCGCCGAACGTCTCGCCGACCGGGATCTGCTCGATGGCGGGCAGGCGGTCAACGCGCCTCTCGAAGAGGTGCGCGACTTCATCAACAGCCGCAACAATCACTTTCCGGTACTCGATGAAACCGCGGAAGAGCTTTACCGCAAGGCATCGCTTGGCGCGGACGAACCCTATGTGGCCTTGCGCAACTATCTGCGCGTTGCGCATGGCGTCGCCACGCGCGTGGTGCCCGCCGATCTCATGTCGGGCGAGCTTCGCCGTTATGACCGCCATCGCCAGACGATCTTTCTGTCCGAACTCATCGATCAGCCGGGCCGCTCGTTCCAGCTCGCCTATCAGCTCGCCTATTTCGAGCAGTCCCGGGCCATTGAGGACATCGTGGAAACCGCGGGCCTCAAAGACGACGAGGCGCGCACGCTGTGCCGCGTCGCGCTCGCCAATTATTTCGCCGCTGCGCTTCTCATGCCTTATGCGGCGTTTCTCCGGACTGCGGAAGAGTCACGCTACGATCTGCGCCTCGTCGGCCGCCGCTTTGGCACGAGCTTCGAGCAGGTCTGCCATCGCCTTACGACCTTGCAGAGGCCCGGCGCGCGGGGCATTCCCTTCTTCCTCATCCGCGTCGACAATGCGGGCAATGTGTCGAAGCGGTTTTCGGCGGCAGGCTTTCACTTCGCGCGTTTCGGCGGCACCTGCCCGCGCTGGAATGTACATGACGCCTTCCGCGTACCGGGGCAGATCTACACTCAGGTCATCCAGATGGAGGATGGCACGCGCTATTTTTCCATTGCGCGCACGGTGAGCCGTGCGGGCTCCGGCATCGGCGTTCCCGGCGACCAGTATGTGGTAGGCCTCGGCTGCGAGATCACGCATGCGCGCAAGCTCGTTTATAGCCAGGGCTACGATCTCAACGACGAGCGCGGGGCCATGCCCATCGGCGTCAATTGCCGCCTCTGCGAGCGGCTCGATTGCTCGCAACGCGCCTTCCCGCCGTTGAAGCAGAAGCTGCGTGTCGAGGATCATGTGCGCGGCATCTCGCCTTTCGGCGTGCCGGTGAGCAATGGCTGAGGCGGCGGAGCGCGGGCGGATGTGGCGGCATGCCGTCGTCGCTGCGGCAGTGCTTGCGCTGCATGCGCTCATTGTGCTGCCGTTGCTCTACCACGCCGCCCCGCCGCCGCTGCCGGTCGAGCCCACGCTGGTCACAGTCGACCTCACTGCGAGCGAGAAGACGGAGGCACCGGCGCTAAAGCCAGTCGAAATTCCCGAGCCGGTACTGGCGCAGCCGGTGATATCCATGCCCATCATGCCGCGCCCCAGACTGCCGTCGCCCGTACCCACCACCAAGCCGGCGCCGGCCGCTCCGGCAGTGGCGCCAAAGCAGTCAAAGGCCGCCGCCGCGCCGAGCGGGATGGCCTCTTCTTCGTCCGACGCGATCAAGGAAAGGTACACAGCGAAGCTGCGGGCGTGGCTCGCCGCGCATAAGCGCTATCCGTTGCAGGCGCGGCGAATGCGGATAAAGGGTTCGACAATTCTTCAATTGAGCGTCGCGCCCGACGGTCATGTCGTCGCGCATCGCATCGAGCGGAGTACGGGTTCGGACCTGCTCGACCGCGAGGTGGAGGCGATGCTCGCGCGCTCCGAGCCATTGCCCGCGCCCCCTCCGGAGCTTGCAGGTGGGCATCTGGAGTTTCGTTTCCCGATCCGCTTCGATCCCGGCGAGTTCGACTAGGTGGAAGCGCCCTCGACGCCGGGCTCGGCATCCGGCAGCGTCTCGCCGTTTCCGCGCCAACGGCTCCTCCGGTCGCGGTTCGGGCGAAGTCGGCTGCCTTGCCGCAATACAAGGCCTTGGGCGACGTCGGCGAAGTCGGCCTCGGCGCAATATCGGGCGAACCTTTCAATGAAGTCTTTCATCTCCGCGCCGCTGGGTCCGGTGGATTTGCCCTTGAGCCGCCGTCTGGTGGTGCGGATCGCCGAAGATATGGCGTTCTTCAGGTCGGACATCGTCCACTGCGTCCCAAGCCAGCGCGGCCATGGCGAAGTGGCCAGAAAGGCTTGATAAAGCCTGTAGGCCTGAGGATCGGGAAAGAGCGGCTTCTCCTTGCCGAAACGCTTCCAGGGTTTGTCGGCGCCGGCGTAATGCACGATCGCGGGCTCGATCAGGTCGTGCAGCGGCAGATACGGGCTGCGTCGAGGCAGCATGTTCCAGACCGGAGACAGGGACGCGAATGCACTGTCGAGTACGGCGTTCAGGCTGTCTTCGTCGGGCAGCATGCAAAGCTTGGGATTGCGGCGCACATAGTCGAGAGTACGTTCGGTCAGCCCGGCGCGGTTCCAGGCGGCAACGTCGATGCAGATCACTCCGGTGTTGCAGTAACGAAATGGCCGGCTCATCCCCAATTCTGCAAAATGCGCCTCACCGGTGGCTCGCTCCTTTTCCGTCGCGAAGACCACGCCCCGGCGCTGCGCTGCGATGGCGTGGCCGCCGAGATCCAGATCGAACAATGCGGTCACGTCGGCATGAATGGTGAGGTCGGTGTCGAGATAGAGAATGCGCTCGTAACGCTCGGCGAAAATCTCCGCGAGAAGGAGTTTGATGAGCGTTGCAGTCGTCAATCGACCCATGCTGATGGTGATGTCGCGCAAGGGCTCGAAATCGAGAATTTCGTGCTTGATGCCTTTTGCGGCCATCCATTGCCGATCAATCTCGGTTGCGGCGTCCGCGTCGGTAACGACAATGGTGTCAAAGGGCTCTGCCGTTGGATCGGAATGCGCGCGGACCGCATCGGCGACGAACAGGGCGGGCATGAGCATGTTGCGGTCGGTGCAAAGCACCACCGCATTGCGCCTGGACGCCGTGTTCTTCTCGATTGAATACGTCAATTTGTGCGACCGCCCCCGGTGATGCTGCAGCCGGAATGCTAGTTCACCGGATGCCGCATTGCGAGTGCGAGGTACGAACAGGCGTCGGACCTCAGCGGATCAGCCGTTCTGGCGGAAAGCGCAGCGCAATATCCATCGGCAGGTTGCCGCCACCATGCGCGTCGAGCGTGCCGCCATGCAGTTCCATCACCTTGCGCGTGAGGGAGAGCGCGAGGCCCTGCATGCGGGCCGCGCCGCTATCCTCGGTGCTGATGAAGGGATCGTCGCAATAGGGAAGGCGGGTCTGAAGCCCGTCGTCCTCGTGCGCGACGAGTTCGTTCAGCATCAGCAACAATCCGTGCTCGTTTTCGGTGACGGTGAGGCGCAGCGTCGCGCCGCGCCTTGCGCTGAAGATAGCTTCGGCGACGAGACGGAAAAGCCCTTGGCGCAGGCGTTTCGCGTCGCCGCGCAGGCCGGACAATTTAGCCGGGCAGTCGATCTCGATCTTGAGGCCTTCTTCGCCTGCGCGGATCTTCTGGCTCGCGACGGCGATTTCGAGCAACTGGCCGAGATTGCAGATTTCGTCCGTGAGGCTCGTATTCTCCGTTTCAGCATCGGCAATGCCGAGCAGATCCTCGATCATGTCGAGGAGCATCGTGCCGCTCGAATGAATGTCGCGGGCATATTCGCGATAGCGTTCTCCGCCGATGGGGCCGAGCTGTTCGTTCTTCATCATTTCCGAAAAGCCGATGATATGGGTCAGCGGCGTGCGGAGATCGTGATTGACGTTTGAGAAGAAAGTGCGGCTGCGCTTATTCGCCTCGCGGCTCTGCGCTTCGGCTGCCTCCATGGTGCGTTCAAGCTTGCGGCGCACGGTGATGTCGTTCAGCGCGGCGACGCGGGCCGGCACGCCGCCCCAGCGTGAGTCGACGATGCGCATTTCGGCGAAGCGATTGTCGCCATCCGGGCGCAGTACAGCCACCTCATGTTCACCGGGATCGGTCGGTAGCCCGAAAGGCTTGCCGATCAGCTCCCCCGCGCTGCGCCCCATAAGCTCTTCGGCCGCAGCGTTGACGAAGCGCACATTGCCGTGACTGTCGAGAATGACCATCGCCTCGGAGGCTTCCTGAACGAGCGTCATCTGCGGTTCTGCCGTGGGGCGAACCTCGGCGATCTCACGTTTGTCGCGGGCCTGCCGTCGCGCCACCGCGCGGCGAAGCGCCAGCAGCACATGCATCGTCTCCGTGTCGGGGCCCAGGCAATCTTCGGCGCCCGCTGCCATCGCGCGCATTTGCAAGGCGGCGTCCTCGCGGCCGATCGCAAGCACGGGCGCATCGGGCCCGAGCGAGATCACGCGCGTGAGAAATTCGATTTCGCCATTTTCGTCATCCGCAATGTCGACGATCACGGCGTCAATGCCGGGGCTGAGCAAGGGCTCGATGCCCTGCGCAGGCGATGAAACGCTGAAGCTGACCGCGCCTTTTCCGTCGGGTGACGCCCATAGAAACGCCAGGCGCAAAACCTCGTTCGCGCTTACCACATGAACAGCGAGTGCGGCGAGGGCGTCACGCCCTTCGCTGCCTGCCTTGGAAATGGGGCCCGCCGACCACAATTGCGTCGAACGGCGCATCATAAGCCTACCTTCCGGCCCCCGCCGTTGGTCGATATGAAGTCTTTCGTCACGCTTCAAACGACCGGTCCACTTATTCGATTTGTCGTGCAACTCAACGTCCGAGCGATTGAGGCATTGCCCATGGAATCTGCTGGTTAATGTCCGTGCAGCTCCGCCTCACGCGGTCTTTAGAATCGACCCCAGAAGTAAATACTTGGTAAAGATTGAGGATATCTTGTGGGTGCAGTGTGAGCGACCTACAAGGAAAAGCCGGAGCGAAATTTCTAGAAAATATTTTTTAAATCAATGGCTTATGGTGGAAATACCGCGCGCCGGACCTTGGTAAACAAAATCTTTCCTCTTCATCTTTCGTTAGGGCGGTTCCGGCGCCGCAAAGGGTGCTTTCCAGCTTCTCGGCGGTGTCGCTCTGCGCATTTCGGTTGGGTGGTGATTCGAAAACGGGCGCGGAAGCCAAACTTGTTCCACCTGCCGCAATGGGTTAGGTATGCGCCCGCGCCGTTTCGGCGCCTTCAGACGGTTTCCGACGGTTATGGCCAAGCAGGAAAAGACCTTTCGCCCCAAGGCGCGCGTGCCGAAGGGGCTTCGCGATGTCGCTGCCCCTAATGTGCGGGCCGAGGCGCGCATGCTTGCGCGTATTCGCGAGGTCTATGAGCGCTATGGCTTCGACCCGCTGGAGACCTCGGCGCTCGAATATGCCGATGCGCTGGGCAAGTTCCTGCCCGACGAGGACCGTCCGAACGAAGGCGTCTTTTCCTTTCAGGACGATGACGAGCAGTGGCTGGCGCTGCGCTACGATCTGACCGCGCCGCTCGCGCGCTATGTCGCCGAACATTACGACGGCCTGCCCAAGCCCTTCCGCCGCTACCAGGCGGGCCCCGTCTGGCGCAACGAGAAGCCGGGCCCGGGCCGCTTCCGCCAGTTCACCCAGTTCGATGCCGACACGGTCGGCGCCCCCACCATCGCGGCCGATGCCGAGATGTGCATGATGGCTTGCGACACGCTGGAGGCTTTGGGCTTGCAGCGCGGGCAGTATCGGCTGCGCGTCAACAACCGCAAGGTGCTGGACGGCCTCCTCGAAGAGATCGGCCTCGGCACTGACGCCGCCGACCGCACGCATATGACCGTGCTGCGCTCCATCGACAAGTTCGACAAGCTCGGCCGCCGCGGCGTGGAGCTTCTACTTGGCGCGGGCCGCAAGGATGAATCCGGCGACTTCACGAAGGGCGCGGGCCTCGCGCCCGAGCAGATTTCGCGCGTGCTCGACTATGTGGAATCGGGCCTCAACGAGGGTTCCGCCGATCGCGGCGCGGTGCTCGACGGCTGGCGTAAGGTCGTGGGCAACAGCGCCATCGGCCGCGAAGGCATCGACGAGCTTACCGAGATGGACGCGCTTTTCACGGCGGCTGGCTATGGCCCGGATCGTATCGAGTTCAATTCCTGGATCGTGCGCGGTCTTGGCTATTACACTGGCCCCGTCTTCGAAGCCGAGCTTCTCTTCGACGTAAAGGACGAGGACGGCAATCTCGTGCGCTTCGGCTCCGTCGGTTCGGGGGGGCGTTATGACGGGCTCATCGAGCGCTTCAAGGGCGTGAAGGTGCCGGCCACCGGCTTCTCCGTCGGGGTCAGCCGGTTGCAGGCCGCGCTCGAGGCGCTAGGTCGCGTCGAGAAGGATGTCGTCGCGCCGCCGGTCGTCGTGCTGACGCTCGCCGCAGCCAATATGGCCGGCTATCAGGCCATGGTCGGCGAGCTTCGCAATGCGGGCATCCGCGCCGAAATGTATCTCGGCGGCTCGGGCATGCGCGCCCAGATGAAATATGCCGACAAGCGCGGCGCCCCTGTTGCCGTCATCGAGGGCGAGGACGAGCGCGCCAAGGGCATCGTCACGCTGAAGGACCTGATCCTCGGCTCGGAGGTCTCGCGCGAGATCACCGACAATGCGGAATGGCGCCAGAGCGCCGCAGCCCAGATCGAGGTCGAGCGCTCGAAGCTTGTCGAGGGCGTGTGCGAGATTCTCGCCCGGCACGGTCTCCATTCGGGGCACCACGGCCGTTAAGGCCCATATCTCCGCTTTCCCGACATTTACCATTCCATGTTAAAAGGGCGCGGCCGGAGGGTCCGGCGCGCGAAGGATCAAGACCATGTCATCGACGCCTGACAGAAATCCGGCGGGAGCCAGCACGGCAGCCATGCGCGACGTTTTCGAACGCGCGGGCTTTGCGCCGGTCGAGCCGCCGCTCCTCCAGCCCGCGGATGTTTTCCTCGACCGTTCGGGCGAGGATATTCGCCGCCGCCTCTATGTGTTCACCGATCCGGGCGGGCAGGAGCTTTGCCTGCGTCCCGATCTCACCATTCCGACCTGCCGCCTCTATCTTGAAGGCGTGGGGAGCGGCGAGGCGAAATACTGCTATTCGGGCCCCGTCTTCCGCTTCGACCCCAAGGGTTCGGGCGAAGTCGTGCAGACGGGCGCGGAATTCTTCGGCGACCGCGATGCTGAAGCCGCCGATGCCGAGATGCTGGCGCTTGCTGCCGAAGCCGTGCGAGCAGGTGGGCTTTCGGCCTTCGATATCGAGATGGGCGATCTCGCGCTATTCGACGCGCTGGTCGATGCGCTCGACATTCCGACAGGCTGGCGCACTCGACTGAAGCGTCACTTCTGGCGACCGCGATATTTCAAGGAACTTGTCCAGCGCCTCGCAAGCGATTGCAGCGCGGATGAACGGTCCGATGAGCAGGCAGGGCTTCTCGCCGCGCTCAATGTGCTCGATGAACAGAGCGCGAAGAGCGTCATTGCCGATGTGCTCGATCTCGCGAAGATCGCGCCGGTTGGCGGGCGCAGTATCGCGGAAATCGCCGAGCGCTTCCTTGAGCGTGCCGCGGACAGGAGCGCCGCGCCGCTCTCGAAGGAGGTCGCCGATCTCATCGACGCCTTCCTGTCGCTGAAACTCGCCCCGCGCGACGCGGTGAAGAGCATTCGCGATCTGACCAAGGCCGCAGGCATCTCCATCGAGACGCCGCTGACGGCGCTCGAACGCCGCTTCCAACTGATCGAAAAAAAGGGCGTCGATCTTTCGCGCGCTCGTTTCGGCACGGGCTTTGGCCGCACGCTCGAATACTACACAGGGTTCGTTTTTGAGCTGCGTCGCAGCGGCGCGGGCGCGGAAGGCGCGGTCGCGGGCGGGGGGCGTTATGACGGGTTGCTCCAGAGCTTGGGGGCGAATCGCCGCATTCCGGCGGTCGGTTGCGCCATCACGGGCGCCGATCTTTCAGGGGAGGCCGTGCGATGAGTGATGCCTTGATCGTCGGCATTCCGTCCAAGGGGCGGTTGCAGGAAAATGCCAATGCCTTCTTTGCCAAAGCGGGTTTGCCCGTGAAACAGGCGGGCGGCGGACGCGAATATGTGGGGCGTATCTCGGGTGTGAAGGACGTCGCCGTCGCATTCCTCTCGGCCTCCGAAATCGCGGCCCGTCTTGAGGATGGCTCGATCCACTTCGGCGTCACGGGCGAGGACCTCATCCGCGAGAATCTTGCCGATGCGGATAACTCCGTCGAACTCGTGCTGCCGCTTGGCTTTGGCTATGCGGATGTCGTCGTTGCCGTGCCGCAAAGCTGGATCGATGTTTCGACGATGGCCGATCTTGACGATGTGGCGCTTGCTTTTCACCGTCGTCATGGCCGCCGTCTTCGCATCGCCACCAAATATCTGAACCTCACGCGCGCCTTCTTCGCCGAACACGGGATTGCGGATTACCGCATCGTCGAAAGTGCGGGCGCGACCGAGGGCGCGCCTGCGGCAGGCACGGCGGAAGCCATCGTCGACATCACGACGACAGGCACGACACTGGCGGCGAACAATCTGAAGATTCTCGACGATGGCGTCATGCTGAAAAGCCAGGCGAACCTCGTCGCGAGCCTTCGCGCCACCTGGGACGACAAGGCCCTTGCGGCGGCGAGCGCCGTTCTCGACCGCATCGACGCGCGGCGCTTTGCCGAAAGCCATGTCATCGTCACGGCGCGAGGCGGCAATCTCGACGGAGCGACGGCCGCAACGGTTCTCAAGCGCGATTTCGGCTGCACGAGCGAAGGCGTCGAGAATTCCGTTCTCTGCCCGCGTGAGAATTTGCACGCCGTCGCAATGCGCCTCCGCGAATTCGGCGCCGATACGGTCACGGTATCACCTGCCGAATATATATTCCGGGCAAGGAACATGCTTCTGGAGAAGCTGAAGGCGCGGATCGGAGGGTAACATGGCCGTCTGGTCCGCAGGGCAATATGTGAAGTTCGAGGACGAGCGTACGCGGCCCGCCCGCGACCTTCTCGACCATGTCCCGCTGGCCGACGCGGCACGGGTCGTCGACATTGGCTGCGGGCCGGGTAATTCGACGGAGCTTCTCGTCGAACGCTTTCCCGGTGCGAAGGTCGTCGGGCTGGACAGTTCGACGGAAATGCTCGCCGCGGCGCGCAAGCGCCTGCCGAAAATCGACTTTGTGGAAGCCGACATTGCGGCGTGGCGCCCCACGGAGCCGGTCGACCTTCTTTATGCCAACGCGGTTTTCCAATGGGTGCCGGAGCATGAGGCCGTTCTGGCGCGCCTGCTTGAGGGCGTGGCCCCGGGCGGCGTACTTGCGGTCCAGATGCCGGACAATCTCGCGGAGCCGACGCATCTGCTGATGGCCGAGGTCGCGCAGTCCGGACCATGGGTGAGCGCCTATGAGGGGCACAACGTCGTCCGCGCGACGTTGCCCGCGCCGACGCGCTACTACGACTTGCTGGAGCCGTTCGCTTCGCGCATCGACATCTGGCACACGATCTACAATCACCCGCTGACGGATGCGGCGGCGATCGTCGAGTGGGTGAAGGGCACCGGTCTTCGCCCCTGGCTCGATCCGCTGAGCGAGGCGCAGCAGCGGGACTATCTTGCCGAATATACGCGCCGCATCGCGCTTGCATACCCGCCGCTCCGCGACGGTAAGGTGCTGCTGCGCTTCCCGCGTCTCTTCATTGTCGCGACGCGGCGCTGATCGATTCAGCCTTCGATCTTCAAGCCCCGTTCCGCGATGAACTTCGCGCGTCCTTTTTCACCTGACTTCTCGAACATCGGCAGCACCTTCTCGATGAGCCAGGGGAAGGCCCCCATCAGGCGCGAGGTAAGGCTGTCGCCATAGGGCACATAGGTTTCGAGCTTGCCGGTGTCGAGCGCCTTCATGCAGGCATCGGCAACCTCGGCGGCCGTGAAGACCTTGCCGACGAAATTGAGCGGCGATCCATTATGTACCGCCTCGTAGCGCAGCATGGGCGTGTCGACACCGCTCGGAAATATACCCATCACGCGCACGCCGTCATGGATGAGTTCCGACCTGATCGAGGTCTGGAAGCCGCGCAGCCCGAACTTGGAGGCCGCATAGGCTGCGCTTGCCTTCAGCGCGATGATGCCGCCCATTGAGATGATGGAGAGAATGTCGCCACTCTTGCGCGGTCGCATGATGCGGGCCGCCGCGCGGGAGAGCTGCATCGGCGCGATGAGGTTGATGAAGATGTGTCGGTCGAGCTGTTCGGGCGTCAGCGCGTCGACATCGCCCGGTTCGACATAGCCCGCATTGTTGACGAGCAGCGCGAGATCGCTGTGGTCCGTTTCGATGGTGCTTGCCAGCGCCGCAATGCCTCCGGTTGTCGAGAGGTCGGCGCGGATGGCGAGCGCCGGGCGCGAAAGCCGGGCAGCGACCGCAGCCATACGCGCTTCGTTGATGTCGGCAAGGATCAGATCATAGCCGCGCCGATCGAGCCGGATGGCGATTTCCTCCGCGATGGCGCCACCGCCGCCGGTGACGAGTGCTTTCTTTCCCATCAGGCGGCTTCCTTCTTTGCTGTGACGCGCAGCTTGTCGAAACAGCCATCCGTGAGGTCAGGCCAGTTGAGCAGCTTGCGCAGGCGCCTCATCTGTTTGCGGTAGGACGCGATTTCCACATAGGTCGCGTGGCGGTCGGAGCCGACGAAGTGAATGCCGCCGGTGAGGTCGGGCCTGTCGGTTGCAATAAACTGGTCGATGCCTTTGGCTTCGGCGCCGCCCTTGGCGCGGGCGACGATGGTGCGCGCGATCAGGTCCGCCATCTGGTCGAAGAGCTTATAGGCACCGCCATTCGTCTCCATGAAGCCTAGCGCGTAGAGGCCCGGATTCTCGCGGCTGAAGAGATTCATGTAGAGATCGGGCCGCCCATGCTTCCAGCTGAAATTTTTTGGATCGAGATAGGGCACTTTCCAGCTATAGCCCGTCGCGCAGAGCACGAGGTCGATCTCTTCCGACGTGCCGTCCTTGAAGTGCACGGTCTTGCCGTCGAAGCGGGCGATGTCGGGCTTCGCCTTGATGTCTCCATGGGCGAGAAAGTGTAGCAGCTGCGTGTTGAGGATCGGATGGGTCTCGAAGATGCGGTGATCTGGCTTCTGCAGCCCAAACCGCGTCAGGTCGCCATTGAGAAGGCGAAGAACGGCGCCGAATACGCGCTGTTCGAGCCACATCGGCAATTGCGGGCCCGACGCTGCGAAGGCATCCGCCGGAATGCCGAAGAGATGCTTCGGGATGAAGTGATAGCCGCGCCGCATGCTGATGAAAGCCTTGTCGGCGCTTTGTGCTGCATCGCAGGCGATGTCGCAGCCGGAATTTCCCGCGCCGATGATGAGCACGCGCTTGCTCTTGAATTCATCCATGGAGCGATAGCTTTGCGCGTGGCGCATTTCGCCCGTGTAGGTGCCGGGATAGCTCGGCAAGGATGAGTGCCAGTTGGTGCCATTGGCGCAGACGAGCGAGGCGTAATGTTTCGTCTCGCCGGTCGAGAGCGTCACGCGCCACCCGCCGCTTTCCGGCGCCGCTTCCTTCACTTCTGTGTTGAAGTGGATATATGGGCGCAACCCATATTCATCCGCGAAGGCATGCATGTAGGAAAGGATCTGCCGGTTCGACGGATAGTCCGGATAGTCCTCCGGCATGTCGAAGTCGTGGTAATGCGACTGCGTTTTCGACGATATGAAATGTGCGGAGTCGTAGACGGGCGAGCCGGGGTTTGCTTGATCCCAGAGGCCGCCAACATCGGAGTGTCGCTCATAGACATCGAAGGGAATTCCCCGTGCGAGAAAACTCCGCGCAAGCGCTAACCCCGCCGGGCCGCCGCCCACCATACAGACCCGTCCGATTTCCGCCATGACTTATCCCTTGTAAAATGTGAGGAGTCCTCATATATTAAAAATGATAATCCCTCACATTTCTGTGAGGCAAGAAGATTCGGAGAAAAAATGCCGGGAAGTGCCGCCATTCGCAGAAAGCCGACGCAGGAGCGGGCGAAGGAGCGCGTGGAGCGCATCCTTGCCGCTGCATCGGAACTCATTGCCGAGACAGGCAGTGACGCCGTGCGCATGAGCGAGATCGCCGCGCGGGCGGGTGTGCCCATCGGTTCGCTCTATCAGTATTTTCCCGACAAGCCGGCGATCCTGCGCGTGCTGGCTCAGCGTGTCATGGAGCGCGTTCGCGAGGGGCTGATCGCGAGTCTCACGGGTCTCGGCTCGGGAAAGGAAGCAATCGGCCGGGTGGATGCGTTGATTGAGGGCTATTACCAGCTCTTCATCACCGAGCCCGATGTGCGCGACGTCTGGTCGGCGACGCAATCGGACAAGGCGTTGCAGGCGCTCGATGTGGAAGATAGCCGCGAGAATGCCCGCGTCTTCTTTGCGTCGCTGAAGCATCTGGTGCCGAAGCGCGATCATCAGCGGTTCGAGGCGGCGTCCTTCCTGCTGATGCAGCTTGCCGGTTCGGCGGTGCGGCTCGCCATTGCGGTCGATCGCAGGGAGGGCGACCGTTTGATGAAAGAATATCGCGCCATGACGCGCCGTGAGCTTGAAACATTCTTCAACGATTGACCGGCCCGGCTCTTGCGGCAGCGTCTTGCCGAAGGCGCGCGTCCTCTCTACGATCCCGATGCTTTGGTTCCGAGGGCGACGAGCCCGAGGATGAAAAGGGAAGCCGGTGCAATGCCGGCGCTGCCCCCGCAACTGTAAGCGGCGAGTTCCACCCGAGAGCGCCACTGGTCAATTCCTCGACCGGGAAGGCAAGGGCCGGAATGTTGACCCGCGAGCCAGGAGACCTGCCTGAGCACCGTCAACGCGAACCGATGGGGCGGGGTGTCCCCTGGAGGAAAGATGCAGAATGTTTTCTTGCACGGGCTCTGCGCCCGTGGCTTCAGACCATTTATGAAATGTGCATCCGGCCATTCGTGTCCGCTGGCGGTTTCCTCATGCCAGAAGGACAATCTCGATGGACGACCGTATTCTCGCTCTCTGTGCGCCGGTGCCTTTGCCGACGACGCCCGCCACGCGGCTTGCTGAACTTGTTTTTCCAAGCCAGACAAATCACCATGGCACCTTATTCGGCGGGGCTGCTCTAGCATTGATGGATCGCGCCGCCTATATCGCCGCGACGAGGCTTGCGCGCGGTATGGTCGTGACGGCTGCTGTCGAGGCGGCGGATTTCCGGCGGCCGGTATTGCCGGGTCAGCTCGCCGAGGTGACCGCGAAGATCGTGAAGATCGGTTCAACGTCGCTCACCATCGACATAGAACTCATCGCTGAAGATCTTCTGAGTGGAGGGCGCGAATATGCAGTCGGCGGGCGCTTCGTCATGGTGGCACCGGAGGAACGCTTCGCTCCGGCAATGGGCGCGGGCCCGCAGGCTGCTCCCGAGGCCGGAACGAGTTTCGTGGAGGTGATCTTTCCCGACATTGCCAATCACCGGGAAATTCTCTTCGGCGGCAACGCACTTTCGATGATGGGCAAGGCCGCTTTCATCGCCGCGACCCGGCATTGCCGCGAGACGGTCGTCATGGCGGCATCGGAGCGGATCGACTTTCTCGCCCCGATCAAGGTTGGGGAATTTGCCGATCTCGAAGCGCGCGTCGTCATGACGGGGCGCAGCTCCATCTGCGTCGAGGTCGATCTGACCGTCGAGAACCCGCTGTCGGGTGACCGCGAGCGCAGCGCCCGGGGCCGCTTCGTGATGGTGGCGGTTGGCCGGGACGGCAAGCCTGTTCGCGTGCCGCCCCGGATGGCGCCGGGGAGCTAGAGCCCCGGAACGGGGAAGCGCGATGTCAGCGCGCGCGTGCGGTTGGCGAGGATGGACTCGGCGACGGCATCGCCTTCGACCGCCAGCGCTTCCGCGATGATGGCCGCAATCTCGTCCATTTCCGCCAGCCCCATGCCTCGGGCCGTCGCGGCCGGCGTGCCGAGGCGAAGGCCCGAGGGGCGCATTGGCGGCAGGGGGTCGTCAGGGATTACCTGCTTGTTGGTGGTGAGGCCCACGCGGTCCAGCGCTTCCTGTGCCTTTGCACCGTCGATGCCGAAGCTCGCCATCGTGTCGATCACCATCAGGTGATTGTCGGTGCCGCCGGTGACGAGCTTCACCTGCCGCGCGGTGAGCGCCGCCGCCAGCGCTTTGGCGTTGGAGAGGACAGCTTCGGCATAGATGCGGAAGGCGGGCATGGCGGCAAGGCGGAACGTCGCCGCCGCCGCCGCGACCTGGTTCATATGCGGTCCGCCCTGAAGGCCGGGAAAGACAGAGGCGTCGATCTTCTTTGCGAAGCGCTCCTTGCAGAGGATGAGGCCGCCGCGTGGTCCCCGCAGCGACTTGTGCGTCGTCGTGGTCATCACGTCGAAACCCGCATCGAGCGGATTGCGCATGACATTGGCCGCGATGAGCCCGCCGATATGGCTCACATCCGCCATGGTGAGCGCGCCGACCTCATCGGCCACGCGCTTGAAATCCGCATAGTCGTAGTCGCGCGGATAGGAGGAATAGCCGCAGACGACGAGCTTCGGCTTTGTTTCACGGGCGACTTTGGCCAGACTGTCGAAGTCGATGGCACCATTCGCGGGGTTCGTCTTGTAACGGACGAAATTGAAGAGCCGTCCCATATGCGAAACCGGCGCGCCATGCGTCAGGTGTCCGCCATGGCTCAAATCCATGGCGAGGATCGTGTCGCCCGGTTCGAGCAGGCCAAGATAGACGGCCTGATTCATCGGCGAGCCGGAAAGCGGCTGGACATTGGCGTGTTCCGCGCGGAAAAGCGCCTTGGCGCGGTCGCGGGCAAGCGTCTCGATGCGGTCGGTATATTCCTGTCCGCCGTAATAGCGGCGTCCCGGATAGCCCTCGGAATATTTGTTGGTAAAGGCGGAGCCCAGAAGCGTCAGCACTTCGGGGAAGGCATAGTTTTCCGAGGGGATGAGTTCGAGCCCTGCGCGTTGCCGCGCCTCTTCGCCCTTGAGCGCGAGATAGACATCAGGGTCCGATTGGGCGAGCCGGGTTCGCTCCGTCGAGTTGCTCATGATCTTTCCTTTCGACAGCCAAAAACAAAACGCCCGGCCAGCATTTTCGTTGCTGCCCAGGCGATCGGCTGTAGATCGGTCTCCGCGCTCCCCGATGGTTGCCCATCTCATATCGCCAGTCGCGCGGAGGATATGTGCGACCGAGGTCATGGGAAATTTAAGATGGCCGGGCGCTCGCGTCAAATAGACTGTCCGGAGTCCAAAGATTCGGGGAGCGTGAGATGTGGAAGAGCTGGAAATTATGGGTGGTCGTGCTGATCGCCTTCGGGGTCGGCCAGCTCGATCCCATTGGCGAGGTCTATTGGAAGCTCGCCGAATGGAAGCTTCCACAGATCAAGGCGGAAAGCCTTTCAAAGCCATCGCCTTTCGAGGGCATTCCACATGAAAAATGGATCGACGAAAGTGAACATGCCTTTGCGGTGAACGACATTCATCCCGTCGCTCCGGTTCACTTCCTCGTCATTCCGAAGCACCGCTACACCTCCATACTCGAGACGCCACCTGAAGTCGTGAGCGAGATGGTGCAGCTCGGGCTGAAGCTCGCGCGGGAGCGCGGCATTACCGACAGCGGCTTCCGCATCGTCATCAACACGAATCCGCAAGGCAGTCAGACCGTCTACCACCTGCACATGCATTTCATCGGCGGTCGGCAGATGCGCGACAAGGGTTAGGGCAGGCCCAGCACGCGCTTGGCCAGAATGTTCTTCTGAATTTCGTTCGAACCGCCATAGATCGACTGCGCGCGGGCGCCGAGATAGCGGGCGACGGCGGGCGCGGCACTGGAGGGCAGGGGCGTATTGTCGGTCCAGAGCGGCGCCGTCGAATCCGGGAAAGCGGGCATGGCATAGGGGCCGAAGGTTTCCATGCCGAGTTCCGTGATGTCCTGCGCGAGTTCGGTCGCGATCACCTTCAGGATCGAGGATTCATTCCCGGGCGCGCCGCCTTCCGAGACGGTCGCGAGCGTACGGAGCACGGTGAGTTCAAGCGCATCGAGGCGCGCCTCAAGCTCGGCGAGCTTGACGCGGAAAGCCGGATCGTCGATGAGGCGCGTCGCCCCGGTGTCCGTCTGTTCCGCCGTGGTGCGAATGTCTTCGAGCTGCTTCCGCTTTCCCGCGACATGGGCGTAGGAGGTGCGCTCATGGCCGAGGAGATAGTTGGCATAGGTCCAGCCCTTGCCCTCTTCGCCGATGCGGTTCTCGATGGGCACGCGGACATTCTCGAAGGTGACGCTGTTCAGCGAATGCTTGCCATCGATGGTGATGATCGGATGGACGGTGATGCCCGGCGTCGCCATGTCGATGCAGAGGAAGGTGATGCCTTCCTGCTTCTTGCCCGAATTGTCGCTGCGCAGCAGGCAGAATATCCAGTCCGCATGTTGCCCGAGGCTCGTCCAGATCTTCGTGCCATTGACGACATATTCATCGCCCTCGCGCACAGCCGCGCATTGCAACGAGGCGAGGTCGGAGCCGGAGCCCGGTTCTGAATAGCCCTGCGCCCAGAAGGTTGTGCTGTCGAGAATGCCCGGCAGCCAGCGCTTTTTCTGCTCCTCTGTACCGAAGGTGTAGATCACGGGGCCGACATAGAGGAGGCCCATCGGCACGACATTGAGCGCGCCGGCGCGTTCCAGTTCCTCGTCGAAGATGTATTTCTGGTTGGCTGTCCAGCCCGTCCCGCCATCGGCCTTGGGCCAGTTGACGGCGAGCCAGCCTTTCGCGGCCAGGGCGTGTTCGGAGGTCTGGTAATCCGCCTTCGAGGGCGAGTGCCCGCGCGCCATCTTCTCCACGATCTCGCGCGGATATTCATGCTCGAAGAAGTCCCGCACCCTCATGCGGAAGTCCTCGTCTGCCTTGGAAAAAGAAAAGTCCATTGCTCCATCCCCGTCGAATTTCTTGTTGGGACGAGACTAACGGTTTCATGAGAGGAAGGCGATGTTACTTGATGGATCAGGAAAGCGGTTGAAGTTCCAGTACGCCATCGTTGACGGTAAACTTGAAATTGCCAAGGAAGGACAGGCCGAGGAGGCCGTCAATTCCTGGACCGAAACCCTTCTGCTCCACCGTTTGAATAAAAACCGGAATGTTTGAGGCTCGTGCGTCGCCAAGTGAGATGACTTTTGCACGGCCGCCCATGACCCAGATGGCGCCATTCGCGGTATGAGCGATGGAGCCATCATCCTTCACCGGTTCGATACCTGCGCGAGCGGCAAAGCTTCGAGTTAGGCTGGTGCGTGACGCGCCGGTGTCGATGATCATTCTCGCTTCTATGCCGTTCACCTTGACCGGGAGAATGATGGCGCCTTGACCCTTGATGTACTTGAGGCGTGTTGTGCCATTGCCGAAAGGTTTCGGGCACGCCCCTTGTTCTTGCCAGTGGCGGATTATGACGTGCCACTGAAGTTTCCCCCACGGGGGATTAGAGCCTTGGCATGATTATGCCCTCTCGGGCGGGTTGAGCAAC
>NZ_WESC01000019.1 GCF_009184905.1 Parvibaculum sedimenti
GAGCGACAGCCTCTCGCTTGGCGGCGGGCCCTACCATTTTTTTGCCAGAAGCTCGCGAAGAGCAGACGCATCGAGCAATGAGCTGTACTAAAACCCTGTACTAAACTCACTTTGCTACGTGAGTTAAGTTATTGATTTAGCTTATATAAATGAATTTGGCTGGGGGACTAGGATTCGAACCTAGACTGGCGGAGTCAGAGTCCGCTGTCCTACCGTTAGACGATCCCCCAACAGGATCAATGACTTGTCGGCAATTTCAGCAATGGGCATAGCGCTTTGCTTGTTTTTGCCGATGTGGAGGCCGGGATATTTGCCCGCGCCGCCCGTCGCGTTTGCGTGGCTTGTCTAATCGAATGCCCGGCCAGATTCAAGCACTTGTGTTCGGGACCAGTCCGATTTTCGGAATGCCTCGCGGGAGCCCGGCAAAGGCCACCCTCAGCCGGACTCAAAGGGCGGAGCCCATCGCCGGACTCCGCCCTCATTCCTTTTCCACTAATGCGCCATGACGCCCTTGTGCCGCTTCTCGGACCAGGTCCTCGGAAGCAGGAGGTCGAGCACCACCACGATGGCGGGAAGCACCGTGACCGCCACG
Source organism: Parvibaculum sedimenti (assembly GCF_009184905.1). Lineage (GTDB taxonomy): Bacteria > Pseudomonadota > Alphaproteobacteria > Parvibaculales > Parvibaculaceae > Parvibaculum > Parvibaculum sedimenti. The sequence continues at coordinate 593 of NZ_WESC01000019.1, forward strand.
ACCATGTTGATCAGAAACATGAAGGTGAGGAGCAGGCCCATATCGGCCTGGAACTTGAGCGGCGAGAAGGCCCATGTGGAGACGCCGATCGCAAGCGTCACGGCCGTGAAGAACGTCGCCATGCCTGTTTCGAGCATGGCGTGCTTGACGCTCTCCGTCGCGTCGCGCTCTGAGGTGAAGTGATACTGGATGCGATTGTAGATGTAGAAGGCGTAGTCGACGCCGATGCCGACCGCCAGCACCATGACCGAAAGCGTGGCCACTGTCAGACCGATCTGCAGCATGTCCATGAACCAGTAACCGAGAAAGGTCGCGAAGGTCAGCGGCAGGCAGCAGGCGATGATCGCGCGCAGATCGCGATAGACGATGGCGACCAGCGCGATGACGACCGCGTAGACCCAGAGCATCATCGGCAGTTCCGACCGCGAAACCTCCTCGTTTACGGCCGCCTGAACGCCCATGTTTCCGGCGGCAAGGCGCAGGTTGACGCCCTTCATCCTGTGCTCGCTGCGATAAGTCTTCACCGCCGCCACCGCCGTTGCGATGGTCGTCGCCCTGGCGTCCTTGAGGAAGATCAGATGCGGCAGAAGCGTGCAGTCCTTGTTCATGACCGCCGCGCTACCGGGCAGCACCGCCTCCTCCTGAGCCAGCGCTTCACGCACCTTGGGAATTGTGTGCCACCTGAGATTCCCCTCATTGAAGGGAACATTGATCGCGCTGATCGAATAAGGCAGCGAGACGACGAGGTTCACACCCGGGACGTTCTGCATGTACCAGGAAAACTTGTTGAGAAAATTGAGCGTATCGTAATCGACGCAGGCATCCGCCGGCGTTTCCACGGCCACGGTCAGGATGTTGAGTCCGAGCGAAAATTTCGAGGCGATGTCGCGTGAGTCGATGTTGTAGCGCGAATCTTCCCGAAGCTCCGGTACGCCTGCGTATAGCGCGCCGACGTGGCGATTGCGGCTTGCATAGATGGAGAGCGTGAAGAGCACCGCCGCGATGCAGAGTATGATGACCGAATTGCGCGGGCTCGATACGAAATCACCCAATTTGTGCATGACATCCAGACGGACCCTGCGCGCCGCTGCGGCCCGATGCGCAAAGCCTTCGTCGAAGCGCATATAGGTGACCAGCAACGGCAACATGACGAGGTTCGTCACCATCTTGAAGGCGACGCCGATCGCCGCCGCGATGGCGAGTTCCCGGATCATCTCAATGGGGATGAGATAGAGCGTGGCGAAACCTATGAAGGTCGTCGTGAGCGCCATGGAGCCCGGCCCCAACAGCGCGACAAAGCTTGCCCGCGCAGCGTGTTCGCTCGATGCGCCCGCGCTGATCGCGGCGGTGACGCGGTTGATCTGTTGCACACCATGGCTCACGCCGATGGCGAAGACGAGAAAGGGAACGAGAATGGCGAGAGGATCGAGCCCGTAGCCCAACAGGTCAAGGGCGGCGAACTGCCAAACAACCGAGGTGAGCGAGGCGAGCAGCGTCGCGCCCGTGAGCATCCATGATCGTGAATAGAGGTAGAGCGAAAGCGCGGTGAGCAGGAATGCGATAGCGAAGAAGATAAAGACACTTCTCGCGCCGTCCGCCACATCGCCTATCGCCTTGGCGAAGCCAATGATGCGGACCGAATATTTGTCGTTCTCGTATTTGTGCCTGATCTGCTTTTCGAGTTTGTCCGCGACATCGAATAGGTCCACCTTCTTTCCCGTAGAAGGATCGAAATCCTGCATATCGGCCCAGACCATGGCGCCGGTAAAATCATTTGCGACAACGCGCCCGACGAAGCCGCCACCGATCGCCTTGATCTTTATGGCGTCGATATCTTCAGGCGTCATGGCATCCGGCTGAACGCCATTCGGAATGACGTCCTGCGCCGTTGCACCGTCTTCCGTGATCTCGATGTAATGGACATTCGGCGTCCAGAGAGAGGTCACAGACTCGCGCGCAACGCCGGGCAGATAGAAAATATCGTCGGTGAGGTTCTTGTAGGTCTTGAAGAAATCCCTGTTCCAGATCGTGCCTGTTCTGGGCTCCAGCACGACGATCAGGCTGTTCGACCCGAAGAGCTGATCGCGGTATTTCTGGAAAGTGTCGATATATTCGTGGCCCATCGGCAGGGCCTTGTCGAAGCCGGTCGACAGCCGCAGATGGGCTGCGAAGTAGAGCGCGAAAACCGTTATTACAGCGAGCAGAATGAGTATCAGACGGCGCGCACCGAATATAAAATCCTCAAGACGCCTTATCATGAAGCCCCCCGCTTCCGCGCCGCGCCCGTACATGCGGGAACGGTCACGTTATGTGTCCAGACACACGCATGAATTACATATTCTGTATAAAGACAGTATTCACTGGAGACTGGCCACCCGGAATCGACCCGCTGCGGCGAAAGAAATACGGAGCACCTCCCTCAAAGCACCCCACTTCTGTCTATGCAGAGCAACAAACCCGCCCTGCGTCCAGAAGACACATCTCACCCAAAATTTCTACCATGGATTCGGACAGCGCACAGCGGCGATTGGCAATAACCAGTGGGCGACTGCACGTCCCGCCATTTCATGGTGAAACGATGGATGTCGCATGATCCGAATGCTGTAATATCCTCCCCGATACCTGATCCGTGAACGAGAGCCCCTTGATGCTCATTGAGATCGAACGAAAGTTCCTTGTTGCCGACGACAGTTGGCGGAAGCTCTACACGCGGTGCGAAAGACTGAGGGACGGGCTCATTGCGGCGACCGATGGGCTCAAGGTGCGCGTGCGGCTCTATGAAGACCACGCCACGCTCGCCGTGAAGACGAAACAGGTGGGATTCACGCGAGCGGAATATGAGTATGAAATACCTATGGATGAGGGGGAGCAGCTCCTCGCGCTCCATTGCGGCATCACGAAGCTCGTCAAGACGCGCTACTACGTTCCTCACCGCGGCTTCACCTGGGAAGTCGATGTCTATGAGGAGATTCTCGCTGGCATCATCCTCGCCGAAGTGGAGCTCTCGCGCGCCGACATGGACGTGCCCCTTCCACCCTGGATTGGCCGCGAGGTGACGGGCGAACTCGAGTACAAGAAAATCAACATGCTGAAGACGCGGCTCGCCCGGTCTGCGTAAACGCGCCGTCAGAATGAGGCCGCCGTCAGACCGCAGCCTCCTCGGTCGCCACGAAACCCTTCCAGTTATTCATGTAGTCGATAAAGACCGGGCTCAGTCGCTCATCGCGGAGATGCGCCCGCGTCACCGGCAGCGCGATGGAGCGGAAATCGGCATCGGCGGCGACCCTCTTGGGAAAATCGTGATGAAGAACGGCGCCACGCCCGATCAGCGCGAAGTCCGCGCCATGTTCGAGAACGCGCCGGCAATCCACGCCACTCGTCAGCTTGCCCGCGACGCCGAGCCGCGTCTCTCCGCGCGGCAGATCGACGAACCAGTCGATCAGCGGCTTGTGAGCGTACTCCGCATCAACCGGCGCCTTGAATACGTCCCAGAGCGACATGTCGAGATAGTCGAGTTCACCCGAGGCGAGGAACTGGCGCGCGACCTCCACCTGCTCGGCCATGCGAAGGCCAAAGCGCTCCGGCGAGAGGCGCAGGCCAAGCTGGAAATTCGCGCCGGTGCGGGCGCGGATGCCTCTCACGATCTCATGAACGATCCGCGCACGGTTTTCCAGCGAACCACCGAAGCGATCTGTCCGACGATTGAGTTCCGGGCTGAGGAAGGCGCAGAGAATGTAGCCATGTGCGCCGTGAATCTCGACACCGTCAAAGCCCGCCTTCTCGCATCGGACGGCGGCTACAATGAAATCCTCGATCAGCTCTTCGACCTCGCCCGTGGTAAGCGCGCGGGCGCCAGTCTCCGCATCTTCGGAGGGGCCACGCGGCGCCTCGCCGATCAGATCAGCCGGGCAGCGAATGCCGCCATGGTGAAGCTGCACCGCAGAGAGCGAGCCTTCGGTCTTGATCCTTGCGGCAAGGCGCGAAAGCCCAGGCAGAAGATCGTCGGAAAAGGCGCCAAGCTGGCCGGGAAATGCCTGCCCCGACTTCTGCACATGGGCCGCGCAGGTCATGACGAGGCCGAAGCCGCCTGTCGCCCTGTAGGTCAGCCAGTTGAACTCATCATCCGACAGCGTGCCGTCAGCGTGGCTCTGGCAATTGGTGAGCGGCGCCAGCATGAAGCGGTTCTTCATCGGCGCGCCATGGGCAAAGGAAAGGGGCTCGAAGAGGTCGGTCATCGTCGGCGTTCCTTGAGGCAGTTCAATTCCAATGCCGAACACTTACCACGACGAACGCAGCTCTGGCACCGCCCCTGGACATCCCAGCAACATTATGGCGAGGAAAGACCGACGGAAACCGCCGTTGATGCCGTGTGAACGAGCGGGCATCTAATGCGCGGCCGCGTCGCAGCCTCCCGCATCCCTCCATTCCAGCAAGCACCGGAGTTTTCAACTTGTCCCCCCGCCTTCTCCTCACCGCCGCGATCCCCCTCCTTCTCGCGGGGTGCGCCTCCACGGAAACCGTCATCGCGACCCAGGCCGTGACACTCTCCTGCACCTATGTGAAATCGACCAGCATCGAGGAAGCCGCGGGCGGACTCGAGGTCGAGGTACCGACGACGATCACGGTCACGAAGACCGCGACCACTGCGGAAGAAGCCGCCAACGCGATCAAGAAGGAAACCGACGGCAAGCCCTGCACACAGATCGCCATCAACACGAACGGCGCCGCGTCTAAGTAATCGAGATGCAGCGGCGCGAACCAATCGTGCCGCTGCTCCTCATCCCGCATGCGCCGTCGGCGTCGAGACGTGGAATTTCGGATCGTCGAAATGTGCCCGCTTCTCGGCATAATAGCGCGCATACCACTCGCCCTCGCGAGCGGCGTTGAAGGTCAGAAACATGGCGCGGCGCGACGCGGCGCTGCCATTCGCCCCCGAACGATGCGGCGCGAAGGAATCGAAGATCACCAGATCGCGGCTCGAAGTCTCGACGGAGCGCCATTCAAGCCGGTCCGCGATCTCCTCCAGAATGTCGCCATTGTGCGCACCGCCCTTGTGGAAGCACAGAAGCGAACGCCCCTCTACGATCGCCTCCACGGCGTCTGACCGGCGCGGCGCAAAGGCCGCCCAGTTCTCCGCGAATTCGAGGCAGCCGTTTTCGCGCGTCGCCGCATCGACCGAGATCATCGCCGTGACGTTATAGCGCGGACCGAAAGCCTGATAGGCGGCAAAGTCCTGATGCGGACCGAAAGCACCGCCACCGGGGTGCTTCTCGTTTTCCTTGTCCTTGAAGGGCAGGAAAGGTTCTCCCGCCAAGGCCTCGATCATGGGTGCGATCCGCGCCGCCACAAGGGCGCGCAGCTCATGACTATGCCCGATGAGATATTCGAAACGGCAAAGCTGCGTCGGGTCTGCCACCTCCGGCACCACGATGAGCCCATCAGGCGTCTCCCGCGCGAAATCTGCCGGGCTCCATCCGCTCTCTTGCGCCTTACGCAGCAACGCCGTCGCCTCCGCACCCATGCTGTGCGACAACTGATCGAAGGCCGCCGCCTCATCCGCCTCGAAGAAATTCCGCAGCACGAGAACACCGTCGCGCCGAAAGGCGTCTCGCTCGGCGGCACCAATCTGTGCGACCGGCAGATGACGCAGGAAATGCGAGACAGGCGGCGTGACGGCAAGAGGGTCTTTGGCCTCCTCGTCGATCCGGCGCAGGCACAATGCCTCCTCCGCGAATGCCAGGCCACGAAAGGCTGCCACCTCGTCCTCGCTCATCGGCCCACCCTGCAACTTCAGGCTCAGCACCGAGTCGGGCGCAAGCTTACCGAAATAATCCGGATCGACGGCGCAGAGATAACGTTTCGCTTCAACATGGAGGCGCACGGGTTCGGAAACAGATTGGGGCAGCCGCTTCGCCAGCCACTTCGCGCCGAGGATTTCATGCCGGTCGTCGATGCCCTGCTCTGCCGGATTCTCGCCCAGCTTGTGGATCATGTGGCCAACATCGTGGAGAAGCGCGGCAAGCACCAGCGCGGGTGCCTCTCCCCGCGCCTCGGCCAGCGCCGCGCTCTGCAATGCGTGTTGAAGCTGGCTGATATCTTCGAGCCCGTAGCGGAGATTGGCGCGCTCCGCATAAATGGCTTCGATTTCGGATTGCAGCCGGGACAAGGCTGTCGATTGGTCTACGGACATTCTGTTTCGCCTCACGCGCTGAACCGACATATGAGGCATCATCGCCCGGCTGGCTCGCCGGGCAATGTGAAACTTTCATTGCGAAATGCCGAATGCCCTCCGCAGAGCGCAGATCCCCGAACTAGGCGTTCTTCGGGCCCTTGCGCTTGGGCTTGTCGAAACCGCCGCCGGCTTTTCCAGCCGGCTTGCCACCCGGTTTGCCATTAGGCTTTCCGCCGGGCTTGCCGGGCTTCTTGCCCGCCCAGGCAGGCTTGCCTTTACCACCAGCCTTGGGGCCACCGGCTTTGCCGCCAGGCTTTCCGTCATGCGCCTTTTGCACGGGATGCTTGCTCTTGGGCTTGGGCTTGCCTGCATGGTCCGGTTTCGGCGTCCATTCCTTGGGCTCATGGCGCGGACGCTCCGGCGCGACGTCCGCGTATTCACGTTCCGGCTTGCGACGTTCCGGCCGCGCTTCCTGTTCCCGGGGCTCCCACTTGGCACGGGGCTCGCGGGTTTCACGCGGCTCGCGGCGCGGACGCTCGGCTGGTTCGGAATGAGGCGTACTCTCCGGCGCAGGCGCGTCGCCGCGTACACGCTCGATGCGCGCTTCGCCTTTCGGCACGTTACGGATTGATGCCTCGAACTGATCGGCAACGCTGCCGTCAACTTCGAAGCGTGTCTCCTGGTCGAAAATGTCGATGCTGCCAATCTCGCGGCGCGTGACGCCGCCCTGGCGGCAGATCATCGGCAGAAGCCAGCGCGGATCGGCATTCTTCTGGCGGCCGACATTGAGCCGGAACCAGACACCGTTCGAGAGGCCCGAAACGCCCGTCTTCCGGCGCGGGGCGGCTGCGCGGGGCTCGCGTTCATTGCCACGCTCGCGGTCGCGGCGCGACTTCGGCCCGCGCTCCTCGCCCGTCTCGCGCAGCGGACCGGCATCGAGCACTTCTTCCGGCGCGGGAAGCTGCGAACGATAGATACGCGCCAGAGCGACGGCGATCTCTTCCGCCGAACGCGCCGCAAGCAGCGCCTTCGCCATGGTCAGATCGTCCTCGTCCGCAGCATAGGTGAAGATGTCGCTTTCGAGGAGGCGTTCCTGATCGAGCGTCTTGATGTCGTCGACGGAAGGCGGCGCGACCCATTCAGGGCGGATGCGCGCATTGTTGAGCAATTGCTCGGCTTTGCGGCGGCGAGACTGCGGAACGAGCAAAACGCTGACGCCCTTGCGGCCGGCGCGGCCCGTGCGGCCGCTGCGGTGCTGAAGCACTTCCGCGTCATGCGGCAGATCGGCATGAATGACGAGACCGAGGTTCGGAAGGTCGATGCCGCGCGCCGCGACGTCGGTTGCCACGCAAACCCGGGCGCGCCCATCACGCAAGGCTTGCAGCGCATGATTGCGTTCGCCCTGGCTCAACTCGCCTGAAAGCGAGACAACCGAAAAGCCGCGCTCCGAAAGGATCGCCTGCAAATGCCGCACGGCTTCGCGCGTGTTGCAGAAGACAATCGCTGTCGGCGCTTCGGCATAACGAAGCACGTTGACGACCGTGTGGCCAATCTCGTTTGCCGCGATGCGGATCGCGCGATAGGTAATGTCCGCGTGGCCGCGCTCGCCGCCCGCCGCCTGAATACGCAGCGCATCGCGCTGGTAGGTCTTCGCAAGCGTTACGATTTCCTTCGGTAGCGTCGCGGAGAAGAGCAGCGTACGGCGCTCCTTCGGCGTTGCTTCCAGAATAAATTCGAGATCTTCGCGGAAGCCAAGGTCGAGCATCTCGTCGGCTTCGTCGAGAACCACAGCCTTCAGCCCTGCGATCTTCAGACGGCCGCGTTCCAGATGATCGCGCAGACGCCCCGGTGTGCCGACGACGATGTGAGCCCCCTGCGCAAGCTGACGCGCCTCGGCGCGCGGATCCATGCCACCGACGCAGGAAACAACGCGCGCCTTCGTATAGGCATAGAGCCACGCAAGTTCGCGCTGAACCTGCAAGGCAAGCTCGCGGGTCGGCGCGATGATGAGGGCGAGCGGATCACCTGCCTCGCCCAGAAACTCCGCCTCGCCAAGCAGCGTCTCGCCCATCGCGAGGCCATAGGCAACGGTCTTGCCGGAGCCCGTCTGCGCCGAGACGAGAAGGTCGCGCCCGACCGCTTCCGGCTCAAGCACGGCATTCTGCACGGGCGTGGGGTCATTGTAATCGCGTTCCGCCAGCGCTCTCGCGAGCGGCGGGTTTGTCGGTAAAAAAGCCAAAGCTGAAACCAAATCCTGCTGAGTCCGGCGGACGGCCTTGCCGCGCGCGTCCGGGCCTGTTCATCTGGGAAAGGCGGGTCATAGCACGCAAAAGGCGAATATGCTAACCGAACCGGCAAACGGGTCCGGTTCGGGACGAAGCGGGAGGATGAGGCCATGACGGCGCCCACAGCCGAGGAAAGCGAACTCCGCGCCGACCTCGTGCGCATCATGCGGAAGATGGCGGCGAGCGGGCTTAACAAGGGCGCCTCCGGCAATGCTTCAGTTCGCCTCGGCGAGGACATGCTCATCACGCCGAGCGGTCTTGCGCCAGATCTCATGGACGAGCAGAGCATCGTCCGTGTCGCCGCTGACGGAACGACCGAGCCCGGTGCCCCGCGGCCCTCCAGCGAATGGGCGATGCATTGGCGTATACTCCGGCAGCGTCGCGACATCGACGCCGTGGTGCATTGCCACTCACGCTACGCGACCATCCTCGCCTGCTGCCACAGGCCCATCGAGCCGGTCCATTACATGGTGAGCGTCACCGGCGGCGCGGAGGTCCCGGTCGCCCCCTATCAGATCTTCGGCACCCCCGAGCTTGCCGATGCGGTCGTCGCCACCGTCGACGGTCACCTCGCCTGCCTCCTGGCCAATCATGGCCAGATTGCGCTGGGACGCAGCCTCGATCACGCTTTCGCCATAGCCGAGGAAGTCGAGGAACAGGCCGCAGTCTATTATGGCGCCCAGCTCCTCGGCTCGCCCCATGTCCTCGATGAAAATCAAATGAACGACATCTTTCGCCGCTTCGAGGATTATGGTCAGAAGCGTTGACCGCCCGCTCGTCCCGCGACAAGCTCGACACCATCAGTAATGATCCCTGGCGAGCTATCGTGACAGGCAGCGGCAAGAACAAGACGAAGGCGACATCCGTAAAGCCAACCAAGCCCGGGCGTGTGCCGCGACGCATCAAGGCACAGCCCGTCGATATGGACGTGAAGACGCAGCCGCTTCAGAAGCGCTCGCGTCAAACTTATGAAGCCATTCTCGCCGCAGCCGGTGCACTGCTTGAGGAAGTCGGCATAGAGCAGCTTTCCACCAATCTGGTCTGCAAGCGCGCCAAGCTCTCGCCGCCTGCCCTCTACCGCTACTTTCCCAACAAATATGCGCTTCTTCGCGAACTCGGCGCACGGCTGATGCAGCGGCAGGATGAAGAAGTTTTCGACTGGATGGAAAATGGCGGGCTTCGGGCAGGCGACGTCGAGGAAATCCGGCAGAGCATTCTCGTCGTCCAGGATCGCGTGAATGCAATCACAATGAAGGAGCCGGGCGGCAGATGGATCATGCGCGCGCTTCGCGCCGTGCCCACGCTGCACGAGGTTCGCATCGCTTCGCGCGAACTGGTCGCCGCCCGCATGAGCGAGGCGCTGGCCCGCATATTCCCCAAAGCCTCGCCGCACAAACTGCTCGTCGCGGCGCGGCTTGCCACCGAGGTCGGCTATGCGGCGGGCGAAATGGCGGTGGACGAGCCCGAGCATGCGGAAGAACTCATCGACGAACTCGCCTGGATGTTCGCGCTCTATTTCGAGCGCTTCCGCACATAAAAAAGCCCGCGAGGCCGGAACCTCGCGGGCTTCGTCTTCCCGAACGAATTACATACGTTCGATGATCGTCGCAGGCGCCATGCCGCCCGCCGCGCAAAGCGTGGCGAGACCGACATTGAGGTCGCGGCGCTCGAGCTCGTCGAGCAGCATGCCGACGATGATCGCACCGGTCGCACCGATCGGATGGCCGAGCGCCATCGCGCCGCCATTGACGTTGACGATCGAGGGATCGACGTTGAGATCGCGCATGAACTTCAGCGGCACGACCGCGAAAGCCTCATTGATCTCGACGAGGTCGATGTCCTTCATCGTCATGCCTGCGATCTGAAGCGCCTTCTTCGTCGCGGGCACCGGCGCATTGAGCATCAGTTCCGGGCTGTCGCCGGCGGTCGCGACCGAGAGAATGCGGGCGCGCGGCTTGAGGCCATGCGCCTTGGCATATTCCGGCGAGCAGACGACGACGGCGCCAGCGCCGTCAACGACGCCCGACGAGTTGCCGGCATGGTGAATGTGCTCGATCTTGACGCCAGGATAGTTCTTCTCGACGAGCTTCCTGTAGGTCAGGCCTTCCTCGTCGAGCGGGAAGTCATACATCGCGGCGAAGGCGGGCTTCAGCGTGGCGAGGCTTTCCAGCGTTGTGCCCGGACGGGGGAACTCTTCCTTGTCGAGCGCGAGGCGGCCATCATCGTGATAGACGGGAATGAGGCTCTTCGCGAAATGGCCGTTGCGGATCGCATGGTCGGCGCGCTGCTGGCTCTCATAGGCGAGCTTGTCCGTATCCTCGCGCGTGATGCCTTCAAGCGTCGCGATCAGATCGGCGCAGACGCCCTGATGCGGCTGCGGATGAATTTCGCGCAGATGAAGATTATGGCTGTCCAGCGTCGCGCCGCCCGTGCGCGGCAGGGTCGAACCATAGGACATGGACTCGACGCCACCGGCGACGACGAGATCTTGCATGCCCGACATGATGCCCATGGCGGCGAGGTTGACGGCGGTGAGGCCCGAGCCGCAGAAACGGTCGAGCGAGAAGCCCGGCGCCGTGTTCTTCCAGCCCGCGTCGAGTGCCGCCATGCGCGCGATGCAGGAGCCCTGCTTGCCCGACTGTGTGCCGCAACCGGCGATCACATCGTCGATGTCGTCGCTGTCGAGGTTGTTGCGCTCGCCCAGAGCCTTCAGCACCGTCGAGAGGATACGCTGCGGGTGAACTTCGGTAAGAGCGCCCTTACCGACCTTGCCGACGCCGCGCGACGTGCGCGCCGCGTCAATAATCCATGCTTCTTTCACTGGGATCTCCCTTTGTGTTCGGATTTGCCGGGAGTTTCCGCCCCCATGCGCACGGCGTCAATCGAGCACCCCAGCCAGGCAAAAGGCACCTGATTTGACGCAGCGTCACGCGACGTCGCCCGCGGACGGCTCGGCGGGCCGCCATGCCGCGCGTGCGCAAATCCGTACATTCTGGCTGGAAGGCCGTCTGAATCGACGGTGGCGACGCTCGCTCAGACGACGCGGAAATTCTTGAACTGCCAAGGGTCCTGTGTGTCGAGATCTTCGGCAAAGAGTTGTCCGCGATCGACCAGCGGCGTCCAGTCGCTATAGACGCCGACGACATTGCCCAGATAGGGCTCGGCCATTTCGAGCACGCGCTCGAAGTCCATTTCCTCCGGCTCAACCATGCCACGGCCCGGATTCTCGATCGCCCAGACGACACCGCCGAGAACGGCAGCGGTCACCTGCAACCCGGTCGCATTGTTGTAGGGCGCGAGGCTCCGCGCCTCGCCGATGGAGAGTTGCGATCCATACCAGTAAGCGCCGCGTTCGTGTCCCATGAGCAGAACGCCCAGCTCGTCGATACCGCTGGTGATCTCGTCGACGATGATGCGTTTCTCCGCCTGCTCCTTCCAGTTCTTGCCTGCCAGTTCATGAACGGAGAGAACGGCGGCATCGCAGGGGTGATAGGTGTAGTGAACGGTCGGCCGATAGCGCACCTTGTCGCCGTCCTTCTGCGACAGGTAATCGGCAATCGAGATCGACTCGCCATGCGTGATGAGAAAGCCGTGATATGGCCCTTCGAGCGGCGTCCAGCTCCGCATCCGGGTCGAGGCGCCGGGACGCCCGAGATAGATCGCCACGTCGTTGCCGAACTCGTGGTGGAATCCATCCGCGGGGAAATGCCGCTCATGGCTGCCCCAACCAAGCTCCGCCGGCTGGCAGCCCTCGCCGATAAATCCGTCGACGGACCATGTATTGACGAATTCGCCCACGCGCTTCGGAATCGGCGACACCTGTGTGTCGCGCTCCGCGATATGGATGACCTTCACGCCGAGCCGTTCGGCCAACGCGCCCCACTCCGCACGGCTCGCGGGCTTCGTCACCTCGATTTCCTTGTCCTCAGCCAGATTGAGCAAGGCCTGCTTGACGAAATGCGACACAAGGCCCGGATTTGCGCCATGGGTCAGCACCGCTGTCGGACCGGCTCCCATCCTCTCCCTGAGTTGCAGCGCCTCCTCGCGCAGCGCGTAGTTCGAACGCATGGAAGGAGTAAGCGTGACGTCCGTATACCGGCCCGGCCAAGGCTCGTTGCAGGTGTCGAGGTAAAGCGCGCCTTTTTCGTGGCAAAGTTTGATGAGCGCAAGGCTCGACACATCGACCGAGAGGTTGAGCAGAAAATCGCCCTCGCCGATCAGCGGCTCCAGAACCGTATGATAATTTTCGCGCGTCAGCGGCTGAAGGATGAAGCGAATGCCCTGCAGCTGCGCCTCGCGCCGCCCCTCCTCCTCGGCAGTAACGATGACCATGCGGTCGGGCGTGACGCCGATATGACGCAGGATCAGCGGCAGGACGCCCCGTCCGATGCTACCGAAGCCGACCATGACAATACGGCCGCGAAACTCGATGGGCTTGGATTCCAGAGGCATCTTTCACACTTCCGACATAAATGGCGCGAGGGGCCTCGTGAGCTGAGGGGGGAGTACTCGCCTTATACAAAACGTGCGTCCCCAATGAAAGAACGCAGACGTCACAGGGGCCTTTTGATCGAGGTCAATGCGCCTGGCCGTCGTCGGCATGCCTATAGTCCGAACAGTTCCCCGCCGAAGGAGTACCGCCATGAAAGCCCTCGTCTATCAAGGCCCCGGCAAGAAGGCGCTCGAAGATCGCCCCATGCCGGAAATCTCGGCAGCGACCGACGCCATTGTCCGCGTCACCCGCACGACCATCTGCGGCACCGATCTTCACATCCTGAAAGGCGACGTGCCGACCTGCGCTCCCGGCCGCATTCTCGGTCATGAAGGCGTCGGCGTGGTCGAGAAGGTGGGCGCTGGCGTCTCGACCTTCAAACCTGGCGACCATGTCATCGTTTCCTGCATCTCCGCCTGCGGCAAATGCGAGTACTGCCGCAAGGGCATGTATTCCCATTGCACGACGGGCGGCTGGATTCTCGGCAACAGCATCGATGGTACGCAGGCGGAATATGTCCGAATCCCTCATGCGGAGACGAGTCTATATCACATTCCCGAAGGTGCGGACGAGGAAGCGCTCGTCATGCTGAGCGACATTCTGCCCACCGGCTTCGAATGCGGCGTACTGAACGGCAAGGTTGAACCGGGCTCGACAGTCGCCATTGTCGGCGCCGGTCCCATCGGCACTGCCGCCCTGCTGACGGCCCAGTTCTACTCACCCGCCCAGATCATCATGATCGATCTCGATGACAATCGCCTCGCCGCCGCCAGAACCTTTGGCGCGACGCAGACCATCAACAGCGCCGACGGAAAGGCCGCCGCCACTGTCATGGCTCTGACGGGCGGGCGCGGCGTGGACACCGCCATCGAGGCTGTGGGCATTCCGGCGACATTTCTTCTCTGCGAAGACATAGTCGCGCCCGGCGGCACCATCGCCAATGTGGGCGTTCACGGTGTCAAGGTCGACCTCCATCTGGAGCGCCTCTGGTCGCACAACATCACCATCACGACCCGGCTGGTCGACACGGTAACGACACCGATGTTGCTGAAGACCGTCCAGTCGAAGAAGATCGACCCGACGAAGCTCATTACGCATCGCTTCAAGCTTGCGAATATACTCGACGCCTATGAAACCTTCGGCAAGGCGGCGAGTACGCACGCGCTGAAAGTCATCATCGAAGCTTGAAGAAAAGGCCCGGCGTTCCGTCATGGACAAGAAATTCCAGTTCAATGCCGGCTACTTCATCGTCGCCTTTCTGCTCATCACCGCTTTCCAGCTCTGGCTCGGCTCGCGGCAGGTGGCGCAGATCGACTACAGCGAGTTCATGAAGTTGCTCGATCAGAAGGCGATCAGCGAAGTCACCGTCACCGAGACGCAGATCCAGGGCAAATTCGCAAGCCCGCGTGACGGCAAGACCTTGTTCACCACAACCCGCGTCGAGCCGGACTTCGCCCAGCAACTCGCCAAGTCCGGCGTGAAATTCACCGGCGGGTCGGATCAGAACTGGCTGACCACGCTGATGTCTTGGGTTCTGCCGACGCTCGTGTTCCTGGGCGTCTGGTTCTACCTCTTCCGCGGCTTTGCCGACCGGCAAGGCGTGGGCGGGCTCATGAATGTCGGAAAGTCCAAGGCCAAGGTCTATGTCGAGACGCAGACAGGCGTCACCTTTGCCGATGTCGCGGGCGTCGAGGAGGCGAAGATGGAGCTTCAGGAGGTCGTCGCCTTCCTGAAGAACAAGGAGAAATATGGCCGCCTCGGCGCCCATGTACCCAAAGGAATTCTCCTTGTCGGCCCGCCCGGCACCGGCAAGACGTTGCTCGCCCGCGCGGTAGCCGGCGAAGCAGGCGTCCCCTTCTTCTCGATCTCGGGCTCTGAATTCGTCGAGCTTTTCGTCGGCGTCGGCGCGGCGCGCGTCCGCGATCTCTTCGAGCAGGCGAGCAAGGCTGCGCCCTGCATCATCTTCATCGACGAGCTCGACGCTCTCGGCCGCGCCCGCTCCGCCATGGGCGGACTCGGCGGACAGGACGAGAAGGAACAGACGCTCAACCAGCTTCTCGCCGAACTTGATGGCTTCGACCCGCGCGCAGGCATCGTGCTTCTGGCCGCGACCAACCGGCCCGAAATTCTCGATCCCGCGCTGATGCGCGCGGGGCGCTTCGATCGCCAGATCGTCGTCGACAGGCCGGAGCGGAGCGGTCGCGCGGCGATCCTCAAGGTCCATATGCGGAAGATCACCGCCGCCCCCGACGCAGACCCTGACGCGATCGCCGGCCTCACACCCGGCTTCACAGGCGCCGATCTCGCAAACCTCGTCAACGAAGCGGCGATCCTCGCCACGCGGCGCGGCGGCAACAGCGTGACGCTGGCGGATTTCACGGGCGCGGTCGAGCGCATCGTCGCTGGTTCCGAGGTCAAGAGCCGCCTGCTGAAGCCGGAAGAGCGCAAGCGCGTCGCCTATCACGAGATGGGGCATGCGCTGGTTGCCGCCACCATTCCCGGCACGGATCCCGTTCACAAAGTGTCGATCATCCCCCGCTCCATCGGCGCACTGGGTTACACGCTTCAGCGTCCGACGGAAGACCGCTTTCTCATCACGCTCGGCGAACTCAAGTCTCGCATGGTCGTGCTGCTCGCGGGCCGCGCCGCCGAACAGGTCACATTCGGGGAAATCTCTACCGGCGCCGCGGACGATCTCGCCAAGGTGACGGATGTCGCCCGCCAGATCGTGACCCGTTTTGGCATGGCGCCGGAAGTCGGCCAGGCTGTCCTCGAAGGGCAGCATTCCGCCTATCTTGGCGACAATATGCTGAGCGTTCGCGACAAGGACTATTCAGAAGCAACCTCGCGCGAAATCGACCTTGCCGTCCGCAAGCTCATCGACGATGCCTATGCTCGCGCCATCGACATTCTGAAAACCCGTCACGACGATCTCGAAGCGGGCGCAAAGCTCCTCCTTGCGAAGGAGACGATAACGCCGGATGATTTTCCGCAATTGAAGCCCGCCCCGAGCGAGGCTCCGACGCAGGCTTGAGCAGGAACAGGATCATGCCCGACATCAACACCGACAAGGTCTGCTACGTCATTTCCCGGGCGCGCATGTTCGACGTCAAGGAAGAGGTCACGAACCCCCGCTCCGGCTCTAACGCTTCCGACGAGGATATGCGCGACATTCTCGAGGATTTCGCCGACGACCCTACCTATCAGGAGCTGGTGGAATTCATTCGCGGCCTTGATGAAGACGAGCAGATCGAACTGGTCGCCCTCGCCTGGGTCGGCCGGGGCACGTTCGACGCCGCGGACTGGGACGAAGCGGTGGAAACCGCCTCGCTTGAGCACAATGCCCGCACCGCCGAATATCTGACCGGCCTGCCACTCCTCGCCGACTATCTGGAAGCGGGCCTCGACGCTTTCGGCGAAAGCTGCTCGGATTTCGACGAGCACGCTTGAGACTTAAAGGCCAAAGGGATAGGTCTCCGCCGCGCCGCTCAATTCCCCGGTCGTCAGCGGCGTCACAGCCTTCGTTTCGTCAAGCCAGACATATTCATCGAACTGGCGCGGCAACATCGTCTCGAAATAATGGCTCTGCAATTCCGTCTGCGGACGGTAGATGACGCCGATGGCCCGCTCGAGCCGTGGTTTCATCAGCCCGGCAGTCAGGTCGGCATCCGCCCCGCGCAGCGGCAGGAAGAAGCGCGCGCGCCCGCTTTCATGGCAAAGCCTTTCGTAGCTCCCCGCCAATGCGGGACGCACATGCTTGACTTCCATCTCCCCATCCCAGTCGGTCGCCGCCGCTACCGTGCCGTGGTCGGTTCCGAAGCCGATGGAATAGACCTCATCACCGAAAGCATCCCTGCAAAGCTGGCCGATATTGATCTCGCCGCGCGCGCCCATGTCCGTCGCCGCCGCGTTGCCGATATGCGAATTATGCGCCCAGACGATCGCCTTGCTCGCCGGTCCATGATGATCGAGCAGAGTCTTCAGCGTCTCGAACATATGCGTGTCACGCAGATTCCATGAAGCGCGCGAGCCATAATACATGATGCGGTAATATTGTTCGGCGCCCGCGACGAGCTTCGCGTTCTGCACCGCATCAAGGAAGCGCTCGCCATCATGCCGCGCATAGGCCTGCCGCTTCCCCATGAGGTCGGACAGCATATGCGCCACATGTTCCTCGCAACTCCTGTAGGCGCCGGAGAGCGCTGCCCGCCCATAGGTCGCGGGGTCCGATTGCCACGGCGTGAGGCAGCCATAGCGCAATCGCGCTATCTGCGCCGTCCGGGGGTCGACCTCATCGAGATAGTCGAGCACGGCCCGGATCGAGTTATAGAGGCTGTAGAGATCGAGCCCGTAAAAGGCGACACGACGCGCGGCGTCCTGCTCGCCATTATACTCGCGCAGCCAGTCGACGAAGGCCCGCACCTCCCGGTTGCGCCACATCCATGTCGGAAAGCGCGCAAAGGCCGCCCATTCGGAAGGCGCATAGTCGAGGTGGCGCACATAATTGTCGATGCGCGCGGCATCCGGCCAGTCGCCCTCGATGGAAACGAAGGAAAATCCTTTCCATGCGATGAGCGCCCGCGTGATCTTTTCGCGCAGCCGATAGAATTCAGACGTCCCATGCGAAGCCTCGCCGATGAGCACGATCCGCGCATCGCCGATACGCCGCATCAGCGGTTCGAGATCGACATTTTCGATATCGGCAAAGCCCTCGCCCACCTGCGCGATGCGTTCCGCCAGGGCGGCATCCGGCGAGAGGTCCTTCCGGATATGCGCCGGGGCGGGCTCCACCGCCTCCTTCGCCGCCCATCCTTCCGCGCCTACCAGTGGCACGAAGCGCACATCCAGCAGCTCCTCGGTCCTGAATTCATCGGCCGAGATGCGCGTGATGCGCAGCAGTTCCTGTAGATCCGGCTGGCGCCCCACCGGCACGACAAGCCTGCCGCCGATCTTCAACTGCGCCTTGAGCGCTTCCGGCACTTCCGGTGCGCCCGCCGTCACGACGATGGCGTCGTAAGGCCCCTTCTCCGACCAGCCCAGCGTGCCGTCGCCGTGGCGCACATGCACGTTGAGATAGCGCTGGCCGCGCAGCGCGTCCGCCGCCTTTTCCGCGAGCTGCGCGATCCGCTCGACTGTGAAGACCTCCGCCGCGACACGCGACAGAACAGCCGCCCCATAGCCGGAACCGGTGCCGATTTCGAGCACCTTTTCGCCGCCCCGGAGCAGCAGCGCCTCCGTCATCACAGCGACGATGTAGGGCTGCGAGATCGTCTGTTGCCCCTCAATGGGTAGCGGCGCGTCGTCATAGGCGAATTCGCGCATTTCAGGCGAGAGGAACTCCTCGCGAGGAACCTCCGTCATGGCGGCAAGCACCGCTTCGTCGCGCACACCCCGCCCGGCGATCTGGCGCTTCACCATCGCCTCGCGCAGATTGTTCAGGCTCGGTTCCTTCATAGGGTGCCTCCCATCATGCCCCATGCTAGAGGACGAATGCCGACGGGAATTGTTCCAGATCAATGATCTTGCCACTTTGCGGCACTTTTCGCCCCACCCCGGAAATTTGCAAATTCGTCTTATGGAATGGGCGTTTGACTGCGATCAATGTTCCCCTCCATCCTATTGCCGATAAGGGGCTTGGCCGCTTCCGGCCGAGTCGCAGAGGTAATGAACATGGCCGAATATGTCCGCTGGTTTCGCGATCTTGGCGTCGCCGATGTGCCGCTGGTGGGCGGCAAGACTTCCTCGCTCGGCGAGCTTTACAACACGCTTTCCGGCGAAGGCGTCCGCGTTCCCAACGGCTTCGCCCTGACCGCCGAAGCCTATCGCGACTCACTGACGAAGGCCGGCGCATGGGACAAGCTCCGCGACCTCTTCGCGAAGCTCGACGTCACCGATACGAAAGCCCTTTCCCGCGCCGCCAAATCCGCCCGCGCCATCGTCTATGCCGCGACCGACACGAGGGAAATCCGCCAAGCCATCGAGGCATCCTATGCGAAGCTTCAGAAGGAATATGGCAAGAACGCCGCCGTCGCCGTTCGCAGCTCCGCAACCGCCGAAGACCTGCCCAATGCAAGCTTCGCCGGACAGCATGAAAGCTATCTGAATATCTCCGGCCTGGAGAATGTCATCGAGGCCTGCCGCCGCTGCTTCGCCTCGATCTTCACCGACCGCGCCATCGTCTATCGCAAGAACAACGGCTTCGACCAGCTCAAAGTCTATCTCTCCGTCGCCGTGATGAAGATGGTCCGCTCCGACCTCGCATCAAGCGGCGTCGTGTTCACCCTCGACACGGAGTCCGGCTTCCGCGATGTCGTCTTCATCACCGGCGCTTATGGCCTCGGCGAGACCATCGTTCAGGGTGAGGTTGATCCTGACGAATTCTACGTCCACAAGCCTACCTACCGCGCCGGACACCGCGCCGTCCTCAGCCACACACTGGGCTCGAAGCGGATCAAAATGACCTATGCCAAGGGCAAGGGCGCCGCGACCACCGTGCTGAAGCCCACGACCGCCGCCGAACGCGCGGGCTATTGCCTCAACGACCGTGAAGTCCTCGAACTCGCGGGCCACGCCATCGCCATTGAGGATCATTACTCGAAGGCCGCGGGCATGCCCCGGCCGATGGACATCGAATGGGCGAAAGACGGCGCGGACGGCAAGCTCTACATCATTCAGGCGCGTCCCGAGACGGTCGCCTCCCAGCGCGGCGCCGGCGTCCTGGAAACCTATACGCTCAAGGGCAAAGGCCACGCCGTCGCAACTGGCCGCGCCGTCGGCGAGAAGATCGCCACCGGCAAGGCTCGCGTCATCACCAGCACGCGCGACCTTTCGAAGTTCAAGGACGGCGAAGTGCTCATCGCCCGCACCACGAGCCCCGACTGGCAGCCCATCATGAAGAAGGCCGCCGCCATCGTCACGGATCGCGGCGGGCGCACCTGTCACGCAGCCATCGTCGCGCGTGAACTCGGCGTTCCTGCCGTCGTCGGCGCGGAAAACGCGACAACGAAAATCAGGACCGGCCAGAAGGTGACCGTCTCCTGCGCCGAAGGCGAAGCGGGCCACGTCTACGAAGGCGCGGTCGCCTTCGATATCGCGCGCTCCTCCGCAGACAAGATCAAAAGGCCGAAGACCGCCATCATGGCCAATCTCGGCAATCCCGATCTCGCCTTCCGCACGGCCATGCTGCCCAACGACGGCGTCGGCCTCGCACGCATGGAATTCATCATCAACGAATATATCGGCATCCACCCCATGGCGCTGGCGCAGCCGAAGAAAGTCGCCTCCGCCGCCGACCGCAGGAAGATCGAAAAACTGACGCGCGGCTACAAGAAGCCTGCCGATTTCTTCGTCGAGAAGTTGTCCGAAGGCGTCGGCACCATCGCGGCGGCCTTCTATCCCAAGCCCGTCATCATTCGCCTCTCGGACTTCAAGTCGAATGAATATGCCAGCCTGATTGCAGGCGCGGGCTTCGAGCCCAAGGAAGACAATCCGATGATCGGCTTCCGTGGCGCTTCCCGCTACGCGCACCCCGCCTATGCCGCCGGATTTGCGCTCGAATGCAAGGCGCTCGCCCGTGTGCGTAACGAGATGGGCCTCGACAATCTGCGCATCATGGTGCCCTTCTGCCGCCGCGAGGAAGAGGCGCGCAAGGTCATCGCCACCATGGCCGAACATGGGCTGAAGCGTGGCGAGAAAGGCCTCGAGATTTTCGTCATGTGCGAGATCCCCAACAACGTCATTCGCATCGACGCATTCTCCGAGCTCTTCGACGGTTTCTCGATCGGCTCGAACGACCTCACACAGTTGACCCTCGGCGTCGACCGCGACTCGGAAATTGTCGCCTTCGACTTCGTGGAGAACGATCCAGGCATGCTCGAAATGCTGCGCCTCGCCATCACCGGCGCAAAACGCAATCATCGCCATATCGGCATCTGCGGCGAGGCGCCGGCCAACGATCCCGAGATCGCGGCCTATCTCGCCCGCCTCGGCATCGATTCCATCAGCGTCAACCCTGCGAGCCTCATCAAGACGATGAAGATCGTGGCCGAGGCCGAGAAGAAGGTAAGATAACCGCATGAGCGCGGAACAGGTACCGGCAAAAAAGCGCGGAAGGTTCTACGAACTATTCCACTTTATCCTGCGTTTCGCACGCCTGGCCGGACCCTTCTGGCTAGGCCCTGATAAGTGGCGCGCCATCTCCATGACGGCGAGCCTCTTTCTTCTCACCGTCGCCCAGGTCGTCCTCGCCATCTGGACCAATTACTGGAACGGCAATCTTTTCGACGCGCTCGGCGAACGTTCGATCCCGAAATTCCTCACCCAGAT
Source organism: Parvibaculum sedimenti (assembly GCF_009184905.1). GTDB lineage: Bacteria > Pseudomonadota > Alphaproteobacteria > Parvibaculales > Parvibaculaceae > Parvibaculum > Parvibaculum sedimenti. The sequence goes on from NZ_WESC01000019.1 coordinate 21,867, forward strand.
CGGGATCTTCGCCATCATCTTCCTGTTGACCATGGCCGTCACCGCCACCCATCTTCAGGTGAAGAGGCGCCTTCAGGTGAACTGGCGCCGCTGGTTGACGCGCCGCGTTGTCGACCGCTGGATGGCACAGAAGCATCACTACCAGCTTATCTTCACTCCGGGCGAGCATGACAATCCGGATGGCCGCATTGCCGACGACATCAACAATGCGACCGAACAGGCTATCGCCCTCTCCCACACGCTCGTCTATTCGGTACTCGTCCTCGGCACCTTCATCGACATTCTGCTGAACGTTGCCGGCGGAGCGACCGTGAACGTCAGCGGCTCGTCCTATCATGTACCGGGCTACATGGTGTTCCTCGCCTTCGGCTATGCCGGCGTCGGCACGGGCCTCGGGCTCATCCTGGGCCGTCCGCTCGTCCGTGCAACCAACGGCCTGCAGACGGCGGAAGCCAATTTCCGCTATGGCCTCGCCCGCGTACGGGAGAAAGCGGAGGAGATCGCTCTGGTCGGCGGCGAAAGAGTCGAGCGCCGTCGCTTCGTTGGCCTCTTTGTCGGCATTCGCGACTTCTGGCTGCGTCAGACCTTTGCTCTGACTGGTATTCTCTTCTTCACCTCGGGCTATGGCGCGCTGCTTCCGGTGTTTCCCATTCTCGTTGCAGCGCCTCAATATATTGCGGGCACCATGACGCTCGGCGTGTTGATGCAGACGGCGCAGGCGTTCCAGAAACTCACCTCGGCGCTCTCCTGGCCCGTGGACAATCTTTCCGATATGGCAAAATGGCGCGCCTCTGCCGACCGCGTGATGTCTCTCGCCGACGACCTTCAGAAGCTCGAGGAAGCTCGCGCAGCACCCGACGAGAACCGCATCACCGTCGGCCGCGCCGACACGCCGACGCTCGCCATCCGCAAGCTCCAGATCGTCAATCCCGATGGCCAGCTCGTTATCGACGGCTTCGACATCGAGGTGAAAGAAGGCGAGCATGTGTTGATCGACGGTGACGCGGGCGCGGCTGTGAACCTCTTCAAGGTCGTGGCAGGGCTCTGGCCGTGGGGGCGCGGCGAAGTCATGCTGCCCAAAGACCGGACGATCCTCTTCATGCCACAGCGCCCCTATATTCCGAATGACAGCCTGCGCGCCGTACTCGCCTATCCCAACGAGCCCGACGTCTATGACGACAACGATTTCCATGCGGCACTGGACAATGCCGGCCTCGGCTATCTGCGCGACCGCCTCGATGAGGTTTCCGCCTGGGAGCGCGTACTCACATTCCGCGGCCAGCAGCGCATTGGCTTCGCGCGCCTCTTCCTCCACAAGCCCAACTGGATTTTCATGGAAGAAGCGACGGATGCCTTCGACGCCATTGCCGAAGAAAAGCTCATGGATGCCGTGATCTGCGAGCTTCCCAAGATCACAGTGATCGGCATCAGCTTCAATACCGATCACGACCATTTCTACACCCGCAAGCTGAACCTCAAACGCGCGCCTGACGGCCAGTTCCTGTTCGGCGGGCCACCGGTCAAGCACGCAGCCTCGCTCCTCCTCGTCGAAGACGAAAAAATCCTCTGACCCCGTTCGGACTCATCATGAAGAAACCCGTCGTCATCGACGCCAAGACCGTGAATGTAGATCTTCAACCCGGCATACTGCGCAAGGATTTTGTCTGGGGCGTATCGACCTCCAGCTACCAGATCGAAGGCGCGACGAGAGAAGATGGCCGCGGTCTCAGCATCTGGGACACCTATGCCCGTCAGAAGGGCCGTATCGAACACGGCGATACTGCCGATATCGCCTGCGATCATTATCACCGCTATCCGGAAGACATTGCCCTGATGAAGGGCCTCGGCATCGACGCCTATCGCTTTTCCGTCGCCTGGCCGCGCGTGCTGCCGCGCGGGCGCGGCGCCGTCAACGAAAAGGGCCTCGACTTCTACGACCGCGTGATCGACGGCGTGCTGGAAGCCGGCATCGAGCCCTGGCTCTGTCTCTATCACTGGGACCTGCCGCAATCGCTCGGCGATCTGGGCGGCTGGACGAAGCGCGACATTGCCGGCTGGTTCGCCGATTACGCGGCGCTGCTCTCCCGCCGCTATGGCGACCGCGTGAAGCATTTCGCCACTTTCAACGAGCCCTGCGTCGCGATCCTGTTCGGCTATGCCATGAGCTGGAACGCGCCGGGCGTGTCCGACCGCGCCTCCTATCTCAAGGCCGTCCACCATCTCAATCTCGCGCATGGGGGCGCGGTAGATGTGATCCGCGATCTCGTGCCCGGCGCCTCCATCGGCATCGTGCATAACCGCCAGCCGGTCTATCCTGAAAGCGAAACGCCGGAAAATATCCACGCCACTGCGCTTCTCGACACCCATTGGAACCTGATCTTCACAGATCCCCAGTGCCTCGCCGCCTATCCGCAACTCGCCGCCAACGACATCGAGCCCTATGTCCAGGCGGGCGACATGGCAAAGATCTGCCGCCCGATCGACTGGATCGGCCTCAACCATTATTCGCCGATCTACGCGCGGGCTGAGCCCAATTCCGAGCTCGGCTTCGCCTGGGGCAAGTCACCTGACCACAACGACCATCCCGATTTCCGTTGGCCCATCCACCCGGATGCCTTCCGTGAAACGCTGATGGACACATGGACGCGTTATGGACTGCCCGTCTATGTCACGGAAAATGGCTGCGGCGATCCCGACGCGCCGAATGCGACGGGCGAGATCGTCGACGAACGCCGCGTCAATTATCTCCGCGCCTATATCCACGCCATGGGCGAAGCGGTGAAACAGGGCGCCGATGTTCGCGGCTATTTCGTCTGGTCGTTGCTCGACAATTTCGAATGGGGGGCCGGCTTCGGCAATCGCTTCGGCCTCGCCTATGTCAACTTCGAGACGCTCAGGCGCACGCCCAAATCATCCTATTTTGCCTATCGCGACATGATCCACAGGCTCCGCTAACGCGCTCATGTTGCCGCGATGGCCGCGGCAGGCTAGTTTCCACGTCGAGAGTCAACGGAGATCGAGAGACCATGACCACCGCCCCCTACGCCCTGCCCGCAAAGCTCGAAACCGATATCGAGAGGGCACGCGCCTATTGGCATGGCCTCATTCGCGGTCAGGCAAGCGACATGCCCTATTGGGACGATGTGAAACTCTCCTCCCTGCCCGACCTCGCCGATCGACTGATGCTCATCGAAGTGTTCGACAAGCCGGAGCGTTTCCGCTTCGACATTGTGGGCAAGGAAATCGCCGGCAAATATGGGAAGGATTTCACCGGCAGCTTCGCCGACGAAATCGAACCCCATGCGCCGCTTGATTTCTTTCGCGCTCAGGCGAGCGCCACGGTCGAAGGCCGCGCGCCCACCTATCAGCACCATGGGCATGTCGCTCGCCTGCTGCTCCCCATGTGGGGCGATGGCCGCATCAGCATGCTGCTCGGCGCCTTCGTCTGGCTCTAGGCGAGTTTTGACGCCTTCACCTGCGGGAGAAGGCGCTCCACATCCTTCGGCTGGCAAAGCTCGGTACCAGCGGCAAGCAGCGCCGCCGATCCCGCTGCGACGCCACGACGGAAAGCCTCCTCCATCGGCATTCCTTCCGACAAGGCGCAGACCATCGCGCCGACAAAGCTGTCGCCAGCGCCCACCGCGCTCAGCACCTTCACCTTGGGCGCGTTTGCGCGCCACACATTCTCGCCGGTGACGAGCAGCGCGCCGTCCTCACCAAGCGTCAGCGCAACCATTTCGACCTTGCCTTCCGCAACGAGGCCGCGCGCGGCGCCGATCATCGAAGCCTCATCCGTCAGCGTCGCCCCGGTAAGCTCCCGCAACTCGCGCAGACTCGGCTTGATCATGAAGGGTCGGCCGGCCAGCGCGCCCGCAAGCGCCGCGCCTGACGTATCGACGACAACCTTCGCGCCCGCCTTTCGTCCCGCCTCCACCACCCGCGCATAGAAATCCACCGGCACGCCATGCGGCAGGCTTCCGCTCGCCACGATGAAGCCGGGCGCCGGCGCAAACTCCGCCACCGCGTCGAGCGCCGCCTTCCATACCGCTTCCGGCAAGTCCGGCCCTGGCATCACGAAACGAAACTGGTTGCCGCTCTTTTCCTCATAGACGGTGAAATCCTCGCGCGTCTCGTCCGGCGTTTCGATCACACGGCTATCAATCCCCGCGTCAGTGACGAGTCGCTGCAGCAGCTTTCCCGAAATGCCGCCAACGACATAAACCGCCGTCAGCGGCAAGCCGAAGCGCTTCACCACCCGCGCGACATTGATGCCGCCGCCGCCGGGATCGCGGTGCCCCGCCGCGCAGCGCATCTTGTGAATGGGCTTTACCTCCCCCACCGACGTCGAAACATCGATGGAGGGATTCATGGTCAGAGTGACAATCTTCGCCGTCATGCGCGCCTTCGCTCCCTACCTTTCGGCATTTTCCAATGAACGGTGCAAACGCCGGAGGATGACATTGCGCGCCTTGTCGTCGGCCGCACGATCCAGCTGCTCGCTGATGTCGAGCCAGAGACGCGACAGATCGTTGTGCCAGTCGAAGCGGCCCACCACCTCCGGCTGCAGGCGGCGCGGCCCCGGCCGCGAACGCGCGCCGGGCGCTTCGGTGACGAGGTCAAAAACATCGTCGAGCGTCGGCTCGATGATGCGTTCTCCATCAATGCCCATTTCGTCGAGTCGCTTGTGCAGCGCCTCGATTTCCTCTTCTTCACCATGCACCAGAAACACCGCGCGCTTCACCGGTGCGCGATCCTTGATCCAGTTCGCCAGCGCCGGACCATCAGCATGGCCCGAATAAATGTCGAGCTGACGGATCTTGGCCCGGACCTTGATTTCTTCGCCCTGAATGCGCACGGCCTTCGCGCCATCCGCGAGAATGCGGCCCAGCGTGCCCCTTGCCTGAAAGCCGACGAGCATCACAGTCGTATTCGCGCGCCACAGATGGTTCTTCAGATGGTGGCGAATGCGGCCGGCATCGCACATGCCACTCGCCGCCACGACGATGTGGTTTCCTTCCACCTGTTCGATGCGCATGCTTTCCGCCGCCGACTCGGTCGTCTGCAACAGCGGCGTCGCCATGGCCTTGCGGAATTCGTCTCCGTTTTCAAGCTCATCCGCATGGTCGATGAAAACTTCCGTCGCCTTGATGGCAAGAGGCGAGTCGAGGAAGATCGGCACCCGGGCAATGCGCCCCGTATCAACGAGCTCGATGATGTCGGCCAGAAGCTCCTGCGTGCGCTCGACCGCGAAGGACGGGATCAGCAACGCGCCGCCATCCTTGAAAGCGTCCTTCACTTCACGTTCCAGAACATCCAGCCGCTGGTCATGGGTGAGCTTCGGCCGGGTCCGGTTGCCGTAGGTCGATTCACAGATGAGATAGTCGAGGTTTTCGGGCGAGACCGGCGCGGGATGGAACGTCTGCGCGTCGGGGCCGATATCGCCCGAAAAGAGAAGCCGCAACACGCGGGCGGTCGGCACATCCGTATCGATCTCGATTTCAATCGAGGCTGATCCAAGAATGTGGCCAGCGTTCCAGAAGCGCGCCCGAACGCCCGGCGCAGGTTTCACCCACACGTCATATTTCACCGGCTTGAAGAGCTTCAGGCAGTCCTCGGCATCTTCCACCGTATAGGTCGGCGTCACCTTCTCTCGGCCGCGTCGTGCGTTGCGCCGGTTCAGATCCTCAACTTCGATTTCCTGAATATGTGCCGAGTCCGGCAGCATGCAGCCAGCGAGATCAGCGGTTCCCCGCGTCGCATAGATCGGCCCCTTGAATCCATGTTTGGAAAGCTTGGGCAGCATGCCCGAATGGTCGATATGGGCATGCGTCAGGAGAACGAAATCGATCTCGCGCGGGTCGAAGGGAAAAGGCTCATAGTTGAGTTCCTTCAGCGTCTTCGAGCCCTGGAACATGCCGCAATCGACGAGAAATTTGTGCTCGCTGGTTTCAATCAGATAACAGGAGCCCGTGACGGTGCGGGCGGCACCGTGAACGGTCAAGATCGCGGTCATGGCATCCCCTCTTGGATTATTCCTCACCGTCGTACATGAGACGGGAAATATGGCAATTCGACGAGATTCGCCTCGCCGGGTCTATGACTTCGCTCAATGCTGGCATAGTTGGCCCGGACACACCATGATGCGAAACGAGACAGGCCGACGAACGGATTCGACTGGAATGGATGGCAGAAATATATCCATGGCGATCCTCGCATGAGCGACGCGCCCATACCCTTTGCCGAGCCGGATGCCATCGCGGATGCGATCATCGCGAAGGTCGGAAAAAAGATCGTTCTCGCCCTGCCTCTCGGCCTCGGAAAGGCGAACCATATTGCCAACGCGCTCTTCGCCCGAGCAGCGGCAGACCCCTCGATCACGCTTCAGATCATCACGGCACTCACCCTTGAAAAGCCGCATGCCGCGAAGGGGCTCGAAGGGCGCTTCATGAACCCCATCGTCGAGCGGCTGTTCGAAGGCTATCCCGAACTTGCCTATGCAAAGGCGCTCCGCGCCGGAACGCTGCCGCCCAATATAGAGGTGAGCGAGTTCTTCTTTGTCGCCGGGCGCTGGCTCGGCGTGCCAAAGGCGCAACAGAACTACATCTCGACCAATTACACCCATGCGCAGCGCTACATCCTCGCGCGTCGCCCCAATGTCATCGCTCAGCTCGTCGCCAGGCATCCCGATGGAACGCGCTACAGCATCAGCTCCAACACGGACCTCACGCTCGACATGCTCGCCGCGCGCGAGGCTGGCAAGGCCGACTTCATCCTCGTCGGCGAGGTGAACAGCGAGCTTCCCTATATCGGCTACGACGCGGAGATTCCCGCCTCCACTTTCAGCCTCATGCTGGAAAACGCCGCGACGGATTTTCCCCTCTTCGCGCCGCCGAAAGAGCCCGTGAGCATTCAGGACTACGCCGTCGGACTTCACGTTGCGCGAATGGTTCCCGATGGCGGCACCTTGCAGATCGGCATCGGGTCCATGGGCGACGCCATCGCGCGCGGCCTCATCCTGCGCGACGACGACAACGAGACCTTCCGCGCCGCCACGCAGCAATTGGCGCTGGATGGATTGCCCGAAGATCAATCGCACCTCGCGCCCTTTGACAAGGGCCTCTTCGGGTCGAGCGAAATGCTCGTCGATACGTTTCTCGAATTGATGGACACGGGCATCATCAAGCGCGAGGTAGACGGCACACTTCTGCATGGCGGTTTCTTCCTCGGGCCTCGCAGCTTCTACAAGCGCCTCCGCGAGCTGCCCGAAGCGGAGCGCGCAAAGATCCGCATGAAGCCCATTTCCTATGTCAACGAACTCTATGGAGACGAGGAGACGAAGCGAAAGGCTCGCGTCGGCGCCCGCTTCGTCAATAGCGCCATGATGGTGACGCTGCTCGGCGCCGTCGCCTCCGATGCGCTGGAAGATGGCCGCGTCGTCAGCGGCGTCGGTGGCCAGTACAATTTCGTGGCGCAAGCCTTCGCGCTCGAAGACGCCCGCTCCATCATCACGCTACGAGCAACGCGCCAGAGCGGCGCCAGGACGCTTTCCAATATCCGCTGGTCCTACGGCCACACGACCATTCCGCGCCATTTGCGCGACATCGTCGTCACGGAATACGGCATCGCCGATCTGCGCGGAAAGTCTGATCGCGATTGCATTGCCGCCATGCTCGAAATCGCGGATTCGCGCTTCCAGGCCGAACTCCTCGCAAGCGCAAAAAAGACAGGTAAAATCGAAGCGTCCTACGAGATCCCCGCACCGTTTCGCAACAACACGCCACGGCGTGTCGAGATTGCGCTGGCGGCGCTGCGCGACGATGGCCTTCTCGATCCATTCCCCTTCGGCACGGATTTCACGGAGACGGAGTTGCGCCTCCTTCCCGCCCTGCAACTCATGCAGACTGCGGCGAAGTCGCCCGCAAAACTTGGGTCGCTATTTCTTCGCGGGCTTTCGACGCCCGCAAGCGCGGCCGACCGGGAATGCCTTGCGCGCATGGCTCTCGAAAATCCGCGAAGCCTGTCGGACCGACTCTACGCCAGCCTCTTGCGCGGCGCGCTTCGAGCCTAGTCGCCGCCACCTGCCACATGCCCGCCGGATAGCGACCGATGGGCAAACCAGACCGTACCAATAAGCAACAGCACGAGCCAGCCCGAGAGCCAGAAGTAATCCAGCGAGGCCAGCAAGTAGGCCTGGCCCTGCATGTTGCGAGCAAGCATGGCGAGCGCCTGCGCGTCCGGTACGCCAAGTGCGTGAAGCGACGCCAGCGCGTTCTGCATGGTCGGATCGTAAATGCTCGACGCCTCCGCAAGTCTGCTCTGGTGCAGCGCCTCACGCCGGTCCCATAGCGTCGTCGTCAGCGACGCGGAGAAACTACCCGCCGTGATACGAATGAAGTTGTTGAGACCCGAGGCGAGCGGAATACGCTGTGGGTCAACACCGTTGAGCGCGATCGTGAGCAGCGCGACGAAGAAGAAACTCATCGCGACGCCCTGCACCAACAACGGCATGACGAAGTCGAGGAAGGTCGCATCGGCGGTGAGTCCCGCTCTCATGAAATAGGAGACCGCGAACGCGAGAAACGAAAAGCTCGCCGTCCATCGCGCATCGAGGCGCGACATGACACGCGCCGCAAGTGGCGAGAGGACGACCGCGACGACGCCGCTTGGCGCGGCGACCAACCCGGCCCATGTCGCCGTATAGCCAAGATGCTGCTGCAACCACAGCGGCAGAATGACGACATTACCGAAGAAGATCGCATAGGCGAGCGACGAGGCAAAAACGCCGATCGTGAAATTTCGATTGGTGAAGAGTGACAGATCGACGATCGGATGCTTCTCGGTTACCTCCCAGATCACCCACGCGATGCAGCCGATGGCCGAAACAAGCGCCAGAACGACGATTTCCGTCGAGGCGAACCAGTCCGCATCCTTGCCCGTATCGAGCATGATCTGCAACGCGCCGACCCAGACGACGAGCAGAGCGAGGCCGATGGAGTCGATCGGTATCTTCTGGGTCTGCGTCTCCCGCGACTTGAGGCCCCGCCAGCAGACCGCCGCGCAGAGAAGGCCCACGGGCACGTTGATGAGGAAGATCCACGCCCAGTGGAAATTATCCGAGATATAGCCGCCAAGGATCGGCCCGCAGATGGGCGCCACCAGCGTCGTCATCGACCAGATGGCCAGCGCCGTACCGCGCTTGGCGGGTGGGAAGATCGCAATCAGAAGCGCCTGCGAGCCGGGAATCATGGGCCCGGACGCCGCGCCCTGAAGGATGCGGAAGAAGATAAGGCTCGAAAGGTTCCAGGCCATGCCGCAAAGGAACGATGCAAGCGTGAAGAGCAGCACTGAAGCCACGAAGGTCCGCACTGCTCCATAGCGCCGCATCAACCAGCCGGTCAGCGGAACGGCGATGCCGTTCGACACCGCGAAGGAGGTGATGACCCACGTTCCCTGGTTCGCGCTGACGCCGAGATCACCCGCAATGGTCGGAATGGAGACATTGGCAATCGTCGTGTCGAGCACCTGCATGAAGGTGCCGAGCGCCAACGCGAGCGATATCAGCGCGAGCGCGCCGCCTTCGAGCGGCGCAGGCGCCCTCTCCGGCGCGCCGCTCATGGCAACCGCGCCGCCGCGGAGACGGCACCACCACCGCCATTGTCAGCCACGATGCGCTCTATCGTCTGCTCGATGCCCGCGTTGCCATCGTCGCGCGGACGCGGCGGCAGCGGCACGGAGCGCACCTCGCTCGCGACAAGCGGCCCGGAGGTGTCGCGCACATCGACCTTCACCGACACGGAAAGGCCGATCCGCAAGGGATGCGCTCTCACTTCCGCCGGATCGAGCGCAATCCGAACGGGCAGGCGCTGCACGATCTTGATCCAGTTGCCGGAGGCATTTTGCGGCGGCAGAAGCGCGAAGGCGCTGCCGCTGCCCGCGGACACACCAACGACATGCCCGTGATAGGTCACATCGCCGCCATAGATATCGGCTTCCAGCGTCACCGGCTGTCCGACGCGCAAATTCGCAAGCTGACCTTCCTTGAAATTCGCATCGACCCAGACATCTTCAAGCGGCACGACCGCCATCAGCGGTGCACCCGCCGCCACATGCTGGCCAAGCTGAACTGTCCGCCGTGCGACGAGGCCATTCACCGGCGAAACGATATGCGTGCGCCGTACGCCCAGCGCCGCGTCGCGGACCCGTGCCGCCGCCGCCAGAACGTCGGGATTCGTGGACACGGATGTGCCGTCGATCGCCGCGAGCGTGGCGTTGAGCTGTTCCTTCGCAGATGACAGCGTTGCCTCCTGCGCGGCCACAGCGTCCCGCGCATGCGCGAGTTCTTCACCCGACACCGCGCCGTCGCCGGCAAGCTGGCGCCGCCGCTTCAGATCGCTCTCCGCCTGGCGCACCGCCACTTCGCGCTGCGCGATATCGGCCCGCAATGCATCAGCCTTGGCGAACTGCGCCCGCACCTGCCTCACCGTTCGCGCAAGATCAGCTTCCGCCGCCTGCAACGCGATCTCGACACTCGACGGATCGAGCGTAACGAGCGCCTGCCCGCGCTTCACGGACTGAGTGTCATCGGCACTCAGCACCTGCACCGTACCCGGTTGTTCCGCCGTGATCTGCACCACGTCGCCCGCGACATAGGCGTCATCCGTCGACTGATAACTTCCGCCGAAGACAAACCAATAGCCTGCCCAGACCAGAATCCCGGCAATGACGATGATGCCCAGGAGGGCAAGCCCGCGCTGGCGCGGCGTGCCTCGGCCAAGAATATTTGAATCGTAACTCATGGTGTCCACCGGATGGGCTGATTATTGGGTGTTCGTCGTGGTGTCGCTTCGCGCCAGTTTCCGCGCGGGCGGCGTGAAGTCGCCGCCTACGGCAAGGAGCAGCTGCACCTTGTTCGTCGCCTGTGCCGCCGCGATAAAGGCCTGTTGTTGCCTTGCGTCGAGCAGCAACGTTTCCGCGCTCAACACCGAGAGATAGGTGCTGAGGCCTGCCGCATAGCGCCGCTCGGCGAGGCGATAGGCTTCTTTCGCCGCGTCGAGCGACTGCCGCTGTTCATCAAGTTGCTTCGCCAACGATCCGGTCTCGGTGAGCCTGTCCGCCACGTTGCGAACCGCCTCGACAACCGCCCCGTTATATCCGGCGATAGCCGCATCGACCTCCGCCGTCGCGCCGACATATTGCGACTTGAGCCTGTCGCCATCGAAGATCGGCAGATGGATCGCGGGCCCGACGCCGTAATTCTGCGATGGCGCCTGAAGCATGCTGTCGAGGCCGATCGCCGCCCAGCCCGCGAAAGCTTTGAGGTTGATGTCGGGATAGAACGACGCCTTGGCCGCCTTCCGCCCCGAAAGTGCCGCCTCAACGCGCATTCGCGCCGCAAGCACGTCGGGTCGCCTGCTCAAAAGATCGGCGGGCAGCACTTCCGGCAGCGGCAAGGCGCCGCCGAGTTGCAGCGCGGGCCGCTTGATCGCCGCATAGGCATTCGCGCCTTCGCCCGCCAGCGCGGCGACTTCATGCAGCGCCAGATCGCGGCCACTCATCGCCTGCTCCCGCGCCACGCGCGACGCCGCGAGCAACGCCTCGGCCTGCTTCACCTCCGCCTTGCTGTCGAGACCCGAAGTCACGCGCTGGCGCGTGAGATCGAGAATATGCTGACGCTGCTTTTCCGTTTCGACTGCGATGTCCGACAGCGCAAAGGCGCGGTCAAGCGCGACATAGGCTTGAACCAGCGCGCCCGAAATGGCGAGCCTCGCACCCTCCGCATCAAGTCGCGCCGCTTCTTCCTCCGAACCCGCCTGCGCGACGAGCGCCGCCTGCTTGCCCCAGAAGTCGATATTCCAGGACAGATTGGCATCGAGGCTGCCGATCCAGTTCCAGTTTCCGGCATAGGGCGGCGGATAAACATAGGTACCGCTGAAACGCTGGCGCTGTTCATCGCCGTCCAGCGTTACCTGCGGCAACATCTGCGAGTGCGCCACCGCGACCTGCGCCTGCGCCCCGCGCATCCGGGCCATCGCTTGCGCCAGCGTCGGATTATGCACAAGACCGCGCGACACAAGATCGTCGAGCTGCGGATCGCCGAAAGCCTTCCACCACGCAGGCGACGCTTGCGGCGCGTTCACGCCGCCAAGCCCGATAGCCTCGCCCGACAACGGCTTTTCCTGAGGCTCCACCGAGGGCGGCAACACGCAGCCGCCGAGCAACAGACTCGTCAGCGCCGCAAATGCGATTGCGCTTCTCATGGCTTCGCCTCGTTCACCTGTTCAGCCCGCGCGACGAGCCGCGTCAAAAGCGAGATCAATTGATCCGCCTCCGCCTTGTTGAAATCGCCCATAAGATCGTTGAGATAGCCGGCCACGAGCGGGATAAGGGACTCGACCATCGCCATTCCGTCCTTCGTGAGCGACAGCTTCACGATGCGACGGTCCACGCCGCTGCGCTGACGCTCCACGAGGCCCCGTTCCTCGAGCTGATCGAGAATGCGGGTCAGCGCACCGCTGTCATGGTGCATGTCGCGCGCGATATCCGCGCAGCTCTCGCCCATTCCGTCCCGCAGATACATGAGCACCGCCCATTGTGTGAAGGTCAGGTCGTTCTCAACAAAGAGCGTCTCCACCCTGGGCATGATGAGGTTGTGCGCGCGGCGCACCAGATAGGAGATCGCCGTCTTGGCCCTGTAGTTCTCTGCGTAATAATAGGGCTTTCCCATATCCCTGCCTCAGCAATGACTGCCTGGGCAGCTAATATGAGTGTCGACCCTTTGCCGTCAAGGTCACCATCAAAATTTTTGGCGGTGCGTGGCTTCAGCGCACCGAGAATGCGACGGGTCCGAGCACCCGCGGCCCGTCCTCGTCCTCCACCCGCGCTTCAAGGGCATAGAGCCCCCGCGAGACCGGCCACATGAATTCCGCCCCTCGTGTTTCTGCCACGGGCGCACCATTGAGCATCCATGTCACATGGGCCTCCGGCTCGACGCCGCCCAGCGCGAAGCGGAACATCTGCCTGTCCGCAGGCAGGCGTGGGTCATAGGCAAGGCGCAGGTTCGGTGTCGGCGACAGGATCGACGGGCCCGCCACCTCCCGCGCCACGGCTGCCCTGCCCGAAGTCCGACCTGTCCCATAGTCGTAAATCTGCTCACAGCCGCTTTGCCCAAACGCGCAGCTATCCGCCAGCGCCAGACCGTCCGGCAGGGGAAGTTTTTCCGTATTCTGGTCACGATTGAGATAGGCGAAGACGCCCCGCAGCACGAGCGCGGGGCCCGTCGAGCCCGTGATGCCGTCCGTCGGCGTTCGGTCCAGATTTCCCATCCATATGCCGACCACATAGCGGCTGTCGAACCCGACCGACCATGCGTCGCGATAGTCCGAGGAAGTCCCCGTCTTCACTGCCGTCTGCACCGGCAGGTCGAGCGTCGAATAGCGCCCGAACTCCATCGCCCGCGCCCATGGATCGGAAAGCACATTGCCGATGAGCAACGCCGCATTGCGGCTGAAAACACGCGCCCCCGGAACCGCGCGCGCGTGTCTGTCGACAACGGCGCGCAGCGGCATGACCTTGCCGCCATTGGCCAGCGCCGTGAACCCCCGCACCAGTTCGAGCAGCGACACCTCGCCATTCCCAAGCGCCAGGCCATCGCCATAGAACCCCGCGCTCTTCTTCAGGCTCTCGAAGCCGAGCTGATGCAGCAGGTCGAGATAGCGGTCCGGTCCGACGAAATTGACCGCATGGAGCGCCGGAATGTTCAGCGAGTTGCCCAGCGCCTGCCGCGCGCTCACCTCGCCGTAGAATTGGCGGCTGTAATTGTTGAAGCGATGAAGACCCGTCCCCACCGCCTCCGAATAAGGCGCGTCCTCGATGCGCTCGGCGGGCGACCAGCCCGCATCGAAGGCGGCGGCGTATAGAAAGGGCTTCAAGGCGGAGCCCGGCTGCCGCGGGATCAGCACCGCATCGAGAAAGCGGCCCGGCGTGCCCACGCCGCGATCAGAACCATCCTCCGCGCCGGCGACGACCCAGGCGCGAATCTCGCCGCTCCGCCGGTCGACCACCAGCAACGCACCATTGTGAACCTGACGCGGCGCAAGGCTCGCCAGACGTTCGTCAAGAAGGTTCTGCGCGAAGTCGACGAGCCCGCTGTCGAGCGTGGTCGTGACCTTGATCGGCATGGTGCCGGTCCGCGCGCCCGCGATCTGCCGCTCAACATAATTGCGGAAATGGCCGATGGCCGCGCGACGCGGCGCCGGATGCAGGTCGAGCGGCGTTTCGATGACGTTTTGCCATTCCGCCGCAGGCAGCAGGCCTGCATGGCGCATGGAGGTCGCGAGCCGAATGCTGCGCCGGTCGAGCACCTTCGTCCCGCCGCGATTGGGATCAAGGCCCGAAGGCGCGCGCGGCAGGATCGCAAGCGCGAGCATCTCCCGTGTATCCAGCGTGTCGAGATCGCGATCGAAATAGAACCGCGCCGCCTCGGCGACGCCGCGCCGGTTCGAGGCGTAGGGCACCTGATTGAGATAGAACTCCAGTATGTCGGATTTGGTGTAGCGCCGCTCCAGCCGCGCCGCGTCGAAACCTTCAAGCCATTTCGACCAGAACGAGCGCGGGCGCGGATCGAGCATTCGTACCACCTGCTCGGTGATCGTGCTCGCGCCGCGGACATTGCGGCCCGCGCTCACGCCCTGCCAGAGTCCATGCGCCCGCGCGATCCAGTCGACGCCCCGATGCGCGAAGAAGCGCCTGTCCTCCGCAAGCAGAACGGCGTCCTTCAGCCTTTGCGGCACGCGGTAGAGCGGCACCTGACTCTGGATGTTCCACGCGCCCGTTTCCTCCGCGAGCGGATGGCCCTGCCGGTCCAGCAGAATGTGGCTCGCCGCCTTTGGCTTGAGGTCGAGCAGCGCTTCATCCGCAAGCCCCGCCCATGTCGCAATGCCGAGCCAAAGCGCGAAGGCGCTCACGCCCAACCCCACCCAGCGCGGCCAGCCCCATTCGTTCGGACGCATCGGCGTCCGGTCGAGATGGGACCAGCTCCAGCACAGCCACATCATTTACGGCTTCTCTTTCACCGTCAGGCTTCCCGGAACGCCGAGACCAAAGACATCCGGGTCATACATTTCCTCGGCCTTTGTCGCGCGCCGCTGGAACTCGCCCGTCGCAATCGCCTGCGCCATATAGGTCAGGTGATAATTTCCCGCGTCGAGATAGTCCGAATAGAAGCGCGCGCTGTCGAAGCGCAATTCCCGGTGATAGAAGCCCCAGAAACCCGCCTCATATTCGATCCAGTCCTTCGCGTGGCTCCACCAGCTTCCCTCCGGCGCGACATATGCGGCCTTGGTGGCGTCAACGCTGGATGCCGTCGCCAGATCGCGGTTGACGGGTTCAAGTCCGCCCGGCACCGGATCGTTGACGACCACGAAGGCCCGCGCCGCCGGCAGCGAGAGATAGAGATCGACGCGCACAATCTCGCCCCGCGTCACCTCCGCCTTGTCGCCGAGCAACACCCACTTGCCACCGCGCTCGACGCTATATTCGCGCCGCACCTCGATGCCGCTATTGACCGCGGTCCCGCTGGCATCGGTCGGCGCATAGGAAAGCCGCGTCGCGTAGTAGAGCCGTCCCGCTCCATCACGCTTGATCGACACATTGGCTGTGGTCCCGGGATCGCCGGCCGAAATCGGCCTTGTCAGCGTCACAGGCTTCGCCTGCGCGCCCTTGAGTTCCGCCGCGCCGAGCGGCTCCGCGCCCAGCGTCGCCGTCACATGAAGATCGGGCGCAACGGCCTCATAAGCCGCCGCATAGTCGGCAAGTGCAGTTGTGCAGAACATGTTCTCCTGTGTATTGCCCCAATAGCCTTCCTTGCGCTGGCTCTGCGAGATCGCCCGGACGAGCTTGAATGTCACCTGCTCCATGCGCGCCCGCTGAGCCGGATTGCGCCCGTAAGCGACGAGGCTCGACAGGATCGCGCAATTGTCGCGCAGCGGCGTCGCCAGCATGCGTGCATAGCCCTCGCCCTGCTCCTCGTTGAAAAGGAACTTGCCGGAGGTCTGGTTCGAATGCGCCATGATGATATCGGCGATCTCGTCTGCGAGCTTTTCACCGCTCGTATCTTTCAGCGATAGCGTTGCCTGCATCAGCATCGCATCGCCGAAGAGGCCCATCGTCTTGTAACGCGGCCTGAGCCGCTCGATATCGCGCAGCGTCACCTGTCCGCGTTGCGCCAACGCGGCGAGCGCCGTCGCCCGAACCGATGCCGTCATATCGGCGGTATAATACTCGGGCGCCACATCCTTCCGCAGCAGGTCTTTCAAATAGGAGAGTAGCTTCTCCTCCACAGGCGCCGCCACCTCGACGCCGCGCTCATGCAACCACCCGAAGGCCAATGCCGTATAGGCCGAGAGATAGGGATCGGCGCGGTCGTTCGATGCGACCCAATAGGCCATGCCGCCATTGGGCGCCTGGAAGTCCGCCGCGCTGGAAACCATCGCCTTCAGCGTATCGGCCGCCCCCTTCCATGTGAGATCGGAGGGAAGATATTTTCCCAGCGCCGCGAAATTTGCCGCCATCACGCCCTTGGTGATGCGCTGCTCCCAGCACAGGAACGGATAATCGGCGATGAAGCGGAAGGCACCAGCCACATCGGTCACGACGGTTGGGCTCAGCACGACATCGAGCGCCCCGGCATCCGGCCTTATATCCTTCGGGAATGCGACCGGCGTCGAAACCTCCGCCGCATCCGTCGAGCCATAGACCGCAGCGGTGACGAGATCGACGCGCTTGTTCACCGGAAGTTTCGCGAGATATCCATCCTTGTCCGAGGCATCGCCCGCCGCGACCTTGAACGCGATCTCGCCTTGATTGACGCCTGGCACTGTTGCCACGGCTCCCGCAACGAGCGGCATGTAGATCGCCGCCCGCTGGTAGGGATCGAGGTCAACATCTTTGGTTAGCGTCGTCACCGCCTTCGCGTCGAGCGTTCCCGCCGCTTCAATATCGACCTTGATGTGCCGCCTCTTGTCCGTCCGGTTCATCACGCTGAACCCGGCATTGAAGCTGTCGCCCTCCATCACCTGGTTCGGCATGATGGGCCTGATTTCCGTCTCGCGATTGACCTTGAAGTCGCCCTCGCCGAGCCCGGCCTTGTCCGTCGGCGTCGTGCCGATGACGAGGATACGCCAGCCGGTCAGATTGTCGGGCGCCGCAAACTCGAAGCTCGCCTTGCCGGACGTGTCCGTTCGCAGGCCTGGGTTCCAGTAGGCGACATATTTTGAATCGTCGCGGAACTTGAAATCGGCCCCGCCATCACCGCCGGGATTTGCGCCCTTCTTCTCGAACTTCTGCCGCCCGACGAGTTTCAGCAACAGATTGTAATTATGCACGTCGAGGCCATCGAGCCGATAGAACCCCTTGTAGGGATCGAAATAGGCCCTGCCGCCCACAACGAGATCGAAGACAGCCTGATCGAGAACCGCGACCGCAAGCTCGATCGGCTCCTTCTTCTCTTCGTGCAGCGGCGCGGCGTGAAGCGCGACTTTCACCGTCTCGCCGGGCCGATATTCCCCGCGCTCCGTCTTCGCCGTGATCGAAAGCTCATTATAGGGATCCGTCACCGGCACGGAGATATAGCCCATGCGGAATGCAGGCTTGCCGAGATCGACCTGGTTCGCTTCCAGCGGTTTGTCGACACGCGGGCTCACCAGCACCACCGAAACGAAGAATCCCGGCGCGTAATTCGCCTTCACCGGAAATTCGACGATCGGCGTCGATGTTGTGAATGTCCGCACGAAGTGATCGAGCACGCCATAGCGTTCGATGGTGATGAGCGCCTTGGCATTCGGATAGGGGTTCTTGACGAGATAGCGCGCCGTCTCCCCCACCTTGTAACTCGCCTTTTCCGGGAACATCTGCAGCGCGGTATCGGGCGCGCTGTCCCAGAGCACGACATCGCGCCCCGTCACCCAGAAGTCGCTGGTGGCGACATGGGCCTTACCGCCCGTGCCCTTCACCGTCGCCGTAATGCGATATTCGCCGGCATCCTTCGGCACAAAGCTGCATTCGGCGGGCTGCGCCTCCGGCGTTCCCGCGCAGGTCGCGACCTGCTCCCAACTCGTGTTGTAAACGGTCTGATAGGCATTGCCGGCGGATTTCACCCGCGCCGCCGTTACCTTTTTCAGTTCGATCCTGAGATCGGCCTTCGCGTCCTTCACCGGCACACCCGCCGGATCGACGACGATGTAGCTATAGGCCGCCGCCTTTCCGGCCTGATAGATCCACTCCTTGGCTTTCAGGCCGACGAAGCGATCCGTCGCGGCAAATGTCGCCGAGACCGAGTTCGCGACATTCTTGCCGCGATCATCCATTACGGCGACCTCGAAGTTCAGATCGCCATAGGTTTCGTTGCCTTGATCGGGAATAGCGACATTCACCTTGGCAATGCCCTGCGCATCGAGCGGCTGCTCCATCTGCGCCAGCATCTTTTCATAGCTCTCGTGTTCGAGATCGCCGCGTGAAAAGTCGAAGCCTGCCGCAATGGGATGATCCGATGACATGGGCCTCGGCGTGAACATTGCCGTGATCCGGGCCTTGGCGTTGGTGTAGGGCCCACCGGAATGTAACTCCGCCTTGCCCTCGATCTCGACCGCTTTCGAGGGGCCAAAGACCTTGCCATTCACGCTCGCGGTGACGCGGAAGGACGCAGGCGTGAAATCGCTCACCAGAACCTGCGCGGGCATCCATGCGAACCAGCCGCTCGACAAAGCCCCCATGGCATCGGCACCCTCGCCCTGCTCCGCATTTTGCGGCTCGCCGGCATCCCCGCGCAGCTTCTGCAACAGACGGAACTTGTACCAGCCGACCGCGCCCGTCTTCGGCACTGTGACCGACCCGTCCGTCGCGCCGAACTCGTTGAGCGCCACCTTCTTTATGTCGGCGACCAGCTTTCCGGTTGGATCGACGAGTTGCAGGCGATATTCCGAAGGCGGCGCGGCGGACAGCCCCTCGTTCGACTGGCCACGCACATAAATCTTGTACTGGATCGTATCGCCGGCGCGATAAACGCCCTGCGCGGTCGTGCCCCAGACGCGCATGTGCTCCTGTTCACTTTGCGCCTGCGGCCATATCTGTTCGCCGGAGGCGCGGAATGTATCCGCCTCGAACTGATAGGTGACAGGCAACAGCGCGATATCGTCGCCTTTCACCGCGCGGATCGTCAGCGCTTTGTCACAGTCGGATTCATAAACGCCCGGCTTCGGCGCCACGCCGGGCAGGATTGCAAGCCCGTTCTCGTCGCTGATCGCCGAGGCCTCGATGAACTCGGGCTCCGGCCAGTTTCCGGGCGCGGTATTGCTGCAAACCGCCGCACTGAGCACCGGATCGCGATAGCGCTCGACCCGCACTCCGGCAACCGGCTCGGCGGTGGCAAGGTCAGATACCCAGACCAGCGTGTTGTAATGCGCGACCTTTGCATGAAGCCCGAAAGGTGTGACCTGCGCGAAAAGAAGCCCCGGCTTTGCGTTCGGCAATTCCGGCGTGACTGTCATCTGTCCAAGCAACGCGCCCGATTTTCCATCGAGCATTCCGCGCACGCCGAAAGGCACGGCATATTGAATGTTGCGGATCGGATCGAGCGCCTCATGCGAGGAAAGCCCGCTCTCGATGCCGTGCGCTGTCATCCGTGAAAAGACAAAGTCCCGGCTCGCCAGATTGTTGACGAAGAGCGGCACCTCGCTGTCGACGTTCTTTTCCAGCACGGCAATATTGTTCGGAAGCTCGAAATTCGGCGGCCGGTTGTCCATGTGCCAACGCACATCGATATTGCCGTCGAGCTTGCGGCCGAACAGGTCGACGATCTGAACCTTGTCGTCCTTCTTCAGCGTCGCCTCATAATAGCGATCCGACCGCAGGTAGATCGGGAAGCGCGCCGAATATTCGTCGCCCTTCTGCCGTCCCTTCCAGCTGTAATAGCCCTCCGTCTGCTCGGGATCGACATTGGCCCATGGATCGTCCTCCGGCCCCTCCTTGCCAAGCTCCGGCGAGAGCGCGACGTGATCGCGGATTTCCTTGAGTTTCACCGGCGCGCTGAACATGAGGCGCACGACGCTCCACGGCCCGCAATCCGCCCTGGGCTTTTCCGTATCGCCAGGACGGACGGTGATTTCCGTGCCGTCATTCGCCGTGCAGCGCAGGCCTGTGAAACGGAACGCACCGAAAGTCGCAAATTTCTGCACCGGCTGGTCGATAACGCTGCGCTCCGGTCCCATCGACGAAATCAATCCCGGACGCATGACGAGTTCGGCCTCTGTATCGAGCGGCAGGGGCTTCTTCGCGGTGACGAGCCATGTCCGCCGTGCCCATTCCTCAGTTCCGGGAACGTTTTCCGGGCGGAACCAGGGAAAATAGGCAAGAAGACGTCGGAAGAAGCCACGCAACCCCGGCTCGCGCCCGACTTTCACCAGCGCATCATCTGGCGCCTTGCTCCAGTCCGGCCCCGCCGCCGCATGAATACCAACCTCGCCAGCATGATCGCCCTTCCAGATAAAGCTCAGGCGATCGGCTACGGAGTCCCGGCGCACGGGCTGATTGAAGGTAACGAGCACGGCAGGTTCCGCAGGCCCCGCCCAATCCGAAAACTCGGCCCGGTCAAGCGCGACGCGGGAGGTGACAAATTCATGATGGAAGGGCGCAGCAAGCGTCGTTCCATCCGCAGCCTTCAGCCCCGGATTGACCGTCACCGAATATCGCGTCGATGCCTTCAGCGCATCGGCTTCCTTCAACTGGCAGGCAAGC
Organism: Parvibaculum sedimenti; assembly: GCF_009184905.1. Lineage (GTDB taxonomy): Bacteria > Pseudomonadota > Alphaproteobacteria > Parvibaculales > Parvibaculaceae > Parvibaculum > Parvibaculum sedimenti. Next base: position 42,654 of record NZ_WESC01000019.1, read on the forward strand.
GCGCTTTCACTGAGCCAACGCCATTCGCAATCGAGCTTGGGCGAAATCTCCACCGGTATTTCCGCCGCCGTCCGTTCCATGCGCCCCAGAGGCACAACCGCCCGATCGAACTCGATGACCATCTGGCGTTCTGCCGGAACATCCTCGCCCGAGGGAGTGATCCGGGCGACGGAAAGCGCCCCTTCGGCCGCCCAGGCCCCCGTGGCAGGAAGTATCAATGCGAGAAAAAGAGCCACAAAAGGGGATCGTGAAAATGCCTGCATGAAAATGATCCTTGGCAAGAATCCGGGCGATAATTGATGAGAGCATATCACGCAGACAAAGCAGTGACAGACGGCCAGAGGCCGCCCGCGCACTTCCACAGTACACTCCCATAGTATGAGTGATTGAAATTATGCGGAGATAAGTCGGGTAGATGGACGAAATCGAAGCTTTCGGTCACCCGGGCGGAGAGGTCTATCCGCCGATCCAGCCAAGCGCCCGGCGGAAAAGACCGATCGTCGAGGCGTGGAGCATATCACCGGTCTCCTTCGGCGCCTTTCCGGCTGCCGCCCGCGCATTCGTACCTTCGAGGATGATGCCGAGCTTGTAGCAGGCAAGTACTGCATACCACTCGATGGCTGAGAGATCGCGGGCAGACCCCTCGGCATAACGCGCAACAAGTTCCTGCGCCGTCGGAAAGCCATCCCATGGCTGAACACCGACCGAGCCCGTGCTGCCCCGCCCCTCGCCATCCGGCCAGGTCGCCATGAGCCAACCGAGATCGAGCAGCGGATCGCCGATAGTCGTGAGCTCCCAATCGACGATGGCGGCCAGTTCCGGCCCATCGAAGCGGTACATCACATTGGCGAGATGATAGTCCCCATGAATGATGCCGGGCTTGAAGGAACCAGGCCGGTTCGCCTCGAGCCAGTCGGCAACCTTGTCGACGCCGGGAATGTCGCCGGGGCCGGCCCAGCCCTCATATTCGGCATAGGACTCAAGTTGTGAGCGCCAGCGCTTCACCTGCCGTTCGAGATAATTCTCGACCTTGCCCAGATCGCTGAGGCCGGCGGCGACATAATCGACCCGCCCCAACGCTGCCGCGCCGTCGGCTATGGCCAGCCCCATTCCGTAGCGGATTTTCGGATCACCCGCATGAAGCGGCGGCAGCCCGACCGTCGCGTTAAAGCCTTCCACCGGCTCCATCAGATAGAAAGCCGCGCCGAGCACGTCATCGGTCGGGCAGGCGGCAATCAGCCCGGGATGCGGCACGTCGCTTCCCTTGAGAGCGCCGAGCACCCGCGCCTCGCGCCGCATCGTCTCACTACCATTCATGTGTGGACGATGCGGCGGACGGCGCAGCACAAAGGCCCGCCCACCACGCTTGAAGCGCAGCAGGATGTTCTGCGTACCGCCCGCAAGCGACGTCACATCTTCCAGCGGACCACTCTCGAGCCCCTGCATGTCCATCCAGTCGCGGAGCTTTTCGAGATCGACGAGTTCAGTCCAGCTTTCGGGTGCCATTTCCATGCCTCAGGGGACCAGGATCATTATAGCGGAGGGCCCTGCTCCCTTCTTGTGTTTCAGGCGTTGCGTGCCATCAAACCGCCATCGACGGGAATGGTGACGCCCGTGATGTAGGACGCTGCCGGCAGACAAAGGCTCAGCGTGATATGCGCGACCTCCTCCGGTCGGCCATAGCGGCCAAGCGCAGTGCGGCGCTTCGCATAAATCTGTTTCTGCTCGTCGGGGATCGCCTGCGTCATCCCAGTGAGGATCGGCCCCGGACAAATGCAATTGACCGTGATGCCTTCCCGCCCAAGCTCGACCGCGAGCGCGCGCGTCAATCCGGTGACGCCTGCCTTCGCCGCCGCATAGGCGCTGTCCATCGCCGTCGCGCCGAGCGCTTCGGTTGAGGCAATGTTGACGATGCGCGGACTCTTCGACTTGCGCAGATGCGGCAGCGCGGCGCGGATGACGCGCTGCTGCGCGGTAAGCAGAACGGTGACGAGCCGGTCCCAAATCTCGTCATAGCCCGGCGCATCGATGGGTGAGAAGCCCGAAATGCCTGCATTGTTGACGACGCAGTCGAGCCCGCCGAAATGCTGCGCGATTGCGGCCACGACCGCATCGATCTCCGCCTTGTCCGCAACGTTGAGCCTCCACGCCTTGGCATTCCCGCCCGATGCGCGAATACCCTCTGCTACGGCTTCCGCGCCTTCCAGCGTGTAGTCCGTCACCGCGACATTGGCGCCTTCGGCGGCAAAGACCTCCGCCGTCGCGCGGCCCATACCGCTCGCGGCACCCGTCACCAGCACCGTCAGGCCTCTGACCGAGCGGTTATGTTCCGTCATGGCGTCCTCACTTCTTCTTTGCGTTGTATTCCGCGATCTTGAGCTTACCGAGCTGCGACATGTGCACCTCGTCCGGGCCGTCGGCGATGCGCAGGAACCGGTTCAGCGTGAAGAAGGAGGCAATCGGCGTATCGGCACTGACGCCCATGCCGCCATGCGCCTGGATGGCTCGGTCGCAAACGGTCTGAGCCATCTGGGGCGCGATGACCTTGATGGCAGCGATCAGATCGCGCGCGACCTTGTTGCCATAGCGATCCATCGCATCGGCAGCCTTCAGCGTCAGAAGGCGCGCCTGTTCGATCTCGCAATAGGAGCGCGCGACATCCTGGCGGATGCTGCTCTGATCGGCGAGCTTCTTACCGAAGGCGACGCGGTTTTCGACCCGGCGCGCCATGATCTCGAGCGCGCGCTGCGCCTGACCGATGGAGCGCATGCAGTGATGAATGCGGCCCGGCCCAAGCCGGCCTTGCGCGATCTCGAAGCCGCGGCCCTCACCGAGGATGAGATTGGATTTCGGCACACGCACGTTTTCGAGGCGGAGTTCCGCCTCGCCGCCCGGTGAGTTGTGGCTGTTGAAGACCGACTGGTTACGGACGATGTGGATGCCGGCGGTGTCGCGCGGCACGATGATGGTCGATTGCTGAACGTGGCGAGCAGCATCCGGATTGGTCTTGCCCATGATGAGCAGAACCTTGCAGCGCGGATCCATGATGCCGGAAATCCACCACTTGCGGCCATTGATGACGTAGTCGTCGCCATCGGCGCGGATTTCCGTCTCGATGTTGGTTGCGTCCGACGAGGCCACCTGCGGTTCGGTCATCACATAGGCGGAGCGGATTTCGCCATCGAGCAACGGCCGCAGCCACTGCTTCTGCTGCGCGGGCGAACCATATTTCGCCAGCACTTCCATATTGCCGGTATCGGGCGCCGCGCAGTTGAAGACCTCGGAAGACCAAGGTACCCGGCCCATGATCTCCGCCAGCGGCGCATATTCGAGATTGGTGAGGCCGGGGCTCCACTCGCCATATTCATGCGGCAGGAAGAGATTCCAGAGCCCCTCCTCCTTAGCCCTTTCCTTCAGCGCGTCGAGGCCAGGCCAATATTTCCAGAGATTGGCATGGTTCGACACCCAATCGAAATAGGCCTGCTCATTCGGATAGATATGCTCATCCATGAAGCTCTCAAGCTTCGCGATCAGCGTCTTGACCTTGTCGGTATGTTCGAAAATCATGGGATCGCTCCGATCACTGCCGAATTAGAGAATGAGACCGCCATCGACCGGGATGGTCTGGCCGAGGACATAAGCCGCGAGCGGCGATGCAAGGAAAAGCGCGACGCCCGCCATGTCTACCGGCGTGCCGAGGCGGCGCATCGGAATGCCCTGAATGGAAGCGGCGAGACGGTCGGGATTGTCGGTCGTGACTTTGGTCAGCTTCGTATCGACAAGGCCCGGCGCGATACCGTTCACGCGAATGCCGTCCTTCGCCCACGCTTCGGCGAGCGTGCGCGTCAGGCCGACGGCGCCGGTCTTCGAGGCGTTGTAAGCCGGATTGCCCTTGGTCGAATGGAAGGCCGCCGTCGAACTCACGGTGATGAGCGAGCCTTTGGACGCCGACAGCATGTCATGGAATTTGATCGCGCAGGCCATCAGGCTGTTGACGTTGACGTCCATTACCTTCTGGAAGCCGTCCATCTTGAACTCGCCGCGCTGGTAGATGACCGTGCCCTGGCTCAGAACCAGCACATCGAGCGAAGCGAAGGGCGTCTGGTAGGTCTCGATCGCGTCAAAATCGGAAACATCCATGAAGTCGTAGTGCAGCCCGGTGAGATCAGAGCCTTCCGCAGCGGAATAATCCGACGCCTTGGCCCGTGTACCCCAGACATGCACCGTCGCGCCCTTGGCGCGAAATGCCTGCGCGATGCCATTGCCGATGCCGCTCGATCCGCCGACGACGAGCACGGTCTTGCCCGAAAAATCGAGTTCCGCCACGAAATCCTCCCCTGCCACGACACTTTTTGATTTAGGTCGTTTGGATAATTTATTTGACCCATCATGACGACCTCGTCCATTCTGTCAAGATGCCGAAGTACCCGACCACATCAAAGCCGTCCAAAACCCAGGTGAACGCGAGGGCGAGCGCGCGCGAGCAGATCAAGCTCGCAGCGCGTCGCCTTTTCGCGTTGCGGGGAATCGACGGCGTCAGCGTTCGCGAAATCGTCGAGGCGGCGGCGCAGAAGAACCACGGCTCATTGACCTATTATTTCGGTACCAAGGAAGCGCTGGTGCGTGAACTCGTCGCTGATGGCGCAAAGCTTATCGACGAGCGCCGCAATGCCCTCCTCGACGCGCTGGAGGCGAAAGGCGGACCAAAATCGGTGCAAGACGTGGTCGAGGCGCTCGTCTACCCCTCGATCGGGCTTGCAGGCACGAGCAACGACGAGGAGGACACCTACACGCGCTTCATCGGCCTTCTCGGGATGAGCCACCGCGAACTGTTCATGGACGCTCTCGAGAAGCGCTGGAACTCCGGCTATCTGCGAGCTCTCGAACATTTGCGCCGCCTGATGCCTGAAATGCCCGCGGCCGCGAAGAACCAGCGCTTCGTTTTCATGGGCGCCTATCTCGGCAGCGTGCTTAGCCTGCGCGAAGCAGCGCTGACCGACCGCTCACGTCCTCACCCGACATGGAGCTCCAAGAACACGCTGCCGCATTTCATACAAACAATAACGGTAATGTTGGGGGCCCCGCTGCAAAAGGGGTTGTTCGCAGACGCAGACGGGAACGCCACCGCAAAAGCACGGCGTCCCCGCGCCATTGTCGGCTCGGTCGGGCTGATCCTCGACTGAGCGGTTGCCCGTCACCCATGTCTTTCACGGGGTGACAGGCATCTGTCTTTAAGCGACCTTCAGCTTCGTCGCATCATCCATCGCCTTGCCGATGAACTCACCGCCCTGCGCAATCGCGTGGCGGCCCGTTTCAAGCATCGGGTGGAAGAAGTGCCAGACATGGATCATCTCCGGCCACACCTTAAGCGTCACATCGACATCGGCCGCGCCCGCTTTTCCGGCGAGGCGGATGGAATCGTCGAGCAGTGTCTCCGCAGCACCGACATGGATGAGCAAGGGCGCGAGGTCGCGATACTCCGCATGCAGCGGTGAAGCGAGCGGCGTCTTCGCGGACGCGGCACCAAGATAGGCCGCCGCCATGCCGGCGAGCCCTTCCCGGCTCACCATCGGGTCGATGTCGGCAAGTTCCGTTATCGAATTGCCGGTCGCCTCAAGATCAATCCAGGGCGAGATACAAAAGGCGCAGGCCGGCTGTTCGAGCCCGGCATCGCGGATCGCAAGCAGCGTCGCCACCGTGAGACCGCCGCCCGCGCTGTCTCCAGCGATGGCTATATTGCCGGGCACGAAGCCCTGCGCGAGGAGATAGCGATAAGCGGCGAGAGCATCGTCCACGGCAGCGGGAAACGGATGCTCCGGCGCAAGGCGATAATCGACGGAGAGCGTCCGCGTGCCCGCAGCACGGCCCAGTTCGGTGACGAGGTGACGATGGCTCTTCACCGAGCCGATCACATAGCCGCCGCCATGCACATACATGACAACGCGATCCGGCGCTGCGCCGGGCGTCGTGGCCCACTCGGCGGGAACGCCATTGGCGCTCACACTTTCGAGCGCCACATCGGCCGCCGTGGGAAAGATCGCGCCGAGATTGTCGTAGGTCTGGCGCAGCTCAGCCCTGTCCGCCGGTTCCGGCATGGAGCCGAGAAACTCTCGAATGGCAATGATTTCCTGATTTTTCATTCTTCCCTCCCTTGATCTTTGGCCAAGCCTATACCGGACAAAGGAGAGAATGAAAGGCTAGGCCGTCGCGCGGACAATCTCCTCCTCGACGTCCCGAAGGCGATCCTTGCCGAAGAAAATCTCATCGGCGACATAGAAGGTCGGCGCGCCAAAGGTTCCACGCTCGACAGAAGCGCTCGTATTGGAGAGCAACGTGTCCTTCACATCCTGGTCCTGAATGCGCGCAAGGATGCGCGCACCGTCGAGCCCACCGGCATCGAGTACTTCGCGGATGACATCGGCGTCATCCATTTTCTTCGAATCCTCCCACATGGCGCGGAAGACGATGTCCATGTATTTCGCCAGCACACCGTCCATATCGGCTGCCACGGCGCCGCGCATGATCTGCACCGTGTTCACGGGGAAATGTGAATTGAATTTGAACTTTCTGAGCTTGTGCCGCGCGATGAAGCGCTGCATCTCCAGGTTCTCGTATTGCGGCTTGTTCTTGATGTTGCCGAAAGCAACCATAGGTGGCTGGTTGCCCGTGAGCTTGAACACGCCGCCAAGCAGGATCGGCACGTTAACGAAGGTCGCACCGGTGCGTTTCTCGATATCGGGGATGATCTTCCAGGCGAGATAGGAATTCGGGCTGCCGAAATCGAAGTGATGTTCCACCGCTACCATTACCAACGCTCCCGATAAGGACGAATATCCAGCTCGTGCGTCCAGGCGTCGCGCGTCTGGTTGTGCAATTGCCAATAGGTTTCCGCGATCGACATGGGGCTCATGAGCTGACCGGGATCCGCCTCGCCGCCCGCCGCCTTGATGCGTTCGCGCACGAAGGCCGTGTCAACGCCGGCATCGATGACGAGGTGGGCAACATGAATGTTTTGCGGTCCGAGCTCCCGCGCCATGCTCTGCGCTACCGCGCGCAAGCCGAACTTTGCCGAAGCGAATGCCGCATAGCCGGGGCCGCCGCGCAACGAAGCCGTCGCGCCGGTGAAGAAGATCGAGCCCTGCCCCCGCGCGAGCATGTGCCGCGCAGCCTCGCGCCCCGCGAGAAAGCCCGAATAGCAGGCCATCTCCCATACTTTTCGGAAGACGCGCTCGGTCGTGTCGAGAAGCGGAAAATTCACATTGGCGCCGACATTGAAGATGACGACCTCGAGCGGCGCATGAGCATCGGCTTCCGCCATGAAGGCGGTCACCTCATCTTCCTTGCGAGCGTCGAGACCTCGCGCGACGCATGCGCCGCCCGCGCCTTCGATCTCATTCTTCAAAGACAGAAGCTTGTCCGCCGTTCGCCGCCCGGCAAACACGGTGTAGCCCTCGGCAGCGAACTTCTTCGCGATCGCTCCGCCGATGTAATCGCCCGCGCCGATGATCGCCGCCGTCGCATTCCGCTTCGCAGCCATGCCCGCTCCCCTGTTGCCGGTGCGGACAACAGGTAAGTTCTAAAACGGAACCTTGTCAAGCCTGGCCCCTGCTCATCGCGCATCGGCTCACCTCCGGCTCACACCAAAAAGGGCGGACCGATAAGGCCCGCTCTTTTTCAGTTCCGCCGTGCGTTTTATGGCTTCGCGAGCCCGGTGGCCGTTCCGAGTACGCTACCCACCACTCCGTTAGCGGAAGGCAACCCGCCGCTCGAAACCATTCCACCGAGACTCGAAGCCGCGTTCGTTGCACTGGTCAGGGTGGCCGGATTTGTCACACTGCCGAGAACTCCGGAAACAGCTCCGGTCACCGAATCGAGCGGAGTGCCTGTGGTCGGCAGGCCACCGGAACCGGCGCTGCCAAGGGCGCCCGTCAGCGTCGATACCAGGCCCGTCACGGCCTGCGTCGGGTCGCTACCGGTCGGAAGAGAGGGAAGCGTTCCCGCAGGCACCACACCGCCCAGCGCGCCGCTGTTACCGCCGCCCAGCAGCGACCCTACGACGCCGTCCGAGCCGACAACGCCCGTGAGTACATCCTGTCCGGCGAGATCCTGGACAAGTCCACCGCTACCGTCGACGCCGAGCGCGGGAAGCTGGCTCGTAATCGTGCCGAGCGGAATGGCATCGGCGAGCTGCCCCGTCACCGGCGCAAGTGCACTCGACAGCGGATCGAGCACACCTGCCGGAATAGCGCCGCCGAGCTGGCCGCCCGATCCACCTCCGACGACGCCGGTCGTGCCGAGGATGGGGTCCGTCAGTGCGGAAACGCCAAGAGCCTCGGTCGCACCGCCCGTTCCGGTGACACCAAGCTGCGGAACAGCGGCCGCGCCGCCTCCGCCGCCGCCATTACTGCCGCCGCCACCTCCGCCGAGGCTCGAATTGCCATCGCTTGCACAAGCGGCGACGAGAGCCATTGCGCTCGCCCCGAGCAACACATTCCATAAGCGCTTCATTGTCATTTCCTCCCGATCTGGGTGAGCCCGCGATTCCAGGTGATCTGACGTCAACGCTACGCGCCCACCGGCCGCCGACGGTGTAGAGCCGTGTACGTTTGGGTATCGTTTTGTTGGCGGCCGGAGCAATCCGGCGCATTGGCCGCAAATGATCCCCCACTTGGCCGGATCTGCACTCCTTGAACGGGCCATGCCTGTCCATATGGAGAAAACGCTGCGCCACTTCGCAGGAAATTCGTGCCCCGATCCTTCAAGCGTAGGAAATGATATGGCCCTTCAAGATGCTCCCGACATCAGCTCTCAGAAGCTCAAGCCGGCCAGACCGCGACCGCCGCGAAGGGCACCGGGGCTGACTGCCACGCTCATTCGACCGCACCTCCTGTCGAACCTCATCGCCTCCTATCCGCATGACTGGTACGACGGGGATTTCCACGAATTCCGCATCGGCATCGCAGCTGCCGGGCGCGGCACGGTGGTGAACCATCCGGACACGATCCGTCACATCCTCGTCTCACACTCCGATAACTTTCCCAAGGATACGAACCAACTCGCAATCCTGCGACCGCTTCTCGGCGACGGACTACTGACCGCATCCGGACCAGGCTGGCGGCAGGCTCGAAAACTGGCCGCGCCGATCTTTCAGCATTCGAGCGTGCGCGACTTTGCGCCAATCTTCGTCGCTGCCGCACAACGGTCCGTTGAGCGCGTACTGCAAAGGGGCGAGATATTCTCGATCGACCGCGAAATGACGCAGGTAACATTGGAGGTGATCGGCGAGGCGATCCTCAGCGCGGACCTCTCAGATGACATTGAGGGCATCGCTGGAACGGTCACCGGGACGTTGGAAAAATTCCCGGCCATGTTCCTGGCTGCCGCACTTCTGCCTCCACGCATAAGAGATGCCTTTCTCGAAAGGCTCGTACTGGCCGGGCGCAGGCAGTTGGACGTCTTCGCGCGCAGGATCATCAAGCGCGCACATGAGAGGGAAAGCGGCAATTCGCTGCTGACGCGGATGATGGATGCGAGCCGCGCCGACACCGGCCACGAAATGTCGCTCGCCCAGGTGCGCGACGAGGTAGCGACTTTCCTTCTGGCAGGCCACGAAACGACGGCCACCACACTCTCATGGGCATGGTACCTTCTGACGTTGCATCCGGAAGCCTTCGAGCGCATGCAAGCGGAAGTGGACGCGGTGGCGCCCAATCGCCCGCTGACGGCAGAGGATGTCCCCGCACTCCCCTATACACGCGCTGTTCTCGACGAGACGTTGAGGCTCTATCCGATCGTCGCGAATATCATGCGTACCACGCTCGCCGACGACATCACGCCGACAGGGCTCCCGCTCAAGGCCGGACGCACCGTCCTTATCTCACCGTGGCTCATGCACCGTCACCGGCGCTATTGGCAGGAACCAGATCGCTTCGTTCCCGAACGTTTTCTCACGCAGGAATCTACCGCGCAGCCACGCTACGCCTATCTCCCCTTCGGCGGCGGCCCCCGCGTCTGCATCGGCGCGAGTTTCGCGCTGCTTGAAGCGGTTCTCATTCTCGGTACATATGCGCAGCACGCCAATATACGTGTTCTCAATGCGCATAATGTGCGACCGCTGGCACGCATCGTATTGCGGCCAAACCGTCGGCTGCGAGCCATGGCAAGCAAAAGACGACCAGCGACCTGATCCCGACCAGACTCTTCCGGCCAAAATCTTCAAATAATGTGCCGCACGCACGCCGCCGTTCCAAACGGCGACATGCGCGCGGCCACATTTGGTTACAAAACAGCACGCTTTAACATCCGTCTGTTTGAGCCAAGTTGATAGAGTTCCCCCCAATGATCTGCATACGAACCGGGCGCATCGCATGCGCCGCTCAGAGATCGAGGGAGAGGACAATGAAGCGAGTTCACCACATTTTCGTTACGGGCGTTATAGCGGCGCTTCTGGTCAGTCAGGCTCGCGCCAGCACTCCTGCCCAGCACTATTTCCTGCAAACGGGTGCAGATCTTGAACAGGTCTGCGCGAACCCCGTCGATGCGCGTAATATCCAGCCGACCGAGCGAGAGAGACTGCTTGTGTGTGGCTCCTATATTCAGGGATACCTTTCTCATTACGCGCTCGTACGCGGAGAGCTTGCCAACGCCCCCTTCTGCTTGCCGCAGACTGGCGTAAGCGGCGAACAGATTCGTGTCCTCCTCGTCACGCTGCTCCAGCGGAAGCCGCAGATCCGTGACCTTCCGGCCAGCGTCGATCTGGCAACGAGCATCGCCTGGGCCTATGGCTGCTCCGGCGCTGCCAGTACGTCGGCGCAAGGCGGCACACCGAAGCCGGCCGCACAATGAAAAGCAGACCAAAGATGCCGCCGCAGGTCTTGCGAAGGTCAGTTGGCAAGGCTCGGAAGAGCCTCATGCCGCTCCCGCCATTCAGATAGAAGCGCAATCAGGAGATCGCGAAGTTCGTTATCGCTCAAACTCCTGACCGCGCCGCCCAGGTCGCTCAGCACATCGTCAAGCGGTGTGATCCGCTCGTCACTCATAATGCGCTTGTCATCCATGATCGGTATCTCCTCGATAGCAATTTGGTAAGCCAGAAACACGCTCCCCTCGCTTCAAGATGCTGTAATTCGCGCGGCGAGACTGTTGAAATCTGTGGCAATTCGTACAACACGGGAGGCGTCTCATACATGCAACGCCTTGGATGGAAGCAACCTGATATCAACGATCGCGTCTGGTCGCCGCCCGTAATTCCCGTAATAATAAACTGACAGGCGATATCGATTTTATGTAGTCGTCCGGCCCTGTGAGCTTTGCGGGAAAGCTTTGTTTACGCGCGTGGTGCAAGATCGGGTTTCGATAGTCGGATAGACCGGCAAGCTGGAAGGAAGGGAAACACCATGGCTCCGGCAATGGAAGCGGACCAGACGGACGAAACGACGGGAGATAGCGCCGTTTCGCTTCTGCTGGTGGATGACGACGCTGAAATTCGCTCTGAGGTCAGAGAATATCTCGAGGCGCACGGGTTCGAGATTTCCGAGGCGCCGGACACGCGCTCGGCCAAGGCGTTGTTCGGTTCCCGGCACTTCAACCTCGTCATTCTCGACCTCTGGCTCGGCAAGGAAAATGGATTCGATTTCCTGCGCGACATCCGCCAGACGCATTCGACGCCCTGCATCATGGTAACGGCACATGGCGAGGCGACCGACAAGGTTGTCGGCCTCGAGCTTGGCGCCGATGATTATGTAGTGAAGCCCGTCAACTTGCGCGAGCTTCTCGCCCGCATCCGCGCGCTCCTCCGCCGCTCGGGTCGCTCCGGTTCGGAGCCCCAACCTGCCGCATCGCCGAAGCCCGAAAACGGCGACAACGCCACATCCTGGCGCTTCGATCCCGTGCGCCGCAATCTTCTCTCGCCGGAAGGCGAACTGGTGCCTCTGACAACGGCGGAATGCGATCTCCTGATCGAACTCGTCGCGCATGAAGGCCGCCCGCAAACGCGCGAAGATCTCTGCCGTCGCGTTTTCAACCGGCAATGGCAACCCTACGATCGCAGTCTCGACAGCATTGTGGTCAAACTGCGCCGCAAGCTTGAGCCCAATCCCGACCATCCGATGGTCATCAAAACGATCCGTGGCAAGGGCTATCTGTTCACAGGCTTTCCGAGCGAACAGTAATCAGGTGATCTTCGTCACGCTCGGCATGTGCAGCGTGACGAAGCCCCCGCCGGTATGGTTTCCGAGTTCAATGAAGCCGCCGCTTTCACGCAAGATCGCGTCACAAATGGCAAGCCCGAGGCCCGTGCCCTGCTCCGCCGGCTTGGTCGTGAAAAAGGGCTCAAGCGCCCGCTCCAGAATCCCGTCGGGAAAGCCCGGCCCGTTATCTTCTACCCTCAGCACTGCCTGGCGCGTCGCATCCGGCGCATAGAAGCCAATGATGCGAATACGCCCATCGCGCCGGCCAGCCGCCGATGTGCCGACACCGGAAATTGCATCTGCCGCGTTCTGAAGCAGGTTCGCGAGGACCTGTTCGACCTGCAGTCCGTCCACAAGAGCGGCGAGGCCTTCGGATACATTTATTTCCACGTCAGTGCCGGCCCGATCGAGCATGGGCCTCATCATCGAGACAACACCCTCAACCAGTTCCACCAGATCGACCCGTTCGTTATCGCCGATGCTCTTGCGTCCAAAGCGCCGCATGCGGTCTATCACGTTGGACGCCCGATCCACCTGTGCCAGCATTCGCGCGATCTTGGCTTCGGCCGTTCTTGCCTCGAACTTCGGCGAGGCAATGATGGCCTCGAGATTCTGCGCTGCCAGAGAAATCGTATTGAGCGGTTGCTTCAACTCGTGCGCGATGCTCGCGGACATCTGACCGAGTGCGGCCATCTTGGCAGTCTGCGTGAGCTGCGCCTGCTCTTCGCGCAGCAAAAGCGCCTGGCGCAGCAAGAGCCCGAATCGATCGGCAAAAGCGAGGCTCGCGCTCGAAAAGCCCTCCGCCGCCCGCGTTCCACAAAGGAAATAGGTCATGTGCGCCTTGAGCGGCAAAGCGAGTGTCGCCACATGTGCCCCGTCCAGGTCGAACGCCTGACGCAGGCCATCAGCCGACATGTCGCCGGCGGCGTAGACCTTGAGCGATCGCTCGGCTAGCCCATGAGCCAACGTTTGGATGATGTGGCCACCATCGAGCACACGAGTCTCCGGACTCAGCAGGCGTGGCCGTCCGTCGAAGCCCGCTTCAACGACGAAGCCCGCACTCGCGCCCAGTCCTCGTGAAAGAAGATTCGTGAGGTGTAAAAGCTTGTCGCGCGACGTCGAACTCGCGAGCAGAAGACGAAGCCCCTCAAGCATGGCCTCGGCCTCTATACGCAGCTCTTCCTCGCGTCGCCGTGCTGTACTCGCCTGCGCCAGAACGGAGGACGCCTCAGCATCGAATGACCCGAACCCGGCGCCATGCGCCGCCGTCAGAGTGCCAGCGAAGACCGGCCTCGCGACGCCTGCCGATTCATCTGTGTATAGCCCGGAGACGTAAAAGGTCTGCCCCTTATGAGCGTCGAGATTGCGATGCGCAACGCGCTGATGGCGAACACGTCCCTCCGCGCGCAACAGATCGAGCATGTTGGCGCCACCGTTGCCCACCGTCATCCCGGCAAGGTTAATGCCCTCGAGCGAACGGGCGAGGTCGTCCCGCCGGTTGAGCACGCGACGGCAATGCAGGACGCCATCCGCATTCGCGTCCCACGCGATGTCGATTCCCATTTCCAGCCAGACTTGCGCATCGTCGTGAGCCTCCTGTTGGCGACGCTGCAAAAAACTCTCGACCTGCCGTCGATGGACGCGCAGAAGCGCGGCTGCAACAAGCCGGGCGATCGCCTTGAGGCGTTCCTGTACGCGTTCGATATCCGCCCCGTCAGAAACAATAAGGCAGGCGAATCCCTCCCATCCGGAGGTCTCTTCAATCGCGACGGCGATGCCCGCTGCCCTTTTGCCGACTACGGACTCAAATTCGCCGGAGCTCCGGCGCGCACGGGAGAACCATGCGGAGAATGCTTCGCCCTCGATAATATCGAAATCGCCGTCCCCGACTCTCCAGACTACGACCGGTCGGCCGTCCGGCCCGGCACTGACCTCGCAAAGCGCATAGTGGCGCGACGGCTCCGCTTTCCGAAGAAGCGTAATACACCGCGAAAGGGCCTGACGTATCTCGTCAGGCTCACCGGCGCGCGCCACATCTACCGCCGTTTCGATCAACGCACGGTCTAATGGATCATTCCCTTGATCCACAGAGTCGGGTGGCACGCGTGGTGCGGAAATCAGCATTTCGGCCCTCACAACATCGCGCCGAACTAACTGGATGGATCGGCGACGATAAAAGTCGTCGAGACTGCGGGCAGGTTCGACATATCGGGAACGAAGGGTAGATAGGTGAAGCGGGCGGTCGGCTTTATGCTGATCAGCAGCTTCTGGTCGCCATTTGCTGTCGTCCCGTTCGGCGCAACCGTGATGCCGGTCGTTCGATCAACATCGACAAGCCCTGAATAGGCATCCAGCACCCTGTTGATCGCTTCCTTGGCAAGAGTTTCCCGCTCCGTGTTGGTCAATCCCGCCACAGCTGCGCGGCCGCCTTCCGAGACCGCGTAGTCGAGCGCGATGCGCGTCGCAAACTGGAAACCAAAAGCAATGATGCCAAAGAGGATCATCAGAAACAGGGTGGATACCGCCGCAAACTCGATCGCGACGGCGCCGCTCTCGTCACCCACCAGGCCTCGCACAATGCCACGATGGAGAGGGCCGCGCCTCCCGGCTACCCGGGAGGCACCTACGCGATACGAGCCCTTCAACATGCCTCCCCTCCTCCCGACTTTAGCAAGTGGTGGAGTTCGAGAGACAAGTGCTTACATTGCCAAAAATAGTCGAGACGCCGGTACCCACTCCCGCCGCTGCGGCATAGACCACCAGTGCGATACCGGCTGCGAGCAGACCATATTCCACAGCCGAAATTCCGCTCTCATCCGCCATGAAACGCTTGAATTCGGACTTCACATTTTTAAGAAACATCTCATTACCCTCCTTGGTTAACCGATGGCGATTTCCGTGAGGCTAATCCCTTTGTTCAGGTTCGCCCCTCAACACCTTTGTATGCTTGATCTCCGTAAACTGGTGTCGTTGTTCATGGAGTTGTGTGAGTCAGCCGGAAGTCTACCCCACTCGCATTTCGTGCCGTATGGGGCACTGCTCAGAAGAGCTGACATTCACTGACCCCGAACCGAAGGTTCGTTGTTGCTGCTCCTCAATGGCTTTCCGATGCTGTCGATATAATTCTCATAGACCTTGTCCGCCTCGGCACCCTGCATCGGCGCGCGTCCGTCAGACGGGCGCACCGCATATTGGGCCGCCATGACACTCTGTTCCTGCGTCGGCCCCGCTACTTTTTCATTAGCGCACGATGCGAGCGAAACGGCGCCAACGGCCACCACCGAGATTCGCAACCATTTATTCACAGCAATATCCTCCGGCTCTATTCCACCGACCGCTTCTGGCGCGACTGCACCCAGTCGGCGGCGAATTTTTGCACTGCGGCGCGCTCGCTCGGAACTGCAATATTGTCGAGAACGCGACGCGCCTCGTCTTCCTTTCCCTCCGTCATCAGCACAAGGACGAGATTGTTCCGGATCGATGTCGACACGGGATCGATCTCCTGGGCCTGCCGCAGATTGAACTCCGCCTTTGACAAAGACCCATCACCCAGATGGAGTTGCGCAAAGCCGAGATTGTTCAAATAGTCGGCATTCGACGGACGGTCGCTGACCGCCAAAAGAAAATTCTGTTCCGCCTCGGCCCAATGCTCGCGCGTCGCCTCGACCCGCCCCAGACCGTTATAGCCTGCTGCCTCAAACTCTGTGCCTTTTAGCTCGGCAAAGCTCTGAATGGCGTCGTCGTACCGATCGACACCCAGAAGCGCCTCGCCGCGCAGAAACGTGAAATGTGGCGTCTTTGGCTGACCCACCGCATATTGATCGAGATAGCCGAGTGCTGCCCGATAACGCCCCTGGTCGATCAATCCTTCGACGAGAGTCAGATAGAGCGTATCGGTCGATGATTGAGATGACGTGTTGTCCTCGCTCTGCGGCGTGAGGCTCGCAAGCATGTCCATGTTCTGCTTATCGCATGCGCCAAGCACGAGCCCGACCATGCAGAAGAGCGGCAAGAGAAACGATTTTCTCATTTGGCGCGTATCTCCGATGAATGAACACGATGGCCTGCTGCGACGAGAGTCTCGCCGATCCGGACAGCTGCCGGCCCCATGAGAATGACCAGAAGGACTGGCACGAAGAACAGCACCAGGACGATGGTGAGATAGGTCGAGCGCCGACCGGCTGTGTCCCGCGCCAGAGCCAGCCTCCCATCTGCAAGGTCGCCAGCGAAGCGCCTGATGCTCACGCTGAGCTCACCACCATGAAAAATCGCTTGCTTCAGCAGGTTGGCGAAGTCGATGCCCTCATCTACGGCGAGGCGTTGGCCAAGTTTGTCGAGCGCAACGTCATACGGCACTCCCGAATCGAGGTCTGCGACATGCCTGATGAAGACGACCGCCGTGGTTGGCGCAGAGCCCTTGATCACACCCGCGACATAGTGCAGACACTGATCGATACTGACGCCGCTATCGAGCACCATGAGAATGATGTCCAGCACCGAGGGAAGTTCGCGCTGGATTCGCCGGGCACGCCGCTCGCCGAGATACTTCACCGCGATCAGCGCATAGCGATAGCTCAATACTGAAAGGATGACGCCGATACCGAGATTGATGTTCGTTAGGCCGAACCATGCCAGGAAGACGAAACCCGTCGCGATGGCAAAGGCGATCCGAACGACGACGAAAATGTATAACGCTGCGGGGCGGAAGAAGCCTGCCTTCGTTAACAGGTCGCGGATTTCCTTCGCGGGCGCATTTTCGCTCACGAGCCGTCGTCCGAGACGCTCAGCCCAACCTGCCATTGTTTCAAGAATGTCGCCAGGCATCTTGCCGCCTCCGACAAGCGCCGACAGACGTGTGCCCGCATCTCTATGGCGAACGTAGATCGATGCCGACAAAACCAGCGCGAGCGCGCCCGCTGTCAACGATAGAATGGCGACTATCCAGATCACGGCATCGAAGGATGTCATCGGCGTCCCCATTTAATAGTTCACGCGGACGATCGAACGCATGAGAAACGCGCCGATCGCCTCGGAAATGAAAACATAAATGAGGAACTTGTGCCCCATCGGCTCGTCGATGAAATAGCGCACATAGCTCGGGTTCGTTACCATCACGATGGAAACAACGACGAGCGGAAGCAGACCAAGTATCCAGGCGCTTGCCCGGGTTTGCGATGTGTTGGCGCGGATCTCCCGATCGACGGCAGCGCGGCGACGCATGGTCTCGATAAGATTTGCAAGCACCGCCGTCAGCGAACCGCCAAAGCGCATATTGGCGTCGATGGCGGCGCCAAAGAGCCACAAATCATTCTGATCTAGATCTTCGGCCAACTGGTTGATGCTTTCAGATACGCCCGCGCCATTGGCGATGCGCCGGATCGACGGCATCAAAAATTCGACCAGGATAGGCGGCGAGGACTGCGTGGCACGAGAAAGTGCGACCGACAGGCTGTTTCCAACCACGAGCAACTGGCGTACACGGTCGAGAAAGCCCGACATTGTCCCGGAAAGGGCGTTCATTCTGCGCGTGGCTATGAAATCAATTACCGCAATGATAATGCCCGCCACGGTCACGCCTGCAATGCAGGTCACGACCAAGCCGAATATCATCAGAAGGATGCTGAAAAGCCCAAGTACGCCGAAGCTGACAAGCGTGAACCGACGCTTGTCGATCTCGATCCCCGCCTGAAAGACGCGACGCCGAAGCCACAGCGGCAGAATCTTGTCCATATCCGGCAGACTGTGGATCGTCGTTGCCGCCTGATCTCGCGACCGCTCGGGCTGCACCAGTGTCAGTAGCTTTTCGCGGGCCGCAGCAACCCGCCTCTCACGCATCGCGACCGCAACAGCAGCGGCGCCAGCGATGAAGCAGAACAGGGCAACGATGACAGTGAGGATTTGCAGCATGACAGTCAGTCGGCCATCAAACGATGCGCCGGCCATTCCCTCCTTCTGCCTGGTCCGCGTGAGAAAAAACTTCGCGCATCGAATAGGTGGCACCCTCCATCCCGGTCACCTCACATATTGATGCGATCCGGCGAACGCCGCCGGACTGGCGCTGTACCTGAACGACGATGTTCACCGCACCTGCGATGAAACGGCGAACGGATTGGAGATCCGACGAGAAACCGTGAAGGCCGATCAGCATCTCCAGACGTTCGAGTGCGTCGCGCGGACCATTGGCATGAATGGTCGCCATCGAACCGTCGTGGCCGGTGCCCATCGCCTGCAACATCTCGATCGCTTCGCTGGATCGCACCTCGCCAAGGATGATGCGATCAGGGCGCATGCGCAGGGCGTTGCGAAGCAGATCACGTGCGCTTACCTCGCAGGCTCCATCGACCGAGGCGGGCCGCGTTTCGAGGCGCGCGACATGCGATTGCTGAAGCTGAAGCTCCGCAGCATCTTCGATGGTGACCAGACGCTCTTTGGCGCCGATATAGGAGCTCAACACATTGAGAAGCGTCGTTTTTCCCGAGCCCGTTCCACCGCAAATGAGAATATTACGCTTGCCGCGCACCGCGCCGACGAGAAGCTTCAGCGTCTCCTCGGTCAGCGCCTTGGAGCGAACAAGATCCTCACCGGTCAGTGGAATTCGCTTGAATTTGCGGATGGAGACGATCGGGCCATCCAACGCAACCGGCGGAATGATGACGTTGACACGCGAGCCGTCGGGCAAGCGCCCGTCGACATAAGGGGTTCCCTCATCCACACGGCGCCCGATCGGGCTCACAATGCGTTGGATGACGTTCATCAAATGCGTCGTATCGCGGAAGCGCGTCGACACCGGCTCCAGCTCGCCGTGTCGCTCGACATAAATCGTGTTTGGACCGTTGACGACGATGTCATCAATCTCGGGATCATTGAGCAGCGGCTCGAGCGGCCCGAAGCCCACGATCTCGTTCTGCACATCCTCAATCAGCTGCGCCCGCTCCTTCAGGTTGAGCGCAAGACCCCGCGACATAAGAACGACGGATATGGCCCGGGCAATCTCATCCTGCAGTACCGCACGAGGCAACGTTTCGCCCTGCACCCCCTGCTGTTCCAGATACTCGAGCGTGAGATCGAAAACCCGAAACTTGATCTGTTGATACCGGTCGGAAACGCCGATGTCGCTTGGAGCAGAGGTAGAGGCACGGACATAAGGTTCCAGCAGCTTGTTCACGGCAGGATTCCCATCAGTTTTCGGGCCCAGCCTCGTACCGTCTGAACACTCTCTCGCATGGACGTGCCTTCGGGCAACAGACCGAGGCCGGCGCAGCACTGCGCGAGGTTGTCGACATAATCCGAAGGGCCGTCGAGGGTCATAGGCACCCCACGATTGACACTGTCTGCCAGTTCCGCCCAACGCACCGGTAGCCGCAAGACGCTCTGCGCGCCAAACGCTGCGCGAATCTCGTCAACGGATGGCGTCAACGACGGCGCGAATTCATGAATGGCGATGATCGGCTCTCCACCGGCCGGACGCAGCCCGCGCACGGCTCGCAGAAGATCGCCCGCCGCTTTGATGGAGGTGAAGCGCTGGTTGCAGGCAAGAAAGAAAGCTGCCCTGGCATTGGGCAGGACGATCAAATCTTCGTTGCGAGAGAATGGCCCCCCATAGACAATCACGACGTTGTAGAGCGATTGCAGCATTTCAAGCAATGCGCGCAAATCCTGCATATCGACCGACCAGCCCTCTCCTTCGCCGTAAAGCGCCAAGGGCAACAGATAGAGGCCAGAGCGCGGGCAACGCGCGAGCGCCCCGTCGAGCAATGCCCGGTCAAGCCTCGCGATTTCCCGGACAGCATCGTTGACACGAAAATTGAGGTCAACGCCGACTGCGATGCCGACATCGCTCGCCGGAAGCGAGAGGTCGACGAGAATGACCCCATCGCGCGGTCGTGCGGCGGCGATCATGCAACCTAAATTGACGCTGAGGTCGCCATTCTCGTCTGAAGGCATGGGGCTCAGGACGACGACCATCTGGCTGTGGTTGTCAGCACCGGAAGCCGCGCGATTTGCCAGATGCCGCAGCATCACATTCTTGAACTCGCGGTCGCTTGCGTCGCGATCGATAAAGTCCTTCGCTCCCGCTCGCATCGCCGTCAAAATGAGTTGTGCACCCATTTCGTTGCCGACCACGACAATCGGCGTCTCGTCCTCAAACCACTGGCGAATATCGACAAGGCGTTCATAAAGGGTTTGAGCGCCGCTGCGCAGATTGCTATCGACGATCACCGCATCCGGCGTGAACTGCCGCGCCAGATCGACGACATTGTCGGATATCGGATCAACGCGAACCACTGTCGCAGCGGCGTCGAGCGCGCGCTTCACCTGCTCCCCCAGAGGAGCATCCGTCGATATGAGCAAAATACGGTGCATCCCGCTTACCTCATGAGCCCATATTTAACGATGTGATCTTCGAGCTGACCGGTGTTGAGCAACATCTTGCCCGTGCTCGGATCGTATTTTGGCATGCCCTCGCCCGGCAGATTCGGCGTAGTTCCCGCCGCCATTGGCGAAACAAGCCGCGGAGTCGCGATGACAATGAGTTCCTGTCGCTGCTGCTGGTTCTTCGACGTCTTGAAGAAATTTCCGACAATCGGCAGATCGCCAATTCCCGGCACCTTGTCCTCGACGTTGGCGGAACTGCTATACATCAATCCCGCAAGCACAAAGCTCTGGCCATCGCCCAGCTCGACAGTCGTATTGGTCGAACGCGTCAACAGCGCGGGAATGGTCGAACCCTGGATCGTGATCGCATTGGCGAAATCGAGTTCGCTCACTTCCGGATTGACCTTCATCACAATGCGGTCGTGATCGAGCACGGTCGCCTGCACATTGAGCTGAACACCGAATTTCTTGTATTCGATGGTGATTGCACCCGTGCCTATCCGGTTGACGCATACACCCACTAGATGTAGTTAGACGCCAGTCATCGATCGAATGAGGCGTTGCAGCG
>NZ_WESC01000002.1 GCF_009184905.1 Parvibaculum sedimenti
GATCTGCTCTTCCGTAAAACGCTGCCTCTTCATCGTCCGTCTCCCTTCCATAGGGCCGGACTCTAAATCCTTCTGGACGAAAATCTCAGTGGCACGTCAATGCCTCTAATCTCTGCTGCTGCAACGGCTCAACAGAACCCGCAAAATTGGCCACCTCGTCATTCTTGATCAAAATTGGAAGCGCATCCGCAAGTATCGGCAGCGCAAGAGCTCCACAATCTTGTAGAAACCTCTCCATATCAGTTTTGAGTTGCGGCGAGTTCCATGGCGACCGCCCTTCATCCCACAAGAAAACCTGACTGCGCCATTTTATCCAGAGCGATGGCTCCAGCCTATGCGGTTCCGCACCTGCTCGGAGACGCCACAGCGGCTTATAGTCACGCGAGAAGAGAACCTTAGCGCCGTCTTCCTCGACCCAATATCCGTACGGCAGGTAGAGACGCATCGGGAGAAACATCGGCGGAGGATTCTGCGGCGAAATATATTCAAAGTCGGCAACGGTCCCGACGTTTTTCTCAGTAATAACCGTCGTGACGCGATCAAAGCACCGCAAAATAACGGCCTCTCCGTTTCGCCCCGGCGACCTCAATGTACCAACCGCGCCGCGCATTCGTCGACCGGCGGGCGGTAGCACCGTTCGGCGCCAGCACTCCAAACGAACCTCGATCTGATCAATAAGGCTGCATGGCAGATCACCCGAGAGCCTTGACTCTGCCAAGGCATATTGGGCATCGCCGTCAGGAACCCCGACTGCATTCGCCAACATGATCGTCAACGAAGCTTGGCGCTCAATGAAGTCTGCCTTTGTCAATTCCTGATCCAGCAAGCTTTCGGCGCCCTGAGTATGATTTTGTTCAAAATCATACCAGTCACGATATCCACATGCTTGTGCAATGCCCTTCTGCGCTACAGACAGAGAGACACTTAGGCGTTTGGAGATATGCTTCGCTGCCTTCTTGGGCCGCGTAAGATTCGGAAAAAATAGCCTCATGGTCATCCTCTCAAGGCGCGTAACCACGGGTATGTCCACTAAACCCTGACGCGCACTCGAAAGAGAGCCACGATCAGCCAAACATCCTTGCCCCTAAGGCTTCGCCAATGTGGACGGCGCGGGAGATGTCTCCGCTTCACACACGCTACATGACGAATGCTCAGCGTCAATACCAGTTAGAGATTTTCGGATTAGAATTTAATTTTGGTGCGGTCCGCACTACTTTGAAAAAGTGCGTAACTAAGGAAAGCCGATCCTCATGGCCAAGCTTCAGATTTATCAATTCCCCGCGCTGAAGGACAATTACGGCTATCTGGTCCATGACTCCGCGACGGGCGCCACGGCGGCGATCGACACGCCCGAGGTGGCGGCGATCCTGAACGCGCTCGACACGACCGGCTGGCGGCTGACGCATATCCTCAACACGCATCATCATTTCGACCATGCGGGCGGGAATGCCGAACTGAAGGCAAAGACCGGCTGCACGATCATCGGTCCGAAGGGCGAGAAGGATCTCATCCCCGGCATCGACCGCGCGGTCGGCGAAGGCGATATCGTAGAAGTCGGATCGGCACGCGCCCGTGTCATCGAGGTGCCGGGACATACGCGGGGTCATGTCGCCTATCACTTCGCAGATGACCATGTCGTCTTCGTCGGCGACACGCTTTTCGCCCTTGGCTGCGGGCGTCTTTTCGAGGGTACGGCCGCGCAGATGTGGACCTCGCTCGGCAAGCTCATGGCGCTACCGGACGACACGACCGTCTATTGCGCCCATGAATATACGCAGTCCAACGCCCGCTTCGCGCTGACCGTCGAGCCGCATAATGCGGCGCTTGTCGCCCGCGCGAGCGAGATCGACGAAAAGCGGGCGCGCGGCGAATGGACCGTGCCGACCACCATTGCGCTCGAAAAGGCGACGAACCCGTTTCTCCGCGCCGCGAGCGCCGATCTTCGCGCGACCATCGGCCTGACAAACGCCGCCGACGTGGATGTCTTTGCCGAGACGCGGGCGCGCAAGGACAAGTTCTGACGATGGAAATCGCCACGCTCGACGCCGACGAGATCATCCGCCTGCTCGATCTCGCGCCCCACCCGGAAGGCGGCTGGTTCCGCGAAACCTTTCGCGACCATGCGGGCGAGCGCGCCCATTCGACGGCGATCTATTATCTGCTGAAGGCGGGCGAGCGCTCGCATTGGCATCGGGTCGATGCGGCGGAGGTCTGGCACTGGTATGCGGGCGGGCCGCTCGCCCTTTCCGTCTCGCCAGACAGCCAGTTCGCCGCTCGCCTTGTGCTCGGCCCGGACCTTGCCCAGGGCCACAGGCCGCAGCTCGTGGTGCCAGCCCGGCACTGGCAGGCGGCGGAACCGCTCGGCGCCTTCGCGCTGGTCGGCTGCACCGTTGCTCCCGGTTTCGACTTCGCGGGCTTCGAAATGGCCCAAAAAGGCTGGCGGCCCGGCGAATAGGGCAGCGAAGTTTCACTTTTCCCGTTTTGGGACAATGCTAAGCTCACCGGACCAGACCCGGGGGCGCAAACCTTGAAACCTCTTTTGCTGATGGCGGCTTTCCTGCTGGCCGGGCTTTCGCTCGGCCTGAGCGGGCCCGTGCGCGCGGAGGGCATCGCCTGTCCGACCGATCCACGCGCTCCGGCCCACACGCCAACCGTCGCATTGCCGACGCGGGGCGGCGCTGCCTATGGCACGATGCAATATGCTAAGGGCCAGATGCTTGGTCCGAAGGAAATCGCCCTCACCTTCGACGACGGCCCGGACCCTAAAACGACCGAGCGTGTGCTCGACATTCTGGACCGTCATTGCATCAAGGCGACCTTCTTCATGGTCGGATGGTACGCGCATGCGCGGCCGGACCTTGTGCGCGAGGTCGCGGCGCGGGGCCACACCATTGGCACCCATACCTGGTTCCACCCTAACAACCTGCGCCACCTGCCGAAGCCCGAGGCAAAGCGCGAAATCTCGAAAGGCTTCGCCGCCGTCGAGGCGGCGCTGGCCAGCGCCCCGCCCGCCTCGCAGGCACGGCTCGCGCCTTTCTTCCGCTTTCCGGGGCTCAACGACGAGAAGACGCTGCGCAGCTGGCTCGGCGCGCGCAACATCGCGACCGTCTCCTGTGATTTCGGCGCCGACGACTGGCTTAAGATTTCGAGCGCTCAGGTCTATAAGCGCGCGCTTGCCAATATCGATCAGGTCGGCCGCGGAATCCTCATCCTGCATGACACGAAGCCGCATACTGCGGACATGCTCTCCGACCTCATCGTAACGCTGGAAAAGCGCGGTTATCGCTTCGTGCAGCTCGTGCCCGAAAAGAACGGTCGAACGCTTGCGGCGAACGCACCCGACGCGCTGATCGGCCATCCGCATTCGCTGCAATGAGGAGCGCTGCATGGAAAAGCAATCCGGCCTCACGAGACGCGCGGCGCTTGCGCTGACAGTCAGCGCGGCCGGTATTATTGCCGCGCCCGCCATCGTCAAAGCCAATGCGCCCTACAAGCGCACGCTCAACATGCAGAGCCTCAATTCCGGCGAGAAGCTGAAGATCACCTATTGGGCGGATGGTGCCTACATTGACGAGGCGCGCGCGCGCATCAACTGGTTCATGCGCGATCTACGCACCGGCGAGACGACGCCCATCCACACCGCCCTTCTCGATCTTCTATGGGAGATTGACAGCCTGACGCCGTCGAACGAGCCGCTCTACGCCATGTCCGGCTTTCGCTCGGCGAGCACCAATGCCTGGCTTGCGGCGCATTCCGATGGTGTCGATCCTTCAAGCTTCCACATGCGCGGCATGGCTCTCGACCTGACGCAGGATTTCTCCGATCCGGAAATGATCTATCGCGTGGCGAAGAAGCTGAACAAGGGCGGCGTTGGCTTCTACCCCGTGAAGCACCCATTCGTGCATGTCGATGTCGGCCCGCCGGACACCTGGGTTTATCCGGCCCATGGCCGCCTCGATCGCGCGGAACAATATGACCGCGAGCAGGTGGAGAAGCAGAAGGGATAGGATTCGACGTCATGCCCCGCATGAAGCGGGGCATGACGCGATAAGTCTTATCCGGCGATGTACTGAGCGCCGTTCGCCGTGAAGGTCGCGCCCGTGATGAAGGCGGCTTTCTCATCGGCAAGGAAAACGACGCAATGCGCGATCTCTTCCGCCTTGCCCAGGCGCCCGACCGGGATCGTCGCAATGATGCTCTCGAGCACCTTGGGTGGCACGGCGGCGACCATCTCGGTGTCGATATAGCCCGGCGCGATCACATTGACTGTGATCCCCTTTTTCGCGACTTCCTGCGCCAGCGCCTTGGTAAAGCCGATGACGCCCGCCTTGGCTGCCGAATAATTCGTCTGGCCCATCTGCCCCTTCTGGCCGTTGATGGACGAGATGTTGATGATGCGCCCATAGCCGCGCTCGCGCATGCCTTCGA
Source organism: Parvibaculum sedimenti (assembly GCF_009184905.1). Classification (GTDB taxonomy): domain Bacteria; phylum Pseudomonadota; class Alphaproteobacteria; order Parvibaculales; family Parvibaculaceae; genus Parvibaculum; species Parvibaculum sedimenti. The sequence continues at coordinate 4,429 of NZ_WESC01000002.1, forward strand.
TGAGCGGCTGGCACATGTTGAACATCGAATCGAGATCGACGCGCATGACATCGCGCCACTGCTGCGGCGTCATCTTGTGCAGCGTCGCGTCGCGCGTGATGCCCGCATTGTTGACGACCACGTCGACCGGTCCGAGATCGGCCTCGACCTTGGCGATGCCCGCCACGCAGGCGTCGTAATCGCCGACATCCCACTTGTAGGTCCTGATGCCCGTCTCTTTCGAGAAGGCCTCCGCCGCGGCGTCGTTACCGGCGTAAATGGCGGCGACCGTATAACCCGCCGCCTTCAGTTCGACCGAAATCGCGTGGCCAATGCCACGCGTACCGCCGGTCACAATTGCAACTTTAGCCATCTCTCGAGAACCTCTTCCTCGCTATTCGTGACGCTTGCGACCCCCGTCGCCGCCCACGACCCTCTTCACCCCGCGATAACCATCCGTAAACGGACATTGCCGCAAATTTCGCCTCAGCTCCGCTCGACGCAGAGGGCAATACCCATGCCGCCGCCGATGCAGAGCGTCGCAAGGCCCTTCTTCGCGTCGCGCTTTTCCATCTCATGGAGCAGCGTGACGAGAACGCGCGCGCCGGACGCACCGATCGGATGGCCGAGAGCAATCGCGCCGCCATTGACGTTGACCTTCGACACGTCCCAGCCGAGATCCTTGTTGACGGCAAGCGCCTGCGCCGCAAAGGCCTCGTTCGCTTCGACGAGATCGAGATCGGAAACCGACCAGCCCGCCTTCTTCAGCGCCGCGCGTGCCGCGGGGATCGGGCCTGAACCCATCAACGCGGGCTCGACACCGGCCTGCGCCCAGGACACGATTTTCGCCAGAACCTTGCGGCCTTCCTTCTTCGCGCGTTCCTCACTCATCAGAACGAGAGCCGCCGCGCCGTCATTGATGCCGCTGGCATTGGCCGCCGTCACCGTGCCACCCTCTTTCTGGAAGGCAGGTTTCAGCCCCTTGATGCTTTCGAGCGTCGTGCCCGGCTTGATATATTCGTCATCGGCGACGACTGTCTCACCCTTGCGTGTCTTGATCGTGACGGGAACGATTTCGTCCTTGAAGCGGCCCGATTTCTGCGCGGCTTCGGCCTTGTTCTGCGAGGCGACGGCAAAAGCGTCCTGCTCCTCACGCGTGATCTGCCAGCGCGCGGCGACGTTTTCCGCCGTCTGGCCCATGTGATAGCCGTGGAACGCATCCCACAAGCCGTCCTTGATCATCGTGTCGACGAACTGGATATCGCCCATCTTCTGTCCCGAACGCAGATAGGCCGCGTGCTGCGCCTGGCTCATGCTTTCCTGACCGCCGGCGACCACGACCTCGCTGTCGCCATTGACGATCGCCTGATAGCCGAGCGCAACCGCGCGGAGACCGGAACCGCAAAGCTGGTTGACGGCCCAGGCCGGCACTTCGACCGGAAGGCCCGCATTGATCGAGGCCTGACGCGCCGGGTTCTGCCCCTGCCCCGCCTGCAGGACCTGCCCCATGATGACTTCGGAAACTTGCGACTTGTCGACGCCCGCGCGCTCCAGCGCTGCACCGATGGCGATGCGGCCGAGTTCATGCGCAGGCATGCTCGAGAGAGCGCCGTTGAACGAACCGACGGGCGTGCGCGCCGCGCCGACGATGACTACACCGGTGTCGGAATTGCTCATGACTTTCCTCAGAAGTTTCTGGCCCCGGCTATGCCACATGGAGCCTTGCGGGAGATCGCTGAAGAATGCCCGAGCAAGCTCCCCCGGTAAACGGATTTCTGTGCAATGCAACGTGGGGACTTGCGCGTTGCAACAATACCGCGTCAGAATGAGCGGCAATAAGAGGGGGACCGGGAGCATGACCGCCGAAAACGGCGCCAATACGATGTTTCCGATCGCGCGGCTCACGCTCGGCGCGAGCTGCTATCAGTGGAGAGATTCAAACCGTGGCAAAAAAAACCGCCTCCACGGAAGGTGACGTCATTGTCATCAAGAAATATGCGAACCGGCGTCTCTATAACACCGCGACGTCGAGCTATGTGACCCTCGATCATCTCTGCGAGATGGTGAAAAAGGGGCAGGATTTCGTCGTACATGACGCCAAGACGAACGAAGACATTACGCGTTCCGTTCTCGCCCAGATCATTTTCGAAGAAGAAGGCAAGAGCGGCCAGAACCTCCTGCCCATAAAGTTCCTTCGCCAGATCATCCGCTTTTACGGCGACAGCCTCCAGGGCTTCATTCCCTCCTATCTCGAACTCAGCATGGACGCATTCTCGCGCGAGCAGGAGAAAATGCGTTCGAAGATCGCCAGCGCCTTTACCGGCGGTCCGCGCCTCGGCCAGTTCGAAGATCAGATCCGCCAGAACTTCGCCATGTTCGACAGCGCCATGCGCATGTTCTCGCCCTTTGCGCCGCGCACCAAGTCGCAGCGCCCTGACGAGGAGCAGACCCCGGAAGCTGCCGGAAGCGAAGCGGAGCCGACCGCAAGTGCGAGAGAGCGTGAGATCGAAGAGCTGAAGCGGCAGATGTCCGCCATGCAGGAGCAGCTCGAATCTCTCGTCAAAAAATAGACGTCAGCGCCGGGCCTGAACCGATCAGGCCCGCGCGGTTGATTGTGCCGTTTGTTCCGGCAAGGTGAGCTGCGGCTCGCCGAGATAGAACCCTTGCAGATATTCGACGCCGAGGTCGCGCAGCATCGCGACTTCATCGGCATTGCTGACCCATTCGGCGACGGTGGGCAGATTGAAATTATGCGCAAGCTCCACCAGCGTCTTGACGAAGAACTGGTTGTCCCGGTTCTCGAGAAGGTTCTGCACGAAGGAACCATCGATCTTCACCAGATCGACATCGAGCGCGCGGAGATTGCGGAACGATGTATAGCCGGCGCCGAAATCGTCGATGGCAATCAGGCAGCCCAGATCGCGAAGCTGCGAAACGAAGTCCGCCGTTTCAGCAATGTCCTGAATGGCGACCGTCTCGGTGATCTCAACTGTGAGGCGGGCTGCAAGGCTCAGGTCGGCGCGCAACTGCGCCACAAGCCCGTCGAGCCACATGCGGTCGCTTGTCGTCCGTCCCGACACGTTGAGCGCGAGCTTCACGTCGGGCCGTGCGCGCAGCGTTTCGATCGCAAGCTCCATGACGCGATAGTCGAGAAGCCCGATGAGGCCGAGCTTTTCCGCTATCGGCACGAAATTGCCCGCCGCGATGATGCTGCCGTCCTCGCGCATGAGACGGATCAGGCATTCATAGATTTCCACTTCGCCCGACTGCGATGAGAAAATCGGCTGATAGGCGAGGCAGATGCGCCGGTCATTCAGCGCGGAGATCAGCTCGTCCGCAATGTCTATATTGCGCTGACGCGTCTTCTCGCGTTCACGCGACGGTGTGTAGACGACATAGCTGTCGCGATGCGTCTGCTTGGCGGACATCAGTGCTTCTTCCGCATGGGCGAGCGCGGCTTCAACCGTCTGGGCATGGAAAGGCAGCGAAACGCAGCCGCCGGACATGGTTATCGCCACAGGCCCGCGCGATGTCTGAATCACCTGGTCGCGCACGGAAGCGAGCATCCGCTCCGCAATGATGGAAAGCCGCTCCGGGCTGCAATTCCTGAGCGCGACACCGAACTTGTTGCCGGAATAACGGCCCAGCGCGTCGGCCCTGCGTGAAAGGCCGCGCAACCGTTCCGCAACGCCGACAATGACCTCATCGCCGACATCGAAACCGTAGGAATCGTTGATCCGGGCGAGATTGTCGATCGCGAGAAGCAGAAATGCGGAAGGTGCCCGCGCCTGCACAACGACGTCGGCGAGTTCGCCCTTCAAGCGCACGCGATTGAGGAGGCCCGTGAGCTCGTCATAAGTCGACAGCCGGACGAGTTGGTCGTCGCGTACGCGGCGCTGGTCGATGGCGCGCAGCACGCCGACCGCGACTTCGGGCTTGCCTTCCGCGTCGGCGAACCAGCGGCCGCGGTCCTCGACCCAGCGCAATCCGCCGTAATCGTCCAGAAGCTGATATTCGATTTCGTAGCGCACACCCGAGCCGTTATCGCTCTCGCGCGAATACATTACCGCCTCATAGCGGCTCGCCCCTTTTTGGGACATGGAGCGGGCGCCGAAAGCGCGGCCCGTCCTGAAGCATTCCGGATTGGCGACGCCGAGCAGCGACTCGACGCCCTCGCCCCATTCGATCAGGTCATCCTTGATGGACCAGCGGTAGGCGACGTCGCCGACGGCGCTGACGACATCGGTCGAACGCCGCGCCGGCACGTTTTCCGGCTTATGACCGGGCCTGAAAGTATCACTGTCCACGTCTTGGCCTCACCTGCTCGATTGATCCGGCGATCCGGTGCCATCGCGCCCTTCTGGGCGATCCGTTGAGCAGGTTGCAGTTTCGGCGCGAGGTCTTAAGATTCCGCCAAGCGACGTGGCGACTAAAGTTTTAACAAACGTGGTTAATGGAACCGCGGCACGTCGTGGCAGGTTTCTTGCTCCCTGTTGCGGCAGGAGACATGCGAGCGGGACAGACGAAGATATGGAAATCAGGCGTATCGGCACATCGGCGCAATCGCCTTCAACGGGAAGGAAGGATACGTCGCGCGCGCAGAGGCAGCAGGCCGCGGAGGCGCAGCCTGCGTCCTTGCGTGCCGGCCTTTTCGCGTCTGGCATGTCCGGCACGCGCGCGCCGCAGAGCTTTCGCCCCGTCGCTGCCTTCCTCGCTCAATATGTCGATCAGAGTTTCCCCTGGACCCGCTCGCCCCAGCGCAAGGACCGCAAGCGGCAGCGCGCAACCAGCGCCTATATCACGGCGGATATGCTGCCGGACCTTCTGGCCGAAACGCTCCGCCTGCGCATAGTCGACCGAAAATTCTGAAGACCTGAAGTCAGCCCAGCGGACGCGTCGCGATGATGAGCGATTGCAGATCCGCAATCGCTCGCTCCATGCGGATGAGGCGTTGTTCCATCTCATCGAGCTTTGCCAGAACCGCCGCGCTGTCGCCCGGCGACTTTGGCGCGGGCGTCGGCGTGGCAATGCCGGCGCGGGAGACGACTTCGGTAATGGGTTCTTCCAGAAGCCGCGCCAGCATCGTTACATGATTGGACGAAAGTTCGCGCTGATCCTTGAAGACCTCGTCCACTTGCTCGCGGGAAAGGCGGAGCGCGGCGGCAACATCATCCCGCGTCCGGCCTTTCGTCTTGAGCTTCGCGTCGAACCATTCCTGATCGAAGAAAAGAGCCATGGGTCCTCAACGTCCCTTAAACACCGGCGCCCGCTTTTCGATGAAGCTTGCGACGCCTTCGCGATGATCCTCCGTCTGGAAGAGGCGGCCCAGCGTACCGCTGACCCAGCTTCCGATCTCACGCAGATCGCCATTGGCGGTACGGCGCAAGCCTTCCTTCATATAGCGCAGCGCGAGCGGCGGATTGACCGCGATGCGGCCCGCCATTGCCATGGCACGCTCCATCAAGTCGCCATGTGCCGTGACCTCGGTAACAAGGCCGATCCGAAAGGCTTCCTGCGCATCGATGATGTCGCCTGTAAAAAGAAGTTCCGCCGCCTTCGCGGGGCCAACGATCGCGGGCAGGCGCCAGAGCCCGCCCACATCGGAGATGAGTCCGCGTTTGATGAAGAGTTCACCGAACTTCGCCTGCTCGGACGCGATGCGTATATCGGCAAAGAGCGACAGTTCCATGCCCCAGCCGACCGCCGACCCGTTGACGGCGGCGATGACAGGCCTGTCGCATTCGAGCGCGGCGACGGCGGCGGGCGTCGGCTCCGGCCTGATGCGGGTGAGGCTCGCCACGCTCGCATCATGCTGCTGGCCCGTCATCATTTCCTTCACATCCTCGCCAGAGCAGAAGGCGGGATCGGCGCCGGTGATGACGACGCAGCGAACATCTGCGTCTGCGGCCGCGGCGCGGAAGGCGCATTCGACTTCGTCATATGCCCGACGGTTGAGCGCATTGCGCCGCTCAGGCCGGTTGATCGTAATCACCGCGACATGATCGCGAACCTCATAACGCAGACATTCAAATTCGGATGTCGGTATCGGCGCCCTCGCATACATGTTTTCCTCCCCATTATTTTTATGAGAGCAAGCCTAGCCTCATAAAATCGCGGGGCAAGAGCCATGGGCGCCAACGCCAATCAGCTGAACGCCGCGAGAGCGTTGGCGCTGGCGTCACCGAGCTTCGTTCCGCCATCCACGTCGATGATCGAGCCGGTGATGTATTTGGCGTTGTCGGTCGACAGGAACATGGCCATGTCGGCGATGTCGGTCTTGGTGCCATAGTCGCGCAGAGGCAGACGCGCCTTCACATGTGCTTCGGCTTCCGGCGTCGGCGCAAGGCGAGCCATGCCTTCCGTGTCGGCGATCGGTCCAGGCGAGATCGCGTTGACGCGCACGCCGGCCGGGCCCCATTCCATGGCGAGGCACTTTGTCAGCATGTTGATGCCGGCCTTGGCCGCGCAGACATGCGCCTGGAACATCGACGGGTTGATCGCCTGCGGCGCGGTGATCGAGATCAGCGATGCGCCCGGACGGTTCAGATACTGGAACGAGGCGCGCAGCACATGGAACGTGCCGATGAGGTCGATGTCGACGACCGTCTTGAAGCCGTTGGACGACATGCCCAGCGCGGGAGCGACGAAATTGCCGGCGGCGCCCGAGATCACGATGTCGATCTTGCCGAACCTGTCATGCGTGGCCTTCAGCGCCTTGTCGACCGAGTCGAAGTCGCGCACATCTGCGACCATGCCGATCGCCTCGAAACCTTCGTCGGTGATGGTCTTGGCCGCTGCCGTGATCTTGTCATGGCTGCGGCTTATGATGGCGACCTTGGCGCCCGCCCGAGCGAAATGCTGCGCAATGCCGAGATTGATGCCGCTCGAAGCGCCCGCCACGAAGGCGACCTTACCCGCGAGCACCTTGTCCTTGAATGCGTTAGTCATAGTGTCCTTCCTGCTTTCGATTCGGGCGCCGGTTCCAATCGCCAGCGCATTCCTTATTTGCTGGCGAGCATCAAGCCTGCACTCGCCGACCCCTGCAAGACCCGAAGACGAACAAGACCTGTCCGCATTTGTGGCAACCGGCGGGACTCTCTAGAATGCCCAGCCTGCCGCTGCGTCGCGGCGGAGGCGGAGACAAGAAAGAATGGCGATCCTCAAAGGCGTGGCTGCGATCGTGGCCGCGATCCTCCTGATCCTGCTGGTGTTCTATTGGGCGGCGGGCCGGGCCAAGCCAGCGCTCGACGCCAATTTGCGCGAGGCGCTCCAGAAGCAGGGGTTCGCCCATGCCTTCATCGAACTCCCGGACGGCACAGTGCATTACCGGCTCGAAGGCCCGGCGAACGGGCCGCTCGTAGTGCTCATTCACGGCTTTTCGCTGCCATCCTTCGTTTTCAACGATTATGTGAAGCCGCTGACGGATGCGGGCTACCGCGTCCTCACCTTCGACAATTACGGCCGCGGCCTCTCCGACCGGCCTGCCGTGGACTATGACGCCAACCTTACGGACAGGCTGATCCTGAACCTCACGGACAAGCTCGGCCTTGCGGCGCCCGCGCATTTCGTCGGCTATTCGATGGGTGGCACAGCCGCCGTCATCTTCGCCGCCCGGCACCCGGAGCGTGTCCGCTCGCTCACACTCATCGCGCCCGCGGGACTTGGAGTTACACCGAAGCTCAAGGACGGTATTCTCGCCCGTCCGATCATCGGAGAGTGGGTCTCGCGCATGTTCGGCCTGCGGATTTTTCACGACATTGCCGCCGATGAGGCCAAATCCGCGCCCGATCCCGTCCGCTTCCTTGCCGATTTCGACCGCCAGATGGACTATCGCGGCTATGGCGATGCGCTGGTTTCAACCATCCGTCACTATCCGCTCGATAGCGCGCAGGTCGACTATGCCGAAGCCGGGCGATCGGAACGGCCGGTTCTGGTCGTCTGGGGCGAAGCGGACGAGACCGTGCCCTTCAGCACCTCGAAAAAGCTGATGGCGCTGATGCCCCGCGCCCAACTCCATTCCTACCCCGGGCTCGGGCACAATATCGCATTCTCTCGTGCGTCTCTCGTGAGCGGCCTTATCCTCGACTTCCTTGGCGGGCAACAGGGTGGCGCAGCAGGCACAAAATCGTCGATGCGGATCGAGGCGAGACCATCAGGCGGGGCTGCGGCGCCAGCACAGAGATAATGCCGCAAGGCGCATGGGGAGACGGGAGACCGGGATGCTGCGAAAAGTCTTCTTCAGCCTTCTCGTCCTGATCGGGCTTCCGGCCGCGGCCGCCTACCAGCTCTGGCCTTCAGCCTGGACCATCAACGCGCCGATGCCCAATGATGTTCTCAACTGGGGCACGGACGCGGCGCCCGAACGGACGTTGCGCGAGAAACTGCATCTGCCCGACGGGTTTCAGGTCAACCGCTATGCGGTCGGACTCGGACAGGCGCGCATCATGCGTTGGACGAGCGGCGGCGACCTTCTGATCTCGATCCCGCGCAAGGGCGAGATCGCGCTGATCGGCCGCGACACCAAGAAGACGGGACGTGGTGGCGCAATCCGCGCGCTGCTCACCGGCCTCGACCGCCCGCACGGCATCGAAATCCACGGAGGCTATCTCTATGTCGCCGAGACCGACGCAATCCTGCGCGTTCCCTTCGACGAGGCCACGGGCAAGCTCACGGGCGTCGTCGAGCGCATCATCACCGGCCTTCCCGCCGACGGAAACCACTGGTCGCGCACGCTGCGCATGGGGCCTGATGGCTGGATGTATGTGAGTGTCGGGTCGTCCTGCAATGTTTGCATCGAAAAAGACAATCGCCGCGCCGCGATCCTGCGCTTCCGCCCGGACGACAAGGTCGCCGAAATCTACGCCGAGGGCTTGCGCAACACAGTGGGCTTCGACTGGGACGCGCGAGGCCGGATGTGGGGCGTGGACAACGGGCGCGACCTGCTGGGCGACGATCTGCCGCCCGAAGAACTGAACCTTATCGAGCAGGGCAAATTCTATGGATGGCCGTTCCGCTATGGGAACAACGTGCCCGACCCCGATTTCGGCCAGACCCCCGATCCGCGTGTTGCCAGCGCCGTACCGCCTGCCTATGGCTTCCCCGCACATATGGCGCCGCTATCGGTCAAGTTCATTCACGGCCCTGTGCCGGGCCTTCGGAACGACGCACTGGTGACGCTGCACGGCTCCTGGAACCGCTCACAGAAGCAAGGCTACCAGATCATGTCCGTGCATTGGGCGGCGGACGGCACCATCACCGCCGCCCCTTTCATAACGGGCTTCCTGCAGGATCAGAACGTGCTCGGCCGCCCCGTCGACACAACCGAAGGACCGGACGGCGCAATCTATGTCTCTGATGATTATGCGGGCGTCATTTATCGTGTGAGCTACGGCGCGGCGACACCCTCACCCACTGAACCCGCAATGCCCGCCCCGGCGCGGGCGACGCCGCCCGTCGTGCCCGTGCCCATTGCGCCACAGCCAAAAGCCGAGCAAGAGCCGGAGAATTCCGGCGAAACGCTGCCGGCCCGCGAGGTGCTGCACGGAGAGGCCCTGTTCGACACGGAGGGCTGCAGGAGCTGCCACGGCGGCGACAGGCCGCTCGCGCCGCTGAAAGACATCGTCGCCCGCTACAACCGCGAGGACATTGCCCGGCTGCTAGTGACACCGCCGGCCGCCATGCCCCGCTTTTCGCAGCTGAAAGAGGATGAACGCATGGCCATCGCGGCCTATGTTCTCGCCACATACGAATGAGGGAGCTAGAGTGAAGGTTCGGTTGGTCTTGCTTCCAGCGAGGTCCGTCGCATTTGTCCGACATGCATATCGAAGAATTTCCATGGGCCGCGCCGCATGAGCTGTTTCATGCGTTCGCAGACGAGGCTTTCGCGCTCTTTCTCGACAGTGCGACGGCGGCGCCTGGCCGCGACCCGGCGCTGCATGGGCACTGGAGTTTCATCGCGCTCGATCCTTTCGAAACCATGGTCTGGCGCGAAAGCGACGGAGGCTCGCCCTTCGCGCTGCTGAGGGAACGGATGACCACGCGCAAAGCGCCAGCCCATCCGAACCTTCCGCCTTTCACCGGGGGCGCCGCCGGCTTCTTCGGCTACGATCTCGGCCGGACATTGGAGCACCCGCGCGTGACGCCGCGCGCGGTGGACGACCAGCATCTTCCCGTTATGGCACTCGGCTTCTACGACACTGTTCTCGCCTTCGATCATGCCGAGCATCGCGCATGGCTCGTCGCACCCAGTTCCGAACGCGCCAACGCCTTGCGGAAGCGCCTCACGCCGGCGACGGCGCCAGTGCCGCATCGCGTTCGCGCGGCGGCAATGCTGCGCGCGAACTTCACGCGCGACGCATATGAACGCGCGGTGGCGAAGGTGGTCGACTACATTTACGCGGGCGATATTTTCCAGGCGAACATCTCGCAGCGTTTCGAAACGCGGCTCGCCGATGGCGACACGCCTTATGATCTCTATCTGCGCCTGCGCGAAGCGAGCCCCGCACCCTTCGCTTCCTTTTTCAATTTTGGCGAAGGCGCGATCGTTTCCTCCTCGCCCGAACGCTTTCTTTTGACACGCAACGGCGAGGTCGAGACAAAGCCGATCAAGGGAACGCGTCCGCGAGGGACGACGCTCGAAGAAGACGCGAAGCTCGCCGCCGATCTTCTCTCGTCTGAAAAGGATCGCGCGGAAAACGTGATGATCGTCGACCTGTTGCGCAACGATATCAGCCGCGTCTGTGAGGATGGCAGCGTGACGGTCGAGAAGCTTTGCGCGCTGGAAAGCTTCGCGCAGGTGCATCATCTTGTTTCAACAGTGCGCGGCAGACTTCGGCAAGGAGAAACCCATGTCGATCTTCTCGCCGCCTGTTTCCCCGGCGGCTCGATCACCGGAGCGCCGAAGCTCCGCGCCATGGAGATCATCGCAGAGCTCGAACCGACGACGCGCGGCCCCTATTGCGGCGCCATCGGCTATCTCGGTTTCAACGGCGCGATGGACACATCGATCGCCATTCGCACTATGGTGACGAAAGGCGATCGCATTACCTTCCAGGCGGGCGGCGGCATCACGGCGGATAGCGACCCCGCCACCGAATATGAGGAAACGCTGACCAAGGCGCGCGGCATGGCACGCGCGCTCGGCCTCGAAATCGCGGGCGCACCGGAGGAGGTCGGCGCATGATCCTCCTGATCGACAATTACGACAGCTTCGTCCACAACCTCGCCCGCTATGTCGGCGAGTTGGGCTATGAGCGTGAAGTCGTCCGCAACGATGCGATCACGGTCGGGGAAGCACTTGCCCGCGAACCGGAAGCGATCATTCTTTCGCCCGGCCCCTGCGGCCCGGACGAGGCAGGCATCTCCGTCGCGCTCGCCCGCGCGGCAGCCGAAGCGCATGTGCCGCTTCTCGGCGTCTGCCTCGGTCATCAATGCATCGCCGCTGCCTTTGGCGGCACGGTGCGGCGCACGGCGCCCATGCATGGCAAACCCGCCAGGATCCGGCATGACGGGACGGGGATATTCCGCAAGGTGCCAAGCCCCTTCACCGCCGCGCGCTATCACTCGCTGGTGGCCAATCTCGCCGAAGAAGGCCCGCTTCGCGCGACGGCGCATAGTGAAGACGGAACGCTGATGGCGCTCGCCCACACCCAGGCGCCGATCCACGGCGTGCAGTTCCACCCTGAATCCGTGCTCACCGAACACGGCCATTTGTTGCTCGCGAATTTCCTGAATGCGGATGCCGGAATGGCGGCAAGGAGGCGCGCATGATCGTCTGGCTCAATGGAGAACTTCTCGACGAGGGTGACGCGCGGATCGACGTTCGCGACCGCGGCTTCCTTCTGGGCGACGCTCTCTTCGAAACGCTGTTGGCACGGCGCGGCCGCATCGCCTTTCTCGACGCCCATGTCGTGCGGCTGGCGGCGGGCGCAAACATTCTCGGCATACCCGTGCCCGTTTCGACGGGGTTGCTCGCGATTGCCTGCGAAATGCTGCTCGAGGCGAATGGCTTGAGCGACGAGCCGCGCGTGGCGCTCCGCATCACGCTGTCGCGCGGGCCGGGACCGCGCGGTCTGGTGCCGCCGGAAAATCCGATCCCGACGCTTCTGATCACCGCCGTCGAAAGCCCTCCACCGCCCGCGTCTCTTACGGCAATCGTGGCGACGCCGCGCCGCAATGCGCTTTCACCCGTCTCGCGCCTCAAGGCCGTGCCCTATCTCGACAATGTGCTGGCGCGCGAGGAAGCCCGGGCCCGCGGCGCCGACGAGGCGCTGATGCTCGACACCTCGGGCTATCTCTCCTGCGCGAGCGTCGCCAATGTCTTTCTCTGGGAGGGCGAGAAACTCGTCACGCCTGCGGAAGAATGCGGCATCCTGCCAGGTGTAACCCGAGCCGCCGTCATCGACCTTGCTGTCCGGCTCGGGATCGAACTCGTCGAGGACATGATCATGCCGCAGCGCCTCGCCCGCGCCTCAGGCATCTTCCTCACCAACAGCCTCATGGGGCTGGTGCCGCTTTCGCGCATCGAAACGAACGAGCTTGCGCCCCATCGAATGACCGGGCGCCTGCAGGCAGCTTACGAACTTCTCCTCGAAGTCGAGGAAGAAGAGGCCGACGAGTTTTGACTGAAGTGCGATCCGCAAACATGTTTGCGGTTCTGAGATCAAGTCGCGCTCAATCAAATCCTATTCGTTGACCGAGAAGTCGCGCCGTGCCGAGGTGATGGTGACGGTGAAGCCCGCAATCACATCGAGCAGCGTGAGCATCACGATCAGGAAGAAGTCCGACGTGCCGAACTGCGGCAGCACGATGAACTCGACCACGGCAACCAGCAGCACCAGCATCGACAATCCGTGATTGACGATGGTGAGCGTGCCGGTGCGCGTCGCGTTGATGATCTCGAGGAAAAGCAGCACCAGGCCGAAGATGAGAATGATGTCGCCGACATTGACGGTCCAGACCGCGCCCGAAATCAGCGCGATGGAAAACACGCCCGTTTCCAGCGTGGCGCCGCTGATGAATACGACGACGTTGTAGGCAATGACGACGAGCGCCATGAGCGGCAGCGATCCGAGCATTGACTAAATCCCCCCCGTTGGTCGCCGAACGCCCCCCGCTCGGCCAAGATGCGTGCCAATATAGCACAGACAGGGGAAATTGCCCCTGCCTTCCGGGCTTGGCGGGCGGGAGACCCCATGTTTGGATGGCGCAGATTTTGGTTGGCACAGATAAAGCAGACAAAAATGCAGAAACGCGACGGAGGGGACGGCAAATGAGGGCAACGAACGGGGCTTTTGCCCAGAGCTACGCCGAGGCGCGGGCGCGCTTCCTTGCTGCCGCCGAGGCGGCCGGGGCGAGGCTGACAAGCGAGGCCCATCCCTTGCGAGGCCCGGATGGCGGGGCGCTCGCCATCGATACCGCGTTCATCGGCCCTGCCGACGCGCCGAAGCTCCTCGCCATGACCTCCGGTACGCATGGCATCGAGGGCTATACGGGCTCCGCCATCCAGTCGAAGCTGCTCGAGGAAGGGTTGGGCGAGCGGCTCCCCGCCGACACGGCGCTTCTTTTCATCCACGCGGTCAATCCCTGGGGCTTCGCGCATGGACGGCGGGTCAACGAGGACAATATCGACCTCAACCGCAATTTCGCAGCCCCACCCTTTCCCGAAAACGCGGGCTACGCCCTTCTCCACAACGCGCTGGTGCCCCGCGAATGGACCGAGGAGACGCGCGCGAAGTCACGCGCGGCGCAGAGCGAATTCATCCGTACACATGGGCTCGGAGCCTTTGTCGCCGCGCTCAGCACAGGCCAATACACGCATCCCGATGGGCTCTTCTACGGGGGCCGGGACCCAAGCTGGTCGAACCGCGTCATGCGTGGCATTTTCGAGCGCGAATTCCTGACGCGACAGACGCTTGCCTTCATCGACATTCATACCGGCCTCGGCGAGCGCGGCGCGGGCGAACTTCTCTGTACCGAAGCGCCGGGTCATCCAGTCTTTGAACTTGGTGTCAAATGGATGGGGCCCGATGTGCGCTCGACCAGTGCCGGCACATCGGTTTCGGCGGATGTGCGCGGCACGATGAAGGGCGCATTGATCGACCTTCTCGCCTCGGACGGCAAGCAGCGTCAGACCATGGCGATCTCTATCGAATATGGCACCGTGCCGCAGGATCGCGTGGGCGCGGCGCTTCAGGCCGATAACTGGCTCTACCGGCATGGCGACCCGGAAAGCCCGCAGGGCCGCGAAATCGCGCGGGAGATGCGCGCGGTCTTCCTCGTCGAGGAAGCGGACTGGGCCGAGACGATCCACGAACAGGCGGCCCGCCATGTCGACAATGCCCTAAAAGGGCTTGCGAGCAGCTAGAACGACAAAGGCGCCGGCGGTTTCCCGCTGGCGCCCTGAACGTCGATCCGCCCCCGGAGGGACGAACGAAATCAGATGTCGGACTTGATCAGATGTCGGACTTGGGCTTCAGAATCTGCTTGCCGCGATACATGCCGCTCTTCAGATCGACATGGTGCGGACGATGAAGCTCACCCGAATCCGGGTTCTCGACATAGGTCGGCTGCTTCAGCGCATCGGCCGAACGGCGCATGCCGCGCTTCGACGGGGAAGTCTTCCTTTTGGGGACGGCCATTTCTCGGGTCTCCGGTCTGGCAATGCCTGAACCCCGGGGCTCGCGACCCGCTTGGGACCGGCTCTTGGGCAAGGCTTGTGAAATCGCATTGGCCCGCTCGCCCGGGAGGGCAACGGCCATTGGCGGGCCTTATACAGGCAAAGCGGGCCGAAAGTCTACGGGCTTCGGCAGAGGATTTTGGCCCCCTCGCGCCGGCCACCGCCTAGCGCGTAGCGACCACCGGGCATTGGGCCGCCGAAAAGCCGGCCCGGCCGCAGGCCGCGCGAGCTTCGCGCTCGCTGACGAAATTCCCCATTCTGACCCTGTGGAATGTGCCATCGCCCTTCAGCTTGACCGTATTGATCTTGAGCTTGTTGTCCCGTTCGAGGGCCGGGTAACGCTGGGCCACGTCGAGGTAGCGCCGCGTCGCCTGGTCGATGGAGCCATAAGAGCCCAGCGGCACATAATAGCGCCCGACCGGCTGCGTTTTCCGCGCGGGCTTCTCCGCGATGGAGCCGGTAACGATATCTGCGTTCGGGTCTTGAGCGACCGCGGCCACGCGATCATGGCGCACCCGGCCATGCTGCTCGCGCTGGTAGACGAAAAGCGCGATGCAAGCCGCGATCAGAAGAAGCCAGAACAGCTCATTTCTGCGTGTACGCCCCATGGCTCATTCTCCCTGCTGTCGAAATCCGCAGGAAGAATGGAACCATAGGGTTAATTTGTGTTTAATTATGGCACATCGCGAACCGGCTCAACGGGCGAGAACCTGCGCCGCCGGCACATAGGGAACACCTATCGCGTCCGAAACGGCCTGATAGGTGATCTGGCCCTTGTAGACATTAAGGCCGGCCAGCAGGTGCGGATTGTCGGAAAGCGCCTTCGCATAGCCCTTGTCGGCGAGCGCCAGCGTGAAGGGCAAGGTCGCGTTGTTGAGCGCGAAGGTCGAGGTCCGCGCCACGGCACCGGGCATGTTCGCCACACAGTAATGGACGACGTCATGCAGGACGTAGGTCGGCTCGGCATGGGTCGTCGGATGCGAGGTTGCGAAGCAGCCGCCCTGGTCGATGGCGATGTCGACGAGGACGGAGCCCTTCTTCATATTTTTCACCATCTCTTCCGAGACGAGCTTCGGCGCCGCGGCACCCGGCACCAGCACCGCGCCGATGACGAGATCGGCGCCCAGCACATGCTCCTCGATGGCATCGACCGTCGAGTAGATGGTGTTGAGGCTCGGGCCGAACCGCGTGTCGAGTTCGTAAAGGCGATGCAGATTGAGATCGATGACGGTGACATGCGCCTCGAGGCCCATGGCCATGCGCGCCGCATTGGTGCCGGAAACGCCACCGCCAAGAATAACGACCTTCGCAGCGGGAACGCCCGGCACACCGCCGAGAAGCTGCCCGCGGCCGCCCTGCGCAATCTCGAGACAATGCGCGCCAGCCTGGATCGACATGCGGCCCGCGACTTCGGACATCGGCGCGAGCAGCGGGAGACCGCCCCGCGCGTCGGTCACCGTTTCATAGGCAATTGCAACAACGCCAGATTTCATCAGTCCGCGCGCCTGTTCCGGATCTGGCGCGAGATGGAGATAAGTGAAGAGCACCTGGCCTTCGCGGAGCTGCTTCCACTCCGATTCCTGCGGCTCCTTCACTTTCACGATCATGTCGGCGCTGGCGAAAATCTCTTCCGCCGTGTCGATGAGCTTCGCACCAGCCGCCACATATTGTTCATCGAGAAGGCCGATGGCGAAGCCTGCGCCCTTCTGCACCAGAACCTCGTGTCCGTGGAAGACTGCCTCGCGCACGGCAGATGGCGTCATGCCGACGCGGTATTCGTGGACCTTGATTTCCTTGGGAACACCGATGCGCATGGAGGCCTCTCACTGGTTCGGGACGGCGAGACGCCGTCGTTTCAGATTGAATCTACCGCCGCACCAACGGCCTTCCAATATCCTCAAACGGTTAAATCTCGCGTGTGTGTTTAATATAATAACCAGTGCCTCGCCATATGACGGCGCAGACGCACATTTTCGTGACAGAGATTGCCCATATATTAAACAGCGTGAAGCCTCTCGACCACGTGCTAGAAAAAGACATGACACATATTTTCGATGAAGCTCTGCGCGAAAAAATCGCATCCCGACTGTCAGACTTCGAGCGCAAGGCACATGAAGGGAGCGGCCTCAAACGCGCCGCTGTAGCCATCGCCATCGCGCCGCATGACGAGGGCGCGAGTTTCCTGCTGACACGCCGCGCGCCGCGCCTCAACGCGCATGCGGGGCAATGGGCCCTGCCGGGCGGACGGCTCGACGCGGGCGAGACGGCAACCGAAGCAGCGATTCGCGAACTCAAAGAGGAAATTTCGCTCAGTGTTGGGAAAGAAGCCGTACTCGGTGCGCTCGACGATTATCCGACGCGATCCGGCTATGTCATCACGCCCGTTGTCGTCTGGGCAAAAAACACCGGGGCGATGAAACCCAATCCGGGCGAGGTCGAGTCGATCCACCGCTTTCATCTCTCTGAACTCGAAAGACCGGATTCGCCGGTCTTCCTCACGATTCCCGAAAGCGAACGTCCGGTGATCCGGCTCCTTCTCGGAGAAAGCCATGTACATGCGCCGACGGCAGCCATGCTCTACCAGTTCCGGGAAGTGGCACTAGGCGGACGGGCCACACGCGTCGCACATCTCGAGCAGCCTGTCTGGGCCTGGAAGTAAATCCCCTCAGGCCGCGCGCATGGCGCCATTGTGGCCGTCGTGCCAGCTCTCATACGCAAAGTGGATGAGAGCGTTCACCGCAGGCTCGACCAGCGCGACGCTCGCCGCGAGGGCGGCCTGACCCGTCAGCGCATAGGCGACGGCCAGTCCAACGAAGAAATGGACAACCGAGAAGGCAACGGCTTTTCTGGCGGCACGCATGATGAACGCTCCTCTGTTCGGCTTTTGTTGCGAACTATTATCATTTAAATCTAGGGGCGCCCCTTGTCAAGGGCGGGCCGCAAAGGCAGGGTTTCGGCGGAAATGACCATTTCGGAACTGCCAGCGCGAGGCGCAAGATGATCAAAATACCTCTCCGCCTTCCGTCCATCGCCGCAGCGCTGCTGCTCGCGTCGGGTAGCGCCGAGGCCCATACCGGCATGGGCAGCGCCAGCGGCTTCGTCCACGGCTTCGCGCATCCGATCAGCGGCATCGACCATGTTCTGGCGATGGTGGCGGTCGGGCTCTTCGCCGCCCATCTCGGCGGGCGGGCGCTCTGGCTCGTGCCGCTTTCCTTCGCATCGATGATGATTGTGGGCGGCGCACTGGGAATGACGGGATTTCATATCCCCTTCGTCGAATTCGGAATCGGACTTTCCATCGTCGTGCTTGGGGCCGCCATTGCATTCAGCCTCGACACCCCGACCTCGGCAGCGATGGCGGTGGTCGGCTTCTTCGCGGTTTTCCACGGCCATGCGCATGGCGCGGAGATGCCGGAAACCGCCTCGGGCTTCGAATATGGATTGGGCTTCGTCCTCGCGACGGTGGCCCTCCACGGCCTCGGCATCGGACTTGGTCTCGCGCTCGGTGGAATGAACCATGTCCACAGCCCCCGCATCCTTCGCCTCGGAGGAGGCGCCATGGCGCTTTGCGGCATCGCCATTCTCGCGGGCCACATCTAGGTCGGACGAGAAATCACGCGGTCAGGCGGCTCCGCCAGAATGGCTTGAGAAGCTCCAGAACGACCAGTGTGCCGATACCCCCGAGAGCCGCCACCGCCAGATCGTCGGCATGAAGCGGACCGAAGCGGAAGAGGTCGCGCGCCGGCGGCCAGAAGAGAGTGACCGCGAGGACGGCACCCACTGCCGCCATTTCGAGCCAGAGCGCCCTGTTATGCGCCCTGAGCGCGCCCAGAAGCGAGGTGCTGAAGGAACGGTTGGCGAAAATGAGCGAGATATTGGTCAACACCAGCGTGACGAAAGTGACGGCCCGCACTTCCGGCTCGCTCATGCCCCGACTCAGGGCAAGCGCATAGCTGGCCATGATGACGCCAAGCGCGAGAAACCCCTGAACAAGGCTCCAGACGACAAGGCTGCTGGAAAATAGCGGGCTGTTCCGATCACGCGGCTTGCGGCTCATCACATTGGGCTCCTCCTCTTCGGCCTCAAAAACTACGGAGCAGACCGGATCGATGACCATTTCGAGAAAGGCGATATGGATCGGCGTAAGAATGAGCGGTCCACCGAAGATGAGCGGCACGATCGCGACGCCGGCAATGGGCACATGGACGGCGAGGATATAGCCCATGGCCTTGCGGATATTGTCGTAGATGCGGCGGCCAAGCCGCACCGTCTTCACCATCGAGGCAAAATCGTCGTCCAGCAAAACGATCGCCGCCGCCTCGCGCGCGACGTCGGTGCCGCGTCCGCCCATGGCGATGCCGATATGCGCGGCCTTGAGCGCCGGCGCGTCGTTCACGCCATCGCCCGTCATGGCGACAATCTCGTTATTGGCCTTGAGCGCCTGAACGATGCGGAGCTTCTGCTCGGGCAGGATGCGGGCGAAAACAGTCGCATGGCGCACATGCTCACGCAGCGCCTTGTCGTCGAGTTGGTCGATCTCGGCGCCTGTCAGCACATCGCCGACATCGAGCCCAGCCTCCTCGGCGATGCTGCGGGCCGTCGCCGGATAGTCGCCCGTAATCATGGCGACGCGGATGCCTGCCGCGCGGCATTCGCGCACGGCCTGCTTCGCTTCGGGACGCAAGGGATCGGCAAGACCGACAAGACCGGCAAAGCGCACGGAGAGGTCGAAGGGCGACGATGGCATAGGCCCGTCATGTTCACCTTCCGCAAGTCCCAGAACGCGCATGCCCTTTGCCGCCATGTCGTCAACGGAGCGGTGGATCGCGGCGACCTCCTCCTCCGGCAATTTGCAGAGCTTCGCGATCGCTTCCGGCGCACCCTTGGCGGCAATGATGTAACCGGGTCTGTCCGGCGCCTTCCAGATTTGAGTGACCGCCAGAAGTTCCGAGGAAAGACCGAAGCCCTGTTCGAGCGTCCAGTCGCCATCCGGCGTCGCGAGCGCATGGAACGCCTTTTCCATCGGATCGAAAGGTTCCTGCGCGCTGGCGAGCACACCGAGATCGAGCAACCGCTTCAGCGGCGCGGGCACTTCTTCTCCGTCCATGTGATAGACGAAATCGCCGACGCGCAGTTCCGCCACCGTCATGCGGTTCTGCGTCAGTGTGCCCGTCTTGTCGGTGCAGAGAACCGTGGTCGCGCCCAGTGTTTCGATGGCCGAGGCGCGGCGCGTCAGCACACGGGCGCGCGAAATGCGCCACGAGCCCATCACCATGAAGACAGTGAGGACGAGCGGAATTTCCTCCGGCAGCATCGACATGCTGATGGCGATGCCAGCGAGAAGACCGCCGAGCCAATCATGCCGCGTCAGCGCATAAAGAACGACGACGGCGGAGGCAAGAAGACCGCCGATGATCGCAAAGCCACGCACCAGCGATCCCGTCTGTGCGCGAAGTGGCGGCTCTTCAGTCTCAATACCGCCGAGCGCTGTACCGATCTTGCCGATCTCGCTCAAGGGACCGGTCGCGACGACTTCGCCAGTCCCCTGCCCATGCACAAGGAGCGTGCCGGAAAAGACGAAGGGCAGATCCTCGCCGCCTGGACGAACTACCTCGACCTCGCGACTCGACGCGATCTTGCGCACGGGCGCCGATTCGCCGGTGAGCAGCGACTCATCAACCAGCAGCTCGCTTGCCGAAATCATCCGCATATCCGCGGGCACGCGGTCACCTTCCGCCAGCATGACGATATCGCCGCGCACCACGTCGCGCCCGGCTATGCGTTTTGCGTGGCCGTCGCGGATGACCAGCGCGCGCGGACTGGTGAGATCGCGCAAGGCTTCGATCACACGCTCGCTGCGCGTTTCCTGAATGACGGCGATGGAAATGGAAAGGGAGGCGAAGCAGAGGAGGATGAGCGCCTCTTCATGATCGCCAAGTATGAGGTAAATGACGCCCGCGCCGAGAAGCAGGCCGAACATCGGCTCGCGCACCACATCGAAGGCAATGCGGAATACGGTCCGCTTGTCGGGCTGCGGCAGGAGATTGGGCCCTTCCGCCTTGAGCCTTGCGGCGGCCTCAGTCTCCGAAAGCCCCTGAGGCCCCTTCCCTTCCTGCATAGGTGCCGCCCTCATCTTTCCGAATATGGACCGGAAGTCTGCACATCCGGTCCATGCTCGGCAATCCTTGCGACGGGTGCTTCAGCGCTGCACCATCTTCAGGGCTTCCTCGGCGAACTTCTTCGCGCCCTGGCCATCGCCTTCCTGCAGCGTCTTGAGATCGACGGGGATCGCAATGCCCTTCTGCGCGGCCGGGCGCGCGGCGATCGCCTCTACCCAGCGGCTCAGATGCGGCAGGTCGTCGATTTCAACTCCGGACCATTTATGCGTTCGCACCCAGGACCAGTTGGCAATATCGGCGATCGAATAATCGCCCGCGAGATATTCATGCTCCTTCAGACGCCCGTCGAGCACGGTGAAGAGGCGCTTTGTCTCGTTCTGATAGCGGTCGATAGCGGCTTGAATCTTTTCAGGGAAATATCGGAAGAAGACATTGGCCTGCCCCATCATCGGCCCGATGCCGCCCATCTGGAACATCAACCACTGAATGACCAGCGACCGGCCCTTCGCATCGGTCGGCATCAACCTGCCGGTTTTTTCGGCAAGATAGATCAGAATCGCGCCCGATTCGAATACCGCGAAGTTATCCGCGTCGCGATCCACGATCGCCGGGATACGCCCGTTCGGGCAGATCTTCAGGAACCACTCTTCCTTCTGCTCATTCTTGGACAGGCTGATCGGATGAACCTCGTAAGGCAGGGCCAGTTCCTCAAGCGCAATCGAGGCTTTCCAGCCATTTGGCGTCGAGGCGGTATAGAGATCGATCATTTGTTTCCTCCCGGTCATTTCGATCAGGCAGCATATCTCGTGATGCGCCGACGATGCGACAAGAGCTTTTGTGCGGCCCAGCCTTGCCTTGATCCAAAAACCATTGAAGACTGATCGGGCTCCCGGCACGCGCCTTGCTGGGCTCGGCTCGACACCATCATCTCGCGGGACGACAAAGCATCATGGCCTTAATGGAACAAACCAAGTCCGCACCAGTCTCTGACGCCGGAATTGGAAAGCCGATCATCGAGATCAAGAATGTCTCGAAAATCTTCCCTGGAGGCATGAAGGCAGTCGATGACGTGAACCTGACGGTCGGACGCGGCGAGTTCTTCGCGCTGCTCGGGCCCTCCGGCTGCGGGAAGACCACGCTTCTGCGCATGCTCGCAGGTTTCGAAACACCGACCAGCGGACAGGTTCTGATCGACGGCCACGACATGGCGACCGTCGCCCCGAACAAGCGGCCTGTGAACATGGTCTTCCAGTCCTATGCCGTGTTCCCCCACATGTCGGTCGAAAAGAATGTCGGCTATGGCCTGCGGATGGACGGACGGCCGAACTCGGAAATCAAGCAGCGCGTCGAGGAAGCACTCGAACTCGTCAAGCTGGGCGGCTTCGGCAAGCGCATGCCGAACGAAATGTCTGGCGGCCAGCGGCAGCGCGTCGCGCTCGCCCGCGCCCTCGTCAAGCGCCCCTCGGTGCTCCTGCTCGACGAGCCGCTCTCCGCGCTCGACGCGAAACTCCGCGAGGCGATGCAGCTCGAACTGGTGCATCTGCAGGCGACCGTCGGCATCACCTTCGTCATCGTCACACATGACCAGTCGGAAGCGCTGTCGATGGCCAACCGCATAGCGGTCATGAATGCCGGCAAGGTACGCCAGGTGGCAAGCCCGGCGCAGCTTTACGAATATCCCAATAGCCGCTTCGTTGCGGATTTCATCGGCAAGATCAATCTCATCAACGCCAAGGCCACGCGCAACGGAGAAAACCGCGTGAAGGTCGAGGCGCCGAATATCGGCGAGCTTGACCTTGCCGGCAATGTCGAGGGCGACGTGGGGCTGGCCATCAGGCCGGAAAAGATTTTCGTTTCTGAGACGAAGCCGGAAAATCCGGACCTCGTCATCGTGCGCGGCGAAGTGGGCGAGGTCGCCTATTACGGCAGCTTCAGCAATGTCTTCTTCCATATTGGTGGGGGCACAACGCTGCTCGCCGATATCGGTAACATCTCGCGCGACATCGAGGAATTCACGTTCAAGAGGGACGAGAAATACTGGCTCTACTGGAAGAAAGGCGACACGCTGGTGCTGGGCGCCTGAGCGCCCGGCCGCACTTCAACCCTCGCTACTGTCCTCATCGAGCATTCCGCTCTCGCTCACTCGCGTCATTTCCCGAATGAGCTTCTCCGTGCGCAGAATCGGCAGGATCTCGTTGACGAGACGAATGCCACGCGCCGCGAGTTCCGCTGCCTCCTGCGAGCCGATGCGGCTGGCAAGATTGCGATAGAACAGCGAGACTTCGTATTTGGCGACAGCATCCATCATCTGCACATAGATACGGAAATGCTCGTTCCGGTACGAGGCCTCCTCATCGGTAAACCCCGCAGCGCGGCATTCGCCGATAAGTTCGACGAGGCGTACATTGCGCCGATTCAGCCATTCGCCATCTTCCCGGGCATCGATCGTTACATAACCGAAGCTCGCGAGATCACGAATATCGTCAATGCCGATATTCGTCTGTGCACAGACATCATCGAGCTTTTGCGGAGCATGACTGATAGATTCACTGAGAAGCGGGCCCACATTCTTTTCGAGCCCGACAAATGCCTCGAGCTCGCGCGACCGGCCTTCCGCATGGGCCTCGACGAGGGTCTTGATGATGCTGAGAGGCAGAAAGCGCTCTTGCTGTAGCTTGCGGATAAGTTTCAGCCGCGCGACATGCTCGCGCCCATAGGTCGCAACATTGCGCTTCGGCCGCTCCGGCTCGGGCAGCAGCCCCTCCCGGATATAAAAGCGAATGGTCTCACGCCCTACCCCGGTCTCCCGCTCCAGCTCCTTCATCTTCATTCGCAAATCGGCACCCCTCCGTAGACCATTTGCGTACAGTCTACCAAATATCGTCCGAGGTGGGACTGCATAATAAGCAAGAAAGAAAAGCGAACGGTGCCAAGCCAACAAAAAAGGGCGGAGCATTAAGCTCCGCCCTTCCGCATGCATACAAATGATGCTTTTAGAGGCGCTCGACGATCGTCACATTGGCGAGGCCGCCACCTTCGCACATGGTCTGGAGACCATAGCGCTTGCCACGAGCATGGAGCGCATGGATGAGCGTCGCCATGAGCTTCGCACCTGAACCGCCGAGCGGGTGGCCGAGCGCGATGGCGCCGCCATTCACGTTGAGCTTCTCCGGATCGGCGCCCGTCTGCTGCAGCCAGGCAACCGGGACCGACGCGAAGGCTTCGTTGACCTCATAAAGATCGATATCCTCGATCTTCATGCCGGCCTTCTTCAGCGCCTGCAGCGTGCCCGGGATCGGCGCTTCGAGCATGATGACCGGATCGCCGCCAACCACCGTCATGTGGTGGATGCGCGCGAGCGGCTTCACGCCGAGCTGCTTCAGGCCCTTCTCGTTGACGACGAGGACGCCCGAGGCGCCGTCGCAGATCTGGCTCGAGCTGGCAGCCGTCAGCGCGCCGCCTTCGACGAGAAGCTTCACGCCCTTGATCGCCTCAAGGCTCGCGTCATAGCGGATGCCTTCGTCGGCCTTGTGGATTTCCTTGTTGCCTTCCGCGGTCGTGACTTCGAGCGGCACGATCTCGTTGTTGAAAGCGCCGGCCTGTGTCGCGGCAATCGCCTTCTGGTGGCTCTTGAAGGCGAACTCGTCGAGCACGTCCTTCGTCAGGCCGTACTTCTTCGCCATCATTTCGGCGCCGGTGAACTGGTTGAACTGGATGCCAGGGTACTTGTGCTGAAGTTCCGGGCTCATATAAATGCCGAAGCCGTTCTTCGCCGGAAGCGAGATCGGAAGACCCATCGGAACGCGCGTCATGCTTTCGACGCCGCCCGCGACGACGATGTCCATCGCGCCCGACATCACGGCCTGCGCGGCAAAGTGGATCGCCTGCTGCGAGGAGCCGCACTGACGGTCGACCGACGTGCCCGGAACGCTTTCGGGAAGCTTCGATGCCATGACGACGTTACGCGCGACATTCATGCCCTGCTCGCCGGCCTGACCGACGCAACCCCAGATCGCGTCTTCGACGAGGGCCGGATCGATGCCCGTGCGATCGACGAGCGCGTTGACGACCTGCGCGCCGAGATCGACGGGGTGCCAATCCTTCAGTTTGCCGCCCTTGCGGCCACCGGCGGTGCGTGCCGCCGCTACGATATAAGCTTCAGCCATGGTGAACTCCCTGTGAGAACCGATCGTTCGCCGTCAAAGGCTTTCGACCGGGTGTTACGAAATATGGTTTCGCCTGGCCGCCAGACCGGACATGCGGGAACGCTTGTTCACCGCGCAGGGTCTGCGCCGCCACTCCTCATTCCCATATCGTGCCGAAAAGCCAATATCCAAGCCAATTTTATGGGCAAGCCATCTTGACGTAGGGGAACGGCGGCTGCGTCACCCCGCTCCCTGCTGCTCAAATTTGCGCAGACCCGAACGAAGCGCCAGACCGCCGCCATGGAACAAATGAGAACACGCAAATGAGAACGGGGGCCGTCGGCCCCCGTCATATTTTCACATTGTCGCTGACGCGAATTTCAGTCGCGCTTGAAGATGCGCGCGGCGATCGCCCGCACACGCACCTGCCGCCCCTCACGCACCTCACCCACCTCGAAAAGCTCGCGCGGCACTTCCGCTTCGATGGGCTCCGCACGGCCCTCGACATCGAGTTCGATCGTCACCGAAGCGCCGAAGGGCCGGACCGCGCGAACCGTCGCGGGCGCGCCACCCGGCTGATCGCGCGAGACGATCTCGAGTTCGTGGCCACGCACATATGCCACCGCCGGGCCGTCGCGATAGGTCTCACCATCCGGCACCGGCAGCACGCTGCCCAGCACTTCCGCTTCGCCATCCTTGAGCACGGTGTCGACGCGCGTGACATTGCCCAGAAACTCGCAGACGAAAGGCGTCGCCGGATCATCATAAATTTCGCTCGGCGTTCCGATCTGATCGATCTGGCCTCGACTCATGATGACGACGCGGTCGGCGAGCTCCAGCGCCTCTTCCTGATCATGTGTGACAAAAATCGTGGTGAGGCCCGTCTCATGGTGAATCTGGCGGAGCCAGCGGCGCAGATCCTTGCGGACCTTAGCGTCGAGCGCGCCGAAAGGCTCGTCAAGCAGCAGAACGGTCGGCTCGATGGCGAGAGCGCGGGCGAGCGCTACGCGCTGCCGCTGGCCGCCCGAGAGCTGGCTCGGGAAGCGCTTGTCGAGCCCCTGAAGCTGCACCAGCTCAAGCAAACGACGTACACGCCGCGCGATCTCGCGCTCGCGTGGACGCTCGGCCCGGGGCCGTACCCGCAGGCCGAAGGCGATGTTGTCGAACACCGTCATGTGCCGGAAGAGTGCGTATTGCTGGAAGACGAATCCGACGCGCCGCTCGCGCAGGCTGAGATTTGTCGCATCGACGCCGTGAAAGTGGATGCGTCCTTCATCCGGCGACGAAAGACCGGCAATGGCGCGCAGAAGCGTCGTCTTGCCCGAGCCCGACGGCCCGAGCAACGCCAGAAGCTCGCCCGGCCGAACGGTAAGCGAAACGCCATTGAGAGCCGCGAAGCTGCCGAAGCTCTTGCGCAGATCCTCGACGTCGATGCGCACGGGCGACTGGTTCGGTCGCGCGTCGTCGCGCGTATCACGTTGTTCCGTCGTCACGCGATCAGTGCCCCCCCGCCGCGGCAAGCTCACGACCGTAGCGCCATTCGAGGACGGTCTTGAGAACGAGGGTGACGAGCGCGAGGAGAGCCAGAAGCGAGGCAACCGCAAAGGCTGCAACGAAATTGTACTCATTGTAGAGAATCTCCACATGAAGCGGCATGGTGTTGGTGAGGCCGCGAATATGTCCGGACACGACCGAGACGGCACCGAATTCGCCCATGGCGCGCGCATTGCAGAGCAGCACGCCATAAAGCAGCGCCCATTTCACATTCGGAAGCGTAACGCTCCAGAAGGTGCGGAAACCGCCGGCGCCGAGCGACAGCGCGGCTTCCTCATCGTCATTGCCTTGCGCCTGCATGATTGGAATGAGCTGACGCGCGACGAAGGGAAAGGTAACGAAGATCGTTGCAAGCACGATGCCCGGCACGGCAAAGATGATCTGGATGTGATGCGCAACGAGCCACGGCCCCAAAAAGCCCTGCGCGCCGAAAAGCAGCACATAGACAAGACCCGAGATAACGGGCGAGACCGAGAAGGGAAGATCGATCAGGGTGATCAGAAAGCTCTTCGCCGGAAACTCGAACTTCGCAATGGCCCATGAGGCAGCAAGCCCGAAGACAACATTGGCTGGAACCGCGATCGCGGAAACGATGAGCGTGAGCCGGATGGCCGACAACGCATCGGGTTCGATCAGCGCGGCAAAATAGGCCTGAAGCCCATGGCGCAGCGCCTCAACGAAGACGACAACGAGCGGCAGGACGAGAAAGGCAGCAAGATAGACTATCGCCAATCCGATGAGCGTCCACTTGGCGAGCGGGCTCTCGCTGATCGGCGATCCGGCTTCTCTCTTTGTGTTATCGGCCATGATCTTTCCTCAGCTCGCAAAGCCGGTGCGCCGCCTGCTCCAGGCCTGCAGCAGATTGACGATCAGAAGAACAATGAAGGAAAGCAACAGCATGACCGTCGCGACCGCTGTCGCCCCGCCATAGTTGAATTCTTCGAGTCTGATGATGATGAGCAGCGGCGCGATCTCGGACTTGTAGGGAAGATTGCCCGCAATGAAGATGATCGAACCATATTCACCGACCGCGCGTGCGAAGGCGAGCGCGAAGCCGGTGAGCAGCGGCGGCAGCAGCGCCGGAAAGATCACACGCAAGACAGTCTGGAAGCGCGTCGCTCCGAGCGTGGCGGCCGCTTCCTCGAGTTCGGGTTCAAGATCGTTGAGGACCGGCTGCAGCGTGCGCACGACGAAAGGAAGGCCGATGAAGACACAGGCGACGACAACGCCGAGCGGCGTGAAGGCGACCCTGATTCCGACATCGGCAAGAAGCGAGCCGATCCATCCATTCGGCGCATATAGCGCGGCGAGCGCAAGGCCCGAAACAGCGGTCGGCAAAGCGAAAGGAAGATCGATCGCGGCGTCGACGAGTCGCCGTCCGGGAAAGCTGTAACGCACCAGTACCCAGGCGACGAGAAGTCCGGCAATCGCATTGACCGCGGCGCCGGCCAGCGCCGCCCCGAAGCTGAGCTTCAGGGCGGCCACTGTTCTCTCATCGGAAGCGAGTTCCCAGAAACCCGACCAGCCAAGACCCGCCGACCGGATGAAGACGCCTGCGAGCGGAATGAGCACGATGAGCCCGAGATAGGCCATCGAGAAGCCGAGGGTCAGGCCGAAGCCGGGCATCACCGAAGGTGCCCGTCGCGGCAATCGCTCTGTCAAAATGGCAAGGCTCATGGCAGAACACTCACACGGTCATTCAATGGGTCGACAGATTTACCAGATAACGCCGAGGCGCGTAACGATTGGGTCGCCCTCGCTCTTCACGCTGGATTTTTTGGCGTCGAAGCACACGCCATCCACAAGAAAGCATAGGTAATTGTTTGGGCACGAGTTGAGCCCGACGCTGTAATTGTCTTCCGCGCCTCCATTCGAAAGCGGGAAGGATTCCTTCGGCTCGAGCCGTGTTCGAAAATCGATCGAGCGGAAAGGTGAAGTGAGCAGCGCGGCTCGTCAGGGCCTGTAGATCTGGTCGAAGATGCCGCCGTCGCCGAAATAGAGTTTCTGTGCCTTGCGCCAGCCGCCGAACTTCCCGTCGATGGTCACGAGTTCAATGGCAGGAAAGCGCGCGAGATCTTTTGGGTCGGCAGCCGCGGTATCGCGCGGGCGATAGAAATTCGCAGCGGCGAGCTTCTGCGCCTGGGGCGTGTAGAGAAACCTCAGATAGGCCTCCGCCACCTTGCGCGTGCCGTTGCTGTCGGCGTTGTCATCGATCAGGGCGACGGGCGGTTCGGTGAGAATGGAGATCGACGGATAGACGACCTCGAACTGGTCCGGGAACTGCTTCAGGATCAGATAGGATTCATTTTCCCAGTTGATCAGCACGTCGCCAAGGCCACGCTGCGCGAAAGTCGTCGTCGAACCGCGGGCGCCGGTATCGAGCACGGGCACGTTCTTGTAGAGAGCGGTGATGAATTCCCGGATCTTCGCCTGGTCGCCGCCGAATGCCTTGTCGGCATAGGCCCAGGCAGCGAGGAAGTTCCAGCGCGCTCCGCCCGAGGTCTTCGGATTCGGCGTGATGACGGCGACGCCCGGCTTCACCAGATCGTTCCAATCCTTGATGCCCTTGGGGTTACCCTTGCGCACGACGAAATTGATCGTCGAGGTATAGGGCGAGCTGTTGTTCGGAAGACGCGATTGCCAGCTGATTGGCAACTTGCCGCTCAGCGCCGCGATCTGGTCGATATCCGCCGCAAGTGCCAGCGTGACCACATCCGCGGACAGACCGTCGATCACGGCGCGGGCCTGCTTGCCGGACCCGCCATGCGACTGACGAATGTTGACGGTCTCGCCGGTCTTCGCCTTCCAGTCGGCGGCGAACTCCTTGTTCACAGCCTCATAGAGCTCACGTGTCGGATCGTAGGAAACATTGAGCAGAGTTGTATCGGCGCGCACTTCGAACGCCGATGCGATGAGGAGGAGCAAAGCGCCGAGAAGCAGCGCCGCTTTTTTCGACAAGGTATCGAGGGTCATGATCGGTCCTCTCTGTCGGCATGAGAATACTTGGCCATTCGGGGTTTGCGTAACCGTTGGAACTCGCCGCCATTCATGACGGCGAGATTCCGGCCCCGGCATGTGAAGGGGAAACTCTTCAAAATCCACTTTCATTTCGATCAAATCACTAGAGTTAAATGTCAAAATTTTTTACTCAGGTTGTGAGCGACTCGGCATGTGCTGCCCCGCGGCGAGCCTGCTCCAGCGTCAGACCGTCGAGAATCTCGGCGGCGGAATCGCGCACCTGGCGCATCGCACGGCGGATGGCGCAGGCCTTTTCGTCCGCGCAATCGACACAGCGGCGGTAGCGCGTGAGGCTCGCGCAGGGAATGGGCGCGAGCGGGCCATCCATGATCCGCACGATCTGCCCGAAGGTGATCGTGTCAGCCGGTTTTGCCAGCGTATAGCCGCCATGCTTGCCACGATGGCTATGCACGAGCCCCTGCTTGCGCAGTTCCAGCAGGATCAGCTCGAGAAACTTGCGAGGTACGTTCTGCTGCTCGGCGATATCGCCGGCCTGCAGCAGTTCCCCGTTTTCCTGGTTGGCGAGAGCGAGCATGGCTTTGAGTGCGTATTTGGCTTTTTGCGAAAGCATTTTGTCTATCTGTCTAATAGGTAGTTAAACGCGATCCACGATGTCAACCAGATATTTACACTAATTGGCAGGAATCACTGTTTAATTACAGTTTATATTTGTTGTTTTACAGAAGCTCTTGTGTCTCTATCGACCCAGTCGATTATGACAAAAGCGACGGCATTCCGAAACCAGCGATAAATCACCGGATTTCAGAATGCCGAAAGGACGTCGATATAGCAGTGGAGCCTCAGGCGGGCGAAGTACCGGACGCGAGATAAGCGTTCCAGGCCGCGAGGAGATTCCTCGCCTCTCCCCTGCCAAACACATAGCGGTCCGGGCGAACGAGTACGGCCTCGGAATCCGCGAGCGTGGATTTAACCCGATCGCCTTCATCCAGAAGAGAAGGATCGGAGAGCGCCATGGCAAAGCCCCCTCCGGCGCGGAAAGAAGACGCAGCCGCCTCGCCGCCGTCGCGGAAGAGAAGGATAGGCGCGAGGCCTGCGACATCGTCAAGCCTCTTTCGACCTTCGCCAGTTTCGAGCCAAGGCTCAGGGAAGATGGTGCCAGCCAGCACATCGCCGCGCTGGACGCCGCTCGCGAGCCCGATCGTATCGGGCATCACCACAAACCGCTCGCCTTCCGGCTTCGATAGCATGTCGCGGTCGCGGGCGGCCGCCTCCTTTTCATTCTGCGTACAGACGACTTTGCCCATGAAAACCGCCATCTCCGTGATGGCCCGCACATGCGGCTCGCGCTCCGCCTGATAGGTATCCAGCAACGCCTCGTCTGCACGCCCCTGAAGAACAGCAGCGAGTTTCCATGCGAGGTTGGCGGCATCGCGCGTGCCGGAGCAAAGCCCCTGCCCGAGAAAGGGCGGCATCTGGTGCGCCGCATCACCCGCAAGCATCACGCGCCCCTTACGCCATTCCTTCGCGATGACGGCATGGAAGCGATAGACGGCGCGGCGGTCGATCTCGACGGAGGCCGGATCGACGAATGGCCCGAGCAGATCGTCGATGAATTCGTCGCCGACGACCTCTTCCGGCGTTTCGCCCGGACGCAGCATGAATTCCCAGCGATGTCGGCCCGGTGACATCGGCACGGAGGTGACGGGACGCCGGGGATCGCAATGCTGCAATCCGATGGTGGTGAGGCGTTCACGCCCATCTTTCAGACGGGCATCGATCACGAGCCACGGCTCGTCGAAACCCATGTCGTCAAGCTCGATGCGCGCGATGCGCCGCACAATGCTCTGCCCGCCATCGCAACCGATGAGATATTTAGCCTCGACGTCATAGGCGCCGTGTGGCCCCGCAATCCCGGCAATGACGCCATCGTCGCTCGCGCTATAGGACGTGAGCGCATGACCGAGCCTCGCCGAAACGCCTGAAATCTCACCAAGCCGCGCGCGCAGCGCATGTTCGAGAGTCGGTTGATGAAACATGGAGCTTTGTGGAAAGCCCGTCGCGGTCGTGACCTCGCCCGGCTTGAAACCCATCAGTAACGAGCCATCGCGCGAGCGGAACTCATAGGCCGAAAGTGGCTGGCTCGCCTGTGACACCGCCTCGGCGCCGCCGGCCAGATGGAGAAGACGCATGGTTTCGTGGTCGAGATGCGCCGCGCGCGGCATCGGATAGACGCTCGTGTCGCGATCGATCGCCATCACCGAGATGCCGAGACGACCGAGATAAACCGCGAGAGCCGCCCCCACCGGACCGAGCCCAGAAATCAGCACATCGGTCTTTTCCATTTTCTTCCCTCCCCGATAGTCCCGCCTCAGGCGATAACCGTTTCGCCCTTTTCCGCCACGACGCTGTTTTCGATGTAGCCGAGCTTTTCGATCTCGACTTTCACCACGTCGCCAGCCTTCAGGAAGACAGGCGGCTTCATCGCGATGCCGACGCCGCCCGACGTGCCACTGAAGATCACGTCGCCCGGTTCGAGCGTGAAGGCCTGCGTGAGATGCGCCACCTGATCGAAGCAATTGAAGATCAGGTGCTTCGTGTTGGAGTTCTGGCGCAATTCGCCGTTGACCCAGCACTTGATGTCGAGCGCGTGTGGATTGCCGACCTCGTCGGGCGTGACGATCCAGGGCCCCATGGGTCCATGGGTGTCGAAGCTCTTGCCGATCTGCCATGTGTTGGTGCGGAGCTGCCAGTCGCGCACGCTGACATCGTTGCCGACGAAATAGCCGGCGATCACCTCATGCGCGCGCTCGACCGGTACATGACGGCAGCGCTTGCCGATGACGAAGCACATCTCGGCTTCGTAATCGAGCATGGTCGAGACGACCGGCAGATCGATCGCGCCATACGGATCCTGCGCGCAATTATGCTGCTTGTTGAACCAGACCTGGTTTTCAGGCAGCGGCATGCCGCTTTCCTCGACGTGGTCGCGATAGTTGAGGCCGATGGCGAGAATCTTGCCGGGCTTCAGCACCGGCGCGCGCAGCGTGACTTCGGAAAGCGGAATCGCCGACGCCGAGGCCGTCACGTCGCGCGCCGCCTTCATCGCAGCGTTGCCCGCCTCGAGAAACGCCGTCATTTCCTGCGGAAGAGCAGGCGCGGTGACGGAGAGATCGACGATGCCCTGATCGCGAACGAGGCCGATGCGTGTGCGGCCCTGATGCGTGAAGGTTGCGAGTTTCATATGCCTAGTCCTCTTGCGAAAGTGAATGTAGAGATCAGCTGCCCATGGTGGGTGGCGCATCGGGCCCCCATTGCGCGGCCATCAGTTCGGCGAGCCCCGCCTTGTTCGGCGGCGTCTCATTGTTGAAGAGATCGCCATCGGTCCAGTGCTCGACCGTGTGTCCCCAGGGGTCGCGCCAGTAATCGAAAATCTGGCTTCCGAGCAGGTGACGCCCGACGCCCCATTCATGGCGACGGCCTGCCTTCGCGAGATGATCGTGTCCGGCCATCAGGTCGTCGAAATTGGCGACCTCGAAAGCCGCATGGTTGAATCCCGGCTGGCCCGTGCCGACGAGAAACAGCGTGTGATGATCGACATGCATCTTGCCGCGATCGCAGCGCAGGAATGCGCCCAACGCCATGTCCGGCGCGAGTTCGATTTCATCCGATGTCACAAGGCCGAAACGGCTTTTGTACCAATCCTCGCTCTTGCGAAAATCGGTAACGTTGATCACGCAATGGCCTAGCCGCTTCACCTGCGAAGGCCCGCCAGAGATGCGCAGCGGTTCGCCCATGCGGCGCCGCGCTTCGCCTTCATTGAGCACTGGATGGCGCAAGACGGGAAGCTGTGCGGCGCGATTTTCACCCGCAACGACTTCGACGAGAAAGCCATCCGGATCACGCAGGCGCACGATTTTGCCGGCGCCCGGCGCTTCGTGATCTTCGACCGCCACGCCCTCCGCATCGGCGAGACGTTGAAGGTCATCGAGGCTTTCTGCTTGAAAGGCGAGGCCGTCGAAGCCCGCTTCGCCCTTCACCGTCACATGGACGAAGGGCCGCGTGTCACTTCCACGCATGTGAAGCATTTGTTCATTGCGGTCGGCGCAGACCATGCCGAACTCGCCGAGGAATGTTTCCATCTGATCGAGGTCTGGCGCACGAAAACGAACATAGGCAATGTCTGCAACGCGGATCATAGCCGTTCTCCCCTGTTTGAAAGCGTGAGATGCGAGGCATCGAAGGGACGCGCGAGAATGCGGACGATATCGGCCCGGCGGAGGCCGAGACCCTGCAGAAGCACTGTCGCGACTTCATGGGCGTAACCTTCGCCGCGCAAAATTTCGGGACCTGCTCCCTTGTCGAGCAGGTGGCGCATACCGGCCGTGCCGAGCGCGACGACGAGATGAAGCGCGACCTCGAGACTCGGCACTTGAATACGGCCAAGCTCCACGCCTTCGCGCAGATCGCCGAGCAAATGCTGGTTGCCCGATTTGGCGATATCGACACCGCCTTCATAGATCCGCGACAACAGTCGGGCTCGTACGGGATCCCGGACGACGAGATAGAGAAACAGCCTGACACCGCGCGATACGCGTTCCGCCGGATCAGCAATGCCTTCATTGAGCTCCGCGACACCTTCATTGAACTCACGGCGGATCGCGGAGGCGACAGCAACGGCAATATCCGCACGGTCGGTGAAGTAATTGTAGAAGGTGCCCTTGGCGACGCCCGCGAGATCGACAATTTCATCGATGGTCGTGGCATCCACGCCCTGTGCCGCAAAGAGCCGGGTCGCCGCTTCGACAAGCACGGCCCGCATGCGCTCGCGACGGCGCGAGCCATGTTCCACGGGCTTTTCCTCCGGCGTTCGTCTGGCAGCCATATCGCTCACTCCCTCGACTTGACTATTTAGTCAATAAATGACTGTTTAGTCAACCTTAACCCTCCGCCAACATTTCCTCCCGGGCGGCAACAGTCCGTTGCCCACGGGCAGGCTGGCGCGATATGCGTGAAAGACCCATATTCCAGGCAGCGGCCGACCATTCCATCGGCCCGACCACGGATTGAAGCCATGTCACGCACACCAGCGCTTTTCCTCTCTCACGGCTCGCCCATGATCGCCTTCGAGGACGTGCCGGCCCGGCAATTTTTCCTCGATCTTGCGCCGAAGCTGCGCGAGCCGAAGGCCTTTCTGGTTATTTCGGCTCATTACGAAGAGGATCGCCCAACTCTGACCACGGGCGCCGCGCCCGGTACAATCCATGATTTCTACGGCTTCCCGCAGGCGCTCTACCGGCTGACCTATCCTGCTCCCGGTGCGCCCGCGCTGGCCGCCCGCGTGGCCGACCTTCTCGCCGCGCAGGGCTTTGCGCCCGCCGGCGACCCGGAGCGCGGCTTCGACCATGGCGCATGGATGCCGCTGATCCTGATGAATCCGCATGCGGACATTCCGTTGGTGCAGCTCTCGCTCTCGCCGCATCAAAGCCCGGAATGGCACTACAAGCTTGGACAAGCGCTGCGCCCGTTGCGCGACGAGGGCGTGATGATCATCGGCTCGGGCTCGATCACGCATAATCTGCGCGATATTGCGCGCCCCGAACCCGATGCAGCGCCCGTCGAATGGGCCTCCGCCTTCACCGAATGGATCTACGAAAAGGTGGAAACCCACGCCATCGACGAGCTTCTGCACTATCGCGAGCTTGCGCCCAATGCCGTGCGTGCTCACCCGACAGATGAGCATTTCCTGCCCTTTTTCGTCGCGCTTGGCGCGAGCCTGCCGGATGAAGCCGCAACCCGGCTCCACCACAGCTTCACCTATGGGTCACTCGGGATGGACGCTTACGCCTTCGGCGATCTCGCCTGAGGTGCTTTGCGCCGGGCAAGGCTGTCGTCGGGCAGAATGCCGTTGAAGATCATTTCGATCTGGGCATCGATGAGCTTTTCTGGCGCCCAGAGAAAGCCGACATGGGTGATGAGCAGGGAAACGACCCCGTGCCCCGCGGCCCATATGGCTTCCGCCGTGATTTCGGCATCGCCCGGCCTGATAAGTCTGGCCTTCAGAAGCACCCTCACCTGCTCCTCGAGAAAACCGAAAGCAAGCTGGCCCGTGGTCGGCTCGGTGTTGTCGCCAGGCCCCACGCGCAGGCCGCCCTCGCGCCTGAAGCCCGGAATATCGGTCATGAAAACCAGCCGGTATTCCTCCGGTCGGGCAAGTCCGGCCTCGATATAGCCGCGCATCATGGTCCGGAGCCGGTCGAGCGGCTCCATATCCTCCGTGAGCCGCTCCTGCATCCGCTCGATCAACTGGGCAAAAAAGCCGTCCGCAATCGCGAAAAGGACCGCCTCCTTGTCCTCGAAGTGCTGATAGATCGCCGCCTGCGTAATACCGACATGGCGAGCAATATTCCGCATCGTGACCTGCGCAAGCCCGCCCTCGGCGAACAGCGCCCTCGCCGCATCGATGATCTGGAGGCGCCTTTCGGCAGGCGACAGGCGGCGTATGCGCCGCGGCAACACACTTTTCGCCGCTTTGCGGGCTGACGCTGCGTTTTTGGCGGGTTTCGCTGGCATGGGCCTAACTAACACCGTTCGGGAGGGCTTGACCAGCCGCCGCAGCAGACTAAATAAACACTGTTCAGTAGAAAAGAGGGGTTGGCTATGTCGTTTTCGCGAATAGCGCTCGGTGCGGTGACCGCGCTGAGCCTGGCTGCGGCGCTCGGCGCCTGCGGCAAGAAGGAAGACAAGACAACCACCCAGGTCGAAAGCGGCGTCCCGGTACTTCTCGCCACTGCGCGCACCGCCCCGGAAAGCCAGGACGTCGTCGCTTATGGCCAGCTGCGCTCCGACAAGGAAGCGGCGCTCTCCTTCAAGATCGGCGGCCTCATCAAGACGCTGAAGGCCGATACCGGCGACCGCGTAACCAAGGGGCAGCTCCTCGCGGAGCTCGACCAGCGCGAAATCAACGCCGAGGCCTCCCGCGCCGCCTATGCGGTCGAAAAGGCCAGACGCGATCTCGCCCGCATCGAGCCCCTGCTTGCCAAGGGCTTCGTCAGCCAGCAAAAGGTTCAGGACGCGAAGAGCGCCTATGACATGGCGGTAGCCGATCGCCAGCGCGTGGAGTTCGACCGCAGCCTCGCCAGCATCGTCGCTCCGGCAGACGGCATCGTGCTGACACGCCACGCGGACATCAACGAGATCATCGCCCCCGGCGCGCCCGTTCTCACCGTGAGCCAGGGTAGCGAGGGCTACATCCTCAAGGCGGGCCTCAGCGACCGCGACGTCGCCCGCCTCGCCATTGGCGACCATGCAGAGGTGACGCTCGACGCATTCCCGCAAAAGCCGGTCTCCGGCACGATCCGGCGGCTCTCGGCAATGAGCGACGCTCACACCGGCACATTCGAAGTCGAGATCGCGCTAGAAGGCGTGCCCTCGGGTGCCGAAAGTGGCTTCATGGGCGAAGCCCGGATCGCGCCTGCGCCCAAGGCCGGAAGCGACAAGACCGAGCAGCATCTGGCCATCCCCGCCTCCGCCATCCTCGAAGGCCACGGCTCGACGGCGACCATTTATGTCTTTGACCCCGCCAAATCGACGGTGCGGCTCGCCCGCGTTTCCGTGGGCACCATCTCCGGCGAGGAAGTCGTCATCACTGACGGACTCTCCGCGGGCGCTCAGGTCGTCAGCGCCGGCGCGCCCTATCTGCGCGATGGCGTGAAGGTGAAGGTCGTGACCGATCTCGCCGCCGAACAACCGGTGGCGAGGCCCCGCACATGATCCTCGGCAAGATCAGCGGCTTCTTCGTCCGCAACTGGCAATTTACGCTCGTCCTGTTCGGTCTTCTGGCCATGATGGGCGTCAACACCTTCAACAGCATTCCCCGTGCGGAAGACCCGGACTTCCCGATCCCCTATGCGGTCGTGACCGTGGTGATGCCGGGCGCCGACCCGGCCGATATGGAAAAGCTGATCGTGCGGCCCATCGAGGATGCGGTGAACGGGCTCGACGATCTCGAAAACATCGTCAGCCGCGCCGAGGACGGCGTGGCCAGCATCAGCGTACAGTTCAACTGGTCGACGCCCGATCCCGACAAGCGTTATGACGATGTCGTGCGCGAGATCAACGCGCTGCGCAGCAGCCTGCCTTCGGGCATTCAGGTGCTTCAGGTCGACAAGTTCCGGTCATCGCTGACCAACATGGTGCAGGTGGCCCTGGTCAGCGAGACGGCGCCTGCGCGCGAACTCGAAGACG
The DNA here is from genome assembly GCF_009184905.1 of Parvibaculum sedimenti. Taxonomy (GTDB): domain Bacteria; phylum Pseudomonadota; class Alphaproteobacteria; order Parvibaculales; family Parvibaculaceae; genus Parvibaculum; species Parvibaculum sedimenti. Next base: position 42,126 of record NZ_WESC01000002.1, read on the forward strand.
TGGCCAAGGATCTGCGCGACGAGATCGACCGCGCGCCCGGCGTGCGCGAAACGAAAATCTGGGGCTTACCCGCTTCGGAAGTCCGCGTCGCGGTGAATTTCGGCAGGCTCGCCAGCCTGAAGATTCCCGTAACGGCGATCGCGAACGCCATCGGCGCGGAAAGCAGCGACATTCCGGGTGGCCCGGTCAATGCAGGCGCGCGGCGCTTCAATATCAAGACGACGGGCGGCTACAAGAGCCTCGACCAGATCCGCGATACCGTGATCGGCGCCTATGATGGGCGCATCGTGAAGATCGGCGACGTGGCCGATGTCTCATGGGCGCAGGAAGAGGCTGGCCACCTTGCCTGGTACAATGGCAGGCGGGCTGTCTTCATCACCGCGAACCAGAAGGAAAACCAGAACGTCTTCGAGGTGCGCAACGGCATTTACAAAGTGCTCGATCGCTTCGAGCCGCGCCTGCCCAAGGACATCGAACTCAAACGCGCCTTCGACCAGTCCGTCTCGGTGCATGATCGCCTGAGCCATCTCTATCGCGACTTCGCCATCGCGGTCGGCCTCGTCCTCATCACGCTGTTGCCGCTAGGCCTCCGCGCCGCCGTGGTCGTCATGGTGTCGATCCCGCTCTCGCTGGCGATCGGCCTCTCAATGATGGAGTTTGGCGGCTACTCGCTCAACCAGCTCTCGATCGCAGGCTTCGTTCTCGCGCTCGGCCTCCTCGTCGACGACTCCATCGTGGTGGTGGAAAACATCGAGCGCCATTTGCGGCAGGGCAAGAAGCGCCTCGAAGCCGCCGTCGCGGCGACATCGCAAATCTCGGTCGCCGTGGTTGGTTGCACGGCTGCGCTGCTCTTCGCCTTCCTGCCGCTTCTTTCGTTGCCGGAAGGCGCGGGCAAATTCACGCGCTCGCTGCCCGTCGCCGTCACCGTGACAATCATCGCCTCGCTCTTCGTCTCGCTGACGATCATTCCGTTTCTGTCGAGCCGCCTTCTGAGCGACAAGGCGCATCCGGAAGGAAACATCTTCTTGCGCGCGGTGATGGGTGGCATCCACCGCTTCTATCGTCCACTGCTCCATCGGGCGCTCGCTAATCCGAAAACGTCCGTGATCGGTGCGCTGGCCATCTGTTTCGCGAGTCTTTCGCTCGTTCCGGTTATCGGCTTCAGCCTCTTCCCCGCCGCCGACAGCCGCCAGTTCCTCGTTCAGATCGAGACGCCGCAGGGAACCGGGCAGGAGGAAACGAAGCGCGCGCTTCTCTATGTCGAAAGCGTGTTGAAAGGGCGTCCCGAGATTCTTTGGACCATGTCCAACCTCGGCCACGCCAATCCGCAGATCTACTACAATGTGCGATCGATGGAGACGCGCGCCGACATGGCGGAAGTCTTTGCGGAAATTCGCGAGTTCAACGAGGTGAAAACGCCGCGCATGTTCGATGATCTGCGTGCCGAATTCGCCCGCTATCCCGGCGCCCAGATCATCCTGCGCGTCTTCCAGAACGGGCCGCCCATTGAAGCGCCGGTTGCGGTGCGCATCGTCGGCCCGAACCTCAAGGTGCTCAAGGAGATCGCCGCCGGGGTTTCGCGGATCATTGAGGAGACACCCGGTACGCGCGACGTATTCAATCCGATGCAGCTCGACCGGACCGACCTCAATCTCGGCATCAATAGCGAGAAGGCGGCAATGATGAATGTGCCGACCGGACAGATCGACCGCACGGTGCGGCTCGCCATCGTCGGCGAGACTGCGGGCTGGTATCGCGAGACGAACGGTGAGCAGTACAAGATCACGGTGCGCCTACCGCTCGACAAACATCATGCGCTGGACGCCCTGAGCAAGGTCTATGTGCCGACCGCCGACGGCAATTCCCTGCCGCTTGGCCTGCTCACCTCGCCGCATCTCGATTCCGGTCCTAGCCGCATCGACCGCTACAATCGCGAGCGTCTGGTAACCATTACCGCCTATACGCAGACTGGATACAATACCGCCAAGGTCACGGCCGATATTTTCGAACGGCTGAAATCGGTGCCGATTCCGCCCGGCTACGACTTCCGCAAAGGCGGCGAGGCGGAGGCGGCGACCAAGAGCTTCAGCGGACTCCTCACCGCTATCCTGATCGCGATCTGTGGCATTCTCGCCGTGCTCATCCTCGAGTTCCACTCCTTCCGCGCGACACTGGTCGTGGCAGGTGTCATCCCGCTTGGTATTTTCGGCGGCATCATGTCCCTGCTCGCCTCCGGCTATTCGCTCTCTTTCACCGCAGTGATCGGCTTCATCGCCCTCATCGGTATTGAGATCAAGAACTCGATCCTGCTGGTCGACTTCACCAACCAGCTGCGGAAGGCGGGAACGCCGCTCGCCGAGGCAATCGAGCAGGCGGGCGAAATCCGCTTCCTGCCGGTGCTGCTGACCTCCGCGACGGCGGTCGGCGGGCTTCTGCCGCTCGCGCTTCAGGGCTCCGGCCTTTATTCGCCGCTTGCCTGGGTCATCATCGGTGGCCTGCTCTCCTCGACTTTCCTCTCCCGTCTGGTGACGCCCGCCATGTATCTGCTGCTGGCGCCCACCAATCTCGGCGACGAAAGCGAAGTGGCGATGGACGGTGTGACTGAACAGGCGTGAAATTTCCGCCGATGGGACTGATGAAAGAAAGGGCTGCCTTGAAGGCGGCCCTTTTGCTTCTGTGCGCCCCTGCCCCTCGGAGGCTCCTGACATCATGCTGTCAGGACGAGCGCGCTAGGCTCGGGGGAACTTCCGGTACGACCGAAGAGGAGAGAACCCCATGGACATGAATGTGAATATTCAGGAGAGCACGAAGACCATCGCCGAAGATTTCGTCACCCTTTACAAGGCAGGCAAGGCGGATGAAGCGGGCGAACGATACTGGGCCGATGACGTACTGAGCATCGAGCCTTCCGGCAGCATGCCTCCTGCGCGGGGCAAGGAAGCGCTGCACAAGAAGGGCGAGTGGTGGGAGGGCGCGCATGACGTCCACCGGATGGACATCGATGGCCCCTATGTGAACGGCAATCAGTTCATCGTCCGCTTCACGGTCGACCTGACGGTGAAGGAAACGGGCGCTCGCATGAAGATGGACGAGACCGGCCTTTACACGCTGAAGGACGGAAAGATCGCCGAGGAGCGGTTCTTCTATTCTCACAACTGATCCCGCAAAAAGCTTCCGGCAAAGAAAAAGGGCGGCTCCCTCGCGGAAGCCGCCCTTCTCTTTTGCTTGGCTGGAGATCAGTGCGCGTGACGAATCGCGCGCGCTTCCTCTTCCGTGAGCGGCTTGCGCTTCAGCGGCCAGATATATTCGAGCGCCGCGACCAGCGCCGGCAGGAGCGTCACCGCACCGATCATGTTGACGATGAACATGAAGGTGAGGAGCAGGCCCATGTCGGCCTGGAACTTCAGAGCGGAGAAGCTCCAGGTCGAGACGCCGATGGCGAGCGTGCCGCCGGTGAACATCGTCGCCGAACCCACGTCATTCAGCGCCTGGAGATAGGCGTGGTATGGCGAGACGCCCATACGCATGTAACGCTGGATACGGTTGTACTCGTAGATGCCGTAATCGACGCCGATACCGACGGCGATCGCGAGCACCGGAAGGGTCGAGATCTTGAGACCGATGCCGGCCGCCATCAGGAACCAGTTACCGATGATCGTCGACAGGATCAGCGGCAGCACGCAGCAGAGCGCACCGCGCCATTCGCGGTAGACGAAGATCACGAGGATCATGACCACCGCATAGACGTAGAGGAGCATCGGAAGTTCGGCATGCTCGACCACGGTGTTCGTCGCCGAAGTGATGGTGACGTTGCCGGTGCCGATGCGGAGCTTCAGATCGTCGCGCTGGTGCTTGGGATCATTGATCCAGGCCTCAGCGGCACCGACAACACGCTTCACCGTTTCGGCCTTGGTATCGGCGATGTAGATCTGGACGCCCAGTGTCTTGCATTCCGTGTCGACGAGCATGGTCGAGCTCGAAACGCTCGACGTCGCCTGGGCGAGAGCCGTCGGATCGCGCGGGAGCGCAGCCCATTTCGGGTTACCCTCCTGCCACATGCTGTTGATGTTCTTGGCGACAATCGGAAGGCTCACCACCGTCTGCACGCCGTCGACATTACGCATGTCCCAGCTGAAGGTGTCGAGGAAGTGCATCTTGCTGTAGTCGACGCAAGCCACATCCTTCGACTCGACGATCACGTTCATCACGTTGACGCCGAGCTTGAAGTGCTCCGCGATGTACTCGCTATCGAGGTTGTAGCGCGCGTTCGGCCAAAGCTCGCCGGCGCCCGCATGGACGTCGCCGATCTGACGATCACGGCCTTCGTAGAAGCCGACAGCGCCGAGAATCACGCAGAAGCCAATGAAGACGAAGGCCTGGGTCGGCTTCGCGATGGACGCGAGGAACGGCCAGAACCTGGCACGGCTTGCCATCGCGCTGCGCACCTTTTCGCCGTACTCCTGGCCGGGTGCGACATAGGAGACGATGAGCGGCAGCATGATGAGGTTCGAGACGATCTTGAACATCACACCAATGGAGGCCGTGACCGCGAGTTCGCGGATCATGCCGATTGGAATGATGTAGAGCGTCGCAAAGCCCGCGAGACAGGTCGCGAGAGCGACCGAGCCCGGACGCAGCAGGAAGGTGAACGTCGCGCGCGCGGCCGCGTTCTTGTCGAGGCCGGCGGCGATTTCAGCACCCACCATGTTGATCTGCTGCACGCCGTGGCTGACGCCGATGGCGAAGACGAGGAACGGCACGAGCACGGCCAGCGGGTCGAGGCCGTAGCCCATGAGGTGCAGCGTACCGAATTGCCAGATGAGCGAGCAGAGCGAGCAACTCACCGTCACGATCGTCAGGATCCACGACCGGCAATAGAGCCACAGCATGAGGCAGGTAAGAATGAAGGCGACTGCGAAGAAAATGACAACCGACGAGGCTCCGGCGGCGATGTCACCGATGAGCTTGGCGAAGCCGACGATCTTCACGTCGGTATCGGCATTCACATATTTATCGCGGATATTCTTTTCGAGAAGGTTCGCTACCTTGAAGTAGTCGAGCTTCTTCTGCGTCTCGGGATCGACCTCGAGCAGTTCGGCCGCGATCATGGCCGAGCGGAAATCGGTGGAGACGAGACGGCCGACAAGATTGGCGCGCAGCGTGTTCTGCATCACCGTCTTGATGCCTTCCGGCGTCGGCTGGAAGTTCGCCGGAATAACGTCGCCAGCTTCAAGGCCCTGCTCGGTCACGGCGACGTAGCGCGTGTTCGGCGTCCAGAGCGAGGTCACGCGGTGACGCGCGATACCGGGGATATAGAAGACGTCCTGCGTCGCATCGTTCAGCGTCTTCAGAAACTCGGGCTGGAAGATGTCGCCCTTCTTGTTCTCAAGCACAACGATGATGCGATTGCCGCCGCCAAACCCGTCCGCATACTGGAAGTAGGTCTGAATGAAGGAATTCCCGACCGGGAGCATCTTCAGGAAGCCGGCATCCATACGAAGCTGCACGGCGAAGAAAAGCATAGTTATCGTGATGGCGGCCAGGATCGCGAGGATCACGGCACGCAAGCCGAACACGATATTTTCGATACGCTGCAAGGTAACCTCCCCTAGGGACGTGCAGCCTCCACGCGACGGACTGCATCGGGATTCTCTGAATTTTGGAGCTTTTGCTCTTCTTAAACTTATTGATCTTTTACCGAAGGCCTTTTCGGCCGCCCCCTCTATACCCGTCCAGAGCGGGAGGCCACAAGGTTATCCTTCGAATTGAGATAGATGGTTATAAAATGCCATTAGTTGGCGGCGCACGGGCGGACAGCCCAGCCTGGCCTACCGAAACGGCACCCTTCCTCACCCGGGGCTGGACCGCGCTCAAAACGGTTCCCCCCTGGTCAGGGGACATCGACGCCAGAGCCGAGGGTGCCTCGAACTTCGGTGCCAGAATCCGCTGACGGGGCCCGCGATTGGTCACTTTGGCATAGGCAGCCAGCCGGGCGGGTGTTTCAAACGCCAAACGGCTGTTCAGGAAGCGTTGGCCTTTGACGGCCTCGGCTGCCACGGGCGCGGCATGACCGAACGAGGCGAGACAAAGCGCGAAAACCAGCAAAATGAGCGTTGCAAGCCAGCTGGAACGCGCAGACGCGCCGGGCGCCTGCGCGATTGCGGCGCTGCTATTGACGCTTGTTTGCGAGAACCCCACTCGACGCCCCTCACGAATACTCGCCGCGACCGGATTGATACGGCAGGCGATTATGACCAAGCCGCGTGACTTTGCCACAATTCATTGTGCTTAACGGGGACTCGAATGTCCCCGCGCGGCATGTGGCAATGCGGCAACAGCTCGCCACACTCACCAGGTATCAATGAAAGAGCGGCGCTTGCCTTCGGTGGGCGCGAGCTTCGGCAGCGAAGCGAGGCCCCGGGCGATCCAGCGCCGGGTCTCGAAGGGATCGATCACCTCGTCGATCTCGAGGAAGGAAGCCATGTTGACCGCCTTTCCGTGCTCGTAGGAGCGAGCGACCATCTTGTCGAAGAACTCCTTCTGCTCGACCGGATCCTTGATCGCCTCCATTTCCTTGCGATAGCCGAGCCTGACCGCGCCTTCGAGACCCATGCCGCCAAATTCGCCGGTCGGCCAGGAGACGATAAAGAAGGGCGCGTGGAAGCTGCCGCCGGCCATGGCCTGCGCACCGAGCCCGTAGCCCTTGCGCAGCACGATGGTAAAGATGGGGACGTTGAGGCTGCCCGCCGTCACGAACATGCGGCTGACGCGGCGGACCAGCGCCGTCTTTTCGGCCTCCGGCCCGACCATGAAGCCCGGCGTATCGCAGAGTGAGAGGATCGGCAGGCCGAAGGCATCGCAAAGCTGCATGAAGCGCGCGGCCTTATCGGCGCCATCGGCATCTATGGCGCCTGCAAGATGCGTCGGGTTGTTGGCGATGAGGCCCATGGGACGGCCCTCGATGCGGACCAGCGCCGTCACCATGCCATGAGCAAAATCGCGGCGAAGTTCCAGCACCGAGCCTGTGTCGCAAAGTGCATCGATCACGGCCCGGATGTCGTAGATGCGCAGGCGGTTCTCAGGGATCAGGTGCCGCAGCTTGCGCTGGTCGGCGCAATCCCATTGCGCGACCGGCCCCTGGAAATAGGAGAGATATTTCTTCGCGGCAGCCACCGCCTCGGCCTCATCCTCGACCAGAACGTCGATGACGCCGTTCGGCGCCTGCACCTCGACCGGCCCCACCTCATCAGGCAGGAAGACGCCGAGCCCGCCACCCTCGATCATCGCCGGTCCACCCATGCCGATGGCGGAGTTCTTCGTTGCGATGATGACATCGGAGGTACCGAGGATCGCCGCATTGCCCGCAAAACAGCGGCCCGAATTGATGCCGACGCGCGGAACGAGGCCGGAGAGCTGCGCATAGGCGAGGAAGCTCGGCGTATCAAGGCCCGCGACGCCCATAGAATCCGTGTCGCCGGGCCGACCGCCACCGCCTTCGGTGAAGAAGACGATGGGAAGCCGCCACTGCTCGGCGATCTTGAACATGCGGTCCTTCTTCTTGTGGTTCATCGCGCCCTGCGTGCCCGCGAAGACCGTGTAGTCATATGAGAGGACCATGGTGCGCGCCTTGTCCTCGTCGAACATTGCGCCGTTGACCGCGCCGATGCCCGCGATCATGCCGTCCGCCGGGCTCATCTTGATGAGTTCGTCCATAGGACGACGACGGCGCTGCGCCGCAAGCGCCAGCGAGCCATATTCGATGAAGCTTCCCTCGTCGCAGAGATCGGCAATGTTCTCGCGCGCCGTGCGCTGGTTCGTCTTGCGGCGCCGCGCCACCGCATCGGGGCGTCCTTCGTCGAGGCCGATGAAATGCCGCTCGCGGACAGACGTAAGATCGGGGCGGATGTAGTCGAGATCGACTTCCTTCTCCTCGCTCACCGTCGCTGCGCCGACATCGCCCGGCTCGATGAAGACGATGGGCTGACCGTCGAAAAGCACTTCGCCCGCCGCCGCCGCGACGAGGCGCACGATGCCGCTTCCCGCCGCATGGACGAGATGCTCCATCTTCATTGCCTCGAGCACAGCGATCTGCTGCCCCGCATGGACCTTGTCGCCTTCCTTTACGTCGATGCTGACGACCTTGCCCTGCATCGGCGCGCCGACGGGTTCGCTGCCCTCGGGCCCCTTGATCGCCGTCGCCGCGGCAACGCCCTGCGTTGCGCCTCCCGCAAAATAGCGCTCTCGCGCCACAACCGACTTCACTAGCTCCGCCACATGCTCCTCGACGAAGCGCGTGGTCACGTCATTGGTGGCAAAGGCCGGATGCGCGACGAGCGCGCGAAGGAAGGAAATATTGGTCGAGACGCCTTCGAGGCGAAACTCACTGAGGGCGCGGGCCGCACGGCGCACCGCATCGCGATAATCGACCGAGGGCACATGAACGATGAGTTTTGCCAGCAGCGAGTCAAAATTGGGGCTGGTGCGATAACCCGCATAGCCAAACGTATCGACGCGGATGCCGGGGCCGGATGGCGGCTCGAACACGGAGATGATGCCGCCCGCAGGCTTGGCGTTGCCACTCTCGTCCATCGTTTCCATGTTGATGCGAAGCTGGATCGCGTGGCCGCGCGGATAAGGCACCTCTCCTTGCGTGAGGCCAAGTTCCCTCAGCGTCTTGCCCGAGGCGATCTTCAGCTGCGTCTGCACGAGGTCGACGCCCGTCACTTCTTCGGTCACTGTGTGCTCGACCTGCAGCCTCGGATTGGCTTCGATGAAGGCGAACGTCTTCATGTCAGCGGCATCGACAAGGAATTCGAAGGTGCCGAGATTGTCATATGCCGCCGCCCGCGCGAGCATCACAGCCGCCGCGCAAAGCTCGTCGCGCAACTCCTCGCTCAAGGAAGGGCTCGGCGCGATCTCGACAATCTTCTGGTTGCGGCGTTGGATCGAGCATTCGCGCTCGAAGAGATGGGCGACGCCGCCCGCGCTATCGGCCACGATCTGCACTTCGACATGCCGCGCCTTCTCGATCAGCTTCTCGACATAGACATCGCCATTGCCGAAGGCAGCCTTCGCTTCCGACTGGCAGCGCTTATAGGCCTCGTCGATCTCCGCTTCGCCCCTCACGGGCCGCATGCCGCGCCCGCCACCGCCAGCGATAGCCTTGATCATCATTGGCCCATGCGCCTTGAAGAAGGCGCGCGCGTCATCGAGGCTCGTCGCCCCCTGCGTTCCTGCGAGCAACGGCACGCCCGAGGCAAGCGCCAGAGCCTTCGCCTTGATCTTGTCGCCGAAGAGTTCGAGCGCTTCCGGGTTCGGCCCTACGAAAATAATGCCCGCCTCGGCGCAGGCCCGCGCGAAATCGGCATTCTCGGAGAGGAACCCATAGCCCGGATGGATGGCGTCGCATTTCGCAGCCTTGGCCGCCGCGACGATACCCGCAATGTCGAGATAGGCGGCAGCGCCCTCCCCTTTCAGCGCAACGGCCTCGTCCGCCGCCTTCACATGCAGCGATAGCGCATCGTCGGCAGAATGGACCGCTGTGGTCCTGAGCCCAAGCTCGGCGGCAGCGCGCGCGATACGGATGGCGATTTCGCCTCTATTGGCGATCAGGAGATGGGTGATAGTCATAGGGCTCCCTGGGGATTTCTTGTATGGCGAGTTTCTGTTGGGCACAGGTTACCGCAGCAAAGCCCGCGCACCAGCCCCCGAAGGGCGGATAGGACGAAGATTGACGAAGAACACACCTAAAGTTGCAATCATCGGCGGCGGCCCTGCGGGCCTGATGGCCGCTGAAGCGCTGCTGCCCGCGAGCATTGAGGTTCACCTCTTCGACGCCATGCCCTCGCTCGGGCGCAAATTCCTGATGGCCGGGAAAAGCGGCCTCAACCTCACCCATTCCGAAGCGCTCGAACCCTTCCTCACCCGTTTCGGCCCCGCCTCGCCGCTGCTAGCCCCCGCGATCCGCGCCCTCGATCCGCAGGCGTTGCGCGATTGGGCATCGTCGCTCGGCGTCGAAACCTTCATCGGCTCGTCGGGCCGCGTCTTTCCGAAAGACTTCAAGGCGGCGCCGTTGCTGCGCGCCTGGCTGAAGCGCCTGCGGGGCGAGGGCCTCGTCACCCATGTGCGCCATCGCTGGCTGGGCTGGACAAAAGGCGGCGCCCTGCTCTTCGACACGCCATCGGGACATATCGAAGTCGAGGCGGATGCGACGGTGCTTGCTCTTGGCGGCGCGAGCTGGCCCGATCTCGGGTCCGATGCGCGCTGGACCTCGTGGCTTGAGGCGCGGGGCATCGGCGTCGCGCCGTTCCGGCCGGCGAATTGCGGTTTCGACGTCGCGTGGAGCGAACACATGCGAACGCGCTTTGCGGGCGCGCCGGTGAAATCCGTCGTCCTGTCTTTCGAGGGCGAGAGCCATCGCGGCGAATTCGTAATCGCCAAGAGCGGAATTGAAGGAAGCGGCATCTACGCGTTGTCCTCCGCTCTCCGGGACGCGCTGGCAATGAAAGGGGGCGCATCATTGACGCTCGACCTCGCGCCCGACCGCAGCCTCGAACGCCTGACCGCCGACCTCTTGCGCCCACGCAAAGGCCAGAGCATGGCGAACTTCCTTCGCAAGACCGTCGCCATTGAAGGCGTGAAAGCGGCCCTGCTGCGCGAATGCCTTCCCGCTGACGCCTTCTCCGATCCCGCGATACTCGCGCAAGGCATCAAGGCGCTACCTCTGAAGCTCGAAGCCGCACGACCCATCGCCGAGGCGATCTCAAGCGCGGGCGGCATCCTCCTCTCCGAGCTTGACGAGCATTTCATGCTGAGGAAATTTCCCGGCATTTTCTGCGCTGGCGAAATGCTCGACTGGGAAGCACCGACCGGCGGCTATCTTCTCACCGCCTGCTTCGCCACGGGCCGTGCCGCAGGGCTCGGGGCGCGGGCCTGGTTTGAGCAGCAGGACTGATCCGCTATCATCCCCCCGCATAAATGGGGGGGGAACCAATGCTCAACGCGGCTCTGACACTCGGCGACGGGCTCGATACGCTCAGATGGGCGCTTGCAGGTATCTCGCTGCTCACGTCGCTTGCCTATCTCGCGGTGGAGAGCCAGCCCGCCTCAACGCTGCGCACGACATTCAAGACCGCCGCCATTGGCGCCTTCGTACCGCTGCCGCTGCTCGATCTTGGCGGCAACATGGCGAATCTCACTCTCGTCGCGCTCGCTGCCGCCTTCCTGCTGTCGAGTTTCGGCGACTATTTCCTTGCCCTTGAAGACGACGACAAGAATTTTCCGCGCGGGCTCGGCTCCTTCCTCCTCGCCCATATCTTCTATCTGATCGTGCTTGTGCCACACGCAATCACGCCGCGAGGCCCCTATCTCGCAGGCATCACGCTGCTAGCTCTGCTTTCCGTTGGAACCCTCGCATGGCTCTGGCCGGTGCTCGGCAAGTTGCGCGTACCAGTCTTGCTCTACATGGCGGTGATTTCCGCCATGGCGATTGCGGCCTTTTCGGTGCCGCTGCCCTGGCTCGGTATCGGGGCGTTACTCTTCGTATTTTCCGATGCGGTGATCGCGATCAGCAAGTTCCGCTATCCCGTCCCCTTCCGGGGCCCGATCGTCTGGATCACCTACTACGCGGGACAGGCGCTCATCGCGCTCAGCCTGCTTGCAGCCCTGCGCTGAATGAAACCGGCGGGTGACATCTCGTCACCCGCCGTCGGATCAGAGCCTGTTACTCGGCATAGGCATATTTGCCGTTCTTCCAGACATAGAAGACATAGCCCGGCGCATCCATGTCGCCCTTGGCGTCGAAGCCGATCTTGCCGAGTACCGTGTCAAACTTGTTCGACTTGAGCGCTGCTTCGACCTTTGCCGCATCGGTCGAGCCCACCTTCTCCGCAGCCTGCGCCCAGGCCTGAACCGCGGCATAGGTGTAGAGCGTATAGGCTTCGGGTTCGTACTTGTCGGCCCGGAAGGCCGCGACGAGTTCGGCATTCTTCGGATCGAGGCGCGGATCTGGACCGAAGGTCATCAGCGTGCCTTCGCCCGCCGCGCCCGTGATCGACCAATACTCATCCGTTACCAGCGCATCACCACTGACGAGAATGGTCTTCAGCCCCTGCTCGCGCATCTGGCGCGTAATGAGGCCGCCCTCGGTCTTGTAGCCACCGAAATAAAGCACGTCGGCCTGCGCCTGCTTCAGCTTGGAGACGAGCGGACTGTAATCCTTCTCGCCGGCCGAGATCGACTCGCGCAAAACCTCTGTAACACCCTTGGCGTTCAGCGATTTCTTGAACTGGTCGGCAAGACCCTTGCCATAGGTCGACTTGTCGTCGACGACGGCGATCTTCTTGCCCGCAAAATGCGCCGCCACATAAGCCGCCGCCGTCGGTCCCTGCGCATCGTCGCGCCCGCAAACCCGGAACACATTGGGAAGGCCGCGCTCGGTGAACTCGGGATTGGTAGAGGCGGGAGAAATCTGGACGATGCCAGATTCATTGTAGACGTCGGATGCCGGGATCGACGAGCCAGAGCAATAATGCCCTGCGACGAAAACCACACCCTTGGACGCCATGTCGTTGGCGACGCTGACCGCCTGCTTCGGATCGCAGGCATCGTCGCCGATCACCAGATTGAGCTTCTTGCCGAGCACACCGCCCCTGGCGTTGATGTCTGCAACGGCACGCTGCGCGCCGTGGACGAACTGTTCGCCGAAAACGGCCTCGCTGCCGCTGACCGGACCGGCGACGCCGATCGTGATGCCGGACTCTTTCTTGGAGCAGGCAAAGAGCCCTAGCGACAGAATGGCTGCAAGCGCCACAATGTATCGTGTCATGTCAAATCCCCCGTTGCTGACCGCAAGGATACCGGCCCGCGACCGAAATAACAGTGTCTATTGCGCAAGTTCTATTTCCCGGAAGACCGATCCCGCCAGCCGAGAAGCCCCGCGCGCTCATAGGCCCAGGGATATTGCCGGACCATCTGGCGCGCCCTCACGACCTGAAACGCGAATCCCGCGACGCAGAGCAGCACAGCGAAGTCGGCCATATAACCCGTCAGCGAAAGCAGCTCGCCCTGAAAGAGCGCGAAGACGAGAAAGCGGTCCGCGATGGCGAGCAGCAGCGAATAGGGCAGCATCTGCCAGCCGGGCCGCCAGTTGAGCGCCAGCGCCCTGCCCATCATCAGGGCGCAGCCGCCGATCAGCACGAGTGTGATTCCCAGCGACACCAAAGGCGTCGTGCCGAAAACGAGGACGAAGTTTTCGATCGTCATGGCGCGACCTCGGTCTTGGGCCGCGCGCCTTCGAGATAGGCGGCGCGGACGGCCGGATTGTCGAGAAGCTCCGCGCCGGTGCCGCTCAATTCGATGCGGCCATTGACCATGATATGAGCCCGATGCGCGAGCTTCAGCGCCTGAAAGGCGTTCTGCTCGACCAGCAGAATGGTCATGCCCTGCTCGCGATTGATCGCACGGATATTTTCAAACAGCTGCTTCGTGACAAGCGGCGCAAGGCCGAGCGATGGCTCGTCGAGAAGGAGAAGCTTCGGCCTGCTCATCAGAGCCCGCGCGATGGCGAGCATCTGTTGCTCGCCGCCCGACAACGTGCCGCCGCGCTGCGGCATGCGCTCCTTCAACCGCGGGAAGAGCGTCAGCACATGTTCCAGGTCGCCGCTGAAATATTTTGGGTCCGCGATCATCGCGCCCATCTGCAGATTTTCCAGCACGCTCATGCGCGGAAAAATGCGCCGCCCCTCCGGCGAATGCGCGATGCCGAGCGCCGCGATCTCATGCGTCTTGAGGCCGGCGATGTCGTGCCCTTCGAAAAGAATCTGGCCAGAGCTCGCCTGCGGACGCCCGCAGATCGTCATCAGCAAGGTCGTCTTGCCCGCACCGTTCGCGCCAATGAGCGACACGATCTCGCCCTTCGGCACGGACAGGTCGATGCCGTGCAACGCCTCGATGCGCCCATAGCCGGAATGAAGTCCTCCGATCTCAAGCATCAGCTACGTACCCCCTGGAGGACGGCGACCGCAGCTTCGTCGTCCTCCACGCCGAGATAGGCGCGGATAACTTCGGGATCGCTGCGAACCTCGTCGGGTGTGCCTTGCGAGATCTTGCGGCCCTGTTCGAGCACAATGATACGATCGGAAATTTGCATCACGACACTCATGTCGTGCTCGATCAGAAGAATGCTGATGCCGTGTTCCTGCCGGATCGAAAGCAGAAGCTCATTGAGGGCGAGACTTTCGCGCGGATTAAGGCCTGCCGCCGGCTCGTCGAGGCAGAGAAGTGACGGACCGGCGCACATAGCTCGGGCGATTTCGAGGCGCCGTTGCGCACCGTAAGGAAGGCTGCCGGCGGGTAGATCGGCCTGCGCCAGAAGATCGGTCTTGTCGAGCCAGTAACGCGCGCGCTCAATCGCCTGCTTCTCCGCGTCGAGATAGCGACGCAGATGCAGGAATCCCGCCACGGAGTAGAGCGAGGCGCGCATCAGCGGCACATGCTGCGCAACCATCAGGTTTTCGATGGCGCTCATGCCGGGGAAGAGGCGGATGTTCTGGAATGTGCGTACGACACCTGCCTGCGCGATACGGAATCCGTCCATGCGTTCGAGCAGGAAGGCTTCACCCGTATCGCGCCGGAAGGTCATGCGCCCGACATTCGGTTTGTAGAAACCCGTAATGCAATTGAAGACGGTCGTCTTGCCCGCACCGTTCGGCCCGATCAGCGCCGTGATGTCGCCGGGCGCGGCCTCGAAGGACAGATCGTCGACGGCGACGAGGCCGCCGAAGCGGATGGTCAGATGTTCAACGGCAAGGACCGGAGCGGCCATCATGCACCTGCCTCCTTCACAGGACGCGGCCTCACCTCGCCAAGCCGCAGCGTCGGCTCGCGATGCGAGAGAAGTCCCTGCGGACGCCACAGCATGATGAGCACCATGGCAGCGCCAAAGGCGAGCATACGGAACTGTTCGAGATCACGGAACCATTCCGGCAGGCCGACGAGGAGGAACGCCGCAAGCACGATGCCGATCTGGCTTCCCATCCCGCCCAGAACGACGATGGCGAGAATGATCGCCGACTCGATGAAGGTGAAGCTTTCGGGGCTGATGAAACCCTGCCGCGTGGCAAAGAAAGAACCCGCAAATCCGGCAAAGGTCGCGCCGATGGCGAAGGCAGAGAGCTTCACCATAGTCGGATTGAGGCCGAGACTGCGGCAGGCGATCTCATCTTCGCGCAAGGCCTCCCAGGCGCGTCCGATGGGGAGCCGCCTGATGCGCAGCGTGAAGAGATTGGTCGCGAGCGCCAGGGCTAGGATCAGATAGTAGAGAAAGATGATGCGATGGTTAGGCGAGAATGCGAGGCCGAAGAACTGCGCGAAGGTCGTGGCGCCATCGGGCGATGACGGAACCATCGGCAATCCAAAGAATGACGGGCGCTCGATGCCGGAAATGCCATTGGGTCCGCCCGTCACTGCGCCCCAGTTGATGAGCACCTCGCGCACGATTTCGCCAAAGCCGAGTGTCACGATAGCGAGATAGTCGCCGCGAAGCCTGAGAACCGGAAAGCCGAGCGCGACGCCGAAGGAAGCGGCGAAGAGCCCCGCAAGCGGAAGGCAGATCCAGAAGGACAGTCCGAAATGCTGCGATAGCAGCGCATAGGAATAGGCACCAACTGCATAGAAGGCGACATAGCCGAGATCGAGAAGGCCTGCGAGGCCAACCACGATGTTGAGGCCCCATCCAAGCATTACATAGATGAGAATAAGCGTCGCCTTGTCGATGATGTTGCGATCGGCAAAGGGAAGCCAAGGCAGCAGAAGCGCGCCCGCGATGAGCGCGATGCCCGCGAGATAACGCGAACGACCCGGTACGACGACCTTGGGTTTTGCAACCCTCCGCGGACGCGCCGCATAAGAGAGCCTTGCAAGGGAGAAGAGAAACCGCCCGGCAAAAACGATGCCCGCCGCATAGACGACCCAGATGAGCCGTGTATCGAGAGAGAGGCCTTGAGCGGAATCGACGAGACGGAAACCAAGCAGCGGAAAGGCAAGAAGCGCGGCGACGATGGCGGCTGCACCCGCATCGCGCAGCAGCGCGACAATGGAAGTTTTCGATACGGCGCCTTCCATTGCGTCAGACCTTCTCGATCTCGGGGCGGCCGAGCAATCCCGTAGGCCGGAAGATCAGCACCAGTATGAGAATGGCGAAGGCGGCGACGTTCTTGTACTCGATGCTGAAATAGCCCGACCAGAAGGCTTCGATGAGGCCGATGAGCATGCCGCCGAGCATGGCGCCGGGAAGCGAGCCGATGCCGCCCAGCACCGCCGCTGTAAAGGCCTTAATGCCGACGATGAAGCCGATATAGAAGTCGATGACGCCGTAATAGAGCGTGACCATCAGCCCCGCCACGGCAGCGAGCGCCGCGCCGATGATGAAGGTGATCGAGATCGTACGATCCACATCGACGCCGATCAGCGCGGCCATCGTCTTGTCCTGTTCGGCAGCGCGCTGCGCCCGGCCGAGCCCGGTGAACCTGATCATGTAGGAGAAGCCAGCCATCAGCGCCACGGTGAGAAGAATGATGCCGATCTGCAGATAGCTGATCGTGACATGGAAATTTCCAGTCGAGGAAAGCTCCAAGGAACCATTGATCATGGGCGGTAGGGGCTTCACCCGCGCGCCCTGCGCAAGCTGCACGAAATTCTGCAAGACAATCGAAACGCCGATAGCCGAGATCAGCGGCGCGAGACGCTGCGAGCCGCGAAGCGGGCGATAGGCGACACGCTCCACCGTCCAGCCATAAACGGCAGTGAAGCCGACTGCGAAAAGGAGGACAAGAAGGCAGGCCAGCGGCACCCAGGTGATGCCCAGCGCCCCAAGCAGCAGGAAGCCAACGAGAGAGACGAAGGCGCCGATCATGTAGATGTCGCCATGAGCGAAATTGATCATGCCGACGATGCCGTAGACCATCGTATAGCCGATAGCGATCAGCCCATAGGTCGCGCCAAGCGTGATCCCGTTGATCAGCTGTTGTAGAAAATAGGCCATCGACCCCCACTGTTCGCGGCTCGCGCCCCCCGGCGCAAACGCTGGAACACTGCCATCCAATGGCGTCTCGAACAAGCGTGGCGAGGCATGGAAATGCCTCAATTATGGGCTGACGCGCCCTCTGCCCAATATGAATGCATCAAGGCCGCAATCCAGCAGCGGCGAAAGCTGGCGCAGGGGTCGCACGCGCCGCAGCGGCAGACGGGGGGATACTGGCCTGCGTATTGATAGCGAAGAGGCCACGCTCACCCGGCAGAATACGGAAAGCATCCGAAATGCCGATCACGGTTTCGGCCCCTCCAAGACAGAGATAGCCGTTCGCCTTCATCGCCCTGGCCATGCCAGCAAAGACCGTCTTGCGCGTCGCCTCGTCGAAATAGATGAGCACATTGCGGCAGAAGATGAGGTCGAGGCCGTGAAGGCCGATGCTGGCGGGGTCTTGCAGGAGGTTGAAGTTACGGAACTTCACCATATTCCTGATCTTCTCGCTGATGACCCAGCCGTCGCCGTCCTTCGTGAAATATTTCTTTTGCAGGTCGGCAGGCAGGCCCCGCTGAACCTCGAATGTCGAGTACCAGCCCTTGTGGCAACGGGCGAGCATCTCTTCCGAGATGTCGGTCGCGATGATCTCGACCGTCCAGCCGGCGAGCTTGGCCGAGGCTTCTGTAAGCAGCATGGCCAGCGAATAGGGCTCCTGTCCACTCGAACAGGCTGCGCACCAGATGCGGATGCGCCGTGTCGCGCGGTTCTGCTCCATCAGCGTCGGCAGGATCATCGAGGTGAAGCGCTCGAAGGGCCAGCGATCGCGGAAAAAGAGCGTCTCATTGGTCGTCATCGCCTCGACGATCTGGATCGTCAGCGCCTCGTCGGCACGCTGGCGCAGCTGCGCGACCAACTCGGAAAGCGAAACCAGCCGCGCCTTGCGGGCGACAGGCGCAAGGCGGCTTTCCAGCAGATAGGATTTGTCCGGC
This sequence comes from Parvibaculum sedimenti, assembly GCF_009184905.1. Taxonomy (GTDB): domain Bacteria; phylum Pseudomonadota; class Alphaproteobacteria; order Parvibaculales; family Parvibaculaceae; genus Parvibaculum; species Parvibaculum sedimenti. Next base: position 60,138 of record NZ_WESC01000002.1, read on the forward strand.
GTCAGTGCGAGACCGGAGCGCTGATAGAGAAAGTCGCGCAAGAACTCGAAATCCGTGCTGTTCACAAGCCCTCCCCGCGGGCGATGCGCCCGATCGTCTTGCCGATTTCGCCGAGCGGCAGAACCGCATTGCAGATGCCGGCCTGCGCCACAGCGCCCGGCATTCCCCAGACGACGCTCGATGCCTGATCCTGCGCGATGACGCCACCGCCAGACGCGGCGACGACCTGACAGCCCTTCAACCCGTCATAACCCATACCCGTCAGGATGACCGCGAGAAGCTTGCGTCCGTATATCGCGGAAAGGCTGCGAAGCATCGGATCGACGGCAGGGCGGCACGAGTTTTCTGGCGGCGCGCCGCTGAGGCGCAGCACCGTGCCTGCCGCCGTCGCCTCCGCGAGCATGTGCAACCCACCCGGCGCGACATAGATGCGGCCCGGCTGCAGCGCTTCACCGTCCTGCGCTTCGGCGGCGAGACGTCCCGCATAGCGCGTCATGTGCTCGGCGAGAATGGCCGTGAAGGTCGGCGGCATGTGCTGCGTGATGACGATAGGCTGCGTCACACCGGAGCCGATCGACTTCAGCACTTCGGAGAGTGCCTGCGGACCGCCAGTGGAACTTCCAATTGCAATAACCGTGGGTTTTTCGACGACAGCCTTGCGAAGCGTGATCGGCCCAGCGGTCGGCACTCCTGCAACGCGCGGCGCAGGCGACACAGGGGGGCGCGTGCAGGCGACGCCACGCCGGGCCCGCGCGGCATGGGCCTTCACCTTCGCCAGCAGCTCGGCGCGGAAATCATCGGCAGTGCTGAGGCCGCTGGTAGGCTTGGGTATATAGTCGGCGGCGCCGAGCGCCATCGCGCGCAGGCTGATCTCGGCGCTACGCCGCGTCAGCGACGACACCATGATGATCCTGACGCCGGGACGCAACGCGAGAAGCCTGGGCAGCGCTTCGATGCCGTCCATTTCCGGCATTTCGATATCGAGAAGAATGACATCGACCTGAAGGGTCGGCAGAACCTTCAGTGCCAGGGCACCGTTCGCCACCGACGAGATAACCTTGATGGAGGCGTCCTGCTCGAGCGACCGCGCGATCACGGCGCGAACGACGGACGAGTCGTCGACGATCATGACGCGCCACGGATCGCCCGCCACCGTGGCGGTGCCTCGCCGCTCGGCAAGAGCAGCGCGCGCGCGCAGAAGTTTGTCCGCCATGTCACCCCCACATCGCACCACCCCGGGAATCCGGCGCGGTTCATTCATCTTCAGGCGAACAACCTGTCGATGTCGTCCTGCTGAATGCCCTCGCCGTCGAGAGCGGGCCCGTTGAGCAGCGCCGCATCTGGATCGACCGGCACCTCTTCCGACGCCCGGATCGAAGATGACGCTCCGGACCAGGCACCTTCGAGTTCCTCGATCTTCTTCTCGACGAGCTGGAGCGTCTTCAGCACACTGGAGATACGCTGGCCCGTAATGTCCTGAAAGGAACAGGCCTCGAAGATCTTCATGCACTGATCGTTGACGATCTCGGCGGCCAGTTCCGGATTTTTGAAGTCGATGGACATCATGTCTTCGGCGGCGAGCATGATGTCGTTCGTCGCCGATTCAGTCAGCGCAAGGATGGCGCCGATCTCCTCGCTCGCGCGGGGAAGATGAACCTCCCTGAGCGAGGGGTCATGCAGCTTGCCCATCTCGCGGCGGGCAACAAGGATCGTCCGCACGATGTCGACGCATTCCTGCGTCAACTTTCTGACCCGCGCGGAGGCCTCGTCCGGGGCCATTAAAACTCACCCAGAACGGTCTTGAGCTTGGCCTTGAGCACTGCCGCGCTGAAGGGTTTGATGATGTAGTTGTTGACGCCCGCCTGACGCGCCGCGACCACATTCTCGACCTTCGACTCCGCCGTCACCATGATGAAAGGCGTCGCCTTGAGATGCTGGTCGGCGCGAACGCTCTTCAGGAGCTCGAAGCCGGTCATGGGCTGCATGTTCCAGTCGGAAATGACGAGGCCATAGTCGCGGCCCTTCATCATGGCGAGCGCCTGGCTACCATCCGAGGCCTCATCGATGTCGGTGAAGCCGAGCTTGGCGAGAAGATTGTGGACGATACGGAGCATCGTGCGGTAGTCGTCCACGATCAGAATGGGCATCTTCATGTCGACCATGGGTCTGTCTCCTTGGTGTTGGTCTGCGAGGGCGCTCATGCGGCAGCCCTGATGGCGCCCAGTACGGCGCCGATGTTGAGGACAATGAGAAGGTTGCCTTCGAGGCGGTAAAGCCCGTCGGCAATCTGGCGCCACTGCGGATCGAGCGTCGCGGGATTGTGGTCCTTCTGACGTTCCGAGAGACGAAGCACTTCACCCACCTCGTCCACCAGAAGACTGAAATGCTCGTCCTCATGCTCCACGACGACCGCCATCGCCCGCTCCGGACGTTCCGCCGGAGCGAGCCCGAGGCGCTGGCGCATATTGACAGCGGTGACGATGCGCCCGCGCAGATTCAATGAGCCCGCGATCTCCGGCGGCGCCAGCGGCACACGCGTGATCCGCTGCGGCCCAAGCACATCGCGCACGTCGAGGACCGGAACGCCAAAGATCTGACCGCCGATCGACATGGTCACGAAATCTTCCGTGCGATTCTGGTCGAGCGTCGCGTCTTCCTGTTGCATGCTCATGCCGCCGTCTCCTCGCGATGCTCATCCGTGGAAAGCACGCGCGACAGCGAAGTCAGAAGCGCCCTCGGATCGAGCTTGGTCACATAGTCGTTGAAGCCGGAACGCCGCCCGCGTTCGAAATCCTGCGGCGAGGCATGCGAGGAAAGCGCGACCATCGGCACGTCCTTCCAGCGTTCTTCCGCCCGCAGCGTCCGGGCAAGGTCGAAGCCCGAGAGGCCCGGCATCTCGATATCGGAAACGATGATGTCGAACTCGTCGCCATCGCGGCAGATTTCAAGCGCTGCCTCGGCATGTTCTGCAATGGTGACGCGATAACCCGCCATCTTGAGCATGGGCATCAGCAGATTTCGGAAGAAACTTGAATCCTCGACGAGCAACACGCGGCGTTCGCTTTCCGCGCCATAGGCCTCGCGCGTTTCCAGGTCGAACCAGGCGGCGTCGCTCTGACGCAGATAGTGAACCGTGTCAATGACATCTGTAGAACGGCCCGCGATGATCGAGCTGCCGAGAATGCCGGATTGCGCGCCACCCACGAGCTGCAGATCGAGCGAGCCCTCGACGATGTCGACGACTTCATCGACCACGAGACCACACATCCGCTCGCCTTCCGTGAAGACGAGGATCGGATGCTTGCCATCCCGCCGCGCAGGCGCGCCATCGATGCCAACCAGCGGCATGAGGCTGCCGCGATATTGCATCACGGTGCGTTCGCCCGCTCGCTCCGCATTAGAAAGATCGGCTTCCTCCAGCCGCGCGATGAGCGAAAGCGGCACGGCCTTGGTGTTGTCGTCACCCGCGCGGAAGACAAGCATCGAAACCGTTTCTCGCTGCTGGCGGCTGGCGGCCAGTGCTTCGTCGCGCGCCCGCGCCTCGGACTGAGCCGAGCCGCTCGTTGCGGCGGCGATGCCGTTTGGATCGAGAATCATGATGACGCGGCCGTCGCCGAGGATCGTCGTGCCCGAGAAGAGCGAAATCTGCCGCAGCGTCCGCGACGTCGGCTTGACGACGATTTCTTCGGTATCGAAAACGCGATCGACAATGATGCCGAAGGCGAAGCTGCCGACCTGCGTCACGACGACATAGATTTCCTGCGGCGGTTCGTCTCCGGCCTCTTCGATCTTCAGAAGGTCGCTCAAGGCGACGAGCGGCAGGAGCCTGTCGCGCAGGCGATAAACCGGATGGCCATTGATGAGTTCAACGCCCTGCTGCGACTTCGAGCTGATACGCACGAGTTCGACGACGCTGCTCTGCGGCATGGCGAAACGCTCGCCGCGACATTCCACGATGAGCGCAGAGACGATGGCAAGCGTCAGCGGGATCTTGATGACGAAGCGCGAACCCTGCCCTTCAGTCGAGGAGAATTCGATGGCGCCACCAATTTTCTCGATATTGGTACGTACCACATCCATGCCGACGCCGCGTCCGGACACGCTTGTCACCTGGGCGGCGGTGGAAAAGCCGGGGCGGAAGATGAACTGCTGAATCTGTTGCTCGCTCATGCCGTCGATCTGGGCTTCCGTCGCGAGGCCGTTCTGGATCGCCTTGGCGCGAATGCGGCTCGTCGAAAGGCCACGCCCGTCATCCGAGACCTCGACGATGATGTGGCCGCCTTCATGGCGCGCGCTCAGACGGATCGTGCCATGCTCCGGCTTGCCCGCTTCGCGACGATCCTCGGGCGCCTCAATGCCGTGGTCGCCGGAATTGCGCACCATATGGGTGAGCGGATCGCGGATCGATTCCAGGATCTGCCGGTCGAGTTCCGTATCCGCGCCCGACATGACGAGATCGATTTTCTTGCCGAGTTCCTGCCCCAGATCGCGAACGAGGCGCGGCAGCTTCGACCATGCATTGCCGATAGGCTGCATGCGCGTCTGCATGACGCTTTCCTGCAGCTCGCTCGTCACCTGGTTGAGGCGCTGCAGCGGAGCCGCGAACGGGCTGTCTCCGACGCCGCGCAGGATCTGCAGGAGCTGGTTGCGGGTGAGCACCAGCTCGCTGACCATGTTCATCAGGTTTTCGAGCACGGTGATATTGACGCGCAGAGTCTGCGACTGCGCCGCAGCGGAGGCGGCTTGTGCGTTCTCGGCGGCGGGCTCCTCTGCCTTCACGCGCTTTGCTGGCGCGGGCTTCGCAGCAGCCGGCTCGGCAACGATGGGCTCGTCGGCCATGACGGGCTCCTGCGCCGCTGGAGCTGCGATGGCGGCGGGCTTTGCCGCTGCGACATTGAAGCGCGAGAGAACGGCCGCGACGTCGGCATCCGCGACCTCGAGCGTCGCCAGCGCTTTACCGAATTCATCGCGGAGCATGTGCAACTCCTGCGGCGACCAGCCCTTGGCAACGAGGCCCGCGATGACGCCGTCAATGTCTGCGGTGGCGTCGGACGAACCCGTGAGCGCCGACGCAAAGGCGCCAGCCAGCGCGAACTGAAGATGGAGAAGCTCGGTTTCCGCCTCCGGGTGATCGGAAACCGCAGAGAGCATTTCGGCGCAGGCTTGTTCGCAGGCGGTGTCGAACAGGGACGCGCCGCCGATACGCTGATAAAGCCCATCGACCGATGGGAGGTCCGCAGGCTCTTCAACGGCCTCCGCAACCAGCTCCGCCGCCGCCCATTTTCCGGCAGCCATATCGCGCAGCGACATAATGACGTCGTCGTCGCTGCCTTCCGGCTCCTGACCCGCGACCGCGAGTTCCGCGATCAGTTCCTTGATCCGGTCGAGAGCGGCAAGGACCAGCGATACAGCATCAGCCGAAACCGTGAGCTCGCCGTCGCGAACCTTGCCCAGCACGTCCTCGGCTGCATGCGCGACCGCTTCGAGGCGCGGCAGGCCGAGAAAGCCGCATGTGCCTTTGATCGTGTGCATGATCCGGAAAATGCTGCCCAGCAGCGCCGGATCGGCGGGTCGCTGTTCGAGCTCGACAAGTTCGCTATCGAGCAGTTCGAGCGCTTCCACCGTTTCAGCGAGGAATTCGTTGAGGAGGTCGTCCATGAATCTTCCGTTGCCTGCAGCCTTGCGGAGGCCGTTTCGTTGCCCGGAAGTATTCGGTCCAATGTTTAATAAAGACGGAAACGAGCAGCCGGTTGCAGGTCGAAGAGGTCGGTTTGACCGGCTCGGAACCCATTGTCACAACATAGGTTTTAGAAAATCGACGTCGCAACGCGCGGTGCGCGTCTCTATGTCGCGGGCGTACCGGCGCGGGACGGAGGCAAGCGGACTGCGCAGCCCAGCGGAACCATTCCTCAAACTCGGGGTTCATTTCGGGAGAGAACCGAGAGGGAGAGCAAGATGACAAACACTCAGCATCGAGGCGGTTCCGGAAATTTCGCGGCCAACAGAGAGCGCGCCGCGGCGGCCGGTCGCAAGGGCGGCCAGAAGAGTGGCGGAAACTTCAAGAACGATCCGGCGCGCGCGGCGCTTGCCGGTCAGAAGGGCGGGCAGGTCAGCGGCGGAAACTTCAAGAACGATCCCGCGCGCGCATCAAGGGCTGGCCGCGAAGGCGGACAGGTCAGCGGCGGAAACTTCAAGCATGACCCTGCCCGCGCCGCCGGCGCCGGCCGCAAGAAAGCGCTGGAAAGTCGTGGCCCCGACCATGTGGAAGAAAAAGGCCACGACCACGAAAAGCAATAGGCGCGAACCGGGCTGACAAGGCAACCTTTGCGCTATGCCGATTTCATCTTGAGCGATCCTGCCTTGTAGTGGCCCGCCGCCATCTGAAAGGCGATGTTGACCCGGTTCCAACCATTGATCGCGTTGACCGCCAATGTGAGATCGACGAGTTCCTCGCCGAGGGTCCTTTTTACATATTCGCTGACCTGCAACATGGCTTTGTAGGCGCCTGGCGCTGCCGCCATGATCGTCTGGGGGAAAGACGAATGAGAGCCCGCCGATGTGACTGTCGGCGCAAAGAAAAGCCCGCGCCGGTGAGGGCGCGGGCTTCAGGCAATCGCAGCGGAATGCCGGAAGATCAGAAAGTGAGGCTTGTGCGAACGCCGACCACCAGCGCGTTGTCGATCTTTGCGCCCATCGCATCTTCCGGATTCTCGACGTTGCCGCCCGGATGCACGATGTACTGGACGTCGGGCTGCACGCTCCACCAGGGCGTGACAGCGGCGGTGTAGCTCAACTCGAAGACCGTCTCCTGGTCGCGCAGGGGATAGGCCGGATCGGAGGCGAGAAGCTGGAGATCGCGATCGGCGTCGCGAGCATCGCCGCTGATCTTCGCATAGGCGGCGCCGAAGGCCAGAACGTCCTCGTCGCGGCCCGGAATGAGACCCTTATATGCAAGCCCTCCATCCGCATAGAAGGAAACGAGATTGCGGTCCGAAGGCGCGCCGCCGACGCGAGCGAAGAGGCTCAGCGCATCACTTTCACCTTTACGCCAGATCGTCTGGTCCGCGATCGCATAGACGCCGTGATCGTTGGAACGTTCAAAGCCGTATCGCTGATCGGCGAACTTGCCGGTCTGATACCAGGCGCCAAGCTTATAGACGCCGGGAAGCCCTCCGCCCTCACCCTGATTACTTGCGTACTGGACTTCGCCCATCCAGAGTGTGCCGCCGCTCATGCTGAAGGTCGTGCCGTGCCGGTTGCAGACCTGCGCATCGTCGAAGCAATCCTCGCCCGCCGGATCGCCACTGAAGACGGCGCCGAGAACGGTGACACTCTTCGTCGGCGCGACAGCAACGCGAACGCCCGGCGTCGCCAGCGGATAGGCAGGACCACCATTCGTCTGATTGGCCGCTGCAATTCCCGCCCAGCCGAAAGTGCCATTGATAAGATTGCCCGCCGTGTCGCTGGTCATGAATTCGTCGTCGGCGGCAAGCTGGCCCGCGCGGATCGAAACCGCGTCATCGAGGAAATTCTGCTGCACCCAGAGCGTGAAGAGGCGCGTCGCCTGACGCGCTTCGATATTGCTCGGCGCGCCGATGCTGCCCGTGTAATCGGCCGTGGGCAGGCCATTGGTGTGATGGATCTGGTAGGCGCTCGCATGGGCCGTTCCACCCTGCCAGCCGAAAAGCTTGTCGAGGTCGAGGTCGAGCGAGAGTTCCGCGCGGCCCTCATAGCTCCAGCCGCGCTTCATACCGCCCGAGACGTCGCCCAGCGCCTCGCCGATATAGGCCAACCCGATTTCGATGCCCTGATCCGCCAACTCGCTGCGTGTGCCGCCCCAGTCGCCGGTCAGCGTGTCCTGTTCCCAGAGGTTCTTTTCGTCGGCCATGGCAGGCAGAGCAGCCATGGAAACCCCAAGCAGCGACGCCGTGGCAAGGGCGCGGCAAAGCATCTTCATCTCTCATCTCCGGTTCGGAAGCGGGGCAAGCCCCATAGGCGGGATCGGCAAGCTATGACAATTGCGATTAAGTCGCAAGAGCATTACATGCGGCGAAACGCCCTCGCCCGCGACGAACCCCTTGGGGATTCGTCGCGCCGACGGCGGAAAGCCAGCGAGATGAGGGGGAGGCGACTAGACCCGCGCGGCGGCAAGTGCCCTTTCGAGCTTTTCCATGCCCTCGTCCACAATCGCATCCGGAGCCGTGAGCGGCACCAGAATGCGGATCGCATTGCTGAAAACGCCGCAGGAGAGAAGGATGAGCCCCTCGTCGAGCGCGGCGGCTGTGACGCGCTTCGTCGCCTCGGCGTCGGGTTCATAGGCGCCCCGGACCTTCACAATGTCGAAGCCGATCATCGCGCCATAGCCGCGAATGTCGGTGATGGGGACGACATCGTTGCGCGACGCGATCGAGTTGAGTTTCGCCTTGATGCGCACGCCCATGTCATTGGCGCGGTCGAGGAGCTTTTCTTCCGCAATCACATCGAGGACGGCAAGCGCGGCGGCACAGGCAATGGGGCTGCCCGCATAGGTGCCGCCGAGGCCGCCGGGCTCCGGCGCATCCATGATCTCGGCGCGGCCGATGACGCCCGAAATCGGGAAGCCGCCTCCGAGCGACTTCGCAATGGTGATCATGTCCGGCTCGACGCCCGAATGCTCAATCGCGAAAAGCTTGCCCGTGCGCGCAAAGCCGGTCTGCACCTCGTCGACGACGAGGAGGATGCCGTGCTCGTCGCAGATCTTGCGCAAGGCGACGAGAAGCTCAACCGGCGCATCGTAGAAACCGCCTTCGCCCTGCACCGCCTCGATCATGATGGCGGCGACGCGCGAGGGCTCCACATCGGCGCGGAAGAGCGTGTCGAGCGCCTTCAGCGTGTCGGCAACCGTCGTGCCGTGAGCGGCCACGGGGAACGGAACGTGATAGACCTCCGCCGGCATGGGGCCGAACTTCTTCTTGTAGGGCAGCGTCTTGCCCGTGAGCGCCATGGTCATCATGGTGCGGCCATGGAAGCCACCCGCAAAGGCGATGACTGCCGAACGCCCCGTCGCGGCGCGCGCGATCTTCACGGCGTTTTCGGTTGCCTCGGCGCCAGTCGTGAAAAAGATCGTCTTGGCAGGCCCCTTGAAGGGCGCGAGGGTATTGAGCCTCTCCGCGAGTTCGATATAGGGCTCGTAGGGAACGATCTGGAAGGCCGTGTGCGTGTAATGCGCGAGCTGCTTTTCAACCGCCGCGATCACCTTCGGGTGACGATGGCCGGTGTTGAGCACCGCGATGCCGCCTGCGAAATCGACAAAACGCCGCCCTTCCTCATCCCACAATTCGGCATTTTCCGCGCGCGCCGCGTGAATGGGATAGGCGACGGAAACGCCGCGCGGAACCGCGCGCTCCCGGCGCGCGGCAAGCTCTTGGTTCTTGCTCATCAAAGCACATCCTTTCGTCCGCACCGGCGGGCACGCCGGGCGGACGCCATGCTAGCGCATTTCCGCTGGCCGCTCACGATGGGAAGAATGGCTTTACGCCGCATGAAAACAGCCCCGGAACCCTGTTCCGAGGCTGTTTCACGATTAAACGCCCGCCCGGCCTAACGACCGCTAGTTGGGATCTGATTGAACGGCACGGCCTTGTCGACCCGGATATCGGCCGGAAGCCCCAGCACACGTTCGGCGATGATGTTACGCAGAATCTCGTCCGTGCCGCCTTCCACGCGGGTCGCCGGCGAACGAAGCAGCATGGCCTGGAAGCGTGCGCTTGCCGCCGCCTGTCCGGGCGAGAGAAGCGCCCCGGCTTCGGCCTGCAGGTCGAGCGCCATCATGGCAATTTCCTGCATGGCTGAACCGGCGACGAGCTTGCCGATCGAATTTTCCGGTCCGGGGACTTCACCTTTGGATAGTGCCGAGATCGAACGGAAGGCCGTGTATTTGAGGCCACTTGTCCGCACCGCAAAGGTCGCGAGCTTCGAGCGCACCGCCGGATTGTCGATGGCCGCGCCGTTGTCGGTCTCAAGCGAGCAACAGAAGTCGAGAAGCTCGGGGAAGCCCGTGGGCATGCCCGAGCCGATCGACAGCCGCTCATTCATCAGCGTCGTCAGCGAGACGTTCCAGCCATCGCCCACCTTGCCGAGGCGCTGGCTGTCGGGAATGCGGACATCGGTGAAATAGACTTCATTGAAGCCCGACTGACCGTTCACCTGCTTGATCGGACGGATCTCGATGCCGGGCGATTTCATGTCCAGAAAGAACATGGTGAGGCCCTTGTGCTTCGGCACGGTCGGGTCGGTGCGGGTAATCAGAATTCCGTAGTCGGAATGCTGTGCGCCGGAGGTCCAGATCTTCTGACCGTTGACGACCCAGCCGTCGCCATCGCGCTCAGCCTTCGTCCGCAGACCGGCAAGGTCGGAACCGCCCGCCGGCTCGGAGAAAAGCTGACACCAGATGTGTTCGCCGGCAGCAAGTGGCGGCAGATAGTTGCGCTTATGCTCTTCGCTCGCATAGGCCATCATCGTCGGTCCGCACATGCCGTGACCGATTATGAAGAGCGAGGAGAGCGCGGCATAGACACCCTCTTCCTGCTGCCAGATCACGCGCTCGATGGGCGATGCGCCACGGCCGCCATATTCCTTCGGCCAGTGAAGGCAGGCCCAGCCCGCGTCGAACTTTTTCTGCTGCCACTCCTTGGAAACCTTGATGATGTCCACGCCTTCGAGCGCCGTGTGGCCGAAGCCGGAGGTCTTCAGGCCGGCCTCATACTGCTTCGGGGCATTGGCGGCGATCCAGCTGCGCACTTCCTGACGAAAAGCTGCTTCCTGCGGTGTATCGTCGAAATTCATTTTTCTAATCCTTCAAAACCGATGGCGCGATCAGGCGGCGTTCTTGGCACGCAAACGTTCGATGAGCTTGTCTTCCCATGTCGAGAGAGAGCCCAGCGAGAGCGCGAGGAGGTTCGAGCGCCGGTAATAGAGGTGGCAATCGAACTGCCAGGTGAAGCCCATGCCGCCATGGACCTGGATGTTGTTCTTGGCGCAGTGCTGATAAGCCTGCGTAGCACTTACGCGCGCGGTGGCCGCCGCCTCCGGCAATTCCGACGAACCCGTCGAAAGCGCCCATGCGCCGTAATAGCAATTGGAACGCGCAAGCGTGGCCGAGACATACATGTCAGCAAGCATGTGCTTCACCGCCTGGAAGGAGCCGATGGGCCGGCCGAAGGCCATGCGGTCAAGCGCATAGTCGCGCGCCATTTCAAGCGCGCGGTCCGCGCCGCCCAATTGTTCGAAAGCGGTGAGAACGGCCGCACGGTCCAGCACACGCTCAATGATGGACCAACCCTCACCCTCTACACCGAGCAGCTCGGCATCGGCGCCCGAGAAAGAGATCTTCGCCTGGCTGCGCGTCGGGTCGATCGTCTCGACCGTTTCGCGCAACACGCCCGCACCTTTCAGATCGACGATGAAAAGCGAGATCGATCGCGCGTCGTTGCCCGCGCCGGTCTTCGCCGCGACGATGGCGAAATCCGCAACATCGCCATCGAGAACCGGAAGCTTCGTACCTGAGAGCTTGCCGCCCGCGACCTTTGCCTGAATGTGCTTCGGCGTCGCCGCGCCGACACCTTCGGCCAGCGCGAAGCAGCCGACGGTCTCGCCGCTTGCGAGCTTCGGCAGATAGGCCTGCTTCTGCGCTTCGCTCCCGGCGGCAAGCAGGAATTCTGCGGCGAGGAAGATCGACGACGCGAAAGGAACCGGCGCGACGGCGCGTCCAAGCTCCTCCGCGATCACGCAGAGTTCGAGATAGCTCGCGCCGAGCCCGCCATATTCCTCCGGGATCGCCGTACCCATGAAGCCCATCTCGGCAAGCCCCTGCCACAGCGCCCCGTCATAGAGCTCCGGCCCTTCGAGGATCGCGCGCACGGCCTTGGGCGAACTCTTCGCTTCAAGGAAGCGTCGCGCCTGATCCTTCAACTGCTTCTGGTCGGCGGAAAAATCGAATTCCATGTCTCTCCCCATCCGCGCCCTGCCCACGCAAAGGCAGGAGGCTGCTCTGATTTTGATGGGTTGAGCCTAGCGCGATGACGCCCAAGCTGGCGAGAGAGCGGCAAGGCGCAGTGACGTAGCGTCGCCCGGCGACAGCGCGCCACGCTCGCGAAAAATTCAACGAAAAGACGCCCACGATTGGGCGCGAGCGTCTTTTCGGCTGGGATCAATGTGCGACGAGCGAAACGAGGCCGATGGCGCCGAGCGTGAAAAACACGCCATAACCAAATGTGGCCGAGCGGCGCAGAAGGGAGCGGCTGACATTCGCGCGGAACGGCAGGCTCGCAAGCGTGCGAAGCTCGCTGCTCGCGCCTGCCGTCTCGTCTTCATCCTCGATCACCGTCACCTCGGCCTTGATCGTCGCGCCGCGATGACTGATGAGTTTGCCGCACTGGATCTCGCCCGTGACATGGCTCGAAGAGCGCAGGATGACCTCGCCGCTGACGACGAGCTGACCTTCGAATCGGCCAGCAATTTCCGCCCGGTCGGCATGGGCGCTGCCTTCGACGGAACCCGCAACACCAATGGACAGCAGGCATGTCCTGAGATCGGCGCGGCTCATCATGCCGTCAACAAACATCGACCCTTGGGTTTCAAATGAACCTTCAAGTGAACTGTTTTCGCCGACGACGATGTCCTCGCTGCCCGCGCGCAACACGCGAACGGTCTGGCCGACCGGCTTGCGCCCGCTTTCTTTCGACGATGTCGTGGAGGGGACGCTGGAGAAGGGCTCGACGGGATCCGTATTCATGGGGTGTTCCTCCTAACGCGATGGGCAGTCCCATGTCGCAAAGCAGGACCGGCCCGAAAGGCAATTCGTGAAAAGACAGGCTGAACGGCCCCGCTCCAGCTCACAAGCCGATCCCCCTCCAAATCGGAGTGAGGCGGAAAACCCCGCGCAAAACGGAGCTCCCTCACGTCAAATCGGAGCTTTCCGCCGCTTCGCGCACAGCAGCGACCGTCCAATTGACCTTGTACATGGCCGGGAAGACTCCGCTAACATGAGGTAACGCGACGATCTGTCGGGAGACGAAGGAGGATTGACGTGCGTCGATTGCTTTCCAGTATCTGGTGGCCACTGCTTTTCTGCGGCTCTGTCGGCCTCATCTATGCCGGCATGCGCGCGGGTCACGATGTCGCGGCGTTCAATCTCACCTATCTCACTCTGGCGCTCTGCATCGCGCTGCTCGAACGCCTGGTGCCGCATGAAGAAGCGTGGCTCGAGAACGACGGGCAGATGGGCCCGGACCTTGCGCATACGATCCTGAACAAGGGCATCGCGCAGGTCATCATCACCTTCGTCGCCTTCATGGGAATTGCGGACGCGCTCGCGCCGACTGGCGCGGGGCTCTGGCCCGCTGGCTGGCCGCTCGCCGTGCAGACAGCACTCGGCCTCGTCATCGTCGAATTCGGCCTCTACTGGAAGCATCGCCTCGCGCATGAATGGCCGTGGCTCTGGCGCTTCCACGCCGTGCATCACAGCGTAACGCGGCTATGGTTCTTCAATACAGGTCGCTTCCACCTTGTCGACACGATGACGGGCCTTATGGTCGGCATGCCGGTGCTGCTGCTGCTCGGCGCGCCCCGCGATGTGCTGCTCATGGTGAGCGCCATCACGGCGATCGTCGGCATGCTGACGCATTGCAATATCGAGATGCGCTGCGGGCCTCTCAACTACATCTTCAACACGCCGACGCTGCACCGCTGGCACCACTCGAAGGTGCTCGCGGAGGGGAACAGGAACTATGGCGAAAATCTCGTTCTGTTCGACCTTCTCTTCGGCAGCTATTTTAACGCACCGGACCGCCGCCCGCCGCGCGACATCGGCATCATGCACGACATGCCGCCGACCTTTCTCGGCCAGCTGAAGGCACCCTTCACCAGCCAGCCACTCTAAGCCGGGCAAAGTGACCGGCTTCAGCCGGCCACCGCCTTGTCGCGCTCGAGATAGCGCCGCCAGCCGCCGAAGGACGTGATGTCCTCAGCACCTGCGAGGCCACTCGCCTCGCAGAGGAATCCCTTCACCTTGCGGCCACTGGCGAGATCTACCGTCCCGATGACGAGCGGCTGCGGCACCCCGGCCAGGAAGCTCCCGACCTGCGCCCGCGGAAGACGCCAGACTTCGAGTTCGATCGCCGCGCCCGTCTCGCCCTTCACCAGACCCGGACGGAAAGGCGGCCCGCCCGCCAGCGCATAAAGCGTGTAACAGGCCGCTGTCTTGGTGCGCTCGATGAACATGCCGCCGCGCGAGGTGAGTTCGTGATTGAGCGGCAATCCGCTCATATGCGCGCCGACGACGGCAAGCTCGAGAAAACCTTCATCCGCCTCCGCCCCGCCGAGGAACGGCGCGCCCGGCGCAAGGCCGAGCGCCGCGCCGAAGCGCGCACCGATCTCGATGAGCCGCGCTTCGGAGAAGGCGGGCGCCGCCAGCGTGATACCGAAGGGAAGCCCCGTCGTTCCGATACCGGCGGGCACCGCAAGACCCGCCATATCGAGCAGGTTCATGAAGTTCGTATAGGTGCCGAGACGCGAATTGAGCTTGATCGGCTCGGCCTCGAGTTCGCTCACCTTGTAGGTCGTCGGTGCCGTCGGCACGACGACGATGTCGAGACCCGCAAAGAGTGTCCGCACCTTGCGTTGCAGGGCTTGCAGCTTGTGCATCGCCTCGAATGTCTCGACGGCGCTCCGTGTGCGACCACCCAGAACGATCTTCGCGACCGTCGGGTCGCACTCGGCCTCATGCGCCTCGATGAACGAGCCCACCGCCACAGTGCGCTCCGCGACCCAGGGTCCCTCATAGAGCAGCAGAGCCGCCTCAAGGAAGGGCGCGAAATCGATCCGCCGCGCGCGGCCGCCAATGCTTTCGAGACGCTGCACGGCTTCATTGAACAGGCGCTCTGCTTCTCCGTCACCGAAGAAGACGAGATCCTCCGGCCGCGGCACTGCGAAGGTGAAGCTGCCGCCCGGAACGAAAGGCGCATCGGCAAGCCGCGTCCGCGAATATGGATCTTCGTCGTCATAGACCGCGGCCTGCTTGAATACTTCCGCCGTATCTTCCGGCGTCAGCGCAAAGATCGAAATGCAATCAAGCGAACGGCAGGCGGGAAGTACCCCCCGCGTCGAGAGAAGTCCGCGCGAAGGCTTGAGCCCGGCGATGTTGTTGAAGGCGGCAGGCACACGGCCCGATCCCGCCGTGTCGGTGCCGAGCGAGAAGGATACGAGTCCCGCCGCGACGGCCACCGCAGAGCCAGAGCTTGAACCGCCCGAGATGTAATCGGAATTGAACACCGAACGCGGCGCGCCATGCGGCGAGCGCGTGCCGACGAGACCCGTCGCGAACTGATCGAGATTGGTCTTGCCAATGAGAACCGCGCCCGCATCGAGAAGACGCTGCACGGCATAAGCGCTTTCCTTCGGCTCGAACGCATAGGCCGGACAGGCGGCCGTCGTCGGAAGTCCCGCGCAGTCGATATTGTCCTTCACCGCGAAGGGCACACCGAAAAGCAGTAGCTTCGCCCGCGCCGCGGCGGGCAGCGCGTCGAGCGCGCGCGCACGAGCCAGCACCTCATCGGCAGGCGCGCGGGCGATCCACACCGCCGGATCGGCATAGGCATCGGCGCGCTTCAGCGCCTCTGCCGCCACATCCTCGGCACGAAGACCGCGCGCATAGGAAGCCCGAAGTGAGGGCAGAGAAAAACAAAGACCCTTCATGCTGTCGCCTCCAGCGGCAGCAGCGTCACCAACGCCTGCCCCGCCTGTACCATTGTTCCCGGTGCGCAATGCACCTCATGCACCCGGCCGCGCATGGGCGACCGCATTTCAATTTCCATCTTCATGGATTCGAGCGTGACCAGAGACTGATCCTGCGCGACCTCCTCGCCCAGCTCGACGCTGATCGCCCAGACATTCCCGGGAACGCTCGCCTCGACGAGACGCGCCCCCGGGGGCAGCTCGCCGATGGATTGCGGCGGCGGTGCCTCGGGCTCCGACGCCTGCATCGAAAGTCCACGCTCTTCCCAGCGCTGCCGTTCCTCTTCGAAGGCGCCACGTTGCACCGATCGGAAGCTTTCGATCTCGCCCTCATTGTCCTTGAGAAAGGCAAGATAGTCGCTGAGCCGAAAACTCGACTCCTCCACCTCGACCTCATAACGCCCGTGTGGAAAGGCATCGCGGATGTCGAGCAGTTCCTCCGACGAAACGGGAAAGAAGCGGATGCGATCGAAGAAGCGCAAAAGCCACGGCGAGCCCGCCTCGAAATTCTTCGTCTCGCGCCACGTGTTCCACATCTGGAGAGTGCGGCCGAAGAGCTGGTATCCACCGGGCCCTTCCATGCCGTAGACGCACATATAGGCTCCGCCAATGCCGACCGCGTTTTCCGGCGTCCAGGTGCGCGCCGGATTGTACTTGGTTGTCACAAGACGATGACGCGGATCGAGCGGGGTTGCCACCGGCGCGCCGAGATAGACGTCGCCGAGACCGAGCACCATGTAGTCCGCATCGAAGATGATGCGCTGGACATCCTCAATGCTTTCGAGTCCGTTGATACGGCGGATGAACTCGATATTCGACGGGCACCAGGGCGCATCTGGATTGACCAACGTCTGGTACTTGCGCACAGCCTCCTGCGCCGCCGCGTCATTCCAGGAAAGCGGCAGTCGCACGATACGGCTCGGAACCTCGATATCCCTCGTCGCAGGCAGCTGCCGCTCGACCTCTTCCACCGTGGAAAGGAGCCGCTTCAACGACAGCCGGTCTGGATCGAAATGGATCTGCAGCGAGCGGATACCCGGCGTCATCTCGATGATGCCGCGGACGCGCTTTGCCGCAAGCGCCGTCATCATCGCATGGGCGCGGAAGCGCAGCGCGAAGTCGAGCACCATCGGCCCATATTCGATGAGCAGATAGTCGTCACCCGCGCGGCGATAGGTGACCGCGACATCGAGATCGTCGATGCGGCCGAGCACGGCATCGCTCTGGACGGCAGGCGCCTGAATGCGTGAACCGTGATGCGGGCGCTTCAACGTCGAGAGCCAGCTCGCCTCCATCTTGCGCAGCGCCTCGGCTTCTTCATCGCTCACGCGGCGGAAGCGAACCTTGTCACCCGGCTTCAGCTGGCCGATCTTCCAGAGATCGGCCTTGGCAATCGTCGCCGGGCAGACGAAGCCGCCAAGGCTCGGCCCGTCGAGCCCCAGAATGATTGGCATGTCGCCCGTGAAGTCGATTGTGCCGACAGCATAGGCGTTGTCATGGATGTTGGAGGGATGAAGCCCCGCCTCGCCGCCATCCTTGCGTGCCCATTTCGGCTTCGGCCCGATGAGACGGATGCCCGTGCGCGCCGAATTATAATGAACCTCGTAAGTGAAGCCGAAAAGCGTCTCGATGTCCTCGTCGGCGAAATAATCGGGTGCGCCATGCGGACCGTAAAGTGCGGCGAATTCCCATTCATTGACGAGCGGCGGCCTGTCGAGTTCTGGCAAGGCCTCCTGGTGAGCGGGCGCCTTCGCACCGGAGCGGTTGACGCGCAACACGTCGCCCGTCCTGAGCGCGCCCGTCGCATGGCCACCGAAACGGCCAAGCGTGAAGGTCGAACGCGAGCCGAGATATTCTGGCGCATCGAAGCCATTGCGAATGGCGAGATAGGCCCGCTGCCCCGCCCCCTCAATGGCGCCGATTTCAAGCGTCTGGCCGCGCTTCACCTCGAAGGCCTGCCAATGAGGCATGGGCTCGCCGCTGATCTTCGCCTGCATATGCGCGCCGGCAAGAACAACGGTCGCATCGGTGCGGAAATGCAGCGTCGGCCCTGTCAGCGTCATTTCAAGCGCGGGCGTGCCCGGCTCGTTGCCGACGAGACGGTTCGCCAGCTGAAAGGAAAGCGAGTCCATCGGCCCCGAGGGTGGCACGCCGACATTCCAATAGCCGACGCGTCCCGGATAATCCTGAATCGTCGATTGCGCGCCCGGTGCCACCACGTCGATCGTTGCCGGCCGGAAGTCGAAATGGGCGAGCGACGACGTGCGCATCGCACCATCAAGGAAGGTCCAGGCGCCCGCGAGTTGGCGCAGGTAATCGAGATTGGTCTCGATGCCATAGACGGCGCTCTGATTGAGCGCCGAGGAGAGCTTCGCCACGGCTTCCGCGCGGGTTGCGCCCTTGACGATGATCTTGGCGAGCATCGGATCGTAGAAGGGCGTGACCTCGGTTCCCGTCGCGATCCAGCCATCGACACGCACGGCTTCGGGAAAACTCACCTGCGTGAGCAGGCCCGACGAAGGCTGGAAGTTCCGTGCCGGATCTTCAGCATAGAGCCGCACTTCGATGGCGTGGCCCTGCGGCGGGCGCTCATATTGTGCGAGATCACCGAGATCGCCGGAGGCTTGCCGCACCATCATCTCGACGAGATCGAGGCCGGTCACCTCCTCCGTCACCGGATGCTCGACCTGAAGCCGCGTGTTCACTTCGAGGAAGTAGAATTTCTCTTCCGCCGCATCATAGATGAACTCGACGGTCCCCGCAGATTCGTAAGCAACGGTTTCGCCAAGACGCACGGCCGCCTCCTGGAGTGCGCTGCGCACATCATCCGCCAGATTGGGCGCTGGTGTTTCTTCGATCACTTTCTGGTTACGGCGCTGCGCCGAGCAGTCGCGTTCACCAAGCGCGATGACCCTGCCCTTGCCATCGCCAAATATCTGCACCTCGATGTGGCGCGCTTCCGCGACGAACTTCTCAAGGAACATGCCGCCGTCCTTGAAGTTCGCAAGGCTGAGGCGCTGCACCGTTTCGAAGAGACGCGGAAGTTCCGCCGCCGTCTTGCAGAGCTGCAAGCCGATGCCGCCGCCGCCCGCCGTGCTCTTGATCATGACGGGATAGCCGATGGCACCCGCACGGGCGAGCGCATCGTCGAGGTCGGTAACGAGCGGCGAGCCCGGCAGCAGCGGCACGCCACTCTTCTCGGCAAGCTCGCGCGCCGTATGCTTCAACGCGAAGGCCAGCATGTGTTCGGGACGCGGGCCGATAAAGGCAATACCCCTGTCGGCCAGCGCCTGCGCGAAGCCGGGGTTCTCGCTCAAAAATCCATAGCCCGGATGCACGGCTTCCGCGCCGGTCGCAATCGCAGCCGCGATGATCGCATCGACATCGAGATAGCTCTGCGCGACCACGGCGGGGCCAACGCAGACCGCCTCGTCCGCCAGGTCGACATGCGGCGCGAAGCGATCGGCTTCGGAATAGACAGCGACAGAGCTGATGCCCATGCGGCGGAGTGTGCGAATGACGCGGCAGGCGATTTCGCCGCGGTTCGCAACAAGTACCTTCTTGAACATGTCTTCCTCCCGGAACGTCAGCCGTTCCAGATAAGCGTGCGAATGGGCGTGGGGTTGAAGTCGTTGCAGGGATTGTTGACCTGCGGGCAGTTCGAGATGACGCACAGCACGTCCATCTCCGCCCGAAGCTCCACATAGTCTCCCGGCTTCGACACGCCATCGACAATGGCGAGCGTCCCGTCCGGCTCGATCGGCACATTCATGAAGAAGTTGATGTTGCTCACGAGGTCGCGCTTGGTGAGCCCGTGCTTCGACAGTTCGAGAACGAAATTGTCGCGGCAGCTATGCATGTATTTCGTGTGATGTCCGAACCGCACGGTGTTCGCCTCGGCGCTGCATGCACCCGCGGAGGTATCATGTGCGCCGCATGTGTCGCCGATCACAGTCAGCATCACATTGCCCTCGTTCGAGAGAAGCTTCGTGCCTTCGGTGATGTAAGGCGCGCCTTGGGCGCGGATCGTGTCCTGCGCGCTGTAGCGCTCGACGGGATCGGCCATGCTGTAGAAAAGCGTATCGACGGCCTGGCAACCTTCGAGGTCGACAATGCGCAGCACCTGCCCCTTCAGGATCAGATGAGACCAGGGCTTGTTGGCCGGGACAATTTCATCATGAATGACGGTGTTGGGTTCGCGGTTGTTGGACATTTTCTCGGCCCTCACTCGAAAATCGCATCTGTATTGTCGAAACCGCGTGTCGCCTCTTCCGAGGAGGTACGGCAGAAATCGTCGGCGGCAGGCGACGGCGATTTCCAGAGAGTGAGATCGACAGGCTCCGGTGCATAGGCACCGGTGCCGAGGGGATGCGGGCAGTTCGAGAGGAAAACGAGAATGTCCATCTCGGCGCGGAGATCGACATAATCGCCGGCGGCGGGCTTCTCGTCCTGCCAGACGAGCTGACCGGCGGCGTCCACGCCAACCGGCGCAAAGAGCGTCAGGCAAGGCGGAATGTCCGCCTTGGAAAGCCCATGCTTCGCCGCAAGCAGGATGAAATTATCGCGCGTATTGCGGAGCGTGGTGTCAGAATATTTCTGAACATTCGTCGCCGCCGTGGACCCCCCCACGATAGCGTCATGACGGCCGAACGTGTCGTCAGTGATCGACGCGAGGACACGCCCCATGTCGGAATAGAGAAGCTTTCCGCGATAGAGGCTGGCGCTCCACTGGATCTTCACCGTGTCGCCCGCGTTGAAGCGCTCGGTCGGGTCTGCGGCGCGATAGAGCAGAACCGAAACGCCCTGCGTCGCGGCGGGCGCGACGATACGCAGCGTTTGCCCGTGCTTCACGATGCCCGACCAGCCCCAGCCGCCCGGCAGCGTCTCGCGCTTCAGAACCAGATCGGTCGGAATTTCTTTCGCGTTGCCCGTCGCCTCGCTGAAGTCGCGGCGCCTCGCCTTGCCGCGCGCATAGAGCTCTTCATAGCGCGCGCGTTGCGCCGCATAGCGATCGTGGTTTCCATCCGAGGTCTGAGATGTATCGGCCATCTCTTTCTCCTGCTTCAGACGGCACCTCGAGGAGGTGCCGAAAACCTGGCCGTCCAGGCAAAAACTCAATCCACCGGGTCGTCCCGGCGGAGACGAAGATCAACCGGCGACGGCGACCTTCGGCATTGCTTCTGCTGTCTCCGCCGGAGACGTCACTGCACCGGAAGGCGGCACGATCTTGCGCATGACGGGAAGATCGAAGGTGATCGTCGCGCCATAGGCTTCGAGTTCCTCCGGCCGCGTCTTTCGGCGATCGAAGGCGATAACGCGCGTTCCGAGCTTGAAGGCTTCGGAGAGATCATGCGTCACCATGAAAATAGTCATGCCCGTCTCGCGCCACAGCGCGAGCAGAATCTCATGGACCTCCGCGCGAATGCCTGGATCGAGCGCACCGAAAGGCTCGTCGAGGAGGAGAAGCTTCGGACGCTTCACCAATGCCTGCGCGATGGCGAGACGTTGCTGCATGCCGCCGGATAGCTCGGCGGGATATTTGCTTTCCGCCGCTTCGAGACCGACCGACTTCAGCATCTCGCGCGACATGTCGCGCGCCGTGCGGCGCTTCTTGCCGAAGAGACGGCCGAGAACGGGGCTCTGCCCAAGCTCAAGACCGAGCATGACGTTCTGAAGCGCGGTCAGATGCGGAAAGACGGAATATTTCTGGAAGACGACGCCACGATCCGGCGAAGGCTCTGCCTGCAGCGGCACGCCATCGACAAGGATGCGGCCCTGACTGGGCTTTTCATCGCCGAGCAACATGCGCAGGAATGTGGACTTGCCGCAGCCCGACGGACCGACGAGCGAGATGAATGATTGCGGCGCCGTCTCGAAATTGATGCGTTCGAGTACGGTCTGCTTACCGTAGGTCTTCCAGACATTCTCAACGGTAACGCGGGTCATGGCTCACTCCTCACATATGGCCGCGATACATCCAGCCGAACGACACTCGCCTGAGGCCGCGCAGCAGGAAGTCGAGAAAGAAGGCAAGGAAGGTGATCCAGGCGACGTAAGGCAGGATCACATCCATCGAGAGATAGCGCCGCATCAGGAAGATGCGGTAGCCAAGACCGGATTCGGCGGCGATCGCTTCGGCTGCGATCAGATAGAGCCAGGCGGGCCCAAGCGACAGACGGACGGAGTCGATCAGGCGGGGCAGCATCTGCGGTACGACGATGCGGATGATGATCTGCCATGTTGACGCGCCGAGTGTCTGCGCCTTGATGATCTGCTCATGTGGGATTTCTTCAACGCGCTGCGCGAGGTCGCGAATAATGAAGGGCACAATACCGACGAAGATCAGCACGATCTTCGCCGTCTCACCGAGGCCGAAGGTGATGAAGAGGATCGGCAGGATCGCAAGCGCCGGGATCATCGACACGACATTGGTGAAATTTGCCAGCGTCGCGCGGACATAGGGAATGAGGCCCTGCAACACACCGATGACGAAGCCCGCAAGCATCGCGAGGCCGACGCCGATAGCGAGACGCTGGAGGCTCACCATCGTGTCGAGAAGCAGCAGATAGTCGCCCGACCGAAGATCCGGCACGAATGTCATTCGGTTGATCGCGTCGAGGATCGTCGACCATGCCGGCAGCAGCTTGTCGGTTGGATTGATGGCGAGCCGCGCCTGCGAGGCAAGCGCATAGGCGAGGAAGGCCAGAAAGAAGGGCGACGCAGCAAGAAGAAGCCGCGAGAGAATTTCAGGCCTCTGGTTGATAAGACGGCGCATGCTCACCTCGCCGCCAACTGGCGGGAGAGCAGCGGAGCGGAGAGCGAGACGATATTCATAGCCAGTCCTCCAGACCAACGGGGTCGTTACAACTCGGAGGATTGGCGTGCACGGCGGCGTGTAATGCCAATCCTCGCATTACGTCCGTCTCCCGGGCTTTTGTCCCGCCGTGTACCCGGCCGCTGTTCACCGACCGGGTTGCGGCTCTCGGACCAGCGCTTCCAACCGTAACGGTGGAAACCGGAACCCTAGCCGCTGCCGAATCCAGAGGGTGCAAGCGCCGGGCCAGTCGGCGAGGGGCGGATTCGCTGGCGGCGGGACGGCACTTGGGCGCACTCACGAGAGTTGCCGCCTTAAATTTGAGCAAATGCTCAATTCGCGAACACCAAAAAACAATGCAGGCAATAAAATACCCCGCCTCCCGGATACGCAGGGAGACGGGGCGACACAGTCACTACAATCAAAGCTTTCCGTCGGCCGCGAGCTGCATATAGGTCGGGTCAATCCTGAGCTTCACATTCGCCTTGTCGCCGACGACCTTGCCGCCGGGCAGTTCGATGCCGACAAAGCCCTTGTCCTTGGCCTTCTGACCAAGAAGCCCGTGACCGAAGCTGAACTCCTGCACGTCACTGGCGATCTCGCCCATGGTCGGGCTTTTCAGCAGTTCAACGGCCTTGGCGGGGTCATAGTAGAAGCCGGTGGTCTTCACCTGACCGTCGAAGTCGGCAAGATTGGTGCCCGATGCCGCCGCCATGAAGGTGCGCGCATCGATGCCTTCCTTGTCGTTCTTCTGCATGACGCCGAGCGCTTCATACCAGGCGCCAGTGAGCGCCTTGCCGAACTCAGGATGCGCCTTCAGCGTGGCCGTATTGGCGACGACGATGTCCTGAATCTGACCGGGGAGTTTCGAGCTATCGAAGACTTCGGAGACGTCAGGCATGTTCCTGATCTGGCTGGTCGCCGGGTTCCAGGCAACCAGCGCCTTTACTTCCGGTGTGCCGAAGGCCGCGACGAAATCGGCGTCGGCGATATTGGCCGTCGTAATGTCGCTTTCCTTGAGACCAGCCTGCTTCATCGCGAGCCAGAGCATGTAGTGCGACACGGAATACTGCACCAGATAGACCTTCTCGCCCTTGATGTCGGCGAGCGTCTTGCCCTTACCCTTGAGGAAGATCGCGTCGTTGCCATTCGTATAGTCGCCGAGAATGATCAGCGACGAGTCGACACCACCGGCAGACGGAATGGTGAGCGTGTCGATGGTCGTGTCGGCCACGGCGTCGAACTGGCCGGCCGTGTACTGGTTGATCGACTCGACATAGTCGTTGATCTGAACGAGCTCGATCTTGATCCCGTATTTGTCAGCCCACTTCTTCAGAATGCCGGACTTCTCGGCATAGGCCCAGGGCATGTAGCCCGTGTAGATCGACCAGGCGAGTTTGAACGTCTTATCCGCGGCGGCGGCGGGCTGAACGGCGGTAACGGCCATCAGCGCGGCAGCCAGAAGCGCGAATACGGTCTTTCTTAATCGCGGCAGCCTATTCATGATCTGTCCTTTCAATGGGCGGAGCGTGTCCGCGATCCCGTAGGGTTGAGGCGTTTCCGCTTCTGTCGTTTCTCTATAATTCGTTCAGGCGCGTTCCTTGCGCCCGAAGAAGGTTTCGCCGGTCGTCTCGGATGCCGGAATGGCGACGAGCCCTTCCTTTTCAAGCTTCCTGAGATAGGCGAAAGTCCGCATCGTCTGTGCAAGAAGGTGGTCGCCCGCGACATAGGCCGGATAGGTGCGCGTCGCGTCCTGCTCGATGAATTGGGGCAAGGGCTCGACCACCGTGTCGTAATCGACCGAGCAGAAAAGCGGGAAGGAGTAACGCTCGTAAGCGACCCGTCGCACACGATGCGCGGTGGCGATGAAGCGGCCATTAGTCATGGCTTCCAGCATGTCGCCGATATTGATGACGAAGGCGCCCGGCACGGGCGGCGCATCGACCCAATTGCCCTCGGCATTGACGACCTCAAGGCCCGGCGCCGTGACATGCAGGATGGTGAAACACTCATAGTCGGTGTGCGGGCTGATGCCGAAATTGCTGGAGCTGCCGCCGATCGCGGACGCGTCGAAACCTTCCGCTTCGGGGTAATGAACGAGGCGGAGCTGCGACGGCGGTTTGGTCAGATAGCGATCGAAATAATTCTCGTCGAGACCGAGCGCCAGCGCAAAGCCGCGGAACAGCGTACGGCCCAGCGAGGTCGCCGCCTCGTAATAGGCGTAGATATCTTCCTTGAAGCCCTCTACCTCGTTCGGCCACTGGTTCGGCCCGAGAAGGCGATAGCCCTTGATGTGATCGGGATCGTCCTCGGCAAGATCGATGGAAAGATCGAAGGCTTCCTTCTTGTCGACGCTCGGCACGTCGCCCGAATAGAAATTCTCCTCGCCCATTGGCACATAGCCGCGATGCGCGCGCGAATTTCCGATGTAATATTTTCTCTTCACGTCGTCCGGCAGCGCAAAGAAGGCCGCCGCCTTGGCCTGAAGATTTTCGATCAGTTCCGGCGCGATGGCGTGTCCCGTGACATAGAGAAAGCCGACTTCGCTCGCGGCCTTTTCCATTTCGCGCGCGACGGCTTTCCTCGCCTCAACATCATCGCCCAGAAGCGGCGCGATATCGACCAGCGGGATATGATCGAAGGCTCTGCCTTTTGCCATTTTCGTCTCCATCAGAAGGCGCTCCTGACTTTTCCAGCGGCGGGGAATGCATCGAGCGCGCCTTGTGCGTCGAGGATTTTCCATGATTGCGCAACATGATTCCCGTCGGCATCGACGTCCGAAAGCACGATCGTGCCGGAGGCCTTCGCCGCCCAGACAGGATCGATGCGCGCTTTCTCGCGGAAGGGAAGACTCGAGCGCTGAATGATCCAGCCCGCGCCAGTCACGATGCCTTGCGAGATTTCACAATCCACGAGGTCCTGCGCGTCCGTTAGGCTCGCGGCTCCTTTCACGCATTCCTGCAGATGCAGTCCCGCCGGAACCGCTGCCCCACGCGCGCGGGCATACATGAAGAGAGAGCCAAGCCGCATCAGATAGGCGCGGGTGCCATCGGCCGGATCGTCGAGCCGCAGCGCGCAAACAGGATCGAGATTGACCGGCTCGCGGTGCCAGTGCTCGATATAGGGAATGTCCTTCCCCTCCTCGACCATCATGTCCGGTTCCATCCAGAGACGGCCCTGATCGGAATAGATCGCCTGGGGCTGAAAATCGATCTCGCGCCGCCACTCGAAGAAGCCGTCGGCATAGTGAAGCTCGCCCGCGAAACCTTCCTGTGTCGCCAGCCAGTCAAGTTGCTCAGGCTGGAGCGCGCGCAAATTCTCGACGCCGCGAAAATCCGGACGGTCGGCAGGCTGACGCAGATCGAGATAGTAGCTCGGGCCCTGCATCCAGTTGACGAAGGTCGTCCGGTCGCTGCGGCCATCGGGCCAATCGATGAGAGAGCGGCTCCAGAGGCCCGCAAGGGCCTCAATGGTCGGCTCGCGCTTCGGTTCGATCCGTAGTCCGATATTCGCCATTCGTCTCTTCCGATACTGCACTGCACAAAGCATGCGTCGACGAAGAGCCATAGGTGAAGACAGGAAATTCCGATGCCGTCCATAAATTCGATCTATGGGTGCTCGCCGAGGCGGCCCAAAATCTCATTGAGGAACAGTTCGGTCGGTGTGTCGCGCGCGTCCTGCTCGCGCGTAATGAGATAGACGTGATAGCTGGGCAACAAATCGTCGGGGAGCAGAGGATGGAGATTATGCCCCCGGTCGATTTCTTCCGCGACGCAAGTGGGCAAGAAGCCGATGCCGACGCCAAGCTCGATGAGGCGTTTCACCTCGTGCAGGTTCTCCGCAAATCCGCCCGCATGACGGCCGAGCCCGTAGCGGCGACGGAAGCGCTCAAGTTCCTCGGGCTCGTCCTCGCCCGTCATCACGAAGGGCTCGTCGCAAAGGCTTGCAGGCTGGCCAACGGTCTGACCGAACAGCGGATGATTGCTGCTGCAATAAAGCTGCTGGAATTCTTTCATGAGCGGCGCATAGCGAAGCCCCTCGCCCGGCGCGCTGTCGCAGGCGATGCCCACCTCCGCCTCGCCAAGCTTCAGCGCCTTGACCACGCCACGCCAGGCCACCACGTCGAGGCGGATCTCGACGCCGGGATGAAGCCCGTGGAAAGCGGCAATGGCGGCATCGAATTCCGGCGAAACGATGCTCGACATGATCTTGATGTTGATGACGCCCTCGACGAGGTTTGCGGCACGAGCCACCTCATGCGGCGCGGCGCGCAGCGCACCCACCATCGCCTCGCAGAGCGGCAACAGCGCGCGGCCTGCCGGCGTCAGTTCAATGCCCTGACTGGTGCGGTGGCAAAGCTCGACGCCGAGATGTTCCTCGAGCCGCTTCAGGCCGGCGCTGATCGTCGGTTGCTGCTTGTTGAGATGGCGCGCCGCGGCGCTGATCCCGCCAGAATTGACGATTTCGAGAAAGAGCCCGAAGAGGTTCCAGTCGACATTGCGAACGAAATTTCGCTCGTCCGGCGGGATGAGGTTCAGCTTCGGCATGGCTTTTCGCGCCTCTTTTTCCGGGCCCCCGGCGTTAGAGGGAGCAAGTTCCGGACCAGATGGGGCGCCGCCCTCAGAACTCCCATTCCGGACCGGGGATCGCCTGATAGGCGCGGGTCAGCGCGTCCGACCAGGATTGGCGCAAGCCCTTGAAATAAGCATCGTCGTCCTTGATACGCCGGCTGAGAGCAACCTTCAGCGCGTCGCGGCGATAGACCATGAGGTCAATGGGCAGACCCACCGACAGGTTCGAGCGGATGGTCGAATCCATGGAAATGAGCGCGAGCTTCAGCGCGTCCCCCACATCGGTCTCAAAGGTCGCGGCGCGGTCGATGATGGGCTTGCCGTATTTGTGCTCGCCGATCTGGAAATAGGGCGTGTCTTCCGTCGCTTCGATGTAATTGCCCGCTGCGTAGACCTGGAAAAGTCGAAGCTGGCCATTGCCGATCTGCCCACCAAGCAGGATCGAAACATTGAAGGTTTCAGACTGCGCTTCGAGCGAGGGCCCGTCGACCTTGTAGATCTCCCGAACCGCCTGCCCCATCAACTGAGCGGCGCGAACCATGCTCGGCGCGGTATAGAGCGTTTCGAGCGGCTCGCCTTCATGCAGCGACAATCCCTGCTCCGTCACGAGATTGACGATTGCCTGGCTCAGGGCAAGATTCCCCGCCGTCATGATGCCGATGACGCGGTCGCCCGGGCGTTCAATGGTGGTGAGCTTGCGGAAGGTCGAGATGTTGTCGACACCCGCATTGGTGCGCGTATCCGCCAACATGACGAGGCCGCCTCGAAGGCGAAGCGCAACGCAATAAGTCATGAAATCAATTCCGCCCGGATCGTTATTGTTGTGCGGCGCTCTCGCCGACCTTCAGCCGCACCTCGAGCGTCTCCTGCCCGCCGCCGCGCCGTAGGCCGCGCACAGGCGCAGCTTCGAGATAATCGAGCCCTGTGGCGACGCGCACATAGGCCGCCGTCGGGCAAATTCTGTTGGCGACATCGAAGCCGACCCAACCGAGTCCGTCAATATATGCCTCTGCCCAGGCGTGGCTCGCCTCATGCTCCATGTTGACGTCGATCCAGAGATAGCCGCTGATATAGCGCGCGGGGATGCCGAGCATGCGCGCCGCCGAGATGAAGACATGCGCGTGGTCCTGACAAACACCCGAACCCTTGGCCAGCGCTTCCGCCGCCGTCGTCTGTGCATCCGTATTGCCGATGTGATAGTCGAGCGCGTCGCGCACCGTCTCCATCAGCCGGTGAGCAAGATCGAGCGGTGTACGGTCGGACCCCGCACGCGCCTTTTCGGCAAGCGCGATAATTGCCTCGTCAGCATCGGTGAGTTCAGTGCGGCGCAGATAGAAGCGTGGAGAAAAGGGCTCATGCGCATTGACGACGCCGCTGCGATCCAGCGTCTCGACCTCTGCCGTCAGCCGGATCGCAATCTCCTGATGCGGGCGCTCGACATAAAGCATCTGCAGGACATTGCCATAGACGTCGCGCGTTTCGGTCAGGCTTGCCTGCGACGGCACCTGAAGGCGCCAGCCCAGAACTGTCTGCGTCGCATTGTCGAGCGGCTTGAGACGCAGTGCCTGGATCGCGTAGGAGGCTGGCTCCGCGTATCGATAGACCGTCTCGTGATGGATATGGATGCGCATTCGAAACTTCACATCAGATAGCTTCGGCTGATCTCGGATCCGAGGCGGTTATTCTGCTCAACATACTGAGTCAGAAACTCATGGAGCCCCTGGCGGAAGACGTCGCTTACCTGCCCGAAGCGGAGTTGCGAGTAGACCTGTCCTGCCATGCGATGGCAATCATGTCTTTGGCCATATTCCTCGCCCAGCGCATCGAGGCAGTCCTTGATCTTCGCCGTGCAGCTGACCAGGGATCGCGGCATCTGATCGCGCATAATGAGAAATTCGGCGATATGCCAGGGCCGGATGCCCTCCTTGTAGAGGACATGATAACTGCGATAGCCGGAAACGGCGCGCAGGATCGATGCCCATTGATAATAGTCGATGCCGCCACCCACCTCGGCATGTTCCGGCAGAAGCAGGTGATACTTCACGTCGAGAATGCGTGCCGTGTTGTCGCCGCGCTCGACGAAAGTGCCTAGTTGCATGAAGTGATAGCTGTCGCAGCGAAGCATCGTCGCCACCGTGCCGCCGTGAAAGAGGAGCGAGCGATCCTTCACCCAGTCGAGAAAACGATGAAGCCCGCTGCCGCGCACACGTGTCTCGCTCCATTTTGGCAGTTCGAGCCAGGTCGCGTTGAGCGTTTCCCACTGCTCCGATGTCAGGGCGGTACGAACCGCGCGGGCATTGCGCCGCGCCGTCTCGATGCAGTTGCGAATGCTCGAAGGGTTGTCCTCATCGAAGGCGAGATAGGAGATCACATGCTCGGGCGTCGCGTCGCCGTACTTGCTATAAAAGCCTTCCTCGCAATCAGACACGATGATGGTCGAATGCCATTCGCTGCCGGTGGTTTCCGCGCTTGACGGCATGAGCGACAGCCTGTCCGTGACCTGAAGAATGCGTGCGAGATTTTCCGCCCGCTCCATGTAGCGGGCGATCCAGTAGAGACTGTCGGCAGTACGGCTCAGCATCGCGTTACACCCGATCGGAACATGGTCTAGTCTTTCAGCACCCAGGTATCCTTGGTGCCTCCGCCCTGACTTGAATTGACGACGAGAGATCCCTCGCGCAGCGCAACGCGGGTGAGCCCGCCCGGCACGACGCGGATTTCCTCGCCTGCGAGCACGAAGGGCCGAAGGTCGACATGCCGCGGCGCGATCCCCTGATCGACGAAGGTCGGGCAGGTCGAAAGCGCGAGCGTCGGCTGGGCGATATATTTCTCCGGCGCCGCCTTCACCCGCGCGGCGAAAGCCTCGCGCTCGGCGCGCGTCGCCTTGGGGCCGACGAGCATGCCGTAGCCGCCCGAGCCGTGAACTTCCTTCACCACCAGCTGGTCGATCCGCTCCAGCACATAGAGAAGATCGTCGCGATCGCCGCAGCGATAAGTCGGCACATTCTTGAGGATTGGCGTTTCACCGAGATAGAATTCGATCATCTGCGGCACATAGGTGTAGGTCGACTTGTCGTCGGCGATACCGGCGCCGACGGCGTTGGCCAGGTTGACGTTCCCTGCCCGGTAGGCGTTCATCAGACCCGCGACGCCCAGCACCGTGTCGGGACGGAAGGCAAGCGGATCGAGGTACTCGTCGTCGACGCGGCGATAGATGACGTCGACGCGCTTCGGCCCCTGCGTCGTGCGCATATAGACGATGTCATCCTTCACATAGAGATCCGGCCCCTCGACGAGCTCGATACCCATCTGGTCGGCGAGGAAGGAATGTTCGTAATAAGCGCTGTTATAGATGCCCGGCGTCAGAAGCGCGACTGTCGGCTCATTCTCGCAATTGCGCGGCGCGACCGAGGAAAGCGTTTTCAGAAGATCGTCGCAAT
This sequence comes from Parvibaculum sedimenti, assembly GCF_009184905.1. Lineage (GTDB taxonomy): Bacteria > Pseudomonadota > Alphaproteobacteria > Parvibaculales > Parvibaculaceae > Parvibaculum > Parvibaculum sedimenti. Next base: position 90,734 of record NZ_WESC01000002.1, read on the forward strand.
AGTGATCGACCGGCGCCACGTTGTAGCGCGACAGGAGATCGGGAAAGAGCCGCATGGTGATTTCGCGGTTCTCGAGCATGTAGGAAACGCCCGACGGCGTTCGCACATTGTCTTCGAGAACGTAGAATTCCTCCGGTCCCACCCGCACCATGTCGATGCCGGAAATATGCGTGTAGACACCCGCGGGAACCTGCACACCCTGCATGACGTGCCGATAGGTCTCGTTCAGCAGCACGTGGTCGGAGGGCATGATGCCCGCCCGCATGATTTCCTGCGGCCCGTAAATGTCGGCGATGAAGGCATTGAGCGCCTTTACCCGTTGCACGAGGCCCGCCGAAATCTGACGCCATTCGGCAGCTTCGAGAATGCGGGGGATGATGTCGAAGGGAATGATGCGCTCGGGGTCGCCACCCTCGCCATAGACCGCGAAGGTGATGCCGATACGGCGGAAAAAGGTCTCCGCCTCCTCGCGACGCAGGGAAAGAACCTCCGGCGGGGTCTCACTCAGCCAGTCGCGCAGAGTCGCATAGGCATTGCGAACCTCGTGGTCGCTGAGGCCCATTTCGTCGAAGACGGCCCCTGGCATCGCAACTCCCCGTTTACATGACGCCTCGCGCGCCAATCGCTTGGAAAGATAGAGAGCAAGAGCGGTGCCAGTGTCGAAGCCACGAAAAAAGAGGCTACGCAGATAACGAGACTTAAAGAGACGATTATTTATTGTGCGTAGTGCCTACATAACGAACAATTGTGTGCTTCATGCCTAAATTTTAGAGCCGATCCTCGGCTATCACCCGCTGGGCCGGAAGCGAAACGGTGACTCTGGTGCCGCGGCCCGGCTCGCTCTCGAGTGTCAGCGACCCGTCATGCAGTTCCGTGAGGAGCTTGGTGAGAGTAAGGCCGAGGCCGGTGCCCTCGTAGCGGCGGGCCAGCGAATTGTCGATCTGCTGGAAGGGCTGGAGCGCCTGGACCATCTCCTCCGCCGTCATTCCGATGCCCGTGTCCTCGACCGTCATCAGGAAGTCACCCGATGGAGCACGGCCCATGAAGAGCTGGACGCTGCGTCCCTCGGGCGTGAACTTGATCGCGTTCGACAGCAGATTGAGGATGATCTGTGTGAGCCTTGTCGGATCGACCGACAGCGTCATCGGTACATCCGGACTCACCACCTTGAGCTCGACGCCCGCCGCCCTCGCGCTTTCCGCGACGAGCCTCTCGCAGGCGGCGAAGACATTGCCGACATCGACATCCTGCTCGTCGAGTTTCAGATGGCCGCCTTCGATCTTCGTCAGATCGAGAATATCGTTGATGACATCGAGGAGATGCTTGCCGCTGCGATAGATGTCGCCCGCATATTCCTGATATTTCGGTTCGCCCAATGGCCCGAGAATGCCGTCGCGCAGGATCTGCGCAAAGCCGAGGATCGCGTTGAGCGGCGTCCGGAGCTCATGGCTCATATTGGCGAGAAATGCCGATTTGGCGCGATTTGCGGCTTCCGCCTGCTCCTTCGCCCTCTGCAAATCGCGCTCGGCGTTTTTGCGGATGGTGATGTCCTCAACCGTGCCTTCGTAATAGAGAAGCGCTCCTGCGGCCGAGCGCACCTCGCGGCAGCATTCCGAAATCCAGATCACCTCGCCGTCGCGGCGATAGACCTGCGACTCGAAGCCGGAGACGACGCCCGTTTCGCGCATGAGGCGTACGAACTCGTCGCGGCGATGCGGATCGACATAAAGCTGACGACCGATATCGGTCAACGCATGGAGCATGCAGGCGGGCGACTCGTAGCCATAGATGCGCGCCAGCGCAGGATTGGCGGCGAGATAATATCCATCCGGCGTGGTCTGGAAGATGCCCCAGATCGCATGCTCGAACATGCCGCGATAGACCTCGGGCGAGGACATGTCGGCCGGCACATGCGCCCCGATGCCTTCAAACTGCGAAAGCTGGGCGAGCCTTTGCTGTCTCGTCATTGCGCTCATTCTCACTCAAAAAAGCACTAATCCCCGGCGGCATAACCCCGGGCAAAATGCGGCTTGGCTCGATATTTACCGCAATTCCCTTTCCAACCCATGAAGCAAGTCATTGTTTTTATTGCGCAATTCAAAAGCAAACTGTCGTGAAAATAGGCATTTTCCTCAAAATGGAAGCCTGTGCCGCGCCTCGCTTGACCTTCCAGTGACAGGAAGGCCTAGGGTGACTTTCCTGACAAGAAGACTCGAAAAGAGGACAACGATGGCTTCGCACACCGAAGGCAAGGCCTGCTGCGGCGGACATGAACACCAGCATCACGCCGCTCATGGCGTGGCGGCAGGCATGGCCAGGGACCCCGTCTGCGGCATGAACGTCGATCCGCAGACGGCGAAATATCGCGCCGAGCACGAGGGTCAGACCTGGTACTTCTGTTCGGCTGGCTGCGAGGCCAAGTTCAGGGCCGATCCCGACAAGTATCGGCACCCGGTGGACCAGAAGCCGGAGCCGGAAGGCACGGTCTATACCTGCCCGATGCATCCGGAGGTGCGTCAGGTCGGCCCCGGCCCCTGCCCGATCTGCGGCATGGCGCTGGAACCCCTGGTCGCGAGCGCCGATGGCGGACCGAACCACGAACTCATCGACATGACGCGGCGGTTCTGGATTGGCCTTGCTCTGACGATCCCGGTCTTCCTGCTCGAAATGGGCGGACATCTGACCGGGCTCATCATGGCGCTCGGCACGACGCTCACGAACTGGATTCAACTCGCGCTGGCGACACCCGTCGTGCTCTGGGCGGGTTGGCCCTTCTTCGTGCGCGGCTGGCAGTCGCTCCTTACCCGCAACCTCAACATGTTCACGCTGATCGCCATGGGCACGGGCGTTGCCTGGACCTACAGCATCGTCGCGACTGTCGCACCCGGCATTTTCCCGCCGGCATTCCGCGATATGAACGGCGCGGTCGCCGTCTATTTCGAGGCATCAGCCGTCATCACCGTTCTGGTGTTGCTCGGCCAGGTGCTGGAACTCAGGGCTCGCGAACAGACGAGCGGCGCGATCCGCGCCCTGCTTGACCTTGCGCCGAAGACCGCACGCCGCATTCGCGCCGATGGCGAGGACGAAGAAGTGCAGCTCGACGACGTGCATGTCGGTGACCGGCTGCGTGTGCGACCCGGCGAAAAAGTGCCTGTCGACGGAAGCGTCCTGGAAGGCCGCGTCGCCATTGATGAATCCATGGTGACGGGCGAGGCCATGCCGGTGACGAAGGACCCTGGCGCCAAGGTGATCGCGGGCACGCTGAACAAATCCGGCGGCTTCGTCATGACAGCGGAAAAAATCGGACGCGAGACCATGCTAGCCCGTATCGTGCAGATGGTCGCCGACGCACAGCGCTCGCGCGCACCAATCCAGCGACTTGCCGATCGGGTAGCCGGATGGTTCGTGCCGCTGGTGATCCTCGCCGCCATCATCGCCTTCGCGGCATGGGCAACCTTCGGGCCAGAGCCACGCTTCACCTTCGGTCTGGTCGCGGCGGTCGCCGTGCTCATCATTGCCTGCCCATGCGCGCTGGGCCTTGCGACGCCCATGTCGATCATGGTCGGCGTCGGGCGCGGCGCGAGCTTCGGCGTCCTCATCAAGAACGCCGAAGCGCTGGAACGCATGGAAAAGATCGACACGCTGGTCGTCGACAAGACGGGTACGCTGACCGAAGGCAAGCCCTCGGTGACGTCCATCGTGACCGCCGGAGGTTTTGCCGAGGCCGATCTTCTGCGGCTTGCGGCAAGCGTCGAACGCGCGAGCCAGCATCCGCTGGCCGACGCGATCGTTGCGGCAGCGAAGGCGCGCGGGCTTGCGCTTCACGAAGCGAGCGATTTCGACGCGCCTTCCGGCAGAGGCGCCATCGGAACCGTTGACGGCAAGCGCATCGTCATCGGCAATGCGAATTATCTTGAAGAGCTGGGCATCACGACGGCACCGCTCGCGAAAGCCGCAGAAGATTTGCGGCAGGACGGCGCGACGGCGATCTTTGCAGGGATCGATGGAATGCTTGCAGGCGTCATCGCCATTGCCGATCCAGTGAAGGAAACGACGCCCGCAGCGCTCGCGGCGCTACAGGCCGAAGGCATACGCATCGTCATGCTGACGGGCGACAATCCGACAACGGCGCAGGCCATCGCGCGGCGGCTCGGTATCGACGAGGTAAAAGCACAGGTGTTGCCCGATGAAAAGGCCAGGGTGGTGAACGAACTCACCCAGGCGGGCCGCGTCGTCGCCATGGCGGGCGACGGCGTCAACGATGCGCCCGCGCTCGCCGCCGCCGAAATCGGGATTGCCATGGGAACCGGTACCGATGTCGCGATGGAAAGCGCCGGCGTCACACTGCTGAAGGGCGATCTCATGGGCATCGTCCGCGCGCGTCGTCTCAGCCAGGCGACCATGCGCAACATTCGGCAGAACCTCTTCTTCGCCTTCATCTACAACGCGGCTGGAATTCCCATTGCGGCAGGTGTTCTCTATCCAGTTTTCGGCATTCTGCTCTCGCCGATCATCGCCGCAGCAGCAATGGCGCTGTCTTCCGTCAGCGTCATCGGAAATGCGCTTCGGCTCCGGACGGTGAAGCTGTGATGCGCGTTTCGTTATTGGTCTTCACATTCATCGGCCTGGCATTCGCGAGCTTCGCCGCCAAGGCGGGCGAATATAGCCTCGTCATCGATCGGCACGACGTCGATATAGGCGGACGGCATGGCGACATGATCATCGTCAACGGGCAATTTCCCGGGCCGCTGCTGCGCTTCAGGGAAGGCGAGGACGTCGCCATCCATGTGACGAACAGATTGAAGGATGACAGCTCGGTCCACTGGCATGGCCTCCTGCTCCCCGGTGAGATGGACGGCGTGCCGGGCATGAACGGCTTTGGCGGCATCGCGCCGGGCGCGACTTTCACCTATCACTTCAAGGTCCGGCAGAGCGGCACCTACTGGTATCACTCCCATTCTGGCTTGCAGGAGCAGGAAGGCCTTGCTGGCCCCATCGTCATCGATCCGGCGAAGCCGAGTGGCATCCAGGCAGCCCACGATTATGTGGTGATGCTGTCCGATTTTACCGACGAACGCGCCGACGACATATTCCGCAACCTTAAAGCGGATTCCGGTTACTACAATCACTCTAAGCGGACGGCGGGCGACTTCTTCCGTGGCATGGGCAAGGACGGAATCGGCGCGACGCTGCGCGACCGGCTGGACTGGGGCGAGATGCGGATGGACCCGACCGATCTCGCCGATGTGACGGGCTACACCTTCCTCGTCAACGGCAAGTCGGCCAGCGCGAACTGGACCGGCCTCTTCAAGCCGGGCGAGCGCATACGCCTTCGCTTCATCAATGCTTCCGCCATGACCTATTTCGATCTGCGCATTCCGGGTTTGAAGATGATCGTGGTAGCGGCAGACGGCCAGAACGTGATGCCCGTACCCGTGGACGAAATCAGGCTCGCCATCGCCGAGACCTATGACGTCATCGTCACGCCGAAAGACGGCAAGGCTTACACGATTTTCGCCCAATCCCTCGACCGTTCCGGCTATGCGAGGGCAACACTCGCGCCGCGCGAAGGGATGGAGGCTCCGGTGCCGCCACTCCGCCGACGCGCGCAACTCACCATGGCCGATATGGGTATGGGTTCCATGGAAGGAATGGATCATGGCTCGATGTCCAACATGGATATGGGCGGCATGGACATGAGCCAAATGGGCCACGCAGCCACAAACACGAAACCGAAAGAGTCAAAGAGCCCGGCGGAGGAAGAACAGGCCCCGAAAGGCTGGGGCGCGGGATTTCCTGCCGGAGAAAAGGTGCTGAGCTATGGCGATCTTAAATCTCTAACGCCGCAGAAGGATCTGCGCGAACCGTCGCGCGAGATCATTGTGCATCTCACCGGAAACATGGAGCGCTATATCTGGACGCTCAATGGCAAGAAGTTCGGCGACGCACAGCCCATCGAACTTAAATATGGCGAACGGGTGAAGCTCACCTTCGTCAACGACACGATGATGGCGCACCCGATGCATCTGCACGGCATGTTCGTGCAACTCGTCAACGGCCAGCCCGCCGCCCGGTTGCCGAACAAGCACATTGTCAGCGTTCCGCCAGGGCAGAGCTACTCGGTGCTCCTCACCGCCGATGCCCCCGGTGAGTGGGCATTCCATTGCCACCTGCTTTATCACATGGCGTCGGGGATGATGAACAAGGTGGTGGTCGCCCGCATGAGCGCGGAGGCAGCGCGATGAACCGCTTCTCGCGATGCGCCGCCCTGCTACTGCCCTTCTCGCTCATGTTTTCATCCACGCTCTCGGCCGGAGAAATGATGGATGGGCATGACGGTCCACTCTTTCATGTACTGCGCTTGCAGATCGATGGCGCGCAGAATGACGAAGGCGGACTCGTCACCTGGACAGGTTCAGGCTCCCTCGGCGGCGATCTGGAGAAGCTCGTCGTCAAATCCGAAGGCGAGATACAGAACGGCCATGTGGAGCGCTCGGAGGTCTGGGGCCTCTATAGCAGGAACATTTCCGACTTCTGGGATGTGCAAGCGGGCGCAAGGCAGGACTTCGATCCACACGCCCAGACCTATCTCGTCTTCGGCGTCGAAGGGCTCGCGCCCTACTTCATCGAGACAGGCGCGCATGCCTTTCTCGCCAGAAATGGCGATGTGAGTGCAAGGCTTGAACAGTCGATCGACCTGCTCATCACGCAAAGCCTCGCCTTGACGCCGCATCTGAAGTTCGACGTCTCGGCAAATGACGCGCCCGAGCAAAAAATCGGCGCGGGGCTCTCCCGGATCGAACTGGGTACGCGGCTTCGCTACGAACTCACGCGGAAATTCGCTCCCTATATCGACCTCGTTTATGAGCGCGCGCTCGGCAATACGGCGCGGATGATCCGCGAAGGTGGCAGCGATCCCGGCGACCTCACGCTGCGCGCGGGCATAAGCTTCTGGTTCTGAACAATCACCCGACAAGGAAACCGATAATGAAAATGCGCTTCGCCGCTCTGCTCACTGCAAGCCTCGCCCTCGCTACCTCTTCTGCCTTTGCCTCCGACATGGATGACGGCCACAATCATGCCGCCGCCTATGGCGAACCTGGCGACGCAAAGAAGGCCGACCGCACCGTCACCATTGAGGCGACGGAAATCGCCTTCAACGTGAAAGAACTGACGTTCAGGAAAGGCGAGACCGTGCGCTTCGTCTTCGTCAACAAGGGCGAGCAGCCGCATGAATTCATGATCGCGGATGCTGCCGAGCTGGCCGACCATCGCCAGATGATGCAGCAGATGGCCGGCATGAGCATGGAGAGCATGGGACATAAATCGCCCAACGCCATCTCCACCGAACCGGGCGAAACGAAGGAACTCGTCTGGACCTTCACGAACGCCGGAGAATTCCAGTTCGCCTGCAACTATCCGGGCCATGCCGAGGTCGGCATGGAGGGCAAGATTGTCGTGAAGTGAAGATCAGGGATCGATGCGCGTTCCCGCCTTCCCTTCAACCACGGCGCGCGCCTCGGCGAGACTGCCGATGAAGGCGGGGCGCCCTGTGGCGCGAGCGAAGCGGCAGGCGGCATCGATCTTCGGGCCCATGGAGCCCTTGGCAAAGGAGCCGGGATCGATATCGGTCGCCGAGATTTCGCGCAGGAGGCGTTGTTCCGGCTTACCCCAATTCTCATAGACGCCATCGACATCGGTGAGAATGACGAGACGGCCCGCATCGAGATCATGAGCAAGGAGGGCTGCGCCGAGATCCTTGTCGATCACGGCCTCGACGCCCTCAAGGGAGTTGTCGTCATTTTCTATGACGGGAATGCCGCCGCCGCCCGTGCAGACGACAAGCGCGCCCGCTTCGACCAGCACTGCGATTGCGTCCGCCTCGACGATGCGCTGCGGCTGGGGAGAGGCGACGACGCGGCGAAAGGAAGCGCCATCCTTCGCCATGGTCCAGCCGCGCGGGCCGGCAAGGCCGCCAGCGCCTATCTCCGAATAGACTGGCCCGATGGGCTTCGTCGGATGCTGGAAGGCGGGATCTTTTGCATCCACGACGGTCTGCGTGAGAAGCGCCACGACGTTCCGGGAAGGAAGCGCGCGGCGCATTTCCTGCGCGATCAGATAACCGATCATGCCTTGCGATTCCGCGCCCAGCGCATCGAGCGGATAAGGCGGCACGGCCTTGTAGGCATCGGCTTCAAGCGCGAGGAGGCCGACCTGCGGTCCGTTGCCATGAACCAGCACAAGCGTATTCGACCTTGCGACCTCGGCAAGCGCCGCCGCCGCGTCCCGCATATTGATGCGCTGGTTCTCCCAGCTCAGCGTCTCACCGCGCTTCAGAAGCGCATTGCCGCCAATCGCAACCACAATACGCATGTCTTACCGGCCCAAGGGCTGCTGCTGGGTGATGCAGTGGATATTGCCACCGCCGAGTAGAATCTCCCGCGCCGCCACGCCCTTCACCTTCCGGTCCGGGAACGCCTTGGCGAGGATTTCGGCAGCATTGGCGTCATATTTCTGATCGAGCAACGGATAGATGATCGCGCCATTGGCGATATAGAAATTGACGTAGGACGCCGCGAGCCGAAGCCCCGCTTCGCGTGGCTGCGAGCCCTCGACGTGGTCGACGCCTTGCGCCTCCTCTGCCGTCTGGAAGAGCGGCCCGGGTTGGTGAAGCTTCACCACTTCGAGCGAGCGTCCCTTCGCGTCCTTCGCCTTCGACAGGCGGTCGAACGCATCCTTGCTGATCTCATATTGCGGATCGCTGGTGTCGTCAGTCCAGGTGAGGAGAACAACGCCGGGTTTGGCAAAGCAGGCGATATTGTCGATATGGCCGGACGTCTCGTCATTATAGACGCCGCGATCGAGCCAGATCGTGTGGCGGATGCCGAGATAGTCGCCAAGAAGATGCTCGATCTCCTCTTTCTTCAGCGAAGGATTGCGGTTCGGATTGAGCAGGCATTCCTCGGTCGTCAGCAGCGTACCTTCTCCGTCGACATGGATCGAACCGCCTTCGAGAACGAGCGGCGCCTTGTAACGCCCGACCCGCTCCATCTCGATGACCTTTTGCGCGACGAGTTCATCCTGATCCCAGGGGAAGTAGAGGCCACCCTCGATGCCACCCCAGGCATTGAATGTCCAGTCGACACCACGAACGGCGCCCTTGCCGTCCGTCACGAAGGTCGGGCCGCAATCTCGGATCCAGCTGTCGTTGTTCGATATCTCGACAAGGCGGATATTCGGCGGCAGGACGCGCCGTGCATTCTGGAACTGTGCAGGCGACACGCAGACCGTCATCGCCTCGGTCTCGGCAATGGCCGACGCAACCGCCGCGAAAACCGCCTGCGCCGGCTTGCCGCCGAGCCGCCAATTGTCCGGACGCTCCGGCCAGATCATCCACGTACCAGCATGTGGCGTCCATTCTGCAGGCATGCAGAAACCATCCGCCACAGGCGTCGAGGTAAAAGTCGCACTCATTTTCCGAACCTCTCGCAATCAGGCGGACTTGCGCCCCTGAATGGCAAGGATCACCTCGCCGATGAGAGCAGTAAGCACCACACCGCCGATGATCGGCCCCGCCGTCTTCCAGTCGATGCCTTCACCCGGCACCCAGACGAAGAAGATAATCGCCTGAGCCACGAAGAGGAAACAGAGCGACGCAAGAATAACAAGTACGGCCCGGTTGCCCGGCACCCGATAGGGCCGGGGCACATCCACATCGACCCTGCGCAGCTTCAGGAAGGCCACGAAGACAAGCAGATAGGGCAGCAGGAAGACGATGGAGCTGAAGGCGAAGAGCGACCAGAAGAGGTCTTCCGCGGTTCCCGCCATGAGGCCGTAGAGCACGATGACGATCGTCGAAACGAGCCCAGTGAGCAGGAAGGCGCCGATAGGGGTCTTGTATGTCGGATGCAAGGTCGCAAAGACAGCGGGAAGCTCGCCATCGGCGGCGGCGGCCTGCGCCGTGCGGTTCGCGCCCAGCGTCCAGGTCACCATGTTGGCGAAGAACGTATAGAGCGCGCCGAGCCCGACAATCATGGTCACAGCCTTGGCGAGACTGGAGTCGCCGAGAAGTTTTCCAACCGTGTCGAGAACGCCTTCAATAAGGCCGATCTGATCGACCGGCAGCGCGGCGAGGATGCCGAAAGTGGCGAGAAGATAGAAGGCGACGATGGCGAGACCAGCAATGACGATCGCGACAGGTACGTCACGCGCGGGATTCTGCATCTCTTCGCCGGCGCCCGACATCAGTTCGAAGCCGAGGAAGTTGTAGACGACCACCGGCAGGAAGGCGAGGCCGACATTCCAGCTCGGCATGAGGGAGGAGAATGTGATGTCATTCGCCATGCCGCGCGTGAAGGCAACCCAGATGCCCGCGACGCCCATAAGCAGCATGATGGCGGCTTTCACCACCGCGCCGACATTCGGTACCCATTTGCTGTTGGCGAGGCTCGCAATGCCGACGCCGACCGTGATCCATGTCATGACCACGCCGATGAATATCTTCGTCCAGAGGGTCATGTCGGGCGCGAAGAGCTGCGCGGCCATGCCGGCAAAGAGGATGTAGACGGACGGCATCCAGAGCGCGACATTGACCCAGTAGTACCAGCCCGCGCGGCCGGCCCATCTGTCGCCATATGCGCGACGGATCCATTGCTGAATGCCGCCTTCGCCGGGATAGGCCGCACCCAGTTCCGCGACGATGAGGCCATAGGGCACAAAAAAGAAAAAGAAAGTGATGACCCACCATGTGAGCGAGGAGATGCCGACCTTGGCGGACGCCGCCAGCGTGTCGATGACGAGGATCGCGCAGACGGTAAAGAGCGTCATGTCGAGAGCGCTCAGCACGCGCTTGAAGCCGCCGCGTCCTGCCGTTGCCGGTGTGCTGATAACAGTCATCCAAATATCTCCTTGTCCCTATGGGCGAAATTTCAGTTTGCGTCGTACGGGGGCAAAAGTTTTGTACCGAGAAACGCCTGGATGCGGCCGGCATGCCAGTCGCGAAGCGCCTGTTGCGGACGGCGAATATGCGGGTACACGAACTCGATGAGGATCGCCTTTTCGGTGTGGAGGCGGTTCTCGGACTGGTCGTAGATAATGGAGCGGGGGTGATCGAGAACCTCGTCGGTGGCCTCGACGCCGCGGCTCGCCGGCAGGCAATGCATCATTTTCGCATGAGCCGGCGCCTTGCTGAAGAGCGCGAGATTGACCTGAAACTTGGGCATGAAGGCAGCCTTGCGGTCGGGGATTTCCGCTTCCTGGCCGACCCACCACCAGAGATCCGTATAGATGAAATCGGCATCGCTGACCGCAGCAACAGGATCGTCGGTGATGGTGAGCGTACCGCCGGAAGCTGCGCAATTCTTGCGCGCCATCGCCTGAAGCTCGACGGAAGCCTGATATTGCTTCGGCGCGGCCTGCGTGAAATGCATGCCGAGCTGGGTGCAGATCAGCATCAGCGAGGAGCAGACATTTGTCGTATCGCCGACGAAGGTCACCTTGATATCTTCGAGCGGCTTGCCGGGCAGCTTGTGCTCCGTCATGGTGAAGACGTCGCAGACGACCTGCGTCGGATGATTATAGTCAGTGAGACCGTTGATGACGGGGACGGTCGCATATTTTGCGAGCTCCAGAACCATCGAATGCTTGAGCATCCGCGCCTCGATGGCATTGGTCATCCGGCTTATGACCTTGGCCGTGTCCTTGATCGACTCGCGCACGCCGAGATGAATTTCGCCGGGTCTGAGATAGAGCGCATGGCCGCCGAGCCGTGTCATCGCGACCTCAAATGAAATGCGTGTGCGCGTCGACGGCTCCTCGAAAATCATGCCGAGCGAGGCGCCTTCGAGAAGTCGTGGCAGCGCGCCCTGCTTGTCCGCCGCCTTGGTGAGCCGGACGAGTTCGATGAGATCGAGCAGTTCCGCCTTGGTGAAGTCCTGCGTGTCGATGAAGTGGCGCATTCTGAAATCCTGTTACAAAACGGCGATATGCGAGCCGGTTGCGAAGAGAGGGAACGACGATCTAGAGTCGCCGGACATTGCTTCGAACGAAGCGGACCAACGCTCTTTCCGATAGGTAGAGACATGACGAGCCTGACCGTCGCCGCCACGCAGATGGCATGCGGAAACGACCGCGACGAAAACATCGCGAATGCGGAACGCCTGGTGACGGCCGCCGCAGAAAAAGGCGCGCAGCTGATCCTGCTGCAGGAACTCTTCGAGACGCCCTATTTCTGCAAGGACACGCATCCCGACCTGCTGCACCTGGCGCTGCCCGTCGGCGAGAATCCCGCCGTTCAGCACATGCGCGTACTTGCGGCCCGGCATGGCGTTGTCCTGCCCGTCTCGATCTACGAGCGAGCCAACAACGCGCTCTACAACACGCTGGTCATGATCGACGCGGATGGCGAAATTCTCGGCATCTATCGCAAGTCGCATATTCCGGACGGCCCGGGCTACAAGGAGAAGTATTACTTCTCGCCGGGCGACACGGGCTTTCACGTCTGGCCGACCCGCTTCGGCCGCGTGGGCGCCGCCGTCTGCTGGGACCAGTGGTTCCCCGAAACGGCGCGCATACTGGCACTGAAAGGCGCGGACGTGATCTGCTACCCGACCGCCATTGGCTCCGAGCCTCACGACCCCACGATCCATTCGCGCGACCACTGGCAGCGCACCATGCAGGGCCACGCGGCTGCGAACATGGTGCCGGTCATCGCCTCGAACCGAACGGGGCTTGAAGAGGGGCGTACCTGCGCGATCACCTTCTACGGCTCGTCCTTCATCACCGACAATACGGGCAAGAAAGTCGCCGAAGCTGGCGAGACGGGGGAAGCCTTGCTGACCGCAAGTTTCGACATCGAGGCGAACCGGCGAACCCGCCTCGAATGGGGCGTCTTCCGCGACCGCCGCGTCGATCTTTATGGCGAACTGCTCACCATGGACGGCGTGCTGCGCCATGCCACACATCAGTGACGTCCAGCTTCTGTGAAGCTGTCGCATCGTCGTTGACGGCATAATCCGGCTCAAGGGCGACATGGCCTGTCCGCGATTGCTTTCGGTTCATCATCCTTTCAACGAGCCGCGCCGGTGACATTGATCGACGTCAACGGCAGCAGACGAAGCGAAACGGCTCAAGCGGGGCATTGACCCGCGAGGCGTTCGACATCATGTTCCGCCGCATGGACGCTGCCAAAAACATCTTTTCCTATCGCAAACATTGGGCCCACCGCTTCGGCGTGGCGCCTTTCCTGCCGATGTCGCGCGCGGAAATGGACAAGTTGGGCTGGGATCAATGCGACGTGATCCTCGTCACCGGCGACGCCTATGTTGATCACCCCAGTTTCGGTATGGCTATTATCGGACGGTTGCTCGAGTCTCAGGGCTTCCTCGTCGGGATCATTTCGCAGCCGGACTGGCAGAGCGCCGAGCCCTTCAAGGCGCTGGGAAAGCCCGCGCTCTATTTCGGCGTGACCGGCGGCAACATGGATTCCATGGTCAACCGCTACACGTCCGACCGGCGGCTCCGTCATAACGACAGCTACACGCCGGGCGGCGAAGGCGGCAAGCGGCCGGACCGTTCCACCATCGTCTATGCGCAGCGCTGCCGCGAAGCCTACAAGGATGTGCCGATCATGCTCGGCGGCATCGAAAGCTCGCTTCGCCGCATCGCGCATTATGACTACTGGTCGGACAAGGTGCGCCGCTCGATCCTGGTCGACGCCAAGGCCGACATCCTGCTTTACGGCAATGCCGAGCGCGCGATCGTCGAAGCGACGCACCGGATCGCCAAAGGCGCAAAGCCTTCCGAGATCGACGATGTGCGCGGCGTCGCCGTGACGAAGCCCGCCGTGCCGGAAGGCTGGACCGAAGTCCATGCCGACGACATTGAGGCTGCCGATGAAGGCGCCCGCGCCAGCGCGCCGAACACAGTGGTCCGCCTGCCCTCCTACGAACAGGTATCGTCCGATCCGGAAACCTATGCCCGTGCCTCGCGCGTTCTCCACCGCGAGAGCAATCCCGGCAATGCGCGGCCTCTCGTGCAGCACCATGGCAATCAGGAAGTATGGCTGACGCCGCCGCCCATTCCGCTGACGACCGAGGAAATGGACGGGGTCTACGACCTGCCCTATGCCCGCGCGCCGCACCCGGCTTACGAGGGCCAGAAGATTCCCGCCTGGGACATGATCAAGACCTCTGTCACGATCATGCGCGGTTGCTTCGGCGGCTGCTCCTTCTGCTCGATCACCGAGCATGAAGGCCGCATCATCCAGAGCCGCTCGGAAGGCTCGATCCTGAAAGAGATCGAGACCGTGCGCGACAAGGTGGAAGGCTTTACCGGCATCATCTCGGACATCGGCGGGCCGACCGCCAACATGTATCGCATGGCCTGCAAGGACGAGCGCACGGAAGCGCTTTGCCGCAAGCCGTCCTGCGTCTATCCTGGCATCTGCCCCAATCTCAACACGAGCCACGAGTCGCTGATCCAGCTCTATCGCAAGGCGCGCGAGCTGCCGGGCATCAAGAAGATCATGGTCGCCTCGGGCGTGCGCTATGACCTCGCCGTCGAAAGCCCGACCTACATCAAGGAACTCGTCACGCATCATGTCGGCGGGTATCTCAAGATCGCGCCCGAGCATACGGAGAAGGGCCCGCTCTCCAAGATGATGAAGCCGGGTATCGGCGCTTACGACCGCTTCAAGAAGATGTTCGACGAGGCGGCGAAGAAAGCGGGCAAGGAATATTTCCTCATCCCCTATTTCATTGCCGCGCATCCGGGCACGACGGACGAGGACATGATGAACCTCGCCCTTTGGCTCAAGCGCAACAAGTACCGCGCCGATCAGGTACAGACCTTCCTGCCCTCGCCCATGGCGCTTTCAACCGCCATGTATTACTCCGGCAAGAATCCGCTGAAGGCCGTCCGCCGCGGCGCTTCGGAAGAGGTGGAGACGATCAAGGGGCTGAAGCAGCGCCGGTTGCACAAGGCCTTCCTGCGCTACCACGACGCCGAGAACTGGCCGCTCTTGCGCGACGCGCTCAAGCGCATGGGCCGGGCCGACCTCATCGGCCCCGGCAAGCACCAGTTGATCCCCGCATGGCAACCCGCCGGCACGGGCCTAAGCGGTGGCGAAGGAAACCGCCTCGGCAAGAAGCACAAGGTGCAGAAGTTCACGACCAAGGGCGTGCTGCCGAAATCGAGATAAGACGTCTTCGCCGTCGAGCGGCCGGCGAGCACCGCAAGGGTGCTCGCCTCGTTCGGTTCTATTGTGCGGCCACCGTCTCGCGCTGGCCGAGCGTGTAATCCTCAAGTGCGATATTGGCCGTTGCTCTGGCGTAGTCGCGCGTATGCGAGCCCCAGTTCTGGGTGATGCGGCCGTCGGCCGTCTTGTACCAGGAGTGGCAGCCCGGATCGGCCCAGGTGGTCTTGGCGAGGTTCGCCTGAAGCTCGCGGTTGAAGCGATCCTGCGCCGTCTGGGTCACATCCATCGACGCCGCGCCACGCGCCTCCAGCGCCTGCAAAGCCTTGACCGCATATTCGACCTGACGCTCGATCATGAAGGTGATCGTGTTGTGGCCGAGATTGGTGTTGGGCCCATAAAGCATGAACATGTTCGGGAAGCCGGCGGTCGTGATGCCGAGATAGGCTTCCGGCGCTTCATGCCAGACATCGTTGAGGCGCTTGCCGCCGCGGCCGATCACATCCATCGACCAGTGCCAGCCAGTTGTCTCGAAGCCGGTCGCATAGACGATGACATCAAGATCGTGCATCGCGCCGTCGCCGGTCTTCACACCTTCGGGCGTGATGCCCTCGATATGCTCGGTGACGAGCGAGACATTGGGTCGCATCAGCGCCGGATAGAAATCGTCGGTGATGAGGATGCGCTTGCAGCCGATCGGATAATCCGGCGTCAGCTTCTTGCGGAGTTCCGCATCCGGCACCTGCTCTTCAAGCTGGTTGAGCGCGATGCGCGTATAGGCGTCGCGGCCTTCCTTCGTCCAGCTGAAGGCCTGCCAGAAGAGATGGTCCGCATTGGCGTAAATCACGTCGCGGCCCATCTGCGCGATTTCGGACGCCGTCATCATCAGCGCCTTTTCCTCCTCGGTGATCGGCCGGTCGAGACGCGGGATCACCCAGTTCGGCGTGCGCTGGAAAACGGTGAGGTGCTTCGCCACCTTCGCAACTTCCGGAATGAGCTGCACGGCACTCGCCGCGGAGCCGATGACGCCGACGCGCTTGCCGGCAAGATCGACCGAATGGTCCCAACGTGCCGAATGGAAGGCCGGACCCTTGAAACTGTCGCGGCCCTTGATTTCCGGAATGGTCGGCCGGTTGAGCTGGCCGAGCGCGGGCACGATGGCGTCTGCCTCGATCGTCTCGCCGGATTTGGTCGTCAGGCGCCAGACCGATTTCGCCTCATCCCAGACGGCGGAGGTCGTCTCGGCGCCGAGCTTCAGATTGGGGCGCAGATTGAAGGTGTCCGCCAAAAATTCCGAATAGGCCTGCACTTCGCCCGCGCGCGGAAAGAGATGGCTCCAGCCAAGGCTCGGCGCGAAGGAAAACTGATACATCGCCACCGGCGTGTCGCAGGCGCAGCCAGGGTAGGAATTATCCCGCCATGTGCCGCCAACCTTCGCGGCCTTTTCAAGAATCGTGACGTTATTGAAGCCCGCTTCCTTGAGCTTGATGGCAGCGCAAAGCCCGCCAAGGCCAGCACCGATGACCGCTACCGATGTCTTTCCCATGATCTCCTCCCAGAGACATTGCGAAGATTATTGATCCTTATCTTATCCGCTTCGCGAGCATTTCATTGAAGCCCAGGGCATCCCGTCCTCCCGTTCCACCGGCGGGGTGCCCCTCGTTTTACTTCAGTCGGCGTAGTTCGCGGCCCGCTTTTCGAGGTTCGACATGACGGACTCGATCTGGTTCCTGCTGCCGATGAGCTTGTCCTGCTCCACCGACTCCATCAACAACCCGGCGGCGGGTTCCGCCACCACGGCTGCATTGAGGAGGCGCTTCGAGGCGCGGATGGCGTCCGGGCTCTTGCCTGCGATTTCGCGGGCGGTCGCAAGCGCGTCCTCACGCGGGGTCGCCGTCACGCGGGTCGCGAAGCCGATGCGGCCCGCTTCCTCGCCGGTGAAGACACGGCCCGTATAGGTCAGCTCACGGACAATATCTTCACGCACCAGATGGCGCATGATCTGGGTGCCTGCCATGTCAGGAACGAGGCCCCACTTGATCTCCATGATCGAGAGCTTGGTGTCCGGCGCAATGTAGCGCATGTCCGCGCCGAGCATGACCTGAAAGCCCCCGCCATAGGCGACGCCGTGAACGGCGGCGATGACGGGCACCGGAAGCTGACGCCACACCCAGACCGCATGCTGGGGCCGATTGACGATACCGTGGGTACGCCGTTCGAGACGGCCAAGCATGCCGCCCTCTTCCTTCTTCGCGCCATCCTTCGGCGCGGCCATCTTGCCGAAATTTCCCATGTCGAGACCGGCGCAGAAGGCGCGGCCTTCGCCCGAGAGCACCACGGCGCGGATGCCCTTCTCGGTGGCGAGCCGTTCGCCAGTTTCGATCAGCGCCTCGAACATCGCATCGTCGAGCGCATTCATCTTGTCCATGCGCACGAGGCGCACATCCGCCACGCCGTTCTCAATCGAGAGGGAAATCCGCTCGCTCATATCGCTCCTCCGCAAGACACAAGGTTCTTTGCGCGAAGCCTAGCGCATTCCCGCGGCCTCATCGAAGCAGATTCACGACCGCGCCGTTTGACAGGCGGTGCCCTTACGTCAACTCTGTGCCGAAACACATATGAGGCAAGAATGATGGGCAGGAACGACACGATCGAGGCAGGACACGGGCCATCCTGCGGCTGCGAAGACAAGGCGCATTCCCATGAGACGGAGAGTTTCGGCTGCCCCTGCTGCGCGCCGATCCTGCAGGATATGGGACTCCTCTCCTTTCCTGCGTTCGACAGGGCCTCGAAACCGGCGGATTGGGAGCGGCTCGGTCCGCCACCTGAAGCCCATGTCGGCACGACCATCATGGCGAATGCCAATGTCGTGACGGCAGACGGGAATTTCACCATTGCCGAGGCGCTTGCGTTCCGAAACGGAAAGATCGTCGCGGTGGGGACGCTCGACGAGGTGAAGGCGAGTGCGGGCGACGAGGCCGAGATCGTCGATTGCGGCGGGCGGACGATCCTTCCCGGCTTTATCGAGCCGCATATGCACTTTTTCCCCATCGCCATTCTGGGACGCTTCGCCGATGTTGGCGCGATGACCTGCGAAAACGCGGACGCCGTGATCGATCAGATGGGCGCATTGGCGCGGGAGGCGAAGCCCGGCGAATGGATCGTCGCGCGGCAGTTCGACCCTTCGCTTCAACAGGGCGCTGACCGCATCAACGCGCGGGCGCTCGACAAGGTGGCTCCCAACAATCCCGTTTTCATTTTCAACGCGTCGCTGCACATCGGCTATTGCAACTCGGCGGCGCTGAAGATCGGGAGCATCACCGCCGCAACGCCCAACCCGCCCGGCGCCGCCTTTGGCCGCGAGGCGGACGGCGCACCGAACGGTGTGCTGCAAGGACAGGCGGCGATGTTCACCGTGCTCGGGCACAATCTCGCCGCCATGGCGGTCGACGACGTACCCGCAGCCTGCAAGCGCGTCTGCGAAAAGGCAAACCGCCTCGGCATCACCACGTTTTGCGATCAGGCGAGCGGCGGCTTTCAGGGACCGGGCGAGATTGAGGCCTTCCGAAAGTTCGCGGCCTCCGGACACATGACGACGCGGCTTCGCTATTCGCTGATCCAGGCAGGGGCGCACCGCTGGGACGAGCTGGGCTTCGCTTTTGGCGACGGCAACGAGATGGCGCGTGCAACCGGCTGGAAGATCGTTTCCGATGGCTCCAATCAGGGACGCACGGGGTTGCAGCGCGAGCCTTATCTTGGCCGTGACGACTATGGCATCGCCTATGTCGAGAAAGAAGCGCTGAAGGAAATGGTCGTAAAGCGCGCGCTTCAGGGCTGGCCGGTCGTCGTCCACGCCAATGGCGACAAGGCCATCGACAATGCGCTTGATGCCTTCGAGGCGGCCTATGCGGCGGGTGTACCGCAGGAACGCCGCTTCCGCATCGAGCATTGCTCGATCCTGCATGACGAGCAGATCGACCGCATCGCGGAGCTCAATGTGAGCCCGAGCTTCCTGATCGGCCATGTCCACTATTGGGGCAAGGCATTCCGCGACGAGATATTCGGTCCGGAAAAGACCAACCTTCTCGGCCGCGCCGCCTCATGCGGCAAGAAGGGCATCCGCTGGACGATGCATTCGGATGAGCCGGTGAGCGAGATGGACCCGTTGCGGCTGATCGACAATGCAGTCAACCGCAGTCTCTGGAAGGAACCGGGCGGGGTGCTCAATCCGGCGGAGCGCGTAAGCGTGGACGAAGCGATCATCGCGCTGACGCGCGACGCTGCATGGCAATGCCACTCGGAACATGAGGTCGGCACTCTGGAGCCGGGCAAGTTCGCGGATTTCGTCGTGCTGGACAAGGACCCGCGCGCCGTGGCGCCGCAAGCGATCCGCGATATCCGCGTTCTCGAAACGTGGGTGGGCGGAAAGCGCGTCTACTCTTCTTGAAGTCTAAAGGGGCGGCTGAAAATGAATGGGGACGCCGAAGCGTCCCCATGATTTTCAGAAGATCAGATCCGCCAGCTTGCGGCGGTGATAGGCCGCATCGCCATGCTGCACCTCGCACCAGACGCCGCGGCGGCGGAAGAGCTGCGCGTCGCAGTCATAGGTGAAGCCGAAGCCGCCATGGAACTGGATGGCGCGATCCGATGCAAAGGCAAGCGCATCACTCGACAGAGCCTTGGCCATGCGCACGGCAATCTCGCCCTCCTCGCCCTGACCGAAAACGCCTGCTGCAAAATAGAGATGCGAACGGGCTGCTTCGAGCGCGAGAAGCGCATCGACGGTCGGATGCTTCAGCGCCTGATAGGAGCCGATATAGCGGTCGAACTGCTTGCGGGTCTTCAGATACTCGACAACGACGTCGATGACGCCACTCGTTCCGCCGCAGGCTTCAGCCGCGAGAAGCAGACAAGCCGCCTCGTCGATATGCTTGAGCGCCGCCGCGGTCTGCGCCTGATCGAGCAGATTCGCCCTGGGCACCGTCACGCCGTCGAGCTTCAGACGGTAGGAGCGACGCGTCTCATCGATGACGATCTCCTTTTCGAGCGACGCCTTGCCGAGGGCCGCCTTGTCGAGAAGGACCAGCGCCGGGCCGCCGCCAAGCGAAACGGAAATGATGACGAGGCCGGCGGAGGCCGCATCGGTCACGAAGGTCTTGGTGCCGGAAAGCGCGAGCGTATCGCCCGCTTCCGTCGCCTTCACGTCGAGATGCGCGAGGTTCCAGTCGCCATGCGGCTCGACGATGGCGAGAGCGCCGATGGTGCCTTCGCAAATCTTCGGCAGCCATTCCTGCTTCTGCGCGGCGGTGCCTGCCTTCAGCAACGCCTGTGCGACAAGCGTCGTCGAGACAAAAGGTGTGCCCGCGAGATTGCGGCCGAGCGGCTCTGCAATGGTCACGACTTCTGCGAGGCCGAGGCCGCTGCCGCCGAACTCTTCCGGCACGGCAATACCGAGCCAGCCGAGGGAGGCCATTTCGTCCCAAACGGCACGGTCGAAATCCTCAGCGGCCGCAATGCGGGCGCGCGCCTTGTCCATCGGGAACTTGTCGCGAGCGAAGCTCGTCGCGATATCGAGAAGCTGCTCCTGCTCCTCGCCGAAGGTGATCGTCAGCTTTTTGTTTGTGTCCAGCATGATCTGTCGCTCCTCAGCTCTTCGGCAGGCCGAGAACGCGCTCGCCAATGATGTTGTGCTGAATTTCGCTCGTTCCGCCGCCGATGGTGGCGGAGAAGGCGTTGAAATAGGAGCGTTGCCACTGGCCGCGCTCATAGGCGAGATCGTCGCCGACATAATAGGCCGCATTTGCGCCTTGCAGCGAGAGCGCGAACTGGTTCATGCGGCGCTGATACTCGCTGCCGACGAGCTTCGACGACATGGGAATCGAGAACGGCCGGTCCACATTGAGCGCCTTGATCCTGGAGCGCGCCGAATTGAGCATCATGGAACGCTCTTCCATGACGAACTGCACGAGCCGGTCGCGGATCGTCGGGTCTTCGATCGCGGGCCTGCCGCCACGCTGCGCAGTCCGCGCAAGCGCGACAACTTCAGCCACCTCCCGACTCATCATGGCGTGGCCGCCAGCCTGACCGCCCACCGCGCCGCGCTCGAAGGCCAGCGTCGCCATGGCGACCTGCCAGCCTTCGCCTTCCTTGCCGATGAGGCAGGATTCGGAAATCCGCGCATCGGTGAAGAAGGTCTGGTTGAAGCCATATTCGCCGGTGAGCTTGCGGATCGGCACCACTTCGATGCCGGGAATACGCATGGGGATGAGGAAGAAGCTCAGGCCCTCATATTTGTTATTCGTGTTCTGCTTCGTGCGGGCGAGCAGGATCATGTATTTCGCGTGCCTGCCGAGGCTCGTCCAGATCTTGCTGCCATTGAGCACGAACTCGTTGCCGTCGCGCGTCGCCTTGAGCTGGGCATTGCCGAGATCGGAGCCGTGATCGGGCTCGGAGAAGCCCTGGCACCAGATGTCCTCGGCGCTGAGAATGCCCGGAATATAGGCCTTCTTCTGCTCTTCAGAGCCCATGTTGAGGATCAGCGGACCGGCCCAGTTGAGGCCGATCGTGTTCGTCATGAAGGGCACCTTCTGGCGGATCATCTCGCGCGTCACGATGTCCTGAAGAGCTTGCGGCTTTCCGTGGCCGCCATATTCCTTCGGCCAGGCCATTCCGAGATAGCCGGCCTCATAAACCTTCCGCTGCCAGTCGCGCAGAAAATAGAACTGCTCATCCGTGCCCACTTCCATGAAGGAGAGCGGCAGCAGGAAGCCCGGATCGGCGGGCTTGTTCTCTTCGAACCACGCCCGGACTTCCTCGCGGAATTCGTCGAGTTCCTGTTTGGTCAGGCTCATTGTTCCACCCTTTTCCAACGATCTTCTTGAATCAAATTCCCAGCTGCCGCGCGGCGAGATCGCGCATGATCTCCTCCGAGCCGCCACCGATGGCATTCACGCGCACTTCGCGATAGATGCGCTCCACACGGCAGCCGCGCATATAGCCCGCGCCGCCCATGATCTGCATCGCCTCGCGGGCGCAGAACTCCATCGTCAAAGTCGCCTGCACCTTGAGAAGCGAAAGGTCGGCAACCGGCGTTTCGCCCTCCTTCACGCGCACGACGCACTGCTCCAGATAGGCCTGCGTCGCCGCGATCTGCCGCGCCATTTCGGCAAACTTGTGCCTGATGACCTGATGATCGGCGAGGCGCTTGCCGAAAGTCTCGCGATCGCGCGCCCAAGCGAGCGCATCCTCGAAGCAGACGCGGGCGAAGGCGACCGCGCTCGCCGCAAGGCCAATGCGCTCCTTGTTGAAGTTGAGCATGATGCCGATGAAGCCGTTATTCTCTTCGCCGATGAGGTTTTCCTTCGGCACACGCACATCGTCGAAATAAAGCGCGGCGGTGTCGGACGACCACCAGCCCTGCTTCTTCAGGGGTGTGCGCGTGAAGCCCGGCATGTCGCGCTCAAGCAGAAGCAGCGAAATGCCCTTGGGGCCGGGGCCGCCGGTGCGCACGGCAACGGTATAATAATCCGCGCGCATGCCGCCCGTGATGAAAATCTTCGAGCCGTTGACGATGTAGCCGTCGCCGTCTCGCGTCGCACGGGTCTTGAGATTTGCGACGTCCGAACCGCCAGAAGGCTCGGTGATGCCCAGTGCATGAATCTTTTCACCGGCAAGCACCTGCGGTGCCACGCGGGCCTTCAATGCCGCGGAACCGATGGCGAGGACCGGCGGCAGGCCGATGCCGTGCACCATCAGGCTTGCATTGACGCCGCCCGCGCCGAGCCGCGCGAGTTCTTCCGCCGTAACGATCGAGTACATCGGATCGTCAACCGGCGTGCCGCCATATTCCTCCGGGTAGCCGAGGCCGAGAAGGCCGATTTCCGCCGCCTTCTTGTACAGTTCGCGCGGAAACTCGCCCGCTTCTTCCCATTCGTCGACATGAGGCATCATCTCCGCTTCGACGAATTTGCGAAGCGTCGCGCGCCAGGCGCGGTGATCGTCGTTATAGAGCGGGCCCATGTAGCGATGGTCGAAATCGACGGGGCTCTGGCCGTTGGAGAATTTGGCGGACATGCGATCGTCCCGTCTCAAAGGCTGATGGCGCGCTGGAAAGCCGGACGCTCGCTCAGGCGCTTGTAATAGGCTTCCGTGTTCGGCTTGAAGCCGCCGCGGAAGCCCAGCGTGTCGGCGAGATAGAGCGCATAGCCGACGGCGATGTCGGCAATGGTGAAGCGGCCCGCGCAGAGATATTCGCGCTCGCCAGTCGCCTGCTCGACGCTCTTGAGGCGCGAGAAGAACCACTGCGTATAATCGTCGACGGCCTGCTTGAGGCGACGCTCCTCCGGCTCCAGAACCGTGTAGCGCAGAACGATCGTCTGCGGGAAGGTCAGCGTCGCGTCGCTGCGGTGGAGCCAGTTGAGGTAGAGGCCGTAATCCTTGTCCTTCGGCGTCAGGCCGATATCCGAAGGGCCGTGACAATCGACCAGATACTGACAGATGCCTGCCGATTCCGTCATCGTCAGGTCGCCATCGACCATGGTCGGCACGGTGCCGAGCGGATTGATGTCGAGATAGCCCTCTCGATAGAAGCGCGGCGGAAACTTCATCGACTCGAGCTCATAGGGAATGCCCATTTCCTCGAGCGTCCAGAGCGGGCGCACCGAGCGCGCACCTTTGCAGTGATAAAGCTTGATCGTCATGGTCCTGTCGCCTCGAACGTCCCTGTTCCTGCCGCATCTTTCGCGCAGCTTACAGGGTTGTCGAAGAGGAAGGCGCATCCGTCAATGCCGAGATGCGGTTTTCCTCATACGCCGACTGGGTGACGTAGCGTCAACTGTGGATTGCGGGGCAGGCCGACATCAGGCATTCCGAAGATACCAGGCAAAATCGAGGTCGGTGACGGAGGCGAAGAAGCGGTCGCACTCAGCCTCCTTGATGGTGAGGAAGATATTGGTGAATTGTTCGCCAAGCCTGTCGCGGAGAAAATCCGACTTCCGCGCAACTTCGAGCGCCCGCCACCAGTTCATCGGCAGGGTCGCTTCCTTCTGGCCATAGCCATCACCAACCACAGGCTCGCTCGGCTCGATCCTCTTCTCAAGGCCTTCCGCGATGCCGGCAAGGACGGTCGCCAGAGCTACATAGGGATTGGCGTCCGCTCCGCAAACGCGATGTTCGAGGTGGCGCGACCTTGCCGGGCCCGATGTCACGCGGAGCGGCACCGAGCGATTGTCGATGGCCCATGCGGGCGCGAGCGGCGCATAGGAATTCTTTCTGAAGCGGCGGAAAGAATTCGCATTCGGAGCAAAGATCGCCATGCTCTCGGCCATGGTCGCCTCGAGCCCGCCGATCGCATGACGCAGATGCGGCGTCAGTTCATCCCCCTCGCCCGCGAAGAGATTGTCGCTCGTCTCATCGGCCAGCGAGACATGCACATGCATGCCGCCGCCGGAGAGTTCCGCATAAGGCTTTGCCATGAAGGTCGCGACATAGCCATGCCGGTCCGCCACGCCTTTCACCAGACGCTTGTAGAGAATGGCGTCGTCCGCCGCGCGCATCGCATCGGCGCAATGAGCGAGCACGATTTCGAGCTGGCCCGGCGCATATTCGGAAATCAGCGTGCGCGCGGGCAGCCCCATCTTCTTCGCGCCCGCAAAGACGTCATTGAGGAAGGGCGAGAAATCTTCGAGATCCTGCATCAGATAGGCCTGAAGATGCGAGGGAGCGAAGCCGTTCGGCGCGGCGGCAGGCTTTGGCTTGCCGGAAAGGGCCGCTTCGCGATCGATCAGATAGAATTCGAGTTCGATGGCGACGACGGGCTTGAGGCCCTGCGCTTCGAGACTGTCGACCACGCGGGCAAGCGCATGGCGCGGATCGGCAGGCGTCGGCGAGCCGTCGCGTTCGTAGGACTCAAGAATGAGTTGCGCGGTCGGCACTTCATGCCAGGGCGCATGGGTGATCGTGCCCGCAACGGGCAAGCAGGGCCGGTCGGAATCGCCCTCTTCCCAGACCAGACCGGTTTCGAGCACGTCCGCACCCAGAATGTCGAGCGACTGAATGGAGCAGGGAAGCGGACGGCCATCGCGATAAGCGGCGGCGAGTTCTTCCGGGCGCAGCACCTTTCCCCGCGCGACGCCCGAAGGGTCGGTCAGGAAAGCCTGAATCTGAACGATTTCCGGATGAGCGGCGAGAAACTCGACCGCTTCCTTTTCATCTGCACGCGCCATGGTCAAATCTCTGCCTCGCCGCAGAGCACGGCGAGCGCTTCGCCGAAACGGGCAATGAGCCCATCGACATCCGCTTCCGTCGTGCTCGGCGCAACGAGGGTCATGTTGTGGAACGGCGTCACCAGCACGTTCCGGTTGAGAAGGAAAAGATGGATCGCGCGTTCGACCGTGTGGTCGATCGCGGCCGCTGCTTCGGCGCCATTTTCGAGCGGGCGCGCGGAGAAGACGAGTTCGGCCCGGGCACCGATCTGCGTGACCGTCCAGGGGAGCCCCGCCCGTGCGACTTCAGCGCGAAGACCTTCGGCCAACCGCTTCGCAAGCCGGGTCATGTGTTCATAGGCGGCGGAGGTCATTACCTCTTCAAGGCAGGCGCGCATCGCGGCCAGCGCCAGCATGTTGCCAGACAGCGTGGTGCCGATGCCGGAATAGCCGGGCGTCTTCGTATCGAGAACGCGGCGCATTTCGGCTTCGACATTTGCGGTGAACCCGAAGACGGCCGTTGGAAGACCGCCCGCAACGGGCTTTCCGAGCACAAAGAAGTCGGGATGGAGATCATGCGCGCGGGTGTAGCCGCCGGGGCCGGTCGAGATCGTATGCGTCTCGTCGAGACAGACCAGCGTGCCGTGTTTACGCGCGGCGGCGAGCAGCCCCTTGATGAAGCCGTGCTTCGGCAACACCATGGCCGTATTGGTGAGCGCCGGTTCAGTCAGGACAAGCGCAATGTCGCCAGCGGCCAGCAGCTTCTCGACGGCGTCGAGATCGTTGAAAGGCGCGGCAACGCTCATCTGCGCGATGTCCTGCACCTGACCGAGAAGGCTCGGCTTCATTTTCGTCTTGCCGCCCTCGAGCTTCACGAAGGCGTCTTCCACCTGACCGTGATAGCAGCCATCGAAAACGAGGATCTTCTGCCTGTTGGTAATAGCCCGCGCCCAGCGCACGACCGCGCGGTTCGCATCGCTTGCCGTCGCCGTCACCTGCCAGAAGGGCAGACCGAAATGGGCTGCGAGAAGCGAGCCGACCTTTGCCGTGAGTTCCGAAGGAAGCATGGCGGTGAGCCCATGCATCGCCTGTTCAGCAATCGCCTTGGCGACCGGCGCGGGCGAATGGCCGAACATGGCGCCCGTGTCGCCGAGGCAGAAATCGGCATAGGCGTGGCCGTCCACATCGGTGACGGTGGAGCCTTTGGCCTCGCGTACAAAAAGGGGGAACGGCGTTTCCCAATCGAGCATCCAGTGGAGGGGGACACCGCCAGGGAAATGCTTTCCCGCCTCTTCCGCCATGCGGCGGGAGACAGGATGCCGCTCGGCAAACCGCGCGCGTTCAGCGGCGATGAGGGCTTCCGCCCGCTGCCTGATTTCCGGCGAGATGGCCATTTTTCGAAAAGAACCCCGGCGACGGCACTAGAGCCAACTTCTTTAGCTCAGAGCTTGCCATGCCGCCTAGGGACATAGGAAGAGCCAGCCTCGCGCCCCCTCCCCTGAGCGCGAGGCCGGTGGCGCGTCACACCGTCTCAGCGACGGGCGGCGCCGTATAGGAAGCCGACTTGGTGATGACCTCGTCGGGAACCTGAAGCATCTGGAGATAGACCTCTTTCGGATAAGCCATATGCGGCATTTCCGGGTCATAGGGCGGCTGCGGGACCGGGCTCGGGCCGCTGTAGGGAGCAGGCGCCTTGAAGCGGGCTGCCTCCTCCGCCGAAATGCCCGCCTTGGCAAGCACAGTGGGATCGATCCACTTCGCCGGATCGACCGCCACGTCGGAAGTCGCGACTTCGAGCGTCATGTGATCCGGACCTGCAAAATAGATCGAGCGGCACATGCCGTGATCGATCGGGCCGATAACATTGACGCCGTGACTGCGGATGCGGTCGCGAATGGCGACAAGGTCGCCATCGGAATCGACGCGGAAGGCGAGATGCTGAAGCGTTCCCGCCGCGCTCGGCAATGCGCCGCTGCCCGCATGGGTGCGGCCGATCTCGATCGGGATCTTGTCTACGTCGGGAAGCTGCACGATCGAGAAATAGCTGTGATCGTTCATGCGCAGGAACGCGTGCAAACCGCCCGGCACGCCATGCATGTCGAACAGCGCGACCAGCGGACAGCCAAGAACCTCCGAAAAAAAGGCGATGTGTTTCTTGATGTCGGAGGCCATGAAGGCCAGATGGTGAATACCCGTCGTTAGCTGAGTCATCCTGTCTCCTCCCATGATGATCTTCGCCTCTATATATCTCGCTCGCTCTTGACGAAGCCGCTGAGCAGAGCGTCAAGAACGAGGCTTTCATGCGCGGCACGACCTTCCGCCGTGTCGGGATCGAAGCCGAAAGTGTCGCGCATCAGCGGCGCGAGATTGATGACGCCTGCGGCGCCCGCCTGCAGCGTGATGACGATCATTTCCGGCGGAAATGGCTTCAGTACACCCGCCTCGATAGCGGCACTCGCAAGCGCGGCAAGCCGCCGGTTGCGATGGCCAAGCACGTGCTCGTCGAGCCAGGCGAGACGCTCGCCGCCCGCCATGCCTTCGAGCGCGACGACGCGGCCAAGCGCCGGATGCTTCCAGCTGATGCGCAGGAAGAAGCGCATGGCGATGCGCAATTGCGCGAGCGGCGATGCGTCCTGCGCGGCGTCGAGCATGCGCTCTTCTTCGGCGATCACCTCGCCGAGGCCGAGCATGGCGCTCCGCCAGAGCTGGTCCTTGTCCTGAAAATGATAATGCAGCGTCGCCTGCGAAAGTCCCGCCGCTTCCGCAATGTCCGACATGGTGACGCGCTCGAAGCCGAGCCGCGAAAACTGGTCGAGCGCGACTTCGCGAATCCGGGCGGCCGTACGCTCGCCCTTCCCCGCCGAAACAGTCGCCGTACCCGCTGCGGCCATATCTGACTCCAAAATCAGTTTTGTTGATTTTATAGTCAAAAAAGATAATTTCAGCAATGACAACGACGACTGCGCCCTGGGGAGGAGATCGCAATGAAGGTGGTACGCGAGCCATATGGCTTTGTTCATGCGGATACGAGCCGGCTGAAGGAGGTCTATGGCGGGCCCACCGGCCAGGTCTTCGTGGAGTGCATGAGGATCAGGCCCGAGACGGGCGAGTCGAAGACCGCAATCCTGTTCAGTCATCCGGTCGGCGGCGGCTCGTTCCTGCCGCTCGTGACCGCGCTCGCGGCGGCGGGCCGCCATGTCATCTATTGCAACCCGCGCTACCGGGGCAACGACACGGCGCTCATCATGGAAAAATGCGTTCTCGACCTCGGCGCCTGCATCGCCGACCTCAAGAAGCGCTTCGGCTATGAAAAAGTGGTGCTGGGCGGCTGGTCCGGCGGCGGCTCGCTCTCTCTCTTCTATCAGGATCAGGCCGAGCATCCGACCATCACCGAAACACCGGCCGGCGACCCGGTGGACATCAGGGGCGCGCGGCTCCAGCCCGCCGACGCCGTGCTGCTGCTTGCGGCCCATATCAGCCGCTCGGTCACGATGACGGAATGGCTCGACCCCTCGATCCTCGACGAGGACAAGCCTTTCGAGCGGGACCGCGAGCTCAACATCTACGATCCGCAAAACCCGAACCAGCCGCCCTATTCGGACGCCTTCGTGCGGCGCTTCCGCGAGGCGCAGATCGCCCGCAACCGCCGCATCACGGCGCGGGTGAAGGCAACGCTTGCGGACCTCAAGGCAAAGGGCGACCCCGATGCCGAACGGCCCTTTTGCGTCTATGGCACCATGTGCGACGTGCGCTGGACCGACCCGATGCAGGACCCTTCGGATCGCCGTCCCGGCACCTGCTATCTCGGAGAACCGAAGATCGCCAATGACGGCCCTGTGGGTCTCGGCCGCTTCACCACGCTGCGCTCCTGGCTGTCGCAATGGAGCTATGACGAGAGCCGCGCGAACGGCATCGTCAACGCGGGCCACATTTCCGTTCCCGTGTTCGTCATCAACAATACGGCGGATCTCGCCTGCACACCGAGCCACGCACAGCGCCTCTACGACGCTGTCGCGTCGAAGGACAAGTCGATCGTCCAGATCGAGGGCGCGGACCACTACTATATCGAAAAGCCCGAACTGCTCCCGAAAGCAGTCGCCGCAGTAAGCGCCTGGCTCGACGCCCACGGCTTCTAGTCGAACGACGACACGCTACACCTGAAAAGGCCGCGCTCCGGCGACCTCGCTGGAGCGGCAAGCGGACGTGCGCGGTTCGAAAGGCATAGCCAGATCGCTATCATAGCGGATCGGTGAAAACTCACTATCGGCCGCAATTGGTGCATGCTTTCGAATGGATGAACGGGTTCACCACGCCTTGGGGCGGGCAACAGCAAGCCTTCGACGATCCGCAGGGAGAACAGGGAATTGACTATGTCCGACGCTCGCATGGAAACATCAGACAACGGATATGTGTTTACCGCCCATTGGTTCGAATACAACGCCAAGAACCTATGGGAGAGGCTGATCCCGCAAGTCAAACCGCAGAAAATTCTCGAGATAGGCTCATTCGAGGGCGCGAGCGCCTGCTACCTCATCGACAAGCTGGGGCCTGAATATCCTCTCGAAATCCATTGCATCGATAGCTGGGAGGGTGGCATCGAGCACCAGACGAGAGGGGTCGACATGAATTCGACCGAGAAGCTCTTCCATGACAATCTGCGTCTTGCGATCGCCGCCTCGCCCAATCCCGTCGATCTGGTCGTTCACAAGGAACGCTCCGACAGCGCGCTCGCCAAGCTTCTCAGCGCCGGAAAGGCCGGCTATTTCGATTTCATCTATGTCGACGGTTCGCACCAGGCGCCCGATGTCCTCTTCGATGCGGTCGTGGGCTTCAAGCTGCTGCGGATCGGCGGGACAATGGCATTTGACGATTATCTCTGGGCGGAACCTCTGCCGGGCGGCAAGGATCCCCTTCGAATGCCGAAACCTGCGATCGACGCTTTCGTCAACCTGAACCTCCGGAAGCTCCAGCTGCTCAATGCGCCCTGTATTCAACTCTATGTTCAGAAGATCGCCGACTAGGCCGAGGGAGCATCGCTCGGTTGCGACGCCACCAGGACCGCCGCCAGGTCCCTTATCCTTTGGGCCTCTGCCCTGAAGGCTTCAACCTGCATCGCGGCCGCCGCCTCGTTCATAGCCAGCTTGGCAAGGGCGATCATGGCGTTCCACTGCCGACGCTCTCTGGCAATTTCAGACCTCATGAGCGCGTTTTGCGCACGCTCGAGAGACAGTTGCCCGGCGAGAAGCCGCACCAGCCCCCTCAGCTCAGCAGAATAGATGCACGCCTGCTCTATGGAAGCGAGATTCTCCGGCTTCTCGTAGCGGCCCCAGTCCGGCTCAAGGTCCCCCATTCGAATGTCGTCGCGGCGGCTTGTCAGCTCAGCATTCGAATCTTCGAATTGTCCCTGGAACATTCTCGCTATTTCCATGCCGACAAAGATCGGCTCGCTGCGCGGAAGATTTTGCACCACCGAATCGCTGAAGAGAAACGGGATCTGAAGAGCATTTCCCAGCGCAATGATGTTCGAGCCGACCGACGTGTTTTGATTTCCAATCACCTTGAGGGCCGCGCGATCAATTGAAAATTGTTCAAAAATATAATCCGCAAACGGCAAATCGCGCTTATAGGAAAAGCACCGGACATTCTCTCGACCGAAGACGCTCTCCCATCGGTCGACGGCCGCATTATAGTCGAAAACAAGGCGGTTTCTGGACTGGCCGTAGAACCACCTCTTGTTGATCTTGACGCCCAGCTTCGAAGCGGTCGAAGCAAAAGAGATGACCGTGTCGATCTGGGGACGTAGATACAGCGCTATCCGGACATCATCGAAATAGTCTTTCAGAAATTCTGCCAGCTGGGCGACCATCTCCCTTGAAGACAGCTTGAAGTGCATATCTTCGAAGGACATGACGCAGACGTTGCATCCGGCCTTCTGCCGGTTTTCAAACTCCGCCGTGAAAGCGCCTAGCGCATTTTGCCGAAAGTATTCAGGCGCCAGCACAGGATCGACGAGGAAGGAGTGGCTGATGCCCTCCGGCCGTCTGTCGACGGCTGAAAAGGAGGTCGGGTACCAGATGCCATTCGCGTTCAGGACGTCCCGGTTTTCGCCGAGCCAGGCCTGCGCGGTCGTGGTGCCGGTTTTGACGGTTCCAATATGCAGGATGAGCTTCATGTCGTTAGCCAGCCAGTCTCACAGATCCCGATCGCGCAGAGATTCCAAAGGTTCCTCAGCATAAGACTGATCAGGCCGGAGCACCGCAAGCCCATGCACCCATTCCCCGGGGCTGGTGCTTTTCCAAAATGGACATACCATGCGCGGTCGGCAAATCAGGCGGGACGACAGGGGTAAGGATGCAACGCGAAAATCTGGTGGTGGTGCGCGCAGGCGACAAGTCGCTGCACCCGCAATGGCTGACCAATGGTGCCCGCAGCTGGGATCTTGCGGTCAGCTATTACGGCGACTACCCGGAGCGCTACAAGGACCAGTACGACCTCCTGCATCTCTACAAGGGGCCGAAGTGGGAGGGGCTTGCCGACTTCATCGCCGGGCACCGCGATCTCGTACGAAAATATCGTTATGTCTGGTTCCCGGACGACGACATCTTTACCACGGCGGAAAACATCGACCGGCTGTTCGAGGTTTGCGCCGACGCCGGCTTCACCGTCGCCCAGCCCGCGCTGACGCGCTACAGCTACTATACTTGGCCGATTACGCGGCGACAGCGCCGCGCAATCTATCGGCGAACCAACTTCGTGGAGATCATGGCGCCGTGCTTCCGGGTTGAGACCCTGGCACTGTTCGAGCCGACCTTCACGCTCAGCTCATCATGCTGGGGTATCGAGTGGCTCTGGTGGGACATGGCGGTAAAGGCCACTGTAGCACGCTTCGGCATTGTGGATTGCGCGGCGGTCTACCACACGCGCCCAGTGGGATCGGCCGGAAGCGGCGGCGCGACGGCCTCTCCCTGGGATGAAAAGCGCAAACTCATGGACGCTTACAAGCTGCAGGAGACGGAGCCGCGCGTATTGGGAACATTTCCGTCGACATGGCGGCAATTTCTATCGCGGCTGTTGCCCAGGGAAAAGTGACGGCTGATGAATATCCAGATCGTGGTCGCCAAATACAAGGAACCCATCGATTGGGTGCGGAAGCTCTCGCGCGACTATTCGCCCATCGTCTATGACAAGTCGCGCAAGAATCTCCATTGGCCTGTCCGCTTCACGATCAGGAACCTCGAAAATGCCGGACGCGAAGCACACACCTATCTGCACTACATGCTGCATGACTACGCGCCCGGAAAATTCGACCGCATCGTCTTCACGCAAGCCGACCCCTTCGAGCACTCGCCTGATTTTCTGAAGCTCCTCGACCGGAACGACGAATGGAAAGACATCCAACCGCTGAGCTGGGGCTACATGCCGCTACACGGAATACCGCCGCGAAAGACCTTGGAGCGGGAGGTTTCCGAATTCATAGGCGATGCCCGCGTCCGCACGGAAGTCTATTCACTGCATAGCTGGGCGCCGATCGGCTACCTTGACGCTGGCGCCGCTGCCATTCTCGACAAATACAACGAGGCGAACGGGTTGGAGCCGGGCGAGAATATAGGCGCGCATTTCCTACGCAAATGCGGACTGGAGAGATTGAGCGAGGAAGCGTCGCGCGCGCATATCGGCAGATTCGCCTATGGCGCAATCTTCTCGGTGGCGGACGGGGTTCTGGCCCATTTCGTCGAGACAAACCGGCCGCAGATTGAACAGATCCTCGATGTGACCAGACAGGATCAGATCAATGCGTGGATGTTCGAGAGACTATGGCTCCACTTCATGGGCCTGCCCTTCATTCGTCTGCCCGACGGGGACGCGTGACATCCAGTCCCAGGCCGTCTGCACGATTGACGACAAATCACCGTATTGAGCGTTCCAGCCCAGAATTTTCCCGGCAAGGCTCGCATCGCCGACCAGCACCGCAGGATCGCCCACACGACGCCGCGCCGAGCGATACCGGATCGGCACGCCGGTCACCGCTTCGCAGGTACGAATGACGTCCAGCACGCTGAACCCATTGCCATTGGCCAGATTGTAGAACTCCGCCGGACGGTCATGCTTCACCGCCCCACTCAACAATCGCTCGGCGGCGAGGAGATGAGCGCGGCAGAGATCGCTCACATGAATGTAGTCGCGCACGCAGCTTCCATCCGGCGTGTCAAAGTCGGTGCCATACACTTCGAGCATCGTCGCCGCGGGGTTACCGCCCGTCTTCACGCGCAAGGCTTCCGCCAGTACCAGCGGGATGAGATGCGTCTCCGGCTCATGTCGCTCGCCGGCACGGCCCTCCCTGTCGCACCCAGCCGCGTTGAAGTAGCGCAAGCCAACGCTTTGCAGCCCATAGGCCTCGCCGAAATCGCGCAGAACCTGCTCCACCATGAGCTTGCTCCGCCCATAGGGATTGATAGGGTTTTGCGAGTGATCTTCGGCAATCGGCACACTCTCCGGCTCGCCATAAGTGGCGCAGGTGGACGAAAAAACGAATTTCCCCACACCATGCTGACGCATGGCGGCAAGCAGGTTCAACGTGCCGAGCACATTATTCTGATAATAGAGATCGGGCTGCACCACAGACTCGCCCACATAGGCGAGCGCGGCGAAATGCATGACAAGATCGAAGGATTGCCCGGCGAAACAGTGGGCGAGCTCTTGCGGCGCGCGCAGATCGCCGACCACAAGGCGCGCGCCGTTCACCGCATCCGCATGACCTCGCGACAGATTGTCGAAGACCACGACCTCGTGCCCCTCATCCTGCAGCGCCAGCACCATGTGCGAGCCGATATAACCGGCGCCGCCAACGACGAGGATTTTTTTCTTCATGATGCGCCCTCCACCGCCGCTTGCCCGATGAGACGCCGCGCCAGCAGACGCGCGCGCGCAATAGCCTGATCCATGTCGTAATAGCGATACTCGCCAAGACGTCCGCAGATCAACACATCCTTGAGCGCCGAAGCGCGCTCGCGATACCTCGCATAAAGCTCGCTATTGGCCTGATCGGGAAAGGGATACTCATATTCCGCCGGATCATCAGGCGTGAAGGGTATTTCCCGTGTCAGCACGGTGCCGCGAATATGGCGCGCCGTTTCGGGCTCCATCATCTGCTTCCATTCGAGAGTACGGATATGGTCGCCATTCAGCGGGTCGGGATTGTTCACCTGCCCGCAGGGTTGCAGCAGATCGGCGTCGACGAAATATTCATGCACGCGGCGCTGTCCGCGATAGACGAGATGTCCCATGTCGAACCCGAAGAACTCGTCGATCGAGCCGGTGAAGACAAGACCCCTGCACGGCTTGAACGCGTCGCGCCGCCTCAGGTAATCCGTATTGAGCTCAACCGGAATGCCATCGAGCATCGCCTCGACCATGCGCGTATAGCCTTCCACCGGAATGCCCTGATGAATGTGGCGCATGAGGCGCGGCTCATCGTCTTCACGCACATCGAAACGCTTGACGAGCCCGGCTGAAAGCGCCGTCGCGGGGACGCCCCACTGCTTCTCCGTGTAGCCCTTCACGAACTTCTCATAGACCAGCCGCGGCATGAGGCCGAGTGCCGCCTCCTCGAAGTTCGCCGGATCGCCGGTGAATTCAGGCCGCCAATCCTTGCCGATCGTCCGCAGAATGTAGCTCCCGGCGATCGGCCAGTTCTCGTGTCGCTCATCGATCAGCGATTTTATGGCGGGCTCATACTTATAGAAGCGCGCGAAGCGATTGACGAATTTCCAGAGGTCGTCGTCATTGGTACGGAAGTAATGCGGCCCGTAAGTGTGGATGCTGATGCCGCTCGGGTGCAGATGATCGTGAACATTGCCAGCGACATGATCACGGCGGTCGAGCACCAGCACACGACACCCCGCATCGCGGAGCGCACGGGCTATCACCGCCCCGGTCAACCCTGCCCCCACTACAATGTAGTCGCTCATGCCTGCTGGTCCCTGATCGAAGCCATGCCGAAGCGCGCGACCGCGCGCCTGAGACTATTCCCAGAGTCCGTCTGCCGACTTTCCGGAAACGCCGGACCCGCTCCAGAGTGATGCGATTCAATGGACATTATCTATCGGGATTCGCCAATGTCTAAACATCGCGGGAGCCGATCAGGGGCCAGTTTCTGATTTTCCGCGCCATACGCCTTTTATAGTCCGCCGAACCCATCCACTCGACCCGCAGTCGCAAATATGGAAAACGAAGTGACGCGGTGAATCTCGAGAGCGCGGAACTTTTGGCCGCGACCTCCCTGCTTTCCTTCGCATCCGGGCCGGCTGACTTCTCAACATGCGAAAAGGCCCGCTCGACCGCATCGCGCAACCTGGCGTCGATCCAGGCCGCATTGGCAACCTGTTCCAGATAGCCCTCCAGGAGGTCGGCTTTGTCGAGATAATCACGCTGCGAATAGAAAGCGAAAATGGCCTTCGGATCGACACAGCCGGCAAAGAACTCGCAGATGGAGAAGGCGCCATCGACAACCCCGCTGGGCTGTGGAACCAGTTTCACTTTCGGGATGCGGCCAAGTTCGTTCAGGAAAAGAAGATCGCTCTGCTCTTCCGTGTTCATCCAGATCTGGTATTCGTCGACAATATCCTCAGAAAGAATCTGAGGAACCAGCAACCGCATATAACGGCGGCGGCCGGCAGGCGTAACACAAACGATACGAAATCCGTCCAGCAACGAAAGCCTCCCCGACCGACAATGACGGCCGATCCACGCTGCATCTTGTAACGCGTCTACATCGACGCAACAAGAACGCCATTCGGCATTGACCGGATTGAACTTTCCGACCAAAGGCGGTCAGCGGGAAAACCATATCACATCTTGGTACGGATAAATCGGACATGAAAGGTCTATGCGCGTCGTTCGTAAACGGTATTCACGAACACCATTTCTTTCGCGTCATAAATCAGCTGCCTGGCCGGCCGGTATCCGATTGATCGCATATATTCATTATATCTCAGCGCCCTGTCATCGATCTCCAGAATAATCAGTGGAGAGCACCTCTCGATAAGTTGCGCAGCGCCATCGAGAATTCGGAATTCATACCCTTCAGTATCGAGGTGTATGATCGAAAACTGATGGTCGGGGAAAAGGTCGTCCAGCCTGAAGACCTTACATTCCTGCGATTCTCCATTTGCAATCGTCAGTTCGCAGGTTTCGGATCTGGGTCCGAGCGCAATCCCGTTTTCAAGCACCTTGACGTGTCTGGTCGTCGACACATCGCCCAGGCCGCAATTGCGAAGGTCCACATTCTTCAGATTATTGATTTCAACCGTCTTCCTGGCACAGAAATAATTTTCATTATTCGGCTCGAAGGTAAAGATCGTACCGGGGCACCCCCTCGATAGAGCCGGCAGGAAATCCCCGAACCCGGCGCCGGCATGGATGACATCCATGCCTTTATGATTGCCGATTATGAAATCTATCGTGCCCGGCTCATGCACCCTCCCGGCCAGAATCGCCTGCGACGTGTAAGTGTATGATGAAGAAGTTGGAACGCAGAACTTCCCGTGCTCGTTATTCACCACTCGATACTCATATTCCTCTTCGATCATCATAGGGCGGCCTCCTCATATTGGAACCTATACCGTCTTGTCGCGGCCTTCCGACGACAAGATCTGGCGCCTGACCTCGTGGCGCAAAATTTTCCCCATCTCGTTTCGTGCAAGAGGCCGGAGGAAGTGAACCTTCACCCTGGAGAAGAACTTGCCAGTCCCGCGCAGCATCGAGGCGATCTTCGCTTGGTCGAACGCATGGTTCGACTCCAGAACGACGTGAAGTTCCTCCTCGCCACAATCTGAAAACATCGACAAGACGCAGACCGCCACGCCTAAGTAGTTCATCAATGGCTCCTCGAGCGACAAGGGCGATACCTTGAACCCCCCAACATTCAGAAGATCCGACACGCGGCCCTGCAGCACGAGGCGGCCGTCAGGTTTAATGAACGCCATATCTCCGGGATAGAAAAAGCCGTCTCTGAAGCATTCGATGGTCGCCGGCGCGTTATTGATATAGGCGTCCACCAGACCGCGGACACCGACGCGCACCCGACCCGTGGTCCCTTGCGGCGCCGGCGCATCATGCTCGTCAACGATCTCAACCAAACGATCCGCAACAAGGCTGTGACTGCGCATATCCCCGATGTCGCGAATAGGAGTGTGTGCAATGACGCCGCCCTCGGTCGACGCAAGGAGGTTGAATAGTCGGGGCGTGATTCTGGCTTTGACCTGCTCGACCTGCTTGTCTGTCATCGCGCCACCGCCAACAGTCAACCGGAGTTGATCATTATACGGAAAGGAGCCCTCGGCTGCGCTGAGAACACTCGCCAACGTGGACGGAACCATGACGGCATGTGTGAGACCCGGTTGCCCCAATGCCAGATGAATATCCCGGCGCTGTTCGAGCACCACCGTGCCACCGACGGTCCAAGGGCTCGCAGCCCAGCGATATCCCGCAGCCGTCCAGGCCGGGAAATCGAACGCGCACAGAACCGTCTCATGATTCATGCCGATGACCTCGGTCTTACGCCGCAAGAACACAGCGTCGGCCTTCGCTGTCATCAGCACCAGCTTGTAATCGCCCGTCGTGCCGGAGGTGCGCAGCAAATGTCCCCCGGCGCCTGAAGTGGATGGCCCTTGATCCAGATCTAGTGCCTCTCCGCCCGCAAGAACAACCTGGACAAGCTCAAGTCCTCTCTGCTCGCAGCGCGAGGCAAGGCTGGGCCACGTGCTGCCCGCGAAGCTGACGACAACGCGCCTGCCCTCCACCACGATCTCATCGAGAGCCGTCGGCCCTGGTACCTGGACCGTCGTCAGGCCGAGGCTGCGCAACGCAAGGCTGCTGATCCAGAACTCAAGCAGGTTTCCGGTCGCGATGATCGCATAGCCGTCTCCGACGCAATTGCGCCGGACGAAAAAATCGCGCGCAAGTGAAATAAGAAGACGGAATTCACCATAGGAAACAGCTCTGCCCCCGTGAACAATGGCCGGCTTATCTGGGCATTGCTTGGCCCAATGAAAAATCGCCTCGGCAATCATGACGCATTCAAATTTTACCCGATAAAAACATGTCTCACTGAAGAACGACAGGCGGCGCTCACGCAAGGTCAATTGCTTCCATTTAGCACGAGTAAATAAACTCAGGCGCCAACGCCGCTATAACCAGGCGACAAGCGAAGCGGCCGACCTCCACGAATGGACGAACGAGAAATCCCTTTCCTCCGACGAAGACCTTCGGTCGGATAGCCTGGGTTCTCGCTTTCTGCTGGGGTTGGATGGGCGGGCTCGCGTCAACCGCTATGCGGTGGCCCTTCTACGGCCTGAGAGCCTTTGGTTCTACGGCATCGCTCGCCTGGTGTGGCGCGAAGGAGTCGCAACAAACCAACCAGCAAAAGCTGCTCTTTGGCCTTCTTGCCATAGCAGCATGGCGGTTGGTTCTGGTTCTGGCCAATATGTTCCTCTAGAGCCAATTGAGTCAGGCGCCTTGGTCGGCCTTCAAGGACACCCTTGGCCGCATTTCTTGAGCAGGATCAGTGACGCTCGACTCTCCTTTGTGAAGCATGGAAGTGCGCTACGCACACCTGAAGGGAGGAGACGATGATGAGTTTTTTCACCCGTACCATTCCGCCCCTGATAATAGGCGGCATTGCACTTTGCGCCCTGGCCGCCCAAGCGGCCGATACGACAGGTATTGTCGCCTACAAGGGCAAGGTATTGCTCGATACGAATACCGACGTTCTGGGCAAGCCGGTAAAATACCCGGAAGGCAAGCCCCGGATCATTTCGGAGATGATTACTCTTCCGGTTGGCGCGACGAGCGAG
This sequence comes from Parvibaculum sedimenti, assembly GCF_009184905.1. Taxonomy (GTDB): domain Bacteria; phylum Pseudomonadota; class Alphaproteobacteria; order Parvibaculales; family Parvibaculaceae; genus Parvibaculum; species Parvibaculum sedimenti. The sequence goes on from NZ_WESC01000002.1 coordinate 129,982, forward strand.
CCCAACATCCATCAAACGCCAATGTATCTGCAGGTACTCGAAGGCGAACTGACCGTGGACTACGGGACATACGGCAAAAAGGTCTATCGGGCGGGCGAGGCCTTCATCGAGGCGCAAGGCGTGCCACATCACGGCCAGAACACCGGCTCGGGACCGTTAAAGTTCCTCGCCGTTTACATGGGGGCCGAAGGCATCGCCAACGAAGCGAAGCCCTGAACGGCCCTTGGAAACTTGCGACAGATCGAAGCCGGACTGCGATTTAGTGGCGAAGCGCAGGACGGCACCGCTCAGTTAATCCGCAAAGACGAGCAAATGGAAGTTGTCCGCAGCGGCACACGACATGGCCATACCTATCGATTGCTGTCCTACAGCAAGGGACGCAAAAAGACGCTTGAGCCATTCATGATCGAGATGGACAAGGCGGGCGACGTATACCCCCGGTTCCGCCACGAAGGAACCGAGTTCATTTATATGCTCTCCGGTTCAATGGAATACCGCTTCGGCGAAACAACCTACCTGCTGGAACCTGGAGACGCACTGACATTCTCGGCCCACATCGAACATGGTCCGCAGCGCCTGATGAACGATCGAATAAAATTTCTGTCGATCATTTTTTATGACGAGAACATTGATATTTGACGCTGCAACCGAGACTCCCCTAGACGTCGCTCGCAGATTCCCCGCTGAAGGATCACGCTGCAGTCAACGCCGCATTCCTCGGTGCCTAATTCCCGACAAGATCGATTACGGAATGTGCGTTCATCTTCGCCGCTACCCGGCTTCGACCAAGTGCTAATCTGGCACCGGGCGTGTAGCGGAGGTCGCCCATGGCTAAAGAGCCGGTGAAGCCTCAGCGCTGCGCGATCTACACCCGCAAGTCCTCCGAAGAAGGTCTCGAGCAGGAGTTCAATTCGCTCGACGCCCAGCGCGAAGCGGGCGAGGCTTATATCAAGTCTCAGTCACATGAAGGCTGGAAGCTCATCAAGACCGCCTATGATGACGGCGGCTTCTCCGGTGGCAATGTCGAACGCCCGGGACTTCGACGCCTCACGGCCGATATCGAGGCGCGCAAGATCGATATCGTCGTTGTGTACAAAGTCGACCGGCTGACGCGATCACTCTCGGACTTCGCCCGGTTGATCCAGGTCTTCGAACAGAACGACGTCTCCTTCGTTTCGGTAACCCAGCAATTCAACACGACGACCTCAATGGGCCGCCTGATGCTGAACGTGCTCCTCTCCTTCGCCCAGTTCGAGCGCGAGGTCACCGGCGAGCGCATCCGGGACAAGATTGCCGCTTCAAAGAAGAAGGGCATGTGGATGGGAGGCACGGTCCCCATGGGCTACGAGGCCCGGGACAGGAAGCTGCTCATCAAGGAGAAAGACGCGGAAGTCGTTCGCCACATCTTCCGGCGCTACCTCGAACTTGGGAATGTCTCGAGCCTCATGCATGAGCTGAGAGCGCAGGGCACCAGGACGAGGGCCTATACAAGTGAAGCCGGACGCGCCTTTGGCGGACGCCTGTTCAGCCGGGGGCATCTCTACGCCATCCTGAACAACCGCCTCTACCTCGGCGAGATTGTCCATAAGGGTGTCTCTCATCCCGGCGAGCACGAAGCAGTTATCGATCAAACCCTCTGGGATGAGGTCCAGAAGACGCTCGCCTCAAACCGGCACTCTTTCAAAACTGATCTGCGGGTCGAAAGCCCATCCTTCCTGAAGGGGCTCCTCCAAGACTCGGTCGGTAACCGCATGAGCCCAAGCCACGGGCAGAAGAGGCATCACCGCTATCGTTATTATGTCAGCCGCGCCATCCTCGAAGATCGACCAGATGATGCCGGCGCCGTGTCGCGCATCCCCGCGCATGAGCTTGAGCGGCTTGTCGAACGAGAGGTTATGAGAGCCCTCGCCGAGACTGAAGCAACCAGGCTCCAGGCGGGTGAACTCAGCCGGCTTGAGGAAGGACCACGTCGGACTCAGCTGCGCGATCTCATGCGAAAAGTCGTCCTGCGGCACGATACGATCCTCATCGAGATGCAACAGCTCGACGATGCTCAAACCGAAGGCGATCAAGGGCAGGAGCCGCTTATCCTCACCCTGCCATTCGTGCTGCAGAAGCGCGGCGGCAAGTCAAAGCTCGTTACGCACGGGAATGAGCCGGCCTTCATCGAGGGGCCGAGGCAGGTTCTAATCGACGCCATCGCCAAAGCCTGGGGCTGGCGACGCCGGCTTGAAGCCGGGTCAGTGGAATCCGTAACGGCAATTGCCAAAGAGGAAGGCGTCAAGCTCACCTATATCAGCCGCATGCTGCGCTTCGCCTATCTCGCCCCGGACATCATCGAAGCGATCCTCGATGGAACGGCGCCGGACACCTTCAGCGGCATGGCACTGCGTATCCCCCTGCCCCTCGATTGGAACGAGCAGCGCCGCGCCTTCGGGTTTGAGCAAGTTCCTGCATAGCGCACCGATGACACAGGGTGCAGCCAGTCGTCACGAGTAGATTGGCGAACAGCGGCGAGGAGCGCCTCGCTATGGTCCAGATCCCAGCTCCCGCGCTCGGGCCGTCCCCTTTTCAACTGAGAAAGCCTGATCGCAATCTAAGGACGAGCGCCGCGAGGATCCGACTACATGCCCCGCGGAACGACAGCTCGAACCGGGCGTCAATTGAGCCCGGACTACGGTCCGGGCGAGCAGCAAGTCGGCAGCAGAGGGGCTCTCCGACAGGGTTCAACTCAACCACCGGAATTGGCTCTGGAGAAACAGCGCATGAAATACCGTGGGCGCACCGATTTCTGCCTCTCTGCGGTCGCACGATCGGCAAAAGCACGAGCCAAGCCCCGGAAAGATCGGGGGAATTAGGATCGAGGAGAATTGGAGGGATTTCACACGGACTTAGTGGCGGAGAGGGAGTCCGCCATTTAGCTATCTCAATCAATCTCACGCCATCAAATTTCATCCTATATTTTCTTTTAAAAACATAATGTTATACGATTCCATCGATTCAACCCGTATCACTCGGCATCGATAAATCTCACGTCTCGTGTGGGGCTGAGTGTGGGGCCGAGAGCTGAAATTTTCTGAGGAATCGATGGCGCAACTGACCGACACAAAAGCCCGCAACATCACCCCGGACACAAAGCCCCTCGCCGCCGGAGGCGTGTCCGGTCTTTACCTCTTCCCCTCTGCAACTCGGGGCAAGGGCAAATGGATTTTCCGTTTCATTTCGCCCGCCACCGGCAAGCGAAGGGACATGGGACTTGGAACCTACCCGGAGGTTGGCATCGCCGCGGCCCGGAAGGCCGGGCTTGAGGCCCGTATGGTGATCCAGCAAGGAACCGATCCGCTTGAAGCACGGCGCGCCGAGGAAGCCGAAAGACGCGCCCGCTGGGAGATGCCCACCTTCGAGAAAGCCGCGAGGAAAGTTCACGCGGAAATCAAAGACGGCTTCCGCAACGCCAAGCACGCCGACCAATGGCTGAACACATTGGAGACGTACATCTTCCCAGTTCTGGGCGCCCGCCTCGTGAATGAGCTCAAGGCATCGGATTTTGCGGAGGCGTTGAAGCCGATCTGGCTTTCCAAACCTGAAACTGCCTCTCGTGTCCGGCAGAGATGCGACACAGTGATGAAGTGGTGCGCGGCTCAGGACTTCATTGTGGCGAGCCCGGTGGGCGTCGTCGGCAAGCTGCTGGCCAAACAACCCGGCAAGCGGGAGAGGGTGACCCACCACCCTGCCGTCCCCTGGCGCGATCTGCCCTCGCTCGCCCTGCGTCTGTTCAGTAATGACCGGCCCAGCGCGGGCAAGTTGATGCTCGAACTGCTCATTCTGACCGCTACCCGCTCAGGAGAGGTTCGAGGCATGCAATGGGATGAGATCGACTTCAAAGGCGCGACTTGGACAATCCCGGCATCGCGAATGAAGGCGAAGCAATTTCACAGAGTGCCGCTCCCGTCTCGCGCAATCGAGATACTGAAGCGGCAGCGCAAAATGGTTGATGAAGAATGCCCGCTGGTCTTTCCCTCTCGCCGGAATACACCCCTCAGCGACATGACGCTGACGAAACTCCTGCGGGACGCAGAAGTGAGCAGCGACACGCTTGGCCGCGTGGCGACGGCCCACGGGTTCAGATCCGCATTCAGGGATTGGGCGTCAGAGAACGGATATCCGCGGGACCTGGCTGAACGTGCCCTCGCCCACACTATCCGCAACTCGACAGAAGCCGCCTATCACCGCACCGATCTGCTCGAGCAGAGGCGGAAGATGATGGAGGATTGGGCACGGCTTTTGCTGAGCGAGAGTGTCACTGAATATAGAGAGCGAAGGAAATTGGCGATTTAGCCCTTCAGGTTAGAAATCCTGCGGCATAAGGGCCGACCATCGAGCCCGACAGACGCCGAGCCAACGTGCAATTTGAATCAGTTGGTGGGGTCGGTCATTCAAGTCCGACGCGTAGGAGATCGGCGAACAAACGGGCAAGCACTGGATGGTTTGAACCTGCGTGTGGCCGAGCAGGTTGCCGATCATCGGCAGTGTTACAACGCCCATTTAAAGAACAGGCCAGTTCATCATCCAAGAGTCGCTGCACATCGTGCGGCCCTATCAAGGGCAAGATTAGCAAACCGACCAAGCGCAGCCTCATCAAGGCCCGGACTTGCCAGCGTCCCAGCGACCTCCTTCGCCGTAGCCGTTACCCGCTCACAAATCTCACCGACCCGCCGTCGGATAAATGGCAAGCCGAGGCCTGTGTCGGCCGCGAAGGCGGCCCAGCCTCTTGCATCAAGATCGGCAAGCGTCGCCCGCTTACCGATCTTCATCGCAAATCTTGGTGACAGCTCGGGATATGCGACGGTCGCCAACAGATCATAGAGCGGAGCAAGACGAGCGCCTTCGGCTTCGTAGAGAAGCGAGAAGTTCTTGCCGTGCGCGTCCGCGTTCCCGACGATCACATTGAAGATCACGGCATCGAGCAGTTTCAACACATCGACCGCAGGCCTTGCAGCGACGCGGCGGAGAAGTCCGAAGCAATCCTGCAAGGTTGGACCGCCCTCGCTGGCATATTTGGTTTCCGGCGGCACGCCCAGCGCCTGGCAGAAATCCTCCTGGTGAATTCGGCGCACGACCCCATCGTCACCGATGGCGCGGTCATATCTTCGAACCAGCAGGAATGTTCGATCCCTCACAACACGCGCTTCCACCGGCGCGACATCCAAGCCAACGGCAGCGGCAAGACGCATCACGAAGACCTCGTTCTCGGTCGTGGCCGACAAGCGCGCAATCGGGGGCTTGAGAATGTGAGTTGTGGGCTGGCCAGGCGCTGGCAGGGCGACTGCGCCATCCATCAGAACAACCGGCACTTTGGATTGCGCACCGGCGAGCGAGAGGCGCAACCCTTCCTCACCCGCGAGTAGCGGGCGAATGGGCAGCGCGTCCAGCACGCGGATCAAGCCTGCGTCGTCGAGCGGGATTGGCTGCTGATTCAGAGCGGGTGCGGTTGGCGCTTCGCCTGGCGGCAAAAGCTGGAGCGCGCCAGCAACGTCGCCGCCGAGTCGATCGAGAAGAGCAAAATCGTTTCCACGTGAAACGCCAAGCGCCTGAGCCGCCGCGTCGCGCTGGCTTTCCTCGGGCAGCAGACCACCGAAGAACGGACGGCACTCGCGACGGCTGAAGGGCTCTACCCGCTTCGGGAGCGACGCCGACAGAGAGTGTGCGTCGTCGTCATTGAGCCAGTCCTGCGCATAGGCGAAGCCGAGTTCACCATGCTGATCTTGTGTCAGCCGCCCTACGAGACGCCCGTCCCACCAGACCTCAAGGGTGCGCGTCATGTCTTCCGCGTTCCTTTGGTTTCGGGTGGCGGCGTGACCTCCAGTGAGCACCCCAGTGCCGCCAAGACTTGAAGTGTCTTGCCGATTTGCGCGGTTGCCTTGCCTGCTTCGAGATCGACGACGAAGCGCAGGCCGACACCCGCCGCGCCCGCAAGTTCGTCCTGCCGCAGTCCAGCGGCTTTGCGGGTGGTTCGAACGATGTTGCCGATTTCTGCAGGCGTGAGTGTTTTTCTGGCCATGACATTTACCGAACGGGAAAATATCATGGATTTCTGACGGGTGTCTACAAAAATTTCCCGCTCAGGAAATATACCGTGACAAACCGGCTCCAATGCCCCCAATATTCCCGTACGGGAATATTTAATTCAGATCGACGCCCTTGAGCAAAGTCATCCAGAAATTCGGATGCGTCCGGCGTCACAGGGCCTGCGAGACAGAATTGACGCTCTAGTCAAAAGAAGATTTTGGTCTCATCACAGCGACTCTGCGTCGGATTGTGCATAGGTTGCAGCGGTCGGCATCAAAACGTTTTGCATCATTGCCGGGCACCGTATCCAGATGGTTAAACCCGTTTAGCAGGTGATTAGGTGGCACACGTCTACGATGGAGCGGCTGGAGGGATTCGAACCCTCGACCCTCTGGATGGAAGCCAGATGCTCTACCTCTGAGCTACAGCCGCATATCGAACATTGGCGCTCTGTAGCGAGTTTTGCTCGCCCATCCGATCTCGACCGTCAATTTCTAGGCGATCCCTCAACGGAAGTCATTGTTGACAACACGGATCATCCGCAGCGGGATGTTCCCACTGAACAATCTAGATCAAATTTTAACTTGGGTTCCGATATTGCGCTGACCATCCCTCACTGAGTGGTCCGGTTGGGATGTTAGTTCAGGGCCTGCTGTAGCACTATATCGTGAGTGCGCCGGAGCTGGTCCAGCTTGCGCAAGCGGAGACGGCAAGCGCGAGTTTCGATCCACGCCCCCGCGTGAGGGGCGACGCGCGCTCGAGTGGCTCGTCGAGGACAAGATCGCGTTTCGATCCGCGCCCCCGCGTGAGGGGCGACCAGGACCGCGACAAGCTCGCCGCGTCTGGTGACCAGTTTCGATCCGCGCCCCCGCGTGAGGGGCGACTTGGTGCGTCGGCTGAGGATCAGCCTAGCTGGGAGTTTCGATCCGCGCCCCCGCGTGAGGGGCGACACGTTGCCCGGCACATTGACGACGACAAGGAAAAGTTTCGATCCGCGCCCCCGCGTGAGGGGCGACCGCGCGTACCGGCGGCCGATAGCGTAGACAGTGATGTTTCGATCCGCGCCCCCGCGTGAGGGGCGACTGGCTCGACCCGGGAGCCTGGACGGCGTACATGGAGTTTCGATCCGCGCCCCCGCGTGAGGGGCGACTCGTTTCCTCAGCCGCCTTCTGGCAGGCTTCGTTGTTTCGATCCGCGCCCCCGCGTGAGGGGCGACCTCACGAAATCAAAGAGGGCGTCGTCATTACCGAGGTTTCGATCCGCGCCCCCGCGTGAGGGGCGACCCCTCGCCGCCTCCTATTCCGACTTCTTTCGGATGTTTCGATCCGCGCCCCCGCGTGAGGGGCGACCATCGGCCATTTTTGCCCTCGATTTATCCAAGATGTTTCGATCCGCGCCCCCGCGTGAGGGGCGACACGTGAACCGCCTGCCCCAGCTCGACGATGACGCGTTTCGATCCGCGCCCCCGCGTGAGGGGCGACAAGACGCCGGCCTGCCCGCCAGCCTGATCTTCAAGTTTCGATCCGCGCCCCCGCGTGAGGGGCGACGCGCTGTTCGTTACTGCGGGCGTGGACGTGCAAGAGTTTCGATCCGCGCCCCCGCGTGAGGGGCGACGAGATCAGCGGCGATGCCTGGCGCTCATGGATCGTTTCGATCCGCGCCCCCGCGTGAGGGGCGACACGCATGCAAAGCTCACAACCATCCTCTGGATGGGTTTCGATCCGCGCCCCCGCGTGAGGGGCGACTCGTCGGAATCTTTGGTTCCATCCTCTTGGTGTGGTTTCGATCCGCGCCCCCGCGTGAGGGGCGACCACCCGCAAGACGGAATGGTACGGCACGAGCGGAGTTTCGATCCGCGCCCCCGCGTGAGGGGCGACCCTCGTTTTGAGAGAAAAATCATCATATACGATGTTTCGATCCGCGCCCCCGCGTGAGGGGCGACGATCGGCATCGGCGGAATCGTTGAGGCCCTTGCTGTTTCGATCCGCGCCCCCGCGTGAGGGGCGACGCCATGCCTGAGCCGCAATTGCGGTATTGATTGGTTTCGATCCGCGCCCCCGCGTGAGGGGCGACTATCCCGCACCGCCGCCCTGGTCACCGGATTGGCTGTTTCGATCCGCGCCCCCGCGTGAGGGGCGACCGGCAGGAGGGCATGCACTAGCTCGGCCGGAAGAGTTTCGATCCGCGCCCCCGCGTGAGGGGCGACCCTGGCCGCGTGGTTCGGACATCGGTTCGGCGGTGTTTCGATCCGCGCCCCCGCGTGAGGGGCGACTCGCGGCCAGCGTGTCGACGCCATACTTCCGCATGTTTCGATCCGCGCCCCCGCGTGAGGGGCGACCCGCCCGCGCCGCACGATGGTCTCCATCATGCCGAGTTTCGATCCGCGCCCCCGCGTGAGGGGCGACCTTTCGGAACGTTCCCGGTCTATCTGCTTCAGCAGTTTCGATCCGCGCCCCCGCGTGAGGGGCGACTATTGGTCGAGGTCGGGGACGTGATATTGCTCGGTTTCGATCCGCGCCCCCGCGTGAGGGGCGACGTCTCGTCGGCCGACGCCAACGACATCGCCAAGGTTTCGATCCGCGCCCCCGCGTGAGGGGCGACTATGTGCTCGGCGCGGCCGAGACGTGGCTTGAGGCGTTTCGATCCGCGCCCCCGCGTGAGGGGCGACAGTCCTGCGAGCACATGGCTCGCCTGCTCGGCGAGTTTCGATCCGCGCCCCCGCGTGAGGGGCGACGGCGGCGAGCAGCTTGTCCAGCGACGACGTGTCGTTTCGATCCGCGCCCCCGCGTGAGGGGCGACCAGCGAAAGTGACCGTCCCGAAGCCGTCCGAGGTTTCGATCCGCGCCCCCGCGTGAGGGGCGACCGGCGGCGAGCAAGGTCTATGACCTCTTCGTCTGGTTTCGATCCGCGCCCCCGCGTGAGGGGCGACGACGTTGCACGAAATCGGCCGGGCGATCTGGGATGTTTCGATCCGCGCCCCCGCGTGAGGGGCGACCATGTCTTTCGTCTTCCAACCTGCGTTGGAGGACGTTTCGATCCGCGCCCCCGCGTGAGGGGCGACTCCTCGGGCAGGCCCGCATCGTCGATCGCTTCGGCGTTTCGATCCGCGCCCCCGCGTGAGGGGCGACCCTCCGGCAGGCCCGCGTCGTCGATTGCTTCGGCGTTTCGATCCGCGCCCCCGCGTGAGGGGCGACCGTAGGTCTTGGTCGAGCGATACGTCAGCATCAGTTTCGATCCGCGCCCCCGCGTGAGGGGCGACGTCGGCGTCGGTCCCCAAAGCTCGCGGGTATAGCGTTTCGATCCGCGCCCCCGCGTGAGGGGCGACCGCGTCCATACGCCGATGGTGCTTTCGGTGCAGGTTTCGATCCGCGCCCCCGCGTGAGGGGCGACCATCGTGCCTACCGCGCTCCGCCCGCAGGATCAGGTTTCGATCCGCGCCCCCGCGTGAGGGGCGACCGGTTGACCCGGAGCGCGCCCGCGAAGCCGAGCAGGTTTCGATCCGCGCCCCCGCGTGAGGGGCGACTATACAAATCCATCCGCCTGACCAGTTCAGACTGTTTCGATCCGCGCCCCCGCGTGAGGGGCGACCTAGTCCGCCTACATTGGTCTGGACTTGTACCGTGTTTCGATCCGCGCCCCCGCGTGAGGGGCGACATTGGGGCAACGGAAGCCGAGTGACTCTTTTTGCCGTTTCGATCCGCGCCCCCGCGTGAGGGGCGACCGCATCGGCCTCAACCAGCAGCCGGGGGAATGGTGGTTTCGATCCGCGCCCCCGCGTGAGGGGCGACCTCGCATTGCGGCGATAGGTGACGATGCGCGCCAGAGTTTCGATCCGCGCCCCCGCGTGAGGGGCGACAGCCTCGTCGACGCGCATCGTCTGCGTGCCATTGAGTTTCGATCCGCGCCCCCGCGTGAGGGGCGACAGCACTTCATACCCGTCTGTGGCATCAATTACCGGTTTCGATCCGCGCCCCCGCGTGAGGGGCGACGCCCGGCTTCGGCCGGGCCTTTCCGAATGCCACGTTTCGATCCGCGCCCCCGCGTGAGGGGCGACGCGCTTATCGTCGAGATACGCCTCTTCGAGTTTGGCGTTTCGATCCGCGCCCCCGCGTGAGGGGCGACCCGCACAAGGTCAAGACCGCTACCGACCTCAAGGTGTTTCGATCCGCGCCCCCGCGTGAGGGGCGACGACCGAGCGCGTCGACGAGACTGCGCTCGTGGAGGTTTCGATCCGCGCCCCCGCGTGAGGGGCGACCTGTGGCAGACCTCGAAAAACTAAAGGTGGAAGTTTCGATCCGCGCCCCCGCGTGAGGGGCGACGCCGGTTGGCGCGTCATTGTTGCGCGTACACCCGTTTCGATCCGCGCCCCCGCGTGAGGGGCGACCGGCGATCTGAGCCGCAAGCTGCGCCTCAACAGTGTTTCGATCCGCGCCCCCGCGTGAGGGGCGACCCTGTGCGTAGTTGCGGGCATACCTATTGTTGATGTTTCGATCCGCGCCCCCGCGTGAGGGGCGACCCTTCTGGTCGATCACGTCGGCGAGCACCGACAAGTTTCGATCCGCGCCCCCGCGTGAGGGGCGACGTGCGCCGCCTCACGAAGCGCCATGCTTCGGAAAGTTTCGATCCGCGCCCCCGCGTGAGGGGCGACCAGCGAGCCGCGCGCGCAGCGCGAGGGTCTGGAAGTTTCGATCCGCGCCCCCGCGTGAGGGGCGACTGGTGTGGGGCGCATCTCAATGACCTCCTACGAAGTTTCGATCCGCGCCCCCGCGTGAGGGGCGACCGCCGCACGCTGCTTTTGATGCCCCGCTGGGGACAGTTTCGATCCGCGCCCCCGCGTGAGGGGCGACAAGGTGCAAGGCAAGCGCGCGATCCTTGCGAAGTTTCGATCCGCGCCCCCGCGTGAGGGGCGACCCCGTGCGACGGTTCATCACTTCGCCGTAGGCGGTGTTTCGATCCGCGCCCCCGCGTGAGGGGCGACACGGCGATCTGAGCCGCAAGCTGCGCCTCAGTAGTGTTTCGATCCGCGCCCCCGCGTGAGGGGCGACCAAGTCTTCCGGCGGTTTCGCTGGAACGTATGCCGTTTCGATCCGCGCCCCCGCGTGAGGGGCGACCTGCGCCGCGCGCACCGGCTTCACAGCCTTATTCGGTTTCGATCCGCGCCCCCGCGTGAGGGGCGACAGGTCGACAGAGAACGCATGTGCCAGCGACTTGAGGTTTCGATCCGCGCCCCCGCGTGAGGGGCGACAGCGAAGACCCGCGTGCCTTCCGCTGCTTCGAGGTGTTTCGATCCGCGCCCCCGCGTGAGGGGCGACCCACCGCCGGAGCCCGGTGGCGCACCACGATCACGTTTCGATCCGCGCCCCCGCGTGAGGGGCGACCGACCAACCTCGAAATGATCGTTTACGAGGCGAAGTTTCGATCCGCGCCCCCGCGTGAGGGGCGACCAGATACTCGGTAGCCCATTGTCCTTTGGACCAGAGTTTCGATCCGCGCCCCCGCGTGAGGGGCGACCCGAAAAGACGCTGTATTATCTCGACCTCATCGCCGTTTCGATCCGCGCCCCCGCGTGAGGGGCGACGCCGCGAGAAGCTGGCCCACGGCGCGTGTCAGGCTGTTTCGATCCGCGCCCCCGCGTGAGGGGCGACATTGGCTCGTGGACATATGCGGACGCCTCTCGTGGGTTTCGATCCGCGCCCCCGCGTGAGGGGCGACCCGACGCGCGACGCATTTCCAAGCTTGTGCTGGTGTTTCGATCCGCGCCCCCGCGTGAGGGGCGACCGTAGCCATCAGTGCAGCGAGCTAAGCGTCCTGTTTCGATCCGCGCCCCCGCGTGAGGGGCGACTTGGCTCGTGGACATATGCGGACGCCTCTCATGGGTTTCGATCCGCGCCCCCGCGTGAGGGGCGACCAAGACGTGAGTTTCGTTCGGGCGCCAGCGGATGTTTCGATCCGCGCCCCCGCGTGAGGGGCGACGCGAGGAAATGCGGGGCGACATGATCGACCACAGGTTTCGATCCGCGCCCCCGCGTGAGGGGCGACCGACGCGCGACGCATTTCCAAGCTTGTGCTGATGTTTCGATCTGCGCCCCCGCGTGAGGGGCGACTGGCCCATTTTGCTTTATCGGCGGGTTGATAGGCGTTTCGATCCGCGCCCCCGCGTGAGGGGCGACCTCGGCAAATATTTCCGACATTGAGCGGGGGCGGGGTTTCGATCCGCGCCCCCGCGTGAGGGGCGACGCCGACGCGCGACGCATTTCCAAGCTTGTGCTGATGTTTCGATCCGCGCCCCCGCGTGAGGGGCGACGACCCACGACTACGACCCGCTTGACGGCTGAGCCGTTTCGATCCGCGCCCCCGCGTGAGGGGCGACGCTCCAACCATGGCCCCGATCGTCAACCAGAACAGCGTTTCGATCCGCGCCCCCGCGTGAGGGGCGACACCTCACCCGAGACGTTCAGGTCCAGCTTGTCGGTTTCGATCCGCGCCCCCGCGTGAGGGGCGACTCTGCCGCTTTTGCCAGCGATGCGCGAAGCGCCCGGTTTCGATCCGCGCCCCCGCGTGAGGGGCGACAGCCGGGGCAACGAGGCATGGGCCGGTGGACATGGTTTCGATCCGCGCCCCCGCGTGAGGGGCGACAGGAGCTGCATGAGCGGCTTGCCGGCGTCATCATCGTTTCGATCCGCGCCCCCGCGTGAGGGGCGACCGGGCGTCCGTGAGGTCTTCAAGGGCTTCGAGATGTTTCGATCCGCGCCCCCGCGTGAGGGGCGACGTCGCAGGCGGAAAGAAGAGCATCACGCTGACGACGTTTCGATCCGCGCCCCCGCGTGAGGGGCGACAGTGCTTCGTCATAAAATCCGCCAGTCTGTGCGCTGTTTCGATCCGCGCCCCCGCGTGAGGGGCGACACCTCGCCGCGAGGCACGCTCGTGCGCCTCAGGAGTTTCGATCCGCGCCCCCGCGTGAGGGGCGACCTTCTTCGGCCGTGCGAGCGACGTACTCATCGCCGTTTCGATCCGCGCCCCCGCGTGAGGGGCGACCCGGGCGTCCGTGAGGTCTTCAAGGGCTTCGTGATGTTTCGATCCGCGCCCCCGCGTGAGGGGCGACGCTTTCGCATCTGGCGGCCGGTACCGATGGCAGGGTTTCGATCCGCGCCCCCGCGTGAGGGGCGACGATAGGGCCGTCTTGCCGCCGCCAGTAGGAAGCTGTTTCGATCCGCGCCCCCGCGTGAGGGGCGACCACAAGGAAGTTCGTGCCCGCTACTACGACAAGGTTTCGATCCGCGCCCCCGCGTGAGGGGCGACGACTGCCAGACTGACGGGCACTATCTCTGCGCGGTTTCGATCCGCGCCCCCGCGTGAGGGGCGACATTGGCTCGTGGACATATGCGGACGCCTCTCGTGGGTTTCGATCCGCGCCCCCGCGTGAGGGGCGACCATTGGCTCGTGGACATATGCGGACGCCTCTCGTGGGTTTCGATCCGCGCCCCCGCGTGAGGGGCGACAACCACATGTTCGGGAGCGCGAAATGAGCAAGAGGTTTCGATCCGCGCCCCCGCGTGAGGGGCGACGCCTCCAGGAATGAGACGTTATAGGCATCGCGCACGTTTCGATCCGCGCCCCCGCGTGAGGGGCGACGCCGACGCGCGACGCATTTCCAAGCTCGTGCTGATGTTTCGATCCGCGCCCCCGCGTGAGGGGCGACCTCGACGCAGTGGGTGCCGAGGGCGAGCGATATGCGTTTCGATCCGCGCCCCCGCGTGAGGGGCGACCCCTTGCGCGCCATCGATGGTGCTAGGCCCTTCAAGTTTCGATCCGCGCCCCCGCGTGAGGGGCGACCAAGGGCCGTGACTGGCGTTCGTTCGGTGTGTGGTTTCGATCCGCGCCCCCGCGTGAGGGGCGACCAAGGGCATCGACGCGCTGTTTCCGAACGCGGATGTTTCGATCCGCGCCCCCGCGTGAGGGGCGACCGCTCCAACCATGGCCCCGATCGTCAACCCGAACAGCGTTTCGATCCGCGCCCCCGCGTGAGGGGCGACCCGACAACGCGACCGACAACGCGACCGACAGTGCGGTTTCGATCCGCGCCCCCGCGTGAGGGGCGACGGCGCAGGTGCGCAAGATCGGTGATAAGACGAAGTTTCGATCCGCGCCCCCGCGTGAGGGGCGACGCCACCGCGCATGATGCGCTCGGCGAATGAGGCGTTTCGATCCGCGCCCCCGCGTGAGGGGCGACCGACGGCCACGTAGTACTCGCCGGCGGCGATCGGGTTTCGATCCGCGCCCCCGCGTGAGGGGCGACCAATCTCGGTCGCGGTCCGCACCGTGTCGAGCTGCGTTTCGATCCGCGCCCCCGCGTGAGGGGCGACAGCCGCGAAGCGTGCGCAGCAACATCAAGTGGATGTTTCGATCCGCGCCCCCGCGTGAGGGGCGACCACGATGTCGAGCGGTATCAGCTCATGGTTTCGGTTTCGATCCGCGCCCCCGCGTGAGGGGCGACGCCGCCGCGACGAATGACGGCTCGCCGATCGGGGGTTTCGATCCGCGCCCCCGCGTGAGGGGCGACGTGCACGCGCAAGTCCATCATCAACGAGTGCATGTTTCGATCCGCGCCCCCGCGTGAGGGGCGACTTGTCCGCCTGTGGTGCCCTTGGCGATCTTACCCCCCGTTTCGATCCGCGCCCCCGCGTGAGGGGCGACCGCAGAACACGACGTTCTTGGTTTCGTTTTCGGTGTTTCGATCCGCGCCCCCGCGTGAGGGGCGACGCTCTACGCCATGTACCTGCTCGTCACGGCTCGAGTTTCGATCCGCGCCCCCGCGTGAGGGGCGACAACGGGCATAGCCCCCGCCATTCTCGCCCGTCGCGTTTCGATCCGCGCCCCCGCGTGAGGGGCGACCTCAGGGCGGGGCTCCCGGCTCACGTTGGTGGTGGGTTTCGATCCGCGCCCCCGCGTGAGGGGCGACGGCTCGAGGTCTACTGGGAATGGGGCTCGGGTCAGTTTCGATCCGCGCCCCCGCGTGAGGGGCGACCCGACGCGCGACGCATTTCCAAGCTCGTGCTGATGTTTCGATCCGCGCCCCCGCGTGAGGGGCGACAAGGCCCTCGGGGTGGACCTGATAGATCGGCTTGTTTCGATCCGCGCCCCCGCGTGAGGGGCGACTCGCTAACCCCTTATAATATATATCTTTTTAAAAGTTTCGATCCGCGCCCCCGCGTGAGGGGCGACCTTTTCATGATAGTTCCCTCGTTCTCGATTGCCGGTTTCGATCCGCGCCCCCGCGTGAGGGGCGACAACGAAAAGAGCCCGTCGTTCACCGTGTCGGACGAGTTTCGATCCGCGCCCCCGCGTGAGGGGCGACTAGCGAGCGGGCGGCGGATGAGATCGCCTGCATGGTTTCGATCCGCGCCCCCGCGTGAGGGGCGACCACAACACTTGCTCGGCTTGCGGAGAACAATGCGTTTCGATCCGCGCCCCCGCGTGAGGGGCGACGCCGCCGCGACGAATGACGGCTCGCCGATCGGGGGTTTCGATCCGCGCCCCCGCGTGAGGGGCGACGGGGCGAGGACAGTGATTTCGTCCGCGTCCGCGTGTTTCGATCCGCGCCCCCGCGTGAGGGGCGACGCTCATGCCGTCACCTTTGCTGCCCGCGCCTCGATGTTTCGATCCGCGCCCCCGCGTGAGGGGCGACCGAGCCACGGCATGCCCTTGGGGCCGACGGCGTCGTTTCGATCCGCGCCCCCGCGTGAGGGGCGACCCGGCAATGGTCAGGTGATCGTGGTCGAGGGCGAGTTTCGATCCGCGCCCCCGCGTGAGGGGCGACCCGGTACGGCTTCCCGGCGCACACCGCGCACCTGGTTTCGATCCGCGCCCCCGCGTGAGGGGCGACCAGCCACGTGTGCGCGGCCCATTCGTATCATGGTTGTTTCGATCCGCGCCCCCGCGTGAGGGGCGACGTCAGGCTGCAATCGGTCGATGATGACGACGGGCGGTTTCGATCCGCGCCCCCGCGTGAGGGGCGACGGCTGGGGGTGCATCATGGCTGAGGTAATGCCGGTTTCGATCCGCGCCCCCGCGTGAGGGGCGACCGGAGAAAAGAGTGGAACGCGCGGCAAGGAAAGGGTTTCGATCCGCGCCCCCGCGTGAGGGGCGACCAGCGCCGAGAAGCCCAAGGCCGCTCGAGAGCAGAGTTTCGATCCGCGCCCCCGCGTGAGGGGCGACGGACGACTGCCCGAAGAGCGACGAAAGCCCGAACGGTTTCGATCCGCGCCCCCGCGTGAGGGGCGACCCCGACACGGCGGACGTTCAGACCGGCATCCAGAACGTTTCGATCCGCGCCCCCGCGTGAGGGGCGACGGAAACACCTGCGGGCTTATCGTCCATCGGCAGGTTTCGATCCGCGCCCCCGCGTGAGGGGCGACGGTAGATTTGTAACCTGATGACAGAGTTGAGAAAATAGCGCCGATAGCGCGAATCTGCCCAAAGGTGAACAGCAGGCCTGCCCTCCTTCCATTGCCATCCAGAATTTGCTCACGATTTCAAAGAGCTGGTGCCAGTGCGAACCTGTCGGGAATCTCCGGCACCCTTGGGGTTCGCGCCGACTCGATCGGGAGACGCAAGTTGCTCACGCCTCACGCCTACACGATCAGCGTACCCCCTAGATCCTGAGCCGGCCTGGCGCCAACATGCTCCACCTTACGGCGCCAATTCGAACCCAGATAGTAGTAGCGCAGGCTGTCCGATTTCGGATTGATGAGTGCTTCCAGCTGTGCTTTCAGCATGGCCCACTGCGCCGGATCCACCTCGATCTCAAACACCGAATATTGTACGCGCTGACCGAAATCGCGGCAGGCTTTGGCCACAGCCCGCAGCCGGCCCGGCCCGCCCGCCTCCGAAGTGGCGACATCGTAGGTGACAAGCACAAGCATGGCGGTCTATTTCCAGAACCAGGGAGGATAAGCATCGAGATCGCCGCGAAGATGACGCGCAAGCATTTGCGCCTGCAGATACGGCACAAGCCCGAGTGGTGCTTTCTCCTCGAGGAAGAGGTGTTGTCGCTCTTCCTTCTTGCGGCTCTGCCAGGCGGCAAGAACCGTCTTGCGCGCCTCGTCGCGGAGCAGCACTGCGCCGCCTTCCCGCGTTTCGAAATCTCCGGCGCGAAGCTGGCGCCGGTTGATCAGCGACAGCGCCAGCCTGTCGGCAAGCACCGGACGAAGCTCCTCCATCAGGTCGAGCGCCAGACTTGGCCGGCCGGGACGATCGCGATGCAAAAATCCAACCGACGGATCGAGACCGACGCTCTCGCAGGCGCTACGGCAATCATGCGTCAGAAGCGTGTAAAGAAACGACAGAAGGGCGTTAACGGGGTCCAGAGGAGGACGCCGGGAGCGCCCTGTCCAGCGCATCTCGGGGTCCGGCGTCCTGATCAACCGGTCGAAGACTGAAAAGTAGAGATTGGCCGCTTCTCCTTCTGAACCACGCAACTGATCCGTCCCTTCGTTCGACAGTTCCACCCTCCGCAGGATGTCGGCCATCCGCCCCACCACGCTTGATATTGTCGAGCGGCTGGCGGCATCGAACTCATCGCCATAGTCGCGCAGCGCGCGCATCAGCACCGAGCGTTGGTTGGCGACCTTGCCCACGACGATGGACCTGACAATGGCCTCCGGAGTTTCCGATACGCGATATTGCGCGCGCCGCAGCAAAACATTGCCTGTTGTCGGGCCCTCCACGCGCGCCTGGAAGCGGCCGTTACGATCCAGAAGGACGATGGAAATGCCGGCCGTCGCGCAAGCCGCCATCAATGCAGGGGAGACATATATCGGACCGAAAACCACCGCCGAAGCCAGCATGTGCAGAGGCACACGAGCTCGCTCCTCGCCCTCGACCTCTGCGACCAGATTCGCGCCGTCCTTGCGCAGCGTCGCGCCCTCCGTAGTGATGTAAACCGTGTTAAGCAGCTTTTTCACGATGTTGGCTTCTCAGCAATGAGGCGAGAGACCATTCTGGCTCGCCACTCGCGAACCGGCCGTGTCACCGCGTCCGGCCGGCAAAGTTCAAGTAGCGAACAGGCCCGGCATCGTGTCCGGAGGACGGTCGGAGGCGGCGTGACGCCAGACGCGAAGACATCCGCCACCGCTGCCACCGTATCTTCCGTCAACCGGCGCAGTTCTGCGTCGAAGGGCACGACAAGGCGGCGTTTGGTCTCGGCATAGAAAAGAGCGCCCTCCGGCACTGAAACCCGCATCATTTCTTCTAGACATAGTGCCTGCGCGCAGAGCTGCACTTCGTCTGCCCGGTGCAGCTTCGGTTTGCCGCGCTTGAATTCGACAGGATAGGGCACTTCGGCGCCGTCCACGCCCCGGTGAAACTCGACGAGATCGGCGGTGCCCGCAATGTTGAGACGCCTGGAGGCCAGGGGCAGTGCCATCACGCGGCGTACGCCGCGCGCCCTGCGCGATCCCCCTTTGTCGGTAACAGAATGCAGAACCTGACCTTCCGCCGTAAAACGATTCTCGGCCCAAGCGCGTTCAATATGGATCAGCGCCGTTTGCCGCAAACAATAGACCGCATGCTGAAGAGCGGAGAGCGGGACAGGATCACTCTCTTCGGTGAAAGGTTCTCCCGTACCGTTCTCCATCGTTTCACAGCTTCTCCATGATTTCGATACCGGCCGGGAGGTTCCCCCGGTCAATCGAAACGATGTAATCCGCGAAGGTGCGGGCCGGTGCATAATTGCTGATTCGGCTGTCGACTTCGCGGAATTCGCCGTCGATGTTGCGGCCGACCTTTACGCGATCGAAGAGCGCATGAGCCGGCGTATTGCCCAGCGCGTTCTCGTGCTTGAACACAATGAGCTTGCGCGTCGACATTTCGCCGCGTGCAGCGGAGCGATCATGCTCGAACATGCTCGACAAGGCTTCGAACAAAAGTGTGAGATCGGAATCGGAAAAACCCGTGCGTTCGGCAAGTTTGGCCGAAATGAAGCCATGTGCCCGGTAAAGCGCGTAAGGTACGATATATTTGCGCCCCATGGTCCGGTTGTCGGTGCGGTCGTTTTCATCTTCACCGCCCTCCGCACGCTGTTTCTTCTCGGCTTCGTTTGTCGCCGCCATGCGCGTAATCGAAATTTCTTGTGGCACGATCGGCTCGATGGAACTCGCGAAGGTTATCTGCACCGGGCCGCGCACCTGCCCGGCATTGATGCCCGTCGACATGACGGCGCCGAAGGTGCGGACGTCGAAGAAGTTGCGGCACATGAAGTCACGAAGCAGTATGGCTTCAGCGTCGTCCTTCGGATTGAGTTTGGGCTCCTTATCGACCTTTGGGTCGTTGGGACGAAGCGCCTTGTAGGCTTGCCGGTGCTTGTCGTTGAGAATGGCCGCCTCCTCGACATAGATGTGGTGACCCTCAGCAGCCCCCTTTGCAAGGTCGACATAGTTACGCACCTTCCGCTTGAGGCTTACATCCGAAACCAGGCCGTGGTTGGTTTCAGGGTCGAGCCGCGGCAGATTGCCGGCGTCGGGATCGCCGTTAGGGTTTCCCTTGGCGACGTCAAAGAGCAGAACAAAATCATAGCGGTTGGTAATCGCGGTCATTATGCGGCCTCCTCCGTGTCTGCCGTAGCACGTTTGCGGAAGAATTCTCCGCGCTGATGGTAGTAGCCGAGCCCGAACATCGCCTGCTCGGCGGCGTTGAGCGAGGCCGGGAACGGATCGTCTTCCGGCGTCATCGCTTCCATGATCGCGCCGATCGCGCGTTCCAGATTGATGCGCTGGCCGGGACGCTTCTTGCCCACCTTCGCAAGATGGTTGGCCGATCCGCGATCGAGCAGGGCAAAAACATTTCGTGGCGTTGCCGAGGCCGAGCCGTAGAATTTATCCTTGATGGTCGCGTTGACATTACGGCCGAGCGCCGCAGTCTGCGCCTGCTCATAGACGGCGAAGAGTCGCCCGAGCAGATAGCCTTTGTTCCTGTTTTCCGGATCAAGTGCCACAGGCACCTCCCTGCGTTTGTCGCCACTATTCGGCTTCATTCCAAAGTTTCGGACGAGTACCGCCCGCAGAATGCTCGCGCGCAGCGCATTGATCTCTCCATCGGCGCGAATGCGCGCCAGCACGGTCGAAAGCAGCGTCAGCGGATAGCGGGTTCCGCTCAGGATCGACCGCATCCACTCGCCGGCGAGATTGGGCGGCACGTTTTCGCTTTTGCCCAATAGTGCCAATTCCCGCAGATGCCGCCAAAGCGACGGATACGGCTCGCGCCAGGCCGGTTCGACGCGCATGTCGTCGACGAAACGCCGATAGTTTTCCGCCAACACGCCAAAATCGTTTTCAAAATAAAACCGGATCGACAGACGCGCGGCGTTGGGCGCGAGGCCGAGTACATAGAACCGCACGCCTTTCGACAGCTTTGCGTCGAGCGCCTCGATCGGTTCGCCCTTGCGCAGCCTTTCCAGCAGAATGGCTATCTTCTTCGCTGCCGCCTCATCTGACGCCGCGTCATCCGGGTCGCTGAACATTGCGTAGAATGTGCCTTCCGCGAGCTCAGCTGATTCCTCGTCGGAGGTGTCGGCCCAGAATACGGTCGAGGCATCGCCGATCTGGATTCGGTGTTTGCTGTCCCGTTCGAGGAAGCGATTAAGGGCGGCTGTGTAGGCGAAAGCCGCGACTTCCGAGACCGGCGCGTTGTCGCCTTGCTTGTGCTCGTAGGACTCGAATGCGTCGAGGTTGAACGAAACGATCGACCCGCCAGAGGATTGTCCGCCCCAGACGCCTTTTATGGCGGGATGCAACCTCGCGACGGGCCCCCGATTTCCCGTCACAAGGCAGACCTGGGCGTCGGTGGTGTTCTCCCCGCCGATATGGGTCCACAGAGCCTTAGCTGCCGGCCGGGCGTGGAGCCAGAGGCTCTGTGGCCGGTCCGCCTCCAGAACAAAGATCACGTTCTGGTCTTTGAGTTCGTCCGACCAGAGAGGTTCGGCAAATTGTTCGGGTGTCCATCGCCTTAAAAACAAAAGCAACGCTTTCAGCCCAGCATCGGCAGTGCCGCCTAGCTCCCTTTCGTGTCGCTCCTTGAACGCGGCGTGTTCTTGCGCCGTACGCTTTCCCTCCCCGGCTGTCACGCCAAGCACGTAAGAGGTCTTATCCCACAAGAAGCTCGGAGCAATGCCGGCTGTGCGTTTCGCAGGCTGCGGCACCGCCATGGGACGCGGCTTGCGCTTTCGACCTTCGCCGTCTCGCCAATCGATAACATTCGCAACCGAGCCATCCTCGTTCAGGCTGACGATCACGCCGATATTCTGCATCGAATAGCCGAAGGGCGGCGCATCTGGCAGGCGGTCATAGGCGCGGACGAGCGAGGCGAGGATGCTCATTTGCGAATCTCCGCCGAACCGGGCTGGGGCACCTTCATCACGCCGTCTTCGAGGACGGCGCGGAAGAACATCGACGGCTTGCCCTTTGCCCCATGGTCGATGTCCCACAGCATGAAGCCGAGATCGCGGGGTGCGCCAAAACCGAGATCCCTCGTCTTCTCCAGCGGTTCGGGCATAGGCGCGTCCGGTTCGATCAGCTCGAAG
The DNA here is from genome assembly GCF_009184905.1 of Parvibaculum sedimenti. Taxonomy (GTDB): domain Bacteria; phylum Pseudomonadota; class Alphaproteobacteria; order Parvibaculales; family Parvibaculaceae; genus Parvibaculum; species Parvibaculum sedimenti. The sequence goes on from NZ_WESC01000002.1 coordinate 151,625, forward strand.
CAGGCGGCAAATTCCCGCGTGCCGAGGCAGGGCTGGTGAAAGCACTGGCCGCGCCGCGCCCGGCGGCTGAAGATGTCGAGATGCTTGCCTTCGTTGTCCTCCGCGTCGGCGCGGGGCGTCAGCTCGAAATGCGCCTCGATCACATAGGCGGGCTTGACCAGAACCGTGGAGGCGCGCTGTTGGCGGTCTTCGTCGACGAGGAGTTGCAGTCCTTCCAGATCGCCACGCTTCATCGCGCTCTTGATCTTGCTGGCAGGTGCCTTGCTGCCGACCTCATTTCGCCGAATCGACTGGAACCGGGGTGTCTCCAGGACGTGGATTGCATCGATCGCCCAGCGGATGGCGGGCTTCCAGTGGATCGCTTCAAGGATGCCACGCGCGGCGGAGGGCGTCATCACGTCGTAGCTGACGCGCTCGACTTTCATTTCGGGGCGCGTAAAGCAGCCATGGTCGCCCCATACCTTTAATCGGATGCCAAATGCCATCTTCCCCTCGCCGCTTAAAATGGCCACCACTGTCAGGCTTCTGACTCATCCTTGATCAAATTATTGAATTCTCTGTCGTCAGATATTCAGCATCTTCCCACAATAGCCCAATCTCGTCCTTATACAAATCTTCGCTTTTCAGGACAGCAAACTGATCGCCACGCAAATCCGGCCTTACGAAGGTCACATGTCCGCTGCGAATCAACAAGGCCCGAGCTCGCGGGGGCACCTGCACGACATAACTCTGCAACTTTCGCGCAAGACTGCCGGACGACAGTTGTTCGATGGAGAGTTCCGCGACAGCCTTCCTTGCCCGATCATCGAACTGAATGATCACGGGCTCCATCCTGCTTTCGATCATGCGGAACTTTTCAGCAACCGTGCGGAAGGCGAAGTCCGCACCATCCCGATTGATGACGAAATCCTTGAAAATTCCTCTTTCGTCGAGCTTTGACCCGGCCCGCCAATAGACTTCGCCGAAATAATTTTCAATTGCGTCGAGCGATAGCAGATCGTCGTGCCGGTCGACCATACGGCTCATGTCGCCGATCAGGCCGGCAATCTCGCGGGGCGGCTTGTAGTCCGGCGTGGAAAAGACGGTGACCACGCTCTCCTGCCATGGATTCCGGCCTTCCCGATTGCAGCGTCCCGCAGCCTGGACGATGCTGTCGAGTCCCGCCTCCGCGCGCCAGACCTTCGGAAAGTCGACATCCACGCCTGCCTCTATCAAGCTCGTCGCAATGACACGGCAAGTTCGTCCGTCTTTCAGTCGCTTACGTACGCCAGTGAGAATCTCACGCCGATGCGCCGCGCACTGCCGCGTTGTCAGATGCACCAACCCGTCAAGCCCTGCCTCTCCGCCTTCCCTGTAGAGCTCCAGCGCATGCTTGCGGCTGTTGACGATGACCAGCGCCTGCGGCTCCCTGCCGATGGCCCCTATCAAGGCGTGGTTATCCATCTCGCCGACGCGCTCGATGCGGGCGCGGCGCAGCCGGAGAGCGAGATCATGCGGGTCCGGCGCCAATTCACGGTCCTTCTGAAGATCGAGTCCCTCGGGAAAGCCTGGCGCGCCGAGCGCCGGCTGTGTGGCGGTACACAGAACGATCGTACAGCCGAAGAGGCACGCCAGCGTATCCAGCATGCGAACGCAAGGGATGAGCAAGTGCCGTGGAATCGTCTGCGCCTCATCAAGTATGATGATTGACCCTGCGATGTTGTGCAACTTGCGCGCCTTCGACGTCCTTGTGGCGAAGAGGCTTTCGAAGAGCTGAACATTCGTGGTTATGACAATCGGCGCCGCCCAGTCTTCCATGGCGAGCTTCAGGCGGTCGCGGCTGGTTGGTCTCCGTTTCGTGTCCGGATGCTCCTCGTCGATCGCCGAGTGATGTTCGAGAATGTGTTCGCTGCTCAGAACGTCGCGGAAGATATCCGCAGTCTGATCGACGATGGATGTGAAAGGTATCGTATAGATGATCCGGCGATGTCCGTGCGCCTTGGCGTGGTCCAGCGCAAAGCCGAGCGAAGCCAGGGTCTTGCCTCCGCCTGTCGGGACCGTCAATGTGAAGAGGCCGGGAGACATCCCGGCCTTGCCGCGCACATGGGTCAGAATGTAACCGCGCAGTTGGTTGATATCCCCGTCACCGCGCTTCCCGGTCATATAGGCGTTAAAACGGACCAGAAATTCCGGCAGCATGTCCTGAAGCGAAGCCCAATGCCGGTCGGGCTGCCGTCCATCCAACGTCGAATAGAAGCGCTCGGTATCCTTGAAATCCGCATCCACTAGGCAGGAAAAGAGAAAGCGCACGACGACCGAAAAGTCGAAACCTGCATAGGCCTTTCGTTTACCTATCGCCTCCATGAGTCGATTCGGCATCAGGCGCGCCAGATCGAAGGCAAGTTCGTCGCGCCAGACAGGGTCGAGCTTGTCCTCATAACGCTCGATCCTGCGTTCAAAGCATCCGATTTCGTCCGTATTCCGATCAGGCAGACCGGCATGGTGTCCCAGAATCCCGTAGGCAATGAATTCCACCATGGCGCCATCGGCGCTATCTGCCGCGACGAGTTTTTTCAGCAGGGCGGCCCCGGCAGTCGAATGATCGACGCGAATGTTCTGGCCTTCAAGCCTTCGTTGAAAATCCGGATTGTATTTGCCGAGATCATGGAAGAGGCCTGCTAGATATGCGGCCTTATCCAAACCGATGTGCTCAGCAAGGTCGGAAGCCAATTTGGCTACGGCCAACAAGTGCTCTTGGAGCGGTTGCCAATCGCTTTTATCTCGAGAGGTGCCGGAATGAGCAAAATACGGCATATGACCGCTGACCTGCCGGATATTTTGTACTAGATTAATAAAGAGTATTGCACAGTTGATGTCTCTTCTAGAAGGGACATTAGCGGCTTAAACGTTTGCGGTGCTGTCGCAACCCGCATCTCAGCGACTTCACTTTCTCGTCTGAACTCGGTCCGTTACCAGTTTGAGGCGAGGGCTCTGCAATCCTGAGATCGCTTTCCGATTGGAGTCGAAGGTTTTCCTGATCCTCGCTCGACAAATCGCTCATCGCCAAGCCGATCAGCCTGCTCAGATACATGCTGAGGAGATTGGCAGCGCCATCGTGTCGTCCGCGGAAAGGGGCAACTTGTCGGCCATCCTCAACTCTGGCACGCCTACGCGCTTGAATGAAGGCTTCATACGTCAGCACCCACCGTTCGGGTGACCTGAGCGCCAAGGTCGATATGGAGGCAATTCGCCGTTAGTGTCAGGCAATCCTCAACGACAGATGGTGTACGACTAACCCTCTGATTTCCTCGACAAGAGGTTCCTTCAAGCTCGTCGAGACACGGAACTATTCAGCCGACCTCTCTTGCCGTGCAAAGATTCTGGCTGCTTGCGCCAAGGCGGGATTGGCTCTGAACAAGGACAGAAAAGCCACGGTCCCCTCGTCCATAGTTTCGTCCATCGACCGGCCCAGCGCGCCAAGCACGTGCCGACGACGCTCATCTGACGGCACGCCATAGTGCTGAAGGGTTGTATTGAGCGAGTTGTGACCGAGATTGAGCGACCAGGCCCACAGCTCTTCCACCGTATCGCACATTCCGAGCCCCAAGCGGGTCAGCGTCTTTCGGAATGCGTGAGGCGTGTAGTAGCTGATGCCCGCATCCTCAAATGCGCGTTTGAATATCCGTCTTATGGGTGCGGAGTTAGACCAGCATTCGCGCGCAATCTCGCTATCGCCGTTGGCACCCAGCTCACCGTTCCGAGGAAAGAGCGGATCGTCGGGTGAATAGCCGCGCTGGCAGAGCTCCAGCGCCCAGTCCGCAACCATCTGCTCGATATCATTGCCAACAGGAAAGAATGACGTCACCTGGCTCTTCGAGAATTTGACGCGAACGACGCCTGCATCCTGAAAGACCGTCCTTGAGACCATATCGAGATGCCTGAGATGCAATGAGGCAACCGCGTTGACCCTGATCCCCGTCAAATACATGAAAGCAACAATTGCCCTGTCCCGGCGAGCATGAAGCGTTTCTCCGGGCATGGTCGAGAGGATGCGGCGGACCTCGTCCGGCGTCGGAACCGGTTTGGGAGGCAGCGTACGTGCCAGCATGACCTCACGACGCGGCGGCGCAAAATAATCCACCTCGGTCGCATTCATGCTGCGATAGCCCCTCTGCTCGACGAGCCAGGCAAAGAATGCGCGACAGTGTCCGAGCGTATGAATGATCGTAGAGGCGCTGAGGGGCTGGCCATCGGCGCGGCTCGCGCGAGTCATCAGATGGTCCTTGAAGCCGATGATCTGCTCGCGATGAAGCAGCCTGAAGTCACGATGACGCGTAAAGACCTCAAATTCGGTCAATGCTGACAGCGCCGCATCCATGCTCTTCTCACTGAGCCCTTTGGCATGCCGGAGATGCGCCTGATACGCCAGACGGCGGCGATCATTTTTCGGGTTCGACATTTCGACAATCCTGAATTGCTCAATGCACAACAACAGCGAGAACAGGGTCCTCACACTAGTGTCATTTCTCGTCTCTGCTCTTGACCGCATATTTTTCGAAGAATGCGGACGTCCCCTGCGGGCCCACAAACCGAAAGACTGCGCCACGGCAATCCGGGCACACGCCCGTGATACGAGCTGCGCCTTTGCGGGATGGGATCGCCTCAATCTCGCCGTCAAGCGGCAGCTTGGGACGCTTGCACCCGACACAGAAGAATTCATGCGGCTCCAACCGACATCGCAGATTCTGCCTTCGCTGCAGATGAAAGCGATTGAGCTCGTCGCCGCGGAACGCCACCGGCTTCTGATCGTCGATTGGGTGAAGCCCCTGCTTGATCCAGTTCAGGGGGGTGTTTCTGCTGACGTCATAGAGCGAACGGGTCGCCTTGAGGTCATAGACCCAATTTGATTTAGCCTTGTTGGGATGGTGACGGCGGCGCATCAGCAGCCTCCCTCACGGCCGATTGAAATCTCGACGTGGAGAGATGGCTGAGAAACGCCGTACCAGGCAGGCACAAGGAAGGCCATCATTTGCCCGCCCTCCTTGCGATTTCGAAGCGCAACAGGTCAGTCTCGCACCAGCGTGTGGTCCCCTTTGAAAGACGAACAGGCTCCGGAAATCCGTCCTGCTCCTTGACCCAGCGCCAGACCGTCGCAATGCCGACGCGATAGCGTGTGGCCACCTGCCTCACTGTGAAATAGCGCTCCAGCAAGTCGGCGGGCATCTGAGAGGACGGAAGAAGGGCTGCGCCCTCCATTTTGTTCGCAGACGAGACTGATTTTTCAGATGTGGTCTTGCGCGAGCTTGCGCTCTCACACCCGGCCTTCCGCCGCTTCCTGCGCACAGGCACCGCATCAGCGGGTTCAGCAGGACGCATCTCATCCGCCGCGCCGGCTTTATTAGAGGGCGCCGGAGATCGTGCCGGGGCAGGAGCCGCAACACCTTGTTCCTGCCTGTGAGGTACGGGCAGGTCGAGCTGACCGAACAGACCGGGCTGCGAATGAAGATCGTCTGGAGGAATTGGCATACGCGTCCTTCTCCCCGCTTTGCGGGCTGATGAAGGCGCGTCATGCGCTCAAACTGAAAATGCAGTCAGGCTGGCAGAGGTAAGGAAGTCCCCGATCTCGTCTGACCTAAGGAAAGGCTGAACCGATTCGGCCAATGCAGCAACTACTCGTCGCACCTCATCCCGCAGCCGGGCAACAAATCCCAACGAGGTTTTTTCAGGCGCTCCTCACCTCAAATTCGGACAAATCCCGGATCAGGCAAGCCACGCTGGCATTAATGGGATGTGGGGCTGGATGATGGGCCAGAGTATGCCGCATCATAAATATTTATATATTTCAATAGGTTGCAATGATTTTTGGCGGAGAGGGAGGGATTCGAACCCCCGATAGAGTCACCCCTATGCCGCATTTCGAGTGCGGTGCTTTCAACCACTCAGCCACCTCTCCGCGAGGTATGGGGCCGGCGGCGAAGCGCCCGGCTGCCATGTGGAAGCGGCGCGGAATGTAGACCGAGGCATTGCGCGGGCACAAGTGCCTGATCGGCCATAAATCTCTCCTTTTTACGCCCAGGCGCAGAAAGGGCGTTTTGGCGAGCCCGATCCTGCTAAACTTTCGTTATGAGCGATGCACGCACAGAGCAGAAACCATCGAGGCCCGGAGCGGAACGGCTACGCCCGCGCGTCTTCGCGGCCTGGGCTGTCCATGCCTTCACGGCGTCGGGGGCTGTGGTCGGGCTTCTCGCCATTTCGGCCCTGATTGCCGGGGACCTGCGCCTCGTGCTGCTCTGGCTGGGCGCGGCGCTCCTGATCGACGGGTTCGACGGACCCATGGCGCGCAAGGTCCGGGTCACGGAATTCGCGCCCCGCTTCGACGGCGCAATCCTCGACCACATCATCGACTACCTGAATTACACGGTGATTCCGGCCCTCATTGTCTACCGCTTCGGCATGGTCCCGCCGGGCTTCGAGATCCCCGCCGCCGCCTATATCATGACGACATCGCTCTATTGCTTCGGCAACAAGGACATGAAGACGACGGACAATTATTTCTCGGGCTTCCCGGCCGTCTGGAACCTCGTCATCCTCTATTTCTACCTGACGACGAGCGGCCCCTGGGTGAACCTGACGGCCATCGCGGTGCTGGGGGCGCTGACCTTCGTTCCCCTCAAATTCATCCATCCCTTCCGTGTCCGGGCGCTCAGGTCACTAAATCTTCTCATGACGGGCGCCTGGGGGGCGCTTACCTTCACCCTCGTCCTCGCAAGTGGGCCAAGCCTTACCCCGGCGAAAGCCATGCCGGTGGCCTATGGGGCTTTCTTGCTGGTATCTGTCTATTTCCTCGGAGTCTGCCTCTGGCGGTCGTTCCGACGGCCCGAAAGGGTCTGAAAGGGCCGGTTCCCAAGGCCTTCTCGCCTTGACAGGCAGTCTTCCCCCTGTATATTCCCCCCCAATTCGGCCCGGGCCGCGGCACTTCCGCCGCGCCTGGCCCTTTTCCGTTATATGGTGGTTTCCCATGTTCGCAGTCATCCGGACCGGCGGCAAGCAGTACAAAGTCGCTAAAGACGAACTCCTTGAAGTCGAGCGCGTCGAAGCGAACGCCGGCGACAAGATCGACCTTCCGGTCCTGATGATCGGTGGCGAAGGCAGCGCGACGAAGATCGGCGCGCCGCTCGTCGAAGGCGCGAGCGTGAAGGCCGAGGTCATCGAAATGACCCGCGGTCCGAAGCTCACCGTCTTCAAGAAGCGTCGTCGTCAGAATTATCGCCGCAAGAACGGCCATCGCCAGGATCTGATGCTCGTCAAGATCGTCGAGATCGCAGGCTGAGGCAGGAGTAGAGACAAATGGCTCATAAAAAAGCAGGCGGTTCATCCCGCAACGGTCGCGATAGCGCCGGTCGCCGTCTCGGCGTGAAGAAGTTCGGTGGTGAGGCTGTCATCTCCGGCAACATCATCATCCGTCAGCGCGGCACCAAGGTGCATCCCGGCGCCAATGTCGGCATGGGCACGGACCACACCATTTTTGCGACGACCGAAGGTGTTGTTTCCTTCCGCGCGCGCAAAAACGGCCGCACCTACGTATCCGTCATGCCGGCCGGCGCACCGGCCGCTGCGGCCGACTGAAGACGCGAGGTTTCGCCACCTCGCAGGTGGCGACCATCGAAATCGAGAGGGAGATGGGCCGCCATCTCCCTTTTTTAATGTCCTCCCTGTGCCCTTCGCAGATATCGCGGCGAGGCGCGGGAGGGCTGCGAAGGGCACTGCTCCCTCTCTGTTTTTGGCCGCGTGCCCGTTCTGCGAACGGCACTCCGGTCCGGGAGAGCACCCGATGCAGGACGTTCTGAGAACGGACCGGCTGGTCCTGAGGCACTTCAATCTCGACGACGCGCCGCGCGTTCAGGCGCTCGCCGGCAACTGGAAGGTGGCGAGCATGCTGGCTCGCGTGCCCTATCCCTACAAGGACGGCCTCGCCGAACAATGGATCGCGACGCATGACGCGCGGCGCGCTGCCAAGCAGGGCTATGCCTATGCGATCGAGCGGAATGGCGAGCTTGTGGGCTCGATCGGCCTCGACTCGTCAGACGAAGACAGCAATGCCTTCGAACTTGGCTACTGGATCGGCGAAGCCTGGTGGAGCCTCGGCATTGCGACGGAAGCCGCGAGGCGCCTCGTCGTCGAGACTTTCGCTCGGCTTCCCGTCGAAAGGCTGACGGCGGGACACTTTGTCGAGAATCATGCTTCGGGCCGCGTTCTGACCAAGCTCGGCTTCCGCTATATTGCGGAAAATGAAATCTGGTCCGAAGCGCGGCGCGCAAAGCTGCGCGGCCTCCGGATGGAACTGCCGAGGACGCGCGCGGCAACGCACAACCTTCTCGCAAGCGAGACGACAGAATGAAATTTCTCGACCAGGCGAAAATCTACATCCGGGCTGGCGACGGCGGCGCCGGCGCGGTGAGCTTTCGCCGCGAGAAGTTCCTCGAATTCGGCGGCCCCGACGGCGGCGACGGCGGCAAGGGCGGCGATGTCGTGATCGAATGCGTCGAGGGCCTGAACACGCTCATCGACTATCGCTACCAGCAGCATTTCAAAGGCAAGACCGGCATGCATGGCATGGGCCGGAACCGCCACGGCTTCAACGGCGACGACGCGGTGCTGAAGGTGCCCGTCGGCACGCAGGTCTATGACGAAGACGAGGAAACGCTGCTCGCGGACCTCACGGAAGTCGGCCAGCGCGTCGTGCTGCTCAAGGGCGGCAATGGCGGCTTCGGCAACGCGCATTTCAAGAGCTCGACCAACCGCGCGCCCCGCCGCGCCAATCCCGGCCAGGAAGGCCAGGAAATGTGGATATGGCTGCGGCTGAAGCTCATTGCCGATGCAGGCCTTGTCGGCCTGCCCAATGCAGGCAAGAGCACGTTCCTCGCCAAGGTGAGCGCGGCGAAGCCGAAGATCGCGGACTATCCCTTCACCACGTTGACGCCGGGCCTCGGTGTCGTGAGCATCGACGCGCGCACCTTCGTGCTGGCCGACATTCCCGGCCTCATCGAAGGCGCGAGCGAAGGCGCAGGGCTCGGCGACCGATTCCTCGGCCATGTGGAGCGCTGCCGCGTTCTCGTCCACCTCGTCGACGGGACGCAGGAGGATGTGGCGGAGGCCTATCACGTCATCAGGAACGAACTCGAAGCCTATGGCGCCGAGCTTGAAGACAAGCCGGAAATCCTCTGCCTCAACAAATGCGACGCGCTGTCGGAAGAAGAGCGCGAGGAAAAGCGCAAGGCGCTGGTAAAGGCGAGCCGGCGCAAGAAGGTGCATCTCATCTCCGGCGTCTCGGGCGAAGGCGTCGACAAGGTGCTGCACCTCGTCGCCGACGAGATCGCCGCCGCCAATGCCGTGGAAAAGAAGGCGGCCGAAGAGCCGGAAGAAGGATGGCGTCCATGACCGGACAAGGAGTTCGCCGCGAGGTCATGAAATGATCGCGCGTCTCAGCAATGCCCAGCGCGTCGTCGTCAAGATCGGCTCGGCCCTTCTGACCGACAAGGAAACCGGCAAGCTCAACCGCACATGGCTCCACGCATTCGTGGAAGACGTGGCGACGATGCGCGCACGTGGGCAGGAAATGCTGATCGTGTCCTCCGGCTCCATCGCGCTCGGCCGCCGCGCGCTCGGCCTTCCCTCCGGCAAGCTGAAGCTTGAGGAGAGCCAGGCGGCGGCCGCCGTCGGCCAGATCAGCCTCGCCCATGCCTATCAGGAAATCCTCAGCGCCTATGGCCGCAATTGCGCCCAGATCCTGCTGACGCTCGACGACACGGAAGAACGGCGACGCTATCTCAATGCGCGCTCGACGCTGAACACGCTGCTGCGCTTTGGCGCCGTGCCCGTCATCAATGAGAACGACACGGTGGCGACGAGCGAAATCCGCTACGGCGACAATGATCGCCTTGCCGCCCGCGTGGCGAGCATGATCTCGGCGGATTGTCTTGTGCTGCTCTCCGATGTGGACGGCCTCTATACCGCGCCTCCCTCCGAGCCCGGCGCGACGCATATTCCCGAAGTCGCCGACATCACGCCCGAGATCATGGGTATGGCGGGCGACGCCGCGAGCGAAATGAGCCGCGGCGGCATGAAGACGAAAGTCGCCGCCGCCCGCATCGCGACCGATGGCGGCTGCAACATGGCGATCGCCAATGGCCGGACGCTGCACCCGCTTCGCGCGCTGGAAGAAGGCGCGCGCTGCACATGGTTCACGGCGCGCACCACGCCTGTCGCCTCGCGCAAGCGCTGGATTTCCGGCAGCCTCAAGACCATGGGTTCGATCACCGTCGACGATGGCGCGGTCAATGCGCTGCGCCATGGGCGGAGCCTTCTCCCGGCAGGCATCACCACCGTCGAGGGTCGCTTCGAGCGCGGTGACGCGCTGAGCATCCTCGACGAACAGGGTGTCGAGATCGCGCGCGGGCTGTCAGCCTATTCGAGCGAGGATGCCCAGCGTATCAAGGGCCATAACAGCAGCGAGATCGAGGAGCTTCTGGGTTTCGCGGGCCGCGCCGAAATGGTGCACCGCGATGACCTGGTGATGACGAAGGCCTGAGACAAAGCCCGTGCCGGCCACACGTCCTTCCGGTAGCCCGGCTGTGGCCCTTGCGGTAGGGTCGACGGCGCTACACATGAGAGAACGAGCAGAAAACAGGTGGCCTCGTGAGCATTGTGAAAATCGACGCAGACCGGAACAGCGTTGCCGCCATCATGACGGAGATGGGCAAGCATGCCCGCGCCGCCGCCGAAAAGCTCAGCATGGCGCCGACCAAGCAGAAGGATGCGGGCCTCATCGGCGCCGCCATGGTCATCCGCGCCAATGTCGACGACATCCTCGCGGCCAATGCGAAGGATCTCGCCGCCGCGAAGGAGAAGGGTCTTTCCGGCGCGATGCTCGATCGCCTGCTGCTTGATGAGAAGCGCATCGAAGCCATGGCCAAGGGGCTTGAGGATATCGCCGCCCTGCCCGATCCCGTTGGCTCGAAGATCGCCGAATGGGACCGTCCGAACGGCCTCCACATCGAGCGCATCCGTGTGCCGCTCGGCGTCATCGGCATCATCTATGAAAGCCGCCCCAATGTGACGGCGGACGCGGGCGCGCTTTGCCTCAAGTCGGGCAATGCCGCGATCCTGCGCGGCGGCTCGGAGAGCAGCCATTCGAGCCGCATCATCCATGAATCGCTCGTCGAAGGCTTCATGGCCGCCAACCTGCCCGAACATGCGATCCAACTCGTTCCGACGACAGATCGCGCCGCTGTCGGCGAAATGCTGGCAGGCCTCAATGGCAATATCGACGTCATCGTGCCCCGCGGCGGCAAGAGCCTTGTCGCCCGCGTGCAGGCGGAGGCGCGTGTGCCTGTCTTCGCCCATCTTGAAGGCATCTGCCACGTCTATGTGGACAAGGACGCCGACCTCGAAATGGCGCGCAAGATCGTGATGAACGCGAAACTGCGGCGCACCGGCGTTTGCGGTTCGGCGGAAACGCTGCTCGTCGATGAAGCCTGCGCCGCGACGCATCTTCCCGTTCTGGTGAAAGACCTCATCGACGCGGGCTGCGAAGTGCGCGGCGACGAGCGCACCCGCGCGGTCGACGCCCGGGTGAAGCCAGCGACCGAAGCCGACTGGAGCACCGAATATCTCGACGCGATCATTTCCGTCCGCGTCGTGAACGGCATCGAGGAAGCCATGCGCCACATCGCGCACTATGGCTCGCACCATACGGAGTCGATCGTCACCGCGAACCAGAAGACTGCCGATCGCTTCCTCGCCACTGTGGACAGCGCCATCGTGCTTCACAACGCCTCGACGCAATTCGCCGATGGCGGCGAATTCGGCATGGGCGCGGAAATCGGCATCGCCACCGGCAAGTTCCATGCGCGCGGGCCCGTCGGCGTCGAGCAGCTGACGAGCTTCAAATATGTGGTGCGCGGCACCGGCCAGATCAGGCCGTGACGGGCGGGCGCCTCTCATGAAACGCAACGAAGCGCTGGCACCGGGCATGACGGTCGGGTTGCTCGGCGGCTCGTTCAATCCCGCGCATGAAGGCCATCTGCACCTCACGCGCATGTGCCTGAGGGCGCTCGCGCTTGACCGCATCTGGTGGCTCGTTTCGCCCCAAAACCCGCTCAAAAGCGCATCCGGCATGGCGCCGCAGGCGGCCCGCGTGAAGGCGGCGGAAGAACTCGTCGCAAAGTCGGGCGAACCGGGCATCGTCGTCACGGACATTGAAACACGGCTCCGTACGCGTTTCACCATCGACACCGTGCGCGCGCTGAAGGCACGCCACCACGATATCCGTTTCGTCTGGCTGATGGGCGCCGACAATCTGTTGCAACTTCCGCGCTGGGCGAAATGGCGCGAGCTCACCCGCGAAGTCCCGATAGCCGTCTATCCGCGGCCCGATTTCACGTTGAAGGCGCGGCTTTCGCCCGCCGCGACGATGCTGAAATCCGCAACGCTCGATCAGAGCGACGCCGCCCTTCTCGCCCACGTCGCCCCGCCCGCCCTCGTCTTTCTCGAGGGGCCTGAACATCCCGCCTCCGCGACCTCTATACGTGCAGCGCGCGGAGAGTCATAAAGGCGTTCGATTCAACGGATAGATTGAACTCGGAGCGTCCCGCCCCTAATCTTGGGGTAGCCGAATCCGCTTCGGCGGTCGGCTTCGATCCTCGAGTCAGGACAGAAGGAGCCATTACCTGAGCAGCCCCAAGAAGGACCCCAAGGTCCAGCGCAAGCCCGCAAGCGCGTCGAAGGCAGCCGCCAAGACCACGAAGCGGCCCGCAACCAAGACGGCAGCGACGGCAAAGAAAACCGCCTCGGCACCGAAGAAGGAAGCGGCCCCCAGGAAGACCGCTGCTCCGAAGAAAGCGGTAACGCCGAAGAAGGCAACGGCGCCGAAGGCAAAGGCCGCAGAAAAGGCTCCGGCAAAAAAGCCCGCCGCCAAAAAGGCGGCAGCCACGAAAGTAGCGGCCCCAAAAGCCGCGACGAAAAAACCCACCGCGAAAAAGGCCTCAAAAAAGACCGATGCCGCGCAGTCGAAGGCTGCCGCCCACCTCGCAATGGTTCTCAAGAGCCTCGATGAGGACAAAGCCGCGGATATCGTTTCCATCGACCTCGCCGGGAAGACTCCGATCGCCGACTACATGGTCGTCGCGAGCGGCACGTCGGCGCGTCATGTGGCTGCCGTCGCCGAGCATCTCATTCGCCGCCTGAAGGAAGGCGGCTATGGCGCGGCGCATGTCGAAGGCCTGCGGCAGGGCGACTGGGTGCTCATCGACAGCGGAGACGTGTTGATCCACATCTTCCGCCCCGAGGTACGCGACTTCTACAAGCTGGAAAAAATGTGGTCGGCCAACATTCCGGCCGAACAAGCCGCCGTCTAAAGGCGGCCCGCATTTCCGGCTACTGCGCGACAAGGCACAGCGGACAACCGCTGTGCCGCTTGCGCGCCCGATGAAAGGCCCCTCATGCGCATCGACATCTGCGCCGTCGGCAAGCTTCGCGCCGGACCCGAGAAAGCGCTTCTCGATGATTATGTCTCTCGCACTGAAGCCGCCGGTCGCGGTATCGGCATAACCGCGCTCAATCTGAAAGAGGTCGAGGAAAAGCGCCGGCTCGAACCAGCGCCCCTCAAGGAGAGTGAAGCGGCGCTGCTGCGCGCGGCGCTCCCTCGCGGCGCCATTCTCGTGGCGCTGGACGAGCGCGGCCGCGCCGAGCCGAGCGAAGCCTTTGCCAAGCGCCTCGGCCGGTGGCGGGACGAAGGGCAATCCGACATCGCCTTCATCATCGGTGGCGCGGCGGGCCTCGCGCCGGCGTTGCGCGAGGAAGCTGCCCATGTCCTCGCCTTCGGCCCCATGACCTGGCCGCACATGCTCGTGCGCGTGATGCTGGCCGAGCAGATCTACCGCGCCGTGACCATCCTCGCCGGACATCCCTATCATCGCGCCTGATCGCCAGACTGCAGTGCGCACGGAATGATCAATATGACTGCGATGGCGCATCGTGGTCATGGACAGGATTCACACCTTGGAATAGTTTCAGTTGTACTGCGTGGCGAACATGCAGACATTGAGTCGGGGCTGATTAATTCAAGAACTATGAGCGGATTTGTCGGCGTCAGACCTCTGGTACTCGTCCTTCTGGACGGCTGGGGCATTCGCGCGGAGCGCGAGGGAAATGCGCTTGCGATGGCGCGTACGCCGATCTATGACCGATTGGCCGCCGCTTCCGCGCAGACGCTTCTTTCCGCTTCGGGCGAGGATGTGGGCCTCGCGCCTGGAAAGCCCGGCAACGCCAAGGCGGGCTATCTGACGCTCGGCGCGGGCCGCCCGGTGGAACAATCGATCCTCCGCATCAACCGCGCCATTCAGCAGGACGATGCCCGCGCCATCAGCACCAATCCCGCGCTCACCAGGCTCATCCAGCGCGCAAGGTCGCGCGGCGGCGCTATTCATCTGATCGGCATGGTGTCGCCGGGCGGCATCGCCGGGCATCAGCATCACCTTGCGGTTCTGGCGGCGTTGCTCAGCCATGAAGGCGTGCAGGTCTGGGTCCATGCGGTCATGGACGGGCAGGACTCGGCGCGACAGGGCGGCGTCGACTATCTTGCCGAATTTTTCGACGACATCTCGGGGGCCGAACATGCGAGCCTCGGAACCATCATGGGCCGCGCCTATGCCTTCGATGAACCGAGCGAGGGCGATCTTCTGAAATCGGCGCTGAAAGCGATCCTCACCGCGGAAGCACCGCGTACGGAATATCCAGCGGCCTATCTCAACGACGCCTACAAGAAGGGCTTTGCCGACGATCGTGTGCCCCCCGCGGTCTCCGCGAAATACAGGGGCATCCGTCAGGACGACGCGGTTCTGCTCGTCAATCTGCAGCCGGACCTCGGCCGCACGCTTATCGAAGCTCTGCTCGACGGCCCTGCTGCCGGATTGCTCTCAGGCATGGCTTCGCTTTGCGAACTCGAAGGCCGCACAAAACCGCATGTCGATCCGCTCTTCGTCCTGCCACCGGTCGCGCCGACGCTCAGTGAAACCATCGCGCGCGCCGGGTGCTCGCAGCTTCTGCTGACGGAAACCATCGCCGAAACGAACCTCTCGCTTTTCATGCGTGGCGGCATCGGCGAAATCTATGACGGCGAGACGATCGGCGTCGCCGAGAGCCCCCCCTTCGCCAAGCTCGAAAAACGCCCCGATCTCGCCTCCGCCGACCTCGTCGCCGAAGCGATCGATGCGGTGCGCAAGGGCGATCGCGATTTTGTCGGGCTGCATTTGCCGAACGTCGGCATCCTTGGGCGCACCGGGAATCTGCGTGCGACGGTTGAGGCCGCCGAAGCCATCGACAAGCATCTGGGCAGGCTCGCGGCGCAGGTCGAGAAGCGGGGCGCCGTCATGGTCGTGACGAGCGCTTTCGGCAAGGGAGAGGTCATGGTGGACCCGGCGACGGGGGCGCCCTGGCGAGGGCCGACCTCTTCACGCACCCCCTTTATCCTGAACGGCACGGAGAAACACTCCACGCTTCGCCCCGGCACGCTGGCCGATGTCGCGCCGACTCTGCTCGGCCTGATGGGCCTTGAGGTTCCGGCGGGCATGACGGGACGCTCGCTCCTTGCGGGCGCAGAACAGGCCGTCCGTGTCACGGCCTGAAACCATAGCCTCGCTCGCGCTGGCCGCAATGCTAGCCCAGACGATCACCGCGCCCTGGCTCAATCCCGCGCGGGCCGAAGTCGCGGATCCCTCGACGCTTGAAAACCTGAAGCACGAACTCGACACCAGCGTCGAGCGCAAGAAGGCGCTTGAGGCGCAGTCGGAAGACGCCCGCAAGGAAATTGCCGAAATCCGCTCGCGCCTCATCGAAACGGCGGCGAATGTCCAGGCGCGCGAGAAGGATGTCTCGGCCTCCGAGGACCGGCTGACCGCGCTGAAGGCCGCCGAGGCGGCCCTGCTTCTCCGGCTCGAACATCGCCGCAGCGAGATGGCGGATCTGCTCGCAGCCCTTACCCGCCTCGACCGCCACCCCCCGCCCGCCCTCGCCGTCCGCCCCGACGACGCGCTGGGCGCGATCCGCAGCGCCATCCTGCTCGGCTCCGCAGTGCCGGAACTTCGCGCCGAAGCGCTGGCGCTGAAGGCAAAGCTCGAGGAATTGTCGCGGCTCAGAGCCAGCATCATGGCCGAGCGGAAGACCCTGGCCGATGCCCAGGCATCGCTAGAGCGCGACAGGGCGAGGCTCGAGACCCTGTTGAACAAGAAGGTCGCCCGCCAGCAGAAGCTTGTCGCAGCGGCAGAAACCGAGCAAAGCCGGGCCGAACGGCTTTCCCGTCAGGCAACCGACCTTACCGACCTGATCAGCCGGCTGGAGGCCACCGCCGCCCAGCGCATCCCCATGCCTCGACCCGACCCCGCCCGTATGAGGCCCGTGGCCACGCCCGAGCCGGTTGTCGCGGCCGGAGGGCAACCCACCTCCGCCGAGGGCGAACAGGTGGCCGCCCTGAGCCCGCCCCGCAGCGAGGGCACTTTGCCTTCATCACGCCTTTTTTCGGAGGCAAAAGGACTTGTTCGCCTGCCGGTAACCGGGCCTGTGCTAAGAGAATTTGGTGCACCCAACGGTCTTGGCGGGCGGATGCAGGGCCTCCAGATTGCAACCCGGCCCGATGCACAGGTTGTGGCGCCTTTCGACGGCAAGATCGTCTTCGCGGGCCCCTTTCGTCGCTATGGGCAACTCTTGATAATATCGGTGGGCGAGGGCTACCATGTGCTGTTGGCGGGCATGAGCAGAATCAACGGAACGGCGGGCCAGACCGTTCTTGCTGGCGAGCCCGTCGGCACCATGGGCCCGTCTCTCTCACCAGACAGTTTGGCTGAAGACGGCGGGGCAGCCGGACGGGACGGCGGCTCCGACGGAAACACGAAAGCGGGCCAAAGGCCGATGCTTTATATCGAATTCCGGAAAGATGGCGACCCGATCAATCCCCGCCCGTGGCTGATGATGAGTGACAAGAAGGCTCGTGGATAAATGAACAAGTCTGTGATCGGCGGTTTTGCGATTGGCACGATCGTCTCGGCCCTCACCGTATTTGCGTTGCAGCCGGGGAACCTCAACAGCATTGCCGAAGCGGCGGATAGCGACACCTATCGCCAGCTCAATCTTTTCGGTGACGTTTTCGAACGTGTCCGCGCCGACTATGTCGAGCCGACGGACGACGCGAAACTTGTCGAATCCGCGATCAACGGCATGTTGACCTCGCTCGATCCGCATTCGAGCTACATGAACCCCAAGAGCTTCCGCGACATGCAGGTGCAGACGCGCGGCGAGTTCGGCGGTCTCGGCATTGAGGTCACCATGGAGAATGGCGTCGTGAAGGTCGTGACGCCGATCGACGAGACGCCGGCGAGTCGCGCCGGCCTTCGCCCCAATGACTACATCACCCATATCGACGGCAAGCCGATCCTTGGCATGACGCTGAGCGATGCGGTCGACAAGATGCGTGGGCCGGTCAATACCGCGGTCACGCTGACGATCGTGCGCAAGGGCGCCGACGAACCCTTCGACGTGAAGCTCACGCGCGACATCATCACCATCAAGTCGGTGAAGTACCATCGCGAGGGTGACATCGCCTATCTGCGCATCACATCGTTCAACGAGCAGACCGGCGAACTGCTGGAAGAAGCGATCCAGACACTGAAGAAGCAGATTGGGCCTGCGAAGGTGAAGGGCTATGTCCTCGACCTGCGCAACAATCCCGGCGGCCTTCTCGAGCAGGCGATCGCCGTCAGCAGCGACTTCGTCAGCGAGGGCGAGATCGTCTCGACGCGCGGGCGCCATGCGGAAGACACGCAGCGCTACAATGCGCGGGGCGGCGATCTGACCGGCGGCAAGCCCGTGATTGTCCTCGTCAATGGCGGCTCCGCCTCGGCGTCCGAAATTGTCGCGGGCGCGCTGCAGGATCATCGCCGCGCGGTGATCCTCGGCACACGCTCCTTCGGCAAGGGTTCCGTGCAGACCATCATTCCGCTCGGCTCGGACGGCGCGCTGCGCCTGACCACGGCGCGCTACTTCACGCCTTCGGGACATTCGATCCAGGCCAAGGGCATCGTGCCGGATATTCAGGTTGAGCAGAACACCGACCCTAAGCTGAAGAAGCGCACGCTCGTCACCGGCGAAGCCGAGCTCCCCGGCCACCTTGCCGCCGAAGACGGCGCCAAGGAAATCGCAGGCTCGGATTCCTTCGTGCCCACCGACAAGAAGGATGACAAGCAGCTTCTCTATGCGATCGACCTGCTGAATGGCGTCCGCAAGGATGCCGCTTTCAAGAGCGCGTCCTCGGCGAGCGCAAACTGACGGGACGCGAGCTGAGCGAGTAAAGGGCACCAGGGGGGCGAAGGCGTGATGGCGTCGGCTGAGACACGGCTCGGGCAGGCCATGCAGCAGGACATCCGCAATGCCGCGTGATGCGTTGTCTGCCATGAATGCGGACGAGCCACGCCGCCCGGGGCTGCTCGCCATCGCGACGATCGTCGTCGCGCTTGTCTATGGCGGCACGTTGGGCTGGCTGCTCCTCTCCGACAACAGGCTCGCGGGTGAGCCGGTGGTGCGCCTCGCCGTCGCGCCTGAGCCGGCGCCGCCGCCCGCAACGCCTGCCGAGCTTCGCCCCGGCAACCCCGATGAAGAGCCGACCACGCCGAAGCCAACGACGACGCTCCCGGACACCGACCAGCCGAGCGCCGACGAGCAGGCCCTTCTTGAAGCCGCCAAGCGCGTCGAGCAGGGCGACGAGGCCGCGCCGGCCGACGGCGTCAGGATCGTCGGCGCCGAATCGACCTCAAGCGACGACACCGCGCCCACAGCCGATACCATCGGACCGCTCCGGCACGTGCCAGATCCCGCGCTCGTCGCCAATAGCGCGCAGGGGCCGTTGCCGGTCATCGCCAAGGACGGACGGCAGGCATGGAAAGTCTATGCGCGTCCGCTCCCGAAAGGCCTGGCCGAAGGCCCCCGCGTCGCCATCGTGGTCAGCGGCATGGGCATCAGCGAGAGCGCGACGGCCCATGCAATCGAGACCCTGCCGCCGGAGGTGACACTCTCCTTTGCGCCCTATGGAGCGAAGCTTCAGGACTGGATCGACAAGGCGCGCGCGGCTGGCCACGAGGTTCTGCTCGAACTGCCAATGGAGCCCTTCGGCTATCCGCAGAATGATCCGGGGCCCTATACGCTGCTCACCAATCTGCAGCCACCCGAAAATATTTCGCGCCTCGAGTGGCAGATGAGCCGCTTCACCGGCTATGCAGGCGTCATGAACTATCAGGGCGCGCGCTTCACGAGCACGGCGGCCGCCCTTTCTCCCATCCTCTCCGCCCTCAAGGGGCGCGGCCTGATGTATGTCGACAATGGCACCTCGCAGCGCAGCCTCGTGCCGAAGCTCGGTGGCGAAATCGGTCTGCCCGTCGCTCAAGGTACGCGCATGGTCGATCCAGTGCAGAACCCCGACGTGGTCAAGCAGTCGCTCTCCATGCTCGAGGACGGCGCGAAGCAATCCGGCCTCGCGGTCGGCATCGCATCGGCCTTCCCCGTCACCGTCGATGAAGTGGCGCATTGGGCAAAAGGACTGAAGGCCAAGGGCGTCGTGCTGGTTCCCGTGACGGCGACCGTCGGCGGACCCAAATAACGGGAGTGAGAGTGAAATGGTGAAGCGCGACGAGCGGAAGACCGTCGATCCCGAGAGTCTTCCCTATCGGCCCTGTGTCGGCATCATGCTCATCAACAAGGATGGCCTCGTCTGGGCGGGCAACCGCATCCAGGAAGTCGACACGGGCTCGCCCCTCACCTGGCAGATGCCGCAGGGCGGCGTCGACAAGGGAGAGGAGCCGCGCGACGCAGCCCTCCGCGAGCTGAAGGAAGAGACCGGCGTCGACAATGCCGAGATCATCGGCGAAACCTCGGACTGGCTCACCTACGACCTGCCGCCCCATCTCATCGGCCACGCGCTTAAAGGCAAATATCGCGGCCAGAAGCAGAAATGGTATGCGATGCGCTATCTGGGCCGCGATGAGGATTTCGACCTCACCGCCGATGCACATCAGGAGTTCAGCGAGTGGGCCTGGGTGCCGGTGAGCGAGCTCGTCGAACTGATCGTCCCCTTCAAGCGCGGCGTCTATGAACAGATCGTCCGCGAACTCGGGCCGCTCGCAAAACCTCTCTAGCTGCCCGCCCCCCATTCCCCAAGCGTCACCGAGATTTTCGCCGATAGCGGCAAGACCTTCTGCCTGAAGACGTAGTCCGCATAATCCCAGCGCGACGTCCGCTTGAGCGCGAATATCTGCTGAAGGTTTTTGTCGGTCGACTGGATCAGCTCCGCCAGCCGATCGAACTTCGCCTGATCGCCCGGTCTGGCCTTGGCGCGCAGCCCGGCAAGGACACCGCCCGAGGTCTGGAAAGACTCATAGGCCGCCTCGACCTCGATCGGCATCGTCATCACTCGCGAGCGTAGAAAGAGAGCCAGCCCTGCCCGCATGGTCCGCACATCGCCACGCAGCCGCGCCAGCGCATCGACACTCGATGCACTATCGGATCCGTTCGAGGTCATGATCGATTGCAGCATCAGGTCGCAGAGCCTCAGAGCTTCATCGAAGGCGGGGGCGACCTCCTCATCATAGAGCCTCAATCCGGGAAAGCGGTTGGGTGTGCCGACAAAGCTTGCCAGCGTCCGCTCCTCCGCGAGAAGCTCCTCGGAAGTTCTTCGAAATTCCGTAAGCTGAAGAAGCTGGCGGCCATCTGTCCAGCCGCGCGAATTCTTGACGATTGCGTTCTGCGACGCCTCGAAGAGCTGCACGCTGCGCTGCCATTCTGTTTTGAAGCCCACGCTGCCCGTGAGAACATATCCCCGCAGTGCAATCAGGCTCGCCTCATTCGCGGCCGCGTTGTCAGCAAGCAGCGCATCATGTCCGCGTGATGCAAAAAGCCTCGCAAGGTTCCCTTCCGGATCGACATCGAACGCGGCGGTCTGCGGCGCTGATGTATCTCTGCCCTGCGCGTTCCGCATGTAGTCGGCAAGCACCAAGCCGCCGCCGACGGCCCATACTGCCGCGAAAAGAACAATCCCCAGCTTGAGAAGAGAACCCCGCCTCAAGACCGCCGAGCTGAGGAGCCACGCTGCACCGGGACCGAATGTCGCAGCGCTCGCCTGCCGCTTGCGCCACCGGCGCTGACGGGGCCGGCGCAGCCTTGCAGGTGCGCGTTCATCAGGGCGCGGCGGAAGCCCGTAGCGGTCGCGCCAGTATTGCTCGCTCATATTCGTGGATCGACTGCGCATTCTGCTTTCGCCGTTCCCTTTCACGCCCCCTTCTACTAACGAGGTATGACCCGGAAAGTGCCGCGGGAAGGCAGAACGTCTCTTCCAGATTGATCGCCAGAAGCGAGCCCGAAGGCGAGCCCGAAGGCGAGCAATGTGCAAAAGGAGATGAAAACGCGATCACGCTGAGAGTATTGCCTTCGGTGGAACAAAAACGGCGGCCATGCGCTCTTTCCTCAAGAAGGATTTTTGTTCGGGGTAAGGATGGACCGTGTTCAGACCACCGTAGCGTTGTCATGAGCATACTGCGGCACGTCGCGAATGTTTGCCTTGGTGCCGCCTGCCTCATGGGGCTCGGCTTCAGCCTCGATCTCGATGAAGTACGCGTTTTACTTACATCGATATCGGGTGACGAAGTGCCCGCGCCCAACCTTGGCGATTGCCTGCACAATGTCGACAGGTCGTACTGGCCGCGCACCTATGCGGCAATCTGCAAGGATATTCGCGCAGGAATTGCTGCCGAACTGACGCCGGTCCCCGCGGCGGCCACACCGCTGACGAGGCCAGCCACGCACGAGCCGCCCGTGTTGGCGCCTGCCAGGTCGGCGCCAGTTGCGCGGAATTCGACGGCGGCGAATGTCGAGCCCGCAGCCCCCCGGCAAAACACCGAACCGCATTCATGCAACATCGGCGAGACCGGTATGCTGACGCTCCGGCAGGGAGACGCGATCCGGCGCCGGTCGGCGCATTTTCCCGGAGTCACGCCGACGGCGCAAAACACAGGCGGCCTCGCCCTTGGTGTGCCGCCCTACTGCGATCTCGAAAGCCCGGTCGCCGGACAAGTCCTCTTCGCAGGCGAGTTCAAGGGCTACAAGAGTGTGCTCATTATCGGCCTTGCAGGTGGGCACAGGCTCGTGATCGCAGGCCTCGGGACGCTCGCCGTCAAACGGGGCGAGGCTATCGCGCGGGGGCAAATCCTCGCCGCAAGTTCAGCCGACCCCGCGCCTGCGCTCGCAACGGCCTTTGGGGGCGAGGCAGCGTCGCTCATCTATTTCGATATGAGAAATCGCGAGGGAGGCGCCGAACCGTTGCCCTGGCTCTCCGCCGCGAGCTGACGTCAGAGCGAAGCGCTTGCCAACCGCCTCGCACGGAGGCTCCAGAAAGCCCAGACGGCCGAGCCGACGACGCGCATGACGAAGCCATGCGGCTTCAACCCGGCCGCTTTACCAACCATGGAGACAAGCCTGTCGACATGCTGGCGTCGATAAAGCCCGAGCGCGCGCTTTTCATAGGCCTTCGCAAAACGCACCCGCTCATAGGGAACGCTTCCGTCGGACGGCGTGTTGGCGGAGTAATAGGCGCAGGCCAGTTCGTCGTCATCGGCCTCCGAGACGCGTCCGATTGCGATGCGCGCGCGGGCCAGAACCGAAGGCTGGTCTTCGCCGAGCGCGTTGAACTGATCATAGAAAAGCTTGTAGTGGCGGAACTCATCCGCCGCGACATTCGCGGCGATCTGCTTCAACACCGGTTCGTCCGTCGCATCCTTGATCGCCGTGTAATAGGACGAGGTACCGCTTTCCACGACACAGCGTGCAACCAGCTCGCCGGCACGACTACCGCGCACCGACTGGATCGCGTCTGTCGGAATCTTGTAGCCGTCGCGGAAGCGTTTGAAGGCGGCCTCGAAACTGAAGCTCGGATCGGCGAGCTCGGCCCAACGGGCGAGCGCCGCACCGTGCTGCACTTCTTCCTCGCCCCAGCGATGGATGATTTCCTTCACATCCGGACGGTCGGAGAAGATATTGCAGAGATAGGTGACGTAGTCGGGCGCATTGTACTCGACCATGGCCGCGGCCTTCACCGCGCGCAGAATATCCTGATCGACCTTGGACGCATCGAAATCCGCCCATTTGATATCGTCGAGTGTCCAGTGACGGCTCATCTTTCGATCCAGCTCTTCTGCGTTCCGCTTCCCAGCCCCCTACCAAGCACTATTGGAAACCATATCGCAATGGTACCAATGGGTTAAGGCCGCAACACGCGCCAAAAAACCGCAGCCCGCCCCAACCAAGAAGCTGCGGCGCCCAAAACAAAAGGGCGGCGCCACGGCACCGCCCTTCGGTATGGATTATGGCCTCTTTCAGAGGGCGTGACGCATCTGCTTCAGATGGTCGAGCTTCTCCTGGGCCATCAGACGCGCATCGTCGCTCTTCGCGTCGGCAACATCTTCCTCGGCATAGCCAATCTCGAGATCGAGCCTCGCCTGATCGAGTTCCTCGACCGGAATCGTGTACTCGGCCAGGACCGTGAGGCCGGACGGCGTCACTTCGGCGAACCCGCCCCGCACGAAAATGCGGCGCTGCGGCTTGCCGGCCTCGTCGACGTTGATCACGCCCGGACGAAGCGTCGTCATCATGGGCGAATGACCGGCCAGAACGCCGAAGTCGCCTTCCTTGCCGGGCACGGTCACCATGTCGACATTCTCCGAGAGGAGAAGCCGTTCCGGGGACACGAGGTCGAAATGCAGCTTATCGGCCATGAGGCTCGTTCCGTCCTAGATCTGCTCAGGCAGCTTCCGCCGCGAGGCGTTCGGCCTTCTTCATCGCGTCTTCGATCGTGCCGACCATGTAGAAGGCAGCTTCCGGCAGATGGTCATAGTCGCCATCGCAGAGGCCCTTGAAGCCCTTTACGGTGTCCTTGATGTCGACGAGGCAGCCCGGCGTACCGGTGAAGACTTCGGCGACGTGGAACGGCTGCGACAGGAAGCGCTCGATCTTGCGCGCGCGGGCGACGACGAGCTTGTCCTCTTCCGACAGTTCGTCCATGCCCAGGATCGCGATGATGTCCTGCAGCGACTTGTAGCGCTGAAGGATTTCCTGTACGCGGCGGGCCGTATCGTAGTGCTCCTGACCGACGACGCGCGGCTCGAGAATACGCGAGGTCGAGTCGAGCGGGTCAACGGCGGGATAGATGCCCTTTTCCGAGATCGCACGATTGAGAACGGTCGTCGCGTCAAGATGCGCGAAGGAGGTGGCAGGCGCCGGGTCGGTCAAGTCGTCGGCGGGCACGTAAATGGCCTGCACCGAAGTGATCGAACCCTTGGTCGTCGTGGTGATGCGTTCCTGCAGCGCGCCCATGTCGGTCGCGAGCGTCGGCTGATAGCCCACGGCCGAAGGAATACGGCCGAGAAGCGCCGACACTTCCGAACCCGCCTGCGTGAAGCGGAAGATGTTGTCGACGAAGAAGAGCACGTCCTGGCCCTTGTCGCGGAAATGCTCGGCGACGGTCAGACCCGTCAGAGCGACGCGGGCGCGGGCTCCCGGGGGCTCGTTCATCTGGCCGAACACGAGGGCGCACTTCGAACCGGTCGTATCGCCGTTGTTCTCGCGCGGGTCCTTGTTCACGCCCGACTCGATCATCTCGTGATAGAGGTCGTTGCCTTCGCGGGTACGCTCACCGACGCCGGCGAACACGGAGTAGCCGCCATGCGCCTTCGCGATGTTGTTGATGAGCTCCTGGATGAGAACCGTCTTGCCCACGCCGGCGCCGCCGAAGAGGCCGATCTTGCCGCCGCGCGCATAGGGCGCGAGAAGATCGACGACCTTGATGCCCGTGACGAGCATTTCGGCTTCCGTCGACTGCTCGACGAAGGCGGGCGCGTCCTGATGGATCGCGCGGGTCGCGTCGGCCTTCACGGGGCCGGCTTCGTCCACCGGCTCGCCGATGACGTTGATGATGCGGCCGAGCGTGCCGTCGCCGACGGGAACCGAAATCGCGCTCCCCGTGTCGCGCACTTCCTGGCCGCGCACCAGACCTTCGGTCGTGTCCATCGCGATGGTGCGAACCGTGTTCTCGCCCAGATGCTGCGCGACTTCGAGAACGAGGCGATTGCCGCCATTGTTCGTCTCAAGCGCGTTCAGAATGGCCGGCAGCGCGTCGGTGAACTGGACGTCCACGACGGCACCGATGATTTGTGCGATCTTTCCGACTGGGTTGCTCATTGGGCTTCCTTAATCTTCCCGTCAGGGGCAAGTCTTTAGAGGGCTTCGGCGCCCGAAATGATTTCGATCAGTTCTTTGGTGATCATCGCCTGACGCGAGCGGTTGTAGGTGATCTGGAGCTTCTTGATCATCTCGCCCGCATTGCGCGTCGCGTTGTCCATCGCAGACATCTTGGCACCGAACTCGCCCGCGACATTCTCGAGGAGCGCCTTGAAAATCTGCACCGCGAGATTGCGCGGAAGCAGGTCCTTCAGAATTTCGGCTTCGTCCGGTTCATAGTCGTAAACAGCGCCGCCAAGGTCGACACCGCCCTGGCCTGCGGCCGGCACGCTCGCCGGGATGAGCTGCTGCGCCGTCGGCACCTGGGTCACCACGTTGACGAACTTCGAGAAGAAGATCGTCGCGACGTCGAACTCGCCGGCCTCGAACATGCCGAGCACCGCCTGAGCGATTTCCTCAGCTTGTGCAAAGCCGATCGAGCGAATTCCGGTGAACTCGTAGCTCTTCACGATCTTGTCGCCGAAAAGGCGCTTCAGCGCATCGCGGCCCTTGCGCCCGACGGTGACGATCTTCACCGTCTTGCCGTCACGCTGGAGCTTGTAGATGTGCTCGCGCGCGAGGCGCGAGATCGACGAGTTGAAACCACCGCAGAGACCGCGATCGGCGGTCGCCACGATCACGAGATGGACCAGATCGTTGCCCGTGCCCGCGAGGAGCTTCGGAGCGTCGTCACGGCCCGCCATTCCCGCAGCGAGATTGGCAAGCACATTGTCCATGCGCGTCGCATAGGGACGCGCCGCTTCCGCAGCTTCCTGCGCGCGACGAAGCTTCGCGGCGGCGACCATCTGCATCGCCTTCGTGATCTTCTGCGTCGCCTTTACGCTCGCGATGCGGTTTCTTAGGTCTTTGAGGCTCGCCATGAGGCCTTACCCGGTTCTTAGATCAGGCAAACGCCCTGGTGAAGCTTTCGACCGCAGCCTTGAGCTTGGCTTCCGTGTCGTTCGAGACCTGTTTCTCGGTGCGGATCGCATCGAGAATGCCGGTGTGGCTCGTGCGGATATTGCGCAGGAGCTCCTGCTCGTAACGACCGACATCGGAGACCGGCAGCTTGTCGAGATAGCCGTTCACGCCGGCATAGATCACGACCACCTGCTCTTCGACCTTGAGGGGCGAGAACTGGGGCTGCTTCAGCAGTTCCGTCAGGCGCGAACCACGGTTCAGAAGGCGCTGCGTGGCCGCGTCGAGATCGGAGCCGAACTGCGCGAAGGCCGCCATTTCGCGGTACTGGGCGAGCTCGCCTTTGATCTTGCCGGCAACCTGCTTCATCGCCTTGATCTGGGCGGACGAGCCGACGCGCGACACCGAGAGACCGACGTTCACCGCCGGACGGATGCCCTGATAGAAGAGATCCGTCTCGAGGAAGATCTGGCCGTCAGTGATCGAAATCACGTTGGTCGGAATGTAGGCCGACACGTCGTTCGCCTGCGTCTCGATGATCGGGAGAGCAGTGAGCGAACCCTTGCCGTTCTCGTCATTGAGCTTCGCAGCGCGTTCGAGCAGACGGGAATGGAGATAGAAAACGTCGCCCGGATAGGCTTCGCGTCCCGGCGGACGACGCAGCAGAAGCGACATCTGGCGGTAGGCGACGGCCTGCTTGGAAAGATCGTCGTAAACGACAAGGCCATGCATGCCATTGTCGCGGAAATATTCACCCATGGTGCAGCCGGCGAACGGCGCCAGGAACTGCAGCGGCGCCGGCTCGGAGGCCGTCGCGGCGACGATGATCGTGTACTGAAGGGCGCCGTTTTCTTCCAGCGTCTTCACGATCTGCGCAACCGTCGAGCGCTTCTGGCCGATGGCGACGTAGATGCAATAGAGCTTCTGACCTTCGTCGTCGCCCTGGTTGAGCGGCTTCTGGTTCAGGATGGCGTCGATGGCGATGGCCGTCTTGCCGGTCTGGCGGTCGCCGATGATCAGCTCGCGCTGGCCGCGGCCGATCGGGATCAGCGCGTCGATGGCCTTGAGGCCCGTCTGCATCGGCTCATGCACCGACTTGCGGGGAATGATGCCCGGCGCCTTGACGTCGACGCGACGGCGCTCGTCCGACACGATCGGACCCTTGCCGTCGATCGGGTTGCCAAGCGGGTCGACGACGCGGCCGAGAAGGCCCTTGCCGACCGGCACGTCCACGATGGAGCCCGTGCGCTTCACCGTATCGCCTTCTTTAATGTCGCGGTCGTTACCGAAGATAACGACGCCGACATTGTCGCTTTCAAGGTTCAGCGCCATGCCGCGGATGCCGCCGGGGAACTCGACCATTTCGCCCGCCTGGACGTTGTCGAGACCGTAAACGCGAGCAATACCGTCACCGACGGAGAGCACCTGGCCGATCTCCGAGACCTGCGCATCCGCGCCGAACCCTTTGATCTGCTGCTTGAGGATTGCGGAAATTTCCGCAGCCTGAATGTCCATCAGGAGGCCTCTTTCATGGCAAGCTTGAGAGAATTGAGCTTGGTCTTGAGAGACGAATCGATCATCCGGCTCCCGACCTTGACGATGAGCCCACCGAGGAGCCCCTCATCGACGCGTGTATTGATAAGAACGTCGCGCCCCGTCGCAGCCTTGAGCGCCGTCTTGAGGCTCGAAAGCTGTGCGTCGGAGAGCGGATGGGCGGAAGTCACATCGGCCGAAACTTCGCCGCGCTTGGCCGCCAGAAGACGGTCAAAACCCGTGATCATGTCCGGCAGCGCAAAGAGGCGCCGGCGCTTGACCACGAGACCAACGAAATTTGCAACGAGCCCCTTGATGCCGGCGCGATCGAGAATGGCCGCGAAGGCGCGGCCCTGCTCGTCGGCGCCAAGCACGGGGCTCAGCACGACACTTTTGAGATCGGCGCTGCCGTCGATCAGCGACCGAATACGGCCGAGATCAGCCGCAACCGCATCGAGCGAGCCTTCGCTCTCGGCGAGTTCGAACAGTGCCGTTGCGTAACGGCCGGCCATGCCGGAAACGATGTGTTCAGATGCCACTTGGCGCGCTCGCCCGTAGGTTCTTGGCGATCAGTGCACCGGCTGCGGAGCGGCACACCAACCAATTGAATTCACTAGCTTATTTTTGCCAAGGGATGAGAGAGGTTCCGCTGCCCCCAAGGCCGCGCGTTTGGTAACATAAGCCCCGCGCATGTGCAACATCCCGGCCTGCAAATGGTGGAGTGCGACATTCTGGACAGGTGAGACGGCAAAACGCCGCCATCCGGGGCGGACAGCGGCGCTCTATAGGTGCCCCGAAAGCAGGATCAGGCGGCAACGGCCAGAAAATTGACCGCATGCACGCAGTGGAAGCGGTTCTTGATCCTGTAGCCATGGTCCCGGCACCAGGTCTCGAAGTCCGGAATCTTGTCCCGGAACACCTCGACCATGAGAACCGGCCGATTTTGGCCGATGATCCGCGCCGCCCCCTCCAGGACGTCAAATTCCATGCCTTCGACATCGATTTTTATGAAATCGACGGCCTCGCCCTTGAGCCGCTCGTCCAGCGGGTAGACTTCGAGCTGCCCCTCGCCGCTTTTCGCGAGCCGAGCCGCGCCGAGATTATTGTCATAGGGAAGCTCGACCGAAAAAGTTCCGTAGCTGGCGCCCGCACCTATGCCGATACCGCGTGGGTCGACAACCGCATCGAGACCATTGGCTTCGATGTTCCGGCGCAGCAGGTCGATTGCGGCGGGGTTCGGCTCGAAGGGGAAGATTTTTTTCGAGTCCATGTGATGGGCGTAGAAGGCGAGATGATTACCGATATTCGCGCCCACCTCGACGATGGTCTTGCCGGAGCCAACCACGTCGCGCACCACTTTCAGTTCCTCAATCTCGAAGAATTGCCCCTGCAGGTGATGTTGCTGAATGATGTCGGAGGGATTGTCGATGGCGAAGCGCGTTGCCTTGCCGTCGAAATTCACGTCGCAGGAAAAGTTCAGCGCCTTGCAGTAATCGTGAACGACGGCTTGCACGGCGCGATTCCACTCCCTGCCGACTGCGGACCGCGGACCGCGGACCCGTGGAATGATAACCACGGCGATTGATGAAGAAGATTTCCGGCACCTTGGCGCAGCGATATTTGCTCCAGAGACCGAGATAGAATTTGAAGTCCTCGCCCGTATCCATCTCCGTGTCGAACTTCACAGCTGCGGCGCATTCGGTGCGAACGAAAAGACCCATCTGCAGCGTCAGGAACGGCGGCGTCGAAAGAATGTCCGCCACACTCTCGGTGGCGACAAGCTGCCCTTCACGCAGCTTGAGCTGGTCGGTTCCGAAGATGTTCTCGCAGATGTTGCCCCAGACGGCATCGTAGCGGTCATAATATTTTCCGAATGCGGCGAATGCACCGACATTGAAAAGATCATCCGCATCGAGAAAGAAGAGCCAGTCGCAGCCAAGCGCCGCCGCCTCGTCAATGCCCGCATTGCGACGTGCGGACCGGCCATGCTGCCCCTCGAGATCCCACATGGGCAGAATCTCCAGTGCCTTGAAGGGCCCCTGCCCATGCTCCCATGCCGCCTCGATCGAACGGCGGCAGGTCTCGTAGGTCTCCTTATGCCCCGGACCGACCGGGGTAATGACGGCGCATTTCATATGGATCTCACGGGCTGATGTTCACGTCCCGTAAACCATACGAACGAATGCTTAATGAAATGCTTTCAGCAGGCGGATGGCCTAGAGAAAGCTGTAAGGGTCGATATCGACCGAGACCCGGATTGCCGCAGGCACCTTCATCTCGCCAAGCCATGCCTGCATATAGGCCTGGATATTGACGTTGCGCGTTGCCTTGACGAGGAAGCGAAGGCGCGTGCGCCCCCGGAGCAGCGCGAGTGGCGCGGGCGCGGGCCCCAGCACCGATACATCCTCCGCCCGAGGCGCATGCCGCGCCATCTCGCGTGCGAATTTCTGCGCAAGCGCCGCATTCTCCGACGAGACGACAATGCCGACGAGCCGTCCGAAAGGCGGGAGACCCACGCGCTCCCGCGCCTCGGCCTCGCGCCGCAAGAACGCATCGCGCTTGCCCGCAACAAGCGCGCGCATGACGGCATGTTCGGGCATATATGTCTGAAGAAAGACGCGGCCCGGCCGCTCGGCTCGGCCCGCTCGCCCGGCTACCTGTTGCAAGAGCTGAAATGTGCGCTCGGCCGCGCGCAGGTCGCCATTCTCCAGCCCCAGATCGGCATCGACGACGCCGACCACCGTAAGCCAGGGGAAGTGGTGTCCCTTCGCGACGATCTGTGTGCCGACGATGATATCGACCTCTCGCGCCTCGATCGCGCGGAACATCTCCTCGTGCGATTGCGGACCCCGGAGATTGTCGCTCGACAGAACGGCGAGCCGCGCCTCGGGAAAGCGCTCGGCCACTTCCTCGGCGATGCGCTCGACTCCCGGACCGCACGCAATGAGCGAATCCTCCGCCCCGCATGATGGGCAGGCCTTGGGGACGGGTGCCGAATAACCGCAATGATGGCAGACGAGTTCGCGGCGAAAACGATGCTCCACGAGCCATGACGAACATTGCGGACATTCGATGCGATGTCCGCAGGTCCGGCAGAGCGTCAGCGGGGCATAACCGCGCCGGTTGAGAAAGAGCATTGCCTGCTCACCGGCGGCGAGCGCATTCGCGATCTCGTTGACCAGAAGCGGCGCGAGCCAGCGTCCGCGCTCGGGCGGCTCGGCGCGCATGTCGATCGCGGTGATCGAGGGTAGCTCCGCAACGCCATGCCGTTCCGGCAGCACGATGCGTTCATAACGCCCCTGCTCCGCATTGACCGAGCTTTCGAGCGAAGGAGTCGCGGAGCTGAGGATGATCGGGAACTGTCCAAGCGAGGCGCGCACCACCGCCATGTCGCGCGCATGATAAGTGACGCCCTCTTCCTGCTTGAAGGCGGCTTCATGCTCTTCGTCAACGACAATGAGGCCGAGTTCGGGAAAAGGAAGAAAGAGCGCCGAGCGCGCGCCGACGACGACACGAGCGCGGCCCTCCGCAACACCGCGCCAGACGCGCGTGCGCTCGCGGCTCGAAAGTTCCGAATGCCACTCGGCGGGGCGGCAATGAAAGCGCCCCTCGAAGCGATCGAGAAACTGGCTCGTCAGCGCGATTTCCGGCAAGAGGATCAGCACCTGCCGCCCTTGCGCCAATGCCTCGGCCACCGCCTCGAAATAAACTTCCGTCTTGCCAGATCCCGTCACGCCGTCGAGAAGAATCGCAGCGAAGCGGTTCTCGTCGACGCGTTTGCGAAGCGTCTCTGCGGCCACCAGCTGTTCAGGTGAGAGCGACTTCGAAACGGCCCCGATGTCCGGCACAGGGAACGGCGCCTCGGTTGGCAGATCGACAGGCACCAACGCCCCGGCATCGACAAGGCCGCGCACAACGCCATCGGAAACGCCCGCCTCTTCGGCGAGCTCGCGTGTGGTGCGCGCAAACTGATCCATTGCTGTGTCGACAACGCGCTGCCGCGCGGGCGTCATGCGCGCGGGGCGCTTGTCTACAAGACGGTAGGCAGTCCGCATGCGCTGCGGCTCAAGCGCGCCGGGCGCGCGAATGGCGAGGCGAAGCACGGAACCGCGCGGATTGAGCGTATAGGCCGCAAGCCAATCCACAAATCGCCGCAACACCCCCGGCATGGGCGGCACGTCGAGCACTTCGAGGATTGGCTTCAACCGTTTCGGATCGACCTCGCCCGTCCCCTCGCCCCACACGACGCCGAGAATCTGCTGCGCGCCCAAGGGCACAATCACATAGGCGCCCGGCTCCGCGATTAACCCGTCAGGAACCTCATAGTCGTAAGGTGCTGGCAGGGCGAGCGGCATGAGAACGCTGACGCTTTTCGGCAATGTCTTAACGGGCATCCGCTCTACTTCGGGGAGAAAAGTTCAAAGGCGACGCGACAGTGTAATACCTGATAAAGCAAGCGGAATGTCGCCGCTTGCACCTGAAGCCCCGATGGGCAAAAAAAGAAAAAAAGACGGTTGCGCCGCGACCTCTACTGGACTGACATAAGCGGCTGACACCGCATCAAGAGCAAAGCCCCAAATGAAGTTTTTTGTCGACACTGCCGATATCGCCGAAATCAAGGACCTGGCTGCCACCGGCCTCCTCGACGGCGTGACCACCAACCCCTCCCTGATCGCCAAATCCGGCCGCAACTTCCTCGAAGTGGTCGAGGAAATCTGCGGGATCGTCGACGGGCCGGTCAGCGCCGAGGTGACGGCTCTCGAAGCCGACGAAATGCTCAAGGAAGGGCGCTTCCTCGCCAAGATCGCCAAAAACATCGCCGTGAAAGTGCCGCTCACCTGGGCGGGCCTCAAGACCTGCAAGACGCTGACCGGCGAAGGCACGATGGTGAATGTCACCCTCTGCTTCTCTGCGAATCAGGCGCTGCTGGCGGCCAAGGCCGGTGCAACCTTCATTTCACCATTTATCGGGCGTCTCGACGACATCAACCTCGATGGCATGGAACTCATCGAAGAGATCCGGACCATCTACGACAATTACGATTTCAAGACCCAGATTCTCGCCGCTTCGATCCGCACCGCGAACCATGTGAAGGACGCGGCTCTGGTCGGTGCCGACGTCGCGACGGTTCCGCCGGCAGTCCTGCGCGGCCTCGCGGCCCATCCGCTCACCGACAAGGGGCTCGAGCAGTTCCTCGCCGACTGGAAGAAGACGGGGCAGAAGATTCTCTGAGACCTCCGGGGCACTTTGGGCACGGGCTTGCCCCGGAACACGACAAACAGACAAGCCAGATGAAGGTAGTCCGACGCCATGAGCCACTATAACGACCGCAACGAAGCCGAGCAGCGCATCAGGCGTTCCGAGCCGAGCCTTTCCGTGGCTCAGGTGCGGGACTACCTGCTGGCGCATCCCGACTTTCTGGCCAACGATCCGGAGCTGGTTGCGGCTCTCGCGCCGTCGCGCATGGAAGGCCACAACGTGGTCGACATGCAGCAGTTCATCATCGGCAAGCTTCAGAATCAGGTCCGCACACTGCGCGACATCCAGTCGGACCTGATCGAGGCCTCGTCGCTGAACAGCCTTGCCCGCGAACAGGTGCATCAGGCCGCGCTCGCCCTTCTCGATGCGCGCGACTTCGAGCACCTGATCGACTTCATCACCGCGCCCGACGGTCTCGCGCGCGTCCTCGGCTCGCGCGCCTGCGCTATCTGCATTGAAACGACGAATGGCGTCTCCGCCATCGGCGTGCGCAGCGTGCGTGTGCTCGAGCCGGGCGGCGTCGCCCGCATGATGGGTGGCGTGGTCCCCTATCGTCTCGTCGCCAATGTGTGCGGCAGCCGCGGCCTCTACAATCACCTCGCCGACGAAGTGCAGTCGGAAGCCCTTGTCAGGCTCGAATTCTCGCGCGTCTCGCCGCCCGGCCTGCTCGCGCTTGGCGGTTTCGAGCCGGAACAGTTCCATCCCGATCAGGCGGCAGACCTTCTCGAATTCCTGGGCCGCGTCGTGGAACGCTGCGTGCGTCGATGGCTCGAGCTGCCGCCGGACCTCTGACGGGCGCTCACGCGCCCACGCCCGACGAGGCGGCCGCATCGATCGCCGCCGCTTCGGACCTGCGCCTCGAATTTCGATCCTGGTATTCGCATCTGATGGCGGAGCGCCGCGCAAGTCCGGCAACGCTCGTTTCCTATCTGCGCGACCTCACCCGCTTCTTTGAATTTCTCACCGACCACCTCGGCGGTCCCGCCGATCTCGATGCGCTGCGGAAACTCGAACTGCGCGACTTTCGCGCCTTCCTGACGCTTCGCCGCAACGAGGGCCTGCAAAGCCGGAGCCTCGCCCGCGCCCTGTCGAGCATCCGCTCCTTTTTCCGCTTCCTCGACCGCGGGGGCATCGTTTCCAATGCCGCGCTCACGGCGCTTCGTTCGCCGAAAATCCCGCATGCGATTCCGAAACCCCTGACGCCCGATGCCGCCCTCACTCTCATCGACGAGGCGAGCGAGCGCGACGGCACGCCCTGGATCGCCGCGCGCGACGCAGCCATTCTCACGCTGCTTTATGGGTGTGGGCTCCGCATCGCGGAAGCGCTTTCTCTCAACAAGAGCGACGCGCCGCTCCGCGATACGCTGCGCGTCATCGGCAAGGGCCGGAAGGAACGCATGGTTCCCGTGCTCGCTGTCGCGCGCGAAGCCGTCGACGATTATCTGCGCCTATGCCCCTTCGGCCTCATGCCCGACGATCCATTGTTCGTCGGTGCGCGCGGTAAGCGCGTCGATCAGCGCATCGTGCGCGAGGTGGTTATTCAGCTCCGCCGCAGGCTCGGCCTCGCAGATACGGTGACGCCGCACGCGCTGCGCCACAGCTTCGCGACGCACCTCCTCGCGGGCGGCGGCGATCTTCGGACCATTCAGGAATTGCTGGGCCATGCCAGCCTGTCGACCACGCAGATGTATACCGAAGTCGACAGTCAGCGGCTTCTCGACGTCTACGACAAGGCGCATCCGAGAGCCGGGCACTGAGGCCCCGCGCGCCGATCACATATGGATCGGCACACCCGTCACCGCCAGCGCAGCTTCCTTCACCGCTTCCGACAGCGTCGGATGAGCGAAGCACATGCGCGCGATGTCCTCGGAGCTGCCCGAGAACTCCATCGCCACGACGGCCTCCTGGATGAGCTCGCCCGCATTGGCGCCGATGATGTGAACACCGAGGATACGGTCGGTCGCCTTGTCCGCGAGGATCTTTACAAAGCCTTCGGTCGTCTTGTTCGCCTTGGCGCGGCCATTGGCCGTGAAGGGAAACTTGCCGGCATTATATTCGACGCCGTCGGCCTTGAGCTGCTCTTCGGTCTTGCCGACCGAGGCGACTTCCGGCGCGGTATAGACGACGCCCGGGATGACGTCGTAATTCACATGGCCCCAATGGCCGGCGAGCTGCTCGGCGAGCGCAACGCCTTCTTCCATGGCCTTGTGAGCAAGCATGGGGCCCACGATCACATCGCCAATGGCATAGATGCCATCGACATTCGTCTTGAAATGCTGATCGACCTCGACGCGGCCGCGCTTGTCCGTCGTCACGCCGACATTCTCAAGGCCGAGCCCGCCCGTATAGGCGACACGTCCGATCGCAACCAGCACAACATCGGCTTCGAGAATCTGCGTCTCGCCGCCCGCCGCGGGCTCCACCGAAACCTTGAGGCCGGACTTCGTCTTCTCGACCTTCGTCACCTTCGAGCCGAGCTTGAACTCGAAGCCCTGCTTCTTGAGGATGCGCGTGAAATTCTTGACGACCTCGCCATCCATGCCCGGCAGGATATCGGGGAGGAATTCGACCACCGTCACCTTGGCGCCGAGACGGCCCCAGACGGAACCGAGCTCAAGCCCGATGACGCCGCCGCCGACGACCAGCAGCCGGCCCGGCACCTTGTCGAGCTTCAGGGCACCGGTCGAGGAAACGACCGTCTTCTCGTCGATCTCGATACCCGGAAGCCGCGCAACGTCGGAGCCCGTGGCGATGACGATGTTCTTTGTCTCAAGCAAGCGGTCGCCGACCTGAACCTTGCCCGGCGCCTTGATGACGCCCTCGCCCTTCACCCATTCGATCTTGTTCTTCTTGAAGAGGAACTCGATGCCCTTGGTGTTGCCGTCGACAGCCTCGTCCTTGAAGGCGATGAGCTTCTTCACATCGATCTTCGGCGTTCCGACGTCGATGCCCATGCCCGGAAAGGCGTGTTGCGCCTCGGCGAAAAGCTCAGAGGCATGAAGAAGCGCCTTGGACGGGATGCAGCCGACATTGAGGCAGGTGCCGCCCAGAGCGTCGCGCTTCTCGACGCAGGCGACCTTGAGGCCGAGCTGCGCCGCCTTGATCGCGCATTCATATCCGCCGGGTCCCGCACCGATGACAACGAGATCGAAACTGTCAGCCATGGCAGGAACCTTTCATACCGGACGTGAAACGGACAATCAGAGATCGAGGAGAAGGCGCTGCGGATCTTCGAGCGCTTCCTTGACACGCACGAGGAAGGTCACCGCTTCCTTGCCATCGACGATGCGGTGATCGTAGGAGAGCGCCAGATACATCATCGGACGAATTTCGACCTTGCCGCCGATGGCGACGGGGCGCTCCTGAATCTTGTGCATGCCAAGCACGCCGGACTGCGGCGCGTTGAGGATCGGCGTCGACATCAGCGAGCCATAGACGCCGCCATTCGAGATCGTGAACGTGCCGCCCTGCAGCTCTTCGAGCTTCAGGTGTCCGTCGCGGGCGCGCTTGCCGTATTCGTTGATCGTCTTTTCGATATCGGCGAAGCCGAGATCCTGCGCCTCGCGCACCACCGGCACGACAAGACCGCGATCGGTGCCGACCGCCACGCCGATATTGTAGTAGTTCTTGTAGATGAGGTCGTCGCCATCGATCTCGGCATTCACCGCCGGAATTTCCTTCAGCGCCGCGATGCAGGCCTTGACGAAGAAGCCCATGAAGCCGAGGCGAACACCGTGCTTCTTCTCGAAGACATCCTTGTACTGATTGCGAAGCGCCATGATCGCCGTCATGTCCACCTCGTTGAAGGTGGTGAGCATGGCCGCCGTGTTCTGCGCTTCCTTGAGGCGCGTCGCGATCGTCTTGCGCAGGCGCGTCATGCGGACGCGTTCCTCGCGCGCCGACTGATCGGCGGATGTGGGCACACGCAGCTGAACGGGTGCGGCCGGGGCTGCCGCGGGCTTCGCCGCCGCTTCCAGCGCGTCGCCCTTCGTGATGCGGCCGTCCTTGCCTGTGCCTTCGATCTTCGAGGTGTCGAGAGCGTTCTCCTCGGCGATGCGGCGCACGGAAGGCGCGAGACCCTCGGCAACCGCAGGCTTCGCCGCAACAGGTGCGGGCTTCGGAGCGGGCGCGGCGGCGGGTTTCGGCGCGGCGGCCTTCGGCTCTTCCTTCTTCGCGGCGGGCTTCGCCGAGACCTTGCCGGCGCCTTCGCCGATCGCGCCGAGAATGGCGCCGATCGCAACCGTCTCGCCGACCTTGACCGAAATTTCCGACAGCACGCCCGAAGCCGGCGACGGCACTTCCACCGTCACCTTGTCGGTTTCGAGCTCGACCAGCGGCTCATCCACCGAAACGGCGTCGCCGGGTTGCTTGAACCACTGCGCGACCGTCGCCTCCGTCACCGATTCGCCGAGTGCCGGCACCTTGATTTCCGTGGCCATTCTCTTTCCGCCTTTCAGAGGAAGTCTCAGTCGATCTGCAACGCGTCCGACAGAAGCTGATTCAGTTGCTGGAGATGCTTGCTCGCAAGGCCGACCGCCGTTGCCGCGGAGGCGGGTCTGCCCGTGTAGCGCGGACGGCGGTAACGCGCGCCGACCTGCCCCAGCACCCATTCGATATTGGGCTCCATGAAGGTCCATGCGCCCATGTTCTTCGGCTCTTCCTGGCACCAGACGATTTCCGCCTGGGGGAAGCGCGCCAGTTCCGTCATCAGCGACTTCGCCGGGAACGGATAGAGCTGTTCGACGCGCATGAGGTAGACATCGTTGATGTCGCGCTTCTCGCGCTCCTCGTAGAGGTCGTAATAGACCTTGCCCGTGCACATGACGACGCGCTTGATCTTGTCGTCGCTGACGAGCTTGA
The DNA here is from genome assembly GCF_009184905.1 of Parvibaculum sedimenti. GTDB lineage: Bacteria > Pseudomonadota > Alphaproteobacteria > Parvibaculales > Parvibaculaceae > Parvibaculum > Parvibaculum sedimenti. The sequence continues at coordinate 189,536 of NZ_WESC01000002.1, forward strand.
TCTTCTCGTTCTTGAGAAGCTGCGCATCGTCCCAAAGTACACGGTGGAAGGTCGAGTCGGGTCCGAATTCCTCAAGCTTCGACACGACGCGCTTGTGCCGCAGCAGCGACTTCGGCGTCATGATGATGAGCGGCTTGCGGAACTTCCGATGCATCTGACGGCGCAGAATGTGGAAGTAGTTCATCGGCGTCGTGCAGTTCGCGACCTGCATGTTGTCTTCGGCGCACATCTGCAGATAGCGTTCGAGACGAGCCGAGGAATGCTCGGGGCCCGCGCCTTCATAGCCATGCGGCAGAAGCATCACGAGACCCGACATGCGCAGCCACTTGCGCTCGCCAGACGAGATGAACTGGTCGATCACCACCTGGGCGCCATTGGCGAAGTCGCCATACTGCGCTTCCCAGAGCACCAGCGCGTTCGGCTCGGCAAGGCTGTAGCCATATTCGAAGCCGAGCACCGCATTTTCCGAAAGCATCGAGTTGATGACTTCGTAGGGCGCCTGATTCTCCGCCACATGGTTGAGCGGAATGTACTTGTCTTCGTTCTCCTGATCGTTGAGCACCGAGTGACGCTGCACGAAAGTGCCGCGCTCGGAGTCCTGACCGGAGAGACGAACCTTGAAGCCTTCCCTGCAGAGCGTGCCGAAGGCAAGCGCCTCTGCCATGCCCCAATCGAAGCCTTCTCCGGTCTCGATCATCTTGCGGCGATTGTCGAGGAAGCGCTGGATGGTCTTGTGGACGTTGAAGTCGTCGGGCACCTCGGTGAGGCGCTTGCCGACGTCGCGCAGAATGTCGAGGTCGACACCTGTCTCGCCGCGCTGCGCCTCGCCTTCGGCCCGGCCGAGGCCCGACCAGCGGCCGTCGAGCCAGTCCGCCTTGTTCGGGCGGAAGCTGTTCGAGGCTTCGAGCTCTTTGTCGAGTTCGGCCCGGAAGGCATCCTGTCGCCGGTCGAATTCTTCCTTTGTGATGAGGCCCTGACTGATGAGCCGCTCGGAATAGATTTCGAGTGTCGTCGGGTGGCTCCTGATCTTCTGGTACATCAGGGGCTGCGTGAAGCTCGGCTCGTCGCTTTCATTGTGGCCGAAGCGGCGATAGCAGAACATATCGACGACGACAGGCTTGTTGAAGCGCTGGCGGAACTCCGTCGCGATCTTCGTCGCATGGACGACCGCTTCCGGATCGTCGCCGTTCACATGGAAGATCGGCGCCTGCACCATCTTCGCGACGTCAGAGGGATATGGCGACGAGCGCGAGAAGATCGGGCTCGTGGTGAAGCCGATCTGGTTGTTGATGATGAAGTGGATCGAGCCGCCCGTGCGGTGCCCCTTGAGGCCCGAAAGACCCAGGCACTCGGCAACCACACCCTGGCCCGCGAAGGCCGCGTCGCCATGGATGAGCAGCGGAATGACCGAGCCGCGCTGCGTGTCGTGAAGCTGATCCTGCTTCGCGCGCGCCTTGCCGAGCACAACAGGATCGACGATTTCGAGATGCGAGGGATTTGCCGTCAGCGACAGATGCACCTTGTTGCCGTCGAACTCGCGGTCTGACGAGGCGCCGAGGTGGTACTTCACGTCGCCCGAACCGTCGACATCTTCCGGGTTGGCAGAGCCGCCCTTGAACTCGTGGAAGATCGCGCGATAGGACTTCGACATCACATTGACGAGCACGTTCAGACGCCCGCGATGCGCCATGCCGAGCACGATTTCCTTGGCGCCGAGATTACCGCCGCGCTTGATGATCTGTTCGAGCGCCGGGATCATCGCTTCCGCGCCATCGAGGCCGAAGCGCTTGGTGCCGATATATTTGATGCCCGCGAAACGCTCGAAGCCTTCCGCCTGAATGAGCTTGTCGAGAATGGCGAGTCGGCCCATCTCGGTGAAGGTGACTTCCTTGTCCGGGCCTTCGATGCGCTCCTGGATCCAGGCCTTCTCTTCCGGATCGCCGATATGCATGAACTCGACGCCGATCGTGCCGCAATAGGTGCGGCGCAGAATGTCGAGCATCTGGCGCACGGTCGCAGTTTCGAGGCCGAGCACATTGTCGATGAAGATCGGACGGTCGAGATCGTCAGGACCGAAGCCGTAGCTTTCCGGCTGAAGCTCGGGATGCTCCGACTTCGGACGAAGCTGCAGCGGATCGACATCGGCGTCGAGATGGCCGCGAATGCGATAGGCGCGGATCATCATGAGCGCGCGCACCGAATCGAGCGTCGCGGCGCGGATCTCCGCCTCGCTCGCTCCACCCTTACGCTCGCTGATCTTCTGCTTGATCGGGCCCTCGGTCGTGGCCCAGTTGCCGTCGAAGGCCGAAATGAGGTCGCCCGTGGCAGCGACGGGCCAATCCGCCCGCTTCCAGGAGGCGCCCCTGGCCTCCTTCAGCACATCTTCGGGCGCATCGCCGAGACCGTCGAAGAAGGTGCGCCACTCCGCATCGACCGACGAGGGGTCCTGCTGGTAGCGGGCATATAGCTCTTCGACGAAAGCTGCGTTGGTTCCGTAGAGGAAGGACGTCCGCTCGAAGCGCTCATTCGCGCCGTCATTGCTCATTCGGTGTCCGGTGCGAGGAGCCCTCGCACCCCCTTATTGAGAGAGGCTGTTGCCCGGACCAGATCCGGACAGTTTCAACACGCTCGACAACTATATGCGGGATCGCCGGCCGGGGCCGCGATCCCGCAATCTCTTCAGAGCCCCTTCAGAACCTCGACCAGCGTCGTGCCGAGCGCCGCCGGCGAAGGCGAGACCCGGATGCCGGCCGACTTCATGGCCTCCATCTTGGCTTCCGCGGTGCCGCGGCCGCCGGAGACGATGGCGCCCGCATGACCCATGCGGCGGCCGGGAGGGGCCGTGACGCCGGCGATGAAACCAACCATCGGCTTCTTCACCTTCGACGACTTGATCATGTCGGCAGCTTCTTCCTCGGCCGTGCCGCCGATTTCACCGATCATGATGATCGATTCCGTCTGCGGGTCGGCAAGGAACATCTCGAGCGCGTCGATGAAGTTCGTTCCATTGACCGGGTCGCCGCCGATGCCGATGCAGGTCGACTGGCCGAGGCCCGCCGCCGTCGTCTGGGCGACGGCTTCATATGTAAGCGTGCCCGAGCGCGAAACAATACCGACCGAACCCGGCTTGTGAATGTGGCCCGGCATGATGCCGATCTTGCACTGGCCCGGCGTGATGACGCCCGGGCAGTTCGGGCCGACGAGGCGCGTCTTCGAACCCGAAAGCGCGCGCTTCACCTTGACCATGTCGAGAACGGGGATGCCCTCGGTGATGCAAACCGCAAGCTCGATGCCTGCGTCGATCGCCTCGAGGATCGCGTCGGCGGCGAAGGGCGGCGGCACATAGATGGCAGACGCCGTGGCGCCGGTGCGCTCGACCGCTTCCGCGACCGTGTTGAAGACGGGCAGGCCCAGATGCGTCGTGCCGCCCTTACCCGGCGAGGTGCCGCCCACCATCTTGGTGCCGTAAGCGATCGCCTGTTCCGAGTGGAACGTGCCCTGCTTGCCGGTGAAACCCTGGGTAATGACCTTGGTTTCCGAATTGACGAGAACAGCCATTTACGCAGCCTCCTTCACGGCCTTGACGATCTTCTCGGCCGCGTCGGCGAGATTGTCGGCGGAAATAATGGGCAGGCCCGATTCGGCCATGATCTTCTTGCCGAGTTCGACGTTCGTGCCTTCGAGGCGCACGACCAGCGGAACCTTCAGGCTCACTTCCTTCGCGGCGGCGATGACGCCTTCCGCGATGATGTCGCAGCGCATGATGCCGCCGAAGATGTTGACGAGGATGCCTTCGACATTCTTGTCGGATAGAATGATCTTGAAGGCCGCCGTGACTTTTTCCTTCGTCGCGCCGCCGCCCACATCGAGGAAGTTGGCGGGCTCGGAGCCGTAATATTTGATGATGTCCATCGTCGCCATGGCGAGGCCGGCGCCGTTGACCATGCAACCGATCTTGCCGTCGAGCTTGACGTAGTTGAGGTCGTACTTCGACGCCTCGACTTCCGCCGGATCTTCTTCCGTGATGTCGCGGAGTTCGACGATGTCCTTGTGACGGTAGAGCGCGTTGTCGTCGAAGCCGACCTTGGCATCGAGGCAGACGAGCTTGTTGTCGCCCGTGACGACCAGCGGATTGATCTCGAGCTGTGCCATGTCTTCGGCGACGAAGGCCTTGTAGAGCTTGTCGACCAGCGCCACGGCCTGGGCGTTGAGATCGCCTTCGAGACCGAGTGCGAAGGCCACCTTGCGGCCATGGAAGCTCGAAACGCCGGAGGCCGGATCGATCGAGAAGGTCAGGATCTTTTCCGGCGTCGAATGCGCCACTTCCTCGATGTCCATGCCGCCTTCGGTGGACACGATGAAAGCGATGCGCGAGGTCGCGCGATCGACGAGCACCGAGAGATAAAGCTCGCGGGCAATTGAGGAGCCTTCCTCGATATAGAGGCGGTTGACCTGCTTGCCGGCCGGGCCCGTCTGGTGCGTCACCAGCGTGGAGCCGAGGAGCCGCGTCGCTTCGCTCTTCACATCATCGAGCGACTTCACGACCTTGACGCCGCCGGCCTTGCCGCGCCCACCCGCATGGATCTGGGCCTTTACGACATAGACGGGGCCGCCGAGCTTCTTGGCGGCTTCCACCGCTTCGTCCGGCGTAAAGGCGGGAAAGCCCTTGGGCACCGCGACGCCATATTTCGCGAGCACGGCCTTGGCCTGGTATTCATGGATATTCATGCGATCCGTCCGGCATGAGGGGCGGCGGAAGGTCGCAGGCCCCGATGGGAAATCGTATTTGCGGGGAGTTATAGCACCCGCGAGGCCAGGCGCAACAGCCAAATGCTGAATCCGGATTCACTGTATCTCACCCGCTAACCTACAGAATTCTCAGTACAAATTTTTGGGCGCCGACGTTAGGGCAGGCTGCCCAAGCTTTGTGCAATGGCAGATCTGTGACCTCGGCGGCGGCGGCGAAATTCATTTAATCCCTGTGCCCAAGATAGAAATGTTAGATTTAAAAACTTGCCGATCCCCATATTCTGGCGAGCTCTCCCGTTAGAAACGGTCCCCGGCCTGCGCGGCTCACCAAGAAAAATCGGTCATCAAGATTATGTCAGCTCCTCAAGGCCGCCTGCAGCAGTGGCTGCACTCAATCTCTCCGCGCGTGAAATTCGCCGCCCTTATGGGTTGCGCCTCCCTCATCGCCTTCACGCTGCTGCGCCTGGTCTTGACCACGCTCCTCGCGACACCCGTCGCGGAGCGGCCGCTTGCCGACATCGCCGCCGCTTTCGGCCTGGGTGCGCTCAGGGACATGGCCGTCGCCGCCCTGTTCGGCCTCTCATTTCTTGCATTCCTCAATATGCGGGCACGGTGGAAGTCGCGCTTCGGACGCGCACTGCCCCTCACTTTACTCACGCTCGCTCTTTTCCTGATCGTCTTCAGCGCCGTCGCCGAAGTGTTCTTCTGGAACGAGTTCGACAGTCGCCTCAACGGCATCGCGCTCTACTACCTCATGTTCCCGCGCGAGGTGATCGGTAACCTGCAGGAATCCTTCAACGTCGCGCTCTACATGCCGATGGTCGCCGCTGCCGCGATCGGCATCGCGCTTGCGCTGCGCATGCGTCTTCGCCGCGCGGTGGATGCTGTGCCTGCAAAGAGGCTGCGCCTGCGGGAATATGCGGGCGCCGCCGCACTTGCCATCGCTTCGGTATTTACGCTTCACACAGCGAGTGGCGACGTCAGCGCCAATCGTGAAATCAACCAGCTTGCGGAGAACGGCTGGTCGACCTTCGTCGCCGCCGGCCTCTCGAACGATCAGGAATATGACGGCATCTACCCGACCATGAACGAGAAGGAGGCGATCGAAATCGCACGCTCGCTCGTCGCTCAGGACAACACGACCTTCATCGATCAGACGGATGCACGCAGCCTGCGCCGCTGGGTGGAGAACGGCCAGAACCCGAAGAAACTCAACATTGTCATCGTGACGAATGAATCCTTCGGCTCGAAATTCGTCGGGGCACTCGACAGCAGCAAGCGCCCGAGCCTCACGCCCGCGCTCGACAAGCTTTCGGGCGAAGGCCTCTTCCTCACCAACATCTATGCCTCTGGCGACCGCACCGTGCGCGGTCTCGAAGCGACCGAAACCGCCTTCGCGCCGATTCCCGGCATTTCGACGGCGCGGCGGCCGGAGTCCGAAGGCATGTATTCGCTTCCCTTCCTGCTGAAGAGCTTTGGCTATCGCGCTGCCGTTCTCTACGGTGGCCGCGCCGTTTTCGACAACATGGGCAATTACTGGAAGGGCATCGGCTTCGATCCGGTCTGGGATCAGGCGGATATTCGCCATGAGAGCTTCACCACCGCATGGGGCGTTTCGGACGAGGACCTCTACACCGAAGCTCTCTCGCGCATGGACGAGATGTCAGCGGAACAGAAGCCCTTCCTTCTGACCATGATGACGGTGTCAAACCACCGCCCCTATCGCTTTCCGCAGACGCATGTGAAGTGGAGCGACGATCTCAAGGCGCGCGAAAACTCGGCGCATTACGCGGACTGGGCCTATGGCGATTTCATCGAGCGCGCGCGCAAGCACGCCTGGTTCGATGACACGGTCTTCGTCTTTGTCGCCGATCATAGCGAGAAGATCAACGGCGCGGCGCAGGTGCCGCTGCAGGACATGCGCATTCCGGTCATCATTTACGCGCCCAGGCATATCGCGCCGAAGCGCATCGACACGCTCGGCGCACAGATCGACCTCATCCCGACGCTGTTGGGCGAACTTGGCTTCTCATACGTCAATCCGTTCTTCGGCAAGGACCTTCGCCGCATACCGCCGGATGGCGGATGGATTTCCGCCGCGCATAATTTCTCGATCGCCTTCGGGCGGCCGGGGCATGTCGCGGTGCTGGAGCCCGACGCACCGAGCAAGGGATACAGCTTCGAGGCTGGCCTGACGCCGCTTGTGCCAGAGACGGCAAATGCCGAAACGCTGAAGCAGGCGATCGCACTGACGCAAACCGCACATCACATGTTCTACGCCCATCAATACCACATGGCGCAGAACGATGAATGGCCGGCCTATATACCGAACCAGAACACGCCGGCTCAGAAGCCCGCGCTCGACCAGATCACGCGCCCCTGAGACATCCGTACAGAAATCAAATCACAGAAGATCCGAAATAGAGATCTCCTGCGACCCCGTCGGCAGCGTGATCATCATGCCGTCATAGCCGAGCCGTGTATCGCCCGCGCCCCGCGCTTCGTCGACGCCGCGAAGGAATATGTGCCGCATCAAGGCATTGGGAAGCGGCGGCACGACATGCGAATAGACAAGAAGCTTCACATGAGCCTCGTTGGCGATCTCCGCCGCCTCGACCGGCGAGGTGTGATAATTGATCGTGTCGCGCGCCATTTTGGCGAGACGGTGAATGCCTGCGTTATCGAGCCCCGCCGCAATATTGCGCACCATCTCGACATTGAGCGCCTCATGCACCAGAAGATCGGCATCCTTCGAAAATACCGCGACATTATCGAACTTCTTCGTGTCGCCGGAGACGACGGCGACGCGGCCCAGATATTCGATCCGGTAGCCGATGGCCGGCTCGACCGGATGATGATTGACGAGAAAGGCCGAAATCTTGAGCCCATCCTTGTCGAAGACGGTAACGGACTGGCCGAGATCCGGCTTCGGGATTTCATGCGCTATGATGCGCGCCCCTTCGGGCGCGAGATAATCCGTCCCGTGATGGACGATGCGAAAGCCGGAGTCCGAATCATAGGCCATCGCGAACCCCCGCACGACATCCGCCGTACCGCTGACGCCATAGGCGTCGCCCTCGATATCGAGCGGCGCCTTGATCTCCTGCGGCCTCCCGGGGCCGAAAACCTCGAGAGGCACCTTGCGTCCAGCAATCCAGCTCTGGACCGCAAACTCCCCGAGCGCGCCGATATGGTCGGAATGGAGGTGCGTCAGCAGCACGGTGTCGATGGCTGAGGCAGGCAACCGCGTCTGCGCGAACTTCGCCCAGGAGCCTGGACCTGTATCGATGATGACGATGTGTCCGCCCGCAACGACTGCTGTGCAGGCATTGGCCCGCGACGGATCCGGCATGGGCGACCCCGTGCCGCACAGCACGATGTGGAGCCCCTTGTCCGTCAGCAAGGCACCGCGGTCGTTCGCGGCGAGCCTACCTGCAATGACGCGCCTCGTAATGCCGTCCTGCAATGACGGCACTGTCCAAACGGCCGCAAAGACCGCCAATCCCAGCGCCACCACGACCGCCGCGAGCACTGCAGCAAACCTTGCCTTGCGTCCCATGACCCTCTCCCCTAAATTAATGGTAAACATTAATTTGTTTTCACCTGCCGATCAAGCCCGTATCCAAACGAAAGCGGGCGGACATTTCTGTCCGCCCGCATGATGCACCCTGCTCTGGAAGCGGGGATAAGCTCAACGAAGCCGCCTGATCGATGAAATCTTGTCGTTGAAACCCATCCGGTCGAGATTGGCGATGCGCCCGTCGACGGTAACGCAGCGCCCGCGATAGCGGATATGCTCACAAACCTCCCAGACGCCATCACTGACATCGATGCTCGAGATTCGGTCGTTGATTCCATACCGCCCCAGATCCGGCACGTCGCCGCTGAAGCTCATGGATCCGCCCGAGAAGCGGAAATCCTGAAAGACCGTGATGCCGCCGGCGCGATCCCGCGGCCCCGGAGAAGGATAGCCGCCACCATAGCCACCGCGATCGTCGACCCGCCTGATCGACGATACCTTGTCGTTGAGGCCGATCTCCCGGAAGTCGGCGACATCGCCGTCGACCACGATGCAGCGTCCGCGATAATGGACGTGCTCGCAAATCTCCCAGGCGCCGCCCCGTACCGAAATGCTCGATGCAGCATCATTGATGCCGAGTTCACCGAGGTCCGGGACGTCGCGGTCGATCCTGACGGCGCCGCCGCCGAACCTCTCATGCTGATAAAGCACGGCAGCGCCCCGTGCCTCGGCGAGGCCGGGAAGCACCATGACCATCACGACAACTGCCGCAAGGGCCTTCGCACCGATCTTCAATTTCATGGATTCCCCGTCCCTCATGTCCTGTGAGCCAGCTTAACGCGCCGACATCGCTCCGCAAAGTCGCGCCCGCTTTCCGGAAACAAAACGGGCGGACATTTCTGTCCGCCCGTTCGGCAAGCGAAGCTCGAAAGCTTCGGGATTATTTCTTCTTGCCCTTCGGCGCGGCGCCCTTGGCGACGCTCGGGTCGATCTTCTTGCAGGCATCGATGAGGCCGACGACCGAGTCGACCGACTTCTGGAAGGCCTTCTTTTCAGCGGCATTGAGCTCGATCTCGACGATGCGCTCGACACCACCCTCGCCGATCACGACCGGCACGCCGACATAGATATCCTTCTGGCCATACTCGCCGTCGAGATAGGCGGCGCAGGGCAGAACGCGCTTCTGGTCCTTGAGGTAGGCTTCGGCCATCTGGATGCCGGAGGCAGCAGGCGCATAGAAGGCCGACCCTGTCTTCAGCAGGCTGACGATCTCGGCGCCGCCGTCACGCGTACGCTGAATGATCTGGTCGAGCTTTTCCTTCGTCGTCCAGCCCATCTTGACGAGATCGGGGAGCGGGATGCCAGCAACCGTCGAATAGCGCGGCAGCGGAACCATCGTGTCGCCATGACCGCCGAGCACGAAAGCCGTTACGTCTTCAACCGAGACCTTGAACTCTTCGGCGAGGAAGTAGCGGAAGCGCGCCGAGTCGAGAACACCGGCCATGCCGACGACCTTGTTGTGCGGCAGGCCCGAGAACTGGCGCAGCGCCCAGACCATCGCGTCGAGCGGATTGGTGATGCAGATGACGAAGGCGTTCGGCGCATACTTCGCGATGCCTTCGCCAACCTGCGCCATGACCTTGAGGTTGATGCCGAGAAGATCGTCGCGGCTCATGCCCGGCTTGCGCGGCACGCCGGCGGTCACGATAACCACATCGGCGCCCTTGATGCCCTTGTAGTCGTTCGCGCCGGACAGCGCTGCATTGTAGCCTTCGACGGGCGAGGTTTCGGCGAGATCGAGCGCCTTGCCCTGGGGCAGGCCTTCCGCGATGTCGAAGATGACGACGTCGCCGAGCTCCTTGAGCCCCGCGAGCAGAGCAAGCGTGCCACCGATCTGACCGCCGCCGATAAGTGCGATTTTCTTCCGAGCCATTTGAAAAGCCTCCGGGTGTCTTTGCAGGTGGATCGGCGGCCGTCCCGGCCGGATCGCGCGCCGCGAGGTTGGGTTATCGGGGATGCCTAGTAGCGTGAATCAGCACATTTCGCAATGAAGGCAGCCCAGCATCGACGAAAATTCGTCGATTCCGCACTGGCAAGGATCGCACCTCTCCTTTGTCGCGTTTGTCTCGCCGACAACAAATTTCGGACTGACGCGGAAAGCCCCTCCGGGGAGGCACAACCGGAAATCGCTACAGCGCACCACGGCCACGCCGCCATCAAGCCCCCCGCGAGGAATTCGCAAGATGCCGTTTCCCTTGGCGCTGCCCATGCACTTACCCCTTGACTTCGATGTGTTTCGATATATCTTTTCATCGATAGTAAGATATATCTAAATACATCGAGGTAAAAATGTTCAGACATTTCATGAGAGGCCACAGGCATGAGCACGGCCGTGGCGGTTGGGGCCAGCGGGATCGCTACGGTTTTGGCGAGCGTCGCGGCGGCCGTCGTGTTCGCGCCTTCGAGCAGGGTGACCTGCGTTTCGTCATCCTGAAGCTGATCGCGGACGAGCCACGCCACGGCTACGACATCATCAAGGCGATAGAGGAAACCTTCGGCGGCAATTATTCCCCGAGCCCGGGCGTCGTCTATCCGACGCTGACAATGCTCGAGGATCAGGGCTTCGCGACCGTGACACCCGGCGAGGGGTCGAAGAAGCTCTACACGCTTACAGCCGAGGGCCGCGCCTTTCTCGACGACAACAAGGCAACCGTCGATGCGATCTTCAAACGCATGGATGAGGTAAGCCGCCGCTTCCGTGGCGGACCAGCGCCTGAAATCATCCGCGCTGTCGAGAACTTCCACACCGCGCTGAGGTTGCGCTTCGACCGGGGAACGCTCGCGCAGGAAGAGGTCGCGGCCATCGCCGAGGTCATCGATGTCGCCGCGGCGAAAATCGAACGTAGTTGAAGAAGGACGAACCAATGTCTCGCTCCCTCGTTCCCGATGCCGTTGCCGGCTATGTCACCTCCCTCATCGCCGCCGAAACCGATGCACAGAGGCGGCTGCGTGCGGAAACCGCCAGACTGCCGATGGCGATGATGCAGATCGGCGCCGATCAGGGAGCGTTTCTCACCTTCCTTGTCGGTGCCATTGGCGCGCAGCGCGCGATCGAGATCGGCACCTTCACCGGCTACAGCGCCATCGCGATTGCTCGCGCGCTGCCGAAAAGCGGCCAGCTTCTGTGCTGCGACGTCAACGAGCAATGGACCGCCATTGCACAGCGTTACTGGAACGAGGCGGGCCTCGACAAACGCATCGAGCTGAAGCTCGCCCCCGCGCTCGATACGCTCGAAGCGCTGATCGGCAAGGGCAAGGAAGGAAGTTTCGACTTCGCCTTCATCGATGCCGACAAGACAGGCTACGATGCCTATTACGAGGCCTGCCTGAAGCTTCTGCGACCCGGCGGCGTGATCGCCCTGGACAACATGCTCTGGGGCGGCGCGGTGACCGACCTGAAGATCAATGACAAGGACACGGTCGCGATCCGCGCTCTCAACGAGAAGATCGCGAACGACGCCCGCGTCGACGCCTCGCTCGTCACCATTGGCGACGGCGTCATGCTTGCCCGCAAGAAATAGGGATTAGTCCGCCGCGCGCAGGCTCAGATAGTCGGCGCTCTGCATTTCCATGAGCCGCGACACCGTGCGCTCGAAGGCGAAAGCGCCATCGCCCTTGGGATAAAGCGCCGAGGGCTCGGCAGCCGCCGAGATGATGAGCTTGGTCTTGGCCTCGTAAAGAGCATCGACCAGCGTTACGAAACGCTTGGCCTCGTTGCGGCGCTCCGGACTCATCGCAGGAACATCGTCGACAAGAACGGCGTGGAATGACTGCGCGATCTTGATGTAGTCGGCGGCACCAAGCGGCTTCGCGCAGAGATCGTTGAAGGAAAACCGTGCGACGCCATGCGCCGCTTCCGGCACTTCGACGGCGCGTCCCTTGAGCGCCAGCGTCGTCGGATGACCGTGTGGCACATCCGCAAGCTTCTGGAAGGCGCGGTTCATGGCCGCGCGCGATTGCGGTCCGAGCGGCGAGTAATAGACCGGGAGGCCCATCATGCGATCGAGGCGATAATCGGTGTCGCTGTCGAGATGGACGACATCCATGCGTTCCTTCACGAGATCGATGAAGGGGAGGAAGCGCTGGCGGTTAAGTCCGCCCGCATAAAGATCGTCCGGCGCAATATTCGACGTCGCAACCACGACGACACCGAGATCGAAAAGCTGCGTGAAGAGCCGGCCCAGAATCGAAGCATCGGCAATATCCTGCACCTGGAATTCGTCGAAGCAGAGCAACGCCGCTTCCCTGGCGACCTCTTCTGCGACGGGCGGAATGGGATCGCCGCCCTTCACCACGCCCGCCTTTTCGCGCTGACGCCACTGAAAGATGCGCTCATGCGTTTCGAGCATGAAGGCATGAAAGTGGACGCGGCGCTTGTGGCGCACACGCACATGCTCGAAGAAGAGATCCATGAGCATCGATTTGCCGCGCCCGACGCCGCCCCAGATGTAAATGCCTTCCGGCGGCGTCACGGGCTTGCTGAAGCCGAGACGGGCAAGCGGACCGACCTTCTTGCCGGGCTGCCAATGCGCGAGCTCATCGGCCAGATGCTGCAAGCGTTCCGCCGCGCGCGCCTGCGCGGCATCGGCGGCAATTTCGCCGTGCTCCACCCTCTGACGATAGACGATGAGCGGCCCCTTCATGATGCCCACGATCCGCGCCTCTGCGTTGCCCGATCGGAAGGAACGCGTTTGTCGTGTGCGTTAGCCGTCATGATCCATTCACTCGATCGCCCGCGGGAAAACGCCCGCCGATCCCGCGCCTTCAACTCGCCCTACTTACCCTGCAAGACGCGCGCCGGGCAAGGCAGGCGGCCGCCAATCCACTGACTCCGTTCCTTTTTTCGACAAAAACATGTGCTTCTTGTGGCGTTGCAGAAAATAAATGGCATTCCATAAGTCGTTTCGCAGTAGCGCTTGGCAGCCATTCGACTAGCATTCGCTTGGATCAGCCGGGGATTCGTCCCGGGCGATCTGGCGGGAACCGGCGTTTTTGTCCGGACCGCTTTGCCAATCCGACCGAAGAAAACAGGTCAGAGGAATTTTCGAATGTCCAACACCGTGAAAGTCATCATTGCAGTTATCGTCATCGCCCTGGTGGTGATCGTCGGCTTCAGGCTCACGAACAAGCCCGCCCCGACGGAGACGACGGCCCCCGCGACCACCGAAACGGCTCCGGCCGAGACGCCCGCGCCGGCCGAATCCTCGGCTCCGGCTGAGTCCACGGCTCCCGCCGCTCCGGCTGAGTCGACCGCTCCGGCCGCGCCGGCCGAACAGGCTCCGGCGACCCCGGCCGCTCCGGCCCAGTAAGAACGACGGCCTCTGGCCAGTCGCAACCCGCGCGCCGCAAGGTGCGCGGGTTTCTTTATGCTGAAAAACTCCTGCGCCAGCGGAGCGCCACACGCACGAGCAGGATCAGCACCGGAACTTCGACCAACGGTCCGATAACGGTGGCAAAGGCGACCGGCGAAGCGATACCGAAAGTCGCGATGGCAACCGCGATTGCCAGTTCGAAATTGTTACTGGCTGCCGTGAAGGAGAGCGATGTCGTGCGCTCGTAATCCGCGCCGAGCATCTTGCTCATCGCGAAGCTGATGCAGAACATGATGACAAAATAAAGCGATAGCGGCACGGCGATGCGGAGCGCATCAAGCGGCAGCGCGAGCACGGCATCGCCCTTCAGCGCAAACATCACGAGAATGGTGAAGAGCAGCGCGACAAGCGTAACCGGCGCGACGCGCGGCACGAAAACCTCGTCATACCAATCCGCGCCAAAACGCGGGCGGAGAATACGCCGCGTCACAAATCCCGCCGCGAATGGCAGTCCAAGATAGACGAGCACCGCACCCGCGATCAGCCAGAAGGACACCGCGATCACCTGCCCCTCGAGACCGAAGAGCGGCGGCAGCACATTCAGGAAAAACCACGCATAGAGACTGAAGAAGAGGAGCTGGAAAATGCTGTTGAAGGCTACCAGAGCCGCCACATATTCCGCGCTTCCCCTTGCCAGCTGATTCCAGACGATAACCATGGCGATGCAGCGCGCAAGACCAATGAGAATGAGGCCGGTCATATAGGCAGGCTCGTCGCGCAGAAAGATAACGGCCAGCGCAAACATCAGCGCCGGACCGATAAGCCAGTTCTGTATGAGCGACAACGCGAGAACCTTGCGATCCTCAAAGATGCGCGGAAGCTCCTCATATTTCACCCGCGCCAGCGGCGGATACATCATCAGCACGAGACCGATGGCGATGGGAATATTCGTCGAGCCTATGGAAAGCCTGTCGAGCATCGCCGGAACGCCCGTGAAGAACGTTCCCACGGCGATACCCGCCGCCATGGCGGCGAAGATCCAGAAGGTCAGATAACGATCGAGAAAGCCGAGACGCGACGGCGCCTTTTCCTGAGGAAACGCCATCAGTCCGCACCGGCTGGACTGTTTCCGCCGAGTTCGTCGAGCTTGCGCTTCAGCGCCATCCCCTCAAGGCTGCGGAGCGGCAAGCTCGTGAAGAGATCAATGCGGCGACGAATCTGCATGAAAACGTCGACGAATTTGCGCCTGATCGCATCTTCCGACCCGGTCATCGCCGCCGGATCCTCGAAAGGCCAATGCGCGCTTGTCGGATGGCCGGGCCATATGGGGCATACTTCACCCGCCGCGTTGTCGCAAACAGTAATGATGAAATCCATCTGTGGCGCGCCGGGAACGGCGAACTCGTCCCATGATTTTGAGCGCAGGCCCTCTACCGGAAGGCCCGCCGAGCGCAGCACTTCGATGGCATAGGGGTTCACCCTGCCGTTCGGATGGCTTCCCGCGCTGAAAGCACGGAAGCGCCCCGCGCCATGCGCGTTGAGATAAGTCTCGGCAAGGACGCTACGCGCGGAATTGCCCGTGCAAAGAAAGAGCACATTGTAAATCTGATCCGACATGAAACTCACCCACAGCAGGAAGGCGTTGGCTTCGCCGCGGCAACTATCTCCGCCTTCGGCGCGGAGCAGCCGCAGACCGATGCGTCGTCGCCCATGTCGAGCTTCTCGAGCAGCGGGCCAGTGCCGAACTCCTCCATCACATGATGCGTATAGAAGGCTTCCCAGCGGACGCCGTCGGGATCGGCGGTCCAGCTCTTCTCGGACTTCGCATAGCAGCAGGTCGTCATGCCTTCCGGCAGATAGGGCGCTTCGGCCTCTTTCAGCCGCTCGAAAATCGGATCGAGCTCGGACGCGCTCTCGACCTGAATGCCGGCATGGCCAAAGCCCTTGTCGCCGGAAAGCGTCTCGACGACGAAATTGACGCGCGGATCTTCGAGCATCCACTTCGCATAGCCTGGACGGCGCACCGTCGGCTCCTCGCCGAACAGCGTCGAATAGAATGCGACTGATTTTTCAAGATCGGCGACGCCGAAGCTCACATGCAATCTCTTCATCACGCACACTCCTTTTTGCGTTGACCTGCCCGGTTGCCAACCGTGCCACAGGCACCCTGACAGCAATCTTCGAGCAGGAATTCGGTGAGGCCGCGCATGGCCGAAAGATCGGCCTTGTAGACGATCGAGCGCCCGTCGCGCCGCGAGGTCACGAGCCCAGCATGGGCGAGTTCTTTCAGATGAAAGGAAAGCGTCGCGGGCGGAACGTCGAGCGCCTCGGCGATGTCGCCCGCCGCAAGCCCGCCCTCCCCCTCCTTCGGGGAATGGGCACGAACGAGCGCGCGGTAGATCGCGAGGCGGGTTTCCTGGGCGAGCGCCGACAGGGCGGCTATGGCGGCTATGGCGGCTTCTGATTTCATATTTCCAATATTGTGGAAATATGAAATAGAGTCAAGGCCCTCCCGTTCACCGGCGGTTCAGCTTTGCCGTGCAATCCTTCAATCGTCGGCATTGACGTTGACACCTCGGCTGAGCCCCGGCTGCGCTTGTCGCCCCGGCCCATCTCCAGCCACAGAATGTGCGGCCCGCGTCTCCCCCCCTTAGGCGCGGGCCGTTTCATGTCTGCCCGCCGCCTTTGCGTAAAGCGCCGTCCGGGTGCAGCATGGAACCGAACATTCGGGAGGATTTCACATGCTCCGCCTTGCCACCGCCCTGGCTACCTGCCTGCTGCTCACCGCCTGCTTCATCAGCAAGGCGCCCCTCTTCGGCCCCGCCGAGGCCGACTACCCGATTGCGGCCGGCAGCCGCTTCGCTGTCTACAAGCTCGACGAAAACGGCAAGCGCATCGGCGACGCGCCACGCCATGTCACCATCACGCGCAAAGGCGCGGACTATCTCTATACGGTCGATGGCGAGGACCCGGTGGCCGGGTTGATGGACGATATCGGCAATGGTGACTTCATCGCGCTTGGCCGCGGCGAGAAGCCCGACGATGCGGTGATGTATGGGCTCTTCCGCAGAAAGGGCGACGGCTGGCTGCGCTACTCGCCCAATTGCAGCGACTTCGCCCGTGTTGCCGCGAAACACGGCCAGAGCCGCGAGACGTTCAACATCACACCGAGCGGCAATGACTGCGCCTTCTCGACCTATGCCGACCTCAAACGCGCCATGGCGGCGCTGGTCGAATATTCCGCGCCGGACAATGAGTATGTGAAGGAGTGAGCGCTAGTCCTTGCTCAGATGCGCGAGCGAGGCGCCGTTCGCTTCCCAGTTCCCGCCGTCGAAAGGACGGATTTCGACATGGCCGAACTCCGCGCGGTCGAGGCAGCGGAAATTGACGCTCCAGCCATCCGGATTGGAGCGCGGCACATAAAAGGGTTTGACGCCGCAGACAGAGCAGAAGAGGTGCTTCGCCGTACCCGTGTTGAAGGTGTAGGCGGTGAGCTTGTCCTCGCCCGACAAAATGCGGAAGCGCGAGGCCGACACGATGAGATGCAGGAAACCCGTCTTCGCACAGATCGAGCAATTGCAATCGTCGATCACGACGTCGTCCGGTGCCTCGACCTCGAATGTGACGGCGCCGCAGTGGCAGGCGCCCTTATGCCAGTGTCTTTCGCTCATGCGTGGATTATGCGCGTCGAATGATTGTCGACAAGCCCATCTCACAAACAGGTGTCATCCGGGCCTCGTGCCGGGATCACAGCAGAGACGCCGGTCGCGGTCACAAACAAAAAGGCCGCTCGATGAGCGGCCTTTTCAACTTCGATATCCGAACGATCAGGCGCGATCGACCATCATCTGCTTGATCTCGGCAATCGCCTTCGCCGGGTTCAGACCCTTCGGGCAGGCCTTGGCGCAATTCATGATGGTGTGGCAGCGATAGAGCTTGAACGGGTCCTCAAGGCGGTCGAGGCGTTCATTCGTCTGCTGGTCACGGCTGTCCGCAAGCCAGCGATAGGCCTGAAGCAGCGCGGCCGGACCGAGATAGCGGTCGCCGTTCCACCAGTAGGACGGGCAGGACGTCGAGCAGCAGGCGCAAAGAATGCACTCGTAAAGGCCGTCGAGCTTTTCGCGGTCTGCGGGCGACTGCGTCCATTCCTTCTTCGGCTCTTCGCCCTTGGTCTGCAGCCAGGGCTGCACATAGGCGTGCTGCGCGTAGAAGTTGGTGAGATCGGGGACGAGGTCCTTCACCACCGGCATGTGCGGCAGCGGGTAGATCTTCACGTCGCCGCCAATCTCGTCGATGCCCTTTGTGCAGGCCAGCGTGTTCGCGCCGTCGATGTTCATCGCGCAGGAACCGCAGATGCCTTCGCGGCAGGAGCGACGGAACGTCAGCGTCTGGTCGATCTCGTTCTTGATCTTGATCAGCGCGTCGAGAACCATCGGCCCGCACTTGTCGAGATCGACCTCATAGGTGTCGATGCGCGGGTTCTGGCTGTCGTCGGGCGACCAGCGATAGATGCGGAAACGCTTTACGCGCTTGGCACCCTCCGCCTTGAAGGTCTTGCCTTCGGTGGGAACGGAATTTTTCGGCAGTGACAATTGGACCATGATCGAACCCTTCGCGCGTCAGTACACACGCGCCTTCGGCTTGATGTACTCGATTTCATCCGAGAGCGTGTAGGCGTGGACGGGGCGATAGTCGACGGAAGGAGCGCCCGTCTTGGTGTCAACCCAGCACAGCGTATGCTTCATCCATTTCTCGTCGTCGCGGTTCGGGAAATCCTCGCGGGCATGCGCGCCGCGGCTTTCCTCGCGGCCGACAGCGCCCTCGACGGTCGCGATCGCCTGAACGATGAGATTGTCGAACTCCAGCGTCTCGATGAGATCTGAGTTCCAGATGAGCGAACGGTCGGAGACGCGAATATCCGGAATCTCCGAGAACACGTCGGCGATGCGCTGCTTGCCCTGACGAAGCGTTTCGCCGGTGCGGAACACGGCGACGTCTTCCTGCATTGCGCGCTGCATCTTGAGGCGGAGCGCGGCGGTCGGGGTGTTGCCCTTGGCATTACGGAAATGGTCGAGGCGCGCGATCGAGTTCTCGCCCGCGTCCTTCGGCAGTTCGGGCTTCGCCTTGTCCTTCAGAAGCTCGGCGGCGCGGATGCCGGCGGCGCGTCCGAAGACGACGAGGTCGATGAGCGAGTTGGAGCCCAAGCGGTTCGCGCCGTGGACCGACACGCAGGCCGCTTCGCCGATCGCCATCAGGCCCGGCACGACCGTGTCCGGATTACCGTCCTTCAGCGTCAGCACTTCGCCGTGATAATTCGTCGGAATACCGCCCATGTTGTAGTGGACGGTCGGCAGAACCGGGATCGGCTCCTTCGTGACGTCGACGCCCGCGAAGATGCGCGCCGATTCCGAAATGCCGGGCAGGCGCTCATGCAGGATCTTCGGATCGAGATGATCGAGGTGAAGGTAGATGTGGTCCTTGTTCGGGCCCACGCCGCGGCCTTCGCGGATTTCGATCGTCATCGCGCGGGAAACGACGTCGCGCGAGGCGAGGTCCTTCGCCGACGGCGCATAACGCTCCATGAAGCGCTCGCCAGCCGAGTTGACGACATAGCCGCCTTCGCCGCGCGCGCCCTCGGTGATGAGGCAGCCCGCGCCGTAAATGCCGGTCGGGTGGAACTGCACGAACTCCATGTCCTGGAGCGGCAGGCCGGCGCGCAGCACCATCGCATTGCCGTCGCCCGTGCAGGTATGGGCCGAGGTCGCCGAGAAGAAGGCGCGGCCATAACCACCAGTGGCGAGAATGACGATGCTGGAACGGAAGCGGTGAAGCTCGCCGGTCGCCATGTCGAGGGCAACGACGCCAACGCACTTGCCATTGTCCATGATCAGGTCGATGGCGAAATACTCGATGAAGAATTCCGCATTGTGCCGGACCGACTGGCCATAAAGCGTATGCAGCATCGCATGGCCGGTACGGTCGGCGGCGGCGCAGGTGCGCTGCGCGATGCCTTCACCGAAATTCGTCGTCATGCCGCCGAAGGGACGCTGATAGATCTTGCCGTCTTCGGTGCGGCTGAAGGGCACGCCGAAATGCTCGAGCTCATAAACGGCGTCAGGCGCATGGCGGCAGAGATATTCGATCGCATCCTGGTCGCCGAGCCAGTCGGAGCCCTTGACCGTGTCGTACATGTGCCAGCGCCAGTCGTCCGGCCCCATATTGCCGAGCGAGGCGGCCACGCCGCCCTGCGCCGCGACCGTGTGGCTGCGCGTCGGGAACACCTTCGTGATGTTCGCGGTCTTCAGACCGCGCTCGACGCAACCGAGCGTCGCACGGAGGCCGGCGCCACCGGCGCCCACCACCACCACGTCGAAGGTGTGATCGTTGAAGCTGTAACTCGCCGTCATGGGACTTGCTTTCGAGACGTGTTCAGAAGCCGATGAGAATTTTCAGCGCCGCATAGATGCTGCCGAGACCGACGGCGACGCAGAAAAGGATGTTGACCGTCTTGGCCAGCACATGGAGGAAGCTGCCATGCACGTAATCTTCGATGACCTCGTTCATGCCGATGCGCATGTGAGCGACGGTCGCGAGGATCGTGACAATGACAAGAAGCGAAACGATCGGATTGCCGAGATAGTGGCGCGCCGTTTCATAGTCGGTGCCCGAAAGCGCGAGGATCAGCGCGATCAGGAAAAGAGCGAGCGGGATGAGCGCCAGCGCGGACTTGCGCTGAATGCTGAAGGCGCGCGTCGCGGCCTTCACAGGGCTGTTGGAAGCAGAGGCGGCCATCAGAGCACCCCACGGAGTTTGAAGGCGACAATCCAGACGATGATCGTGGCGGCGAAGCCGAGAACCGCGGCGCCCCAGCTGATGAAATCAGCCTGGCGAAGCTCGAA
The DNA here is from genome assembly GCF_009184905.1 of Parvibaculum sedimenti. Lineage (GTDB taxonomy): Bacteria > Pseudomonadota > Alphaproteobacteria > Parvibaculales > Parvibaculaceae > Parvibaculum > Parvibaculum sedimenti. Next base: position 210,076 of record NZ_WESC01000002.1, read on the forward strand.
GGCGCGGATGTTGTCCCACATCAGGTAGCGGATGCCGCTGAACAGATGGTGGAGAAGCGCCCAGGTGAAGCCGAAGAGGATGAGCTGGCCGAGCCAGGAGCCCGCGACCGACTGGAAGGTCGCGTAGGCGTCGGGGCCCATCGCCACGGAGAGAAGCCACGCCGCGAGCAGCAGCGTGCCTGCGTAAAGGCCGACACCGGTGATGCGATGGATGATCGACATCGCCATGGTGATGGTGAAGCGGTAAATCTGAAGGTGCGGCGAAAGCGGCCGCGCGGCCTGTCGCGTCTCTGCCATTCGAAGGTCCCCGAAATGGGTCAGCGGGTGGGGTTGTTGTCTGTTGTTTATCCCCTGCGCCCCCTGAACGCAAATGCCGATGCGGGTGCGGAATGACGATTTTCCAACGATTAATCCGTGAGAATCGCTCGCAATTCCTCCGGCGCAATCGAGGTGCGGAGAACGCTGCGTAATGATCCGCTGCCCCGGTGTGACCGTTCGCTAGCGCAATATTTCAGAGTGACAATCGAGGGGGTTCAAGCTGGGCTGAGACCGAAAGAGCCGGTCGGAACGCCGAAACCGATATCCAGCCAGTGCCAGAGGGTCGAATGCTCCACGCGGTCCACATGGGGCCGGGGCGCCAGCGTGCGCATCTCGAAATTCACATAGATGACGATGTGATCGGCTTGCGGGCGACCCCGGGAGATCGGCAGGATCGTATATTCGTAGGGCATGGTCGCGCCATCGGCGATCTGCGCCGGCGTGACCTGCCACAATCCGCAAGGCTGCGCGAGGCAAGCCATCACGCTGTCATAGGCGAGCGTCTTTATCGCCGGATCGACCAGCGCGAGATAGTCGAGCCCGGTCAGATCGGTCTTGAAGAAATCGAAAAATCCAGAGCCGACCAGCCGAAAAGGCAGAGACGCCTTGTTCGGGTCGGGCTCGATAATGGCGAACCAGCGGGCGAATTTCGCGAAACGCTTGAGATCGATGGCGCTGCGGTCGGGAAAGGCCTCATCGCCCTTCGCAACCCTCCAGGCCTCCTCAAAGGCAAGACTCTGCGCCGACCGTGCCATCGGCACTTGCGCAGAGGTTGAGCTTTCATCGGAATGTGAAGAGAACATCGGGCCGCCCGTCTAAATCACCATCAACTTAACGGGCGGCCCTGAATGAATGTTAAAGGCCCCTCCCGAACGCCTTATCGGCGCGGCATCAGCACCCAGTAGTCTAGATCGAGAATGACCCCTTCGGCATAGCCCTTTTCGAGCGGACCGGGGAAAGCGCCACAGGGCAGGTCCTTCGTCGCGATGGTCCGCAGCCGGAGGGCGCCAAGATCATCGCGTCCCTCAAGCGGCGCCTTGGCCAGAACTTCCGACCACGCAAAGACCGTATTGCCTGCAAAGCAGGGAGCAACATGGCGCCCGCCATTGATTGCAGCGACGAGCACGGCGTTGCCGAGCCCGTTGAAGCTGAGCGCACGGGCGAGAGAAATCACATGGCCGCCATAGATGAGGCGGCGGCCGAAGCGGCCCTGCCCCTCGGTGAACTGGTTGAAGTGCACCTTCGCCGTGTTCTGATAGAGACGCGTCGCCATCATGTGCTCGGCCTCTTCGATGGTGACACCATCGACATGGTCGATCTTCTCACCGGCCTCGTAATCATCCCAGAGATGGGGCGAGCCGGAGGCTTCCACGTCGAAGCCCCTGAAGCTCGTGCCCTGCGGCACGAAGAGGCTCGACGCATCGACGGCGGAGGCGAGCGCCGGCACTTTCGCCTCGGGCGCGGGCGATGCCTTGTCGCGCTTCCTGACCATCACCCAGCGCACATAGTCGATGACGACTTCGTCCCGCTGGTTGCGGCCGGTGGACCGCACATAGACGACGCCGGTCGCACCGTCGGAATTCTCCTTCAGGCCGATCACCTCGGAGACGGTCGAAAGCGTGTCGCCCGGAAAGACGGGGCGGTGAAAGCGGCACTCGGCATAGCCGAGATTGGCAACCGCATTGAGCGAGATGTCCGGCACCGTCTTGCCGAAGACGACATGGAAGGCCAGAAGATCGTCGATTGGCGACTGCTTGTAGCCGGCTTTTCGCGCCACCTCGTCGGAGGATTGGAGCGAGAAGCGCGAACCGAAAAGCGCCTGATAAAGTGCGCGGTCACCCTCGGTCAGCGTGCGCGGCGTCGCGTGGCGCAGAACCTGGCCGATCCTGAAATCCTCGAAGAAATTTCCCGCATTGGTCTTGGTCATGCTTCAAGCTCCGCAATGGCGTCGGCGATGGCGACTGTGCGCTTGGCGATTTCGGCATGGAGGATCTCCACCATGCGGCCATCGACCTTGAGCACGCCCTTGCCCTTGTTCTCGGGCAGTTCGAAAGCCTCGATGGTCTTGCGCGCGAAGGCGACCGTCTCCGGATCGGGCGAGAAGATGGTGTTGCAGGGCGCGACCTGCGAGGGATGGATCAGCGTCTTGCCGTCGAAGCCCATGTCGCGGCCCTGTTCGCAAATCGCGGCGAAACCTTCCTCGTTCTTGATGTCGTTATAGACGCCGTCGAGCGCAACGATGCTATAGGCGCGCGCCGCGATGATCGACAGGCCGAGCGACGTGAGCATGGGCACACGGTCCTGCGTATGCGCTGCGCGCAGCTCCTTGGCGATATCGTTGGTCCCCATGACCCAGGCCGTCATGCGCGAGCGCGGCTCGGCGGCCTTGGCGGCGATGGACTGGATGTTGAGGATCGCGAGCGGCGTCTCGATCATGCACCAGAGTTGCAGCCCCTCATGGGCGCCTGCCTGGGTCAGCGCCGTCTCGGCGCGGGCGACATCCTCGGCCGAATTGACCTTCGGCACCAGAATGGCGTCGGGCCTTGCGGCGACGGCAGCCTTGATGTCCTCAATGCCCCAGGGTGTGTCGAGGCCGTTCACGCGAATGACGATCTCGCGCTTGCCATAACCGCCCTGTTTGACGGCGGCCACCACCTGCGCGCGCGCCTCTTCCTTCGCGTCGGGCGCCACGGCGTCCTCAAGGTCGAGGATCAGCGCATCGGCGGGAAGCTCGCGCGCCTTCTCCATCGCACGGGCGTTGGAACCCGGCATATAGAGGACACTGCGGCGGGGGCGGGCGGTCACATCGGCCATATGATTTCTCCAAAGTCGGCGCTTTTCTCGCAAGAGCGAAGCGGACACTATAAACCTTGGGCGGCACTGTGAAGCGGTTTCCGGGGTGGGGCCATGAGGAGCAGGAATGGCGACGATCCTTTCCATCTCGAGCCAGGTCGTCTATGGGGCGGTCGGGAACACGGCCTCTGCCTTCGCCATGGAGCGCCTCGGCCATGAGGTCTGGGAAGTGCCCACCACCCTCCTCGCCCACCATCCCGGCTATGGCAAACCGGAAGGCGTGAAGCTCGCCCCCGACCTGATCGTGGGCCTCATCCGCTCGCTGGACGAGCGCGGTTGGCTCACTCGCTGTGATGCGGTCTTTTCGGGTTACCTCGCCGAAGCCGATCAGGCCGATGCCGTGGCCGAAGCGGTCGATCGGGTGAAGGCCGCCAATCCCGACGCGCTCTACCTCTGCGACCCCATCGTCGGCGACGGCACCGAACCCTATGTGAGCCGCGAGGTCGAGACGGCACAGGCCGTGCTTGCGAGAAGCGCGGACATCGTCACGCCGAACTGGTTCGAATTCTGCCGTCTTGCTGGCGAGACGCCCGCCGACATACGCGCCGCGATCCCGCTCGCGCGCAAGCTTGGCCCGAAACTCGTCGTCATCACCTCCGCGCCCGCGCCGGAAGGCCGCGTTTCCAGCGTCGCCGTCGAAGCCAAGCGCGCTTATCGCGCCGAGACAGCCTTCCATGGAGAAGCGAATGGCAAGGCCATGCCCAAAGGAACTGGCGACCTCTTCGCCGCTGTCTTCCTTGCAAGGCTTCTCAACGGCATCAACACGCCGCAAGCGCTTGCCCGCGCCGCGGCTTCCACCGCCGCTCTCGTCAAGTCGAGTGTCGAGGCAGGTCGCGCTGAACTCGCGCTTGCGCACGACCAGGCCATGCTTTCCGAGCCGGGACTATTGCCGAATATCGAGATAATCGGCTGATCGGCTCTACGGATCAGGCCGCCTTCTTCAGGAAACGCGAGCCGAGGATTTCCGCGATCTGCACGGCGTTGAGCGCCGCACCCTTGCGCAGATTGTCAGAGACGACCCAGATCGCGAGGCCGTTGTCGACAGTCGGGTCCGTGCGGATGCGGCTGATATAGGTGGCGTAATCGCCGACGCATTCGAGCGGCGTCACATATCCGCCGTCCTCGCGCTTGTCGACGACGAGGCAGCCCGGCGCCTCGCGAAGGATTTCACGCGCCTCCTCATCCGAGATCGGGTTTTCGAATTCGATGTTGATCGCTTCCGAATGGCCGACGAAAACCGGCACACGCACGCAAGTCGCGGTCAGCTTGATCTTGGGATCGAGAATCTTCTTCGTCTCGACCACCATCTTCCACTCTTCCTTCGTGTAGCCATCCTCCATGAAGACATCGATATGAGGGATGACGTTGAAGGCGATCTGCTTCGTGAACTTATGCTTCTCGACCGGATCGTTGACATAGATCGCGCGGGTCTGCTCGAAGAGCTCGTCCATGCCATCCTTGCCCGCGCCGCTGGTCGACTGATAGGTCGAAACGACGACGCGCTTGATCTTCGCCGCATCATGAAGCGGCTTCAGCGCGACGACCATCTGCGCCGTCGAGCAGTTGGGGTTCGCGATGATCATCTTCTTCTTGTAGCCGGCAATCGCGTCGGCATTCACTTCCGGCACGATGAGCGGCACGTCGGGATCCATGCGGAACTTCGACGAATTGTCGATCATGACGCAGCCGGCGGCGCCGATGCGCGGCGCCCATTCGGCGGCAACCGTCGAGCCCGCCGACATGAGGCAGATGTCGGTGCCCGCGAAGTCGTAATTCTCGAGCGCCTTCACCTTCAGGATCTTGTCGCCATAGGAAACTTCCGTTCCCTGGCTGCGGCGCGAGGCAAGCGCGACCACCTCATCCGCCGGGAATTCCCGTTCGGCGAGGATGTTCAGCATCTCGCGGCCCACATTGCCCGTGGCGCCGACAACAGCGACTTTGTAACCCATGGTCGTTCTCCTGACGGCTCTTACGCGTTCAGCCGGTCGAGTTCCTTGAGGATCGCATCGCCCATGGCGACCGTTCCAACCTTTGTCATGCCCGGCTGCATGATGTCGCCGGTGCGAAGACCGTTGGCCAGCACCGCATCGACCGCCTTTTCGAGCAGGTCGGCGCAGGCGCCGCGATCGAAGGTGTAACGCAGCGCCATGGCGAGAGAAAGGATCGAGGCGATCGGATTGGCCGCGCCCGTGCCCGCGATGTCAGGCGCCGAGCCATGCACCGGCTCGTACATGGCGTTCGCCTTGCCATTCGCATCCTTCGCGCCGAGCGAGGCCGAAGGCAGCATGCCGAGCGAGCCCGTCAGCATCGAGGCGATGTCGGACAGCACGTCGCCGAAGAGATTGTCGGTGACGATGACGTCGAACTGCTTCGGATTGCGCACGAGCTGCATCGCGCAATTGTCGGCCAGCATGTTGTCGAGCTTCACGTCGGCGAACTTCTCCGCGTGGAGCTTCGCGACTTCCTCATACCAGAGCACACCCGTCTTCATGACGTTGCGCTTTTCGACCGACATGACGCGGTTGCCGCGCTTGCGGGCGAGATCGAAGGCCACTTCGGCGATGCGGCGGATTTCATGCGTCGTATAGACCTGCGTATCGACGCCGCGGCGTTCGCCATTGCCGAGATCGGTGATCTCTTTCGGCTCACCGAAATAGACGCCGCCGGTCAGCTCGCGCACGATCATGATGTCGAGGCCCTCGACGATCTCGCGCTTCAGCGACGAGGCATCGGCCAGCGCGGCAAAGCAGAGCGCGGGACGCAGATTGGCGAAGAGTTCGAGATCCTTGCGCAGACGCAGCAGGCCCGCTTCCGGGCGGCCTTCATAAGGCACGTTATCCCACTTGGGTCCGCCCACCGCGCCAAGGAAAACGGCGTCCGCCGCCTTCGCCTTCTCGATGGTCGCATCCGTCACCGCGACACCATGCTTGTCGTAGCAGCAGCCGCCGACAAGCTCATGCTCGACAGTGACATCGAAGCCGCGCTTCTGCTTGTACCAGCCAAGCACACGCTCGGCTTCGCCCATGACTTCCGGGCCAATGCCGTCGCCGGCCACGATCAAAATCTTCTTCGTCATTTCGCTTTCTTTCTCATCGTCATTGCCGGGCTTGACCCGGCAATCCAGACACTTGTGCCGTGCGTGCCGCGCTGGATGCCCGGGTCAAGCCCGGGCATGACAAAAAGGGTTACAACCAGGGCTGCTCCGCCGCGTGGCGCTTCTCATAACTCGCGATGGTATCGACCTTCTTCAGCGTGAGGCCCACGCCATCGAGGCCTTCGAGCATGCAATGCTTGCGGAAGGGATCGATATCGAACTTGATCACGCCGCCGTCCGGTCCGCGAATCTCCTGTGCTTCGAGATCGACGGTGACGACCGCGTTGGAGCCGCGCTCCGCATCATCCATCAGCTTGTCGACATCGGACTGCGGCAGAACGATCGGCAGAATGCCGTTCTGGAAGCAGTTGTTATAGAAAATGTCGGCGAAGCTCGGTGCAATAACGCAGCGGATGCCGAAATCGACCAGCGCCCAGGGCGCATGTTCGCGCGACGAACCGCAGCCGAAATTCTCGCCGGTAACGAGAATTTGCGCGTTGCGATAGGCGGGCTTGTTCAGCACGAAGTCCGGCTTCTCGTTGCCCTTCTCGTCATAGCGCATTTCGTCGAAGAGGTTCTTGCCGAGACCGGTGCGCTTGATGGTCTTCAGGAACTGCTTCGGGATGATCATATCGGTGTCGATATTGATCAGCGGCATCGGCGCCGCGACGCCCGTGAGCTTGTTGAACTTGTCCATTGTTCTTCCTTTCTCGTCATTGCCGGGCTTGACCCGGCAATCCAGAGCCGCGTGCTCCATGCCGGTCGCCTGGATGCCCGGGTCAAGCCCGGGCATGACGGTCAAAAATTAATCGAACGTCCTCACATCGACGAAGTGTCCCGCGATCGCCGCCGCCGCCGCCATGGCGGGGGAGACGAGATGCGTGCGTCCGCCGCGGCCCTGACGGCCTTCGAAATTGCGGTTGGACGTCGAGGCGCAACGCTCGCCCGGCTGAAGCTTGTCGGCATTCATCGCAAGACACATGGAGCAACCCGGTTCGCGCCACTCGAAGCCGGCCTCGATGAAGATCTTGTCGAGGCCTTCGGCTTCCGCCTGCTCCTTCACGAGGCCGGAGCCCGGAACGACCATGGCGTTGACGGTCGGCGCGACATGGCGACCCTTGGCGATAGCAGCGGCGGCGCGCAGATCCTCGATGCGGCCATTGGTGCAGGAGCCGATGAAGACGCGGTCGATCTTGACCTCGATGATCGGCGTGCCGGCCGTGAGGCCCATATATTCGAGCGCGCGCTCCATCGCGTGACGCTTGCCCTCGTCGGCGGCCTTCGCCGGATCGGGGATGCGATCCGTGATCCTGATCACGTTTTCAGGGCTCGTGCCCCAGGTGATCATCGGCGGCAGGTTCGCGATGTCGATATTGATCTCGGTGTCGAAATGCGCGCCTTCGTCGGACGGCAGCGTCTTCCAATAAGCGACCGCCTTCTCCCAGTTCTCGCCCTTCGGCGCCATGGGACGGCCCTTGAAATATTCAAAGGTCTTTTCGTCCGGCGCGATCATGCCGGCGCGCGCGCCCGCTTCGATCGTCAGGTTGCAGACGGTCATGCGGCCTTCCACCGAAAGATCGCGGATCGCCTCGCCCGCATATTCGACGACATAGCCGGTGCCGCCCGCCGTGCCGATATGGCCGATGATGGCGAGCGCGATGTCCTTCGCCGTGAAGCCCGCGGGCGCCTTGCCGATGACATTGATGCGCATGTTCTTGGCCTTGGCCTGGATGAGCGTCTGGGTCGCGAGCACATGCTCGACTTCCGAGGTGCCGATACCATGCGCCAGCGCGCCGAAGGCGCCATGCGTCGAGGTGTGGCTGTCGCCGCAAACGATGGTCGTGCCCGGCAGCGTGAAGCCCTGCTCAGGCCCGACGATGTGGACGATGCCCTGACGCTTGTCGCTCATCTCGAGATACTGGACGCCGAAATCCTTGGCGTTGTGCTCGAGCGTCTCGACCTGGATGCGGCTCTCCTCGTCGACGATGCCTTTCGAGCGGTCGGTCGTCGGCACGTTGTGGTCGGCGACGGCGAGCGTCTTGCCCGCCGCGTGAACCTTGCGGCCCGACATGCGCAGTCCTTCGAAAGCCTGCGGGCTCGTCACTTCATGCACGAGGTGGCGGTCGATATAGAGGAGGCCGGTGCCATCCTCCTGCATGTCCACCAGATGGGCATCCCAGATCTTGTCGTACATGGTGCGGGGTGCAGCCATTTTCTTTCTCCTTTTACGGGCGCTTCGGATTGCGGTCGCGCGCACCGTTCAACGTCAAATCAGATAAGAGAGGCGGCCAAAAACGAAAAGCGGGCGTGGGGCCCGAGGCCCCAGCCCGCTTTTTGCGTCTCGTCCAATCGTCTACCGACGAAATCAGGCGGCGCCGTTCTCTTGCGAGCGGGCTTTGTTGTCCTGCTTCTTCTCGGTAATTCGAGCCGACTTCCCGCGACGGCCACGCAGGTAGTAGAGCTTCGCGCGACGAACGCGGCCCCGGCGCACGACCTTGATCGAGTCGACCAGCGGGCTGTAGAGCGGGAATACACGCTCGACGCCTTCGCCGTAGGAAATCTTGCGAACCGTGAAGTTCTCGTTGATCCCGCCGCCCGACCGCGCGATGCACACGCCTTCATAGGCCTGCACGCGCGAACGCTCGCCTTCAACGACCTTCACACTGACGATCACTGTATCGCCGGGCGCGAAATCGGGAATCTCCTTACCGCCGGAGAGGCTTCCCATCTGCTCCTGCTCGATCAGCTCAATGATATTCATCGGTTTAAACCTCAGGTATTGAAGGCGCCGGAGCCGGGCCCTTTCGGGGCTCTTTACGGGGAAACCCCGTCCGGAAGCGCGCTTCACTATCACACTTCAATGTCACTGGCGACTGTCTTTGGACCGACTCGCGAGAAATTTCTCCCAGAGGTCGGGTCGCCGCTCCTTCGTCAAAGCCTCGGCCATGGCCCGTCGCCAGGCCTTGACCTTCGCATGATCCCCGGAAGTCAGAACCGCCGGGATCTCGCGCCCCTCGAATAACTGGGGGCGCGTGTATTGCGGGTATTCAAGCAACCCGCTCTCGAAACTCTCCTCCTCGCCCGAGGCTTCCTTGCCCATGACGCCGGGCAGGAGCCGGACCACCGCGTCCAGAAGCGCCAGAGCCGCAGGCTCGCCGCCCGAAAGGACGAAATCGCCAAGGCTTACCTCTTCCAGCCCGCGGGCCTCGATCACCCGCTCGTCGAGCCCCTCGAAACGCCCGCAAAGAAGCGTCACACCGGGTCCCGCCGCCAGTTCCCGGACCCGCTCCTGATCGAGCGGCTTGCCCCGGGGACTCAAATAAATCAACGGCTTGGCCGATCCGGTCCCATGCACCGCATCGATCGCCGCCGCAACCACATCGGCCCGCATCACCATGCCGGGCCCGCCGCCCGAAGGCGTGTCATCGACCGAACGGTGCCTGTCCGTCGCAAAGCTCCGGATATCCACCGCATCAAGGGCCCAGGTCCCCGCTTCGAGCGCCCGTCCCGCCAGCGAGATGCCAAGCGGCCCCGGAAACATTTCCGGGAAGAGCGTCAGAACCGTTGCCTTCCAGGGGTCAGCCATCATGGCCCTCCCCGGCTTCGGCCTCCGGGCCCCCATCGAAGAGACCCGCATCGAAAATCCCGTGCGGCGGATCGATCACGATCCGCCCCGCCTCGATCCCGACCTCCGGCACATTCTCCTCCGTGAAGGGGAGAAAGACCGTCGGGCCACCTTCGGGGCGCTTGATCTCAAGGAGATCGCCCGCGCCGAAATTCTCGACCCCGACGACCTGCCCGTAGACCCGTCCGTCTGCGCCCACAGCTTCGAGCCCGATGAGGTCGGTGTGATACCAGCCCTCATCCTCATCGGTTTCGGGCAGGCGCGCCCGGTCGACATAGAGCTCGGTCCCACGCATGGCTTCCGCCTTGTCGCGGTCGCCAACGCCTTCGAGGCGGCAGATCACGACGCCCTTGGCCCTGCCCATCGCTTCGATCCTGAAGCGGCGGTGTCCATCCTTCGTCTCGACCGGGCCGTAGGCGGCAACCGCCTCCGGCTCTTCCGTGAAGGGCTTCACCTTGACGAGACCGCGCACGCCATGCGCGCCCACAACGACGCCGAGACAGACTCTCTTCTGCTGGCTGTCAGCCATGGTGCCGGCGAGAGCTTACGCCTCGGCCGGGGCCTCGGCGGCAGCTTCGGCAGCGGCCTTCGCCTCCTCAGCGGCAGCGGCAGCAGCGGCCAGACGCTCCTGCGCCTTCGCCTTGGGCTTCGCCTTGACCGGGTTCGCCTTCGCCGGGCGCTTCAGCAGGCCGGCGGCATCGAGGAAACGCTCGACGCGGTCGGTCGGCAGCGCTCCAACGGAGAGCCAATGCTTCGCACGCTCGAGGTCGAGAACCATGCGTTCCTTGTGGTCCTTCGGCAGGAGCGGATTGAACGTGCCGATCTTCTCGATGAAGCGGCCGTCACGGGGCGAGCGCGTGTCCGCGATCACGATGCGGTAGAAGGGACGCTTCTTGGCGCCGCCACGGGCGAGCCTGATCTTGAGAGCCATGTTTTTGCCTTTCAGTGAAACTCGAAACTTCTAAATCCATGCGCGGCGAGAGCCGTGCAAAACTCCTGAACCCATGCGCCAGACCCGGCGCAAAACTCACTTCTTCTTTTTGCCGCCCGGCAGGCCCGGAAGGCCGCCACCGGGAAAACCGCCACGCCCGGGAAGTCCCGGAAGACCGGGAAGCTTCGGCCGGCCACCAGCGCCGAGACCGGGAAACCCGCCGGGCATTCCGCCCGGCATGCCACCTGGAGGCAGCATGTCCTTCAGCGCGTCAGGATTATTCGCAAGCTCCGGCGGCATTTCGGGCATGCCTCCGCCGAAGAGCTTGCCGAGAAGGCCGCCGCCCTTCTGCCGCGCCATCATCTTCATCATGTCGGCCATCTGACGATGAAGCTTCAGGAGACGGTTGATCTCCTGCACCTCGGTGCCGGAGCCCGCCGCGACGCGACGCTTGCGGCTCGCATTGAGAAGCGCGGGATTGCGGCGCTCGGCCTTCGTCATCGAAGAGATGATCGCGGTCTGACGCTTCAACACGCCGTCGTCCATATGCGCATTCGCCATCTGCGCCTGCGCTTTCGCGACGCCGGGCAACATGCCGAGAACGCCCTTCATGCCGCCCATGCGCTTCATCTGCGCAAGCTGCTCGGCCAGATCGTCGAGATCGAACTGACCCTTCTTCATCTTGGCGGCGATCTTCTGCGCCTTTTCGGCGTCGATCGTTTCCGCCGCCTTCTCGACGAGGCTGACGACGTCGCCCATGCCGAGGATGCGACCCGCGACGCGGTCCGCCTTGAAGTCTTCAAGCGCGTCGAGCTTTTCGCCCGTGCCGAGGAGCTTGATCGGAACGCCGGTGACCGCGCGCATGGAAAGCGCCGCGCCGCCGCGCCCGTCGCCATCCGTCCGTGTCAGGACGATACCGGTAACGCCGATGCGATCCTTGAACTGCTGCGCCACATTGACGGCGTCCTGACCGGTCAGGCTGTCGGCGACCAGAAGCGTTTCATGCGGTTGCGCGACGTCGCGCACTTCCGCGACTTCCTGCATCAGCGCTTCGTCAATATGGATGCGGCCCGCCGTGTCGAGCATGACGATGTCATAACCGCCGAGCCTCGCGGCCTCGATGGCGCGCCGCGCGATCTGCACCGGCTGCTGGCCGGCAATGATCGGCAGCGTCGCGACGCCCGTTTGCTCGCCGAGGATCTTCAGCTGCTCCTGCGCAGCCGGACGGCGCGTGTCGAGCGAGGCCATGAGAACGCGGCGCTTGTCGCGGCTCTCGAAGCGCTTGGCGATCTTGGCGGTCGATGTGGTTTTGCCTGAGCCCTGAAGGCCGACCATCATGATGGCGACGGGGGCCGCGGCGTGGAGCGAGATCGACGTGTCGACCGCCCCGCCCAGCATCTCGACCAGTTCGTCATGAACGATCTTGATGACCTGCTGGCCCGGCGTGATCGACTTCAGCACCTCGACGCCGACGGCGCGGGCCTTCACCTTGTCGATGAAATCCTTGACGACGGGCAGCGCCACGTCCGCCTCGAGCAGCGCCCGGCGGACTTCGCGCATGGCTTCGTCGACGTCCTTCTCCGAGAGCGCACCGCGCCCTCTGAGCTTCGTAAAGACGTCGCCGAGGCGACCTGTCAGGCTTTCGAACATGAGGCTCTCGCCATACCGTTCAGATAAATGGGCCGTTCAGATAAACGGGCCGTTCAGACAAAGCAGAAACGCACCCGCGAGCGAATATCGCCGGCGGATGTTGACCCGGGCTCAATGCCTCGGGCGGATCGGGGCGCAACAATGTCCCGAAAGTTGGGGCGGAAACTAGGGCCGCGGGCCCAAAGAGTCAATCCGGGGGGGTAGCCAGACGAGGCCATACCCCCGGAGAAACTCATCGTATCGTAACGAAGTAAGGCGGCGATGGACCATCGCCCATGGTCGCTGCCGTCAACGGACCCGGGTTACTTCGGCCTCTTGCCCGGCTTCGCCGGTTTGCCATCCTCTTTTTCTTCGTGCGTGATGGTCGCCATCGACTCCACCCAGCGCGGCACCCCGGGATCTGCTTCCTGCTTGAATTGTGAAATCTTCTGGCCGAGCTGCTTCAGCTCATCAGATTTCGGCGCATCGGAATCGAGGGGTTTTTTTGTTTCGGCCATTTAAATCTCCCTGTTCGGGACGCCCTCATCCATGAACCGGATTTCTCCGCGGCAAGGCGCGACGGGACAATTCTGGGCAGCGTCACATGGCGGGGATCCGAAGCCGGAACGATGCGCTCTGCTGGACATGCCCTGACAGAAGCCTACGGGAAAAATGCCGCCAGCGACAAATTGATCTGGTTCATTGACTTGAATTAACGAAGCGTCCACTCGAACAAAGGGCCTAAATCCCACAACCTCTTGATTCTACTCAAGATTTCGGAGAAGAAGCTCCAGCCCGGCCTTGGCGAAGGCGCGCATGTTCGCGACCCGATCATCCACCCCGGTCCTGACGGTCATATTCTGCTCGGCAGGACCGGCAAGGGCGAGACAGGCTGTTCCGGCCGGATCGCCATAACGGCTGCCCGCAGGCCCCGTAGCGCCGATCTCGGCCAGCGCCCAGGTCGAACCAAACTGGGTGCGAAGCGTATGGCCAAGCAGGGCAACAAAAGCTTCGCTTAGCGGCTTTTCGGCCTTCGCCTCAATGATCGTCTCGGCAGGAAGGTCGATCAGAACCTCCCTCGCCTTCTTCGTGTAGACGACCGCGCCACCCAGATAATAAGCCGAGGCTCCCGGCACCGACAGAAGCGCCGCCGACATAAGCCCTCCGGTCGAGGACTCCGATATGGCGATGGTCTCGCCGCGCGATTTCAAAAGCGCGCCGATCCGCTCGGCAATTGGAAGAAGATCCTGCATGTGTCTAACGCCGCTCCTTGAGTTCGGTCACCTTATAGAATTCATCGCCCCAGAGAAGGTAATAGAGACGTGCCGACAGGCGATAGGTCGTTGGTATCGAATATTCCTGCGAGGCGTGGATTTCCCAGCCCCGCAGGCGGGTCGAGAGCTTCGCCTTCATTGCGAGGTCGGGCGCGGGCTCATTGGCGGCGACGAAGGCCCCCGCCTCCCCGCCAATGGCGCGAATGCCCCTGCGCGGCGCGACCACATAGGCGATCCATTTCGCTCCCCTATAGCCATCGACAGCGGGCATCTCGCTCAGTCGGTGCGCCGCCGCCTGTGCGGCCAGGCCGATCCGCATATGGTCAGGATGACCGGATTCGCCGCTCGCGGGCCAGAAAGTGACGATGAGATCCGGCTTGTATCGCTCCATCGCCTCCTCGACGCGGGCAGTGAGCCTCTCGAAATCGACCCCCGCGAGCCCGGAATCCGGGAAATCCCAGACCTCCTGCTCGTCGATGCCCAGCGCATAGCCGCTTTTGAGAACCTCGGCGGTCCGCACCTGTGCAAGATCGCGCTGCCGGGCAACCTTGGGCACCTGCGACCCCTTCTCACCCCGCGTCGCGGTAACAAGCGCGGTAAAGGCATGGTCGCGAGCCTTTGCGGCCTCGAGAAGACCCGCCACCCGTAATTCATCGTCGGGATGAGCGAAGACGGCCAGAACCCGGGTCGCGCCGAGCTCGCCTGCAACCGAAGGAACCTCCCGCGCGGAGGGTTCGGAAAAAAGGCTGCTCGCCCAGACGAAAAGCCCCGCGCACAAGAAGCCCGCGGCGAGCGCGAGCCCCGCCAATATGCTCAACGCCTTTTTTCGCATGTCCTCCCCCGGGCAAGGTGCTCATACTAGCAGCTTCAGCGAAGCGGTGCGCAAAGGGGCAAGGACCGGCGCGGCGCAAACGACTGGTATTTCGACCCGAAAAGCGCCATATACGGGCCATCATGATAACCTCGGGTGTGCATTTCCGGAAGATGAACGGGCTCGGCAACGACTTCGTCGTGCTGGATGTCCGCTCGCATCCGCTTGCCCTTTCAGATGACGCCACCCGCGCCATTGCCGACCGCGACAAGGGCATCGGCTGCGACCAGCTCATCACCATCGAAAATCCCCGCGCCGGTGGCGACGCCTATATGGGCATCCGCAATGCCGACGGCTCGACGGTCGGCGCCTGCGGCAATGCAAGCCGCTGCATCGGACGCCTGATCCTCGACGAGACGGGCAAGAGCGAAGTGCGCCTCGAAACCCCCTCCGGCATCATCGTCTGCTCCGACGCGGGCGATGGCCGCATCACCGTCGACATGGGCGAGCCGCGCCTGAAGTGGGACGAGATCCCGCTTTCGGAAGAATTCGCCGATACGCGCCAGATCGAGCTTGAGGTCGGGCCGCTCGGCAATCCGGTCATGCATTCGCCTGCCGTGGTCAGCATGGGCAATCCGCATGCGATCTTCTTCGTGAAGGACGCAGACGCGATCGACCTCGGCAAGATCGGCCCCATGCTCGAGTATCACCCGCTCTTTCCCGAGCGCGCCAATATCTCGGTCGCGCAGGTGCTGTCGCCGACGCATATCAAGCTCAAGGTCTGGGAGCGCGGTACGGGCCTGACGCGCGCCTGCGGCACTGCCGCCTGCGCCACGGGCGTCGCCGCCGTGCGTCGCCACCTCGCCGAGCGCAAGGTGACGATCACGCTGCCGGGCGGCGATCTCGATATCGAATGGCGCGAGGCGGACAACCATGTCTACATGACCGGCCCGATCGAATTCGAATTCGACGGCGACCTCGATCCGCGCCTTCTCGCCGGAGGCGTCGTCGCATGACCCGCACACCGGACAAGAAGACCCCTGAGATCGTCACCTTCGGCTGCCGCCTCAACACCTATGAGTCCGAGGTGATGAAAGGCCATGCGGAAAAGGCGGGCCTCGAAGGCGCGATCATCTTCAATACCTGCGCGGTAACGAACGAAGCCGTGCGCCAGGCCCGGCAGGCGATCCGCAAGGCGCGGCGCGAAAGCCCCGATGCCCGCATCATCGTCACCGGTTGCGCGGCGCAGGTGAACCCGCATGAATTCGCCGCCATGGCGGAAGTCGATCTCGTTCTCGGCAATGACGAGAAGATGCAGGCCGAAAGCTGGCAACCCGCCCGCGCGCTACACGCCAATGAGCGTGTGCGCGTCAACGACATCATGTCGGTGAAGGAAACGGCCGGCCATCTCGTGCAGGGCTTCGAGGGCCGCGCCCGCGCCTTCGTGCAGGTACAGAACGGTTGCGACCATCGCTGCACCTTCTGCATCATCCCTTATGGCCGCGGAAATTCGCGCAGCGTGCCTGCCGGCGAAGTCGTGGCGCAGGTTCGCGCACTGGTCGAAAGCGGTTACCGCGAAGTCGTGCTCACCGGCGTCGACATCACCTCTTATGGCGCGGACCTTCCGGGCAGCCCGAGCCTCGGCAATCTTGCGCGGCGCATCCTGAAGCTCGTGCCGGAACTCGAACGCCTGCGCCTTTCCTCCATCGATTCGATTGAAGCCGATGACGAGCTCATGCGCCTCATCGCCGAGGAAGAACGGCTGATGCCGCATCTCCATCTCTCGCTTCAGGCGGGCGACGACATGATCCTGAAGCGCATGAAGCGCCGCCATCTTCGCGCGGATTCGATCCGCTTTTGCGAGGAAGCGCGCCGCCTGCGTCCCGATATCGTGTTCGGCGCGGACTTCATCGCTGGCTTCCCGACCGAAACGGACGAAATGTTCGAGAACACGCTGCGCCTCGTCGACGAATGCGGCCTCACCTGGCTTCATGTCTTCCCCTTCTCTCCGCGTCCCGGCACACCCGCCGCACGCATGCCGCAGCTCGACCGCGGCCTCATCAAGGCGCGCGCCGAACGGCTGCGTCTCAAGGGCACCGAGCGCGTTCGCCTGCACCTCGAAGCGGGCCTCGGCCTGACGCGCCCCGTTCTGATGGAAAGCGAGACACTCGGCCGTACACATCAATTCACGCCCGTGCGACTGACCGACGCCAGCGTCCGCCCCGGCGAAATTCTCGACGTCCGCCTCGCCTCCCATGACGGCGCCTCCTTCCAGGGTCTCAGGGCGGCATGAGCGAGACCGGTACACCAGAGGAACAGCAGAAAAAGAAGTCCTTCTTCCAACGGATGAAGGACGGGCTTTCGCGCTCGACCCGCACCATCTCCGACGGTATCACCGGCATCTTCATCAGGAAGAAGCTCGACCGGGCGACGCTCGACGAACTGGAAGAGCTTCTGATCGCTGCCGATCTCGGCATCGACACGGCGGCCAGCGTGGCGGATGCCGTCGGCAAGGACCGCTACGACAAGGAAGTGACGCCGGAGGAAATCCGCGGCATCGTTGCCAGCGAAATCTCCAAGGTGCTCGCGCCCGTCGCCAAACCATTTGCCATCGACGCGGAGAAGAAGCCCTTCGTCGTGCTGATGGTCGGCGTCAACGGCGCCGGCAAGACGACGACGGCGGCAAAGATCGCGGCCAAGGCCAAGCGCGACGGCAAGAGCGTGATGCTGGCGGCGGGCGATACGTTCCGCGCAGCAGCGGTCGAGCAGCTCAAGGTCTGGGGCGAACGCATCGGCGTGCCTGTGGTGACCACGAAAGTCGGCGGCGACGCGGCAGGCCTTGCCTATGAGGCGCTCGCTCGCGCGAAGGAGGAAAAAACCGACCTCCTCCTGATCGATACGGCGGGCCGCCTTCAGAACAAGGCCGACCTCATGGCCGAGCTTGAGAAGATCGTGCGCGTGTTGAAGAAGCTCGATCCGGAAGCACCCCACGCGACGCTTCTGGTGCTCGACGCGACGACCGGTCAGAACGCCGTCAATCAGGTCGAAATCTTCGGCAAGATCGCCAATGTGACCGGCCTTGTGATGACCAAGCTCGATGGTACGGCGAGAGGCGGCATTCTCGTCGCCATCGCCCAGCGCTTCGGCATGCCGGTGCATCTCATCGGCATCGGCGAGGGTATCGACGATCTGCAACCCTTCGACGCGGACACATTCGCCCGCGCGATCACGGGAGCGAATTGAATATGAGCGAGGCACAAGAAAGCCAAGGCCCCACTGCAGCACAATGGCTTCGCATGGGGCTCGAGCTCGGACCGCTCGTCGTCTTCTTTCTGGTGAACGCGAAGGGCCACCTCATCTTCGGCGGCGAGCCCAGTCACAATATTTTCTATGCGACCGGCGTCTTCATGGTCGTCACGGTGATCTCGCTCGCCGTGTCCTACTGGAAATTCCGCCGGGTGCCGACCATGCCGCTCGTCACGGGCGTTTTCGTCGTCGTCTTCGGCACGCTGACGCTGGTGCTTCAGAACGATGTCTTCATCAAACTGAAGCCGACGCTGGTGAACTCGCTCTTTGCGGCGGCCCTTCTCGGCGCGGCTGCCACGGGCCGCCCGTTGATGAAGCAGCTTTTCGACGCCGCCTTCGACCTGACCGACGAAGGCTGGATGATCCTGACCCGGCGCTGGGGCTGGTTCTTCCTCTTCCTCGCGCTCGTCAACGAAGCGGTGTGGCGAAGCTTCAGCACCGATTTCTGGGTCAGCTTCAAGCTCTTCGGCATCATGCCACTGACCATCGTCTTCGGCATGGCGCAGATGCCCGTGCTGACGAAATACGCCACCAAAGAAGCGTCGGACGCTCCCAGCGCCGACTAAGCCTCAAGCTCCGTGATGAATCTCGCGGTCCTTCGTTTCCGGCAGGAACAACACGCCGACGACGAAGCAGACACCGGCGATGACGATCGGATACCAGAGCCCGCTATAGATATTGCCGGTCGCCGCGATCATCGCGAAGGCGACGGGCGGCATGAAACCGCCAAACCAGCCATTGCCGATGTGATAGGGCAGCGAGAGCGACGAATAGCGGATGCGGGCCGGGAAAAGCTCGACCAGCATCGCCGCGATAGGCCCATAGGTCAGCGCCGCGAAGATGACGAGCACACCGATCAGCAGCACGACCATCGGCGCGTTGATCTCCAGCGGATCGGCCTTGTCGGGATAGCGCGCCTGGGAGAGCGCCGCCGTCAGCGCCGCTTCGAATGCGATAGCCTTTTCCTTCGCGCCCGCCACCTTCGCATCATAAGAGGCGACCAGAGCGCCGCCGACATGAATCCGGGCAGTGGAGCCTGCCGGCAGGCTCAAATTCGAATAGGGCACGCCGCGCTTCACCAGCGCACTTTTCGCTACGTCGCATGACGAAGTGAAGGCCGATGTTCCGACCGGATTGAACTGGAGCGAGCATTCCGCCGGATCGGCGCTGACCGTCACCGGAGCCGTCTCCTGAGCGCGTTCGAGCGCCGGATTGGCGAAATGCGTGATGCCGTGGAAGATCGGCATATATGTCAAGGCGGCGAGCAGACAACCCGCCATGATGATCGGCTTGCGGCCGATCCTGTCCGAGAACCAGCCGTAAATGACGAAGAAGGGTGTGCCTATCACGAGGCCGCCCGCAACGAGCAGGTTCGCCGTTTGCGGCTCGACCTTCAGAACCTGCGTGAGAAAGATGAGCGCATAGAACTGGCCAGTGTACCAGACCACGGCCTCACCCATCGAAAGCCCGAAAAGCGCCAGCAACACGATCTTGAGGTTCGACCATTTGGCGAAGCTTTCGCGCAGCGGCGTCTTTGACCCCTTGCCCTCCTCCTGCATGCGCTTGAAGACCGGCGACTCGTCAAGCTGCAAGCGGATCCAGACCGACACGCCGAGCAGCAGAGATGAGAGCAGGAAAGGCAAACGCCAGCCCCAGGTTTCGAAAGCCTCGGTCGACATCAGCGAACGGCAGGCCAGAATGACGAGCAGCGAAAGGAAAAGCCCCGCCGTGGCCGTCATCTGGATCCATGACGTATAGGCGCCGCGACGCTTCGCTGGGACATGTTCGGCAACATAGGTTGCCGCGCCGCCATATTCGCCACCAATCGCGAGACCCTGAAGCATGCGCAGGAGGACGAGGAGCAGCGGCGCGAGGAGGCCGACCGAGGAATAGGTGGGGAGCAGGCCAACCAGGAAGGTCGCCGCACCCATGACGAGGATCGTGACGAGAAATGTGTGCTTGCGGCCGACAATGTCGCCCAGCCGCCCGAAAACGAGCGCACCGAAAGGACGCACCGCAAAACCCGCCGCAAAAACGAGCAGCGCAAAGATGAACGCAGCCGTCTCGTTGACGCCCGCAAAAAACTGCTTCGAGAAAATGGCGGCAAGAGCGCCATAAACGAAGAAGTCGTACCACTCGAACATCGTGCCGAGCGACGAGGCGAAGATCACCTTGCGCTCTTCCGTCGTCATGCCCTGCGCACGCGGGCGGCGCACCTTTACATTCGTTGCCACTATTCTCCCCCCCTCCAATGCCCGTCGCGGCGGGCACGGTCTTCATCAGGCCTCCAACCTCCCCGGAGAATGCCGCGAGCGGAGCAATTTCACCAGAGGCAAAGGCCGCCGCTTCCGCATTCAGCGGAACGGAAATGAATTAGCCAGCTCGCCCTCCGGATTTGAAAAAGGCGCGATGACCACCTGATCCATCACGGACCGGAACTGCTTCAGCGCCCAATAGGCGCTCGGAAAGGCAAGTTGATCCCAGGGAATCTCGTCCCAGGAGAAGAGCGCGACCTCAAGGCTCTCCGGCCCGGCGGAAAATTCGGGGCTGGCAAGCTCGGCCCGGTACATCATCTGCACCTGCGCAATACGGGGAATATTGTAGATCGCCAGAAGGTCGCGAATGCGTATTTCAGCGTTCGCCTCTTCCCTCGCCTCACGCCGCGCGCCCTCATCGGTCGTTTCGCCGTGTTCCATGAAACCGGCAGGCAGCGTCCAATAGCCTTTGCGCGGTTCTATCGCGCGGCGGCACAGCAGAAACCTGTCGCCATGGGTGACGACCGCGCCCACGACTATTTTGGGATTGTCGTAGTGGATGAACCCGCAGCGATCGCAAATGTCGCGCGGCATGCTGTCCCCGGTCGGGACTCGGTTCGTGAAAAGAAGATCATGTTCCGACCCCGGCTCTCTATGCTTCATCGCACCAGGTCTTTGAGGCCTCGGTCTGTCCATCGAACCACTGTTATTTTCAGAATTACTCATTTCATCATCTCGTTGATCCGCTCACGGAGGTAGGCCGTATGAATGGTCGAAATCACTGTTATAGACATGCGTTATGCGGAAATTACCAATTCGCGCACTTATTCCGCCGCCTGACGGCACACTGGCGATTTCTTGCTGCTTGAATCCCTTGCACAGCAGGACCGTCAGGTGCATATGAAGATATTCCGCGTCCGTGATCGAGCGAAACTCGCTCGCTCCCGTTAGACTTCTACAGTAGCGAAAAGCGGCGTGGTCACTCTAATTGCGACTGGAACCCAGTACAGTAATCGGTTGCAGCGCAAAAATTCGGAGGTTCTAGAAATGGCAGCCAGAAAGTCGGCGGGGGGATACGATCTCGAAAACTCCCTTAGTCATCTGTTGCGGCGTGCTCAGCAATTCGCGTACGACCAGTTCGTTCAGCAGATGGGTAATGGCTCCATTACGCCGCGCCAGTTCATCGTGCTCTTTGCGGTCAACGAGGAAGAAGGTCTGAGCCAGACCGATCTCGTCAATCGCACGGGTATCGATCGGTCGACTCTGGCGGACATGATCAGCCGCATGATCAAAAACGGCCTTCTCGCCCGCAAGCGCACGGCGGAAGATGCCCGCGCCAATGCTGTCCGCCTCACTGCCGCCGGCCGCCGCGCGCTCACGACCGCGCTGCCCCGCGCGCTCGCCGCGGAAAAGGCACTGCTCGACCTTCTGCCGAAGACCGTGCAGGCCGAGCTGCTGAAGGGCCTTGGCCATCTCGCCAGCGCCGTCACGGAAATGAAGTCTGCCGAGCCCGAGCGCGTGAAAGCGCCGCGCCGCGCAGCCGCAGCCAAGCGACCGGCCGCCAAGCGCGCGCCTGCGAAGCGCAAGGCATCCTGAACTCTCTCCGGCGCTCGGGGATGACGCTGTTATTCGGCGGCCCTGAGCGCCGGGAGAATTCTCTCCTCGACGATTTCAGGTGTGAGCGGACCAACCTGCTTATAGGCAATGCGTCCTTTGCCATCGACAATGTATGTCTCCGGCACGCCATAAACGCCCCAGTCAATCGACACACGGCCCGCAGTATCCGCACCGACGCGATCGAAGGGGTCTCCCAATTCGCGCAGGAAACGCCGGGCGGGCTCGGCACCATCCTTGTAATTGATCCCATAAATGGGAACGCCCGCCCGCGCCTTCAGGGCGACGATCACAGGATGCTCCTCGCGGCAGGGCACGCACCATGACGCGAAGACGTTGACGATGACGGGCTTGCCAAGCCCGAAATCCGCTGTGGCGATGCCTGGCCTGTCGAGACCATCGACGGGCTGAAGCGAGAACTCAGGCACGGCGCGTCCGATCAGCGCCGACGGCAGGCGCGAGGGATCGCCGCGAAAGATGGCCATCAGGAAAAAGCCAGCCAGTACGACGAAGATGCCCGCCGGGATCAGCGCGGTGAGCTTCATGCTTCCACTCTCTTCATACTTCAGGGTTCGCATTGCGTGCGGGCGCGCGCGGACGCGCAGCCTTTCCCGCCTCGAGTTCACGCGCAAGTTTTCGCTGTGTGCGGAAGTCGGCAACGCTCTGTAGCGCAAGTCCGATCATGACGATGGCGGCAAGCCCATAGGCTGGCCAGATGAATGCGGCATAGCCGCCCATGTCGAAAAATGCGGCCATGCTCAACGCCCCGTCCGCGCGAGGCGCAACACGCGTACGCGGCGGCGGAGAATTTCCGTACGCATACGCAGCAAAAGCAGCGTCACGAAAAAGAGGGTGAAGCCCAGCGCCATGATGAGAAGCGGCATGAGCATCGAAGTCGCGATGGCCGGACCGCCGATGCGGAATACGCTCGCAGGCTGATGCAGCGTGTTCCACCACACCACCGAGTAATGGATGATCGGCACGTTGATCGAACCGACAAGCGCCAGCACGGCGGCGGCGCGGCCTGCGCGAACGGGCTCTTCAATCGTCGCCCAGAGCGCCATGTAGCCCAGATAGAGGAAGAAGAGGATCAGCATCGAGGTGAGTCGCGCGTCCCAGACCCACCATGTTCCCCACATCGGACGGCCCCAGAGCGAGCCTGTGACCAGCGCAAGAAAGGTGAAGGCCGCGCCGATGGGCGCCGCCGACTTCGCCGCGATGTCAGCCAATGGATGGCGGAAAACAAGCGCCACGGCGGACGACCCCGCCATCACCATGTAGCCGAACATGGCAAGCCACGCCGACGGCACATGGATGTACATGATCCGCACCGTCTCGCCCTGCTGATAGTCGGCGGGCGAGTCAAAGAGCGAAAGATAAAGCCCGGCGGCGAGCAGCAGCGCCGTCACGACGACACAAAAGGGCAAAAGCCGGTCCGACAGCGCCATGAAGCGCGCCGGATTGGCGAAAGCCTGAAATCTCTGGGATGCGGTCAGTTCTGACATGCCCGCCATTTAGCTGTCCTCCGGCCTGAAGGGCAAGGGAGAGAGCGGGTCATTTTGCCACGCCTTTTCCATGAACGCCCTCACCTCAGATTGGCGCGGAGCGCCGCCGCAGCAGCCACCGGCCCGAGCACCAGGCTCACCAGCGCCACCGCTCCCAGCAGCAACAGACTTTGCCCGCCCGCCCCCGGAACCGCCGAAACCCCGCCGCCGCCCGCCGCCCCGACACCGAAAATCAGGACCGGAATATAGAACGGGATCACCAGAAGCGAAGCGAGAAGCCCGCCCCGGCGAACGCTGACCGTCAACGCCGCACCAATGGCTCCGAGAAAGCTCAGGGCAGGCGTGCCGATCAGCATGGCCAGCACAAGCGGCCCGAAGGCCGCCGTATCGAGATTGAGCAGAAGGCCGAGAAGCGGCGCAGCGACCACCAGGGGAAGCCCGGTGGTGAGCCAATGGCTCAATGCCTTGGCCGCCGCCACAAGTTCCAGCGGCATCGCGCCCGTCATCAACAAGTCGAGCGAACCATCCTCGAAATCGGCCTGAAAGAGCCGGTCGAGCGTCAACAGCGCCGACAGAAGAAGCGCCACCCAGAGCATGCCGGGCGCGATGTTGCCGAGAAGCTTCAGGTTCGGACCGATACCGAGCGGCACGATGGCCGTGACGGTGAGAAAGAAGAAGACCGCCATACCCGCCCCGCCGCCGACGCGGATCGCGAGCTTCGTATCGCGGAAAACGAGCGTCTTGAAGGCGCGGATCATGCGGGCACCTCCTCGTCCGCAGCCTGCGGCGCGCCGAGCACCAGCGAACGCGCGGTGCCGAGCCCCATATCCTGATGCGTCGCTGCGACGATGATGCCGCCCCCCGCCAGATGCGCCTCCATCAGCCCGACGAGCCGCGCAATGCTTGCCCTGTCGAGCGCGACAGTCGGTTCGTCGAGAAGCCAGACTGGACGCGGCGCAAGCAGCAGCCGCGATAGCGCGAGGCGACGCTTCTGCCCCGCCGACAGATAGGCGACAGGCAACTCGACGAGATCGTCGAGATCGAGCTGCGCCAAAGCCTCGTCAATCCCCGCGCCGCCGAGATAACTTGCCCAGAACTCAGCGGTCTCGCGCACGCTCATCGCCGGCTTCAACGCGTCGAGATGGCCGACATAATGTGTCTGTTCCGGCAATGTGCGCTCCGGATCGCCACCATCGAGCGCGATCCGCCCGCCCGCGATGTCAACGAGACCGGCAATCTGCCGCAGCAAGCTCGATTTGCCCGCGCCGTTGCGGCCGGTGACGATCAGCGCCTCGCCGCCGCCAACCTCGAAATCGAGGCCGCCGAAGACGACGCGGCCCCCGCGCTCGCAGGCGAGGCCGGAAGCGCTGAGGCGAAGAGATTCAGATTTCATCGAAACGTCCGCCGCGCCCCTTGCCAGCCGCGAAGCGGGCGGCTCCCTTCACCGTCTCACCGGTCGCCATCACCTTGCGGCCATGTTCAAATTCATTGGCGATGGCCTGATCATAGGCAAGATCCCATTGCTCATAGGCCGACATGCGGTCATGCCGGAGGCAGGTCTGCGGAAAGCGCGCAATTTCCGCGGCAAGCCGTTCGGCCTCGGCGCGTCCCTCGCCCTTCCGCACGACACGGTTTGCAAGGCCCATCGACAACGCCTCATCGGCATGGACCGGACGGCCTGTCAGGATCAGATCCATCGCCCGCGAATGACCGATGAGACGCGGCAGCCGCACCGTTCCGCCGTCGATCAGCGGCACGCCCCAGCGGCGGCAGAATACGCCCATCACGGCGTCTTCCTCGACGACGCGCATGTCGCACCAGAGCGCGAGTTCGAGCCCGCCTGCCACGGCGAAGCCGGAAATCGCTCCAATGACAGGCTTTGAAAGCACCATGCGCGACGGACCCATGGGCCCATCACCCGCCATTCGGTCGAAATCGAGCCCGGTCGCAGGCGGTGTCGTGCGGTTGCTGCGCGGCAATGAGCCGCCCGGCGTATAGGCGGGGCCCTCCGAAACGGCCTTGAGATCGGCCCCGGCGCAGAATGTTCCATGATCGCCGACGAACACACCGACCAGCGCCTCCTCGTCGCGCTCAAAGGCAAGAAAGGCCTCCGCCAGCGCAGAGGCGGTCGGCCTGTCGACGGCGTTCTTCACCTGCGGCCGGTTCAAAATCACCGTTGTCACAGGCCCATTTTTCTCGACGTGAACGGCATTCATGACGCTTCCCCGATTTTTCTCTCGCCCTTCAATATCATCCCTGTACGGGCAGGGCGAAGCATAGCCTTCACGAACGAAAGACATTATAGTCGCGCGCGTTAAGCAGATAGGCCCATAGGCGGGAAGCGGCGGCGATCATGTCGGGGCCCCAGCGCGTTTTCACCGCGCGGGAGGCACGCACAACGCCACCTCGTTTCCCCCTCCCCGTCCGGGCCGGCAGCATCAAGGAACGATCGAATGGCGAAGAAGGCGGCGGCAAAAGCGAAGGCGAAAAAATCGCCTGAGAAGAAGAAGGCGGCTAAGCCCGCGAAGACAAAGGCGGCGGCGAAGCCCGCAGCCAAGAAGGCGAAGACTGTCGCCAAGGCGAAGCCCGCAGCGAAGGCAAAGAAGGCCGCTGTGAAGAAGCCGGTTGCCAAGAAGGCCGCACCGAAGGCTGCGAAGAAACCTGCCGCAAAGAAGGCAGCTCCCAAGAAGGCCGTGAAGGCTGCCGCGCCGAAGAAGGCCGCTCCCGCCAAGAAGCCCGCTGCAAAGAAGGCGGCGCCGAAGAAAGCCGCGCCCAAGGCTGCGAAGAAGCCTGTCGCGAAGAAAGTCGCCGCAAAGGCCGCGCCCAAAGCCGCGCCGAAGAAGGCAGCTCCGAAAAAGGCAGCGCCCGCGACGAAGCCGGTTGCGAAGAAGGTAGCCGCGAAGTCCGCTCCCAAAGCCGCCCCGAAAAAGGCTGCTCCTGCCGCGAAGCCCGCTGCAAAGAAGCCTGCGGCGAAAAAGCCCGCCGCGAAGAAGACAGCCGCTGGCAACAGCTTCGGTGCCAGGCAGACCCTCAAGGTCGGCAAGCGCACCTACACCTATTACAGCCTGAAGATCGCCGAGAAGAACGGCCTCTCCGGCATCGCGCGGCTTCCCTACTCGCTGAAGGTGCTGCTCGAAAACCTGCTCCGCTTCGAAGACGGCCGCACCGTCAGCGCCGATGACATCCGCGCCGTGAAGAAGTGGCTCAAGGACCGCACCTCGGATCGCGAGATCGCCTATCGTCCGGCCCGCGTGCTGATGCAGGACTTCACCGGCGTTCCCGCCGTTGTCGACCTTGCGGCCATGCGCGACGCCGTGAAGAATCTCGGCGGCGATCCGAAGAAGATCAACCCGCTCGTTCCCGTCGACCTCGTCATCGACCACTCGGTCATGGTCGACAAGTTCGGCACCTCGTCGGCCTTCAAGGAAAATGTCGACATCGAATATGAGCGCAACATCGAGCGCTATGAATTCCTGCGCTGGGGCTCCAAGGCCTTCAACAACTTCCGCGTAGTCCCGCCGGGAACCGGCATCTGCCACCAGGTGAACCTCGAATATCTCGCCCAGACCGTCTGGACGAAGACCGAGGGCAAGGAAGAGATCGCCTATCCCGACACCTGCGTCGGCACGGACAGCCACACGACCATGGTCAACGGCCTCGCCGTTCTCGGCTGGGGCGTCGGCGGCATCGAGGCGGAAGCGGCCATGCTCGGCCAGCCGGTCTCCATGCTCATCCCCGAAGTCATCGGCTTCAAGCTCACGGGCAAGCTCGCTGAAGGCGTGACCGCCACCGACATGGTGCTCACCGTCACCGAGATGCTTCGCAAGAAGGGCGTCGTCGGCAAGTTCGTCGAATATTTCGGCAACGGTCTCGACCACCTTACGCTCGAAGATCGCGCCACCATCGCCAACATGGCGCCGGAATATGGCGCGACCTGCGGCTTCTTCCCGATCGACGGCGAAACGATCCGCTTCCTCCGCGCGACGGGCCGTTCCGACGAGCGCGTAGCGCTCGTCGAAGCCTATGCGAAGGCGCAGGGCATGTTCCGCGAGACGAACACGCCGGACCCCGTCTTCACCGACACGCTGGAACTCGACCTCTCGACCGTCGTGCCCTCGCTCGCCGGTCCGAAGCGTCCGCAGGATCGCGTCTCCCTCACCAATGTGAAGGAAAACTACCTCGCCGCGCTTGAGAAGGATTTCGGCAAGCCCGGCCAGGCGAAGACCCGCGTTGCCGTGGAAGGCAAGGACTTCGACCTCGGTCATGGCGACGTCGTGATCGCGGCGATCACCTCCTGCACCAACACCTCGAACCCGAACGTGCTCGTCGCTGCCGGCCTCGTCGCCCGCAACGCGAGGCGGCTCGGTCTCAAGGTGAAGCCCTGGGTCAAGACCTCGCTCGCGCCGGGCTCTCAGGTCGTTACCGACTATCTGACGCAGTCGGGGCTTCAGGACGATCTCGACGCCATGGGCTTCAACCTCGTCGGTTACGGCTGCACGACCTGCATCGGCAACTCCGGCCCGCTCCCGACCGAGATCAGCCAGGCGATCAACAAGAACGATCTCGTCGCCTCTGCCGTTCTCTCCGGCAACCGCAACTTCGAAGGCCGCGTCTCTCCGGACGTGAAGGCGAACTACCTCGCCTCCCCGCCGCTGGTCGTCGCCTATGCGCTGGCCGGTTCGACGCAGATCGACCTGACGAAGGAGCCGCTCGGTACGGGCTCCAACGGCCAGCCGGTCTACCTCAAGGATATCTGGCCGACGACGCAGGAAGTCGCCGAGACGGTACGCTCTTGCGTGACGCCGGAAATGTTCCGCAAGCGCTACGCCAACGTCTTCGACGGCGACGCGCATTGGCAGGCCGTGAAGCTCACGGGCGGCCTCACCTATGATTGGGATGCGGACTCGACCTATGTGCAGAACCCGCCCTATTTCGAGAATCTCTCGAAGGAACTGACGCCGATCACCAACGTCAAGGATGCCCGCATCCTTGGCCTCTTCGCGGACTCGATCACCACCGACCACATCTCTCCGGCCGGTAACATCAAGGTGCAGAGCCCTGCCGGTTCCTACCTTAACTCGAAGCAGGTCGGCGCGCAGGACTTCAACTCTTACGGCGCTCGCCGCGGCAATCATGAAGTCATGATGCGCGGCACCTTCGCCAACATCCGCATCAAGAACCAGATGCTGAAGGGTATCGAAGGCGGGTTGACGAAGCTGGAGCCGGAAGGCACCCAGATGCCGATCTACGACGCGGCGATGGAGTACAAGCGCCGTGGCACGCCGCTGGTGATCTTCGCCGGCAAGGAATATGGCACCGGCTCGTCGCGCGACTGGGCGGCGAAGGGCACCATGCTCCTCGGCGTCAAGGCGGTCATCGCGCAGAGCTTCGAGCGTATCCACCGCTCGAACCTGGTCGGCATGGGCGTCGCCCCGCTGCAGTTCATCGGAGACGATAGCTGGCAGTCGCTCGGCCTCGACGGCTCGGAAACGGTGACGATCGAAGGCCTTGAGGGTGTGAAACCCCGCGCGAAGGTCAAGGCCGTCATCACCTATACCGACGGCACGAAGAAAGTCGTCGACCTCCTCTGCCGCATCGACACGCAGGACGAGCTCGACTACTACGCCAATGGCGGCATCCTGCAGTATGTGCTGCGTCACCTTGCGGCGTAACGCATCGGCCCACTGAATGCGGAAAGGGCGCTCCCGAGGGAGCGCCCTTTTTGTTTGTCTTTATGAACCGGAAATCCAAACAGGCGCAGCGATGAGCAAGCCTCTTACTGCTGGCCGCCCGCATCATGCGTCAGCAGATCCATGGACTGCGTGAGCTGGTTGCCTGCCTGCTGCGGCAGCTTGTACGCCCAGGGGCCGAGCCGCTCATTGAGCATCTTGGCCCGGACCTCAACCGGCTTCATGTCGGCGCCGGGAACCGCAATTGCCGGATCGGCCGTAGCGGTAATCTTTGCCCAGAGCGCACCACCGCCGCCTGTCATGGTCAGCGAAACGCGCAGGCCATCGAAGGTTTCAATCACGGCGCTCGGCGAGGTGGCGGGGAATTGCAACGAGCCCACAGGCGCCGCGTCGTCGAACATGAGATCGACGACACTCGTCGCCGTTCCATTGACGACAGGTGCGCCACGCGTGACGCGGCCTGCCGGAATATTCTCCAGTGCGAAATCTTCCACGTCCTTCGAGGGACGGCTCATCACCACCGGGTGATCCGTGCCCGCCCAAAGGGTGACGCGCTTTATCTCGTCACGCTTGATGTCAATGAAGCTCGTATCGAGCCAGTCCTGCGCCGTCTGGAACAGCGGGAAGCGACCGCGCGCAAGCCAGCTCTGGTTCTCGCCATCGCGGCGGAGATAGATCATGCCCTTTCCGCGCGCATCGGCGGTCTGGTCGGGAACCTTGCCTGCGAGAAAGGCGACCATGCGTTTGCCCGACTTGTCGAAAAGCTCGATGCGCGTCGCCGTGCCGAGATCGTCCGGCGAAAGAAGGCCGAGATTGCGATGCCATTCGGGACGCGCGGTGCGCGGCTCATAAAGCACCAGCTCGGAAATGCCGATCAGCGCCTTCTGAACGAGATCCTGCTTCGCCGGATAGTTCTGGCGTTCGGCCACCGTCCAGCGCCCGTCCGCCCCACGATTGAGCGTGATCTTTTCAACGCCGCGCAAACCACGGCCCAGCGTGTAGGTGATCCGACCCACCTGATCGAGCTTCGTCTCGAGGCCCTGGTAAAGCGGCTCCGGCTTGAACTTGACGCGGACGCCGCGTTCCTGCGTCACCACCGCGACAGTTGCCGCGACGACGGCGACGGCGGTGGCAAGCGCGAGGATCGCGAGATTGCGAAGCGGCTTGTTGGTCTTGAGTGCTGCGAGGTTCATTTCATGCCCCCTTGATCGCGCGCGCCTTGCGGCGGCGATGGCGGAGGATCGCGATGACGAGCGCGATGATGGCGACGAGGATCGGCATAAGCGCGACGTTTACGAAGCGAATTTCGGTCGCGAGCCTGTCGATGTCGCGGCGCAGGTTGCGCTGCACATCGCGCAATGCCTTGCGGCTCTGCAGGAGTTCGGTGCGGAACTTCGCAACTTCCTCCTGCTCATGCGGATCGGCCGCCTGACCGCTTTGCGCTTCGGCCGCGCCATTCGTCTGAAGAGCGGCGAGATGCTGCTCCGTTTCCGTGATCTTCGCCTTCAAAGTCTCCTGCTCGGCGAGGAACTTGCGTTCGGCCTCGCGTCGCAGATTGTCGACCACCACGAAGGGACGGTCGGCGCGTTCACGTGCGCGCAGGGAGATGAGGTCGTCGGAGCCCATCAGATTGTCAATGGCGGAGAGAATGAACTTCGCATTGTCCGCAACTGGTTCGAGCGTGCGGTCATTGCCATAGCCCGAACTCTGCACCCAGAAGCGATCATCGAGGAGATCGCTATCCGCCACGACGATGATGTTCGCGTCGGCCTTGGTCTGCCCCATATAGTCGAGCGGCTTTTCCATTGCGTCCGAACGCTTGGTCTCGTCTTCCGCCGACGGCGGCGGCGCGGCGGTGAAAGCGCTCTTCAGCGGGCCCGAAACGCGCGCAGCAATCACATAGCGCTCGCCAGTCGGCTTGAAGCCGCTCAGCAACTCGTCCGGCGTATGTCCCGCTTTCACATAGTCGATATCATAGGTTTCGGCATCCTTGGAGGACCAGAAGAGCGGCGTGAACTTCGTCGTCGCGCCAGGCTCCTGCTTCAGGAAACCGACCGTGCCCATATTGATCTGGTCGATGGTCGCCGTGACGATGTCGTTATGGTCGAAATTCGTCTTCGGCACGCCGAGCCAGAGCACATAGTCGCTCGTCTGCCGCCGCGCATCGAGGTTCGTCTGCACACGCATGGCGAGATCGCGGTCGCCGATAACGCGCCTCGGATCGTACTCGACACCCCAGCTCTTGAGGAGCGTTGGAAGGTCGGAGGCTTCGGTATAGCCCTGCACAGGCTGACCATTCGGCCCGGCGGTGAGGCTGACCTCCGAATGCGGATCGACGAAGGCCAGCACACGGCCGCCACGCATCACGAACTGGTCGATGGCGTAAAGCGTCTGCTGGTCGAGCTGCTTGGGATGCGCAATCATCAGCACATCAACGTTTTCCGGCACCTTGACGAATTTCTGCTCGATGAAATTGATCTCGAAGCGGTTCTGCAATTCCTGATAGATCGCGAAGGGCTGCGACTGGCCGCGCATCGCCGCGACGAGGCCTCCCGCGCCCGTATCCATCGGAATGTTGGTGACAATACCAAGCACCGGCTTCTTCGGACGGCTCAGATTCTGGATCAGCCGCGTCACGTCATATTCGAGATATTGCTGACGCTCGTCGGTGAAATAGGGAACCGCTTCGATGCCATCGACCATATTGGTGCCGACGAGCCCGAAATAGATGACTTCGCCTTCCGTCGTCCGCGCGCCCTTGAGGCCGAGCGACATGGCAAGGTCTTCCTGCTCGGAGAAGGGCTCTGGATCGATTACTTCAAGAATGATCTTGCCATGCGAACGGTCGCGGATTTCCTCCAGAAGATCGCGCACGCGATTGGCATAGGCGCGGACCTG
Organism: Parvibaculum sedimenti; assembly: GCF_009184905.1. Classification (GTDB taxonomy): domain Bacteria; phylum Pseudomonadota; class Alphaproteobacteria; order Parvibaculales; family Parvibaculaceae; genus Parvibaculum; species Parvibaculum sedimenti. The sequence continues at coordinate 241,879 of NZ_WESC01000002.1, forward strand.
CGGGAAGTCGGTCGCTAGCGATTCCGAATAGAAGAACTTCAGCGTGATCGGCTCGTCGATCTTGGCAAGGACATTTTCAGTGCCCTTCGACAGCGTGAAGAGCCGCGCCTGCGTCAGATCCACCTGCGCCGAGCGGAAGACGATGTTCGAAAAGAGATTAACGGCGAGGAACAGCACGGCAAGAAGCACGAGCGTCGCAATGCCATAGGCTGAGCGGCTTACATTTTGGTGCATGGGCTTCTGCATCGACCTAACCCGCCTTCTTCATGTCGACGACGATGCCGCAGGCGATGAGCCAGCTCGCGATCAGCGTGAAGAAATAGATGATGTCGCGAATGTCGATGACGCCCTGCGTGATCGCCGTGAAATGCGTAAGGAAGGAGAAGGACGCAATCGTATTCAACACCTGCTGCGGCGCCCATGAGGCGAAGAAGTCCGTCACCAGCGGCAGGCCCGACACGGTGAAGAGGAAACAGACGACGACGCTGACGACGAAGGCGATGACCTGATTGCGCGTCGTGGCCGAAAGGCACGACCCGATGGCGAGATAGCCGCCCGCCATGAAGAAGCTGCCGATATAGCCGGCCAGGATCACGCCATTGTCGGGATGGCCGAGATAATTGACCGTGATCCACATTGGGAAGGTGAGCGCGAGCGCAATGCCCGAGAACACCCAAGCCGCAAGGAACTTGCCCAGTACTGCCGCCCAGAGGGGGATCGGCAGCGACAGCAGCAATTCAATCGAACCCGTGCGGCGCTCCTCCGCCCAGAGGCGCATGGAGATCGCCGGAATGAGGAACAGATAAAGCCACGGGTGAAAATTGAAGAAGATCTGGAGATCGGCCTGACCGCTCTCGAAATAGCCACCCATGTAGAATGTGAAGGCGCCCATCGTGAAGAGGAAGATCACGATGAAGATGAAGGCGAGCGGCGTCGCGAAATAGCCACCGAGCTCGCGGCGGAAAACGGCAAGAAGCTCTCTCATGCTGCGTTCTTTCCCGGGGTGTCCGCCGTGTCGGAGCGCGTGAGTTTGCGGAAAACCTCGTCGAGACGGCCCGGCTCGCCGTAAAGCGCGCGCACGGTCCAGTCCTTTTCGCGGGCGAGATCGGCGACTGCGTCGATGAGCTTCACTTCCGCCGAGATTGCGTTCTGCTGCATGGGGAAGAGCGTGAAGGTCGTTTCAGTGCCGCGTGGATTGATCTCGATGGAAGCGATGCCCGGCAGCGCCTTCAGCGCTTCGGCGGCCGCTATGGTCACCTGTCCGCCAACCGTCAGCGAGACGGCATTGTGATAGCGCGAGCGCGCGATGAGTTCGGCGGGCGTGCCGTCGGCGACGACGCGGCCACGATCGATGATCAGCGCGCGGGTGCAGATCGCATCCACCTCTTCGAGAATATGCGTCGAGATGATGATCGCCTTGTCGGCCGCCATGCGGGCGATGAGCTTGCGCACCTCGTGCTTCTGGTTCGGGTCGAGTCCGTCGGTCGGCTCGTCCATGATGAGCACGGGCGGATTGTGCAGGATCGCCTGGGCGAGGCCCACGCGGCGGCGGAAGCCCTTGGAAAGCGTATCGATGGGCTGTTCGAGCACGCCCTGAAGCTCGGTCGCGGCGACCGCATTCGCAATCGCGCTGTCGGCGGCGGCGCCCTTCAGCGCGCGCACGCGGGCGATGAATTTGAGAAAGGCGAGAGGCGTCATGTCGCCATAAGCGGGCGCACCTTCCGGCAGATAGCCGAGCATGCGCTGCGCCGCGAGCTGATCGGTAACGACATCATGCCCGCAAACCGAGGCCCGCCCTGCGCTTGGCGAGAGGAAGCCCGTGATCATCTTCATGGTCGTCGATTTGCCCGCGCCATTGGGCCCGAGGAAACCCAGCACCTCGCCGCGCGAGACGCTGAAGCTGATACCGTCGACCGCCGTGAAGGGCCCAAAACGCTTGGTGAGCCCTTCGATCGCGATCATGGCGTCGCCCGCGGCCGGGTTGTTGCCGTTCGCCGTTTGCATACTCGCTCGCGTGATGACGTGAACTCCCACAAGATCCGGACGGGCTCTATTGTTTTGCCTCGTTTCCCCCAGGACCGGTCTGAATGTGTAGACAAAGCCCCCCTCCCCCTCAAGTGAAGAATGAGACATCGTAAATGCGGGGGAATTGGCAAGAAGGGAAAAGGCATCCGGACAAAGAAAAACGCGCCGGCGAGGGGGGCTTTCGCGGCGCGTCTTGTCTCTTGGTGTTGCCCCTTTGAAAGGGGTGGCCCGGTCCCCCAATTCATCCCGGTGGGGCTGGGGGGCTGATGAAACCGGAACTTCAAGAGAACCGGGCCAGTGAGGCAACGATGCTAGACTGACGGTCCAGTGTGTCCCTGCAAGGGCTGAAAAAAGGCAAGATTGTGATTCTGGATTAACTTCCCGAAAGCTAGCAGAATGAAGACCTTAGCCGGTTCGACCGGCAGGCGGGCCGCCGCTTCAGGGCCCGTGTGAAAGCCCGGTTGTAAAGGGAGGTGACGGCATGGCGGATAGCTTCGAGGGATCGGAAAGCGCGTCGCGGGCCCAGGGCTCGCTCAGCCTCGTTATCTCGTCGAATGCCACGCCACCAAAATCCCTTCAGGAACCGGATGTCTTTTTCAACCGCGCCGAGCTCGAGGCAATCCTCTCCGTCTATGGGCGCATGGTGGTCGAAGGCGAATGGCGCGACTACGCCATCGGCTCGACAAGGGAGGTGGCGGTCTTCGCCGTCCACCGCCGAACCAGCGAAATGCCGCTCTACCGCATCGAAAAGCGCCCGAAACTGACCCGCCGCCAGGGCGCCTATAGCGTCGTCGCCGCCACCGGCCTCGTGCTGAAGCGCGGCCACGACCTGAAACAGGTTCTCAAAGTCTTCGAAAAGCGCAAGCTGCGCGTCATCGGCGCGTGAGGCTTGCCAAATGAAAAGCCCCGGTGTTTCCACCGGGGCTTCGTCTTTTCTCGTCCTGCGCTTCGATCAGCGGCGATTGCCGAGGAACTGCAGCAGGAACATGAACATGTTGATGAAGTCGAGATAGAGCGACAGCGCGCCCATGATCGCCTTCTTGCCGGCGACGACTTCGCCGTCACCCTCGTAATACATCGACTTGATCGTCTGCGTGTCATAGGCGGTGAGGCCCGCGAAGATGAGCACGCCGATGACCGACACGGCGAATTGCAGGGCAGAGCTCTGCAGGAAGAGGTTCACCAGCGAGGCAACGATGATCCCGATCAGGCCCATGAAGAGAAACGAGCCCATCGCCGAGAGGTCGCGCTTCGTCACATAGCCGTAAAGGCTGAGCGATCCGAAGGCGATCGCCGTGACGAAGAAGGTCTGGGTGATGCTCGCGCCGGTATAGACGAGGAAAACGCTCGAAAGCGACAGGCCCATGAGGCCGGCGAAAATCCAGAACGTGGTCTGGGCCGCCGAAACGCTCATGCTGTGGATGCGCGCGCTGAGAAAGAAAACAAGCCCGAGCGGCGCGAAAATGACGAGCCACTTCAGCGGGCTGGTGAAGAGCGCCACGCCGAAGGGCGAAAGCGCGAGACCGGCGCCCGTGTTCTGAACGGCCGCCTGGAAGGCAAGCCAGGCAACGACGCCGGTGATGGCGAGACCCGCCGCCATATAATTGTAGACGCGAAGCATATAGCTGCGCAGACCCTGGTCGATTGCCGGGCTCTCTACGCCAACGCTGCTCCGCAGTCTGTCTTGGTCAAAATTGGCCATATCTCTGCACCCTCCTGGCAGTGCGTATCTAATATTGGCGGTTCACCCCTCGAATTCAAGGGAAATGGACCATGCCAGCATGGCGATGCGGTGAATATTGCGTAACCGTTTCAGGACCTTAGCTCTCACTCGGCCCGCAAGGTGCCGGCAGCCGGCACCGAGAGCACCCGCCATGTGCCGAGAAGGCCGAGCCCGACGGTCGCCGCCGTCGCGCCGAGAATGGTCAGCGCGAGCGTTCCCCAGAGCGGCACCCAGGGCATTTCCATGACGAGTGAAACCACTGCCCAGGCGGCCACGCTGCCGGAAAGCGCGGCGACAAGCGCCGTCGAGAACCCCAATGCCGCATATTCCCGCATATAGATGCCGAGCACCCGGGCCCGCGTCGCACCCAGCACCTTGAGGATGACGGCATCCCGGGCCCGGCCACGGAAACCCGCCGCCATGGCGCCGGCAAGAACGAGAATGCCCGCCGCAAGCGTCACCAGCCCCGTGACGCGCACCGCGAGCGAGAACTGGCCGAGCAGCGTGTTCACCGCGTCGAGCGCCTCTTTCACCCGCACAGAGGTCACATTCGGGAACCGCGCCACCACATCGCGCTCCAGCGCCGCCTCGCCCGCCTCGTCCATGGTGACGGTCGCAAGCTCGGTGTGGGGTGCGGCTTCGAGCGGCCCCGGCGAGAAGATCATGACGAAATTGATGCCGAGGCTCTGCCAGTCCACCTCGCGCGTATTGGCGAGCGTCGCCTCGATCTCGCGGCCAAGTACATTGACGGTGATCTTGTCGCCGAGCTTGAGGCCGAGACCCTTGGCGAGTTCGTCGGCGAAGGAAACGAGGAGCGGCCCCTTGTAATCGGCGGGCCACCACTTGCCACTGATGAGCTTGCCGTTCGCGGGCGGCGTGCCGGAGTAGGTGATACCGCGGTCGCCCTTGAGAGCCCATTCGGCATTCGATGCGGGCTTTATCTTGTCGGCGACGATGCCATTCAACGCTACGATACGTCCGCGGAGCATTGGCGCGCTGTCGAATTTCGTGACGCCCGGCGTTCCGCGCACGAAGCTCTCGAAGGCGTCTGTCTGATCGGGCTGAATATCGACGAAGAAGAAGGACGGCGCGCGGCCCGGAATGTCCTTCATGATCTCGCTCGACAGATTGCCGTTGATGAGCGAGACGGTGACGAGAAGCGTCAAGCCAAGCCCGAGCGAAAGCATGACGGCAGGCGTCGGCGAACCGGGCCGCGTGAGGTTCGCAAGCGCAAGCCGCATTTCGGGCGAGCGCCCGTGAAGCCGCGCGGCAAGCCCCATGACGCCGGCGGCCGCGAGACGCAGCAAGGCGAAGACGCCAGCCGCGCCAAGAATGAACCAGAGCGCGAAAAGCGGCTGCTCGGCAGTGACGACGGCGAGGACGCCGAGCGCGAGAAGCGTCGCCGCCGTCACAGCGATGTAGAGCGGCTTGGGCAATTGCCGCTCTGGCGCGACGATCGCGCGGAAGAGGCTTGCCGCAGGCACTTCCCGCGCGCGGGCGAGCGGCCAGATTGCGAAAGCGAGCGCCGTCAGAAGCCCGTAAGCCGCCGCAAGCAGAAGCGGCCCCGGATAAAGACCAAGCGCGGCAGGCACGGGAATGAGATCGCCCACCACGCGATCGGTCACGAATGGAACGGCGGCGCCTATCGCGAGTCCGACCGCGATGCCCGCAAGCGCAAGCGCCATGACCTGAACGAGATAGATCGCGAAGATCAGGCTGCCCGGCGCGCCTAGGCATTTGAAGGTCGCGATCACCTCGCGCTTGCCGTCGAGATAGGACTTCACCGCATTGGCAATGCCAACGCCGCCCACGGTAAGCGCCGTCAACCCGACGAAAGTAAGAAAGAGCGCAACGCGCTCGACGAAGCGGCGCATGGAAGGCGCGCTGTCGGTCCGGTCCTGCACGCGCCAGCCTGCATCTGGAAAGGCCGCGTCGAGCGACTTCACCCATGCCTTGATCGACGGCACGTCGCGCATGGCTTCGGGAAGCCGCAGGCGATAGTGATAATTGACGAGGCTTCCCGGCTGAACGAGTTCCGTAGCGGGCAACGCCGCTTCGGCAATCATCACGCGCGGACCAAGCGCGAAGCCGTCGCCAACCCGGTCGGGCTCATGACGAATTTCCGCTCGAAGCTCGAAGAGATTTTCGCCCACACGCAGCGTATCGCCCGGCTTCAATCCAAGCCGCGAAACGAGATTGGGTTCGGCAACGAGCCCATAGCGTCCATCGCGCAAAGCCAGCGCACGGCCAAGCGACATGTCGGGCGCGAGCTTCATCGCGCCGTAAAGCGGATAGAGCCCGTCAACCGCCTTCAACTCGACAAGGCTTTGCTTGTCGTTGGAGACGGTTCGCGCCATCGCGCGCAACTCCGCCGAACGCGAAACCACATTGCCCTTCGAAAGGAAGGCAAGTTCCGCCGCGTTCGCCTCGCGATGGATAAGCCGCACATCAACGTCGCCGCCGAGAATTTCCTGACCGCGTTCCGCGAGCCCGCGCGTCAGCGCCGTTGAGACGGAACCGACGCCGGCAATGGCTGCAACGCCGAGCGCAAGGCAGGCAAGAAAAATGCGGAAGCCCGCAAACCCTTGCGCGAGATTGGCGCGAAGTTCGCGCCGCGCCAGACGGAATGCGAGCGCGAGCGTGTTCATCGTGAGCCACCCGCCTCGATTTTTTCGATGAGCCCGTCGCGGAGCCGGATCACCTTCTCACAACGCCCGGCCAGCACCTCGTCATGCGTGATCAGAACGAGCGTCGTTCCCTTTTTCGCATGAAGCTCGAACATGAGTTCTATGATCTCCGCGCCCGTCGCCTGGTCGAGATTTCCGGTCGGCTCATCGGCGAGCAGAATTTCAGGATCGCCGACCACCGCACGGGCGAGCGCCACGCGCTGCTGCTCGCCACCCGAAAGCTGGCCCGGATAATGCGCGAGGCGCGAGCCGAGACCCACGGCGCGAAGTTCCGCCTCCGCCCGCGCGAAGGCATCGGCCCGGCCTGCGAATTCCAGCGGCACGGCGACATTTTCAAGCGCGGTCATGGTGGGGATGAGGTGGAAAGACTGGAAGACTATGCCTATATGCTCTCGGCGGAACCGTGCGAGCCCGTCCTCGTTCTGCCGCGAAAGATCTTCGTCCGCCACCGTCACACGGCCCGCGCTCGGCCGCTCGAGACCCGCCATCACCATGAGAAGCGTCGACTTGCCAGACCCTGAAGGACCGACGAGACCTGCCGTGCTGCCCCGCGCGACCTTGAGGTCGATCCCGCGCAATATGTTGACCAATCCGGCTGCGCTCGGCAGGCTCAGCTTCAAATCTTCAAGCTCGATGATGGTATCGCTCAATTGACCGCCCGCTTTTCCCTGCCGAACCTTGCCCGCGCCTTCGGGCGATATGGCATGTTTGCAGCGATTTACAAGCAAGCGCCAGCGGCGATGCTCTGCCTCCTGCTCGCATTTCCGGCGTTGGCCGCGGAGAAGCCGCTGACCCTCGTCGCGCTCGGCGACAGCCTGACGGCCGGCTATCTGCTCGGGCCGGACGATGGCTTCGTGCCGCAGCTCGAAAAGGCGCTGAAGGCCAGGGGCTATCACAATCTCGTTATCGTGAATGGCGGCGTTTCGGGCGATACGAGCTCTGGCGGGCTTTCGCGGCTTGACTGGACGGTGGTGCCCGATGCCGATGCCGTGATCGTGGAACTCGGCGCGAACGACGCGCTGCGGGGTATAGATCCGAAGCTCACGCGGCAAAATCTGGAAGAAATCCTGACACGCCTCCAAGCGCGGCATCTGCCCGTTCTGCTCGCGGGCATGATCGCGCCGCCCAATATGGGCGCTGACTACGGCAAGGCCTTCAATGCGATCTATCCGGAGCTTGCCGCCGCCAATGGGCTCGTGTTCTATCCGTTCTTTCTCGACGGCGTGGCGGGCGAGCTGAGCGGCAAACCCGCCGCCGCCGACCTCACCCTTGCCGACGGCATACATCCGAATTCGAGGGGCGTGGCGATCATGGTCGCGCGCATCCTGCCGAAAGTTGAGACGCTTATCGCTGAAGCGCAGAAAGCGCGCGAGAAGCGTGCACAGAAATAATCATCGAAATGGGGGATCTCATGGAATATCGCGAACTCGGCCGAACGGGGATCAAGGTCAGCTCGATCTGCCTCGGCACCATGACCTGGGGCCAGCAGAACACCGAGGCCGAAGGTCACGAGCAGATGGATTACGCGGTGGACCAGGGCATAAATTTCTTCGACACGGCGGAAATGTATTCCGTGCCGCCGAAGGCCGAGACGCAGGGATCGACCGAGAAGATCGTCGGCTCATGGTTCAAGGCCCGCGGCAAGCGCGACAAGGTGATCCTCGCGACCAAGATCGCCGGTCGCGGCCCAATGAACTGGCTGCGCGACGACAAATCCGGCACCGAGCAGAGCCGCAAGCAGATTTTCGAAGCGGTGGACAAGAGCCTTAAACGTCTGCAGACGGATTATATCGACCTTTATCAGCTTCATTGGCCCGACCGCCCGGTCAGCCTTTTCGGCTCGGGCGGCCTCACCTACAAGCATACCGACGAGATCATCCAGATCGACGAAATCCTCGACGCACTGAACGATGTGGTGAAGGCGGGCAAGGTGCGCCATATCGGCCTCTCCAACGAGACGCCATGGGGCACGATGAAATTCCTGCACCATGCCGATACGAAGGGCCTGCCCCGCGTGCAGTCGATCCAGAACGCCTATAACCTCGTCAACCGCGTCTTCGAACTCGGCGGCGCGGAAATCGCGCATCGCGAAGGCGTCGGCCTTCTCGCCTATTCGCCGCTGGCGCAGGGCTATCTCACCGGCAAATATCAGAATGGCGCCCTGCCCGTCGGTTCGCGCAAGCAGCTCTTCAACCGTCTCCAGCGTTATGAGTCGCCGCAAGCCAACAGCGCCATCGAGAGCTACCTTGCCATCGCGAAGAAGCACGGGCTTGATGCCTCGCAGCTCGCCAATCAGTTCGTGACGACGCGTTCCTTCGTGACGTCGAACATCATCGGCGCGACGACGATGGAGCAGCTGAAACTCGCCGTCACCTCGCGCGAGATTCCCTGGACCGACGAGCTGGAGGCGGATGTGAACGCCGCCCATCAGGCCCAGCCGAACCCCTGCCCGTGACCTCATGATCCGCCTTTTCACCGCGCTGGAAATTCCCGACGAGATCGCGGAGCGGCTGGTCCGGCTCCAGCGCGGCATCGAGGGCGCACGCTGGATCGAGCAGGAGGATTTTCACATCACGCTGCGCTTCATCGGCGATATCCCCGAGGATGTCGCCGATGACGTTGATGCGGCGCTGGCGGAGATTCCCTTCACGCCTTTCGAGCTGGAACTCGAAGGCGTGGGCGCATTCGGCGGCACGAAGCCTCATGCCGTATGGGCGGGCGTGAAAATGACCGAGCCGCTGAAGCTTCTGCAGCAGCGCCACGAAAGCGCCATCCGCCGCGCCGGCCCTCCGCCGGAAACGCGGAACTACACGCCGCATGTTACGCTCGCGCGCCTCAGAGGCCGCGAGGCGGATGAAGTCTATCGCTACATCGAAGCGAACAATCTCTTCGCGAGTCCTCGTTTCGAAGTCACGCGCGCCGTGCTCTTCTCGTCGCGCGCAAGCACGGGCGGCGGACCTTACGTGGTGGAGCGCACCTATCCCGACGAAACATTCGGCGAGGAGGACTAGCGCCCGGCCTTGCCCTCGATCGCATGCATGGCGGCATCCGACAGGCCGAAATGGTGCCCGATCTCATGGATCAGCACATGGGTGACGAGTTGGCCCAGCGTCTCGTCGTAATCCGACCAGTAGTCGAGCATGGGGCGGCGGTAGAGGAAGACCATGTCGGGGAGCCTGGTCGTCTGATGCGACATCTCGTAGGGCTCGCCCGTACCGTGATAGAGGCCGAGAAGATCGAAGGGACTTTCAAGTCCCATCTCGTCGAGAATTTCCTCGCTCGGAAAATCCTCGATCCGGATGACGAGCCCGTCGCAACGCGCGCGGAACTCTGAGGGGAGCCGTGCGAAAGCGTCCGCGGCAATCTCCTCGAACTCCGCGAGGCTTGGGGCCTTGATCGTTCTCCAGTCCATCAGATCCTCCTTGCACTCAAAGATTAGGCGGGCGAGGCTCTGGCCGCAATCGAAGGAGATGGACATGATCGAGAGACTGAGCGGCGCGGCGCGCGAAAAGGCCCTTTCAGAACTCAAGGGCTGGACCAAGGTGAGGGGCCGCGATGCCATCGAAAAGACCTATCTCTTCAAGGATTTCAACGAGGCGTTCGGCTTCATGTCCCGTGTCGCGCTCGCGGCCGAAAAGGCCGACCACCACCCCGAATGGTTCAACGTCTACAACAGGGTCCATGTGGTGCTAACGACGCATGACGCCAAGGGGCTTTCGGAGCGCGACGTGAAGCTCGCCAAATTCATGGACAAGATCGCAGGCAAGGCCGGCAAGGCGAGGTAACAACCGCTGCCGCGCCAAACAAAAAGCCCCGGAGTTTCCTCCGGGGCTTTCGCATTTCCGATACTGGAAAATATCAGCGCGGCGCCATACGAATTGCGCCGTCGAGACGAACGGTCTCGCCGTTGAAATAGCCGTTCTCGACCATCTGGATGGCGAGCGAAGCATATTCGACCGGGTTGCCGAGACGCGAGGGGAACGGCACCTGGGCGCCAAGCGCCTGACGGACCTTTTCCGGCGCGCCGGCGAGGAGCGGCGTGTCGAAGATGCCCGGGAGGATCGTGTTGATGCGGATCGCTTCACGCGACAGGTCGCGCGCGATCGGGAGCGTCATGCCGACGACGCCGGCCTTCGAGGCGGAGTACGCCGCCTGGCCGATCTGGCCATCGACGGCCGCGACCGAGCCCGTGTTGACGATCGCGCCGCGATCGCCATCCGGCAGCGGGTCGAGCGTCAACATGCCGGCCGCCGACTTGGCGATGCAGCGGAACGTGCCGACGAGGTTGATCTGGATGATGAGGTTGAACTTGTCGAGCGGGAAGTGCTCAGGCGCGCCCGTCTCCTTGTTCTTCGACGCGGTCTTGATCGCATTGCCTGTACCGGCGCAGTTGATGAGGATGCGCTCCTGGCCATTGGCCGCGCGAACCTTCGCGAAACCGGCATCGACGCTGGCTTCATCGGTCACGTTGACCTTCGCGAAGCAGCCGCCAATTTCCTTCGCGAGGGCTTCGCCCTTGTCTTCCTGAAGGTCGAAAATGCCGACCTTTACGCCCTTTGCCGCAAGCGCGCGCGCCGTGGCGGCGCCGAGGCCCGAAGCGCCGCCGGTAACGATGGCGCTGATGCTGGAATCGAGTTTCATGGTCTAGTCCCTTCTGTGGCGAGCCGGAAAACCGGCCATCTCCCGTTTGGCGCCTTATCGTCCGGCACCGGATTGGCGCCGATTTAACAAATTCGCGGAGCCCAACGCGAGCCAAAAATGCTGAAAACAAAAGGAATTAGCGTCGCAAGGCTTTGACGCAGCGTCCGCCTTGGCTTGCAGCGGGGGCATCCGCGCCCCATCTTTCGCTTTGAAGCCCGGTTAACCCGATAGCCCCCGGACAGCAGACGTACATGTCGCAGCAAGACATTGAGACCGAACTTGAAAGCCCGGCCCTGAGCCTGCCCGCCGTGATCGCAAAAAACGAGAAGACGGTCGAGGAAGGTTTCTGGAGGAAGATGGCCCGCGTCGCCGGAAAGATCCCCTTCGCGGAGGACGCGGCGGCGGCCTGGTTCTGTACGCGCGACCCGGCGACGCCCCTTCGCGTCAAGGCGACGCTGCTCGCGGCGCTGGCCTATTTTGTCCTGCCCACGGACATCATTCCCGACTTCATTGCCGGCTTCGGCTTCACCGACGACGCGACCGTGCTCATGGCAGCGGTCGGTCTCGTCTCCAGCCATCTCAAACCGGAACATCGCACGGCCGCCCGCAAGGCGCTCGGCCTTCCCCCGAAGGAAAAGGCCGAGGGTTAGGCGTCACAAGGCCCAGGCGCCGCTCTGATTGGACCGGTAGCCGAGTGCGAGATAGGCGGCGTCGATGAGCGTCTGGGCACGGTCGTTGACGAGAATGCCGTTGCCCATCTTGTTCATGTTGTAGCCGAAGCTCATGCGCGCCTCGGGATCGGCAAAGCCGATCGATCCGCCCATGCCGACATGACCGAAAGCCGCATCCGACATGATGCAGCTCATGTTGCTCGCATTCGGCACCTTGCGGTTGTCCATCGACTTCATGAAGCCCAGCGCGAAGCGCGACGGAATCATCAGCGTCGCATCCTCATGCGTCGCCATGGCGACACGGCCCATGCGGTCGAGCGTATCCTTCGAGACGAGCTTGCCGCCGCCATTGGCCAGCGGCGCATAAAGCCCCGCAAGGCCACGCCCGTTCGAGATGCCGTTGGCCGATCCGATTTCGGCAGCGTGGCATGCGCGCGAGTTGAAATTGGCGTTGCCGTTATTGCCGAGGAAAAGCGCCGAGGGCGACTGCGGATCGGAAAGGATCGCCTGCGTGAATTTCGACTTCATCGTCGCCTCGTCGGGCACGGCATAGATCATCGGCGCGACGCGCGCTTCATCCGCTTCCGGCAAGCCGCCGATCTGGAAGTCGATCCCAAGGGGCTTCGCCACCTCGTCACGGAAGAACTGACCGAGACGCTTTTTCGCGGCGCGATGCACGATCTCTCCCACCGTCCATGCGAAGCTCACGCCGTGATAGCCGTTGCGCGTTCCGGGTTGCCAGAAGGGCTTCTCCTTCGCGACGAGATCGACCATGTAGTCGTAATCGTAATAGCCGCCTTCCTTCACTTTCTCGCGCACATGCGGCACGCCGACGGAGTGGTCGAGCATCATCGAGACGATAGCCTCTTCCTTTCCGTTGACGGCGAATTCCGGCCAGTATTTCGCGACCGGCGCATCGAGATCGAGCGCACCGCGATCGGCGAGCATATGGGCGCAGATCGCCGTCGCGCCCTTGGTGCAGGAAAAGACAATCGACACGGTATCGCGCGTCCAGGCCCCGCCACCCGGCGTCTTGCGTCCGCCCCAGATGTCGAGAACGGTCCTGCCTTCAAGCGTGATCGAATGGCTCGCGCCGACTTCCTCGCGCGCTTCGAAATTCTCGATGAATGCGTCGACCACGCCCTGAAACTTCGGATCGAACTCGCCTTCGACGAGACCTGCTTTGGTTTCCTTCGAAATTTTCTGCAACGCCATTTCGTTCTCCCGTTTGTTCGTTTTTGTCGGCGCTTTCGCCGTTATTGCAGTTCGCTGCCCGTGCCGTAACCGGCCTTGATGAGCGTTGGCTTGATGATCTGCGTCAGCAGCGCATAACCCTTCTCGTTGAGCGAGAGCCCATCCCAGCGGAAAAACTCGTCGCGCAGATCGCCCTTCGCGTCGAAAAAGGATGTGGCGACATCGATGTAGTAAAGGCCCGGCGCCGTCTTCTCGTAATCCTGGATCAGCGCATTGGCACGCTGCGCGCCGAGCCAGCGCGAACTGCGCATCGGCGAAGGGCGGATCGAGACGAAATAGATCGGCGCGCTTATGCCATGGCCGCGAAGCGTCGCGACGAATGTCTTGAAATCGTTGAGCACGTCTTCGGGCCTGCGGCCCCGCACGTCGGAGAGATCGGCCTCGCCGGCCATCAGCACGATGGCGCGTGGGCGATAGGGGAAGATGATACGCGGCGCGAAATGCGTGACATGCGCGATCTGCGCCCCGCCGAATCCGCGCTGGATGACCGGCACCGGCGCGAGGTCATAGGGAAGCGTAGCCCATTGCCGCACATCGTCCGCGCCAACGAAAAGCACCGCGTCCCGCGGCGGCGGGTTGGAGACATCGCGGCGCTCGAAGGCCGCGATGTCTCCTTCCCAATAGGCCGGGTTGCCAGAGGCAAGCAGGACATAAAGGAGGAAGCCGAACAGGACGACGATTGCCAGCCCGATGGCAGCGCCGATGATCACGAGCAGTCGGCCCATCGGCGCGTCCCCCTTCATTCCGAACCGTCAGGCAGCCGCTAGCGCGACGGCACCAGAACGATCTTGCCCTTCACCTTGCGCGCCGCCATGTCGTTCAGGGCCTGCGCCACTTCCTCGAACTTGTAGGTGCGCGAGACATGCGGGCGCAACTTGCCCTCCTTGAACCATGTCATCAGTTCCTTGAGATTTTCCTGATGACGGGCGGGCTCGCGGCCGGTGAAAGCGCCCCAGAAGACGCCGACGATCTGGCAGCCCTTGAGCAGCGCGAGGTTGAGCGGCACCTTCGGGATCGGACCCGCGGCAAAGCCGACGACGAGGAAACGGCCTTCCCAGTTCGTCGCACGGAGCGCCGCTTCGGAATAATCGCCACCGACCGGGTCATAGACGACATCCGCGCCCTGCCCGCCGGTGAGTTCCTTGATGCGGTCCGTCAGCGCCTTCTGCTGATCCTTGTCGAGCGAGCCCGTGGGATAGAGGATCGTCTCATCGGCGCCATGCTCGCGGCAGACCTGAAGCTTGTCTTCCGAGGAAGCCGCCGCGATGACGCGCGCGCCCATCGCCTTGCCGAGTTCGACGGCGGCAAGGCCCACGCCGCCGGCCGCGCCCAGCACCAGAAGGTTCTCGCCCGGCTTCAGATGCGCGCGGTCCTTCAGCGCGTGATGCGACGTGCCATAGGTCATCAGGAAGGCAGACGCCGTGACATAGTCCATTTCACCCGGAATGGGCGTGACGCGGGCTTCGTCGAGGACGAGTTCCTCGGCAAAGCCGCCCCAGCCGGAGGAGCCGATTACCCGGTCGCCGACCTTCACCTTGGTGACGCCCTCGCCGAGCTTCGTGACCACACCCGAGACTTCGCCGCCCGGAGAGAAAGGCAGCGGCGGCTTGAACTGGTACTTGTTCTCGATGATGAGCACGTCGGGGAAATTGACGGCGGCGGAATGGACCTCGATCAGGACCTGCCCCTTTTTGGGCTCAGGCGTCGGCACCTCTTCGATGACGAGCTTTTCCGGCGGTCCGTATTCCTTGCACAAAATCGCTTTCATGGGTCGCTCCCTGCCTTTTTGCGGCCATAAGGGCCTGTTTCAATATCGGTGTTCCTCATTACCACAGGGGGGGCCGAACCTGCCAGATGAGCCGGGCGCCGCGCCTGCCCGGTTTCTGCCCAAGCTGTCTGGAAATCACCCGCCTTGCCCGTTATGGTCGTCGCCTGTTCCATGAGCAATGCCCGACGCAGACCCCCAAGCAGAGATGAGTTCTCATAAATGCTGACACGCACACGCTTTCTGGCTTCCGCCGTCGCATTTGCCGCGCTGCTGGCGGCCGCGCTCGGCGGATTGGCCCTGGGGGGAGCGGCCGAAGCCGCCGACGCCCCGAAGCTTCTGGGAAAGTTCGACGACTGGGCGGCCTATACCTATGGGGCCGACGCCGACCGCATCTGCTACGTGCTTGCCGAGCCCAAAACGCAGGAGCCCAAGGGGGCGAGGCGCGGGGACGTCTATTTCATGGTCACGCATCGTCCCGGCCGGAACGTCAGGAACGAGATCAGCATGCGCGCGGGCTACACCTTCAGCCCGACCTCGAAGCCCTTCGCCACCATCGGCAAGGCGAAATTCCAGATGTTCACGGGCGTTTCCGAGGGTGGCGAGCACCAGTACTGGGCCTGGCTCGACAAGACGAGCGACGAACCCGCCATGGTGAAGGCCATGCGCAGTGGCTCGACCATGATCATCAAGGGCACTTCGGCTCGCAAAACCACGACCACCGACACCTATTCGCTGAAAGGCTCGGGTGCGGCCCTGAACAAGATCGACGAAGCCTGCAAATAGGCTTCCGGGGCCTTGAGCAGGCCTCATCTGGCGGAGTCGCGGGCGCGGTCCTATTTATGCTATGACCCCGGCGAAACGAGGCCCCTTTTCAGGCCCCGGCAGGATGAACACATGGCCACGACACTCGACATAGCGCACAAGCGGGACGAAGCGGCGGAAGCCGCCCCCGCGCGCGCGGCCAAAACGAACCTTCTCGGCCTGACCCGCGACGGCCTCGCCGAGGCGCTGCGTGCCTTCGGCCTGCCGGAAAAGCAGATCAAGATGCGCGTCGGCCAGCTCTGGAACGCGATCTACAATCGCGGCCTTTCCGACTTCGCCGACATGACGACACTATCCAAGGACATGCGCGCCCAGCTCGCCGAAGCCTTCGTGGTCGAGCGGCCGGAAGTCGTGGTCGAGCAGAAGTCGGTGGACGGCACGCGCAAATGGCTGATGCGTCTCGCCTCCGACAAGCCCGGCGTTCCCGGCCCTGAAATCGAGACTGTCTATATTCCCGAGGAAGGCCGCGGCACGCTCTGCATTTCGAGCCAGGTCGGCTGCACGCTGACCTGCACCTTCTGCCATACCGGTACGCAAAAGCTCGTCCGCAACCTGACGGCGGGCGAGATCGTGGGCCAGTTGCTCGTCGCCCGCGATGCGCTCGGCGAGTGGCCGAATTCGGACCGCAATTCCGACGACCGCATGGTCACCAACATCGTCATGATGGGCATGGGCGAGCCGCTCTACAATTTCGAGAATGTGCGCGACGCGCTCGACATCATTTCCGATGGCGAGGGGCTCTCGCTCTCCAAGCGCCGCATCACGCTCTCGACTTCCGGCGTCGTGCCGATGATCGAACGCGCGGGCGACGAAATCGGCTGCGGCCTCGCCATCTCGCTCCACGCCGTGAACAACGAGACGCGCGACAAGCTCGTGCCGCTCAACAAGAAATATCCGATCGACGAATTGCTCGACGCCTGCCGCAACTACCCCGGCCTCTCGAACGCGCGGCGCATCACCTTCGAATATGTGATGCTGAAAGGCGTGAACGACAGCCTCGCTGATGCGAAGGAACTCGTCCGCCTGCTGAAGGGTATTCCGGCGAAGATCAACCTGATCCCCTTCAACCCCTGGCCGGGCTCGCCTTACGAATGCTCGGACTGGGCGCAGATCGAGAAATTCGCCGATGTGGTCAATCGCGCGGGCTATGCGAGCCCCGTGCGCACACCGCGCGGCCGCGATATCATGGCGGCCTGCGGACAGCTCAAGAGCGAAACGGTGAAGAAGCGCGCCAGCGAGCGCTTCAGGGAAGAAAAGGCGGCGGCCCAGCCGACCGCCTGAAACAGCGACGAGCTTTCAACCCGGATCGTGGAGGACTGGCATGTTCGCCGTCATCTACCGTTGGCGTGTCGACGAAAAAGACGCCGAGGAATTCCAGCGCCGCTGGCATGAGATCACCGTCGAAATCATGACGCATCATGGCGGCGGAGGGTCGCGCCTTCACCTTGCCGAGAATGGCAACTGGGTTGCCTATGCACGCTGGCCCTCGAAGGACCATCGCAACCGCGCCTTCGCTGAATTGTTGAAGAAGACGACCGCGACGCCGCAGCGCGAAGGCATGGCGGTACTTATCGAAGAGACCTGGCTCAAGATCGCCGACGATCTGCTGATCCCCGAAGCGGACCTCCCCGCGACATTTCACAAATCCTGAGTCAGGCGCGCCGCAGCCCAGGCAATCGCATCGTCGAGCCGGTCATTGCCCCAAAAAAGTTCATCGCCGACTGTGAAGCTCGGCGAACCGAACACGCCCTTCGCGATCGCCTCCCCGGTCTGCACCTTGAGGCGTTCCTTGTTTTCCGGCGTGCGCGACCGGGCGATGGCATCCGACGCATCGAGACCGAGAGATGTCAGGAGTTCGGCGAGCACCGCCTCATCTGAAATGTCCCTCTGCCCGGCGAAATTGGCGAGATAAACGGCGCGGGTGAAGCCCGGCGCCCAGCCCTCCTCGGCACCCAGAAGAGCAAGCCGCGCGGCGTTCAATCCATTCTGGGGGAAACGGACCGGTTCCTTCAGAACGAGACCCTGCGCCGCGCAGATCCGCGCCATGTCGCGCCACATATAGTGGCCCTTGGCGGGGTAAATGTTGAAAGGGCTGTCGTTCCAGCCTTGCGCCCCGAAGATCGGCCCCAGCAGAAAGGGCCGCCAGCGCAATTGCACGCCTGCCTTCTCCGCCGCCGCCTCGACGCGCATCGCGGCCGGATAGGAATAAGTACTGGCGAATTCGTACCAGAAATCGACGATCATCTCCGTTCCCCTCGTCCTATTAGTGCCTTCTGCGAATTGGGTATTTCACTTGGGTTACGCAAGTGTTCCGGCAGCTCTTGCCGCTCGACCGGATTTCCCTATGATGCGCCGCAAAATCGACCATGACGGTGCCCCGAAGGTGAATCAATGAGCGGCGCGACGAAGAACGTGAAGAAGGTGGTGCTTGCCTATTCGGGCGGGCTCGACACCTCGATCATCCTGAAATGGCTCCAGACGACCTATGGATGCGAGGTCGTGACCTTCACGGCCGATCTCGGCCAGGGCGAGGAGCTTGAGCCGGCCCGCAAGAAGGCCGAGATGCTCGGCATCAAGGAAATCTACATCGAGGATCTGCGCGAGACCTTCGTCCGCGACTATGTGTTCCCGATGTTCCGGGCCAATGCTCTTTACGAGGGCGTCTACCTCCTCGGCACGTCCATCGCCCGCCCGCTGATCGCCAGGCGCCAGATCGAGATCGCCAAGGCGACCGGGGCCGACGCCGTCTGCCACGGCGCGACCGGCAAGGGCAACGATCAGGTTCGCTTCGAGCTTTCCTATTATTCGCTCAATCCGGAGATCAAGGTCATCGCCCCCTGGCGCGAATGGGACCTGACCTCGCGCACCAAGCTCCTCGAATTCGCCGAGAAGAACCAGATTCCGATCGCCAGGGACAAGCGCGGCGAAGCGCCCTTCTCGGTCGATGCGAACCTTCTGCACACCTCCTCCGAGGGCAAGGCGCTCGAAGATCCTTCGCAGGAAGCGCCCGAATTCGTTTACCAGCGCACCGTTTCGCCGGAAGAGGCCCCTGACAAGGCTACCTATATCGAGGTGGGCTTCGAAAAGGGCGATGCCGTCTCCATCGATGGCGAGCGTCTCTCGCCCGCGAGCCTGCTCACGAAGCTCAACGAGCTCGGCGGCAAGAACGGCATCGGTCGCCTCGATCTCGTCGAGAACCGTTTCGTCGGCATGAAGTCGCGCGGCATCTATGAAACGCCGGGCGGCACGATCCTGCTCGCCGCCCATCGTGGCATCGAGTCGATCACGCTCGACCGCGGCGCGATGCATCTCAAGGACGATCTGATGCCGCGCTATGCGGAGCTGATCTATTACGGTTTCTGGTGGTCGCCGGAGCGCGAGATGCTCCAGGCCCTGATCGACAAGAGCCAGGAAATGGTCACCGGCACCGTCCGCCTCAAGCTCTACAAGGGCAATGTGGCGGTCGTCGGCCGCACTTCCCCCTATTCGCTCTACTCGATGGCCCATGTGACCTTCGAGGAGGACGCCGGCGCCTACGACCAGAAAGACGCCGAAGGATTTATCAAACTGAACGCGCTCCGGCTTCGTCTTCTCGCCGCGCGCAACAAGCGGATCAAAGGTTAATGCGTATCGAAGCCATCCCTATCGGCAAGAACCCGCCTCACGACGTCAACGTCATCGTCGAGGTGCCGCATGGCGGCCATCCGGTGAAGTATGAGATGGACAAGGAGTCGGGCACGCTCTTCGTCGATCGCTTCATCCACACGGCGATGCAGTATCCGGCGAATTACGGCTTCATTCCGCACACGCTGTCCGATGACGGCGATCCGGTCGACGTGCTCGTCGTGAGCCGCATTCCGGTTGTCCCCGGTGCCGTCGTGCGCGTGCGCCCCATCGGCGTTCTGATGATGACGGACGAGGCGGGCCAGGACGAAAAGATCCTCGCCGTGCCGGTCGAGAAGCTGAACCCCTATTACAAGAACGTGCGCAGCTATACCGACCTTCCGGAAATCCTCATCCGCCGCATCGCCCATTTCTTCGAGCACTACAAGGATCTCGAGGAAGGCAAGTGGGTGAAGATTCAGGGCTGGCAGGGTCCGGAAGAGGCGGAGAAGATCATTCTCAGCGCCATCGAAGCCGCGAAGCAGGCAAAGAACGCCTGAGATAAAGCGCATCCGGCGTTGCCCTCAGGGCAACGCCCATACGCCGTCGCGGCCGAGCACGTTGCGGACCACCTGCTGCGCAAGCTCGCTGCCGCTGCGGCTGTTCGTCAGCACGACGACACCTGTTCTCTGCGCCGGGTCGATGACCATCAGGCTCTCGAAGCCGAGGCTCGACCCGCGCGTCCAGAGCGTCTCTCCCGCCTGATCCTTGCGAATGCCGATGCCGAGGCCCCATGAGAATGTGGGATCGACAATAACGCGCTCGCTCACCATGCGATTGCGCATCGTCTGGCCGATCTCTTGCCCGTCGACGATCTCGATCATGAATCGCGCCATGTCTTCCGCATTCGTGCGGAAGGAATTTGCGGCATTGGGCGTCGTGTCATCAAGAAGCGCGAAGCGCGGCACGCCAAGCGTCCAGTCGAGAAACGCCAGACTGACGACAAAGGCCGAAAGGAAGGCGAAGGCGAGCGCCATCTCCGGCGAGCGGCTGCGTCCCCGAGCGATGACACCCTGACGCGACCGCACGAAGCCGACGACATAGATGAGATAGAAAATGAACCCGCCCAGCGCACCCAGCCCAAGCGCATAGACGACCGCGACGCCGATCATGAAGGCGGCATTCGCAAAGCCGAGCCCATACCAGACGAGCCCGATTGCAAAGGCCAGCGCCAGCACGAGCGGCCAGAGGAGATCGGTCGTCTCGACGCGGCCCGGCCTCATGGTGAAGCGCATGACGGCCCAGACGACACCCAGCACACCGAGGAAGGCTGCCATGAAGGGCAGATAGAAAACCGCTACCGGAAAACGCAACGGCACATAGCCCCGCGCCTCGATGCCGCTCCGCGACCGATCCTCATAGGTGGACGACGTCATGCCGAGCGGCCCGAAGACGCGGGCCTTCATCACATCGTCGAAGGGCTTCTTCTCGATCGTCTCCATGACATGCTGGAGATAGAGAAAGCCGACGCCGGAATGCGAGAAGCGCTCGCCGGGCTCGAAGCTCGTGCGTCGCGAAGGATGGGCCACATTGTCGGGCAGGCCCGACGTATGCGTCAGCACCTGGCGCAGCGTGACCAACCGATCGTCGGATTCGCGCGACAGCCAACGCGACGGCAGATCGCGAGAAAGCGGCGCATCGAGAAAGAGAAGCTTGTCGCGCGCAAGGCTCAATGCGCCATAGGCGGCGAGTGTTTCGCCGAGTTCGCCAGCCTTGAACAACGTCTGCGATGTGACGGGAGTTCCCTTCCGCCTGTCCGCAGTTCCGAAACTCGCTGAATAAACGATCTTTCCATCCGCGACGATGGCGACGCTCGCTCCCGGCACGTCGAGCGCGTTCATGCGCTGCGGAATGAAAATGCCGAGCGCGCGCACCATCTCGTCATGCGGCCAGGCGATCATGCCGTCTGCAGCCCGCTGGTCCGCCGCATACGCAGGCAAGCCCGCAAGGGGACCCGCCAGCACCGCCGACCAGAAAAGGAAGAGAAGGCCGCGCTTCATAGGGGCGCGTCGAGCGGAAGACGTGGCACCTGCCGCCGGAGGCCGAGCGCATCGATACGCCGGACGATCTCCGCATCGAGCGGCCCTTTCGCCTCGGCATCGAGAATGTCAGTCAGCTCGCGGCGATTCTTGACGCCGAGAACCACAGTGTCGACACCTTCCATCGCGAGCGCATAACGATGGGCGAGGACCGCCGGGTCTTCTCCAAGCTCCGCCGCAAGCGAGCGGTAGGGCGCGGCCTTGGCGTAATCCTTCGTTTCGGCGCTGTCGGCGGGAAGTTCCCTGTCGATCTGCGCCGTCAATGCGCCCGCCTGCACGGCGCGAATGCCCATCACGCCGACGCCGTTGTTCTTCGCCGTGCGGATGATATTGCGCGGCTCCGGCGGTTCTTCGTAGCGGCGCATGTCGCCCGCGGAATCGAGAAGATTGGCGACCGCCTGCACGACGGCGGGCTTCGGCTCATGGCGCAGCGCGTCCATGATCATGCGTGGTAGGCCGACGCCGGTAATGCCCCAGTCGCCGATAAGCCCCTGAGCCTTGAGGCGCTCGAAGGCAGGCACCACAGCTTCGACATAGAGCAGCCAAGGCAGCGCCCAACGGCCCTGCGTCTCCGCATTCTTCAAATAGGTGTAGCCGACGGGATGGATGTTCGAATGCAGGAAAAAGAGATCGACCTGCTCGCGCCTGAGCGTTTCGAGGCTGCGGCGCAGCGAACGCTCGAGGCGTTCATGCACCTCCGACGCCGGCAGATTGGCGAGGATGCATTTCGTCGTGACCCGAAGCCCACCGGGCCATGCGCCATCGAAAGCCTCTCCGGCAACCGTCTCCGCCTCGCCCCGCCCGTAGGAAGGCGCGAGATCGAGAAGCGTGATGCCGCGCTCGACGGCGAGGCGAACCGTTGCCACGGCCTCGTCACGATCGGTCTTGCCCCAGATCTGTCCGAGGCCGCCGCCGCCCAGCGTCAATGCGCTGACCGGCCACAGATCACCTAGCCTGCGCGTCTCCATACCCTGCTCCTCAGAAATCCTTCGGCAGCGCGATGCCGTTCTGGCGGCAGGCGGCGATGACCGTGTTTCGCATGAGGCAGGCGACCGTCATCAGGCCCACGCCGCCCGGCACCGGCGTGATCGCGCCCGCGACCTTCACCGCCTCGTCGAAGGCCACGTCGCCGACCAGGCGCGTCTTGCCCTCGCCCTTTTCGGGCGCAGGTACGCGGTTGATGCCCACATCGATGACGATGGCGCCGGGCTTCACCCAGTCGCCGCGCACCATGTTGGGCCTGCCGACCGCCGCGACCAGAATATCGGCCTGACGTGCGAGGCCAGGCAGATCGTGCGAGCGGCTATGCGCGATGGTCACCGTGCAGTTCTCCTTGAGCAGCAATTGCGCCACCGGCTTGCCGACGAGATTGGATCGACCGATCACGACCGCATGCTTGCCCGAAAGATCGCCGCCCGCGAGCTTCGCCATGATGACGCAGCCTTCCGGCGTCGCGGGCACCATGGCGGGCAAGCCGCTGGCAAGCCTGCCAGCATTGAGCGGGTGGAGCCCGTCCGCATCCTTGTTCGGGTCGATGGCGTCGATCACGGCCTGCTGACTGATCTGGTCAGGCACCGGGAACTGCACGAGAAACCCGTGGACGGCAGGATCGGCATTGAGCTCGCGCACCTTGGCGAGAACCTCGTCCTGACTGGCCGTGCCGGGCAGACGATACTCGAAGGAGTTCATGCCCGCTTCGACCGTCGCGATGCCCTTGTTGCGGACATAGACCTCGCTCGCCGGATCGTTGCCGACGAGAACGACGGCGAGGCCGGGCGTCAGCCCATGCTCGGCCTTCAGCCGGGCGACTTCTGCCGCGACGCGCGCCTTGAGCGCGGTGGCAATGATCTTGCCGTCGATGATCTTGCCGTTGCTCGGGGATGTAGACATGGGGGCACCTCAATGTTGAGACGGGGGTGCCCAGGCGAGCGGCGGTATCTTCCTGCGCTTCCCGGTGGTCATGCCCACCTCGCCTCGCCAGTCACGCAGAACGGGGCGGATAATAAGCATGATCCCGAAAAGTGGGAACCGGTTTTCGGGATCATGCTCAAAATAGCAGGCACCCGACCCGCCCCATGCGATCGCCGGAATGGTCCTATTCCGGCAATGCGCCGAACCAGGCCTCCAGCCGCTCGTAACGCCCCTCTCCGCGCAGGACCACGGTCTTGACCCGGCCCGTGTCGCCAGCGGCAATCTCGACGGCACTTGGGGGGAACCCCCATGCCTTGGCGAGGAGCTTGATGACGGCGGCGTTGGCCTTGCCCTTCTCGGGCACGTCCTTCACCCGGAGCTTCAGGAAGCTCCGCCCCTCGGCGTCGGCGCCCAGCCCGTCGATTCGGTCTGCGCCGCCCTTGGGCGTCACCCTGATCGTCACGGCGACGCCGTCGGGCAGTTTGCGCAGCGGCAGGGAGGACATGGAAGCCTCAGAAGCTCGCCATATAGGAGCCGTAGATTTCCCAGATCAGGTTCTGGAGGAAATAGAGGAGGAGCAGCAGCACGACCGGCGAAATGTCGATGCCGCCCAGATCGGGCAGGAAGCGCCGGATGGGCCTGAGCGCGGGCTCCGTCACCCGGTAGATGATATCGACGACGGAATAGACAAAGCGGTTATGCGTGTTGATCACACCGAAGGCGATGAGCCAGCTCAGCACGGCGCCGATGATGATGACCCATGTGTAGAGCTGGATGACCTGGGTAATCAGGATGAGAAGGGATTGCATGGGCCTCTGCTTTTCGACGCTAGACGGGCATGCCTTGCGGCTGGGTGCCCTGGGATCGGCGGGTTCGATCCAGATGTAAAGGGCGGGGCTCCCCGGTTCAAGCCGCAGCTCGAAACTCGATGCCGACAGTCTCTTGACACCCGGCCCGCGTCCGCCTAAAGAACCGGCTCAATTCCGGGGCCGTAGCTCAGTTGGGAGAGCGCCTCGTTCGCAATGAGGAGGTCAGCGGTTCGATCCCGCTCGGCTCCACCATTCCCGGGAATTGAGCCGTTGAAGGCTCTGCAAATGCCGCTGCCGGCCCTTCGTAAAGGCCGGTCGGCGTCATCATGAGCTCAGGAAGCTCCAGGGCCGGCATCGACGCCCCGGCTGATGCTCCTACCGACGCAACATCCGCCCCCTTGCCCGTCCAGCGCACGCGCCAGATCACATCCGAAACATCGTCGGAAACGAGCAGCGCGCCGTCCCCGGCCTGCGCGAGCCAGACAGGCCGCCCCCAGATGCGCGACGGCGAGCCGGGCTTCGGCCGCGATTTTTCCTCGAATCCCGCCATGAACATTTCGTAGCCCGGCTCAGGCCTGCCGTCATGGAAGCGCACCCTTACGATTCCATGCGCGGGCGGGTTGCCGTCTTCCTGCCAGGAGCCATGCAGCGCCACCAGCGCGTCGCCCTGATAGTCGGGCGGGAAACCCTCGCCCTTGCAGAAGAACAGCCCGAATGGGCCCGAGCGCGGCATGAAAAGCATATCGGGTGTTTCGGTGACCTTGACCAGATCCGGGCGCAGGTCGCCGAATTGCGGATCTGGATGAGACCCCAGATAAGCATAGGGGAAGCCGTAGAATGCGCCCGGCTTCACACGCGTCAGATAATCAGGCACAAGCCCGGCCCCCAACCCTTCGCGCTCATCGACCACGGCGTAGAGATCATCCGTTCCCGGATAGAATGCAAGCCCTACCGGATTGCGCAAGCCCGTGGCGACGCTCGCCTGCATCTGGCCATCGGCGCGGAAGAGCTGGATCGTGGCGCGCGGCGCTGGATCTTCGCCGACATTCGTTTCGCTGCCGATAGAGACAAAGAAATGGCTGCCATTGGGCTCGAAGAGAAGCTCCCGCGTGATATGGCCGCCGCCTTTGCCCAATGCGCCGGGCCGCGTCACCATGATGCGCGGATTCGCCTTCAATGTGGCCGGATCGAAATCGACGCGCCAGACCGCGCGGCGGTCAGCGACATAAAGCGCGCCATTCGCATAGGCGATGCCGGAGGGTTCGCGAAAGCCCGAAGAAAAAACGGTCTCTGTTTCGGCGAAGCCGTCACCATCGGCGTCACGCAGGGCGATGATCTCGCCCTTGAGCATCTGCGTGACGAACACGATTCCGCCCGGCGCGACTGCCATTTCACGCGGGCCCGAAAGCCCTTCGGCAAAAACACCAACCTCAAATCCCGGAGGCACCTGCGGAAGCACCTCTTGCGCCCTCTCGATATGTTCGAGCGGCACATGCTCTGCATCGGGCGCAGCATCCGACTGGGTGAGAGATTGATAGGGCGCTGGAAGATCGGAAAGCCGCACTTCGAAATGCGCGCCGACAAGGCCCGCATTCGCAGCATGCGCCGTCGGCGCAACAACAAGGGCGGCGAGGAAAGTGAACCGCCGCAGCGCCGATATCGTCGATGGTAACGCGTGATGGCTTTTCATGGCTGAACTCGCTGCAACGATAGCGCCGCCGCCGCGCCCGCGCAAATCAGACAGGCTGGGCCTCGCCTAGCCAGTGATCGAGAAAGTTCGACAGCCACGCCTTGAGCGCAGCATCATATTGCAACCGCCCGCGCCGCTGATGCTCATCGGGCTGAGCGCCGGGCTGAGTGAGGCGATGACGCGCCATAATCAGCCAGGCATTCATCATCAGCGACGTCAATTCGGGATGGAACTGAATGCCATAGGCCGACTTGCCATAACGCATTGCCTGCACAGGAAAATCGTCGCCCTCCGCAAGCTGCACTGCGCCGCACGGCAGATCGAACCCTTCGCCATGCCACTGATAGACATATTGCGGATTGTTGAAGAGATGCTCGCCATGCTCGGTCGGACGGATCGGAAAATAACCGACTTCGCAGCGCTGGTCCTCGCGGCCATAAACGCGGGCGCCGAGATTTTTCGCCATGAGCTGCGCGCCGAGACAGATGCCGAGATAGGGCTTCTCTTCCTTCAGCGGCACCGAGATCCAGTCCGTCTCGGCACGGATGAAGGGAAGATTGTCGTTTGCGCTCATCGGCCCGCCGAAAATCACCGCTGCCGAATGCTCGCCCATCGTCTCAGGCAAGGGATCGCCGAGCGAGGGGCGGCGAATATCGAGCTCGCAGCCTCGCGCGCGAAGTTCCTGGGCCACTCGGCCCGGATTGGAACGCTCCTGATGGAGGACGATGAGAACGCGGCGGGTCATGCTGTGAACAGTCTTGCTTCGACGCCGCGCGGTTTCAAGGCGGCCAGAAGGCAAAATTATGTTCCCCGCCTTCTTAAGCGAAGGCGAGGGACATTTTGGTCACAGTGAGAGCGCCGCCGCGCCCGTCACATGGCGCTGATGCCGCCATCCAGCTTGAGTTCGGCGCCGGTCATGAATTTTGATTCATCCGAGGCCAGATAGAGAACCGCATAGGCGATGTCGTCCGGCTCGCCAATGATGCCGAGCGGCACCTGCTTGGCGAGCTTGCGGGTCAGCTCTTCCCTGGACATGCCCCGCGCCATGCCGTCGAGGATCGGCGTGTCGATGAAGGTCGGGTGGATCGAGTTCGAGCGGATGCGATAGCCGCGCTTGGCGCAATGGAGCGCCACCGACTTCGACAGCAGCCAGACGCCGGCCTTGGCGGCGTTATAAGCAGCCATGTTGTGGCCGGCGATCAGACCCGCAATGGAGGACGTGTTGATGATCGAGCCCGGCGCATGGGGCACCATGTAGGGGATCGCATATTTGCAGCCAAGGAAGACCGAATCCACGTCGACCGCCTGCACCCTCTTGAAGGTCTCGAAATCCGTGTCCTCGACCGTCGTGCCACCACCGATGCCGGCATTGTTGAAAAGTACGTTGATGCCGCCCATGGCCTTGTCGGCCTCGGCAAGCGCGGCCTTCCACTCATCCTCGCGCGTAACGTCCAGCGAGACGGCAAAAGCCTTGCCCGGATAAAGCGCGTTGATCTCGTCCGCGGCGGCGGCGGCACCCTTTGCATTGATGTCGGCGACGGTGACCTTGGCGCCTTCCTTTGCCAGCATCAGCGCCGCTGCCTTGCCTAGCCCCTGCGCGCCGCCAGTGATGAAGGCCATCTTGCCTTCGACGCGCCCTTTGCGTTCCGCCATCTCATTCTCCTGTGAAGTTTGGTTTGCGTTTCTCGAGGAAAGCGCTGAGCGCCTCCTGCTGATCCTTTGAGGTCGCGGTCAGCGCGAACTGATCGCGGTCCATATAAGTGACGGCGGCGTTGAGCGCCTTGGCCGCCATGTCGATCGACTGCTTGGACATGCGCACGGCAACAGGCGGCAGCGCTCCGAACTTCCGCGCCAGCGCCAGCGCCGCGTCGAGCGCCGCTCCATCTTCCGATACCTCCTCCACGAGGCCCCATTCGAGCGCCTGGGGCGCATGGAGTTTTTCGCCGAGGATGGTGAAGAGTTTCGCCCGCGCCGGCCCCATCAGATTCACCAGACGCGGATTGCTGTGCCAGCTCATATTCATGCCGAGCGGAATTTCCGGCAGGCGGAAATAGGCGCTCTTCGCCGCAACGCGAAGGTCGCAAGCGGCCGCAAGCGCCGTGCCGCCGCCAATGCAGAAGCCTTCCACCGCAACGATCGTGACCTGTTCCAACCGCTCCCATGCGTCGCACATGTCGGGCCCGATCTTCATTGCGTGACGTCGGGCGAGAAGCCCCTTCTCCTTGCGAGAGGCGGTCTCGGGATCGGTGAGATCTGCGCCTGCCGAAAAGCAGCGCTTCGTTCCCGTAAGCACGATAGCCGTCGTTTCAAGGTCGTCCTCGAAGCCGCGGGCAATGGCGGTAAGCTCGCGCATCGCCGCTGCGGATAGCGCGTTGAGGCTGTCGCCGCGATCGAAATGCACAATCGCCACGCGCCCCTCGCGCTCGATGCGTGTGAAGTCGCCCATATTTCCCTCGCCTAGAGCATCGCCGTATTGGTCGGCATGCCGAGAAAGAGACGGCCCGTCAGCTCATAGGTCGCCTCGCTTACCATCATGTGCTGCGTGGCGACATGAACATCGCGGAAATGCCTTTGCAGCGCTGAGCTTCGATAGACCGAGCTGCCGCCCGCCAGCGTATACATGAGATCGACGGCGCGCGCAGCGGAACGCACCGCATGCGTCGTTGCGAGCCTGATGTCGCGGCGATGCCCAATCGTGATTGCACCATCGCGTGATGCGGCATCCCATGCGGCATTGACCGCCACATCGAGAAAGGCGCGGGCCGAGCGAACCAGTGCCTCGGCCTCCGAGACGTCGATCTGCGCCTTGGCCCGCGTCGCAAGAGGCTTCGACGAACCTTGCGGAGTCTTGCCGCCCGCCAGCGCCACGAGCTCGCCGATCGCGCCCCGCGCAAGGCCGAGCGCGACGCCCGCAATGCCGATGCCGAGAAGGCCGAATGTGGGAAAGCAATAGAGTGGCAAAGGCAGCGGCTTGTCGCTGATGAGGCTGACCGCACGGGACGCGGGCACGAACACGTCCTTCACCTCGAAATCCGTGCTGCCTGTGCCAGCAAGGCCAGACACATCCCATGTGTCGAGCATGGTCACCTGGTCGGCCGGGAAGATCATCATGCGGTTCTGGGGAATGCCTTCCGGCGTCATCTCGGGCTTGCCGTCATCGCCAGGAGTGAGCGCTCCGCCCATGATCCAGCGGGCATTGCGCGAGCCTGAGCCCCATTGCCAACGCCCGCTGACGCGGTAGCCGGGAACGCCGCCCTCCACCGCCCGGACGGCCTGTCCGCGCGGCGCGAAGACGCCCGCGACGATCGTCATGGGATCGCCGAAGATCGCCCGCGCTTCATCGGCGGCGAGAAAGCCTGAGGTCATCCCCGAGGTCGCGCCGATAAAGACGCACCAGGCCGCAGAACCATCCACACGGGCGAGCCGCTCGACCACATCGACCAACACCAGCGGATGCGCCTCATGCCCACCATAGACGGCGGGGATGCAGAGCCGGTGGAGGCCGAGCCGCGCCGAGAGGTCGGCGAGATCCTGCGGCAGGAAACGGTTGCGCTCGATTTCGATGGAGCGCCCCGCGAGCACCGCGGCATAGGTCTCCGCCGCTTCGAGCGGATCGGGCAGAATGGTGGCGGATGGCATGCTCATCTTCTCCCCCTCATCCTCTCCATTAGGCACCCAGCTTCAGGCGATTGGCGATGTTGTTCTTCTGCATGTTGGACGAGCCGCCGACGATGGGCAGGCTCACCGCGTCGCGGACATAACGTTCCATGTCCATGGAGTCGGAAAGCCCGTAAGCCCCCGTGACGCGCTGGCACAGCTGCGTGACTTCCGCGGCCGCCTCGCAGCAGAAGAGCTTTGCCATGGAGGTTTCGACCGAGCAAGACCGCCCCTGATCCGCCAGCCATGCGGCGCTGTAGAGCATCAGCCGCATGGCGCGAACCCTGGTGCGCGCATCCGCGAGCGTGTGGCGGATGGCCTGATGATCGGCGATGGCGCGGCCGAACTGCACGCGCTCCTCCGCGTAAGTCCACGCATCGGCGAGGGCCGCTTCCGCAAGGCCGAGGGCGCAGGCGGAAAGCTCCAGCTTCTCGACTTCGAGGGCCCGGCCCGCGAGCTGCTCCCAGCCGCGGTTCCACATTTCCTCGCCACCGAGAATATTCGCCGCCGGTACGCGCACCTCGTCGAAGGACACGTCTTTCGTCTCGACGCCGCGAATGCCGAGGTGGCCGAGCGGCGTGACGGAGATGCCTGGCAGCGTCGGCGGCACGAGCACGATGGAGAGATTCTTGTAGCGCGCCTCCTTCGGGCCCGAGCGCAACAGGCAGAAAATGTAATCGGCGATATGGGCGCCGGTGCACCAGCGCTTGGAGCCGTTGATGACGATCTCGTCGCCCTCGCGTCGCGCATGCGTTTCAACGGAGGCGATATCCCCACCGACATTGGGCTCGGAGAGACCATAGGCAAAAAGAAGATTGCCCGATGCGACCTTCGGGAGAAGCGCCTGCTTCTGCGCCTCGCTGCCGCGCTCGCCGAGATTCATCCCCGCATAGCAGACCGCCATGATGTAGGGACAGGCAACCGCGACGGATCGCTTCGCAAGCTCCTCGATCACGGCCATGGTCGCATAGATGTCTATGCCGGCGCCGCCGTAACGCTCCTCGGTGGTGAGGCCCATCATCCCCGTGGCACCGAGCTTCGCCATTACCTCGCGTGGAAAGATATTGCCGCGATCCCATTCCCGCGCTTTCTCGCGCGGCATTTCCGCATCGACGAAGCGGCGCATGCTGTCGCGCAGCATGCGGACATGTTGCGGCTCGTCAAAATTGAGCGGCTGATCTTCCGTGAGGGCATCCATGCTCAGCGCCCCTTGAATTGAGGCGCGCGCTTTTCGAGAAAGGAATGCACGGCCTCGCGATGATCCCCGGTCGCGAAGGTCTGCATCTCATAGGCGATGGAGGCGTCGAGGATCGAGTGGGCAAGCTGCTTCAGCCCGATATTGACCGCAACCTTGGAATATTTGATCGCCATGGTCGCACCGCCCGCGAGCCGCGCCGCGAATGCGTCGACCTTCGCGTCGAGTTCGGCATCGGGCACGACATGATTGATGAGGCCGATGCGTTCCGCCTCTGCGGCCGGGACGGGATCGCCCGTCATCAGATATTCCTTGGCCCGCGCATAGCCGACGAGTTGCGGCCAGATGATCGCGCCGCCGTCACCCGCGACGATCCCAGCCCGCACATGAGGATCGGCGAAGCGGGCATTGTCGCTGGCGAAGATCACATCGCACATCAGGGCGAGCGTCGCGCCAAGGCCGACGGCTGGCCCGCGCACCTTGGCGATGATCGGCTTTTCGAGATCGAGAAGTGAAAAGACGATGCGCTTTGCTTCTGCTGCATCGGGGCCGATTTCACCCACTTCGAAGGAGCGCTTCATCCAGTTGAGATCGCCGCCCGCGGAAAAGGCCTTGCCCTCCCCCGTCAGCACAATGACGTCGGAGTGAGGATCGTCGGCCGCGTCGAGAAAGACCTGCGACAGCTCGCGATGCATTTCGCCGTCGACGGCATTCATCAAGGCCGGATTCGACAGCGCGAGGGTGAGTACGCGTCCCTGGCGGCTTGCCTTGATACGCGTGTAGCGCGCGAAATCTGCGGCGCCGGTTCCCGACATTCTTCCCTCCCCGTTTTATTTATTGCATCGATTTTGACCTGCAGCTCCAGCAATGGAAAGCACGCTATGGCGCGGCACAAAGAAAAACCCCGGCCACAAGGGCCGGGGTTTCAATGTCAGGGCGATGCTGGTGGCTGGCGCCTTAGCTGCCCGAGGTGAAGTGGAAGCCGACGGCCTTTTCCGCTTCGACGGGCGTATCGGGCTGAACCTTCACGCCGGGCTCGCCATAGACCACGATCTGGCCCGCCGGGCCCTGCGTGACCGCGGCGTAGCCCAGGCGATCAGCGCGCACGACTTCGGTGAAGTTGGCGCCCTTGTCGCTGCTGTAGCCCACATAGCCCTGCAGACCGACGAGCACGACCGTGCCATTGGGAAGCTCGACGCCGCCGCTGACTGACTTGTCGGTGCCGCTGTTCACCTTGGCCCAGGTCACGCCATCATCCGTGCTGCGATAAACATTGCCGCGCATGCCGAAGATCAGCGCGGAACCATCAGAGAGCGCGAGGCCGCCCCAGAACGAGCCTTCATAACCCGTCTTGATTTCCTGGAAGGTCTTGCCCTTGTCGGTCGAACGGAAGACCGAGCCGAATTCGGCGGCGACGAGGACGGTGCCGCTCTTTTCGCCGAAGACCATGTTGAGGTGCGAGTCGAGATCGCTGCCCTCGACCAGCTTGCGCTGGTTCCAGGTCTTGCCGCCATCCGTGGTCTCGATCACGAAGGCGAAGGCGCCCATGGCGAAGCCGTGGTTCGCGTCCTCGAAATAGACCGACATGATCGGCGACTGCGCCTTGACGTCGTGATAGGCAAGCGTCCAGTTGACGCCGCCATCGTCGGTGCGCAACACCGTGCTGTCGTGACCGCCGGCAAAGCCGACCTTGTCGTTGACGAAGTAGACGCTGGTGAGTGTCACCTGCGTCGGCACCTTGGCCGCCTGCACCCAGGTTGCGCCCATGTCGTCGGAATAGACGACATGGCCGAACTCACCAACCGCAACGAGGCGGTTGCCGACCTTGGTGGCCGCGAGCAGGAGATCCTTGGTCGCAAGTTTCGACGGCGTCGCATATTCGACGGCATCGGCCGAGGCGTCTTCGGCATGTGCGCTCTGTGCGCCGAGCGGCGCCGCCGCGAGAACCAGCGCGAGGGCAGCGGCCATGACCGGACGCTCGAGGACGGTCCGGAAAAACTGATGGAATTTCATATGACTAGGGCTCCTAACTCGGGCGTTTCCGCTGCGTCGGCGTCGCAGTACCGTCCGGTTTGGCGGTCGCGGCGCGCTCTATTGATGTCCGGCTCTTTATGACCGGTTTGGTTGCTACTTTACAGGCCGGCGAGCCTGAAGTCCGCAAGCGCGGCATGCCAGCCAGCGCAGGGGTTCAGACAGAAAGAAGGCCGGGCCTCGGTTCCCCGAGGTCCGGCCTATATAGATTAGGCGCTTTTTTAGCGCACGCCAAGCTGACGAATGGCGTTCGGCGTATAGCGGCTCGGATCGAGCTCGTCGGCGGCGTAGTTAACCGGCGGCTCTTCGTTCTGCATGCCCAAGGCAAGGTAACGGCCCGACTGCAGATCGTACACGGCTTCCGTACCCGTGCCGCAGAGCGGAACCTGGTAGCGCTGAAGCTCCTGGACTTCCTGGACGCGCCAGAGCTGGCCACGGCCGTCATAAAGCTCGGCCACCGAGACTTCCCAGGCGTCTTCATGATTGTGATAGACGCGGCGGGCGTAGACGTGGCGAGTGTTCGGACGGAGCTTCGCCTCGAAGTTCCAGGTGCGCTGCAATTCGTAGCGGATCGAATCCTGGTTGAGGTGGAGCGGCTTCACGTAGTCCTTGTACTTGGTCGATTCCGCCTTGTAGTCGTTGACCGGAATGATCATCGGCTTCTTGTCGATGACGGTCCAGTCATAGCGGTCGAGAGCGCCGTTGTAGCCGTCGAAGGCGTCCGACGTCGACAGACCGTCCGTGTTCGTGCCGGGATTGTCGTAGGCGATGTTCGGAGCGCGGCGAACGCGACGCGTACCGGGGCTGTACTGCCAAGCCTGGCGACCGCCATTGAGCGTCGCGTTCAGGGCCTCGTACACGAGGATGACGTTGCCTGCTTCGCGCGCCGGAGCGATCGTGTTGGCGAGGTAGTAGAGCGAGATGTTGTTCAGATCTTCAGCCGACTTCTTCGACGGATCCGACCACTGCAGAATGGCTTCGTCCTGCACGATGTTGAGCGTGTAGTCGCCGCCGCGCGTCACAGGCGCCGCCGCGAACTGCCGCGTCAGCTTGAACGAACGATAACGCAGCGTGTGGTTCCACATGATCTCGTAGGCATTGTTCGGGATCGGGAACGGGAAGCCCATGATCGCCTTGCCCACGCCCGAACCGCCACCGGTAAGCTCACCGATCTTGGCGTTGTTCTTCGTCGCGGCATAGACACGATCCGGATAGGCGCAGCTGCGACGCGACGGATAGACGTTCAGCTTGTAATCCGGATAGGCCTTCATGAGGGCCTTGTGGCCGTCGGTCAGCACATTGGCGTACTGAGCCTCGTTGGCCGGCGTGATCGTGTATTTGATCGGATCGCTGGCAAACGGATCGGGCACACGGTCGCCGGGCTTGTAGGTGACATTGCTCGGAACCGTCGAAAGACCGCCGGTCCAGGCCGGAATATCGCCTTCGCCCGCCTTTTCGGCACCGATCGGGGTGAGATCGTTCCCCAGGCGGTTGACTTGGGCATCCGGCACTGCGGCCAGCGCACTCGTGCCGAGCGCACCGAACACCAGGGCGGAGACCAACAAGGTCGTCCTTTTCATATAACTTCCCTCCACTTGATTTCTTGTCTGACACCCGATGGTTTTCCATCGGGGCTGGGTTTCCCGCCAACTTTCTTGAGATCATATCAAAACGGCAAAACGGCACAAACACAAATCCACGTGCGATTCTGTCGTCATCCAGCATCCTGCGCGACCGAAAGTCCGAGCCAACAGATAGCCAAGCTCTTTATCGACTTCCTCCGTAAACAGAGTATTCCGTAAAGGTGCGGTACGCCCACCTGTTGGACCACTTCGCTCTGCTTGCGTGAGCCGAAGTGCGAAGAAGCCGGGACCGGCGGAAAGTCCGCCGGTCCCGATGTTCGGTCAGAACGCGTAGGAAACGTTGAACTGCGCGAAGTCCTTATCGTGCATCATGTCCTGGAACTTGTTGCCAAAGCTGGATGTCCAGTTGGCGGACACGATCCAGGTGTTCTGCAAGGAACCCGAAACACCAAGGGTCACTGCCTTGCGACCTTCGATGAAACCGGGACCCGTCGGTCCTGCGGAATAACCGCTGACGTCATGCGCCCACTGAATGGACGGAGAAACCGTCCACGCCGTGTTGAAAGCATTGTTGTAGTTAGCAGTAGCGATCAGACGGTAACCCCACGAGAAAGTGCTGGCGAACTGGGCGTCAGGACATGAAGCGGTAGACAGGTTGAGCGCATTTGTCGCCGGACCGCCAGGGCAGGCGCCCGAGCCAAGCATGTAATCGACAATGGCATTGTTCGAATATGAGCCCGACATCGGAACGGCGAGGTTCTTGTGGGTGCCATTCAGATATTGAAAGCCGACATTGGCGATGAGCGGCACCAGATCCGCGCCCAGAAATTCCGTCACCGGATTGGACGTGGCAAGTGTCGAAATCGTGTAAATCTGGCCCGTCATGACGCGATGGCGATCATAGCCCGGGTTCACTTGACCGGCTCCGACGAGGGGACGGCCATTGGTCAGAACGGTCGTCGGCGTACCGCCATGAAGAGCGGCCTGCGCCTGCGCAATAGAATTGGTCGGATTCGCCGCAATATAAGCGGCAAGCTGCTCGCTCAAAGACAGAGCCAGGCTGTTGGCGTTAATCGTTGTGTCGGCAACCTGGAAGGGCATGTTGGGCGAGTAGGTCAGTTCACCTGAAAGAGCCGTACCGCCCAGAAGATCGGCAAGGGTCGTGTTGAAACTCGCGCCAAACATATGGATGTCTTCAGGATACTGAGCAAGTGTGCGAATTTTCCCATAATGGGCGCCACCGATCAACACTGCGCCAGCCAACGGGCCCAGGCATGCTGCGACAGGAGTAGTAGCAGGGTCTAAACTCGCACCGGCTGCGGCACCGGCGCAAAAATCGGCCCCATTCATACCCGGTACGCCTGCCGCCGTGAAAGTACCGATCGGCAGATTGGCGTGGAAGTTAGTGTAGTATACACCCAGATCGGTGCCATC
This sequence comes from Parvibaculum sedimenti, assembly GCF_009184905.1. GTDB lineage: Bacteria > Pseudomonadota > Alphaproteobacteria > Parvibaculales > Parvibaculaceae > Parvibaculum > Parvibaculum sedimenti. The sequence continues at coordinate 277,482 of NZ_WESC01000002.1, forward strand.
GTTGAGCCAATCGGCGTAATAGCTGCCCTTGACACCCCACTGGCCGGAATTGCGGGCATACTCCGACGCTATGCGCGGGACGAACACGCCCTGATAACTCTGGGACGGAATGCCGCCGAGCGCCGCAACGGAATGATTATACTCGTAGGCGTTCATGACGTATGCGCCGCCTTCGCAATAGGCATCACTCCCGGAAAAGAATGTTCCGCATGAATCGAGACGCGTCCGGGTCCAGGCGAATTCATAAAAGGCTTCGATGCCGAAATTTCCCGGCAATCCAAGCTGGGCGTAAATCATCGGAACCGGCTGATAGGCTTCCTTGAGCTGCGAACCGGGCGTACGGATCGCCGCAACGTCGATCGGCAGGAACGAATTGATGCCACCCTGCAAAATCAGGCTCTCGCCCCAGTTGACGACCTGATTGCCAAGGCGAACGTTGAGCGCTTGCCCGCCAACAGTGAAATTACCATAGACGAAGGCATCGAGCAGCTTGATGCCGTGGCCTGCGCCATTGTTGTTATCGGTTATGCCATTGCCACGGGCAGCGTCATTCAGCGGACGCGTACCGTAACCGGAGCTGTGCTCACCCACCTGATGAGCACCCCAATAATCGTAAAAGGCTTTGCCGCGAATAAAGGCGCCGTAATTCTGCCAGTCGAGCTGTAGTTCGGACGTTACCTTCGCGATGGTGCTATAGGGCCGCCACCGGCCATTGTTGATATTGCCGTCATCATTGTTGACGCCAAAGCTATAGCCTGAGCCCGTAGCTCCCAACGTACGCGCCGACTTTGCACCGGTCGTCGTGCAACCGCCGTTGTCCAGAGCGATCTTGGAACAGTCGATACCTGAGGTCCTGATGCCGACACCAACGGACACGGTCGTGTCGAGTTTGGCGTCAATCTCCCCGAACTTGAAGTCGACAGCTTGGGCGGTTCCCGCTCCCAGCAGCATGACCGCGCCGGCCAAGCTCCCCATCAGCCACGTATTCACGTGCCTTGTTTTCATTGAGTGATCCTCCTCGATCCTCGATGGCTTCACTAACTTTGCAGCTGGATCGGGAGGTTGAATCGGTTGTCGACTGCCCCCCAGCCAGTCAGCATCCCTCAACGCCTAGCCCACCTGCAAAGTGCGCCCAAGTCAAGGCGGAGATCGCCACCCTCGCCCATTATGCGGATACTATTGACTCCCTCTATTGCAATTTTGACACGTATAGGAATAAAAAACCTAAGTTACTTGAACCTACACATTTCAGGTGCGTTCATTTTCTTGTTGCGCCGCAACAACTTCTTCTATCGCAGCGCAAAAACAAGAACGCCCGGCCCTTCGAAAGAGGCCGGGCGTAAAATATCCGTATCCGGAATAATATGGGGCTAGTGCATGCCTTCCATGCCGGGCATTCCCTCCATGCCGCCACTGCCTGATGGCTGCTCCTCGCCCTTCCGCATCTCCTCCGGCGTCTGAACATAGACCGACACATCGACGGCGCCCGCCTTCTCGAAGACGAGCTTCATCGGGAACTTGTCACCCGCCTTCAGAGGCGCCTTGAGGCCGATGAGCATGATGTGAATGCCGCCGGGTGCAACGGCGACGCTTTGGCCGGCGGGAATTTCCAGCCGGTCGAGTTCGCGCATACGCATCACATTTCCATCCATCGTCATGGTGTGGATCTGCGCCTTGTCGGCGACATCTGTCTCGACGCGCAGCAGAGCATCAGCCGTCGTGCCGCTGTTCTTCACGACGAAATAAACCGCGCCCGTCTTGCCGACTGCGGGCCGCGCCCAGGGATGATGAATATCGAGCGTGCCGAGCTTGTAGGCATGCGCGAAGGCCGGCGGCGCCGCGAAGACGCCCAGGAGAACAAGTGCGAGAAAAACGGAGAGCGAGCGCCCTGTCCGGCCAAGGCGGAAAGGCATTGATGACGGTACGGGAGTCTGCATGTTGGTCTGCCTTCGGTGATTGGAGCGACGATCCTAAACCACTCAGGCGCCTCATGCGACCGAGGCACAACTTCGCAGCCGCGCTCACCTTCGCAACTGCAATATATTACCGCGGCACTCAGGCCGCCGGTGCGATCAAAGCCGATTTTTGACCCAGCGCGACGTGTCGGAAATATCCTGACCGGCGCCTTCGACGGTGCTGCAGGCGGTAACGGCAAGGGCCGTGAGCAACATCAGGATAGCGGCGATTTTTCTGTTCATTTGAAAGGCTTACTCCAGTTAAGGAAGCGTCATCATACTATCATTCGCGGCAGCCCGGGAAAAAGGGGGCGTCGCGGCGAGGGGCCCCACCAACGGCCCGCACATTATCCCCGGAGCTTCAAATGACCGCCGACCACTCAGCCGTTTCAACTGCCGCCCGCCACATCCGGGAGGCAAAAACCGGCGCCCTCGGCACCCTTCTGCCCGGCGGACAGCCCTGCGTAACGCTTGTCAGCATCGCTGCAACCCAAGCGGGTGAGCCGCTGTTCCTGCTTTCAACCCTTGCGCTTCACACACGCAACATCGCCGCCGACCCTCGGATCTCCCTCTTGCTGAAGGGAAGCGAAGCGGCAGAAGGTGACGATCCGTTGACCGCCTCCCGGCTGACCCTGATCGGCAGCATTGCCCGCATGGAATCGGCCGAGGCCCGGGAGCAATACCTGAGCGCCCACCCCGAAGCGGCGGATTATGCGAATTTTTCGGATTTTGCCTTTTACGCCATGACGATCGAACGCGGACATCTCGTCGCGGGATTTGGCCGGATCGTCGATATAGACGGTGGGGAGCTTCGCGCTCTTTTTCGCTGAGCTACATCCGCACCCGCGCCGATTTCGGGTCGTAGAGCGGCTCAAGGTGGATCTCGCAAGGCACCCGCGCGGTCGCGACCTCAAGCTCGTAACGCCCTTCGAGAAGCCAGTCGCGGCTAAGGCCTTCGGCACGGCGCACATAACCGATGCCGATATTCTTCGCCACCGTATAGCCATAACCGCCGCTCGAAAGCCAGCCGACGCGTTCGCCATTGCGCAGGATCGTCTCGCGGCCCCACAGCGTCACATCCGGCTCGTCGACCGTGAAGCAGGCGAGCATCTTGGAAAGCGGCGACGCGCTCTGAGCGACAAGCGCCTCGCGCCCGAGGAAGGGAATATCCTTCTTGAGCTTCACGGCCCAGCCAAGCCCCGCTTCGAGCGGCGTATGGTCGGGACCGATATCGGAGCCCCAGGCGCGATAGAACTTTTCAAGACGCAGAGACTCGATCGCGCGGTAGCCCGCATCGACAAGTCCGAAAGCCTCGCCCTCGCGCTTCAGCGCCTCGTAAACCGTCAGCGCGAATTCGGTGGGAATGTGAAGCTCCCACCCCAGCTCGCCCTCATAGGTCACACGCAAGGCCAGCGACGGCGCGCCGGCGATGACGACCCCCCGCACATGGCCGAAGGGAAAGGCCTCATTCGAAATGTCGTCCCGCGTGTTCCGCGAGAGCACGTCGCGCGCACGCGGCCCCATCAATGACAGCGTCGCATAACCGGACGTCACGTCGACGAGTTCCGCCTCGCAACCTTCCGGGATGTTTCGCGCGATCCAGTCGAAATCATGCGTCGCAAAGCCGGTGCCGGTCACGATATAAAACCGGTCCTCGGCAAGCCGCACGACGGTGAGATCGCATTCGATGCCACCCTTCGCATTCAGCATCTGCGTATAGGTCAGCGTGCCCGGCGCCTTGGTGACATGGTTGGAACAGATCCAGTCGAGCGCAGCGCTCGCGCCCTTGCCCACCAGCATGAACTTCGCGAAAGAGCTCTGGTCGAAAAGCGCCGCATGTTCGCGCGTCGCCTTGTGCTCAAGTCCGACCGCCTCGAACCAGTTTGGCCGCGCGAAGCTGTAGCGTTCCACGCGCTCGTCATCGTCGCGCGCAAACCAGTTCGGCCGTTCCCAACCGAGCTTCTCGCCGAAGACCGCACCATTCTCCTGCAGCCTGTCGTAGAGCGGCGAGCGGCGCAGCGGACGTCCGCTCGCATGTTCCTCGCCCGGCCATGCAATCGAATAATGCTTTCCATAGAGTTCGAGCGTCCGCGCCCGCACCCAGTCCACATCGCGATGCGGGCGTCCGAAGCGGCGGATATCGACAGGCCAGAGGTCGTAAGGCTGCTCGCCGGCAACCACCCATTCGGCCAGCGCCTTGCCCGCGCCGCCTGCGGACGCGATGCCGAAAGCATTGAAGCCTGCGCCGACGAAACAACGCGGACATTCCGGCGCTTCGCCCAGAATGAAATTCCCGTCCGGCGTGAAGCTCTCCGGGCCGTTGATGAAGTCCTTGATGCCGACTTTTTCGAGCGCAGGCACGCGCATGATCGCGCGTTCCATGATCTGCTCGAAATGCTCGACATCATTGTTGAGAAGCGAGAAATGGAAGCCTTCGGGAATACCGTCGATCGCCCATGGCTTCGGGTTGGGCTCGTAGCCGCCCATGGTGAGGCCGCCAACTTCCTCGCGGAAGTAGATGAGATTGTCCGGATCGCGCATGGTGGGCAGATCGCGCGTCACGCCATCAATAGGTTCGGTGATGAGATATTGATGCTCGACGGAGACGAGCGGCACGTTGACGCCGAGCTCGGCTGCAACCGCGCGCGTCCACTGTCCGCCGCAGATCACGACATTCTCACAAGCGATGCGGCCGAAGGGCGTGACGACGCCGGTGATGCCCTTTGCGTCGCGCTCAATGGAAGTGACCGGGCAATCCTCGATGATCTTCGCGCCGTTCATGCGCGCGCCGCGCGCCAGCGCCTGCGTGATGTCGGAAGGATTTGCCTGCCCGTCCGACGGCAGGAAGACCGCGCCGAGGACGCCCTTCAGATCCATCACAGGCCAGAGATCCTGCGCCTCTTTCGGAGACAGCACATGCATTTCGAGGCCGAAACTCCGCGCGGTCGTCACCTGGCGCTTGAGCTCGATCATGCGGGCTTCTGAACAGGCGAGCCGCAAACCGCCCGTCATGCGCCAGCCGGTCGCAAGCCCCGTCTCCGCTTCGAGCGCCGCATAAAGCGCAACCGAGTGACCGAGAAGCTGCGTGATGTTGGCCGAGCTTCGGAGCTGGCCGACAAGGCCTGCGGCGTGAAACGTACTTCCGCTGGTGAGCTTTGCCCGTTCGAGCAGAACGACGTCTTTCCAGCCGAGCTTCGCCAGATGATAGGCGGTGGAGCAACCGACGATACCGCCGCCGATGACGACGGCGCGAGCCTGTGTAGGGATAGCTGTCATGGATGCACTCTAGAGCTGGCGGAAGGTCTGATAGGCACGGTCGAAACGCGCGAGATAGTCGAGCGTGTAGGCAGCATAGTCGAAGGCAATCTTCGAGTGGAGTTCGGAAACCATGCTCCACATTGTTTCGCGCAGCAGCGAAGCAGCCTTCATGGCCGAGTAGCGTCGCCACAGATCGGCATCCACAGCACCGTCGAAATAGAGTGACAGCATGCGCCGTTCCTCCACCTCGCCGAATTCACTGTTCGAGGCAAGATTGGCCAGATCGAAAAGCGGGCTGTTGAACCCGGAATATTCCCAGTCGATGAGCCAGAGCCGGCTGCCATCGTCGATGATATTGCCGGGCAGAAGATCATTATGACCGAAGACGAGGTCGATCTTTCCGACCGCCTTTTCAAGCTCTTCGGCCCGGGCGACGAGCCCGTCGAGCTTCGGCTCATGCCGGCTCCCCTCCTCACGAAGACGCGCCGCATAGTCGCGCAGGACATGGAAGACCCAGAAGGCGAGCACGGGACCGCGCAGATATTTCGGCACCTCGCGGTGGCAGGCCTTGAGAACGGGCATGAACCTCTCGATGAACCCCGCCGCTCTGACCCCATCCGCCGACAGCGCCCCGCCACCTTCGATGAAGCGCGCCACGATGACGCCCGGCCGCGCATAGACGATCTCGGGCGAGATGCCAGCCTTGAAAGCCGCCTTCGCCGCATTGACCTCGTTGAAGCGCATCACCTGATGGACGGGGATATCCTCGCCGATGCGCACGACGAAGTTCCGGCCGGCATCGGTGACGCGGAAGTTGAGATTGGTGATGCCGCCCGTCAGCGGCTCAGGCTCGACCGGCCCCGACCAGCAATCGAGCCCCCGCACCAGGCGTTTTGCCTCCCCGACCCGATCCACGCTCACGCCCCCGTTCACGCTCAAGACCCCCTTCGCTACCGCAACATCATTCAAGAGTGCGACAGAACGGCAAAGGCAACAAGTGCATCGCCGAACGACCGATCATTCCAATTCGTTAGGTATTTGAACATTTTTCTTATCTGAAGCTTAAACGGGCTCGTTATTTGATCGAGGCGACGCAATTCCAGCCGCGCTTGGAGCGACGCCGACATGCAGATCATCGTTCTTGCCTCCCAGAAAGGGGGCTCGGGGAAAACCACCTTGTCCGGACATCTGGCCGTCGAGGCCGAAAAGATGGGCGCCGGCCCAGTGGCGCTGATCGACACCGACCCGCAGGCAAGTCTCTCGCATTGGTGGAACGCGCGCGGCGCATCGGCGCCTGCCTTCGCCAGGATCGCCATCGACGAGCTTGAAGAGGGGCTGGACCACCTCAGGCAGTCGGGCTTCCGCCTTGCCATCATCGACACGCCGCCCGCGATCACGCATTCGATCTCCCGCGTCGTCTCCTTCGCCGACCTGGTCGTCATTCCGGCACGGCCGAGCCCGCATGATCTTCGCGCCGTGGGCGCGACCATCGACATTGCCGAAGCGCACAGGAAGCCGCTCATCTTCGTGATGAACGCAGCGACGGTGCGCGCCCGGATCACCGGCGAGGCGGCCGTCGCCCTTTCACAGCACGGCACGGTCGCTCCGATCACGCTTCACCATCGCGTCGATTACGCCGCAAGCATGGTCGACGGCCGGACCATCGGCGAGGTCGATCCCAAGAGCAAATCGGCGCAGGAAATTTCCGAACTCTGGGCCTATATCGCCAATCGCCTGGTCCGCATGAACGGCGCCATGGATGTCGAGCAGAAGGCCCGCGCGGCGGAGCTTGGCGTTCGTCCCCTTTCACCGCTCGGCAGCTCCGCGCCCGAGGCCGAGGTCGAAGAGGAAGAGTCCGTGCTCGTGACCGTTGCGGAAGAACGCTACTTTTCGCCCACGCCGCCGCCCATGCCGCAAGCGACCGCCACGGAATCCGTTTCGCCGATCGGCTTCGAACGCCGCAATGGCGAGGAACGCCGCAAGAATCCCGAGGGCCGTCCGCCCGCCGGAATGCCTGAGCGCCGCATGACTGTCTTCGGCCGCCGCAATGCCGACCGCGCGCCGCAGCCGGGCTTTGTGGAGAAGCGCAGATGAGCCGCAAATTCGCCAGCATCACGGGAAGCCTTCTCATGCGGAAAGGCGAAGCCGGACCTTCCTCCGGTATGCAGCTGCGCGATCCCCTGCCCCAGCATGCGCTGAGACAGCAGGAACAGCGCCCGCAGGAGAACTGGTACGAACGCGCGTCGCAACCGGCGCCGGACGCACCGGAGGTTGCACCGCAACGCGTCTCACCTCTGGTTGCGAAGTCGGAAGCCGCGAAGCCGCAGCCGGCCGCCAAACCAAAGGCGCACTCTTCGGCGGAGAGCGCCGCGCGGCACCGGATCGCGCTGCGCCTCACCGACGATCAGTTCCGCCGCTTGGGCATTGCCGCCGCGCGAACACATCTCACGATGCAGGAATTCATGGCGGAGGCTCTCGACGCCCGCGTCACAACCCTGGCCGAAACCGAGCTTGCCGGATGCCGCTGTCTCCACGTCGGAGGAAGCTGCTCGGACGAGACGCAATCCATGCAATGCGGAACAACGACGGGCAACAAAACCGGGGAATGAGATGGGGCAGACGATGAGAGGACAAGCAGGCAACGGACAGCCGCAACACGCGGGAGCGCGGACGGCGGGACTCGCTGCGAATGCCGGCGAGCTTCTCGAAGCCGATGAAGTCGGCCATGGCGGTTATTACGAGATTGTCGTCGATCTGGACAGCCATTCACGCGAGCGGTTGAGCGCGGCTTTCGAAGCTCTCTGGAGCCATCGCGATCTCACGCCCGGCGAGACCGCCGTGACGGGCGTACTACGCCGCCGCGGCAAGGCGCGGTTGCCGGACGGCGCGCTCGTTCCCGCGCTCGCCTTCACCGAGACCATGCGCGACGCGCGTGGTGAAACGGATTATCTGATTTTCGCACTGCCCATGCCCGCGCTCGAAAAAGCCTGCAGCCTCGTCGCCGACATGACGCCGGCGGGCGGCCTCGATCCACTCTGGCGCAGGGAGCTCGAAGCCTGGCTCGCGGCGCTTGGACGCCATGTCGATGGTTGCGTCGCTTTCAAGGCTGCCTATATCGGCTTCCTCCCCTTCCCCATCGGCGATGTCGAAACGGCGGAGCATCTCTTCGCGGGCGGCGTTCCTGCCGAGCGCTGTGTCGCCTATCTCTACCGCGAGGACGCCTCGCTCGAATTCTTCCCGACGACGCACTGGTCCTGAAAGCGATCAGCTCGAACGCAGCATGTCGGCCATGCGCAGAAACGCCTGGTCGAGAAGCTTGCGCACGGGTTCCGGCACATCCGTCTCGACCATCGCGCGGCTCATGCACATGAGCCACTGATCGCGCTCGGTCGCGCCGATGGCATAAGGTCTGTGCGCGGAGCGAATGCAGGGCCTGTCGGCGCGCTGAAAATAATCCTGCGGACCGCCGAGCCAGCCGCTCATGAACTCGAACAGCCGCTCCTTGATCTGGCCAAGATCCTGCGCGTGCATCCGCCTTATGCCTGCCGCTGCTTCTTCCTCATTCATGATGTCGTAGAACCGGTCCGCAAGGCGGCGCACCGCCTCCTCGCCGCCGATGAGATCATAGGGCGTCAACGGCTTCGCCTCGCCGCTCTCCGGCGCATCCGCCGTCTGCATGTCCGCTTCGCTCATGAAAGACCGCCTTCCGTCTGTTGGCGGCAAAGGTCCCACTGGCGAGCGCCGGGGGTCAACGCGGCAAAACGCGCAATTTCAGCGCCCGCGCGGGCGCGCAGGGCAAGGCAGCGCTGGCAAAACGCGGAGAATCCGGCACTATTCGAATGGCGAGGCACGGGGAGGTGCTTCGCCAGATGTCGCGCGAGGGAGGGAACGCATGAGCATCGACAACGCCGAGGCCCCGCAAAGGGCCCCCAGCATCGAAATCCGCACTGTCACCGTCAACAATATCCTGGAGGCATTGGCCGCCGGCATGCGCGACCTGCGTGCAGGCTTCAGCCACAGCATCGCCTTCGGCGCCTTCATTGCCACAGGCGGCTGGATTCTCGTGCTGCTGCTCATCAAGGCGCACCTGCCCTACCTCGTCTATCCACTCGCGATGGCCTTTGCGCTGATTGCGCCCTTCATCGCCACGGGGCTTTATGAGATCAGCCGCAGGCTGCAGGTGGGCGAGGCGGTGCGCTGGTCGGGCATCGCCGCGTCGATCCGCGCCGCCTCGGGCCGCGACATGGGATGGATGGCGCTCGTCACGTCTTTCACCTTCGTCATCTGGATGGATATTGCCGCGATCCTCACCTTCGGCTTTCTCGGCCTTTCGGCGACGAGCTTCACGGCCTTTGTCTCGATGGTTTTCTCGACGTCTGAGGGCTTCGCCTTCCTCATCGTCGGCAATACGGTGGGGGCAGCGATCGCGCTCGCGGTCTTTTCCCTGACCGTCATTTCCTTCCCGATGCTCTTCGACCGCGACGTCGACTTCGTCACCGCCATGATCACCAGCGTCCGCACCGTGCTCGCCAATCCGCGCGCCATGCTGACCTGGTTCGCGATCATCGGCTTCCTGAGCGCCCTGTCCTTCCTGTCGCTCTTCGTCGGCCTGGTCTTTTTCTTCCCGCTGCTCGGCCATGCCTCATGGCACATCTATCGCCGCGCGGTGGCACCGGCGGTTCGTCTCCCGAGCGCATAGGGAGCATCGTTCCGCCCCGGCCGAAACGGCGGCATGCGGACGCGCACCGATGACGACCGCGATCAAATCTCGGGAAAGGATGAAAAGTGGTGCCGCTTAGGTGACTCGAACACCTGACCCCCTCATTACGAATGAGGTGCTCTACCAACTGAGCTAAAGCGGCTCCGGCGTCTCGGTCCAAAACTGACCGTCGACGGGCCTTGAGATACCCCGGCCTCACCCCCTTTGGCAACAGGCTTGCGGGGCTTTTTGTGAGAACGGGGCGCCGAAAGCCCTTATTCAGGGCTGATGGGCATGACCTCGATCTTGCCATCATGGTGGACCGGGGCCGTTTCGACTGGCACCGGCGGCATCCCGGCGGCTTCCGCCGCGAAGGTGAGGCCGAGGAAGGCAGCCACGTCGGCGGCGCTCTTTTCGGGCACCTCCTCCATGGGGATATGGCCGACATCGGGGTAGATCACGACTTTCGAACCCGGAATGCGCTTGGCGAACTCGCCGGCATATTCGACCGGGATGAGCCCATCCTTGTCGCCCCAGAGGATAAGGGTCGGCGCCTTGATCGCGCCAAGCTGCTCGGCGACTGCCCCGTCATCGGGCGGCAGGCGGAAGCGGATGCCGGTCGCCCGACGGTTGCCGTCATAAAGGGTCAGGTCGTAATAGCGTTCCACCATCTCGTCCGTGACCTTCGACTGGTCGACAAAAACCTTGTGAAGCCCCTCCGCGATCATCGAACGAGGCGTCACATAAAGCAGGATCTTGTTGAGGACGGGTATTTGCGCGAGGCGGAAGGCGAGCGGAATCTTGCCGCCCGGCTGGGGTTTGCGCGGAATACCGGCCGCATCGACCAGAACGAGGGCAGCCACCTCGTCGGGAAAACTTTCGGCATATTGGGCAGCAACGCCGCCGCCCATTGAATTGCCGCCGAGCGCATAGCGCGTGAGGCCGAGCCTCTGCGTCACTTCATGGACGAAGGTGACCATACCGGTACGGCTGTAGTCGTCATTGGGCACGGCGCCTGTGAGCCCGTGACCCGGCATGTCCATGGTGACGACGCGATAGCTTCCGCCGAGCAGCCTGGCCCAAGGCTCCCAAGTGTGGAGCGAGGCATTGGAGCCATGGATGAGAACGAGGACGGGGCCCGTCTTGTTGCCCTGGTCGCGCACATGCGCCACCGCGCCGTCGGGCAGCGTGATGAACTGCGAGGCCTCATTGGCATACTTGGGAAGGAGTTCTTCCTTGCTCTTGTCGAAGCGGACGACCGAGCCTGCAATGACAAAGAGCGCAAGCAGGATCAGAACGCCTACGCCCTGCAGAATACGCTTCACCACTTTTGTCCCTCGTTCGCGCCGATATCGCCGTCGAATTCGTCGGCACCCGTCGGACCCGGATCGTCCGGCAGCGGCGGTGCGACGGCCAGCGCCTCATCTTCTTCGACCTGCGGGCGCAGATGGTGCTCCGCGACCCGCACAGGCTTTTCTTCCGCGATGGGCGCGACTGCCATCGGTACCGGAACGGGCGCGGACGGCACGACGACGGGCGCAAGCCGCAGGCCCGGCGCACGCCATGTCAGCGCGTCGAATTCGCCCGTCACCGGGTTGATCGGCGACCAGCGATGAGAGCGATAGGCCTCGCCCGCCCATGCGGCGTCTTCGGGCGCATGAAGCGCGCGGGCAAGCCATTCGCGCGCACTGCCGCGATCGCCATGCTCGCCTTCCTCGATCGCCGCCATGAGTTCACAGATGCGCTGCGAAGGCCGCTCGGTGGCGTTGGCGCCGACGAAGGGTTCGAGCGCGCCGCGAGCCGCGAGCCAATCGCGTGCCGCCACCGCCGCGCGCGCCAGCGCCACGCGACTTTCGATGTGATCGCGATTGTGACCGGCAAGCAGACGCACGCGCTTGAAGCGATCGTAAGCGCTCTCGCCCTCGATGAGGTTCATGTAAGCCTCGGCCAGATCGGGATGCGGATGCCGCGCCCAGAGCCCTTCGACAAGCTTCGCGCCGCGACGGACGCGGCCGGTCTCGCCGCAAAGCTTCGCGGCAAGCGCCACTGCGGGCACGAAATCGGGTTCGAGCGATGCCGCATCGAGGGCAAGCGATAGCGCGCGTTCGCGCGGCACGCGCTTCGCTTCACCCACTTGCGCCACCGCCGCTTCTTCCGCCGTCTGCGCCAGCGCGGTCAGCAGCACGGCGCGGCGATGACGCGCGACGTCGCGTGTCAGGAGCTTCGCCGAAAGCATCCGGTCGAGCGTGGCAAGCGAGGCGTCCCAGTCTTCCTCCGACGTCTCGATCTCGAAAACGGCCTGAGCGGCCCAGGGCGTTTTGGGCCTCAGGGAAAAAGCGCGGCGAGCAAGTTCGAGCGCGCGCGCCTTGTCGCCCGCGCGGCGCGCTTGCACGAAGAGACCGCGAAGACCGAGAAATTCGGTTTCCGGCGCGGCAAGCATCGCTTCGAAATAACCCTTGGCCGCGTCTTCCTTGCCTTCGAGCTGGGCGGCCTGCGCGGCGAGAAGAAGCGTCAGCGGCGTCTCGTCGAGAAAGCGTTTGGCGCGGCCTGCATAGCGCCGCGCTTCCGAAGCGTCGCCGGCGGCCACGGCGACCATGCCGCGCGTCAGGGCAAGAAAGCCGCGACGACGGCGGCTCTGGATGAAATAGGCGGAAACACCGGCAGGGGCCCGAAGCGCGCCCATCGCCAGGCGATAGACGAAGAGAACGAGAAAGGCGACGACGACGAGAAGGCCGAGCCCGACGACAAAGCTGGTGCGGATCTCGTAGCCTCGCCAATGCATGACGAGATCGCCGGGATTATCGGCAAGCCAGATGGCCAGCGCCGAAAGCGCCGCGATGATGAGGAAGCTGTATAGCGCGCGCAGCATCAGTCCCCAATCCCGCCTGCTGCTGTCGCGCCCGCAGCCGTGGTAAGCCGGGCCGCGACATTCGCGGAAAGATCGCGAACGAGCCTGTCGGTGGCGATGCGCGCCTGCGCCCGGTCGAGCCATGGCTTCACCGCTTCAGCCGCCGGGCCCTTGAGCTTCACGCCGTCGTCGACCGCGCCTGCGAGGTCATCGAGCTTCAGCCGCTCTTCCATCCGCGCAATCACGGCTTCCGTGCTGTCGCCCTTCAGTTCGCCGGTGCGGCGCACGGTAACAAGCGAGCGCGCATTGGCGACGAAACGCGCCCAGAGGCTATCGCTCGTTGCGCGGCGTTCGGCATCGAAGACCGATTGCGCGACGGCCGGGAAATCTTCCTTCAGCCTTGCCCGCGTCACGGCGCCCTTCGCCGCGACGGGCGCGAGCCCGGCAAGCTCCGGTTCATTGGGGAGGAACGCGGCGACCGCGTCGAGTTCCGCCTTGAAGGGGCCCGCCCCTTCGGAAGCCCGGGCGAGATTGGCCAGCGCAAGGCCGAGCGCGGCGCGGGCCGCCGCGTCAGGATCTTCCTTCTTCGCTTCGAGCGCCGCGAGCCGCGCCTGCATCGCATCGACCTTCGGCGTCAGCTGATCGAGCGCGCCGTTGAGAAGGCGCAACATCGCCTCAACCTTCGCCACCTGATCGGCAATGCCGGCGGGCGGCAACGATTTGCCCAGTTCGTCGAGCTTCTGTTGCGTCCCCTGCGAAGCCGCCTGCGCTTCGGCAAGCGACTGTTTCAACGCTTCCGTTTCCGCGGCGAGCTTGTCGAGCCGCGCATTCGCGGCGGCGATGCTTTCGGGCGCTTGCTGTGCAAGCGTCTGCTCGGCAGCAACAAGACGCGTATCGAGCTTTTCAGTCGCCTCGGTGAGCGAGCGTCCTGCCGCATCGTTCTTTTGTTCGAGCGCATCAATGCGCGAGCCGAGACCTGCAACCGCCTGCCCCGACGCATCGCCCATCTGGCCGATGGCGACATAACCTGCGGCACCCACCGCGACTGCGGCAGCAAGCGCAATGACGATCACAGTGCCGAGCCCGACGGATCGCGCCTGTTTCGCTACGGGAATCTCGACTTCGGGTGAAGCCGGTTGCGGGTCGGCCTCGGATTTGACGCCGCCCGTCTTGCTCGAAAGCACTTCCGCCTCGCCGTCGATGATGGGCGGCTCCTTGCGCGGACGGGGCCCTCGCTCGGCCTTCTCGGGTCCAAGCACTTCTGCCTCTGGCGAGGCGGGCGTCTCTTTGTTTCCGTTCGCGTCAGTCATGGGCAGATGCGGCCTCTTCGGAAAATCAGACCCCTACTATAGAGAGGATCGTGGCACCGGAAAGGCAGGATCGGCGGATTTCGGCCTTTTCCAGCTTCCGCGCCGCCCCATGCCACGAAATGACGCGGGATTCATGGCGCATCATGCAAGCAATTCGAGCAGCGATGTCTGGCTCGGCTCAGCGGCAATCTCGACCGCCTTGAAGGGAAGTCCGGCCAGCGCGTCGGCAACTGCGGTGGAGAGACAATAGGCCGTCACCGTGACGAGTTCTTGTTCGAGACCCGCTATCCGCACCAGTTCGGCGAATTGACGGGCGGTTCGCGGAGAATAGAAAAGCGCGCCATCGACCCGGCCCTCGCCCAACGCCGAGGCAGCCGCTTCGGGAAGCTGCTCTGCCGTCACCGCCTCATAAAGCACAGCACGGTCGACGCTGAAGCCGCGCGCCTCGAGCATGCCCTTGAGATCGCCCGCCGTGACCGCCCCGGCGACGTGGAGGAGCGGACCTCCGCCCGGCGAAAGACGGCCAAGGACGAGCCCCGCCAGCGCATGAACATCGCCGTCCGCAGCCGTGACATCGGCGAAACCCGCGACGCGAGCGGCCGCCGCGCTCGCCTCGCCCACCGCGAGGACTGGAATCGGTGCGAGCCGCGCCATCTCGCGACGCGCGCCGATGGCCCGTGCGCCATTGGCGCTGGTGATCAGTACGGCCTGATATGGCGTATCGGGAATGACGGCATCGGCAACGGGTCTGATCGCGAGGAGCGGCGCGGCAATCGACTCATGGCCGAGCCCCGTCAGCGCCTCGACAAGCGGGCCTGCATCCTCGTCTGGCCGCGTGACGAGAAGGCGCATGGGATTTCAGACCTCGTCGAAGAAATGCGAGCCCGCGCGGCCCTTCAACTCCTCGCCAGCATCGGCGCCCAGCGCCACGGCATCCAAGGCAAGGCCCTCGCGCGAAGTCTCGATCACTTCCGAACCATCCGGCGAAAGGATCATCGCGCGCATGGCGAGTTTCTTGCCATCGATGAGCGCAAGTGCCGCGATAGGTGTGCGGCAGGAACCATCAAGCACCGCGAGCGTCGCGCGCTCGGCGGCAATGCGCAGCCCCGTTTCGACATGATGGAGTTTCTGCAGCAATTCCGCGACCTCGGCGTCGTTCACTCTACGTTCGACACCGACCGCGCCCTGCGCGACCGCAGGAAGGATTTCCTCGGTCGAGAGCGGCGCCGTCACCTTGTCGAGAAGGCCCATGCGGGTGAGGCCCGCCATGGCAAGAAGCGTCGCATCGGCGACGCCATCTGCGAGCTTCTGCAATCGTGTATCGACATTGCCGCGAAAGGGAACGACGGTCACATCGGGTCGGCGCGCCTTCACCTGCGCTCCGCGGCGCAGCGACGAGGTGCCGACGATGGCGCCTTGGGGCAGCGTCGCGATGGATGTGGCCTTGGACGAAAGGAAGGCGTCGCGCGGGTCGACGCGCTCCAGCGTGCAATCGATGATGAGCCCGTCGGGCAGAACGGTCGGCATGTCCTTCATCGAATGCACGGCGAGATCGATGCCGCCGTCGAGGAGCGCATCCTCGATTTCCTTGGTGAAGAGGCCCTTGCCGCCCAGTTCCGAAAGATTGCGGTCTTGCACACGGTCGCCGGTCGTCTTGATGACGACGATCTCGGCGGCCTCCTCTGCGGGAAGGCCGAGCGCGATGCCGATACGCCTTGCGACGTCATTTGCCTGAATGAGCGCGAGCTTGGAGCCGCGCGTGCCGATGCGGAGCCGACGTTGCATGAGCCTTCTTCCGGGTGTTATGCCAAGCCCGACAAGGGCCTGCCGCTCTTATAGACGATCGAGGCGGCATGGAAGACCCCTTTCCACCGGAAGAGCGACGGACAACATGACGCGCGAGGGCGTGCTCACCATTCTCGGGCTTGAGACGAGCTGCGACGAGACGGCAGCGGCCGTCGTGCGCCGCCATGCCGAAGAATCCGGCGGATTTCGGGGTGAAATCCTCTCCAATGCGGTCTTTTCGCAGATCAGGGAACATGCGCCCTATGGCGGCGTGGTCCCTGAAATCGCCGCCCGCGCCCATATCGAGCATCTGGACGGCTTGATCGTCAGGGCTCTGGAAGAGGCCCATGTCGGCTGGGACGACCTCGACGCCATCGCGGCGACCGCCGGTCCCGGTCTTATCGGCGGCGTCATTGTCGGGCTGATGACGGCGAAGGGCATTGCGCTTGCCCGCGGTCTGCCGCTCGTCGCGGTCAATCACCTCGAAGGCCATGCGCTGACGGCCCGGCTCACCGACGGGATCGCGTTCCCCTATCTGCTGCTTCTCGTTTCGGGTGGCCACAGCCAGCTTCTCGTGGTCGAGGACGTCGGGCGCTATCGCCGCCTCGGCACTACCATCGACGACGCGGTGGGCGAAGCCTTCGACAAGGTGGCGAAGATGATGCACCTGGGTTTTCCCGGCGGCCCCGCCGTGGAGCGCACCGCGAAGACGGGCGACGCCAGCCGTTTCCACCTGCCTCGCCCGCTCATGGGCAAGCCCGGCTGCGATTTTTCTTTCTCGGGCCTCAAGACGGCAGTACGCCAGCTCATCGAAGCACAACGAATTGAGGCTGAGGGCGAATTGACGGATCAGCTTCGCGCCGATATCGCGGCGAGTTTTCAGGCAACCGTGGCGGACGTACTCGCCGACCGCGTCGCCCATGCGATGGAGATGGCGAACCTTCCCGAAGGATCGCGGCGCTTCGTCGTGGCAGGCGGCGTCGCCTCGAATCAGACGTTGCGCGCGCGCCTCGAAGCAACAGCTGCCGAGCGCGGCTACGACTTCATCGTGCCACCGGTAAAGCTCTGCACCGACAATGGCGCGATGATCGCCTGGGCGGGCGCAGAGCGTTTCGCGATGGGCATGGAAGACGGGCTCGATATCAGCCCGCTGGCGCGCTGGCCGCTCGACCCCACCGCACAGGCAAAGCCCGGCGCTGGTGTCAAGGCCTGACGAAAATCGGAAGCTGAAACTAAAGCCGGGGCCGCCACGCTTCGGCGAATTGCGCCGCCTGATCTTCGGAGCGGAAGCAGAAGCGCACCACCTCGCGGCGATTGCGCGGACGCCAGTCCTCGCACCGGAAGACGCTCGAACACCACATCATCATCGGCTCGATATGGATGGCACCGGCGCGGCGTTCGCGAACCGGGACGTCGATCGAGAAGGGATGGCTGTTTCGGGCGGTCATGTTCATGGGGCGATGCCACTACTGACTGGGAAGCTCACCCAAACCTAACCCCGTCATGGTTAAGAAGTTCCTGCGACCGCGCGCCACCCAAAGGACACGGCGGATAAAAAAAGCCCCGGCGTGAGGAGACGCCGGGGCAAGAGACCCGAGTTAGCAGGTCTTGAGTATGTCGGGCTCCGGGGAGGGAGGGGTAGAGCCCGACGGGAGAATCGAGATCAGACGAAGTGGACGACGCCCGCCGTCTGCGCGAGGAGCGCGATGGAATAGGCGGCGAGGACCACAACGATGAAGCGGGTTGCGACGGTTTCAGTGAAGCTCATGACATGTCTCCTTCGAATTCAGTCTTGCAGGGCGACTGGGTCCGGTCAGGACCGCGCCCGGAATTGATTTTGCTCAGAACGCGTACTGCACACACAGATAGGCGAGGTTGAAGATCGCGTAGGTTGCGATCGCGGCGATTCCGAGATGGCCGCCCAACGTGTCGCGCACCGCCGGAGCTTTCCGGTCCGCATAGTCCGTCCACGAGAAAATCTTGGCATCGGAACGCAGAACGGCCTCTGCGGCGACGGGGCTTTCGAAGTGGGACTTGAGGGCTGCGAGCGTCATGGCGGCTTCTCCTTCAGTGCGGTCGGGGAGGAGGGAACTCCTTCGACGCCTCCTATCTAGGACGGCCCTGAACGGAAAACAATGAATGAAACGAAAAATATTCATCATTCACGTCGAATGTTGCTGCATCGCAACACATTACGACGTTATGGAAGACCTTGGCCCTTAAGAATCAATGGTTTGTCAAAATTTTGCAATTCTGAATGAAATTGCTGCTTCGCAGCAAAATCAGGCCTCTACCACATCTCGGTGGGGGTCGATCATCGACACACCAGCCCTGAGGCTGCCGACGATGAGCTGATAGACGCCTTCAAGTTCCCGCTCGAGCTTGTCAAGCGGCAACCGCGTGAAAAGCTGCGGGTAGCTGAATTTGAGCGTCGCCGACTGGATCATCTCGGAGATGAATTCAGGGTCGGCCACCGAAAATTCGCCCGAGGCGTTACCGTATTCAACGATCCGCCGCAGCACCTCGCGCTCGCGGGCAAGCCCCTCATTATGAAACTCGGGTCGCTCCGAGGTTATGATCTGGGCCATTTCGACCAGTTTCGGGTCCCGTTCCAGCGCGTGGAAGGTTTCGCGGAGATCCTCGAACAGGAAATCATGCAACCGCTCCGAGGCGCTGCGTCCGGGCCGGGTCAGGATGCGCGAGAGTTGCCCCACCGTGCGGACCGAAGCTGCACGGGCGATTTCCTCGGCAATATCGAGCTTGCTGGCGAAATAGCGGTAGAGATTACCGGCAGACATGGCGCAATCGACCGCGAGATCGGCCATCGTCGTCTTGCCATAGCCGTAATGGGCAAAACGTTTCCTGGCTGCGTCGATGATTTTCTGGCGTGTATTGTCGGGAGCGTTCATAGAGTAATTGTAAACTACCGCAGTAAATATTCAACGAATCGTTCAATCGTTAGAAGCGATGGCGTTGGGCGGTGGAAATGGAACAGGTGGGGCGGACTCTGCAAGCCATGAAGGAATTCGAACATATCGGCGTCATCGGCGGCGGCGCCTGGGGCACGGCGCTCGCCCAGGTCGCGGCGCGGGCCGGGCGAGACCAGACGCCCGCGCGAAAGGTGACGCTCTGGGCGCGCGAAGCGGAAGTCGTCGACACGATCAACACGCGGCACGAAAACGCGCGCTTCCTTCCGGGCATCGCGCTTGACGAGAGCGTGCGCGCAACCTCATCGGTCGAGGAGGCGGCAAGCGCCGACGCGCTGCTGATGGTGACGCCTGCCCAGCACATGCGGAGCGTCTGCGCCGGGCTGAAGCCTTTGCTCAAGCCCGGCACGCCGGTCCTTCTCTGCGCCAAGGGCGTCGAGCAAGGCACGTTGAAGCTCCTCACCGAGGTGCTCGCCGAAGCGCTGCCGCAGGCCCTGCCCGCCGTCCTCTCCGGCCCGAGTTTCGCCGCCGAGGTCGCACGCGGCCTCCCAACCGCGATCACGCTTGCCTGCGCCGACGAGGAAATCGGCAAGGCGCTCGTCCACGCGATCGGTCTCCCGACATTCCGGCCCTATTACGCCTCCGATCTCATCGGCGCCGAAATCGGCGGCGCGGTGAAGAACGTGCTCGCCATCGCCTGCGGCATCGTCGAGGGCAAGGGCTTCGGCGCCAGCGCGCGGGCCGCGCTGACGACGCGCGGCTTTGCCGAGATGACCCGTCTCGGCCTCTCGCTCGGCGCGCGCCCCGAAACGCTGGCAGGCCTTTCCGGGCTCGGCGATCTCATCCTCACCTGCAACTCGCCGCAGTCGCGCAACATGTCGCTCGGCATGGCGCTCGGCCAGGGAAAAACGCTCGAGGAAATTCTGGGCAGCCGCCATTCGGTGAGCGAGGGCGTATTCTCCGCCACCGCCGTCGTCGAACTGGCCGCGAAACACGGGATCGAAATGCCGATCTCGGAAGCCGTCGCAGGAATCGTCACGGGCCGTCTCAACGTCGACGAGGCGATCCTCGCGCTCCTCACCCGCCCGTTCAAAAACGAAAGCTGATACCGGAGAAACAAATGCTCTTCTGCCTCATCGGCACCGACAAGCCGAATGCCCTTGATGTCCGCCTCGCCAATCGCGAAGCGCATGTGAAATACTGGAACGAAAGCGGTCGCATTGCCGCCGGCGGCCCCTTCACCAGCGACGACGGCGCGACAATGACAGGCAGCCTCCTCATCATTGAGGCAGCCAACCGCGCCGAAGTCGAAGCGCTTGTCGCGGAGGATCCTTATACGAAGGCCGGGCTCTTCGCGGCGGTCGAGATCCGCGCGTGGAAATGGGTTCTCAATCCGCGATAAGGGCAAGAGACAATGGCGTACTGGCTTTTCAAATCGGAACCTTCGACCTGGTCATGGGACGACCAGAAAAAGAAGGGCGCCAGGGGCGAACCCTGGAACGGCGTTCGCAATTATCAGGCGAACAACAACATGAAGGCGATGCGGAAGGGCGACCTTGGCTTCTTCTATCATTCGGTGGATGAGAAGCGGATCGTCGGCGTCGTCCGCGTCATCGGCGAGCATCGTCCCGACCCGACCGACGAGACGGGCCGCTTCGGCCTTGTCGATATCGAGGCGGTGTGCGATGTGCCCAATCCGATCACGCTTGCCGACATCAAGGCCGAACCGAAACTCGCGGAAATGGCGATCCTGAAACAGTCGCGCCTTTCCGTGCAGCCCGTGCGCGACAACGAATGGAAACTCATCTGCAAGATGGGCGGCCTCGCGAAAGCGCCGTGACGAAAGCATGAGACCGCCACCCGGCACGCCCCTCTGCCCGTTCGATTCGCTGGACGATCCTGGCGCCAAGGGATTCAGCTTCGGCAAGGGACAGACACGCTTCGATATGTTCCTTGTACGGAGCAAAGGCGAGGCGCGCGCCTATCTCAACGAATGTCCACACGCCCATGCCCGGCTCGACAATTGGCCGGACAAGTTCCTGACACTAGATGAAACGCGCATCATCTGCGGTGTTCACGCCGCCCTCTTTCGCATCGAGGACGGCTTCTGCGTCTCCGGCCCATGCGCGGGGAAGCACCTGACGCTAGTGCCCATCGAAATCGTCGACGGAATGATCTCCATCGCGCCAGAGGATCAGCTCGCGAGAAACCGTCGGTAGTCCTCAATGAGCCCCTTGGCGGCGAGCACGATCAGTTCGGCCCCGTTTTCGGCTTTCGCCAATGCCGGATCGGAGCCGATGCGGCCATCAGGGAACTTCGCGCGGTAGTCCGCCGCGTCGGTGAAGCGCCCTGTGGGGGCGACCTGCGGGCTCATTTCCACCTGCTTGACCGCTTCCGGATGGACCGCCCAGGTGATTGCGATTTCGGAGGGCGTCGCATGGCTCCCGTGCGACGCGCCATATTTTGCCCGGCAGAAGTCCATCACGGGCCCGAAGTCCCACCAATTCGCGAGCTTGCATTTGACCGGCCCGCGATTGGAAGCATCGGCGCTGAGCGAGCGATCCGCATAGATTTCGGAAAAGGCCGCATTGATGGTTGAAACATTGCCGCCATGGCCATTGAAGAAATAGACGCGCTCGAAACCGTGCCGCGCCAACGACGCGACCCAGTCGTGGATTGCCGCGATCATGGTCGAGGGGCGCAGCGTGATCGTGCCGGGAAAGCCGAGATGATGCTGGGCAATGCCGACATTGAAGGTCGGCCCGACGAGGAATCCGGCTTCTTCCGCCGCGCAGGCGGCAATCGCCTCGGGGCAGATCGCATCCGTGCCTATGAGGCCCGTCGGCCCATGCTGCTCGGTCGAGCCGATGGGAATGACGATCCCGCGCGAGCGCATGAGATAGTCCTCGATCTCGACCCATGTCGAAAGATGAAGCTGCATGGCGTCTCCTCTCGCCGCAACCGCGCGACGCAGCCATGAATATGGGGGTCGGCGAGCTCGCTCCCAACAAAAATAGGGGCATGGAGAGGCCGGGCGACGTAGCGTCTCTCACGGATTGCCAGCCGAACGCCGGGGAAAGCTTGACGAATGCCCGGTTGAACGGGAAAAGCGTGCTAAAGCGCTTGGGGTGAGGCGAGTGGAGGACGAAGTGAGCGAGACGAAGAAACTCGAAACAGAAGTCACGGGGCCGCTCAAGGGCGTCCGCATTGTCGATCTCACCAGCGTCGTCTTCGGCGCCTATGCGACGCAGATCCTCGGCGATTACGGCGCGGACGTGATCAAGGTCGAGGCGCCCTCGCCTACCGGCGGCGGCGGCTTTGGCGGCGACATCATGCGCTGGCCGGGCCATCTGCCCGAAGGCGCCTCACCCGATCTCGGACCGATCTTCCTCACCATCAACCGCAACAAGCGTTCGGTGCTGATCGACCTCGCCAAGCCATCGGGCCGCAATGCGCTCCTGAAGATCATCTCCACCGCCGATGTGATGACCTCGAATATCCGCTACGCCGCGATGAAGAAGCTCGGCCTCGCCTATGAGGACATCAAGGCGGTGAAGCCCGACATCATCTTCGTCCATGCAGCGGGCTATGGCTCGGATGGACCCTATGCGGGCCTTCCCGCTTACGACGATCTCATTCAGGCAGGCTCGGGTGCGGCCGAAATCCTGACCTATATGGACGGCAATCCGCAACCGCGCTACCTGCCAACCATCATGGCGGACAAGGTGTCCGGCCTCTTCTTCGTCTCGGCAGTCACCGCCGCACTCTACCACAAGGCGAAGACCGGCGAGGGCCAGTTCGTCGAAGTGCCGATGCTCGAGGCCGTCACCTCCTTCGTGCTGGCCGAACATTTCTACGATCACGTCTACGATCCGCCGACGGGCCAGTGGACCTATCCGCGCATCACCAATCCCGATCGCCGCCCCTACAAGACGAAGAACGGCCACATCGGCCTGATGCCCTATTCCGACAAGCAGTGGGAAATCTTCTTCGAGCTGGCGGGCCGCCCCGGCGTCTACGAGGATCCGCGCTTCTCGACCTACAAGAAGCGCACCCAGAACATCCGCGAGCTTTACGCGATGATCGAGGAGCTGACGGAGACGAAGACGACCGAGGAATGGCTCGACCTTCTCCTGCCGCACAGCATTCCCGCCGTGAAGATGAACCGCCTCGACGATCTGCAGAACGATCCACACCTGAAGGCGGTCGATTTCTTCCAGCGCTACGACCACCCGCATGCCGGGCCCTATTTCGCCCTGAAGCCGCCCGTGCGCTTCAGCGAGACGCCCGCGAACATCCGCCGCCATCCGCCGAAACTCGGCGAACAGACGGCGGAAGTACTGCGCGAAGTGGGGCTTGGCGACGAGGAAATCGCCGCGCTGACCGCTGGCGAATAAGCTTCAGGTGCGCCAGGAGTCGGGCACACGCTCGCCAAATTCCGCGCGGCAGAAATCATAGACCGGCGCAAAACGCTCCCGCGCGAGCGCCGCAAGCTTCGGGTCGAGTTTGGCGGGTTTGGGGGCGGCATTGGCCTTCTTGTCATATGCCCCGGGTACAAAAGTCAGGCCGAGGAAATCGCACAGACGCGCCATTTCTGCATCGCCGAAAAGGTTTTCGTAAAAGGCGATATGGAT
The DNA here is from genome assembly GCF_009184905.1 of Parvibaculum sedimenti. Classification (GTDB taxonomy): domain Bacteria; phylum Pseudomonadota; class Alphaproteobacteria; order Parvibaculales; family Parvibaculaceae; genus Parvibaculum; species Parvibaculum sedimenti. The sequence goes on from NZ_WESC01000002.1 coordinate 300,898, forward strand.
CTGGTCCTCGGTAAAAGCCGACCGAACGACCGGGAGAGTCTCTTGATAAGAGGTCTTGTCGATGTAGCGCGGCTCATTCAGGAACGAGACGAAGAGCTCTTCCTCACTCCCACCTTGCGCCCGGCCCGCCCGCAGGTTCATGCGCAGTTGCGAATAAAACCGGTCGACAGGGTCTCGCATCAGAAAGACAACTTTGGTCTGCGGGAAATATCGCCTGATGTTTTCGAAGACCTCTCGCGGAAGCAACGCGTATTCCGGCGTGATTTCACTGAAATGTGTGCACTCGGCCGGAACGTAGCGCTCGAAATACTTCACATAAGCCGCATCGTCGTTCATGCGCATCCGCGCCCTCAGATGCTCAAGACGCTTTTTCCGCCTTGCACTCGGCCAGATTTGTTGCCGCGCGAGAATGCCCTCTTTTCTCTTGAAGAGTGCGTCGATGTTCTCACGATGCCCAGGCACATATTTGGCGTCGAAGTAGTGCATCTCCATGAGGGGCGCCATGAAGACTTCGGGGCGGCTATCCAGATACTCAGCGAGCCAGGTCGTGCCCGCCTTTTGTGCACCGATGCCGAGGATGAAGGTCTTACCGTCGAGAGCGTTCGCCATGGGCTGCCTGTACTCATTACGAAATTTTCATGTCGGTAAACTAATGGCCCCCATTCAGAATCGCAAAGAGAGATAATGCATGGCGCTCTGCGCTATGATTGCCGAGCGCAAGGCGCTCGCTCATAATCCGATCAATTTACAAGACTAAAAAGACACGCTGCCAAGGAGACGTCCCACCATGTCGAATGAAGTGTTTCCCGTTTCGCCGGAATGGGCGGCCCGCGCCATCATCGATGAGGCGCGCTACAAGGCGCTTTACGAGGCGAGCCTCCGCGATCCCGACACGTTCTGGCGCGAGGAAGCCCAACGCATTGACTGGATCAAGCCCTTCACCAAGGTGAAGAACGTTTCCTTCGATCCGAAGAACCTCCACATCAAATGGTTCGAGGATGGCGCGCTCAATGTCAGCGTGAACTGCGTCGACCGCCATTTGAAGGATCGGCCCGATCAGGTCGCGATCATCTGGGAAGGCGACGATCCGAAGAACGACCGGAAGATCACCTACAGGGAGCTTCACGCCGAAGTCTGCCGCTTCGCCAATGTGCTGAAGGCGCGCGGCGTGAAGAAGGGCGACCGCGTCACCATCTACCTGCCGATGATCCCGGAAGCGGCCTATGCCATGCTTGCCTGCGCCCGCATCGGCGCGGTCCACTCCGTCGTCTTCGCCGGCTTCTCGCCCGACAGCATCGCCGGCCGTGTCGTCGACTGCGACTCGACCGTCATCATCACCGCCGATGAAGGCCTGCGCGGCGGCCGCAAGATTCCGCTGAAGGCGAATACCGACGAAGCGCTGAAGAAGTGCCCCGGCGTTACCAGCGTCATCACCGTGCGCCACACGGGCGGCGATGTCGCCATGCAGGCGGGCCGCGATGTCTGGTATCACGAGGAGGCCGCCAAGGTTCCCGCAGATTGCCAGCCTGAAGTGATGAACGCGGAAGACCCGCTTTTCATCCTCTATACGTCCGGCTCGACCGGAAAGCCCAAGGGCGTGCTGCACACCAGCGGCGGCTATCTCGTCTATGCCTCGATGACACACCAATATGTCTTCGATTATCAGGACGGCGACATCTACTGGTGCACGGCGGATGTGGGCTGGGTCACGGGCCACAGCTACATCGTCTACGGGCCGCTCGCCAATGGCGCGACGACGCTGATGTTCGAAGGCGTGCCGAACTATCCCAGCACCTCGCGCTTCTGGGAAGTGATCGACAAGCATCAGGTCAACATCTTCTATACCGCGCCCACCGCGCTGCGCTCGCTGATGCGCGAGGGCGACGGGCCGGTGAAGAAGACGAGCCGCAAGTCGCTCCGCCTTCTCGGCTCGGTCGGCGAACCGATCAATCCGGAAGCCTGGCTCTGGTATCACCGCGTCGTGGGCGACGGGCGCTGCCCCATCGTCGACACGTGGTGGCAGACGGAAACAGGCGGCATTCTCATCTCGCCACTTCCCGGCGCCATCGCGCAGAAGCCGGGTTCGGCGACGCTGCCCTTCTTCGGCGTGAAGCCCGTCGTGGTCGATACCGAGGGCAAGGTGCTCGAAGGCGAAACCTCCGGCAATCTCTGCATCGCGGATTCATGGCCGGGCCAGATGCGCACCGTTTATGGCGACCATCAGCGCTTCATCGACACCTATTTCATCCAGTATCCCGGCATGTATTTCACCGGCGACGGCTGCCGCCGCGACGCGGACGGCTATTACTGGATCACGGGCCGCGTGGACGACGTGCTCAACGTGTCCGGACATCGTCTGGGTACGGCGGAAGTCGAAAGCGCACTCGTCGCCCATGCGAAGGTGGCGGAAGCCGCCGTCGTCGGCTATCCCCACGACATCAAGGGCCAGGGCATCTATGCCTATGTGACGCTGAACGCGGGCGAGCAGCCGACGGAGGAACTCCGCAAGGAACTCGTGCAGTGGGTCCGCAAGGAGATCAGCCCCATCGCCGCGCCGGACCTCATCCAGTTCGCGCCCGGCCTGCCGAAAACGCGCTCCGGCAAGATCATGCGCCGCATCCTGCGCAAGATCGCCGAGGACGATTTCTCCAATCTCGGCGACACCTCGACGCTGGCCGACCCGACCGTCGTCGGCGATCTCGTCGACAACCGGCAGAACAAGGGCTGAGGCGCACGACGTGCGCCTCATAAGCGCGCCTAGTCATGCAATCACTTGCGATCTTGTCGGACTCAGATGCATAGAAAAGATTGCATGTGTGCAATTTGCGCTTGCGCGTTGAGTCCCAAGTGCAGCAATAATGATGCATGAATCACTCATTTTTGAGTGATAGAAGCGTCATTTACGAAGGGTACGCCCCCATTAAATGACTGTTTCTGTAAAAAGCGGGTGGTGATCGCCACCTGACGGGGCGAAGCAGAGTCCTACGGTCCGCTAAAACTCAAAGGACATCTGTGTCGGCCAGCGGCGGGTGTGGGCACAAACGTGCTCATGCCTGCCGAGTCGATAGCGCTCATATGCTCGTACATGTACGCGCATACTTGCCTCCTATTCTCGAGATGGGATGAGCCCATCAACCCCGAATTGCACAATGCAACCCGCGCCGTACAGGCGCATTGCGGGCCTTCAGGAGAGAATCAGGTGGCGATCACCAAAAACATGTTCTCTGCTTCGAGGGGTGCAGCGCAAGCAAAAGACATCCACACCTGTGGATAAGCTCTTCCTACAAACTGCGCGGTATATGGCGAGTTCATACCAGCTCCCTCGCTTTGCCCCGCTATAGGCGCGGGCGTGGACGGCGCCTTCGCGCTCCTGCGGGCACTTTTCCCTTCAACTCCGGCGCGTCAAGACTCGCGAAGCGAACCGGAACGGACCGGAAACCCTGGCCTCAGAAATCGCTGACGATGCCTTTGACTTCCCAGTCGCCATAACGCGTCGGCTCGGCGCCGAGTTCGAGGCCCTTGGGGCCGTTGATCTCGCGGGGGGCGGGGGCGGCGGCGCGGGCGGCATCGGCGGCCCGGCGGCGTTCCTCAGCCTCGGCAAGGGCGCGCCGGGCGGCAGGGCTCAACACCTTGGGCGGCGTCGCTTCCGCCTGCTCGCCGGGCTCCTGTGCCTGATTTTCCGTTTCGCCGCTCATGAGGCCACTCGCTTGAAGGGGAGATTGCGGGGCTACATATAAGGTGTCGGCCCCCGCCGCGCCAGTTGCCGCCCGAATGCACCGGCGGCGCGGGGCGCGCAACAGGAACCGAAAGACCGATGAACACCGTCAAGACAGGCATTCTTCTCGCCGCTCTCACCGCCCTTTTCATGGGGCTCGGCTATCTGATCGGCGGCACGGGCGGCGCGACGATCGCCTTTTTCGTCGCTGCGGCGATGAACCTTTTCGCCTACTGGAATTCCGACCGCATGGTTCTCTCCATGTATGGCGCCCAGCGCGTGGATGAGACGACGGCGCCGCAATATGTGCGCCTCGTCGCCCAGCTCGCGGAGAATGCCGGCATTCCGATGCCGGCGACCTACATCATCGAGAACGACCAGCCCAACGCCTTCGCCACGGGCCGCAACCCGGAACACGCCGCCGTCGCCGCGACAACCGGCCTTCTCCGGATGCTGACGCCGGAAGAACTCGCGGGCGTGATGGCGCATGAGCTGAGCCATATCCGCAACCGCGACACGCTCACCATGACGATTACGGCGACGATAGCGGGCGCGATCTCGATGCTTGCGAATTTCGCCTTCTTCTTCGGCGGCAACCGCGAGAACAATGGCGGCTTCATCGGCACGCTGGCGCTCGCGATCCTCGCGCCCATCGCGGCCGGCCTCGTGCAGATGGCGATCAGCCGCACGCGCGAATATGACGCCGACGCCGCAGGCGCGGAGATTTCCGGCCGTCCGCTCTGGCTCGCCTCGGCGCTGGAAAAGATCGACCGCGCGGCGCATGAGCGCGTGAACCTCGCGGCGGAGGCGCACCCGGCCACCGCGCATATGTTCATCATCAACCCGCTTTCGGGACATGGCCGCGACAGTCTTTTCTCGACGCATCCCTCGACCGCGAACCGCGTGGCGAAGCTCCGGGAACTCGCCGCCGCCGACGCGCGCGCGAATGGCAGCCCCTGGGGCTGATCGTCAGCGGGCGAAGTTCCCGCATCAATCCGCCGCTGGCCCTCGCACCGCTCATGCGATAAGCCTGCCCCATGAACGAAACGAACAATGAACCGGGCCTTCCCGCGCGGCTTGCCGCGCAGCGGCTGGTCGCGAGCGTTCTCGGCAAGGCGCGCGCGCTGGACGAGGCCTTCGCGGATGAAGTGACCAAGGGCGCGCTGCGCGACGCAGCGGCAGCCGACAAGGGCTTTGCCCGCGCCATCGCAGGCACCACGCTTCGGCATCTGGGCGAAATCGACCTCATCTTCTCGCGCCTCATCGAAAAGCCGCTGCCGAAGCGCGCGGGGCCCACACAGACGATCCTTCGCACCGCCATTGCCGAAATCCTCTTCCTCGGCGTCGCACCTCATGCCGCCGTCGATCTGGCCGTAGAGGCGGCAGCGAGCGACACCGATGCGCGGCATTTCAAATCGCTGGTCAATGCGGCCTTGCGCCGGCTCACACGCGAGGCCGATACGCTTCGCAACGGGATCGACGCCGAACGCGCCTCACTGCCTGACTGGCTCTGGAAAAGCTGGGTCAAATCTTATGGCGAGGAAGCCGCCCGCGCGACGATCCGCAGCCAGTGGCGCGAGGCCCCGCTCGACATCACGGTGAAGGTGGAGGCAGACCGCGCCCTATGGGCCGAGCGTCTCGGCGCGAAGCTCATGCCGACGGGAAGCCTGCGCCTTGAAGCAGGCGGCCGCATCGAGGCCCTGCCCGGTTTCGAGGAAGGCGCCTGGTGGGTGCAGGATCTCGCCGCCGCGATCCCTGCCCGTCTTCTCGGCGATGTGAAGGGCCGCGACGTGCTCGACCTCTGCGCCGCGCCGGGCGGCAAGACGCTGGAACTCGCAAGCATGGGCGCGAACGTGACCGCGCTCGACCGTTCGCCCCAGCGCCTCGACCGGCTGCGCCGGAACCTCGCCCGCACCGGCCTCGACGCCGGGATCGTGGTGGAGGACGCCGCCCGCTGGCAGCCGGGCCGGACATGGGACTTCATCCTGCTCGACGCGCCCTGCACCGCGACCGGCACCGCCCGCCGCCACCCGGACGTCCTGTACCTGAAGACCCATGCCGACCGCGACCGGCTTTCGGCGCTCCAGACGCGCATTCTCGACCATGCGGCGCGACTGCTCTCTGTCGGCGGCACGCTCGTCTATTGCACCTGTTCGCTCGAACGCCAGGAAGGCCCCGACCAGATCGAGCGCTTCCTCTACCGCCACGCAAACTTCGCCCGCCGCCCCATTGAGGCGGCGGAGGTTGGCGGCCTCGCCGAACTCGTGACACCCGAAGGCGACCTGCGCACCCTGCCCTGCCATCTGGCGGAGGAAGGCGGCATGGACGGCTTTTATGCGGCGAGGCTCATCCGGCGCACCTGACCCTCGACCCAGCCTTGCGCCACAAGATTCAAGCTGTTAAGCAGGGAAACAGCCAAGATTTAGTGTTTTGGGCAGTTTTCCGCTGCCCGGTTCGGGTCTCGAGAGCGGTATATGAGCGGCAAATCTCCCATCAAGATCGCCCCGTCGATCCTCGCCTCCGACTTCGCGAAGCTTGGCGCGGAGGTTCGCGCCATTTCCGATGCCGGCGCCGACTACATCCATGTCGACGTGATGGACGGCCACTTCGTTCCGAACATCACCATCGGCCCCGATGTCGTGAAGGCGCTGCGCCCGCACTCGGAAAAAACGTTCGACGTTCATCTGATGATCTCGCCGGTCGACCTCTATATCGAGGCTTTTGCCAAGGCGGGCGCAGACATCATCTCCTTCCATCCGGAAGCAGGGCCCCATCCGCACCGCACCATTCAGGCGATCCGCGCGGCGGGCGCGAAGCCCGGCCTCGCGCTCAATCCGGGCACCCCGGTCGAAATGCTCTGGCCGCTCCTTGGCGATATCGACCTTGTCCTCGTGATGAGCGTCAATCCGGGCTTCGGCGGGCAGAGCTTCATCGAAAGCCAGTTGAAGAAGATCGAGATCATCCGCAAGCGGATCGATCAGGAGAATCCCGGCATCGACCTCGAAGTCGATGGCGGCATCAATTTCGAGACGGCGCCCCGCGCCATTGCGGCCGGAGCCAACGTGCTTGTCGCCGGCACGGCGACGTTCAAGGGCGGAGAGGCCGCCTATGCAAGAAACATCGCGACCCTTCGCGGAGCCGCTTGAAGAAGCGCGCACCGACAGCGGGAGGCCGCAGGCAAGCGGCATGGCGCATATGACGGAAGTCGAGATCGATCCGCCTCAGCCGGGATCGCCCGTCGTGGAGGCGCAGTCTTCGCCTACCTATTATTCGATGCCGCCCGGCAATCGCGCGGTCGACCTTGTCGGCGCCGCGCTGGTGCGCGCACGCGATGTGATGCTCGCCCGCACCTATGCGACATGGGCCTATGGCCAGACGCTGCGCGGCCCCATGCCCGACCACATGGTACTTTATCCGCGCGATCTCCGGCCCGGCCTCGCCGACAAGGCGGAGGCGCTCTTTCAGGGCCGCTGGTCGCTTCCCGGCGGGCAAGTGAAGACGGATGGCGGCTCGCCCTTCGCCGCAACGCCACCCACCGACGCATGGGCTGAAGAACTTCACGGTTTCTCCTGGTTGCGCCATTTCACCGCCGCGGGCGGCGACGCCGCGCGGACCTATGCGCAAACGCTCGTCGCCGGCTGGATGACGCAACAATCCGCCCATTGGGACCGGATTGCTTGGGCGCCGCATGTGATCGGCCGCCGCCTCACCTCATGGGTTGCGAACGGCGCCCTCATCATCGACGGCTCGGACCTCATCTATCGCTCGACGCTGCTGCGCAACATGGCCCGGCAGGCGCGCCACCTCGCGCGAACGGCGGCGTTGGCACCTGCGGGCGAGAAGCGGCTGACGGCGGCGCTCGGCCTTGCCTTTTCCGGCCTCTGTCTTTCCGAAGGCGAGAAGCGCCTCGAAAAGGGTCTGCGCCTCGTCTGCCGCGAACTCAACCGTCAGGTGCTGGCCGATGGCGGCCATGTCAGCCGCAATCCGGCGGCAATCCTGTCGATCATGCTCGACCTCATCTCGCTGCGCGACGCCATGGCCGCGCGTGGGCTCGAGGTGCCGAAGCCCATCCGCGACGCCGTCGACCGCATGATGCCGATGCTGCGCTTCTTCCGGCATGGCGACGGACGGCTCGCGCTTTTCAACGGCGCGAATGAAGGTCTCGACGGCGCCATCGATGCCGTGCTCGCCTACGACGATACGCGCGGCAAGCCCTTCGGCTTCGCACCGCATTCCGGCTATCAGCGCATGGCCGCCGGTCATGCGCGGCTCATCGCCGATACCGGTCCGCCGCCCCCCGGCCGCTACAGCCACGACGCCCATGCGGGCTGTCTTTCCTTCGAGATCAGCTCGGGGAAATCGCGCCTAATCGTCAATTGCGGCACGACCCGCGTGCTCGGCCCCGACTGGGAAGCCGCCAGCCGCGCCACCGCCGCCCATTCGACGCTGGTGCTCGCCGACACCTCGTCGGCCCGCATCCTGCGCGGTAAATTCACCCGCGCGCTGCTCGGTGCCCGCACCATGGAAGGCCCGACCCGGGTCGAAAGCCGCCGCCATGAGAACGACAGCGGCATCTGGCTCGAAGCGAGCCATAACGGCTACGAAAAGCTCTTCGGCCTCGTCCATCGCCGCCGCCTCTTCTTCTCAGGCGCGGGCGATGAACTGCGTGGCGAGGATCTGCTGGTCACCAACGAGCCGCGCAAGGCCTTTCCGTGGCAGCGCCGCTACTGGCACAAGCCGCCCGAGGACCCAGCCTTCGCGATCCGCTTCCACCTGCACCCGGACGCCAAGCTCTCGCTCTCCCAAGAGGGGGCAAGCGCGCTGGTGCGGCTCGGCAATGGCGAGGGCTGGCAGCTCTACGCCCGGATCGCAGGCGTCGAAGTGCCGCTGACCATCGAGGAAAGCGTCTATCTGGGCGGCGGCGACACAACCCGGCGCGCCGAGCAGATCGTCGTCGTCTCCAAGGTTTTCCGGGGCGAAGCCAAGGTTAACTGGGCCTGGAAGCGGGTTTCAGGTGCTCCGGCCAAGCGGGAAGCACCCGAACTCCCCGAATTGCCCGATCTTTAGCCGCTTCGATGGCGGATAAGACCGTTTTGTGCTATCCGCCCCGGCATCACACCCCCTTCAAGCCTCGAAAGAGCAGCCCATGTCCGTCTCCGCAAAACCCGCCCCCAAGGCCGCCGACATCCAGCCGGTGCGCCGCGCCCTTCTTTCCGTCTCCGACAAGACGGGGCTGATCGACTTCGCAAAGGCGCTGCATGAGGCGGGCGTCGAGCTCGTTTCGACCGGCGGCACCTCCAAGGCGATCGCGGCGGCGGGCCTGCCGGTGAAGGACGTTTCCGACCTCACCGGCTTCCCTGAGATGATGGATGGCCGGGTGAAGACGCTGCACCCCAAGGTTCATGGCGGCCTTCTCGCGGTGCGCGACGACGCCGAGCACAGGGCGGCGATGGAAGAGCACGGCATCGGCGCGATCGACCTTCTCTGCGTCAACCTCTACCCCTTCGAGGCGACGGTGGCGAAGGGCGCGGCCTATGACGAATGCATCGAGAATATCGACATTGGCGGCCCGGCCATGATCCGCGCAGCGGCAAAGAACCATGCTTATGTGGCGGTTATCGTGGAGGGTTCGGACTATGCCTCCGTCATCGAAGAAATCAAGGCGAAGGGCGGCACCTCGCTCGCGTTGCGAAAGCACCTTGCCCACAAGGCCTATTCGCGCACGGCGACCTATGACGCCGCGATCTCGAACTGGTTCGCCGAGGAACTGAAGGACACCGCGCCGGACTATCGCGCTTTCGGCGGCCACCTGAAACAGACGCTCCGCTACGGCGAGAACCCGCATCAGATCGCGAGCTTCTACACCACGGGCGAGAACCGCGCGGGCGTTTCCACCGCAACGCAGCTTCAGGGCAAGGAACTCTCCTACAACAATATCAACGATACAGACGCCGCCTTCGAGCTCGTCGCCGAGTTCGACCCGAAACTCGCGCCGGCCATCGCCATTATCAAACACGCGAACCCCTGCGGCGTCGCGACCGGCGCCTCACTCGCCGATGCATACCGCAAGGCGCTGGCCTGCGATCCCGTCTCGGCTTTCGGAGGCATCATCGCCTCGAACCTGCCGCTCAACGGCGAGACGGCCGAAGAGATCGCCAAGATCTTCACCGAAGTCATCATCGCGCCCGATGCCGACGAGGATGCGCGCCGCATCATCGGCGCGAAGAAGAATCTGCGCCTGCTCATCACCGGCGGCTTGCCGGATGCGGGCGCCCCCGGCCTCACCGTGAAGTCGGTCGCGGGCGGTCTTCTCGTTCAGTCGCGCGACAATGGCCGCATCGATCTGCTCGACCTCAAGGTGGTCACGAAACGCCAGCCGACCGCGCAGGAACTCGCCGACCTCAAATTCGCCTTCCGCGTCTGCAAGCATGTGAAGTCGAATGCCATCGTCTACGTGAAGAACGGCGCGACGGTCGGCGTGGGCGCAGGCCAGATGAGCCGCGTGGACTCGGCCCGCATCGCCGCCCGCAAGGCGCTCGATGCGGCGGAGGCCGTTGGCGCCTCGCAGCCCGCGACCATCGGCTCGGTCGTGGCGTCGGATGCATTCTTCCCCTTCGCCGACGGCCTTCTCTCGGCGGCGGAAGCCGGCGCGACGGCGGTGATCCAGCCCGGCGGCTCCATGCGCGACGAGGAAGTGATCGCGGCGGCTGACGAAAAGGGCCTCGCCATGGTCATGACGGGAATGCGCCACTTCCGGCACTGAAGGCCGACCAACGCAATCGAAAAAGACCCCGGGGTTCACCCCGGGGTCTTTTCATTTTCAGATTGCTCTGGCGAAGGTCGCCCTACTCGATCGCGGTCGCCCGCTCCTCGCGCACAAAGGAGAGCATGGCGATACCGAGCACGATCAGCGGCACCACCACCATCAATCCAATGCGTTGGCTCCCGCTCAAGGACGTCACAAGGCCGATGAGCAAGGGCGCGACGAAGGTCGTCGCCTTGCCTGCCAGCGAATAGAGCCCGAAGAACTCCGTCATCATTTCGATCGGTGCAATGCGTGCAAGCATGGTGCGGCTCGACGCGATGGTTGGGCCCGCCATCAGCGCGAAGAAGGCTATGGTGATAAGGAAGCCCTGTTGCGGCAGCGTCGTGAAAGGCTTCGCGTCCGGCGCGACATCGACGTGAATGAAAAAGAAAATCTGGTCGCGGTCAAAGGACATCAACACCAGAAAAGCGACCAGCGCCAGCGCCAGCGAAACCATCAGCGTCTTCTTCGAACCGAAACGCTGATCCGTCCATCCGCCGGCAAAGGCGCCGAGCGCTGCAAAAAGCGTCGCCCAGACACCATAGACCGCCATCTCCATCGCGCCCCAGTGGAAGATCGAGGCCGCGAGAATGCCGCCGAAAACGAAGATCGCACTCATGCCGTCATAAAAGGCCAGGCGCGAAACGAGATAGAGCGCAACATTCCGGAAGTGCCACGCCTTGCTGATCGTATGGCCGAGGCGGACGATGCCGGCCTTGGCCGCCTCCACGCGCGAGAGGCCGCGATGCTTCTGATCGGGAACGATCAAAAGCAACGGCAGCATGAAGACGACGAACCAGGTGCCCGAGATCGGCCCAACGATGCGATCCGTCTCATGCGCCTCCTTCGAAAGTCCAAAGAGGGGCGCATCGGGAATGAAGGAGGTATGCACCACGCCCGGCAATTGCAGGCAGATGAGCACGATCACAAGCGCGACGATGGCTGCGAGCTGTCCCACACCGATGCCGATACCGGAGAGAAGCCCGATGCGTCGCTCCGAGGCGATGGTGGGCAACATCGCATTCGCAAAGATGATCGCGAATTCCATGCCGACCGAGGCGACGATGAGCGAGAGCATGATCGGCAACACCGGCGACCCGGGCACCGCGATCCATAGGCCGAAGCAGCCCAACGCGCAGAAGATCGTGAAGAAGGTGATCCAGGGTTTGCGCGGGCCGGCCGCATCAGCCATCGCGCCGAGAAGCGGGCTCGACAATGCGATGATGATGCCAGCAATCGCCTGGGTATAACCCCAGATCGCCTGACCCTTCACCGGATCGCCAACCACCGTGGCAGTGAGATAAGGCGCAAAGAGAAAAATTGTGACGAGAGAAAAATAGGGCTGGTTCGCCCATTCATAGCAAACCCATGCGGCCTGCGCGAGCGTGGACGCAGGCTCGCGCTCTGTACGTGTGGTCAATCGATTGCCTCCGCGCGTTCTTCACGTACAAAGAACATACCGATAAGCCCCAAGACAAGAAGAACAAGCACGGATGCAAAGCCAGCCCGCTGGCTCTCGAAGAAATCCGTTGCAAAGCCCACCAGCGTCGGCCCGAGAAAGGCCGTCGCCGTTCCCGACAACGCATAAATGCCGAAAAATTCCGACATCTTGGTGACGGGTGCGATGCGGGCGAGCATGGTGCGGCTGTTGGCATAGGCTGCGGTGATACAGATGGCGATGAGCAGAACCACCATCAGATAAAGAAGCTCGGGCAGCGTGCGGAAAAATGGCAGGCTCCAGAGCGGTGGCGTCGCGGGATCATGCGGCCAGAAAAAGAAGAGTTCGGTCGGCGTGATCGAAACCGCGAGGACGACGCCCAGCGCCGTGCCGCCGATGGAAATAATGATGGCGCGTTTCGAGCCGAACCTGTCGTCAAGCCAGCCGCCGAAAATGCCGCCCCCGACCGCAAAGATCGAAAGCACAATGCCATAGATGGTGAGCGTCAGCGCATTCCAGTGGAAAACGCCCGCCGCATAGACGCCGCCGAAAACCAGCACCGCCGTCTTGCCGTCATTGTAGAACATGCGTGCGATGAGATAGGCGGCCACGTTGCGATATTGGCGAAGCTTCAGCACCGTCTTGACGACTGTGCGAAGCCCGCGCCTGATCGCGACAGCCACGGGCACGCCCTCGCCCTTCACATCCGGCGTCCAGAGAAGAAGCGGCAGCGTGAAGAGCGCCATCCAGATAGCGCAGATCGGCCCGGCGATGCGACTGTTCTCGAAAGCGTTCACGTCGATGCCGAAAAGCGCCTTGGCCGGAATGAAACTCCAGCCGACCATGCCGGGCAACATGAAGGCCCAGAGCATGAAGCAAAGGATGAGCAGCGCGCCCGCATTGCCGAGCGCAAGGCCGAGGCCTGAAAGAAACCCGATGCGCTCATGCGGCGCGACCGCAGGCAGCATCGAATTGTGAAACACCGCGGAAAATTCAAACGCGACTGAGACGGCGACGACCAGCGCCGCGATAGCGAGGATGGAAAGCCCCTGCCCCCCCGGCAGCGCCCACCAGAGCGCGAAGGTTGCGGGCACCATGATGGCAACGAAGAAAGCGATCCACGGCTTGCGCTTTCCGCCCGTATCCGCAATCGCGCCGAGCACGGGGCCGAGCGCTGCGATGAAGAAGCCCGCAATGCCGTTGATATGGCCCCAGATCGCCTGCCCTCTCACCGGATCGCCGACGACGACATTCGAGAAATACGGCGAGAAAATGTAGATGGTGATGAGGATCACGTAAGGATTGCGCGCCCATTCGAAAAGCGCCCAGCTCCACTGACCCTTGCCGTCCGCCGCCGCGTCGCCGGTCGCCGACAGGCCATGAGGGGGATGCGGATCGTTTTCAAACGCCTCGCGCACTTCCGCCAGCTTCTCGATCACATCCACAGAACGTCCTCCTCGCTCGCCGCGAACGCGGAGGTGCTTCTGACGATCCGGAGATCACGGCCCTTTCCTGCGTCGCGGCGGGGATTGGAGCATAAAGCGGGCGGACAGGAAAGGCGGGAGCCATTGCGCGAAGCGGCGAAGTCTTTAATCTCCGCGAGATCGCTGACAAGACTTGCAGAGGGGGGAGCATGTCGATCCTGTCGGACCTTCGGACGCTGACGCCGAAACAGAGAAACACCGTCCTTGCGAGCTATCTCGGCTGGACGCTTGACGCCTTCGACTTCTTCATCCTCGTATTCGTGCTGAAGGATGTGGCGGCGGAATTCTCGACCAGCGTCAAAACGGTCAGCTACGCCATCGCACTCACATTGATGATGCGGCCCGTCGGCGCGCTGGTCTTCGGCCTCGCGGCCGACCGCTTTGGACGCCGCCCCGTCCTGATGGCGAACGTGCTCTTCTATTCCGTGATGGAATTACTGTCGGGTTTCGCGCCTTCCATGACGGCCCTCCTCATCCTGCGCGTGCTTTTCGGCATCGCCATGGGCGGTGAATGGGGCATCGGCGCTTCGCTTGCGATGGAGTCGATCCCGCCGCGCCTGCGTGGGCCCGTTTCGGGCCTGCTGCAGACGGGCTACCCCACCGGCTATCTCATCGCCTCTGTCGTCTTCGGCCTTTTCTTCGAGCAGATCGGCTGGCGCGGCATGTTCATTCTGGGCGCGGCACCCGCCCTTCTCGTCCTCTATATCCGCCGGGGCGTCGAGGAATCGCCGGTCTTCCTTGCCCATGCGGAAAAGCGCGCCGAGGGAATCATCGCCCATGCGAAAGACATGGCGCGCATTGGCCGGAAACACATCTGGCTCTTCCTCTATTCCATTCTGCTGATGGCAGCCTTCAACGCTTTCAGCCACGGTACGCAGGATCTCTACCCGACCTTCCTGCGCGAACAGCATTCTTTCGACGCACATTCCGTCGGCATCATCGTCGTCATCGGAAATATCGGCGCGATCATCGGCGGCCTCACCTCCGGCACGCTTTCGGAGCGCTTCGGCCGCCGGCGAATGATCGCCACCATGGCGCTGCTGGCGCTGCCGGTCATTCCGCTCTGGGCCTATTCCTCCACGCCCATATTCCTCGCGATCGGTGCATTCCTGATCCAGATCGCGGTGCAGGGCGCATGGGGCATCGTGCCCGCCCATCTGAACGAGTTGTCGCCGAACGAGGTGCGCGGCACCTTTCCGGGCTTTGCCTATCAGCTTGGAAATCTGATCGTGTCGCTGGCCGCGCCGCTACAGGCGGCGCTGGCGGAGGGACGGGGCGGCGACTACAGCTTCGCGCTGGCCTCCGTCGCGGCGAGTGTTGCCGTTGTGCTCGCGCTCCTCGCGACGCTCGGCGTCGAGAAGCGCGGCGTCGCCTTCACAACGACGACGCCTCCGCCTGTCGACTGAGCGCGCGGCGCACCGAGAAGCCAAGGGCGAGAAGAAGCAGCGGAAAGCCGATCTGGAGATGCGTCGCGCCCGCAAGCGGCGCCGCAATCGCCGGCACGCCGTAAAGCGCAACAAGGGCGATCTTTTCGTTCCGCGTCGCGCCGCGATCCACCATGTCGCTCGCGAGAATGGCGAGCGGAACGGCGAGGATCGCGAATTCGTAGTCAAAGATATAGGGCGTGAGCAGCAGCGTCGCCGAAACGAGAACGGCGAAAGCGAGCCGCGTCGGGCCTTGCCGGTACCAGACCCAGGCCACCGCGGCAGCGGCCCCGGCCGCCGTCAGAATCTGCGCGGCATAGGCAAGCATCGCAGGCACCCCGAGCATGCGCAGGAAAATGAAAGCGCTCGGCATCTTGCCCCAGGGCAGGAAGCCCGACTCCATGATCTGACGCACGACCGGCGCATCCTTGAAAAAGGCGAGCCACAGATCGACGCCGAAGACGAGCGTCGCGACCAGCGCGAAAGCTGCCGCCGTCGCGCCGGTGATGAAGAAGAGACGCCATTGACGCGACGCGATAAGCGCCACCGGGATGAGAAGGCCGAATTGCGGTTTGAAGGCCAGAAGGCCGAGCAGCACGCCCGCCAGTGCCGGGCGCCGTTCCATAGCCAGAACCGCGCCCGCGAAAAGGGCAGCCGACAGAAACGAGTTCTGGCCGTGAAAGGCGCAGATGAAGACCCCGGGAAAGGCGACGAGGAGAATTGTGGCTTCCTTCAGCTTCAGCAGCCGCCCACAGGTGATCACGTAAAGCGCGAGCGTGCCGAAGGTGAAGACGAGATAGGAAACGAGATAAGGCAGAAGCGCGAGCGGCGCGGCAAGGAGCTGGAAGGTCGGCGGATAGTGCCAGAGGAAGATGCTCTGGCCGGCCGGCACGGCAATGCGCTGCGCGGCGAATATCTTCTGAAAGTCGAACGCGTCGGCCGCATGCCCCTGAAGCGTCAGCAGCGAGGCGCTCCAGAAGGTGATGAAATCATAGCCAAGCGGCTTGCCGAAAACGTCGATGAGCGCGGTCGAGCTTGCGACGACAGCGATGGCGGCAAGAAGATAGATGAGGAGCGAAAGGCGCGGATAGACGCGCATGCGCTCTTCGTCAAACAGCGTCTCAATCGGTATGGCGCTCAAGACTGTCTCCCCTGTCGCCGCATGATGCGCGGCACGGGACGAGACTAGACACCGCCTCTTTCCAAATTCTTTACCGAGACCGGTTCAGGCGGCCAGCCCGCAGCACTTCTTGTACTTCTTGCCCGATCCGCAGCTGCAGGGATCGTTGCGGCCGATTTTCTCGACGCGGCGCGGGCGGGTGCCGCCGATGCCGTCGATATAGTACCAGCGGCCATCTTTCTTGCCGAAATGGCCCGTTTCGTGATGCACCTGATCCTGGCCGTTCTGGCGGAAGAGAGCCACGAATTCGACATAGCCATCGGTATCGCCCGCGCCGCCCGCGTCGACGGAGCGGATCTGGAGGCCCGGCCATTCGCTCGATGTCGCCCAGCGCAGCGCCGCCTCCCGGTCGAAGTCGTCGCGCG
Source organism: Parvibaculum sedimenti (assembly GCF_009184905.1). Lineage (GTDB taxonomy): Bacteria > Pseudomonadota > Alphaproteobacteria > Parvibaculales > Parvibaculaceae > Parvibaculum > Parvibaculum sedimenti. The sequence continues at coordinate 317,309 of NZ_WESC01000002.1, forward strand.
TGCCGGGCATCAACGTCTCTTCAAGGTAATCGACATTCGCGGTCGCAAAGGCCGAATAACGCGAGCGCATCAGGGCTTCCGCCTTGGGCGGCAGGGCCGCGCCGGAGAGATAAGGGCCGCAGCATTCGGCAAGGGTTTTGCCGGACTGGCAGGGACAGGCTTGGCTCATGGCGGCAACTCCGCTCCACTCGATTGCGATGCGCTGGCTCTATGCAACGCTTCCCGCTGAATGACAAGCCGCAAGATGCCCGGCCAGGAAGACCGCAGGGGCTCCCTTCCGATTTTTCAGCCGAAACGCCGACCTGTGACCGGGTGCCCCGCTATGAGCGTCACGAGATGGGCCCCAATGACGAGCATGATCGCGACTGCGAAAATGGCGACGTAATTATAGTCGATGAGCCTGACCTTGAGCGGATCGGGCGGCCGCCCGGCGCGCACCAGCGAAAGACCCGCGACCGCGCCTGCACCCAGAAAGGCCGCCACAGTGGTAATGAGTTCAATGGACATTTCCCGCCCGCCGCGCTTTCAAACTGTTAGTGCCAAATCCTCGCAAGGATACGCAACGGAACGCCCGACGCTATCCCGGATTCGCGAGTGAGCGGATGTTAAGTCCGGAAGCGGGCGGATGCAGCACCTTGTATGTTCATAAAGAAAGCAAATGAGGCTCTTGCCTCGTCCTCGCGGCGGCGAGTACGGAGCACTCCCCTGCACGGCTCAAGCCACGCCAAGCCCCGACATATAGGCCCGCGCACCCGCCATCAGGGCTTCGCCCGTCGCCGAGAGGCGCCCATATCGAGCCACGATCTCATAGCCCTTCTCAAAGTTCTCCCTGTCCGAAGAGGCCGCCGCAGCGGCCGCCGCGCGCATTTCTTCGTCGAGAGGCGGAGAGGCCGCCAGCCGTGTCATCGCCCAATGCATGCGCGCCGACACGTAGGTCGCGTGATAAATGCCATCCATGGGCCGGGGATCGAGACGCAGCGGCGAGGGATAGAGTTCGTCATCGTCGTTGAAAACCAGCGGCTCGTCGAAGGTGAAGCCGAAAAGCAGTGAGTGCGCCGATTCATGGGCCAGCACTTCCGCCACCGCGACCGGCGTTGGATGAAATTTGGGATTGAGGAAGAGAAGCCCCCAAAGCTGATAGGCCGACGCACCATCAAACTGAAGCGGCGCTCCATCCGGGCTTGTCGCCAGAACCACCTCGCGAACCAGCGCGCCGATTTCTCCGGCAAGCTCGGGAAGCGCCCCATTGAGAAGCTCATAGCCTGCGTCGAACCGCCCTCTGAAATTCTCGACGGCCTCCGGGGCGGGCGGCTGAAAGAGGTCCGTCATCTCCGGGCCGATACGCCGGCGATAAAGATCGCATTCCGCATCTACCGCCGGTGCCGCCATTGCACGAACGACGAAGCCAGGCCCGGCTGGCTTCGTCTTCAGGATGTTCTGAAATGCACACGAAGCCGCTTCGTCGCGCTCATCGAGAAGCGCCAGAACCAGTTCGTAATACCAGCCGAATATGCCCGGTGAAAACCGGACGCCATTTCTCAGCTTCAAAATAACGGTCGCAAGCTGCGCAACATCGAAGCTGGGAACGCTGGCAAGCTGCTCTGAAATATGTTCCAGACTGTCGGCCAGCCCCATATGCATTCTGAGATCGAGCGCGACCGCGCGATCGGCATCTGGTTCAAATGCGTGAAACGCCTTCATCCAAACGTCCCGCCGCGCTCAAGGCAGATGAAGATTGGCCGATGCCTGCGAATAGAAGCTAAGATCTCAAAAATCGGCAGGCGGCTTCATGCCAACCTTGACGCCCGGCTTGCCGCCAATCTTTTCGCCGATCTTGGCACTGGTGACAGGCTCGCCGGCGGCAACAAGAATTCGGAAACCCAGAAGCTTCGTGAGCTGAAGTTTGACCTGCATTTTGTCCTCCACAAAGTGCGAACCTGAAAAATCTTTAACATTGCCCCCGTGAATAGGCAATGCTCCGGCATCATGTTCGCGCCGCGGAGGCCTTTCTTTTGATCGTTATCGTCACGACAGAAACGCATAAATACACTCACGCCGCCCTCGCGGAGTGGTGCAGGCCCGCTGCTCTACAACGTTTCTCATATTGGAAATTGTTCAGAAGGCGCGCTCTTCCGTACGCAACTTATATTTTCACCGACTTCGATCGGCTGAGTCCCTGGGAGTTGGAGCTCGCGGCCAAGGCATTCCGGGTGCTTGAAAGCGCGGGCTGCCGAGTACTCAACGATCCCGGACGATTTCGCCGCCGCCACGCCTTCCTTCAACTGATGCACCGGAAGAAAATCAACGACTTCCGCAGCTGGAGTCCGGAACTGGACGAAAGCCCCGGACGCTTTCCCGTATTCCTGAGAACGCAAGCCGCGCATCGCGGCGTACTGGCGGGGCTGCTGCACACGCCGGAGGACGCGCAGCGCGCACTGCAGGAGGCGCTCACGGCTGGCCACCCCTTGAGCGATCTTCATTTCGTCGAATATGCCGCCGAGCCGACGAACACCGGCATTTTCCGCAAGCTCGCAGCCTACCGGATCGGCGATACGATCGTTCCCGCGCTGTCGGTGCACAGTCTCGACTGGATTGCAAAATACGGTGCGGCGGTGGCGGAGGCTCAGCAATATGAAGAGGAACGGGAATTGCTACGGCAAAACCCCTATGGGAAGCACCTGATGTCGGCCTTCGAAGCCGCGGGCATCGATTACGGGCGCGCGGATTTCGGCATCGTGGGCGGGAAGCCACAAATCTACGAAATCAATACGAACCCGATGATCGGCGAACTGACCGAACACTGGTCCGATCAACGCCTGGCCAATTCGCGCCATGCCCGCGACGCGATGGCGGCGGCCGTGAAGGTACTCGACAGTGCCGTCGGCAAGCCGGCCGTGAGACTGGACGGGGAACCTTTTGCGACACAGTTCCGCAGAGACAGGCGCCGGTTCTTCATGAGCCCCTGGATGCCTTGAGAGCGGCGGGAAGTCGCACCTCGGGGATCGGTACAAATCCGGATAGGTCTAACGGCGCGCACGAGACAACAAATAGCCTATGATCCACCCTATTCTTCTTGGGACGGGCGCTTCGTGCTGAACATCAATGACAGGCTGATTTACGACGTCGGCGCACATCATGGCGAAGACACTGAATTCTATCTGAAGAAGGGATTCGACGTCGTCGCAATCGACGCGGTGCCGGACAATTGCAAGCTCATAGGAGAAAAGTTTTCCTCCTACGTCACCGCAAACAAGCTGCGCATCCTGAACTGCGCGATATCGGATTCGAGCGAGCCGATCAGCTTTTATGTGAATGACGACGTGTCGGTCTGGAGCACGGCCAACAAGAGCTGGGTCGAGCGCAACAACGCCTTGCGACCGGGGCAGAACATTCGCGAAATCAGGGTCAACGCCGAAAAGCTCGTGAACATCGTCGCGAAATTCGGCGTACCGCTTTATTGCAAGATCGACATCGAAGGAAATGACCTTCTGGCGCTGCGCTCGCTCGCCAACGCGCCCTCAATGCCGCGCTACATTTCGATCGAGTCTGAAAAGCTGAACTGGACGCGGCTTCTCAACGAACTCGTCGCAATGAAGCAGCTCGGCTACCGAAAGTTCAAGGTGGTGAACCAGAATCTGATCGGATTGCACAATGGCGAGATGCTGGGCCGGCACGGAAATGCCATCCAGCACAAATTCATTCCCGGCAGTTCCGGTCCCTTCGGCGAAGAAACACCGGGGCGATGGATGGATATCTTCGAGTGCATCGAAGTCTATAAGGGCATTTTCCGGGGCTACTTTCTGAACGGCGACTTCGGCATCGTCAAAAATCAGAACCCCCAATTACCCGCGGCGGACTGGTACGATACGCACGCATCGCTCGATCCGCTGTAATCAAGAAAAACGACGCGCCCGATCTTACCGTGACATTCCGGGTTCGATTGGCTTGTCGACAGCGCCGCCGCCCTCGACCCAGTCTTTGAACGCGCCCAGATTGTAAACGTGCTCATAGCCGAGATCCTTGAGCGCCTTGGCGCTGAGCGCCGAGCGGCCTCCCGAGGCGCAATAGAGGATCACCGTTTTGTCTTTCGTGAAATTCTTGTCGTGGTAGGGAGACTCGGGATCGGCGCGGAATTCCAGCATGCCACGCGAGACGTGCAAGGCGCCCGCAACCTTGCCGGTCTGCTCCACCTCCGGCGCGTCGCGCACGTCGACCAGTAGTACGTTTCCCTTGCCGATCATCTGACGCGCCTCGGCGGGCGTAACGCGCGGCACTGCGGCGTTGGCTGCTTCCATCAGTTGCTTGAGACTTGTAGCCATCTCTTACTCCTCATCCATGCGGTGACTATTCGCCGTCCGGCGCAACGGCGCTATTCCGGAATTTCCTCGCCGGACCCGCCGAACTCCGCCGGAAAATCCTTCAGCTTGGGCAGGCCATCGCGCATCGGCAGAACCGTCTCGGCGTAATTGACGTGAACGCCGGGGGTGAATGTCAGCGTAGGGATCGTTGCGGCGTAGACATCCACAAGTCCGAGCGGCGGATGATTGTTCATCAGATGCCCGCCGCATTTCGAGCAATATTTGCGCTGGCTGAGTTCGGTCTTCTGGAACGTCGCGACATGCTCGGCACCTGCCGTGATCCGCACCGCCTCCGGCTTCCAGAGGCTGAAGGCATTCACCGGTCCGCCGGACCAGGAGCGACAGGACCTGCAGTGGCAATAGCCCATCGCTTCCGGCGAGCCGGTGACTTCCAGCTCGACGGCGCCGCAAAAACATTTTCCGATGTGAGACATGGCTCCCTCCCCTTCGGTCGCCATCGGCATATCCACGAGCGCAAGGAGCCGACGGGACGAGCCATTGAACACACTAAATGGCGCGGTGAAAAGGGAGCGTCGCGTGCGCATACAATGGGGCAGCGGAACCACCCGAGTCAGCAGCGTGGCACGCAAGCAAACGAAAAACGGCCCCGGTAAGGGCCGATTTCATTCCGGAATGTCGGAAATTTGGAGCGGGCGAAGGGATTCGAACCCTCGACCCCAACCTTGGCAAGGTTGTGCTCTACCCCTGAGCTACACCCGCATCCATGGAACGCGCGGCCAAAGCCGCCGTTCGTGAGGACCGTCTTATGACCCATCGTTTCGCGCATTGCAAGGGGGGCAATGCGGGTATCGGACGGGAAAAGGGGGAATTTTACCCGGGCCGGACTTGCGGGGCGGCATGCCGTCATGCGAGGAAAACATATGCCCGACACCCGGCCCGCAGAGCCCCCGATTCACACCAAGGAAGATTTCCTCGCCTGGCTCGACCGGGCGGGCATTCCCCATGAAACCCGCCATCACGAGCCCCTTCACACCGTCGAGGAAGCGCAGGTTGCCCGCGCGAGTTGGGGCCCGGACTGGGTGGGGGGCGGCCATTGCAAGAACCTGTTTCTAAAGGACAAGAAGGGCGCGCTTTTCCTCATCGTGACGCTTGAGGACCGTGAGCTGAAGCTCAACCGCCTGTCGAAGCCCATCGGCTCGGCGCGGCTCTCCTTCGGCAATGCCGATCTCATGTGGGAAAAGCTCGGCGTCCGGCCGGGCTCGGTCACGCCATTTGCCCTCGCCAACGATCCGGCCGGAGAAATCACCGTCATCCTCGACGAGCCCATGCTGGCGCATGAGCGGCTCCACTATCACCCGCTCGAAAACACGGCGACCACGGCCATTTCCCGCGACGGCCTGCTGCGCTTTCTGCGGCTGACGGCCCATGAGCCGCTCATCATCGACCTCGTCGCCGCGCAAGGTGCGGAAGGCGACGAGTGACCCTTGCCCGATGAGGGCCGGAGCCGCTAAACCATTGTTTTCAAATAGCGCAGGCCCCACATTGACCTGAGCGAAATGCGGCTGCCGCCGACCCGCGGCGCCAGAGGAAGGCTCGAGATGGAACCGACATTTGGAACGAGCGCCGCGCCCGCCGGCGAGTTGATCAAGGACACAACGACGCAGACCTTCGCCGCCGACGTGCTCGACGCCTCGATGCAGGTGCCCGTGATCGTCGACTTCTGGGCCCCCTGGTGCGGCCCCTGCAAGCAGCTCACGCCCGTGCTCGAAAAGCTGGTGCTGGCCGCCCGCGGTGCGGTTCGGCTCGTCAAGATGAACATCGACGACCATCCCGCCGTCGCCCAGCAGCTTCGCATCCAGTCGATCCCCGCCGTCTTCGCCTTCAAGAACGGCCAGCCCGTCGACGGCTTCATGGGCGCCCTGCCCGAGAGCCAGGTCCGCGCCTTCATCGAGAAGCTCGCCGGCGGCGTCGGCCCCTCGCCCGCCGAGGAACTGGTGGAAGCGGGACATGCCGCCTTCGAGGCGAAGGACCTTTCCGCCGCCGCGCAGGCCTTTGCCGGTGCGATCCAGCTCGAGCCCGGCCTTCCGGCCGCCGTCGCGGGCCTCGCGCGCTGCTATATAGAGAGCGGCGATTTCGAGCGCGCGCGCCAGACGCTCGGTCTTGTCCGCCCCGACGCCAAGAACGATCCCGAGATCACGGCGACGCAAGCCGCGCTTTCGCTCGCCGAGAAGTCGGCGGATGCGGGCGATGTCGGCGAACTCCTCGCCCGGATCGAGAAGAACCCCAAGGATCACGAAGCGCGCTTCAACCTTGCGCTGGCGCTCAATGCAAAGGGCGACAAGGAGGGCGCGGTCGACCAGCTTCTCATCAGCTTCGAATATGACCGCAACTGGAACGAGCAGGCGGCAAGGAAGCAGCTTGTCGAATTCTTCGACGCCTATGGCCCGAAGGACGAGGTGACGCTTTCCGGGCGCCGCCGCCTGTCCTCCATCATGTTCAGCTAGGCCGAACGCATGATCAACGACCGTTATCAGAGCATCGCGGATCTGCCCGCCTCGATTCCGGTCTTTCCGCTGGCGGGCGTGCTTTTGCTGCCGCGCACGCAATTGCCGCTCAACATCTTCGAGCCGCGCTATCTGAAGATGGTGGACGACGCCATGCGCGGCGAACGCATCATCGGCATGGTGCAGCCGGATGGCGACGCGGCGATCGCGGCCTCTCAGGACCCGGATGCGAAGCCGAAGCTTTGCAGCGTTGGCTGCGCCGGGCGTCTCACCTCATGGACCGAGACGCATGACGACCGCGTGCTCATCACGCTCACGGGCGTCGCGCGTTTCCGCATTACCTCGGAACTTGATGCCACGACGCCTTATCGCATCTGCACGGTCGATTGGTCCGAATATGAAAACGACCTCACGCCCGATTTCGGCGCGGAGGAGGTAAGCCGCGACGCGCTGCTCGCCGTGCTGAAAACCTATCTCGAAACGCATGGGCTTCAGGCCGACTGGCGCACCATCAAACAGTCGGCCAATGAAGCGCTGGTGAATTCGCTCTCGGTCATCAGCCCCTATGGGCCGCGCGAGAAACAGGCGCTGCTCGAAGCCAGGACACTCGAGGACCGCAACCAGATGCTGATCGCGCTGACCGAAGTCGCCCTTCAGCAGGCCTCGCCCACCACCGACACAACCGTACAGTAGGAAGAAACACATGGCCGACACCCGCGCCCCCGAGGTCGATCCGAAACTCCTCGAAATTCTCGTCTGCCCGGTGACGAAGACGACGCTGCGCTACGACCGCGAGCGGCAGGAACTCATTTCCGACAAGGCGCGCCTCGCCTTCCCGATCCGCGACGGCATTCCGATCATGCTCGCCGACGAAGCGCGTCCCCTTGACGATGAGTGAAGCCGACCGGCCCTGGCCGTCCGATATCAAGCTCCGCAAGGCCGAGCGCATCCTCGAAGTCGTATTCGATGGCGGCGAACGATTTCGTCTGCCTGCGGAGTACCTCCGCGTCGAAAGCCCGAGTGCCGAGGTGCAGGGCCACGGCGCCGGCCAGAAGACGACCGTTCCCGGCAAGCGCAATGTCGAGATTATCGGCCTCGAGCCAGTCGGCAACTACGCCGTGCGGCTCATCTTCAGCGACGGCCACGACAGCGGCCTCTATACTTGGGAAACGCTTTACCGGCTGGGCCGTGAACACGACGCCATCTGGGCGGAATATCTCGCCGCGCTGGAAGCGAAAGGTCTGGGGCGGGACTAAGGCTCATCCTTTCCTCTCGACGTCATGGCCCGATTTATTCGGGCCATCCACGTCTGTACCGACGCAGGGAAAACGTGGATGCCCCCGGTCAAGCCGGGGCATGACGAGCAAAGGAAGAAGGTTAAACCGCCTCGCCCTTCAAGAGCCTCGGTAGGTCGCCGACCACGCCGCCTGCGTGGCGCATGAAGAGGCGGCGCATGGGGCCGATCTGGTTGACGAGCCCCAGGCCCAGATCGCGCGCGAGGCGGACAGGGCCGAGATCGTTCGAGAAGAGACGGTTGAGTCCGTCCATCATCAATGACAGGGCGACATTGTCGAAACGGCGCCAGCGCTGATAGCGCTCGAGCACGGTAAGCGAACCGATATCGAGGCCGAGACGCGCCGCGTCGACGACGACTTCGGCGGCCGCAGCCACGTCGCGCAATCCGAGATTGAGCCCCTGCCCCGCAATCGGATGAACGCCATGCGCGGCATCGGCGATGAGCGCGAGGCGCGGACGGATATATTCACGCGCGAGCTGAAGGTTCAGCGGATAGGACCAGCGCGGACCGACGGGGCGGCATTCGCCCAGATAGTCGCCGAAGCGGGCGCGCATCTCGTCGGCAAAATCCTCGTCATTGAGCGCAAGAATGGCCTTCGCCGCCGCGGTCTTTTCCGTCCAGACGAGTGAGGCGCGGTTGCCAACCATGGGCAGGATCGCGAAAGGCCCGTTGGGAAGAAAATATTCCTGCGCCACGCCTTCATGCGGGCGCTCATGTTCGACGGTCGTGACGATGCCCGTCTGGCCGTAATCCCAGCCGATGGTCCTGATGCCCGCCGCTTCGCGCGTCGGCGACGGGCGGCCATCCGCTGCAAAGCAGAGCTTCGCGCGGACCATGGTTCCATCGGCAAGCGTCGCCGTCGCGTGCGCCGCATCATAGGCGACCGACTTCACGGCATTGGGGGCGATGAGCGTGACGAGCGGCTGCTCGGCAATTGCCTTGCCCAGCGCGATGCGTGTATGGCGGTTCTCGATCAGATGGCCCAGCGGCTCGTTGCCGATCTCGGTGTGATCGAAATGGAGGAAAAGCGGCGACGCGCCTTCGCGGACGCGGCCATCCGACACGATGATGTCGTTTATAGGCTGCATCTGGCCCGCGAGATGCTTCGTCACGCCGAGCCGCTCGAACATGCGGCAGGAGGCAAAGGCGATGGCCGAGACGCGGCCATCGAAACCGGCGTCATGGGTCTTCGCCGGGTCCTGCGCGTCGATGACGGTGACGGTGAGGCCACCCTGCGCAAGTGCCAGCGCCAGCGGGAGACCTGCAAGCCCGCCGCCGACGATCAGAACGTCGCTTTCGTAATCCGCTTTTGTCATGGGCCAGAGAGTCTAACGGAAAGGCCATAAAGTCCAGCCCGCGCGGCGATTTGCCCTCCCCCGGAATAGGGCCTTAGACTTTGGCCAACCAGAAAAGAAAAGCGGGGAGAAGGTCATGCCGGAAACGCTGGCAAAGGACGGAAAATCCAATCTGCCGATGGGAGCCGGGCTCACGGCGCTCGACGAGGACTATCGCGAGAACCTCTATCAGGTGCTGGACGACGTGCGAGAGCGTGCGCCGGTCCTGCGCGACACCGAACTCAACCATGTTTTCGTGACGCGGCACGACGATGTGAAGGCCGTCCTGCGCGACCGCGACCTGCTGGTCGATCCGCGCACGACGCTGCCGGGCGACTATGTCCGCCTCTTCACGCCGGATGCCGAAAGCGAGACCTACGAGCCGAGCATGCTCTTTCTCGACGACCCCGATCACCGGCGGTTGCGCGGCATCGTGACCCAGGCCTTCAACCCGCGCTCGATCGAGGCCATGCGGCCGCGCATCGAGGCGATTGCGAAGGAACTGCTCGACGAGATGGAGGGGAAGAGCGAGGTCGATTTCATCACGGCTTACGCCGCGCCGCTGCCGACCATCGTCATCGCCGACATGCTGGGCGTCGAGCGCGAGCGCCGCGCCGACTTCAAGCGCTGGTCGGACGACATCGTGCAGGCCTTCGATCCGCTGCGCGGCCCTGAGACGACCGCACGCATGAACGCCTCGCAGCAGGCGATGCGGGATTATTTCACCGCCACTATAGCCGAACGCCGCGCCAAGCCCGGCGCCGACCTCATCAGCGACCTGATCCGCGCGGAAGAAGACGGCGCGAAATTGAACAACCGCGAAGTGCTGAGCATGTGCACGCTGCTGCTCACCGCCGGCAATGTGACGACGACGGACCTCATTGGCAACGGTATGCATGCGCTGCTCACGCATCCGGCCGAACTCGCCAAGCTCAAGGCCGACCCGTCGCTCATCGTCAACGCGGTGGAGGAAATGCTGCGCTATGACGGGCCGGTGACGGATTCAGGTCGCCATGCCGACCGCGATATTGTGATCGGCGGTTGCCCGATTGAAAGAGGTCGCACTGTCACGACCTCTCTGGCAGCGGCCAATCACGATCCTTCCGTCTATCCCGAGCCGCACAAATTCGACGTCACCCGCGCCGATACGCATAACCAGTCCTTCGGCGGCGGCATGCATATCTGCCTCGGCGCGCCGCTTGCGCGGCTTGAAGCACAGGTCGCGATCAATATGCTGCTTGGGCGTTTTCCCAATATCACACTCGGTCGGGAACAGGCGGTGCGAAGGCACCTGCCCGCCTTCCGGGGCTTCGAACGAATGGTTGTGACGCTGTAATGGCAAACTGGAACGAAACGACGAGTGCGCTGGGTTTCTCCCGCCTCTTCGAGGAGGGTAGGGCCGATCCGCGCGAGGTGACGGAGTTCTTTCTCGAACGCACGAAGAAAAACGATCCCGATCACCGCGTCTATCGCCTGTTGACCGAAACCCGCGCGCGCGCCGAAGCTGACGCCGCGGCGGACCGCGCGAAACGCGGGCTTCGCCGCCACGCGCTGGACGGTGTGCCGCTCTCCTGGAAGGATTTGTTCGACAGCGCGGGCGATGTGACGCCGGCAGGTTCGCTCGCGCTCAGGACGCGCATTCCGACACGCGACGCCGAAGTGCTGGCGCGAGCGACACGAGCGGGCGCCATCTGCCTTGGCAAGACCAACATGACGGAGATCGCGTTTTCGGGGCTGGGCATCAATCCAAAAATGGGGACGCCCGCCAATGCCTTCGACGAAGCGGTCGAGCGTGTGCCGGGCGGCTCATCTTCGGGCGCCGCCGTCTCGGTGGCACGGGGACTGGCGGCAGGTGCCATCGGCACAGATACCGGCGGCTCGGTGCGTATTCCTTCGGCATGGAACGGGCTCGTCGGATTGAAGACGACGGCGGGACGCATTCCGCTTGGCGGCACCGTGCCGCTCTCGCCGAGTTTCGACACGATCGGCCCGCTTGCGCATGACGTCGCCGATGCGGCCGCGCTCTTTTCTCTGCTCAATGCCTCGAAGCCTTTCGAGCTTGAAGGCGTCGATCTCAACAATGTCGTGCTCTGGCTTCCGGGCGGCGTGGGTTGGAGCGATCTCGATGAGGGTGTGGCAACGGCGCTCGACCTCGCGATCCGCCGCCTCGTCCACGCGGGCGCGCGCATCGTCGAACATAAATTGCCGGAGCTCGACGAGATCGACGCGCTGGCATGGGGTGGCGGTGCAAGCCGTCTCGTCGCCGAAGCCTATGCGATCTGGCACGAGACGCTGGCGACCAATGAGGCCGTCGTCTATCGCCCGGTCTTCGAGCGCATGATGGCGGGCGTTTCGATCAGTGCCGCCGATCTTTTGAAGTCCGATACCGCACGGCGCGACATCGCCGCGCGTTACCTCGCCGCAACAGCGGGCATCGATGCCGTGCTGCTTCCGACCGTCGCGATCACGCCGCCACCCATCGCCGCGCTCGAGGCGGGCGGACCCGACTACTTCAAGGCGAACCGCATGGCGCTCAGGAACACCACCATCGGCAACCAGCTCGGCCTCTGCGCGATAACGCTGCCCGCAGGCTACGATGCAGCGGGTATTCCCGTAGGGCTGATGTTGCAGGCCGCACCCAACACGGAAGAGAAACTGCTCCGCATCGCACGGGCGGTGGAGAAGGTGCTGAAATAATTCTTCGTCACCCCGGATCAGGTCCGGCATGACGGCTTAATTTGAATCGTCGCCACAACAACAGAAACATCACACAAACAAAAAGCCCCGGAGTTTCCTCCGGGGCTTTCTTCTTTTCGTGCAATGCGTTTTAGCGCACCGGCGCCATGCGCGCGCGATCTTCAAGGGCGCGCTTCTGGATGTAGGAGTAGATCGCGTCGACATCTTCCTTCGAGAGAAGATCGCCGAAGCTCGCCATGCCACGATCCTTCAGCATGCCGCCGCGCACGATTTCCTGGAAGTTCTCGCGCGTGGCTTCACTCATGCGCCGCAGATCCGGCGTGACGCCCGGCGAAATCGCGAGCGCACCATGGCAAAGCATACAGGTGCCGGCGAAGGCAACTTCACCCTTGCGGACCTGCTCCTTCGACGCGGTGAGTGGCGGCCATGCCGGGATCGACTGATCGCGCTCTGCAAGCTTCGGCAATTCCATCGTGCCGCCGATCTTGTAGACGAGCAGCTTTCCGGCATTGCCGTATTTCGCCGCAGCCGAAACACGCGCATCGCCCGAGGTGATGTTGACGCCACCCCAGCCCGCAAGCACGGCGAGATATTGCACGCCATCGACCTCATAGGTGATGGGCGGCGCAACGATGCCGGTCTGCACGTCCTGATCCCAGACCTTCTCGCCTGTATCGGCCTTGTAGGCGATCAGATGACCGAGCGCCGTGCCCTGGAAGACGAGATTGCCTGCCGTCGTCACCACGCCGCCATTGAGCGGCGCGGGATATTCGACCTGCCACTTCACCTCGCCCTTGATCGGATCCCAGGCTTTCAGATAGCCGTGGCTCGGCGGCATTTCAGGAAGCGCCTTGATCGCATCGATATAGGCTTCCCAGTCGAGGCCCGGATTCCACCAGTTCTTCTTGACCGTGAACTTGTGGTCCTTCTTCCACTCCGACGAGAGGGAGTAGATGCCCGCGATGTCCTGCGTCGGCAGATAGACGAGGCCCGTCTGCGGATTGTAGGCCATCGGATGCCAGTTATGGCCGCCATTGGCCGACGGCAGAACGAACTGGGTCTGCTTCTCGTAGTCGCTGACCGGCAATTCGACGGGACGTCCCGTCTTCATGTCGATATGGCTTGCCCAAGTGACGGACACGAAGGGCTTCGCCGACAGAAGCTCGCCCGTCTCGCGGTCAAGCACATAGAAGAAGCCGTTCTTCGGCGCGTGCAGTATGAGCTTGCGCTGCTTTCCTTCCCAGGGAAGGTCGACAAGCATCATCGGCTGCGTCGAGGTGTAGTCCCAGTTGTCGCCCGGCGTCTCCTGGTAATACCACTTCATCCTCCCCGTCTCGGGATCGAGCGCGACGATGGACGAGAGATAGAGATTGTCGCCACCACCCGGAGAGCGGATGTAGCGCGTCCAGGGTGAGCCGTTGCCGGTGCCGACATAAAGCGTATTGAGCTTCGGATCGAAGACCATCGAATCCCACGGCGTGCCGCCGCCACCGACCTTCCACCACTCGCCGCCCTTCCATGTCGGAATGGCTTTTTCGAGTTCGGGATTTTCGATCGGCTTCGAGGGATCGCCCGGAACAGTGTAGAAGCGCCAGACCTGCTTGCCGGTTTCGGCGTCGTAAGCGGTGAGATAACCGCGCACGCCATATTCGCCGCCGCCGTTACCGATCAGCACCTTGCCGTTGATGACGCGCGGAGCGCCGGTCGAGGTGTAAGGAGCGCCGGGGACGGTGTTGACCTTCCAGATCACATGGCCGTCCTTCGCGTCGAGCGCGAAGAGACGCCCATCGAAGCTCGCCACATAGACCTTGCCCTTCCAGACAGCCGCACCGCGATTGACGACATCGCAGCAGCCATAGCGGCCCCACTCGCCGGGCACTTCCGGATCGAAGCGCCACAGTTCCTTGCCGGTCTTCGCGTCGAGCGCCGCCGTGATGCCCCAGGAGAGCGTCGTGTACATGACGCCGTCGACGACGATAGGCGAGGCCTCGAGGCCGCGCACCGTGTCCGTGTCATAGGACCAGGCGAGACCGAGCTGGCCGATATTCTTGTCGTTGATCTGATTGAGCGGCGAGAAGCGCTGTTCATCATATGTGCGGCCATAGGCAAGCCAGTTGCCCGGCTCGCTATCCGCGTTGGCGACGCGGGCGCCATCCACATCGGCCGGCCCCTTATATTCCTTACCCGGAGCTTTTTCGCCGACCGCGACCGACTGCCCGGGAGCGCCGTCGCCCTTTGCCCTGATGAACTGCCAGCCGACCGCCGCGGCGAGCGCCACACAAACCGCGACGCTTAGCGCCGCGGGCCACGTCCTGCCCGATGTCTGAGCCATGACCTCCCCATCCCTGTTCGTTTCCCTGTGAAATGCGGACTATCTATCCACATTCCTCGTCCGGGCTCTGCTGCGGCCCTTTGACGCCAGAACTCTAGAGGAGGAGAGGAAAGCGCGAAAGCCGAGCCGGACGCTTCTTGCACTCAAATTTTTGGCCTTGCGCGCTCATGCGGCCAATATATGCACAAAAAATGTGCGAGTTGCCTATTTTGCACTTTTATTGAGCATATTTGACGCCCATAGTGATGCGCGATCATTCCGATGTGCCAAAAAAGCGGGCCGAATCAAGGAACTACCTGACTCCTGACCTTTCGGCACGGTTCTTGAGAACACTTGTCGCCTAAGCGCCGCTGCGTGCATCCCTTGCACAAACAAACGGGCGCCCGAGCATTCAAAGCCGGGGGGCAGTGACCCGGCAGTCAATGGAGAGACGGATGACTGAGACAGGAAAGGAAAAGGGGCTGTTGCGACACATACCCCTCGGGGCCGCGGCAACGACGCTGGCGCTCCTTGCTTCGGTAGGCAGTGCATTTGCCGATGAGGCGCCGAAGATCGACAGCGGTTCGACAGCATGGATGCTGACATCCTCCGCCCTCGTTCTGATGATGACGATTCCCGGCCTCGCCCTCTTCTACGGCGGCATGGTGCGCAAGAAGAACGTGGTGACGATCGTCGCCCAGAACTTCGCCCTTACGGCCCTGATGACCGTCATCTGGACGGTGATCACCTACTCGCTGGCCTTCCGCGCGAATCCGAGCGAAGCAATGAACGCCTATATCGGCGGCTTCGATCGCCTCTTCCTGCGCGGCATGGACGTGAACGCGATTTCGGGCGTCATTCCCGAAAGCGTCTTCATGGTCTTCCAGATGACCTTCGCGATCATCACGCCGGCGCTCATCACGGGCGCCTTCGCCGACCGCATGAAGTTCTCCTCCATGCTCGCCTTCATGACGCTCTGGGCGATCTTCATCTATGCGCCGATCGCGCATTGGGTGTGGGGCGGCGGCTTCCTCGGCACGGCTGGCGTGCTCGACTTCGCCGGCGGCACGGTCGTTCACATCAATGCTGGCATCGCCGGTCTGGTGACCTGCCTCGTCCTCGGCCCGCGTAAGGGCTACGGCCACGAAAACATGGCTCCGCACAACGTCATCCTGACGATGATCGGCGCCTCCCTGCTGTGGGTCGGCTGGTTCGGTTTCAACGCGGGTTCTGAACTCGCCGCCGATGGCCGTGCGGGCTTTGCCTTCGTCGTCACTCAGGTCGCGACCGGCATGGCCGCTCTCGCCTGGATGTTCGCTGAATGGCTCGTCCACAAGAAGCCGACGCTTCTCGGCATGTGCTCGGGTGCGGTCGCCGGTCTCGTCGCCATCACCCCGGCTTCGGGCTTCGTCGATCCGGTCGGCGCGCTCTGGATCGGCCTCGCCGCCGGCATTATCTGCTTCGTCGCCTCGACTTCGGTGAAGCGTGCCATCGGCTATGACGACGCGCTCGACGTCTTTGGCGTGCACTGCGTCGGCGGCATCGTCGGTGCGCTGCTCACCGGCGTCTTCGCCACCATGGCCGTCACCGGTGCGACCGCTCCGGTCGGTGCCATCGACGGCAACTGGGGCCAGGTCATGACCCAGATCAAGGGCATCGCCTACACCCTGGTCTATTCGGGCATCGGCACCTTTGTGCTCCTCATGATCGTGAAGATCTTCTTCGGTCTCCGCGTCTCGCCGCAGGAAGAAGTCGAAGGCCTCGACATCAACCTGCATGGTGAGGTGGTTCAGTAAGCACTGCCCTTCTGGGCCTGTTGCGGACAGGGCGCCCCTCCAGAGACACTGGTTGGGCGCCCTTTTTTTCAGGCTTGTATCGATTTTCGACCGTGCAGAAATGCTGTGATGCAACATGCACAAGAAATTGGCACCTGCCTTCTAATTCGCGAATTGGCCATCACTGGCCGTGTACAGAACTTTGCCGCTTCCATTCCTTGAGACGGAAGCAATTGTGAAAACAACAACTTACGGCGTTTTTCACCTACGGCATGGTTCTTGATTAACGGTGGATAGTTACGGCCGGCGCCTTCATGGCTCCCCGTGCCGAGTGATCAGAATTCCCGGAAGGCCGAGTGGCCGGACGGCGGCAAGCAAAAGAGGAAACCAAAATGAAGCTCGTTGTGGCGATCGTGAAGCCCTTCAAACTCGACGAAGTCCGTGAGGCTCTGACCTCGCTCGGCATCGAGGGCCTGACCATTTCCGAAGTCAAAGGCTACGGACGGCAGAAGGGTCAGACCGAAATCTATCGCGGCGCCGAATACGCCGTGAACTTCCTGCCCAAGATCAAGATCGAGGTGGTGGTGCCCTCCGATCTCGTCGCCAAGACCGTGACGGCGATCAGCGGCGCGGCCAAGACCGGTCAGATCGGCGATGGCAAAATCTTCGTCGTGCCGGTGGAATCGGCCCTCCGCATCCGTACCGGCGAAACCGACTCGGACGCGATCTGATCCAGCGATGCATCGGCGGCGCGTGGCCTGTGCCTGCGCCGCCGAGCCCCCCCAGACAACTCCCCGGCAAGCCTTTCGGCTTCCTCCCGGCCTGAAGGAGCCCCGTCCCCGAGAGTCCGGAACCTTCTCTTCCGGGCTCTTCTCTGCCTATTATTTTTGCGTATTGCCCAGAAAGCGTGACCGATATATGGGCGCTTTTTTGATAACGCTCGCGCCGTTCTGGCGCCAATCGCGCCAAGTCGTTGATTTTCCCTGCTGAAAAATCCGGCACCCAGATGGCATGCCCCTTGATTGGGCAAAATGCCTGTCCAAAAGGACGGCAACAGATCGCCATTGAGGCAATCCAGAAAAGAAGAGCCTGAAATATCGCTCGGCTGAGCGGTTAAAGGCGTGGCAGGGAAGACATCTCCATGAACCCGACCGGACCCGGCGTCGCCAACGGCGCGGACGTCTTTTTTATTCTAATGGGCGCCATCCTCGTCTTTGCGATGCATTCGGGCTTCGCCTTTCTCGAGGTCGGCACGGTCCGGCACAAGAACCAGGTCAATGCGCTGGTGAAGATCCTGGTCGATTTCGCCGTTTCGACGCTGGCCTATTTCTTCATCGGCTATGGCGTCGCTTATGGCGTCCATTTCTTCCAGAGTGCGGCGGTGCTGAATGGCAATGAGGGCGCCGGCTTCGCCCCGCAAGGCCGCGACCTCGTCAAATTCTTCTTCCTGCTGACCTTCGCGGCAGCGATCCCGGCCATCATCTCCGGCGGCATCGCGGAGCGGGCGAAGTTCTGGCCGCAGGTCGCCGCCACGGCCATCATCACGGCTCTCGTCTATCCCTTTTTCGAAGGGCTCGTCTGGCACGGAAATCATGGGGTTCAGGACTGGTTCTCCGCCAATCTGGGCGCGAGCTTCCACGATTTCGCGGGCTCGATCGTCGTCCATGCGGTGGGCGGCTGGATCGCCTTCGGCGCCGTCACCATGCTCGGCCACCGCACCGGGCGCTATACCAAGGACGGCCGCCTTATCGGTTTTCCGCCCTCCTCGATCCCTTGGCTATCGCTCGGCTCCTGGCTCCTCTGCGTCGGCTGGTTCGGCTTCAACGTCATGTCCGGCGGCTCTCTCGCCAGCGTTTCGGGCCTCGTCGCCATGAATTCGCTGATGGCCATGGTGGGCGGCATTCTCGTCGCGCTGATCGCGGGGCGGAACGACCCCGGCTTCGTCCATAACGGCGCGCTCGCGGGCCTCGTCGCGGTCTGCGCGGGCTCGGATCTGATGCACCCGCTCGGTGCGCTGGCGACGGGCGGCGTCGCGGGCGCGCTCTTCGTCTACATGTTCGAATGGAGCCAGTCGCGCCTCAAACTCGACGATGTGCTGGGCGTCTGGGCGCTTCACGGGCTCTGTGGACTCTGGGGCGGGATCGCCTGCGGTATTTTCGGCCTGACCTCCCTCGGCGGCCTTGGCGGCGTCACCTTCATGAGCCAGCTCATCGGCTCGCTGGGCGGCGCGGCCTACGCGCTCGCGGCGGGCTTCATCATCTATGGCGGCCTCAAGAAGGCAGTCGGCATTCGCCTCGCCAAGGGCGACGAAATGCAGGGCGCGGACCTCGCAATCCACAAGATCGGCTCCACTCCGGAAGCCGAGATGGGCCAGCGCTGAGTGAGTCGACAACGACATGCGGAGCGAGGATTAAGGGAATACTTCCAATTGTGTGGATAAGGGCCGAAGACTCCACAGGTTTTCCCACAGATTGGCTGATGCCACACAGCTAGACCGACTCCAGTGAGCCCGGTAAGATCGCGCCGCGAAACAGTGCACTGCTTCGCGACCCGATTTCCGCGCCTTTGCAGGCGCTCTGCTGGAGATGCTGCGCCTCAATGACCGCGCCGGACCTGACGCATAACCGCTTCGAAACCTTGCCCGACGGCCCCTTTCCGCGCCTCAACGCGCTGATCGAGGGGATTGCGCCGGGCAAGGCGCCGATCGTCATGTCGCTGGGTGAGCCGCAGCATCCCTTCCCGGACTTCGTCATGGAGACCATCACGGCCCATGCGAAGGAATTCGGCAAATATCCGCCGATCTCCGGTACGCCCGATTTCCGCGCTTCCGTGGCCGGCTGGCTCGGGCGGCGCTATGGCCTCGGCCCCGACGTGATCGGGCCGAAAAAGCCGCTCGACCCCGAGCTTCAGATCCTGCCGGTGAACGGTACGCGCGAGGCGCTCTTCAACATCGCCTTCGTCGCCACCCCCCTTTCGAAAAAGGGCCAGCGCCCGGCGATCCTGATGCCTAACCCCTTCTACCAGTGCTACGCCGCAGCGGCGCTGGCGGCGGGCGCCGAGCCTGTCTATGTGGCGGCGACGCGCGAGAACGGCTTCATGCCGGATTTCGCGAGCCTGCCCGAGGACCTGCTCGTCCGCACCTCGATGGTCTATTTCTGCTCGCCCGCGAACCCGCAAGGCGCGGTGGCGAGCCTCGACCAATTGAAGGACCTGATCCGTCTCGCACGGCGTCACGGCATCCTGCTCGCCATCGACGAGTGCTATGCTGAAATCTATGATCGTGAAAAGCCGGCGGGCGCGCTTCAGGCCGCGATCGAGCTCTCCGGCACGCTCGACAATGTGGTCGTCTTCCATTCGCTCTCGAAGCGTTCAAGCCTGCCGGGCCTGCGCTCCGGCTTCATCGCTGGCGACCGCGACTTCCTCATCCGCTTCCGCAATTTCCGCAACATCGCCGCGCCGCAAGTGCCCATGCCGATCATGGCGGCCTCGGCGGCGGCCTGGAACGATGAAGCCCATGTCGAGGAAAACCGCGCTCGCTATCGGGCCAAGATCGACGCAGCGGAACGCATTCTCGGCAATCGCTTCGGCTTCTATCGGCCGGCGGGCGGCTTCTTTCTCTGGCTCGATGTCGGCGACGGCGAAGCGGCGGCTACCGAGCTCTGGGCCAAAGGCGGCGTGAAGGTCTTGCCCGGCAAGTATCTCTCGCGCGAAGATTCATTTGATGGCGGCGGAAATCCCGGCGCGGCCTATATCCGCGTCGCGCTGGTCGAATCCCAGGCCGCGACAGAAGAGGCGCTTGCCCGCATGGCAGCCATTCTATGAATGCGATTTGGCTGTGATCGGCGCTGCGTCGCGGGGACGTACTGGTAGCAAGGGATCGCGCAGGCAGGCCAAGGCCGCGCCGCGCGACAGTTGGAGGATGCGCGTGAGGAGTCTGAACCCGCTCGCCTTTCTGCCGATGGGCGCACGCGTGTTTCTGGCCCGCCGCTTCGAGGAGCTGGCGGGTGCCGCCCTTGTCATGCTCGGCCTGTTCGGATTCCTCGCGCTGGTGAGCTGGTCGCGCCACGACCCGAGCCTCAACAACGCAACCGGCCTTCCACCGCAAAACTGGATGGGCATGCCGGGTGCCTATATTTCCGACATCCTTCTGCAGACGCTCGGGCTCGGCGCACTGGCGCTGCTGGCGCCGCCCATCGCCTGGGGCATTCGGCTTGCCCGCCACAACATGCCGCAACGCCTCGTGCTGCGTGTCGCGGCCTGGCTCCTTGCCACGCTTTTCGCCGCCGCCTTTCTCGGCACGCTGCCGCTGCTCGCCATCTGGGCGCTCGCGCCGGGCCTCGGCTTTGGCGGCGTGCTGGGCGACGCCTTGTCGGCGCTCGGGCTTCAGCTTCTCGCGCCCTTTATCGGCAACGGAATGTCCTATGCGCTGACGGCTTTCGTCACTGCGCCCATCGCGGGCTTCCTCGCGCTCTACGCCGCAGATGTGGAATGGAACGAGATCATCGCGCTGGCGAACCGTTCCGCCTTCTGGCGCCGCGACGAAGAGGAAGAAGAGGAAGAAGAGCAACTCGCCTATCCCGTCCGCCGCCGTCCGCGCGGCGGAGAGATCGAGACGCCCGCGCCGCGGGCCCGCGGCAAGCGCCCCTATCGCCCCGATGTCGAGCCGAGTCGCCTGCGCGTGATGGCATGGACCATCGGCGATGCCTTTACCGACCTGCGCGACCGGCTGATGCGCGAAGGCGAATATGCGCCGCTCTCCGCCGACGAGATCGAGGCGGCACGCGCCGCAGGCTTCAAGGCCCGCCGCGCGCGCAAGCCCGAACCCGACGACGAATATGAGGACGAAGACGAGATCGACGTCGATTTCGACGATGAGCTCGAGGACGAGGATGACGTTCCGTCAATTCTCAAGCGCGGCCGCATCGAACCGAAGCTCGACGGAAAGGCCGCGCCACGTGTCAGCCGGTCCGCGCCGAAGCCAAAACCTTCCAAGCGCGCCGTGCGCGAGGCGCAGCCCGCGCTGCCGCTCGAACCGGTGAGCAACTACCAGCTTCCGCCGCTGAGCCTTCTCGCCAAGCCGAAACCAACCGGCAATACCACGCTGATGACCGACGAGGCGCTGCAGCAGAACGCGCGTCTCCTCGAATCCGTGCTCGACGATTTCGGCATCCGGGGCGAGATCATCAATGTCCATCCCGGCCCCGTCGTCACGCTCTACGAACTCGAACCGGCCCCCGGTATCAAATCATCGCGCGTCATCGCGCTTGCCGACGATATCGCCCGCTCGATGAGCGCCGTGTCCGCCCGCGTCGCCGTTGTCCCCGGCCGCAATGCCATCGGCATCGAGCTGCCGAACCATAAGCGCGAAATGGTGTTCCTGCGCGAGCTGCTCGAAACGCCGGACTACGAGAATTCAAACTCGAAGCTGACGCTGGCGCTCGGCAAGAATATCGGCGGCGAAGCCGTCGTCTCCGACCTCGCCCGCATGCCGCATCTCCTGATCGCGGGCACCACTGGCTCCGGCAAGTCCGTCGGCATCAACACCATGATCCTGTCGCTGCTCTACCGGCTCTCGCCGGAGCAATGCAAGCTCATCATGATCGATCCGAAGATGCTCGAACTCTCCGTCTATGACGGCATTCCGCATCTCCTCGCCCCCGTCGTCACCGATCCGAAGAAGGCCGTCGTGGCGCTGAAATGGGTCGTGAAGGAGATGGAGGACCGCTACCGCAAGATGTCGAAAGTTGGTGTACGGAACATCGACGGCTACAACACCCGCGTGATCGACGCCGACGCCAAGGGCGAGGTGCTGGTGCGGACGGTACAGACCGGTTTCGACAAGGAAACCGGCAAGGCCATCTACGAAGAAGAGGAAATGGATCTCTCGCCCATGCCCTTCATCGTCGTCATCGTCGACGAAATGGCCGACCTGATGATGGTCGCGGGCAAGGAGATCGAGGGTGCGATCCAGCGTCTCGCCCAGATGGCGCGCGCGGCCGGCATCCACATCATCACCGCGACACAGCGGCCCTCGGTCGACGTCATTACCGGCACGATCAAGGCGAATTTCCCGACACGCATTTCCTTCCAGGTGACGTCGAAGATCGACAGCCGCACCATTCTGGGCGAACAGGGCGCCGAACAGCTGCTCGGCCAGGGCGACATGCTCTACATGGCGGGCGGCGGGCGCATCCGCCGCGTCCACGGACCTTTCGTTTCGGATGAGGAAGTCGAGAAGGTCGTGACCTTCCTCAAGAAGCAGGGTGTGCCCGAATATCTCGAAGCGATCACTGCGGAGCCCGAAGAAAACGGCGAGATGTTCGGCCTTGATGGCGAGGGCTCGGGCGACGACCTCTATGACAAGGCGGTCGCCATCGTCGCCCGGGACAAGCGCGCCTCCACGAGCTATATCCAGCGCCGCCTCCAGATCGGCTATAATCGTGCCGCGCGCCTGATCGAGCTCATGGAAGAACAGGGCGTGGTCAGCGCGCCGAACCACCAGGGAAAGCGCGAGGTTCTGGTCGGCGACCATTGAGGCAAGACGTCGAAAGCTGCGGCTTTGTTGCCACAGGCGCGACCGAAAATGAGTTGCCCGCCCTTCTCCGGCAAAAGGCCGTCAGGCCGCCGCCCCGGTTTCTTCATTTCGCCACAAAAGGCCAACATGCTTTTTTTCATGAGAAACCTCGATCAAAGCCGCCGCGTCCGTCAGGCGATGCTTGTGACCGCTGCGCTGATCGGCATCGGCGCGTTGGTGCTCGCCCTTGCCTCTGCGAGCGTAGGCGTTGCCCATGCCGCAACGCCGGGCGCCGAGAAGGCGCGTAGCCTGACCGCCGAGGACAAGGCCGATATCGAACAGGTGAACGCCTATCTGAACGGCCTCACCGACCTTCAGGGCAATTTTCTGCAGGTCGGGCCGGACGGTTCGCTGGCCGAGGGCAAATTCTATCTCCGCCGTCCCGGCAGGCTGCGCTTCGAATATCTGCCGCCGCAAAAAACCCTCGTGGTCGCGGACGGTACCTGGGTTGCGGTGAAGGACGGCTTTTCCGCCGCCCAGCGCTATCCCATCGGCTCGACCCCGCTCAGCATCATTCTGGCTAACAAAATCGACCTCAATGACAAGGTCCGTGTGCTCGGCGTCGAACGCCAGCCCGGTGTGCTGCGTGTGACCCTGCAGGACAAGAGCGGCGACGCCCCCGGCAGCCTCACCCTCGTCTTCGACCAGCCCAGGCTCCAGCTTCGCCAATGGATGGTGACCGACGCACAAGGGCTCCAGACGACGGTGGCGCTGCGCAACACGCGTTCAGGCGTCCGCGCCGACAATGCGCTCTTCGTGCTTCAGGACGAGCAGCGCCCGGGCGCTGGAAAGCCGAAATAAGGCCGCTCATCGTCAACTGTTTCGCTGCGCTGCCTTGACCATCCCCCCGGGGCCCGTGTTAGCTCTTAAAAGCATGACCCGAAACCTTTCGAGACGGCCGATCGTCGGTATTCCTTGCGACGTCAAGTTGCTGGGGGTCCACCCCTTTCACGCGGTGGGCGAGAAGTATATCGCCGCGGTCGAAGACAGCGCCGGGACGAAGCCCATCCTGCTTCCCGTGCCGCGCCTCTCCGAAGGCACTTTCGACCTCGAGACCGAGATCGAGGAAATCTTCGCCATCTGCGACGGCATTTTCCTCACCGGTTCGCACTCTAACGTCCATCCGAAGAATTACGGCGGCACAGCACCCCGCGAAGGCGTGCTGCTCGACGAACAGCGCGATGCGCTGACGCTTGGCCTCATCCGCGCCTGCGTCGAGCGCGGCGTGCCGCTTTTCTGCATCTGTCGCGGCTTTCAGGAAATGAATGTTGCCTTCGGCGGCACGCTGCACCAGCACATTCACGAGATGCCGGGCGAGCCGGGCTTCGCGCCCCGCCTCGACCATCGCGAGAACAAGGAAGACCCGCTCGACAAGCAATATGGCCCGGCCCATGAGGTGAACCTCATCGAAGGCGGCATCTTCGAGAAAATACTGGGCACCCGGAAAATCGACGTGAACTCGCTTCATGGACAGGGCGTGGCGCAACTGAGCCCCCGCCTCGTCGCCGAGGGCCGCGCGCCTGACGGCACGGTGGAAGCGATGAGCGTCAGGGATGCGAAGGGCTTCGCGCTCGGCGTCCAGTGGCATCCCGAGTGGAAATATTGGGAAAATCCGGTTTCGCAAAAGCTTTTCGGAGCTTTCGGCGATGCGGTGCGGTCGGCAATGGCGCCATCCGCTAGGGAACGGCAACAAGCGTAAGCTTCAACAGGAAAGTGAATGGTGCCCCATGGCGACGGGCAATGAGACGGTGAAGAGCAAGGACGATCTGGTGAAGTGGTTGAAAGACCACCGCATCACCGAAGTCGAAGTGATGGTGTCGGACATGGCCGGCATCGCGCGCGGCAAGATCCTCCCGACGAAGAAATTCATTTCAGGCCTTACCGAGCGCACGCTGCGCCTGCCGGAGTCGATCTTCGGCCAGACGGTGACGGGCGATTTCATCGACAGCGACGCGCTTTCCGACACCGAGCCGGACATCATTCTCGATCCCGATCCGCAGACCGTCCGGGTCGTTCCCTGGTATGACGAACCGACCGCCCAGATCATCTGCGACGCCAATTACCGCGACGGAACGCATGTGCCCATCGCGCCGCGCAACGTGCTGAAGCGCGTGCTCGCGCTTTACGAGGCGAAGGGCTGGCAGCCCGTCGTCGCGCCGGAGATCGAGTTCTTCCTCGCAGCCAAGAACATCGACCCCGACTATCCGCTGGAGCCGCCTGTCGGGACGAATGGCCGCAAGGAAACCGCGCGCCAGTCCTATGGCATCGACGCGGTGAACGAGTTCGATCCGATCTTCGAGGACATGTACGATTTCTGCGAAGCGCAGGATCTCGACATCGACACGCTGATCCATGAATCGGGCGCGGCCCAGGTCGAGATCAATTTCGATCATGGCGATCCGCTCGAAATCGCCGATCAGGCCTTCCTCTTCAAGCGCACCATGCGCCAGGCGGCGATGAAGCACGGCGTCTATGCGACCTTCATGGCCAAGCCCTATGAGGGCGAGCCCGGAAGCGCCATGCATATCCACCAGTCGATCGTCGATGTGAACACGGGCGAGAACCTCTTCTCGACCAGGCAGGGCCGCGACACGAAGCTTTTCCTGTCCTACATCGCCGGATTGCAGAAGCACCTGCCCAGCGCCATGGCCCTCATCGCGCCCAACGTCAACTCCTACCGCCGCATCGTCCGCGACCTCGCCGCCCCCATCAACACGCATTGGGGCCACGAGAACCGCACGGTAGGCCTGCGCGTACCGGAAGCCAAGCGCGCCGCCCGCCGCGTCGAAAACCGCGTACCGGGCGCCGACTGCAATCCCTATCTCGCCATCGCCGCCTCGCTCGCCTGCGGCTATATCGGGATGGTCAACGGACTGGTGCCGACCAAGGAGATGAAGGGCAACGCCTACGAGTCGAAGCGCTACGCCCTGCCGCGCCATCTTCTCGACGCGCTCGACAATCTGCGCTCGTCATCCGACCTCAAGGAAATCCTCGGCCATGATTTCGTGACGGTCTATCTCGACGTCAAATACACCGAGCACGAAGCCTATCAGCAGGTGATCTCCGCCTGGGAGCGGGAGCATTTGCTGCTGAACGTGTGAGGGCTCCATACTAGTCATGCGCGGGCGTGAGCCGCGCATGACGACCCTGGGGAGAGACTCGCTTCCCCGCTCCAATTCTGTAGAATAAAAACATGTACCGCACGGGTTCACATAGCAGCCGTCGGCAGAAGCGCGATCTTCTGATCCTTTGCGCGCGCATCGGCTACAACCCGTAGAAGCGCTCCGGCGCGGAGGCAAAAGCCCGCGTCTCCTTCCGAAAACAGAAACACGGAACGACGGAGCATTCCCATGTCGCAGACCATTGCGAAATCAAACCAGACGAAGCGCTGGCAGGAGATGGATGCCGCGCATCATCTCCACCCTTTCACCACGCATCACCAGCTCGCCAAGACCGGCGCGCGCGTCATTACCCATGCCAAGGGCGTCTATCTCTACGATAGCGAAGGCCGCAAGCTCATCGACGGCATGGCGGGCCTCTGGTGCGTGCAGGTCGGCTATGGCCGCGAGGAACTGGCGGAAGCCGGCTACAAGGCGCTGAAGGAGCTGCCCTACTACAACGCCTTCTTCCAGACCACGAACCCCTACACGGCGGAACTGTCGCAGAAGCTTTCGGAAGTGACGCCCAAGGGCATCGACCGTTTCTTCTTCGCCAACTCAGGCTCTGAAGGAAACGACAGCGCGGTGAAGATCATCCGCTATTTCTGGAACCTTCAGAAAAAACCGAACAAGAAGATCTTCATTGCCCGCAAGAAGGCCTATCACGGCGTGACCATCGCGGCGGCATCGCTTTCCGGCCTCACGTCGATGCATCCGCAGGCCGACCTGCCCATGCCGGGCTTTGTCCATATCGACTGCCCCTATTGGTATGGCGAGGGCGGCGACATGAGCCCGGACGAGTTCGGCCTCAAGACGGCCCGCGCACTGGAAGAAAAGATCCTCGAACTCGGCGCTGACAATGTCGCGGCCTTCGTTGCGGAGCCCGTGCAGGGCGCCGGCGGCCTCATCATTCCGCCCGCGACCTATTGGGGCGAGATCAACCGCATCTGCAAAAAATACGACATCCTGCTCCATGTCGACGAAGTGATCTGCGGCTTCGGGCGCACGGGCAACTGGTTCGGCTCGCAGACCTACGGGATTGAGCCCGACATGATCAACATGGCGAAGGGCCTTTCTTCCGGCTACCAGCCGATCGCAGCTGTTGGTCTGGGTGGCCGCGTGGGCGACGTGATTTTCAACTCCGATGAGGAGTGGTCGCACGGCTTCACTTACTCCGGCCATCCCGTCGCCTGCGCCGTGGCGCTGGCCAATCTCGAGGTGATGCAGAAAGAGCATCTGGTCGAGAAGGCAGGCGGCTCGACAGGCGCCTATTTCCAGAAGAAGCTCGCCGAACTCGGCGACCATCCGCTGGTCGGCGAAACGCGCGGCGTTGGCCTGCTCGGCGCAATCGAACTCGTGAAGAACAAGGCGACGCGGGAAAAATATCCTTCGGAACTCGATGTCGGCTATCGCTGCCGCGTCCATTGCTTCGACAATGGCCTCGTCATGCGCGCCATCGGCGACACCATGGTTCTGAGCCCGCCGCTGGTCATTTCCGAGAGCGAGATCGACGAGATTTTCTACCTCGCCCGCAAATGCATCGATCTCATCGCCAGGGATCTCGGCGTCCTCTAGGCAGGGCGATAGCGATATTTTTTGTTGCGGCAATTTGGCGCATCTCACAGCCAAGTTGCCGCAAACCCCTGAAATCCTTGATGATTTGTCCCATTACGGGTTCGTTCGGCCGTCCCTGATGATTGGGTGGCCTCGCCATTGAACTCGCGAAGTCCGGGGCCTATATATTTCCACATGAGGGCGGAGCGACAAGCCCTGCCAGACGACCTGCCCCCCGCTCGTCTGGTGAGGTGCTCCAGCCCCAAGGCTCCGGATTCTTCCCCTCCCGGCGCCAAGCGCAGAAGAAGCGCGGTTGCGCCCCGTCATCCCCCTGACGGGGCGCAACGATTTCGCGAGCACCCCATATGAAAAATGCGAGAGCGCAAATTTCTCGCCGGGTGCTGTATAAGATCCACTCACATCGACGAACCAACGCGCGATCAGCGCTGACCCGCCAGGGCTTCCATGCAGGATGACGACGACGAGCCGCATATCACGCTGAGCGACGACGACCTCGACGCGCTCGAAGAGGAAGTGCCGCTGCTACGCGGCGTTCGCCTCTTCGCGGAGGAAGCGGCCCAGCTTCCCTGGTTCACTGCCCTTGGCGAACCGCTCGACCGGGAAGTGAAGCGGCTTGCCCGCGACTATCTCGACGGGCTCGGCTTTCCCGATGCGGAGCCTGCTCGCATCACGAGCTGGGAAGATGCAGCCGACGCCGCCGCCAATATGGATTTCGACACCGCACAGTGGGAAGCGGAAGAGCAGCTTCGTGCCGGCCTCGCCACCGATGCTCTCGAGGCCATTTCCGAGGAAGGTCTCTCCATCGCGCTGACCCATGTGACCGCAATTCTCGGCGGACGGCTCGGCGCCGCCGTGCGTGAAGCGGCCGCCTTTGCGGAGATCGGCGACGAGGCGCTGATGGATGCGGCTGCCGGGGCCGCCGTACAGGCCGCACACAATGCAGCGCTGGCGCTCATCGCAGGCGCGGAGGAAGATCATCCCTTCCGCAGCAAATTCGCGCTCTTCGCGCGTGGCCGCTGGCCCATCGGCGTCGCAGGCCTCACCCTCAATATATTCTGATACGCAACATCTTCTGAAAGCAGCCCGAACGTGAATTTCAAGCTCGCCACATGGAATATCAATTCCGTCCGCTTGCGGATCAATCTTGTCGAGAAGCTGCTCGCCGAGCAAAATCCGGATGTGCTTTGTCTTCAGGAAATCAAATGCATCAACGACGCCTTTCCGCTGAAGGATATCCGCAAGGCGGGCTATGAGCATGTCGCGATCAACGGGCAGAAGGGCTATCACGGCGTTGCCATCGTCAGCCGCATTCCCTTCAAGAAGGTCGAGACAAAGGAATTCTGCGGCAAGGGCGATGCGCGCCACGTCTCGGTCGAACTCGACGTGCCGGGCGGGTTGCAGCTCCACAATTTCTATGTACCCGCGGGCGGCGACGAGCCGGACCCGGAGATCAACGAGAAGTTCGCGCACAAGCTCGCCTTCATGCGCGAGATGACCGAGTGGTACGGCGGGATGAAGAAGAAGAGCGAGAACCGCATGGTTCTCGTCGGCGATCTCAATGTCGCGCCGCTCGAGCACGATGTCTGGTCGCACAAGCAGCTGCTCAAGGTCGTCAGCCACACGCCGATAGAAGTCGATCTGATGAACGAGGTCATCGCCTCCCATGACTGGGTGGATGTGATGCGGCGCTTCGTGCCGGAGACCGAGAAGCTCTATTCCTGGTGGAGCTACCGCGCCAAGGATTGGGCTGCCGCCGATCGGGGCCGCAGACTCGACCACATCTGGGTCACGCCCGCACTCAAGGACGCGCCGCAATCGATGCAGGTGTTGAGGGAAGCGAGGGGGTGGGAGCGGGCATCCGACCACGTGCCCGTGATCGCGACCATGAAGCTTTAAGCTGGGGGCCAGCTCGGGGGTAAAGCTTTCGGGCAGTCATGCCCGCTCCTGGGGCTCCTCCTAATGCAGCGGTTCGACGGATCGTCCGACTGTTCTTGATTAGGGTAGCTGCCCTACTCTAGGGTGTTGACCCTAGGGTTGCAAGAGCCCACCATTGCCCGGTCCCATACAAATTTGCGATCCTTGATTGAGGAATCGGGCAACGCCGGGCAAGGCGGAACCATAAAAAGCGCGAGAATCCGCCGACATGGCACCAAAGACCCCGGCCCCCAAGACCAAGGACCGAATCCTCGTCGCCAGCCTCCGCCTGTTCAATGAGAACGGCTACGACACGGTGACGACGGCGCGGATTGCGGAAGAGGTCGGCATTTCCGAGGGCAATCTCTGGTACCACTTTCGCACCAAGAAGGACCTCGTCCGGGCGCATCAATATTCGCTGATCCGCCGCATCGACACCCGGCTCGCGATCAAGTCGACGCCGGAAACCGTTCTCGACGCCTATGTGCTTTTCAACCGGATGGTCTTCGAGGAGGTCTGGGAATACCAGTTCCTCTATCGCGACCACGCCGAATATGGCCGCACCTCCCCCGAACTCGAAGGCAAGGTGAGCCGCGTCTATGAACAGACGACGGCCATGCTGGAGAAGATGTTCCGCCACATGATCGAGGCGGGCCACCTGTCGATGCCTGACGAGGAACTGGCGCCGCTTGCCGACAACGTGTGGATGGTGATCCGTTACTGGCCAAGTTTCCTGCGCGAGACGCGCAGCGTCGTGAAGCTCGACAAACAATCGCTTAACGCAGGTATCCGCCACCACTTCGCGCTTTTCGAAACGCATCTGACGGCGAAGGCGCGCGCCTATCTGGACACGCACGCCTATAACTGACGCAACCGCCCGTTATTCGGCGGGCTCTTCCTTGCGCTTCAGCGTCACGAATGTCGCCGTGGAACTGCCCGTCGCGAGCAGCGTTCCGTCTTCGGCAAGCAATTCGCCTTCGATGAAGCCGACCGATTTTCCGCGCTTGATGACGCGGCCACGGCCGATAATGCGGCCCGGACGAGCGGCATTGAGCATCGAGACCTTGAGTTCCAGCGTCGGGCTGATCTGACCCCATTCGAGGTCGAGCCCGACGGCGAGGCTCATCACATCGTCGAGCATGGCCGCGACCATGCCGCCCTGAATGCCGCCCCACATGTTGCAGAGTTCGGGTCCGGCATTGAAGGCGACTTCGACAGTGCGCGCCGTCTGATCGGCCGCGATGATTTCGAGGCCGAGATAGCGGCTGGCAGGCGCCATGCGCTTGAACACGGCCTGGATATTCGGCGGCCAGATCTTCGCCGTTTCGGCCTTGTTGTCTGCCGCTTCCTCCACCGTGCCGCTCATCCCGCTCTCCCGTCCGTCTTGTTTTTTTGATCCATGTCGCGGCTCAATCCCGCGATCTCCCGGCCCGCGGCCTCAAGGCGGCGGCTCAAGGCCCGCGCCACCGCGCCCGCCATTTCGGGGAATTCCTCCATCAACCGCTCGAAGACGGAACGGCTGATCCTGAGAGTCTGGAGATGCGTCGCCGCCTTGACCGTGGAGCGCCGCACACCCCCCTGAAAGAGGGCGGTTTCGCCGATGAGGTCGCCCCTGTCAAGGCGAAGGGCCCGCTTCTCCCCGCTCCGCGCCTCGGCCCCGACATGAGCGAGCATCACCGCCTCGCCTTCCACGATGAGATAGGCGTCCTCGGCCGGCTCGCCCGCCTCGAAAAGCGTCTGGCCGGGCTCGAATTCGGGCTGCTCGGCGGTAAAGGCCAGAACCTCAAGGCGGACCGGATCGAGATCCGCGAAGAGGTCGTGCCGCTGCAGCAGCGCTATGATTATCTTGAGGCTCATGGCGAAAGCATAGCGAATGGCGCGGCTTCGCGGAACAGCGGCCGCGATTGCCCCCTGCCCGTCCCGCCTTTAATAAGGACGAACAAAGGAGCCCAACCATGACCGACAAAGGCGCGATCGCCTGGGACTACCCCACCCCCTTCATCCATGAGGTGACAGTCGAGCCCCAGCATATCGATGATTTTCAGCATACGAACAATGTCGTCTACCTGACCTGGATGGCAAAAACCGCATGGGAGCATTCCAAGGCGCTCGGCCTCGATTTCGCGGCCTATGCGAGGCTCAATCGCGGCATGGTCGTGCGGCGCCACGAACTGGAATATCTCGCGCCGAGCCATGCGGGCGACAAGGTGCTCATCGCGACATGGATTACGGGCAATGATGGCAGGCTGCGGCTCCGCCGCCGCTTTCAGATGGTGAAGGCTTCGAGCGGCGCAACGCTGCTGCGCGGCCTTTCCGATTTCGTCTGCATCAATATCGAGACCGGCAAGGCAACCCGTATGCCGGACGAATTCACCAAAACATACAGGCTCACCGCTTCGGTCGACGGAGACAATTGAGAGCTTCGACGCTGCGTCGAAATGCCCCCTTTCGATAAAACCGCCATTGCGGCACAGGAGAGCCTTCCAGTCCTCTTGCGTATCGAAGGCCCCATGATCGACCGCATCGACACCGCCACCCTCTTTTTCACCAATGTCCTGCTCGCCGTTCTGGTCGCGACCGCGATCTGGGGCGCGACTGCCCTCCTGATGGCGGCGTTGATCGGCGTGCCGATCATGCTCGGCACGATCGTCCGCATCTCGATGACGGCGAAAGCCTGACGCCGCTCAGCTCGCAAGCACGGCCGCCTGCGCGGGATCGAGATATTCCTCCAGCCGCGTAATGCGCCCGTCCTTCACCATAACGATGAGACAAGCCGGCATGGCGAAATCCTCGCCGCTCGGTCGCTTGCCACGCAGCACATGCTGCTGCAGATAGCCGCCGGGAATGACGACGCGGCGCAGAATGTCGTATCTGCGCTGCGGCAACACCCGCGCCATCCAGCCCAGCACCTTCAGGTTCTGGTCGACCGTCTGGTTTACCTGATCGAAGTTGTGCCAGATCACGGCATCCGGCGCGTAGCAGGCGGACTTCAGCGTTTCGATGTCGCCCGCCTCGATCGCAGCCACGAAACGCTCCGCCAGCGCGAGAGTTTCCGCTTCCGTCATTTCCCCTCCCCTTCATTCTGCCGCGCGCATCAGGGCACGAGGCGATAGCCTCCCGCCTCTGTCACGAGAATCTCGGCATTCGACGGATCCTTTTCGATCTTCTGACGAAGCCTGTAGATATGCGTTTCGAGCGTATGCGTCGTCACGCCTGAATTGTAGCCCCAAACCTCCGTAAGCAGAACATCTCGCCCGACGACCTTCTGCCCGGCGCGATAGAGATATTTGAGGATATTCGTCTCCTTCTCAGTGAGGCGTATCTTCTTGTCCACCGCATCGACCAGAAGCTTCGCGCTCGGCCGGAAGGAATAGGGACCGATCTTGAAGACTGCGTCCTCGCTCTGCTCGTGGCTGCGTAGATGAGCGCGAATGCGCGCGAGCAACACGCCGAAACGAAAAGGCTTCGTCACATAATCATTGGCGCCCGCGTCGAGGCCGAGAATGGCATCGGCATCCGTATCGGCGCCGGTGAGCATGATGATCGGCGCCTTGATGCCGTCGCGCCGCATCAATCGGCAGGCTTCACGCCCGTCCATGTCGGGCAGACCCACATCGAGCAGCACGAGATCGACATGCGCATGACGCACATGGTCGAGGCCGGCGGCGGCCGTCGGCGCCGCCGCCACTTCGAATTCCTCATGCAGTTGCAACTGCTCTATCAGCGAGCCGCGCAGCGCCTCGTCGTCATCGACAATCAGGAGTTTCTTGACACTCATCGGATCAGAGCGTGTAGCCGAAATATTTGATGTGCTTTTCCAGAATGGGCAGCACAGGTTCGAGATGCTTCTGGTAACGACGCCAACGGTCCGTTGCGCTGGAATAGAGCGGCTGCGTCACCTGCGCATAGGACGGTGTGCGGATGGTGCCGCGCGCCAGGGCATGAGCCGCAGGATTGGCCTGTGCATCGTTCCAGGGTAACCCGAGGAAGTCGATCACGGGTTCCACTTCGCCACGCAGATCGCGGATCAGGTTTTCGTAGCGCACCTCGACGACATTGAGCGATAGAAGCGCGCGATATTGCTGCCACAGGGTCATGACGCGGTCATAGAGACGCGCCGCATCATCGAGATTCAGGAAATTCGCCATTGACGAATTGAGCTGAAAGTTTTGCATGAAGCAGGAGAATACGCTGTCCGCAGGATGACGAAGCGCAAGAATGATCTTTGCTTCAGGGAAGACGCGCGCAATGAGTCCGGCGTTGATGATGCTGAGCGGCAGCTTGTCGATGACGAGCTTGCCCGCGAGATCGGCATCTTCGCTCTCAAGCGCCTTCCAGTAAATGGCGCGGAGTTCCCGTCGCTGATCCTCGGTCAGGGTTCCGAGCGCATGAGGATGCCCACCATCGAATTCTGCCAGGGCGTCGCGAACAATACGCAGGCAGGGTTTTTCTTCCAGCACCTGAATATCCGGATGGGCGTCGCAAATCTGGTCGAGAAGAGTCGTTCCGGATCGCGGGAACCCGACGATAAAGGTTGGCGCTGCTCGATGTCCCGCCTCGACACTTAAAGCAGGAAGCGATTGCCACGCTTTGAAGTTCTCTGCCGTAGCATAGGAAATCAGGCCTTCGACGAAATCCAGATACTCGTTTTTGTCGATCCTTGTCGCCTTGGCCTCCTCCAGCGCGATTTCGTTCATCCGGCCAAAATGCTCGAAGGCGGCGTCGAAATCGCCAAGCTTGTCGCACAGTTGCGCAAGCTCTTCCTCGACGCTGCGCCGGTGCTCGAACGGCAGATTATCCGTTCCGACAACCTCCAGCCTCCTGCGCATCTCGGCGAGCAAGGCCTTGTCGTTTGGATGACGCCGACGCTCAACCCTGGCCAGAATGCGCGTCGCCTCGCCATTCCCGGGCTCAAGTGCCAACGCCTTTTCGACATTGACGATCGCGCTGTCGAACTCGGAAAGCCGTTCATGCAGATCAGCGGCGATAATGAAAAAGATCGCCGGCGGCGAGGGGATGAGCTCAATTGCACGCATGCAATAGGCGAGGGATTCTCTGTAGAGACCGAGCTGCATGCCCATTTGCGACGCGCTGACATAGCCGATCGGCAGATCAGGCTTGAGCTCGATGAACTTATCGAAGTCCAGGCGCGCATCCTTGAGCTCGTCCGAGTATTTCCTGGCGTTGCCGCGATTGAGATAGGCGGATGCGCAATTGCTGTCGAGGGCAAGCGCTCTGTCATAGCTTTCCATAGCCTCGCCGAACTTACCTTGATCGCGCAGCGCATTGCCCAAATTGACGAGCATATCGGTTGACGGGGCGGGGACGGCGTTGATCGCCATGCGGATGAGCTTCTCCGCCTCCACCAATTTTCCAGTCTCAAGCGCAAGCAGCCCCGTCAGATGCAGAGCATCGGGATTATTCGGCAGCACACTGAGTATTTTCTCGAGGATCTGCGAGGCCTCACGGAAGCGCCGCGCCGAATAATGCGCGGCTGCCGCCTGCAGCGCGCCGACGACCTCAGCCTGCGAGGGCATGGGCGGCCTCATCCGCAGCCCCATGCCCTGCCCTTGTCCGAGGCCGGGCACCTGCACGGTCGCACCAGTGCCGTAGGCCGAGGGTGGCAAGCCGACGGTGGGACGGGCGGCGAAACCGGGCCGCGGGGGCATGAAGCCGGGGTTCTTGCCCGGCTTCGGGGGACGCTTGCTCATGTGACTCGTGATCCTTCGATAGGGCGGCGCCGGGAGTTTGCCATACTGCGGTGCAGCGACCAAACATGCGATGCGCCGGACGAACCAACCCGGCAAGCTCTGCCCACCGGCACGAAAGAGCAAATGGGCCACCTCCTAAACCATTGTTATCAAATATGTTTTGTCTGGCCCGGGGCTTGCTCTAAGGAGAGCGGCGCGTTTGCGCCGGTTTGGGAGAGACCCTGGGGCTCTGATGACGGATTTCACTTCGATCGCGGCGCATCCCGTGCAGGGCAAGCACAACATGGCCTCCGACGCCTTCGACGCGTTGAAGGCATCCCGCGCGCAGACCAGTACCCAAAAGACCAGCGGACTCACCTTCGGCGATGTGCTCGACACGCTGAACCCCCTTCAGCACATCCCCGTCGTTTCGAGCATCTATCGCGAACTGACGGGCGACACGATCAGCCCCGGCGCCCGTGTCGCGGGCGGAGCGCTTTATGGCGGCCCCATCGGCCTCGTCGCCTCGGTCTTCGATGCGGCGGTCGAGGCGGTGAGCGGGTCCGACCTGGGCGAACATGCGATCGCAACCCTGACCGGCGACAAGGGGGCAGAGCCGAAGACGGTCGCCTCGGCTGCACCGGTACCAGAGACCGTGCCCACGCGGGTCGCCCGGGCCGAACCGCAGCCAGCGCAACCCGTCAAGCTCGCGGAGGTGACCACCTCCGTTCCCAAGCCCATGCCACAGCTGAGCCCCGATGCCTTCAACGCGTTGCTGAACTCCTTTGCGGATCCGAAGGCCGCGAAGGCGGCAAATCCGGAGCTTGCCGCCGCGGCTGAACCTGCTGCCAGGAATGCGACGGCGAAGACAGAGGACCCACCTCACAAGCCCGCCGATCTTTCGGGCGCCATCGCAAGCGGCCTCGATCAGCTCGATGCACTGAAACATGCGCAGCCCGACATTCCGCTGGCCGCATCTTTCGCCGGACCGGAAGCAAGCGGACTCTGACGGCGTGGCGCGGTTGGCGATACGGCTGACGGCGCAGTAAACTTGCGCCCATGAATATTCATGTCACTGCGCTGCCCGGACGGCAGCAAGGCGTGCTGCGCTTCGGCGGC
This sequence comes from Parvibaculum sedimenti, assembly GCF_009184905.1. Classification (GTDB taxonomy): domain Bacteria; phylum Pseudomonadota; class Alphaproteobacteria; order Parvibaculales; family Parvibaculaceae; genus Parvibaculum; species Parvibaculum sedimenti. The sequence goes on from NZ_WESC01000002.1 coordinate 353,576, forward strand.
GAAGACTTTCCCTGCGCCCTCGGCCGCTCCGGTATCGTCACCGACAAGCGCGAAGGCGATGGTGGAACGCCCGTGGGCAGCTTTGCCCTGCGCGAGCTTTTCTTCAGACCGGACCGATTGGCGAAACCTGCGACGATACTTGCCTCGAAACCCATCGCGGCGGATGACGGCTGGTGCGACGCATCGGGCGACGTTGCCTATAACCGGCCGGTGAAGCTCCCCTATCCCGCTAGCGCCGAAACGCTTTGGCGGGAAGACCACCTCTACGATCTCATCGTGCCACTCGGCTACAATGACGATCCGGTGAGGCCCGGCGCAGGCAGCGCCATTTTCTTTCATCTCGCGAAGGAAGACGGGAGCGGTCTCGCTGCGACGGAGGGATGCGTCGCGCTGCGCCTTGCGGATATGCTGCATGTCCTCGCGCATGTCACGCCGGAAACGCGCATGATCGTCGAGCTTGCCTCAGCCGCGTGATCCGAAAAGCGCGCTGCCCACCCGGACATGCGTCGCGCCGAAGGTGATTGCCGTTTCAAAATCGGCGCTCATGCCCATGGAGAGTTTCGTGAGCCCGTTGCGCCGCGCCATCTTGTCGAGCAGCGCGAAATGAAGCGCGGGCTCCTCATCGACCGGCGGAATGCACATCAGCCCCTCGATCTCGAGCCCGTGAACCTCGCGGCACCGCGCAACGAAATCGTCAACCTCGGCAGGAAGAATGCCGGCCTTCTGCGGCTCCTCGCCCGTATTCACCTGAATGAAGAGCCGCGGCATTGCGGCGCCCTTGTCGCGCTCCTTGACCAGCGCCTCGGCAAGACGGTCACGGTCGAGCGTATGGAAGACATCAAAAAGCGCGAGTGCTTCCTTGAGCTTGTTGGTCTGCAGGGGGCCGATCAGATGAAGTTCGATCCCCGGCGTCGTGGCCTTGAGCACGGGCCACTTGGCGGCCGCTTCCTGCACCCGGTTTTCGCCGAAGACGCGTTGGCCGGCCGCGATGAGCGGCTCGATGTCGGCGGCTTCGAAGGTTTTGGAAACGGCGACCAGCGTCACCTCGTCGGGCGAACGGCCTGCCTCGCGCGCGGCCTTGCCGATCCGCGCCCTGATGGCGGCAAGGCGGCCTGCGGGCGTCTCGCCCGGCTCCGCGCTCTGATGTAGGCTTGGCCCGGCCATGGATGTGTCTCGCTCATGAAATCGGACCCGAAGCTAGTGCCGCGCCCCAAGCCTGGCAAGCGCAAGCTGCCAACCCTGATCCTGATGACCGACGCAATCCGGGCGCCCGATCCGGCCGAGGCGCTGGCATGCGCCCCCAAAGGTGCCGCCGTGATTTACCGCGCCTATGGCCTGTCGCCGATATATGCCGATCTCGTGCGGCTCGGGCGGATGGCGCGGCGCAAGGGCGTGCGCCTGCTCATCGCCGGCAATCTTCAAGCGGTGGCCGATGGCGCGCATTTTCCGGAATACATTATCCGTCAGTCTACAGAACGTCGGTTTGCAGGAAGGGCCAGGCCCGGTTTCCTCGTCACTGCGGCGGCACATTCCGAACGCGCGGTGATAGCGGCGGCGCGGGCGGGCGCAGACGCGGTTCTTATCTCGCCGGTCTTCGCGACGCGGAGCCATCCGGGAGCAAAGCCGCTTGGACCCGTGCGTTTCGCGCGGCTCGCGGTCATGGCTCATGTGCGCGGCCTCGCCGTCTACGCGCTGGGCGGCATGACGACCGACGACGCGCGGCGAAGGCTGTCCGGCACTTGTATGACGGGCATTGCCGGCATCGGCCTTGCGCCAAAACAAAAAGAGCGGGCCTGAGCCCGCTCTTTCCGTATTCGTTTGCCGAACTGAAATCAGAAGGCGATCGCGAGGACCAGACCGACCGACTTCGAGTCGTAGTCGTAACCAGCGACTTCAAACTTGGTGGACTGAAGATCGAGACCGAGGTCAACACCGGAACCGAGGTTGTAACCGCCGCCGACCTGCCAGTTCTTGGACTTCATATCGACGATATTGACGTTCTGGTCCGTGTCGAGATAGGCAACGCCGACCGTCCACGGGCCCGTCGCATATTTCAGACCCGCCGTCCAGGTCGTATCGTCGAAGCCAAGCTGGGAAGGCACCGCGCCCCAGCTGCCGTAAATGTCTTCGCTGCGGTAATAGGCGCCACCAAGGGTGAAACCGGAATAGCCGAGGTTGAGGCCGAGGCCCCACTCCTTGGGATCGCCCTGATCGCCGGCGAGATAGTCGCCCGAACCCTTCGTATAGAAGACGTCGGCGCCAACATCGACGCCGCCGAACGTACCGGCGTAGTTGAGCGCGGCTTCAAAAACGTTGCTGACGCCCTGATCCTTCGGCGCGAGCAGCAGACCGTTCTCGCTCGGCCCGAGAGCCAGATTCGATGACATGCCAGACGCGACAGCCACGGTCGGCGTGAAGGACAGACCAAGCTGGAATCCGGAGAACCGCGGCGTGAAATAGGTGACCTTGTTCGAGTCCGTCGCCAGCAGCGAGAAGGTCGAATGGCGCACCAGCATGATCGGCACATTCAGAATGTTGGGCGAGTCGACGCCGTTGCCCGGCACGAACCAGGGCGAGGTGTAGTGCATCTTGTAGGCGGCGCCATCAGTGCCACCGATTTCGAACTTGCCGAAATCGCCTTCGAGATAGGCGAAGAGCTGGCGGAAGGAAGCGCCCGAATTGCCCTGACCCAAAGCGTCTGCGATGGACCAGTCATGGCCCAGCTGAAGCTTCGCGTCGACACCGGCCACAAGGCCATTGTCCAGCGTGCCCTCGGCCTTGATGTCGATGTTGCGGGCAACGAGGGGAACCTTCGTGTCCTGAAAGGACGTGCCAGCGATGCTGTCGGCGTCGACGGCATAAAAACCCGTGACGATATTACCGCCGATCGTCACCTTCAGCGGATCGCTTGCGTGCGCCGGCGCGGAAAGAGCTACGGCTGCAATCAGCGCGGTCGTTCCAAGAAGCGTCTTTTTCATTATTTCCCCCTGAGGATCGGTTCAAATCATCTGGCGAGGCGAGGCGGCCCCGAACTTGCCATGTTGCCTATCTTTTAACCCATTATTCACGAGGGCCGCCAACGGATAGAACCGCTCCGGCTCGAAAATGCGGCGGCTGTTGCCCCCGCGCCACCGAATTCGCGCAGAGCTATACCGGGGACGGAAGATTCGGGAAAATTAAGCCAATAGCGTGGAGGCGGTGACGTGCCACTGAGATTTTCCTCCAGAAGGATTTAGAGTCCGGCCCTATGGAAGGGAGACGGACGATGAAGAGG
>NZ_WESC01000020.1 GCF_009184905.1 Parvibaculum sedimenti
ACTCCCTGCAATCTTCCATCAAAAGGTGATCGCAGATCACGACGCCAGAGGTAATGTGGGGGCAAAACACCGCTTACGCTCTTTGTTGACCGTAGCCGGCTTGATTTCCTTCAGTCGTTCCTCGCGGTAGGCGACGAAGTGTTCGGGACTGAGGTGCTCAAGCGAGTAAGAGCTAATGCGCCGGCGGATCATGGCGCTGAGGACAAGCGCTTCAATCTTTCCGCCGCGTTTTTTCGGGGAGACTTCATTCCGGTATCGAGTGAGGAGGTCTCCGAACGATGTGTCGCCAAGCACGCGGGGATCGAAGTGGCGGAACGCGGAGCGTTCCATTTCGTCTTCGATTGATCTTGACCAGCGAACAGCATCGACCTTGCGATCGAAGGTTTTGGAGGTATCGGGGAAGCCTTTCCGGCGAACGATTGCCTGATACTTCCCGCGCAGTTTTCGGATGGTAGCCACGTCGCGCTCCCGGTGTGATCAAAATGTGATCAGAGGGATTTGCGGTGCTTCTCGGAGGGGAAATTGATTAAGCTAAATATTTGATTTATATAGCTTTTTCAATGGTGGGCGGTACTGGACTCGAACCAGTGACCCCTGCGATGTGAACACAGTGCTCTACCAACTGAGCTAACCGCCCCAAGCGGGATTCGGGGGGCCTTCAGGCCGCTCCCGAGCCGGGCCTGTCTATAGGCTTTGGGCGATCCCGAAGTCAAGACGTCTCGGGTAGTGGGTCTTCCGGCAGAGGACTGGCCGGGTATGCTACATGCCTGACGGCATCAAGACCGCGATCGGGAGGGGAATATGGCAGGAGCAGATTTTCGCACTGTGGGGACGCTGGCGAAGCTTGCGGGGCGAGGTTTGCTTCGCGCATTGCGGCCTGCGCCAGCGGGGCCTCGGGGCGGCGCCGCTTTCGAGGCGGCGTTCGGGGCGCTGGTCGCCGATCCCTCGGTCGCGGCGGAGGTGAAGCAGGCGCGGTTCGTGACGCTGTCGGCGGACGAGGCAGGTTGGCTTGCTGCAAATTGCGACGTCGCGCAGGGCGACGAGGTGACGGTCATGGCGGCCGGGAGCTTCTGGGCGTCGAAGGCGCTCGACATGCGCTTCGGCGCGCGCATCGGCGTCTGGCTGCGCGCGGGCGATCATGGCCATGTCCGAAAGACACGCGGCGCCGCGTCGAGCCTGCGGATGGAAGAAGGCGGGCCGCTTTATCTGGTTGCAAAACCGCCGGGCGAATGGGCGGACGAACGAGGGGCCTTCGATCCCGCCTTCCCGCGCGGCGGGCTGCCCGGCGCGATGAGCGCTTGCGTCATCGTCTGGAAGAATGGCGCGGTCAAGGGGCTCGAAGTGCTGGCGAGAGCGGGCGACCATGAGGGCCTCGTCGCCGAGGCGCTGGACGACGCACGCCATCCCGTGGAGCCGCCTGCGGGCTGGAACTATCTCTGGCGGCTTGGCGAGGGGCGCATCTACCGGGAGGCTGGTGACGAAGGCGCGCGGCGTATCTGCTGCCACACGCATGAGGATGTCGGCATCCTCCAATTCCCTGCGGACTTTGCGCTGACGGAAAACACGCGCCTCAGGTGGCGCTGGAAGGTGGACAAGCTACCTTGCGATCTGCCGGAAGATATCCAGCCGACGCATGACTATCTCTCGATCGCAGTCGAGTTCGAGAATGGTCAGGACCTCACCTATATGTGGTCGAGCAGGCTAGCCGAGGGCACGATCTTCCGTTGCCCGCTTCCCTATTGGGACAAGGTCGAAACGCATTGGGTGTTGCGCTCGGACGCCAACCGGCTTGGCCAGTGGCTTCGCGAGGAAAGGCCGGTGAGGGCGGATTATGCGAAGGCCGTCGGTGTGCCTCCGCAACGCATCGTCCGCGTCTGGCTCATCGCCGTCAGCGTTTTCCAGCGCGGAACGGGCATTTGCGAATATGCCGATATCGAACTTGTCGACGGCGACCGCGTCCAGAAAGTGCTCTAGCGCCAACCGCCGAAGTGGTCCGGGAGCAGGGTGGCTATGGCGCGGGGAAATTCGTCGAAATGGTCGATGATGATGTCCGCGCCGAGCTCGGTCACGGGCTGGCGCGTATAGCCGAAGCTGACGCAGATCGAAGGCAGGCCCGCATTCTTCGCCGCGTCGATATCGGTCTCGCTATCGCCGACCATGATCGTGGATTTCCGGTCGCCGCCGAGCAGGCGGATCGCCTCGAAGAGATGTTCGGGGTCGGGCTTCTTCACAGAAAGCGTGTCGCCGCCAATGACGACCGGGAAGTGCCGGGCGATGTCGAGATGTTCGAGGAGCTGGCGCGAGAGGCGCTCGACCTTGTTGGTGCAGACGGCGAGGAGCACATCCGCGTCTTCCAGCCGCTGAAGCAGCGGGCCGACGCCGGGCCAAAGCTCCGTATGGTCGGCGATATGCTCGCTGTAATAGGCGATGAACTCCTCAAACGTCTGATCGAGCAGTTCCTCGCTTGCGGCGGGCCCCGTTTCCTTGAAGCCGCGCTCCATCAGCAACCGTGCGCCGCCGCCGACGAGGTGGCGTACGCGGGAGGCCGGCACGCGCGGGCGGTTATGACGGGTGAGGATGACATTCATGGTCTCGCAGAGGTCGCCGGCTGTGTCGGCAAGCGTTCCGTCGAGATCGAACAGGAGCGTGGGGCGGGGCATGGTGAACCGGACTGAATTTGCGTCCGGCCTGTCTCGCATGTGCTCCCGGCGCTGGCAAGCCTCACATCGCGCGCCGTCGATTTGCTTTCAAAGCGGTGCATTCTCCAATCGGCAGCAGCCTGTCTTTCGGCCATTATTTTGGCATGACGGTGCTCACGCGCTACCAGATGCGGATGGCATGGCCGGATCAGGATGAAGAACTGATCGCGCGGCTGAAGATTGCCTGTTGGCGCGAGTCCTATCCCGGCATTCTTCCGCAATCCATTCTCGACGGGCTCGATCTTGAGAGTTCGAGTACAGAATGGGCGCGCGCCTTGCGGGGCGGCATAGCCTGGATTGCCGAGCAGAGCGGCGCGCCGGTCGGTTTCGGCCATGCGCGGGGTGACGAGGTCACCACGCTTTATGTGCGCAAGGCCGATCATGGGCAGGGCGTCGGCATGGCCTTGCTACTGCATTGCTTCGACGAGATCGCCTGTCTTGGCTATGGCCGTGCTCATCTCTGGGCGCTGGAAGAAAACACCAAGGCAAGGTCATTTTATGAGCGCATGGGTGGACAGGCCATCGCGCGGCGATCTGTCGGCTATCGTCAGTATGCAGATATTATGGAAGTTCGGTACGAATTCCCTCTCGACTGAGCGGGCGAGGCGTTAGTCTGCCGCGCGCGCACATTCATGCGTCCATTCGGCCATGCCGGAAATGGTTTCGCGGTAGCAGGCGAGCGCGTTGCGGATGACGTTGTCGTGCCAACTCTTGCGGCGGGGCGCGTAGTCGTCGCGGATCTCTTCCAGATAGGCTTTCGCCTCGGGGGCATCGAGCCCGCCCTCGAAACGCAGCCAGCGTTCGAGCAGTGAAGCGCGGATGGTTTTCGACGGGCTCGGCTTGTGGCGCGCGGAGCGGAATTCGATGACGGCGCCTGTGAGCCGCGCATGAGGTGCAAGCTCGTCCTCCAGCCCCCAGAACATGATGCCGCGCCGGGTTGGGCGCTTCGATCCCCACATGGCGTTGACGGTTGCGGGGTCGAGCGCATCCTCGCCCCACCAATGGGCGGCGCGGGCGAAATCCGATCCTTGCGGATTCGAAAAACAGAGATAGATCAATTCGCCATCGCCAGCCGGACCTGAATGCCAATCGATGAAGGCGACGCGGCGCGCAGCGGCAAGTTCTGTCGAGACGATGTGGCGAAGCGTGGTGTTCGACCACTCCGGCTTGAGGCCGCCATAGTGATAGCCGTCGGGGTGCGTGTATTGACCGCGGCTGATCGCATCTTCCAGCGCCCATTGTCCATGCTTCTGGACGAAGCGTGCGCCCGCACCGACGAGCTTGCTCATCGATTGATCGTCCAGACGCCTGGGGCAGAGAAATTTGTGCAGCTCGTCGTAGAGCGGATTTTCGGGGTGGGGGGCGTTGTGATCGAGGAAGTTGCGGTTGAGATCGATGTTGTTTTCAGTGCCACGCAGACCCCAGGCGAAGCCGAAAGGATTGACGGCGTGAACGAGCAGAGCGGCGGTACGCGGCGGAAGGTCGCGGGGGCCGCAGGTCGTCATCCAGGCGAGTTGAGCTGCCGAGCCCGCAAAACCCTCGGTTCCGTGTGTGCCGCAAGTGTTGAGCAGGACGGTTTCTGCGTCGTCCGGGCCGAACCAGGCGGTGTCGAGATGAAGGGCGATTCCATGAGGCCCGCGCGCCCGCGGATTCTCGTACGCAGTGAGCCGGGCGCCCGCCTGAGCAGCCGTTTCGAGGAAGCGGGAACGGGCTTCCTCATAAGTTTCCGAGAAAAACAGGCCTGCATCCATGAGCTTTTCGCTCTGTCTCTTTCCGCCCTTGGCGCCGAATGCTATCTAAGGGGAAGCCTTGGAGGTCCGCTCGACGCATCCCGCGTCAGTTTGAGCCTGACCCCGTTCAATAAGCAAGCCGCTCCCGAGGAGTTCACCATGAAGCTCGCTGCGCGTCTCAAAGACCAGAGCCTGTTGAAGACCCTTTGCTATATCGATGGAAAATGGGTCGGTGAGGGAGCGGCGCAGATCAAGGTTACAGACCCTGCGACTGACGAGGTTATCGCGACCGTGCCGTCGCTGGGTGCCGCCGAAACGCGCGAGGCGCTGAAGGCGGCCGAAAGGGCGCAGAAGGACTGGGGCAGGCGCCCGGCCAAGGAACGCGCCGCGATCCTGCGCCGCTGGTTCGACCTCATGATGGCCAATCAGGACGATCTCGGCGCGATCCTCACGGCCGAGCAGGGCAAGCCGCTCGCCGAAGGGAAAGGCGAAATCGCCTATGCGGCCTCCTTCATCGAATTCTACAGTGAGGAAGCGAAGCGCGTTTATGGCTCGATCGTGCCGTCGCCTTCCACGGACCGGCAGATCGTTGTGCTGAAGCAGCCGATCGGCGTTTGCGCCGCGATCACGCCGTGGAACTTTCCTTCCGCGATGATCACGCGCAAGGCGGGCCCGGCGCTTGCCGCCGGTTGCGCCATGGTGGTGAAGCCAGCCTCGCAGACGCCGCTCTCAGCGCTGGCGCTTGCTGAACTCGCACACCGCGCGGGCATTCCCGCCGGTGTTTTCAGCGTCGTCACCGGCAAGGCCGGCGAGATCGGCACGGAGATGACGACGAGCGAAATCGTGCGCAAGGTCACGTTCACCGGCTCGACGGAAGTCGGCAAGAGGCTGATGGAGCAGTCGGCCTCGACGGTGAAGAAGGTGTCGCTGGAGCTTGGCGGCAATGCGCCCTTTATCGTCTTCGACGATGCCGATATCGATGCCGCCGTCGAGGGTGCGCTTGGTTCGAAATATCGCAACACCGGCCAGACCTGCATCTGCACCAATCGCTTTCTTGTGCAGGACAAGGTCTATGATGCCTTCGTGGAGAAACTCTCCGCGAAGGTGAAGGCGATGAAGCAGGGCAGCGGCTTCGAGGACGGCGTGGCGCAGGGCCCACTCATCGACATGGCCGCCGTGGAAAAGGCCGAAGAACATGTGGCGGACGCTGTCGCCAAGGGTGGCCGCGTGGTCACCGGCGGCAAGCGCAGCGCGCTCGGCCATTCCTTCTATGAGCCAACCGTGATCGCCGATGCAAACTCGTCGATGAAGCTCGCGCAGGAAGAGACGTTCGGGCCCGTCGCGCCCATCTTCCGCTTCCATACCGAAGAGGAGGCGATCGCGCTCGCGAACGACACGCCTTTCGGTCTTGCGTCCTACTTCTACGCGCGCGACATCGGCCGCGTGTGGCGCGTGGCGCAGGCGCTGGAGGCGGGCCTCGTCGGCGTCAATGCCGGGCTCATCTCGACCGAGGTGGCGCCTTTCGGCGGATACAAGGAATCGGGCATCGGCCGCGAGGGCGGGCCCTGGGGCATCGAGGAATTCCTCGAAGTGAAATATGTGGCGATGGCGGGGCTTTGAGTAGATGACACCGGCGGAACAGAAGAAGGCGGCTGCTGCGAAAGCGGCCGAATATGTCGAGGACGGGATGAAGCTCGGCATCGGCACGGGCTCGACGTCGGAGGAATTCGTCCGTGTGCTGGCCGAGCGCGTGAAGGGCGGATTGCGCGTCATCGGCGTGCCGACTTCGGAGCGCACGGCGAAGCTCTGCACCGAGCTTGGCGTACCGCTGACCAATCTCGACGATACGCCGCATCTCGATCTGACCATCGATGGCGCGGATGAGTTCGATCCGGCGCTGCGTCTCATCAAGGGCGGCGGTGGCGCGCTGCTGCGCGAGAAGATCGTGGCGGCAGCGTCGGATCGCATGATCGTCATTACCGATGCGACCAAGAAGGTTGCCATGCTGGGCGCCTTTCCGCTGCCCATCGAGGTCATTCCCTTCGGCTCGCTCGCGACTGTGCGCCGCGTGGCGGAGGTTGCCAAAGCCTATGGTTGCGAGGGCAAGATCGCCCGCCGCGCGGATAGCTATGGCGAGCCCTTCTTCACGGACTCGAACAATTTCATCTTCGATTGCAGCTTCGGCCGCATTCCCGATCCGGATGGGCTTGCGCGGGAGCTAAATCTCATTCCGGGCGTCGTCGAGACCGGATTGTTCATCGGCATAGCCACATTGGCCCTTGTCGGTACGAGTTCGGGTGTCGATATCATAGAGCCGAAATAATTTTAGAGCGCAGCCGGCCATGACCAAATACGACTACGACCTCTTCGTCATCGGCGCGGGCTCGGGCGGTGTGCGGGCGAGCCGCATCGCCGCGAGCCATGGCGCAAAGGTGGCCGTTGCCGAGGAATATCGCGTCGGCGGCACATGCGTCATTCGCGGCTGCGTGCCGAAGAAGCTCTTCGTTTATGCGAGCCAGTTCTCGGACGAGTTCGAGGACGCGGAAGGCTTCGGCTGGACGGTCGGCGAGACGAGCTTTTCCTGGGCGAAGCTCATCGCCAACAAGGACAAGGAGATCGACCGGCTCAACGGCATCTATATCCGCAATCTGGAACGCTCCGGCGTTACCATCATCCAGTCGCGTGCGATCCTGAAGGACGCGCATACGGTGCACCTCGTCGGCGAAGGCCGCGACGTGACGGCGGACAAGATACTGATTGCGACCGGCGCGACGCCATTTCTGCCGCATGACGTGAAGGGCATCGAACATGCGATCACGTCGAACGAGGCGTTCCATCTGGAGGAATTGCCGAACGAGATCATCGTGGTCGGCGGTGGCTATATCGCGGTGGAATTCGCGGGCATCTTTAACGGGCTCGGCGTGAAGACGGGGCTGCTCTATCGCGCCGACAGGATCCTGCGCGGATTCGATGAAGATCTGCGGATCGGCCTGATGGACGAGATGCGCAAGAAGGGCGTCGACGTTCGCACCCATGCGCATATCACCGAGATCGAGCGCAGGGGTGGCAAGCTCCATGTGACGCTGAAGGACGGCACGGTGATCGAGACCGGCGCGGTTCTTTACGCGACCGGCCGCAAGCCGCATTCGCGCGGGCTGGGGCTTGAGGAAATCGGTGTCCGGATCAGGAAGAATGACGCCATCGAGGTCGATGCCTATTCGCAGACCAGCGTTCCGAACATCTATGCGGTGGGCGACGTGACGGACCGCGCGGCGCTGACGCCGATCGCCATTCGCGAGGGGCAGGCCTTCGCGGAGACGGTTTTCAACGCCAACCCGATCGCCGTCGATCACTCGGTCATTCCGACCGCGGTTTTCTCCCAGCCGGAACTCGGCACAGTGGGCCTTACCGAGCACGAGGCGCGGGAGAAGTTCGGCGAGGTGGACATCTACAAGACGAGCTTCCGGCCCATGAAGCACACCATGACGGGCCGCGAGGAAAAGACCTTCATGAAGCTCGTGGTCGACCAGAAGACCGACCGGGTGCTGGGCGTCCATCTGATGGGCCCGAGTTCCGGCGAGATTATCCAGGCTGTCGGCATCGCCGTCAGCATGGGGGCGACCAAGAAGCAGTTCGACCAGACGGTCGCCGTGCATCCCTCGGCGGCGGAAGAACTCGTCACCCTCAAGGAAAAATGGGTGCCGCCGGTCCAAAAGGCCGCCGATTAACCGGATTTTCCGCTATATCCAGCCGATTCAAGGGCTTAGACTTCCATTTGGAGAGGTTGTGGCCTATAAAGCGGCCCTCCATATGGAGAGCGAGCGGCGCAGGGCCGGGCGAAGGCGTCCGGATGCGCCTGTTCGTGTTTCGGAGTGACGATCATGGCGGAGACCTGGACACCGGATAGCTGGCGGGCAAAGCCCTCCAAGCATCTGCCCATTTACCCGGACGCGGCGGCCCTGCAGGCTGTCGAGGCCCGTTTGCGCTCCTATCCGCCGCTGGTTTTTGCAGGCGAGGCCCGCAACCTGAAGCGTGATCTGGCGGCTGTCTGCGAAGGACGCGCTTTTCTGCTCCAGGGCGGCGACTGCGCCGAGAGCTTTGCCGAATTCTCGGCCGACAATATTCGCGACACGTTTCGCGTGCTGCTGCAGATGGCGGTCGTGCTGACCTTTGCTGCCGGTTCGCCCATTGTGAAGGTCGGCCGCATCGCCGGTCAGTTCGCGAAGCCGCGTTCGGCGCCCGAAGAGACGATCGGTGGCGTGACGCTGCCTTCCTATCTCGGCGACAACATCAATGGTATCGAGTTCACGGCGGAATCCCGCATTCCGGATCCGGAGCGGTTGCTGCGCGCCTATTCGCAGTCGGCCTCGACGCTGAACCTCATCCGCGCTTTCGCGACCGGCGGCTATGCCGATCTCGATTTCGTGCATCGCTGGAATCTGGGCTTCGTTTCCGACAGTCCGGAAGGCGCGCGCTATGAAGAGCTGGCGAACCGCATCACGGAAGCGCTCGACTTCATGCGCGCCTGTGGCGTCAATTCGCAGACGCTGCCGCAGCTCCATACGACGGAGTTCTACACGAGCCACGAGGCGCTTCTGCTCGGTTTCGAGCAGGCGATGACGCGCGTCGACTCGACCACGGGCGATTGGTACGACACCTCCGCCCACATGCTCTGGATCGGCGACCGCACACGGCAGCCCGATCACGGCCATGTCGAGTTCCTGCGCGGCGTGAAGAATCCGATCGGCATGAAGTGCGGCCCGTCGCTCGATCCGGAAGAGCTTCTGCGTCTGACCGACATCCTCAACCCGAAGAACGAGCCCGGGCGTCTCACGCTCATCTGCCGTTTCGGCGCGGAGAATGTCGAAAAGCATCTGCCGGCGCTCATCCATGCGATCAAGCGCGAGGGCAAGAAGGTCGTCTGGTCTTGCGATCCGATGCATGGCAACACGATCAAGGCGTCGAATGGCTACAAGACGCGTCCCGTCGACCGGGTTCTTGCCGAAGTGCAGGCCTTCATGGCCGTGCACCGCGCCGAGGGAACGCATGCGGGCGGCGTCCATTTCGAGATGACGGGCCAGAACGTCACCGAATGCCTCGGTGGCGCGCAGGCCATCACCGAGACCGATCTCGGCGACCGCTACCACACACATTGCGACCCGCGCCTCAATGCGAGCCAGTCGCTCGAACTCGCCTTCATGATTGCTGAAGGTCTGAAGACCGAGCGCGTCAACGCGCAGAAGCTGGCCGTCGGCGCGAAGTGATCTTTGCATACAGATGAATCGAAAAGGCCCGGTCGAGACACTGGGCCTTTTTTCTTCTCGTCATGCCGGACCTGATCCGGCATCCATCTTCTTCACGTTGCGGCGCAAAGATGGACCCCGGGTCAAGCCCGGGGTGACGGGTGTTGATGCGTTTGCGGGCATCAGCGCCGCCGCAAAGAAAACTGTCATCTGTCATCCCGGCATTCGCCGGGATGACAGCAGAATTGGCGGCGGTCTCAATACTCTGCGGCTCAGCTCACCTTGATGAGCCTGCGTCCATGGTTCTCGCCTTCGAAGAGGCCGATGAAGGCCTTGGCGGAGTTTTCGAGGCCTGCGGAAATGTCTTCGGTGTAGACGAGCTTGCCTTCGTGAATCCAGCCGGCCATTTCGGTCTGCGCGGCGCGGAAGTCCTTGAAATAGTCGAAGACGACGAGGCCTTCCATGCGCAGGCGATGGGTGATGAAGCGCGTCACGTTGCGGATGCCGTGAAGTTCATTGTCGGCGCGGTTATATTCGCTGACCTGGCCGGAGACGACGATGCGGCCATGCTCATTCATGTTGAGGATCGCGGCGTCGAGCATTTCGGCGCCGACATTATCGAAATAGATGTCGACCCCGCCGGGGCAGGCTTCTGCGATGGCGGCGCGGAGATCGCTCGCCTCGCGGTAGTTGATCGTGCGGTCGAAGCCGAGGCTTCGCACATAGTCGCACTTGTCCTTCGAGCCCGCGATGCCGACAACGGTGCAGCCCTTCATCTTCGCGATCTGGCCTGCCGTCGCGCCGACGGGACCGGCGGCTGATGAGATCAGCACCGTGTCGCCTTCCTCCGGGTGTCCGAGATCGAGAAGGCCGAAATAGGAGGTGAGGCCCGGAATGCCGAGAACGCCGATGGCGGCGGTGGGGCGGAGCTTCCCGTGATAAAGCGCGGGATCGAGTTTCTGGATACCGCGTCCGTTGGAAATCGCATGGCTCACCCAGCCGAAACCGCCCGTCACGCGATCGCCCGGTTTGAACTTCTCGTTATTCGATGCTTCGACGATGCCGCTCATGGCGCTGTCGATTGTCTCGCCGAGTGGCAGTGCGGCCGCGTAGCTCGCGCTTGAAAGCCGCGAGCGCATGCCGGGATCGACGGAGTGATATTCCGTGCGGATCAGAAGTTCATGCTCGCCGAGGTCGGGGAGGGTGATTTCTTCCAGCCGGAAATTCTCGAGCTTCGGTTTTCCTTGCGGACGTGACGCCAGCACCCAGCGGCGCGCTTTTGTCGGCATGGTTTTCTCCCTCTCCGGTCTCGCCCTACCGTCATGGCCCGGGCTTGTTCCGGGCCATGACGACGTTGAAGGACCTAGATCGCCTTGTCCGGTCCGATCTTCACCAGCATCTTGCCGGCATTGGCGCCCGAGAAGAGGTTGAGGAAGGCCTTGGGCGCGTTCTCGATGCCGTGCTCGACCGTCTCCTGCCAATGCATCTTGCCTGCTTTGATGAGCTTGCCCATCTCGGCATAGAAGGCGGGGATGATGTCGAGATGGTTCGAGACGATGAAGCCTTGCAGCTTCAGGCTCTTGCCGACCGCCATGATGATGTTGGACGGGCCGGGGCGCGGGGCCGTGTCGTTATATTGTTCGATCATGCCGCAGAGCGCGAGGCGGCCGAAGGGGCGCATGTGGTTGATCGCAACTTCCAGATGCTTGCCGCCGACATTCTCGAAATAGACGTCGATGCCTTTCGGGAATGCCGCGCCGACCGCCTTGTCGAGATCGCCGCAGGTCTTGTAGTTGATGGCCTTGTCGATACCCGCGACCTTTTCAAGCCATTCGCATTTCTCGTCCGAGCCTGCAGAGCCCACGACATAGCAGCCATGCGCCTTGGCGAGCTGGCAGACGACCGTGCCGACGGCGCCTGATGCGGCTGAGACGAAGACCGTCTCGCCATCCTTCAGCTCACCGATCTTCATGAGCCCGGCATAGGCCGTCATGCCCGGCATGCCGAGCGTGCCAAGATAGGCTTCGATAGGCCCGAGCGCAGGATCGACTTTCTGGAAGGCTTCGGCTTTTGCGAGCGCGTATTCGCGCCAGCCGAACATGCTCTGCACATAATCGCCGACAGCGAGCTTCGGTGACTTCGAGGCGATCACCTGTCCGATGGCACCGCCCTGAAGTGCTTCACCGATCTGGAACGGGGGAACGTAGCTCTCGCGGTCCATCATGCGGCCGCGCATGTAAGGATCGACCGACATCCAGATATTCCGGACGAGGATTTCGCCGTCGCCGGGCTGGCGGACGTCGGTGGTTGCGAGTTCGAAGTCGGAAGGCTTCGGTTCGCCGACGGGGCGGGCCTTCAGACGGATTTCCTTCGAGACGAGGTTGGTCATGTTTCTCTCCCAGAATTGTTGTTGGGAGGAGTAAACACGCTTTCCGCAATGTCAGGAAGCCTGCAACGGCGAACAGGGTCTGTTCACGATTTCCAGCCGCCGCCGAGGGCGACGAAGAGATTGACGGCCGCCGTGTACTGGTTGAGCCGCGCCTGAGCCTCGCTGTCGCGGGCCGTGAGCCAGGCGCGCTGCGCGTCCAGCACCGAGAGGAAGTCGCTTGCGCCCGCCTTGTAGCTTGCCTGCGAGAGATCGTAGGACCGGCGGGCCTCGACGGCGGCGATGGCGAGTGACGACTGGCGGCGGCTATAGGCATCCGAATTGGTGAGGGCATCCTCGACTTCGCCGAAGGCGGTCAGCACGGTCTTGCGATAGGTCGCGGCGAGTTCCGCGTCGCGCGCCTTGGCGGTCTGAAGATTTCCTTCGAGCTGGCCGCCGGAGAAAATCGGCGCGAGTATCGAGGCGGCGATCGAGGTGCCGTTGGTCGTGCCAAGATTGGCGATCCAGTCGACGCTCTTGCTTGCCGAGAGGTCAATGGTCGGGAAGAAGGCCGCGCGGGCCGCGCCGATATCGGCATTGGCCGACTGGAGGTTCGCTTCCGCCTCGCGAATATCGGGGCGGCGTTCGAGCAGCGCCGAGGGCTGGCCGACCGCAACGGCGGGAAGTGTTGCCGTCGTGCCGCTGGCCGTCTTCACGTCGAAACCTTCCGGCGCCTTGCCCAGCAGGATCGCCAGCGCGTGCTGGTTTGCCGCGAGCTCGGCTTCGAGCGTGGGAATGGTCGCCTCGATCCCGGCCAGCGTCGTGCGCTGCTGCGAAACGTCGAGCGCGGAAGCCGTGCCGAACTGGAAGCGGGATTCGACGAGTTTCAGCGTTTCGCGCGCGGCATCGAGCGACTCGCGCGCGATGGCGAGGCGGTCCTTGAGATTGAGAATGCCGAAATAGGTCGTGGCGACGGAGGACTGTACGACGAGAACCGCCGCTTCCCTGGCATAGATGCTGGAGCGGAGGCTTGCCTCGGACGCCTCGCTCTGGGCGCGATAAAGACCCCAGAGGTCGAGGGCATAACTCACATTGAGCGCGCCGCTGGCGCTGCGTGTGGAGCCCGACTTGTCGCTCGAGGTGGTGCGCGAGGCGCTGCCGCTCGCGTCCACCGTCGGGAACAGCGACGAGTTGGTGCTGCGCAACTGGCCTTGCGCCTGCTCGACGCGGTGAAGCGCCGCGATGATGTCGAGGTTCTCCTTTAGCGCTTCGTCCATCAGGCTCTGAAGCTCGGGATCGTTGAAGGAGGACCACCAGGTGGAGGTAACATCGACCGCGCCGGTCTTGGCCACCGGGCTCGTGAAGGATGCGGGCACGGCCACTGCTGGGCGTTCGTAATCCGGCACCATCGAGCAGGCGGCGAGGGCGGATGAAAGCATCAGAAGCGCGGTGAATGTGGCGAGCGGGCGCCGGGCGATCAGCATTGGGGAAGTCCTTATTCAGACGAGAGCGCGACCACCGGGTCGAGGCTCGCGGCTTTACGTGCGGGTAAATATCCAAATAGGAGGCCGGTCGCGAAGGCGCAAGAGAAGGCGAGCAATGGCGGGGTGACCGAATAGACGACGGAGACGCCAAAAAACTCGCAAAGCATGGCCGTGCCGAGGCCGCCAAGGACGCCGATGATGCCGCCGACCCCGCAGACGACGAGCGCCTCGGTGTTGAATTGCAGCATGATGTCGAGCTGGCGCGCGCCGGTCGCCATGCGGATGCCGATTTCGCGTGTCCGCTCCGTTACGCTGACAAGCATGATGTTCATGACGCCGATGCCGCCGACGATGAGCGAAATGGCGGCAACGGAGCCGAGCAGGATCGTCAACGTGTTCTGCGTTGCTTCCGCCGTTTCGAGGATCGAGGCGGTGTTGCGGACCTGAAAGTCCTGCGTCTTGTGCCGGGCGGTCAGCAGCGAGGTTATCTTCGCTTCCGTGTCGTCGATCAGGGCGGCGTCCTGCGCCTTCACCGAAATGGTGCTGACATAGCGCTTGCCGAAGAGGCGCATATAGCCCGTGGAGAGCGGCACGAAGGCGACATCGTCCTGATCGCTGCCGAAGCTCGATGCACCCTTCGCTTCCATGATGCCGACGATCTCGAAGGGTACATTCTGGACGAGGATATATTTGCCGACCGGATTGCCGCCATCGGGGAAGAGATTGTTGACGATGGTCTGGCCGATGACGATGACAGGTGCGTAGCCGTCGAGATCCGCCCGCGTAAAAAAGCCGCCACTTGCGATGTTCCAGTCGCGCACCAGCGGATAGGACGGCCAGGTTCCGGTCACCTGTGTACGGTAGTCGATATTGCCGTAGCGGACAGTGACGGTAGTAGAGCGCTCCGGCGCTGCGGCCTCGACGTTGGACAGAGCGGTGATCGCGGTAACGTCGTCGGGGATCAGCGTCGCGATGTCGCCGGTGGGCCGCATGCCGGGTGCGCCTGGCCGGATCATCAGCAGGTTCGTTCCCATGGCCGAGATGCGATCCATCACGTTCTGTTTGGAGCCATTGCCGATGGCCAGCATGGCGACCACGGCACCGACGCCGATAACGACGCCGAGCAGGGTCAGGGCTGTCCGGAATATGTTGTTGCGCAGTGATCGCAGTGCCATCTTTATGGCCTCTCCGAGATCGCCACGGAAAAAAGATGCCATGCCGCCCAGTTCGGAAACGGGCTCGTCGCGTCTCGGCGCGACGGTCTGCGACGGTTCGCGCTCGATGTCCTCAGTTACCCGGCCGTCGGACAGGCGGATGAGGCGGCGTGCATGCGCGGCCACGCTCGCATCATGGGTGATGAGGATTACGGTCTTGCCTTCCGCATTGAGCGCGGCGAGAAGCGCCAGAACTTCGATGCCGCTCTGGGAGTCGAGCGCGCCCGTCGGCTCGTCGGCGAGGACGACTTCCGGATCGTTCATCAGCGCCCGCGCTATGGAGACACGCTGCTGCTGACCGCCCGAAAGCTCATTGGGCCTGTGCTCGCTGCGGTCGCCAATGCCGAGGCGGGCCAGCAGGGATTTCGCGCGGCTGACGCGCTCGCCATGCGGTGTGCCGGCATAGATGGACGGAAGTTCGACATTTTCGGTCGCCGTCATTGCCGGGAGGAGATTGTAGCGCTGGAAGACGAAGCCGAATGTGTCGCGGCGGAGCGTCGCCATGTCGTCGGAGGTGAGGGTTGCGACATCCATGCCATTGACGAGGTAGGTCCCGCTCGACGGCCGGTCGAGACAGCCCAGGATATTCATCAGCGTCGATTTGCCTGAACCCGACTGGCCCATGATGGCGACGAATTCGCCAGCGCGGATCGTCAGCGACACATCGTCGAGCGCTCGGACTTCCGTTTCGCCCGTCTGGTAGGTCCTGCTGACGTTGCGAATATCGATGAGGGCAGGGGGGGGTGGGTCTTGCGTCATAGCGTCGGCGGCCTGCCAGCGCCGTTGCTCGCCTTTTTCGTCGAACTCGTGCCTTCGACGCCGGTGACGACGATATCGCCTTCTTCAAGGCCGGAGAGGACTTCCGCCGAAATGCGGTTCATCAGGCCGATCTTCACATCGCGAGCGGTGGGGCGGCTGCCATCCATCACCATTACGCGATAGGCGCCCGCCTCGCCATTCTTTGCGGGCCGGAGTGCTGCGACGGGGACAATGGGAACATTTTTCGCTTCGCCAAGAAGGAAAAAGACCTGAGCGGTCATGCTCGTCATCAACGCATTATCCGCGTTCGCGACGTCGATCAGTGCATCATAGAGAATGACGTCATTCACCGTTTCCGGCGTCGGCAGAATTTGGCGAATGGTCGAGCGCCATTTTCGATCCGGCATGCCGAGCGTGGTGAAGTACACGGGCATACCGACCTTGAGCCTGCCGACATCGGCTTCCGCGACCTGCGCCTTCACCGTCATGGTGGAAAGATCGGCGATCTGGAGGATGGTCGGCGCGGTCTGCTTGTTGTTCAACGTCTGGCCTTGCAGGGTCGTCTGCGAGGTCACGGTGCCGCTCATCGGAGCATAGATCTTCGTGTAGCTCAGATTGGCTTCATCGCCCTCGAGCGTCGAATTTGCCTGATCGAGCTGTGCTTTCAACGAATCCAGCGACGCCTGATCCTGCTTGACCGTAGCGGCGCTGATATCGGCGGTGTCCTTGCTCACGGCATTGATCTTCAGAAGGCCCTGATTGCGGCGATTCTGGATGCGGGAGAGTTCGAGCTGCGCCTCCTGCCGTTTGATCTGCGCCTGGAGGTCGCGGACCTTCGCCTTGTCGGCGGCGACGGCGGACTCATAAACGGTCGGGTCGATCTCGGCGAGAAGCTCGCCCTTGTTCACGTGGTCGCCTATCTGGACATGAACGATCTTCAATTCGCCCGAGGCTTGTGCGCCGACGTCGACATAATCCTTGGGCTGCAATGCGCCCAGCGCCGTGACCGTCTGCTCAATGTCACCGCGGGTGACGGCTTCTGTCTTGAATTTTGTCGCGCCATTTTCAGCCGAGCGGGCATACCAGATAAGCGCAGCCAGGATGAGAATGAAGGTTGCTGCGATAGCCCATTGCGCCCTCGGGCTCAGGCTGCGATAGGCGGCGGGCAGGGTGGCGATCCGCTGCCTTAGTCGTTCGAAGGTCATATAGCCGCAATCCGTCCCGGGAAACTCGACAGGTTATAATCCGTTCAACGTGACAGGCGTATTTCTCCGTCGAGTGGTTCACACGAAAAAAAGCGGCGGAGGGAAACCCGTCCGCCGCCTCTTGCTTAGCTCACTTTCACCATACGTTTGCCGATATTCTCGCCGGCAAGAAGGCCGATCAGCGCCGCGGGCGTATTTTCAAGCCCCGACAGAATATCTTCACGCACCTTGATCTTCCCTGCCGCAACCCAGGACTGGAGATCGGCCAGGGCCTCTTCGCGCTTGTCGTTGAAGTCCGTGAGGATGAAGCCCTGCATGGTGAGGCGCTTCACGACAATGAGGCCGGGAATGCCGCGCGGGCCGTGGGCAGGCGGAGCGCCATCATATTGCGAGACGGCGCCGCAACAGGCGATGCGGCCGTAATTGTTCATGTTGAAGAGGCAGGCTTCGAGAATGTCGCCGCCCACATTGTCGAAATAGACGTCGATGCCCTTGGGCGCGGCTGCGCGGAGCGCCTTGCCCACGGCTTCCGTCTTGTAGTTGATAGCGTGGTCGAAACCGAGTTCGCTTTTCAGCAGCGCGCATTTGTCGTCGCCGCCGGCGATGCCGATGACGGTGCAGCCTTTCAGCTTCGCAATCTGGCCGACGATGGAGCCAACGGAGCCGGCGGCGGCGGAGACGACGACCGTGTCGCCCGGTTTCGGCTTACCCACGTCGAGCAGGCCATGATAGGCGGTGAGGCCAGCAATGCCATAGACGCTGAGGAGATGGCTCATCGGCTCCATGGCGGGAACCTTGTCGGCCGCTTTCGCAGGGATCGCCGCATATTCCTGCCAGCCCGTATCGGCGAAGACGAGGTCGCCAGTCGCGAAGCCGGGGGCTTTCGATTCGACGACTTCCGAGATGGAGCCGCCCGCCATGACCGTGCCGGACTCGACCGCCGAGCGGTAGGTGGCGCCCTGCATCCAGGCGCGGTTCGCGGCGTCGAGCGAGATGAGCTTCACGCGGACGAGGATCTCGCCGTCCTTCGGGCTCGGAATCGCGCCTTCTGAAAGGCTGAAATTCTGTGGGCTCAGCTTGCCTTTAGGTGTCTCGACCAGAAGTATCTGGCGGTTCGTACCCGTTGCCATCGGTCCTCCCAAAGCCCTCAAGGGGCATTTTCAATTTCGATGGCTGAGCTTACCGGCATTGCGGGAAAGTCGCACCTGTCCAGAGGCTTGCCGCCCGCCTATTGTTCAGCGGGACGGCAAGGGCTAGAAACGCCTGCCAGGACACGGATTCACGGGACTTATGACCGACAAGCTCCGCATAGCGCTCGCCCAGCTCAACCCCACCGTGGGCGATATCGCCGGGAACCTCGAAAAGGCTGTCGAAGCGCGCCGCACGGCTGCGCTCAAGGACGCCGATGTCGTCATGTTCCCGGAACTCTTTCTTGTGGGCTATCCGCCGGAAGATCTGGTGCTGAAGCCGGCTTTTCAGCGGGCGGCAATGGCCGCGGTCGCAGAACTCGCCTCGCAGACGGCGGATGGCGGCCCGGCGGTGCTGATCGGTTCGCCCTGGGTCGATGAGGGCAAGCTCTATAATGCTTTCCTCCTGCTCGATCAGGGCGAGATCAAGGGACGCACCTTCAAGGTCGATCTGCCGAATTACGGTCCCTTCGACGAAAAGCGCGTCTTCACGCCGGGGGACGCGCCGGGGCCGCTTTCCGTGCGCGGCGTCCGTATTGGCGTTCCGATCTGCGAGGATATCTGGACGGCCGAGGTCGTCGAATGCCTGTCGGAGACCGGCGGCGAAATCCTGCTCGTGCCGAATGGCTCTCCCTATTGGGCTGACAAGGTGGATGAGCGGCAGAACATCGTCGTCTCGCGCATTCGCGAAAGCGGGCTTCCGCTCGTTTATCTGAACCAGGTCGGCGGTCAGGACGAACTCGTCTTCGACGGCGGTTCCTTCGTCATCAATGCCGATTATTCCGTGGCGCTGCAGATGCCCGCTTGGGAAGAGGCCGTTGCCATCACCGACTGGGCGCGCACCGATCGCGGCTGGGTCTGTGCGCCGGGCGAGAAGGCGTTGATCGAGGAGGATCTCGAGTCGATCTACCTCGCCGTGGTGCAGGGGCTTCGCGACTATGTGCGCAAGAACCGCTTTCCGGGCGTCGTACTGGGCTTGTCCGGCGGCATCGACTCGGCGCTCGTCGCCGCCATCGCCGTCGACGCGCTGGGTCCGGACAAGGTTCACTGCGTCATGCTGCCTTACCGCTACACGTCCGACGAGAGCATCAAGGACGCGGCGGAATGCGCGAAGCTTCTCGGCGTGAAGTATAATGTCGTACCGATCGAGGCGCCGGTCGCGGGCTTCACTGATGCGCTCGCCTCGCTCTTTGAGGGCACACAGTCGGGCATCACGGAGGAAAATCTCCAGTCGCGCTCGCGCGGCGTGATCCTGATGGCGATTTCGAACAAGTTCGGCTCGATGCTGCTGACGACCGGCAACAAGTCGGAAGTGTCGGTCGGCTATGCCACGCTTTACGGCGACATGAATGGCGGCTTCAATCCGATCAAGGACCTATACAAGATGAAGGTCTTTGCGCTGTCGCGCTGGCGCAATGAGCACATGCCGAAAAATTGCCTTGGTCCCACGGGGCGCGTGATACCCGAGAATATCATTACCCGCCCGCCGTCTGCCGAACTTCGCCCGGACCAGAAGGACGAGGATTCGCTGCCGCCCTATGAGGTTCTCGACGCGGTGCTTGAATGCCTGGTCGAGAAGGAAATGGCCATTCGCGACATCATCGCGCTGGGATATGACCGTGCCGTCGTGAAGCGGGTCGAGCATCTGCTCTATATTTCCGAGTACAAGCGCCGTCAGGCCGCACCCGGCGTCAAGATCACGCAGCGCAATTTCGGCCGCGATCGCCGCTATCCGATCGTCAACGGTTTCCGCGATGCGGATTGAACGAGCGTAACCATGACCGTCATCGCCCGCTTTGCTCCCAGCCCGACCGGCAAGCTCCATGTCGGCAATATCCGCGCGGCGCTGTTCAGCTGGCTCTATGCGAAGAAGGCGGGCGGAAAATATCTGCTGCGTCTCGACGATACGGACACGGAGCGTTCCACGGAAGAATTTGCCAAGGGGATCGAGGCCGACCTCGAATGGCTTGGCCTGAAACACGATATTTTTGCAAGGCAGTCTGACCGGATCGCCGAATATGAGTCGGCAGTGGCGGCTTTGAAGGAAGCCGGGCGTCTTTACCCCTGCTACGAGACCGGTGCCGAACTCGAACGCAAGCGCAAGCTTCAGCTCTCGCAGAAGAAGCCGCCGGTCTATGACCGCGCCGCGCTGAGGCTGACCGAAGATGAGAAGCGCGCGCTTGAAGCGGAGGGGCGCCGCCCGCATTGGCGTTTCAAGCTCGACAGCGAGAAAACGGGCTTTGACGATCTCGTTCAGGGGCATGTTGCAGTCGACGCGGCCTCGCTGTCGGACCCCGTACTGGTGCGCGAGGATGGAAGTTTCCTCTACACGCTGCCGAGCGTTGTTGACGATATCGAGTTCCGGATCACTCATGTCGTTCGCGGCGCCGACCACATCACGAATACCGGCGTGCAGATTCAGATCACCCGCGCGCTCGGTACCGAGCCACCGGTCTATGCGCATTTCTCGCTTCTGCAGGGGCCAGAGGGGCGGCCGCTTTCAAAGCGCGAAGATGCCGCCTTTTCGATCGAGGCGCTGCGCGAAGCGGGTTACGAACCCATGGCGCTCAATTCGCTGCTCGCCCGCCTCGGAACCTCCGATGCCATCGAGCCGCGGTTGACGCTGGAGGAGCTTGCGGACGGTTTCGACATATCCCATCTCGGCCGTGCGGATATTCGTTTCGATCCCGCGGACCTCGACAAGACAAATGCCGCGCTGCTCCATCTGACGCCCTATGAAGGCGTCATCGACCGGCTCGATGCGGCGAACTGCAATCTCGGAAAGGCCTTCTGGGACGCAGTGAGGCCGAACCTCGTGCGCTTCGCGGATGTGAAGGACTGGGCGCGGGTGGTTCAGGGGCCGATCGCGGCGGTCATTGAGGACGCGGGGTTCACGGCAGAAGCGGCCTCCTTGCTGCCCGAAGAGCCTTGGGGGACCGAGACCTGGGGTCTCTGGACCGAGGCGGTGAAGGGCAAGACGGGCCGGAAGGGCAAGGCGCTCTTCATGCCGCTCCGGCTTGCGCTTACCGGGCTAGCCCATGGACCGGAACTCAAAAATCTGCTACCTCTCATCGGACGCGAAAGGGCGGAAGCCCGACTTCGCGGCGTAAGCCTCTGATAAGGCTTGTGTTTTTGTAACGGCGAGACGATGGCACCGAACATGGCGATGAAACGCCCGGCCATTATTGGGATTCTCATTATTCGCGGCTGACAACAGTCTGCCGCCGCCGTACAAGCTCGCTTAAATTCCATGTGAGATAACGGGTCCGGTCGCGGCAGAGTGATGCTGTGCGCGTGATACGGAATATGACCATGAGCAGAGAACGCCTCTATCTCTTCGACACGACGCTCCGCGACGGAGCGCAGACGCAGGGCGTCGACTTCAGCGTCGAAGACAAGCGGCTCATTGCGGGCCTGCTGGATGAGCTGGGCGTCGACTACATCGAAGGCGGCTATCCCGGCGCCAATCCCACAGACACGTCCTTTTTCGGCGAGCGCCCGGCGCTCAAGCGCGCCAAATTCACCGCCTTCGGAATGACCAAGCGGGCGGGCCGCAGCGCATCGAACGATCCGGGTCTTGCCGCGATCCTTGATGCGGATACAGACGCGGTCTGCCTCGTTGCCAAGAGCTGGGATTTTCATGTGCGGGTCGCGCTGGGCGTTACCAATGAAGAGAACCTCGAGTCGATCGAGGACAGCGTGAAGGCGGTCGCAGCCAAGGGCCGCGAGCCGATGATCGACTGCGAGCATTTCTTCGACGGCTATAAGGCGAACCGCGCCTATGCGCTTTCCTGCATCAGGACGGCGCTGGATGCTGGCGCGCGCTGGGCGGTGCTTTGCGACACCAATGGCGGCACGCTGCCGGACGAGGTCGAGCGCATCGTGGGCGAGGTGATCGCGTCTGGCGTTCCCGGCGACCGGCTCGGCATCC
The DNA here is from genome assembly GCF_009184905.1 of Parvibaculum sedimenti. GTDB lineage: Bacteria > Pseudomonadota > Alphaproteobacteria > Parvibaculales > Parvibaculaceae > Parvibaculum > Parvibaculum sedimenti. Next base: position 21,818 of record NZ_WESC01000020.1, read on the forward strand.
ATGCGCATAACGATACGGAAAACGCGGTGGCGAATTCGCTTGCTGCGATCCGCGCGGGTGTGCGCCAGGTGCAGGGGACGCTCAACGGTCTCGGCGAGCGTTGCGGCAATGCGAACATCGTGTCGCTGATCCCGACGCTGCTTCTGAAGAAGGAATATGCAGATCGCTTCGAAATCGCCGTCAGCCTCGAAAGGCTGAAGACGCTGACGCATGTCTCGCGCACACTGGATGAAATCCTGAACCGCGCGCCGAACCGCTACGCCCCCTATGTCGGCGAGAATGCCTTTGCCTCCAAGGCCGGCATCCATGTCTCGGCGATCCTGAAGGATCCCGCGACCTATGAGCATGTACCGCCGGAATGCGTCGGCAACCAGCGCAAGATCGCCGTTTCCGATCAGGCGGGCCGGTCGAACATCCTTGCCGCGCTCGAAGAGGCCGGCATCAAGATCGACCCGAAGGATTCCCGTGTGCAGCGCCTTCTCGACGAGGTGAAGGAGCGCGAATTCCTCGGCTATTCCTATGACGGCGCTGGCGCGTCCTTTGAGCTTCTGGCGCGGCGTCTTCTCGGCGAAGTGCCCGAATATTTCGTGATCGAATCCTTCCGCGTTCTGGTCGAGCGCCGTTACAACGCGGCGGGCGAGTTCGTCACGGTTTCGGAAGCGACCGTGAAGGTGAATGTCGATGCCGATTTGCTGATCTCGGTGGGCGAGGGCAACGGCCCCGTCAATGCGCTCGATCAGGCGCTGCGCAAGGATCTCGGCAAATATTCACCCTATATCGAAGATCTGCGTCTTGCGGACTTCAAGGTCCGTATCCTGACGAGCGGCACCGAAGCGATCACCCGCGTCATGATCGAAAGCGCGGACGGCAAGGGCAACCGATGGTTCACCGTCGGCGTCTCGCCCAATATCGTCGACGCCTCGTTCCAGGCGCTGGTCGATTCCATCACCTACAAGCTGCTGCGCGATGGTGCGCCTGCGCCCGTCAAACCGGCCAAAAAAATGGAAGTGCGAGTCTAGTTTTCCGCAGAGCGCAACCTCGCCCGCGCTCCGGCTGGAGCGTTTGGGCGGGGGTATAAATCAAGGCTCTGCATCATGACGACGACCACGCCTGCCGAAATTCAAACCCGTGAAGCGACATTGGGCGGCTTTGCCGCTGGCGCCGGATATATGTTCTGGGGTCTTTCGGTCATCTTTTATCGGCAGCTCGCGCATGTCGTGCCCTTTGAAATTCTGGCGCACCGCACACTCTGGAGCATTCTGCTCATCGCGGCGCTGATCTTTGGGCTGGGGCGCGGTATGCATCTTGGCGCATTGCTGCGCGACCGCAGGAAGCTTGCGACGCTTGCCTTGTCGGCGATGCTCCTCGCCATGAATTGGGGCATTTTCATCTGGGCCATCAATTCCGGCCGCATTCTTGAAACGAGCCTCGGTTATTTCATCAATCCACTGGTGAGCGTTCTCCTCGGTGTCGCTCTTCTCGGTGAGAGACTGTCGCGTCCGCAGATCTCCGCCGTTGCGCTCGCGGGGGCGGCTGTCGCCTGGTTCACTTTCTCGCTTGGGTTTCTGCCGTGGATCGCGCTGGCGCTGGCGGCGAGTTTTGCCGCCTATGGCTACTTGCGGAAGATCACGCGGGTCGACGCCCTGGCGGGGCTTCTCATCGAGGTCGTGGTGATGTCGCCCTTCGCGATTGCCTATCTCGCTTACGCCTCGGCGCATGGCGGAACGGGCTTTGCGAAGGATGGCTGGCTCACCGATGCGTTGCTCGTCGCGACGGGGCCGATGACGACGCTGCTGCTGGTGCTTTTCACCTATGGCGCGCAGCGCGTCCGGCTGACGACGCTTGGGCTCCTGCAATATCTGGTGCCGACCATGTCCTTCGTGATCGCCATCTGGGTCTATGGCGAGCCGCTTGGCCACGGCCAGATGGTGACCTTCGGCCTCATCTGGATCGGTCTTGCAATCTTCACCGTGGATGCATGGCGGAAGGAGCGGGAGCTTCGCCGCGTGACTTAAATCGCAGCCTCGATGCGCGGAAGAATGTCCCCGACCTTGTCGACGACCGAATAGATGCTGCGGATGTTCGAGCGCGCGAAGCCCGACTTGATCATGTGGTCCAGCAGCGCGATCAGCGGGTCCCAGAACCCATTGAGATTAAGAAACACGATGGGGCATTTGTGACGGCCGAGCTGTGCCCAGGTCATCATTTCGATGACTTCTTCCAGTGTGCCCACGCCGCCGGGCAGCGCCACGAAGGCGTCGGACCGCTCGAACATCGTCCATTTGCGGGTGTGCATGCTGTCGGTGACGATGAGCTCCGTCACCTCCTTGAGCTGGACCTCCTTGGTGGACAGGAAGTCGGGGATGATGCCGGTGACCCGTCCTCCCTCGGCCATGACCGACCGGGCGATGGCGCCCATGACGCCTACGCCGCCGCCGCCATAAACGAGGCCGACGCCAGAGCGGGCCAGGATACGGCCGAACTCTTGCCCGGCTTCGACATAGGCAGGCTCATTGCCATTGCTCGATCCGCAATAAACGCAAACATTCGAAATTTTCATGGAACGAAACCTGAGGGGAACGCGGGAACCGGCGGGGCGAGCCCGCATGCTATAAGTGCCTGGCCTCCGTTGAAAGCGCTACCTCGCGCAGGCGCCAGTCATGCTGGTGTCTTCCTTGCAGGGTAGATGGTGGGAAATAGCCCCGCCTGCCGGTTGTGCCGGAATGGGACATAGCTTTACCATCGCGCGTGTTCGTCTGGGGCAGGGGCCCCTTGGGGGGCGGACCAAAGGGGACATGAAGGATGCGTAACACTGGTCTGATAGCAGGCGGCGTGGCGGTGGTTCTGGCCGCTCTGGTCGGAGCCTATTTCCTCTTTTTCCGCCATGGCGGCGAGACGCCTGCGCCGGTCGCGCAGCCGGCGGCGCAGGGCGAGGCCAAGGCGCCCGCCGCCGTCGAGGACAAGAGCATTCCGACATTCGATGTCGTCCGCGTGGAGCGCGATGGTTCGACCGTCGCCGCGGGCCGCGCGCTGCCCGGCGCCAAGGTGGACATCAAGGCCAATGGCGAAGTCCTGGCCACGGTGCAGGCGGACGGCAATGGCGAATGGGTGATCGCACTCGACAAGCCGCTGAAGCCCGGCAATATCGTCATCACGCTGACGGCGCACAATCCCGACGGCACGGTGAAGGACAGCTTGCAGTCCGTCGCCGTCAATGTGCCGGAGCAGAAAGACAAGCCCGCGCTCGTCGTCATGAGCGAACCCGGCAAGGCGAGCCGTGTGTTGCAGGGCCCCGGCGTACCCTCCGATGCAGGGAGCCTCGTCCTCGAAACGGTCGATTACGACAAGAACGGCAATCTCATCATTTCCGGCAAGGCGACGCCGCTCTCAACAGTGCGGGTCTATGTCGGCGGCAAGCCGGTGGGCGACGCGACAACTGATGCCAAGGGCCATTGGGAGCTTCGTCCCACCGTCGAGATCGCGCCGGGCCGCTATGCGCTGCGCATCGATCAGCTGGATCAGGCGGGCAAGGTCGTCGCCCGCGTGGAACTGCCCTTTGAACGCGGCGCGCCGGACCAGATCGCCGAAGCGCTTCGCAAGGGGCAGGTCATCATCCAGCCGGGCAACAACCTCTGGACCATCGCCCAGCGGCTTTACGGTTCGGGCTTCCGCTACACGGTCATCTATGAGGCCAACAAGGACCAGATTCGCGACCCGAATCTCATCTATCCGGGTCAGGTCTTCGCGACCCCGCCCAAGTAGCGACAAGTGACGAAATGTCCCGCCGGGCTTGCCCCGTGGGCAGGAATCCTTATCTAAAGGCGAAGTTTGGCGCCCCGCTTCGGCAAGATGGCCGGGGCGGGGCGTTTCCCTGCTGGCAGGATGGCTTGCGCCCCGCCGTCAAACCGAGGACCCTCGCCGCCATGAGGCATTTGAAGTCATCCGGCCCCGAGGGCGGCCCACACCCCGTCACGGGCGGCGCCGCGCCGGTCAGGCATCGGCGCATCGAGACGCTGCGCTCCTTCGCGCCCTATTTGTGGCCCAAGGGCAGGCCCGATCTGCGCATGCGCGTCGTCTCGGCGCTGCTGCTGCTGGTCGCAGCGAAGGCCATTACGGTTTATGTGCCCTTCCTTTACCGCGACGCCACGAACCTGCTGGCGCCCAAGGGCGGGGCGGCGGCGCTGCTTGCCGTTCCGTTTGGACTGATCGTCGCCTATGGCCTCGGCCGCATCATGATGGTGGCGCTTGCCCAGCTGCGCGACGGCGTCTTTGCTCAGGTAAGCCAGAATGCGGTGCGCGAACTGGCGCTGCGGACCTTCCGCCACCTTCATGCGCTGTCGCTGCGCTTCCATCTCGAGCGGCGGACGGGCGGGCTTTCGCGCGTCATCGAGCGCGGTACCAAGGCGATCGACCTGCTGCTGCGCTTCTCGATCTTCAACATCATTCCGACCATCATCGAGCTTGCGCTGGTCGGCGTCATTTTCGTCTGGGCCTTCAACGTCTGGTTCGCCGTCGTCACCGGTGTGATGATCGTTCTCTATATCTGGTTCACCTTCACGGTGACGGAGTGGCGCACGCGCTTTCACCGGCAGATGAACTCGCTCGATACCGAGGCCAATACCAAAGCGATCGACAGCCTGCTGAATTTTGAGACGGTCAAATATTTCGGCAACGAGGAGCACGAGGCGCGGCGCTTCGACCGTTCGATGAAGGGTTACGAGGCAGCAGCGGTCAAGACGACGACATCGCTCTCGATCCTCAATGCGGGGCAGACCGCCATCTTCACCGTCGGCCTCACCATTCTCATGCTGATGGCCGCGCAGGGCGTCGTGAAGGGTACGATGACCATCGGCGACTTCGTCATGGTCAATGCCTATCTCATTCAGCTTTATCAGCCGCTCAACCTGCTCGGCATGGTCTATCGCGAAATCCGTCAGGCGCTGATCGACATGGAGACCATGTTCGATCTTCTCGAAATCCCGACCGAGGTGGCCGACGCATCCGACGCGAGGCCGCTTGCCGTGAAGGGCGGGGAGATTGTCTTCGAGAATGTCTCCTTCCACTACGACAAGGAGCGCACGATCCTCGACGGCGTTTCCTTCCGTGTGCCGGCGGGGCGAACGCTTGCCATCGTCGGCCCGTCCGGCGCGGGCAAGTCGACCATTTCGCGCATTCTTTTCCGCTTCTATGACATCACCAGGGGCAGGGTGCTGATCGACGGGCAGGATCTGCGTGAAGTCACGCAAGCCTCGCTCCGCGCCGCCGTGGGCATGGTTCCGCAGGACACGGTACTCTTCAACGACACCATTCGTTACAACATCCGCTACGGGCGCCCTGAGGCGAGTGACGGGGAGGTCTTCGAGGCGGCGGCGCAGGCGCAGATTGCTGATTTTGTCGCGCGTCTGCCCAAGGGCTTCGACACGATGGTGGGCGAGCGCGGCCTCAAGCTTTCAGGTGGCGAGAAGCAGCGCGTAGCGATTGCGCGCACCATTCTGAAGAACCCGCCCATCCTCATTCTCGACGAGGCGACGTCCGCGCTCGATACGCATACCGAGAAAGAGATTCAGGCGGCGCTGAAGCGCATCTCGCAGAACCGCACAACGCTCATCATCGCGCACCGACTTTCCACCGTGGTCGATGCCGACGAGATCATTGTTCTCGATCATGGCCGCATCGCGGAGCGCGGACGCCATGAGGAACTGCTTGCTCGCGGCGGCAAATACGCCGCCATGTGGAACCGCCAGCGCGAGGCGGACGCGGCGCGCGAGAAGCTCAAGGAAACCGAAGACGAGGGCTCGCCCGAACCCGCCCGCGCCATTGATGCGCTTGTCGGCGAACCGGGCTAGACTGTGCATTCGAAATTGAACCTGAGAGCCGGAAAGAACCTATGGACAGCCTGACCTCGATCCTGGTGCCCATCCATCGCGAAGGCCACCGCTTCGTCATTATCTTCGCAGCGGTGACGGTCGTTCTTTTCCTGCTCTGGTATCCGCTGGGCTGGGTAGGCGTCGTGCTGACGCTCTGGTGCCTCTACTTCTTCCGCGATCCGGACCGTGTGACGCCGAAGCGCGAGGGGCTTGTCATCAGCCCCGCCGACGGTGTGGTCAACATGATCACTGAAGCCTCGCCGCCGCCTGAGCTCGGCCTTGGCGAAATGCGCCGCACCCGGGTCAGCATTTTCATGAACGTCTTCAACTGCCATGTGAACCGGTCGCCCATTGCGGGCAAGGTGCTGCGCGTCGCCTATCGGCCCGGGCAGTTCCTCAATGCAAGCCTCGACAAGGCGAGCGAGGACAATGAGCGCAACTCGCTCGTCATCGAGCGCGCGGACGGCCAGCAGATCGTCGTTGTGCAGGTCGCGGGCCTTGTCGCGCGGCGCATCGTTTGCGACGTCGCGGAGGGCAAGGAGCTTCAGGCCGGCGAGCGCTATGGCATCATCCGCTTCGGCAGCCGTCTCGACGTCTATCTGCCGGAGGGTGCGATTCCGCTCGTGGCTGTCGGCCAGACCGCCATTTCCGGCGAGACCGTGCTTGCGGATTCGATCTCGGTCGAACCGCACCACATTTGAACAGGCCACCTTTGAACAGGCAAGAGGACGAGCCCATGGCCAATCCCATTCCGCCCTTCGGTCAGCGCCCCGAGAGAGGGCGCGGGTTCCGCGGCAGGCGTCCGGGCGGTCACTTCGGGCATATGCCGATCCGTACGATCATTCCCAACGCGCTGACCGTGCTCGCGCTTTGCGCGGGCCTCACCGCGATCCGTTTCGCGCTTGAAGCGAAGTTCGAGGCGGCGGTGGCGGCGATCATCGTTGCGTCGGTTTTCGACGGGCTCGACGGAAGGGTGGCGCGGCTTCTCAATGGATCGTCGAAATTCGGCGCCGAACTCGACTCGCTGACCGACTTTGTGAATTTCGGCGTGGCGCCCGTTCTCGTTCTCTATCTCTGGTCGCTGAACGAGATTGGCGGCATCGGCTGGATCGCGGTGCTGGGCTATGCGGTCTGCTGCGCGCTGCGTCTCGCACGCTTCAACGTGGCGCTGGAGGACCCTGACAAGCCCGCCTGGACCGGCAATTATTTTGTAGGGGTGCCCGCGCCTGCAGGCGCGATGCTCGTCATGCTGCCGCTCTATCTGAGCTTCATCGGCCTCGACGGGCTGAACACGCTGCCGCTGCTCATCGCGGTGCACTGCTTCTTCGTCGCCTTCCTGCTGATCAGCCGTATACCGACCTTTTCAGGCAAGCGGATGGGCGTTCGCATCAAGCGCGACATGGTCCTGCCGATTTTGCTGCTGGTCGGTTTCTCGGCGGCGGTGATCCTGAACTATCCGTGGATCGCCTTCACCGCGTTGAGCGCCGGCTATCTCGCGATGATCCCTGTCAGCGTCGCGCGCTATCGCCATCATCAGGCGCGCATGGCGGGTGCCCAGGTTCCGGAGAGCGACGATCTGCCGATCGGCTGAGGAGCTGATGGCGGGTGGCCGTCAGTCCCGCTCGGCCGGAGTCTGTCGGGACGTATCCTTCTGCGCCGTGCGATAGGTCGAGTGGCGGAGCAGGGCGCCGGATGCGTCGAAAATCGGCTCGACGCGGCGGGGTTGGGCAGTCGCTTGGGTGGTCTGGCTAGACATTCCGCTCTCCGTGGCGTCCTGCACATCCGGGCTGCGCTTCGCGCTCGTCACGCCCGGCGGTCATCGGTTAATCGATGGTCATCGGATCGTTGAGCGCGCGTTTGGGGCCGTGATGCATCCGCGCGTGGATGAAAATCAGTTTCAGTCTTCCGCTTTCCAGTGCACGGCATCGCGCCATCCAGAGGTCAGCCTCTTCCATCAACATGGCGGCCTTTTCGGGCTGAATTTTGGCGTTTTTAAGGTGGGCATGGAGTTTCTTCCAGCCGGCCTGAATGAGAGCCACATATTCGGCGGTCAGATCATCCGTGCTTTTGACTTCGAAGCGCAGATGAGCCAGCAGTTCGGAATACTCTTCCAGCGTGCAAGGCGTAGGTTTGCGGGGTTCGGCGGCCCGCCAGGCGTCCACGACTTCGCATTTGGCCCGGTCGGACAGGATAAAATCCGTGATGAGCAGCGCGCCGCCATCAACCAGCGCCCGCATCGCGGAGGCGAGGAATTTCCGGCGGTCGCGGAAGGAAAAGAGCGCTTCCCGCGCGAAAATGGCCCCATAGCACTTGTCGCCCAGAGTCTCCGTCTCGGGGTTGCCGCTGCGGATCGGCGTTTGCGCGAGCATGCCGAGCCGGTCCGAAATCATGCCACCGGCGACGGCGAAGATTGGTTCGCCCTCCAGGCCCTCAATGGTGAGGTTCAGGGCTTTGGCTACCGCCCGCATGCTACCGCCAAGGCCCGGCGCAACGTCAAGACAGGGGCTTCCGGCAGGAAGGGAGATATTGCGCAAGAGCCCGGGGAAGAAACCGTCTCCGCCCGGGAGGCTGAACCCTTCGCCCCAGATGCTCTGAATGATGTCGATGCGCTCTTCGATCGGCGAGAGAGGAGGAGGCGCAGAAACGGGGGCCGCCATGGGTGCGGCGACGGGCGCCGGGCTTAGGGCGGGTTCGATCTTCTCGGGCTTTTTGCCGCTCGCGCGGGCCGCGTCGAGACGAGGCAGATCCCCGACATTTACCCCTTCCCACCAGGCGCGCAGCCGGAGCTTGAAGATGGAGAGGCGCGATGGACCGGTCGCCGCGGCCTTCATGTGCTTTGAGCTTGGCTGAGCCGACTTTGCCGCCTTTCCGCTCTTCTTTGGAAGGGGCGCGGGCTCATCGTCGCCGCTCGGTCGCTTTTCTGGATGTTCGATCAGGTATTTTTCGAGGGTCTGGCGGTGGTCGTTGCTCAACTTGCGCATCTTGCGGAAGCGCGCGATTGCCTCCCCCGACATTTGCTCGAGGCTGGCCCTGAAGACGGGCACGGACATGGCCTTGAGTTCGGCTGTGCCGACCGTCGCCAGATTGATGCCAGTTTCCGCGCCCATAACCTTCCTGCCGCTCTGTGCCTTCGGGAACAGCACCCGAAGGCCGCGCCGGTTTCTTTCTGGCCCGGCGCCCGGATACGCTCTCTCGCCGGGGCTCAGCCGGTTTCGACAACGCCAAGCGGCATTTTTGCCTGAATGTCGTTAAAATCGGGTTGGCGTCGGCGCCGTGGGCGGGTTGTGCCTTTGCGGGACAAGCGCATAAACTCGCGTGACCACCGGGCCCGGGTTCGAATGTCGGGGCCGGGCGGGAGGTGGATTCCAGAAGGCGGCGGGGCGGCGCCAATCCAATGTCGAGATTTACTGAAACGGTGCTTCGTGCGCCGCGCATCGTTATGGCGCTGTGCTTCCTCCTCTGCATGGTCGCGGAGGCGGGCCTGCCGCGACTCACGCTGTCATCCGATACGCGGGTCTTCTTCGATCCGAAGAATCCCGAACTGCACGAACTTCAGAAGTTCGAGAGCAAATACGGACAGAACAACAGCGTTCTCATGGTCGTCTGGGCGGGTGGCAAGAAGGTGACGACGCCCGAGACGCTCGCCGCCATCGGCGATCTCACCGCCAGGGCATGGAAGCTGCCGTATTCGACGCGTGTGGAGTCGCTGACGAATTTCCCCCATGTCACCGCCGATGCCGACAGTTTCGCCGTCGACGAACTGGTGCCTCATCCCGATAGCGTGACGCCCGAGCAGGCGACCGAAATCGAGCGCGTGGCGGTCTCGGACGATCTTGTGCGGAATCGCCTTCTTGCGGCCGATGCAAAGGCGGCCGGCGTCCTTATCAATTTCAATCTTCCGCCCGAGGGTTCGAAGCAGGTACGCGATATCATCGCCGCATCCCGCGCGCTCGCGCGCGCTACAGAGGCGGCGCATCCCGGCGTCGAGGTGAAGGTTACGGGCAATGTCATCCTGATGGGGACCTTCTCCGAGGCTGCTGTCAGGGACGCGAGATTCCTCATTCCCGTGAGCCTAGCGGTCACCGCGTTGATCATGATGATCTTCGTGCGGGCCATCAAACCGAGTCTCGCCATCCTGACGCTGCTCATCCTCTCCAGCGCCTCGGCCATGGGCATTGCGGGCTGGTTCAACTACGTCATCAATCTGTCGACCATTGCTGCGCCGATCATCATCATGACCGTGAATATGGCCGCCGCCGTGCGCATCGTTACGACGACCATGGCGGAACTTGGCGCAGGCAGAACCAAGTTGGATGCGATCAGAGAATCGCTGCGCATCCATGTGCGTCCTGTGACCATGACGAATGCGACAAGCGCCCTGGGCTTCCTGTCGATGAACCTCGCCGACGCGCCGCCCTTCGTCGATCTGGGCAATATCGTCGCCATGGGTATCGGGATTGCCTATGTCATGACGTTTACATGGTTGCCGGCCATGCTGTTGCTGATGCCGCTCACCCCTGCGGTCAGCCGCTCGGAGCGATTGATGATCGGGCTCGGTCATTTCGTGAACCGCCATTATGCAGCGCTCTTCGTGGTTACCGGTATGCTCGTCGTGGCGTCGTGCTTCTGGCTCGGCAAGATCACGCTCGACGACGATTTCCAGCGCTATTTCGACAAGCGGTTCGATTACCGCCAGGCGTCGGACTTTGCCGAAGATCATCTGACCGGCCTCAACCTCATCGAATTCGACATTGGCTCGGGGCATGACAGCGGCGTCTACGATCCGGACTACCAGCGCAAGGTCGCGGCCTTCGCCGTCTGGCTTCGCGCACAGCCGAGAGTGGTCAGCGTCCTCTCATTGCCCGACATCACGCGGCGCATCAACAAGACGATCAATTTCGGCAAGGCTGGCGATCAGGACACGATCCCGGACAACTCCAATCAGATCGCCCAATATTTCCTGCTCTACGAGATGTCGTTGCCCTATGGTGCCTCAATCACTGACCAGATTAATGTGAGCCGCTCGTCGAGCCGGGTGACGGCCATCCTCGCACATGCGACGGCCAGCGAAATCCGGGCCACGAACAAGGCTGCGCAGGCATGGCTCGCGGCCAATGCGCCGCCGCAGATGCAGGCGAAGGGCATCAGCATCAACGTCCTCTTCTCGCACCTTTCCTGGGAAAATATCCGCTCGATGATCGGAAGCACCATCGTCTCGATGCTGTTGATCGCGGTGGTGGTCGGGGTTGTCTTGCGCAGCGTGACTTACGGCCTTCTCAGCATCGTCATGAACGTGCTGCCGAGCGTTGTCGGCTTCGGGCTGTGGGGCCTCTTCATCGGCCAGCTGGGCCTCTCCGCTGCCGTCATCACGGCCATGACGATCGGTCTCGTCGTCGACGACACGATCTATTTTCTCCTGATGTATCAGGCGGCGCGGAAGAGGGGCCTCAATGCGGAGGAGGCGAACAACGATGTATTCGTTAATGTCGGCGTCGCAATGCTGGTCATTACTTCGTCGCTCGCCGTAGGCTTTGGTGTGCTGATGTTCTCCGGCTTCGAGGTCAATTATGCGCTTGGCGCACAGACGTCGATCATCATTGTCGCCAATCTTTTCATCGACTGGATGATGCTTCCGCCGCTGCTCCGTCTCATTGATGGCAAGCGGGCCCGCGCGTCATTGACACGTCAAACGCATGTATAAGGTGCGCCTACGGAAATTATGGTTAAGGTTTATCTAAAATTTGCATTTTCTTAAGCTTTATGATTGCCTAACAAAAGTTGACTAGAGTGGCTGGGGGCCAAGTAATGCGGACTTATGAGCAGCTGACCGGTGCTGAAGGCAGGCGCATGTTTTTTCGTGCCGAACGGTACAGGCCGGAAGAACTCTTCAAGGAAGTCGTTCCTGCGGTTTACTTCGGAAACGAGAAGGCCGCTCTCAAGAACATCAGCATGACGGGCATTGCCGCGCAGAGCAGCGACGCTGATACTTGGGATGGTCGTTTGGGCTCGGAGATTCCCTTCGAACTGAAGGTCGGCGACGAGAAGCTTTATCATGGGTCCGGGCGTATCCGCCGCGTCGAGCCGCATGGTGCGCGCGCCACGGTTGCGCTGGAATTCACCTCGGGCTTTCTCGACATTCCCGCCATCGTCACCAAGCACGATAATCTTCTGCTGTCGCGGGCGCTTGCCGATCCGACGTTCGGTACGTCGGAGGGCATCCTCCCGGAATTCGCGCAGCTCTGCATGGAGATCGTGAATCTCTTCCGCTCCTACAAGCAGATCCTCGAGGCTTATGAAGCGCGTTTGACGGCCACGGGCGACGAGCGCGACGCAAAACTCCTGTCGGCGCTGATCGCTTGCGAGGAGCGTATCGTCCCGCAATGGAAGGAGCTCTGGTATCGCGGCAGCGACATTCTGGAGCCGGTTTGGGCAGACCCCGCGGTTCTCGCGCGCCACAAGCGCTATGCCGAACGCGTCCTGACCCCCGACTTCATGCCGGGCGCGGTCATGCGCCGATGCTATGAAAAGCCGCTCGGTTATCCGGGCGACTTCCAGATCATGAATTATGTTTATGAGTGGCAGCGCATCGGCAATACGCCTTACGAGAAGCTGCTCCACCGCATCGGCATCGAGACCGGCGCCTGCGTTGGTACGCGTCTGCGTATGACGCAGAAGATCCTTGGCGATGCGATTGCTGCCAATCCCGGCGACAAGGCGATGAACATCGCCAATCTCGGCTGCGGATCGGCCTATGAGGTCTATGACTATCTACGGATCGAGCGTCTGGCACGTCCGGTCAACTTCACGCTGATCGATCAGGACCAGCGTGCGCTGAGCCATGCCTATGAGCATGGTTTCCGCGAGGTGTCGCGCCATCGGGGGCGGGCCAAGATCCAGTGCCTGCAGGCGTCCTTCGCGCAGCTTCTGAAGGCGGGCGCGCTTTTCCGTACGCTTCCGCCGCAGGACATTCTCTACAGCCTGGGTCTTTTCGATTATCTCTCGCACCGCCGCGCCAAGGCCCTCGCGCATGATCTCTACGAGCAGGTCGCTCCTGGCGGCAAGCTCATCATCGCGAATGTGAAGCAGGGGCGCGAGACCTGTCAGTGGCCGCTGGAATTTGTGACCGACTGGAGCCTGATCTATCGCACCGAAGATGACATGCGGGCGATGGTCGAGGGGCTCGATGTCACCAATGTAACGGTCACGGAAGACGCGACGAAGTGCGTCTATCTGATGGTTGCGGACAAGCCGGCCTGATCTTCTACGAGGAGCGCCGATGGATGTGCGTCAGCGCACGTTCCAGAGGCGCTCGTCGGCCGGGGCCACAAAGCGGCTCTTCGGGAAGGTCGCGGTGACGGTCGTCCCCTGACCGCTTTCACTTTCAAGCTCCACCGTGCCGCCATGCAGACTCATGATCTTGCGCACCAGCGGCAGGCCAAGGCCCGTGCCCTGATGAGTGCGGGACATGGCGTTTTCGACCTGCACGAAGGGCTCGAAGATACGAATAATATCGGCCTTTTTGACGCCAATGCCTGTGTCGCGGACGGTGAGCGCCAGATTGCGCGCGGCATCGAGACCGATCTCGATCCAGACATGGCCGCCTTCCGGCGTGAATTTCAGCGCGTTCGAGGTGAGGTTGATCGCAACCTGATTGAAGAGGCGTGGATCGGCGATGATCCAGGGAATGTCGTCGCGCACGCGGAATGAGAGTTCGACGCCCAGTTCAGAGGCGCGCTGGCGGAACATGCGCATGGCGCGGTTGAGCGACTCGACCGGGGCGATCGGCTCTTCTTCGAGATGCAGCTTGCCGGCCTCAGCCTTCGAGATATCGAGAATGTCGTTGATGATGCTCAGCAGATGCGCGCCGCTGGAGCGGATGTCGTTGGCGTAATCCGCATATTTCGGTTGGCCGACCGGGCCGAACATCTGGTTCGCGATGATCTCGGAGAAGCCGATGATGGCGTTAAGCGGCGTCCGGAGCTCATGGCTCATGATGGCGAGGAAGTCGTTCTTCGCGCGGTTCGCCGCTTCCGAACGGCTCAGCAGCCTTTCGGAGCGCGTCCGCTCGCGGCGCAGATACTCGTTGTCGATGAAGCTGCGGCGAAGCTGGTATTCCTGGATGTAGTTGACGAAGACGCTCACGCCGATCGCGAAGGCGAGGAAGGCGTTGTTGTTGATGAGGATCGTGCTCGGCATCGGATTGATGGCGAACACGACCACTTCATAAAGGGCAAATGTCGCCACCGAAATGGCTGTCGAATAGAGGTAGCTCAGCCGCCAGAGGCAGTTGCTGTAGCCAATGATGATGATGAGCCCGCCATAGTAAAGCTGGCTGCCCGGCGCCTGCGCGAGCGCGATCATGACCACGACGCTGATGCCAGGTATCGCCATCGAGAGCGACAGGAGCCCCTGATGCCGATAATTGAACCAGGGTGCGTAGCTGATCGCGGCGAGAGAGAGAAGCAAGGGGCACGCGATCCCGAAGCGGATGAGCCACGCCTTATACAGGATGTCGGGGACGATATAGGGATCGAGAAGGGCGTAGACCGCGAAGATCACCGCGCCCATCACGATCGAAAATCGCGTCAGGCCCAGCTGTCGGTGGTAGTTGCGCCGACTGTAGGAGTCCTCGAGTTCGGCCTGACAGAAACGGAGCGTGAACGGATTGATGGCGTAGTCGTCCGCGGTGCCGACGATTGAATCGGCGGCATCTGCAAGGCTATCCATGGCCCGGCCAACGGGCTGGCCATGTACGCCTGAAGCTCGATCGATCGAATCCGTCATCTTCGCCCGGACAAAAAACACACTCCCTTGTTGAATAAACCAAAAGGGCTAATGGAGGATTAAGCGGGCGGAGATGGTAAGGATTGATAAAGGTTAACAGCGGGTTGTGGTTCAGATCACCCAGAAATAGGCGGCGAGAGCGGCGCCGAAAATGATGCGATACCAACCAAAGACCACGAAGCTATGGCGGCTGACGAAGCCGACGAGCCAGCGCACGACGACGATTGCCGAGATAAAGGCCGCGACGAAGCCTACCGCGATCACGGCGCTGTCGTCGGCGTTGAGCAGATGACGGCTCTTCCAGAGGTCGAGAACCGTCGCTCCCAGCATGGTCGGGATGGCCAGGAAGAACGAGAACTCAGCCGCCGTCTTGCGTTCCACGCCGAGCAGCAGCGCGCCGAGGATGGTCGCGCCGGAGCGGGACACGCCGGGCACCATGGCGAGGCACTGGAAAAATCCGATCTTGAGAGAGGTGAGGGGCGTGAGTTCTTCGATGGCTGCATAGCGCGGTTCCGGCCGCCAACGCTCGATGGCGAGGATGGCGACGCCGCCGACGATCAGAGAGGTGCAGACGACCGCCGGGTTGAAAAGCACCGACTTGATGAAGTCATGGAGCAGAAAGCCGAAAAACGCCGCCGGCAGGAAGGCGATGATGACGGCCATGGCGAAATGTCGCGCTGCAGGATCGTCGACGAGGCCGAAGGCAACCTCGAAGAGCTTGCGGGCATAAAGCACACAGATGGCCAGAATCGCGCCGAGCTGGATCACGACCTCAAAGACGGTCGCCAAAGGACCGGAAAATCCGATCAGATCGCCGGCGACGATGAGGTGGCCGGTGGAGGAAACGGGCAGGAACTCGGTCACGCCCTCGACAACGCCGAGGAAAACGGCCTGTAGCAGAAGCAGCATATTCATTTACGGGGACTCTTGGTGCGGTGCGAAAGCTGGCGAATACAGTCTAGCGTAGCATAGGAAATATATCGCCTTGCCATTGCCTGGATGGTGACGCGACGGCTTAAAAATGGTTCATCCTGCGTTCAGCCGCCGCATGGAAATGTGGTGACCATGGCAGGTACTTTGCCTGTGAATGAATATGGAGGCACCCTATGGTGCGCATTGGAAAGACGTCGGTTCGGATTGCGCTTGCGACCATGGTCAGCGTCGCCGCACTGAGTGCTTATTCGGGCCTTGCCCAGGCAGAAGACTGGCAGCATCGTAAAGACCAGAGCGGTGACCAGCAGCAGGAACAGTCGAAGGACCAGCAGCGGCGCGACCAGCGACAGCGGGAGCAAAGGCAGGAACAGGATCGACAGCGCCAGCAGCAGGACCGGCAGCGGCAGTTCGATCAGCAGCGCCAGCAGCAGGACCGGCAGCGGCAGTTCGATCAGCAGCGCCAGCAGCAGGACCGGCAGCGGCAGTTCGATCAGCAGCGCCAGCAGCAGGACCGGCAGCGGCAGTTCGATCAGCAGCGCCAGCAGCAGGACCGGCAGCGGCAGTTCGATCAGCAGCGCCAGCAGCAGGACCGGCAGCGGCAGTTCGATCAGCAGCGTCAGCAGCAGGACCGGCAGCGTCAGTTCGATCAGCAGCGTCAGCAGCAGGACCGGCAGCGTCAGTTCGATCAGCAGCGCCAGCAGCAGGATCGGCAGCGTCAGTTCGATCAGCAGCATCAGCAGCAGGATCGGCAGCGTCAGTTCGATCAGCAGCGTCAGCAGCAGGACGGGCAACGCCAGTTCGATCAACAGCGCCAGCAGCAGGACCGGCAGCGCCAGTTCGACCAGCAGCAGCAGCAGCAGCAGCAGCAGGACAGGCAACGTCAGTTTGACCAGCGGCGCCCGGACCAGAGGCGTCCGGACGAGGCCCACAGGCCCGGCGACCGCGACCAGCGGCGTGGAGACCAGCAGCCGGGTCGCGACTGGCGTTCGCAGCAGGAATCGCGTTTCGAGCATGATCGTGACGAGCGCCGCGTTCGGGCGCGTCGCGAGCAGGAGGAGCGTTGGGGCGATCTGCGCGAGCGCAACTGGTCGCGCGTGCGCGAGTGGGGGCCGGGATTCCAGCACCGCGAATATTACCGTGGACCGGACTGGGATGACTGGCGCCGGCGGCATTATGCACCGCGTCCGCGCTACGACTGGTATCACGACCGCTATTCGCGTCCGTGGTTCGACTATGGTTCGGTTGGCTATCTTTCGATCTTCATGCCGACCTACGTCATTCCTTATGACGCCTACGACACCTATGGCTCCAGCTACTACGGCCCGGTCGGCTGCAATCGTGATGTTGTCGGTGCGGTGCTCGGCGGCGCCGCCGGCGCTTTGATCGGGTCGAGCCATCACGGCGGAGCTGGTGCGACGATCGGCGGTGCAATTGTCGGCGCCATTCTCGGCGGCGCGCTGGGGCAGGCGATCGACATGAGCGATCAGGCTTGTTACGGGCAGGTGCTTGAATATGTGCCGAACAACCAGCCCGTTTATTGGGAAAACAACGGTGCGCAATATCAGGTGACGCCGCTGCGGACTTATCGCGACGATGAGGGTCTCTACTGCCGCGAATACCAGACGGAGATCTATATCGACGGCTATCCGCAGCAGGCTTACGGCAAGGCCTGCCGCCAGCCGGATGGTTCATGGCAGATGTCGGATTGATCTCGCGACAAACGAAAGGCCGGCGCTGCGAAAGCAACGCCGGCCTTTTTCATGCGTGCGAGGCGTCAGTTCTCGCGCTTGCCCGTAATGCGCGTCACGTCGCGAACGGCGCCGCGCGCGGCGCTGGTGGTCATGGCGGCGTAGGCCTGGAGTGCGGGCGACACGCGGCGCTTGCGCTTTTCCTTCGGGTGCCAGCCATTGTTTTCGGCCAATTCGCGGCGAGCGGCGAGTTCCGCATCGTCCACGGCGAGGTGGATCGAGCGGTTCGGGATGTCGATCTCGATGCGGTCGCCGGTTTCGACGAGGCCGATCGTGCCGCCTTCCGCCGCTTCCGGCGAGACGTGGCCGATGGAGAGGCCGGAGGTGCCGCCCGAGAAGCGCCCGTCTGTGACGAGGGCGCAGGCTTTGCCAAGGCCTTTCGACTTGATGTAGCTCGTCGGGTAAAGCATTTCCTGCATGCCGGGTCCGCCACGCGGGCCTTCATAGCGAATGACGACGACTTCGCCGGCCTTCACCTCGCCGGTGAGAATGCCGGAGACGGCCGAGTCCTGACTCTCATAAACGCGCGCCGTGCCGGAGAAGACGAGGATCGACTCATCGACGCCTGCCGTCTTCACGATGCAGCCATGCTCCGCGAGATTGCCATAGAGAACGGCGAGGCCGCCATCCTTGCTGTACGCATGTGCCGCGTCGCGGATGACGCCGTTCTCGCGGTCGAGATCGAGATCGGCGAAGCGGCGCGACGTCGAGAAGGCCTCCGTGGTGCGGACGCCGCCGGGCGCCGCGCGGAAGAACTCATGCGCGTGGTTGTTCTTCGTGATGCCGATGTCCCAATGGTCGATCGCTTCGCCAAGGCTCGGGCTGTGGACCGTGGAGACATTGCGATGGATGAGGCCGGCGCGGTCGAGCTCGCCGAGGATCGCGAAGATGCCGCCGGCGCGATGCACGTCCTCCATGTGGACGTCGTTGCGGGCGGGCGCGACCTTGCAGACGTTCGGCACCTTGCGCGACAGGTGGTCGATGTCGCGCATGGTGAAATCGACTTCGCCCTCATGTGCTGCGGCGAGGAGATGCAGCACCGTGTTGGTGGAGCCGCCCATGGCGATGTCGAGCGACATGGCGTTCTGGAAGGCTTCGAAGGTCGCGATGTTGCGCGGCAGAACGCTCGCATCGTCGGTCTCATAATAGCGGCGCGTGATCTCGACGATGAGGCGGCCTGCTTCGAGGAAAAGGCCCTTGCGGTCGGCATGGGTCGCCAGCGTCGAGCCGTTGCCGGGTAGCGAAAGGCCGAGTGCCTCGGTGAGGCAATTCATGGAGTTGGCAGTGAACATGCCGGAGCAGGAGCCGCAGGTCGGACACGCCGACCGCTCGATCTCGGCGACCTGATTGTCCGACACTCTGTCGTCGGCGGCTGCGATCATGGCGTCGATGAGGTCGATGGCGCGTTCCTCGTCGTCCCATTTCACCTTGCCGGCTTCCATCGGGCCGCCGGAAACGAAGACGACCGGGATGTTGAGGCGCATGGCAGCCATCAGCATGCCGGGCGTGATCTTGTCGCAATTGGAGATACAGACCAGCGCGTCGGCGCAATGGGCGTTAACCATGTATTCGACGCTGTCGGCAATGAGGTCGCGCGAGGGCAGGCTGTAAAGCATGCCGTCGTGACCCATGGCGATGCCGTCATCGACCGCGATGGTGTTGAATTCCTTGGCGACGCCGCCCGCCTTTTCGATCTCGCGGGCGACCAGCTGACCGAGATCCTTCAGATGCACATGCCCCGGCACGAACTGCGTGAAAGAGTTCGCGATGGCGATGATCGGCTTTCCGAAATCGCTGTCATTCATGCCGGTGGCGCGCCAGAGGCCGCGGGCGCCTGCCATGTTGCGGCCGTGGGTCGATGTGCGTGAGCGATAGGGGGGCACTGCCTTGTCCTTTCGAGTGGAACGGGTCGCATGGGAGCGGGGCCTGTGCCCCTTATATGGGTATGGCCAAGGCTCCCGTCGCCGGGTTTGGGCGTCTTTTTATCCGCGCAAGCCAGCGGATACAAATAGCACGAACGACGCGCCGCGGCCGGCCGGAATGCCGCTGACTACAGCGAGGTCTTTTGATTGGTCAAACTCGTCCTGCGAGCCATTCGCAGGACGAGCTGCTTTTCGTGTTAATTATCGCGATTCGTCATGTCGTATTGCTTCGCCTTTCAGCGCGCGCCGCGCCATCCAACATTACAATCGAGTAAGAAATTTACGGCCGCCCAATTTGTCCTCATGCGTTCCATCTGCGGAAGCTCACTAAATTTGCAGACTCGGTAAGGCGCGACGACGATTTCACTCGGCCACCAAAGCATTTGACGGCGCTGATGGCGGCGTGTGCCTTGTCGGCAAGCGGCGGTGACCATTTGCTGGGCAACCCGTCCGCCGGGCCTATTCCGCGTGACTTCACGTAAATGACAGATGAATGGAAATTTGAGGGGTGAAGCGCGTCCGGAATGGCGCTAGCATCTTTGAGGTGGCTGCGATGTGGCGGGGGGAGTTCCGCTGCCGCGCTGCTCCTTCCTCGGGCATGCAATGGCCCAAGCTTCAAAACGAAGCCAACAGGAGCTTCTTCATGATTGGAAAAATCGGGACAGGACTTGTTGCGTTTGCGATCGCCGGGATGATCTCGGTCGGCGCTCACGCAGAAGAAAAAGTCCTCAACATCTACAACTGGTCCGACTACATCGCGAAGGACACGGTTGCGAAGTTTGAGAAACAGACCGGTATCAAAGTCCGCTACGACGTTTACGACGGCAATGAGACGCTTGAGGCGAAACTGCTCGCCGGGCACTCCGGTTACGACATCGTCGTGCCGACGGCCTTTCCGTTCCTGGATCGCCAGGTGAAGGCCGGCGTCTACATGAAGCTCGATAAGAGCAAGATCCCGAACTACAAGAACCTCGATCCCGCTCTGATGAAGCAGGTCGCGGCAGCTGACCCGGGCAATGAGCATGCCGTCATCTGGCTCTGGGGTACGACCGGCCTCGGCTACAACGTCAAGGCGATCGAGAAGCGTATTCCGAACGCGCCTGTCGATTCTCTCGACCTGATCTTCAAGCCGGAGAATGCGAAGAAGCTCAAGGATTGCGGCATCACAATGCTGGACAGCCCGACGGACATCATTCCGATCGCGCTCAACTATCTCCACATCGATCCGAACTCGCAGAAGCCCGAGGACCTCGAGAAGGCCAAGGCGCTGCTGATGAGCATCCGTCCCTACGTGAAGTACTTCCACTCGTCGCAGTACATCAACGACCTCGCCAATGGCGACATCTGCCTGTCGCTCGGCTGGTCGGGTGACATTCTGCAGGCCGCCGCGCGCGCTGCGGAAGCAAAGAACGGTGTCGAGGTGAAGTACTCGATCCCGAAGGAAGGCACGATGGTGTGGTTCGACAACATGGCGATTCCCGCCGACGCGCCGCATCCGGAATATGCCTATCAGTGGATCAACTTCATCCTGCAGCCGGAGATCGAGGCGGCGAACTCGAACTACGTCTCCTATGCCAATCCGGTTCCGGCATCGAAGGCCATGATCGATGCCGCGATCAAGGACGATCCGAACATCTATCCGCCGGAAGATGTGATGAAGAAGCTCTTCGCTGTGCCGACGAAGTCGGAAAAGTTCAACAGGCTTCAGACGCGAGCCTGGACAACGATCCGCACCGGCCAGTAACAATACGACAGACCCCGGCCACCAGGCCGGGGTCTCTTTCTTTCGGTATATCTTCAGCCAGCATGCTGTTTCGGGGGTGATATGGCGGACGGGCGAACTTCCAGCTTGTCGGATCGGGTATGGGCGGGACTTGGCCGCATCGGGATCACCGGCAAGCGCGTCGTGATCGGCATTCCGCTGATCTGGCTCACCATCTTCTTCATTCTGCCTTTTCTGATCGTTTTGAAGATCAGCTTCTCGACGCAGATCATCGGCATTCCGCCCTTTACCGATCTATTCGACTGGAGCGGGGGCGGGATAGTCCCGAAGCTGCAGATCGACTGGTCGAATTACAGCTACCTTTTTGAGGATCCGCTCTACATCGTCGCCTATTTCAACTCGGTCAAGATCGCTTTCTTCTCGACCTGCATCTGCACGCTGATCGCCTATCCGGTCGCTTATGGCGTTGCGCGGGTGCCCGAGACATGGCGCAACCCGCTGCTCCTGCTCATCGTGCTGCCGTTCTGGACCTCGCTGTTGCTGCGCGTCTATGCCTGGATCGGCCTTCTCAAGAATAACGGCATTATCAACAATTTCCTGATCTCGCTCGGCGTCATCAGCGAGCCGTTGCCGATGATGAACAATGCCTTCTCCGTCTATGTCGGCATCGTCTATTCCTATCTGCCTTTCATGCTGCTGCCGCTTTACGCCACACTGTCGCGCCTCGATTTCACGCTGCTCGAGGCTGCGGCCGATCTTGGGGCATCGAGGACGCGAGCCTTCGTCACGGTGACCTTGCCGCTCTCGATACCGGGCGTCATTGCGGGCGCCATGCTTGTCTTCATTCCCGCCATCGGCGAATTCGTGATCCCCTCGCTGCTCGGCGGCCCGGCGACGACCATGATCGGTCGCGTCATCTGGGACGAGTTCTTTGAAAATCAGGCCTGGCCCGTCGCTTCCGCCGTGGCGATCGCGCTCATGCTGTTCCTCGTCGTGCCCATCATGATCTTCCAATACTACCAGACGCGTTCGGAGGCTCAGCCATGAAGATCACCGGCCTTTCGCCCTTCGTGTTCGCCTGCATGATCCTTGGCTTTGTTTTTCTCTATGCGCCGATCGTCATGCTCATCATCTATTCCTTCAACGCCTCGCGGCTCGTCACCGTTTGGGCCGGGTTCTCGACCCACTGGTATGGCGAGCTTCTGCATGACCAGCAGATATTGACCGCCGCCTTTCTGAGTTTCCGCATCGCCTTCATGAACGGCGTTCTGTCCGTCATCATCGGCACCATGGCAGCTTTCGCACTTGTGCGTTTCGGCCGCTTCTGGGGCCGCTCGGTGATGATCCAGTCGATCTCGTCGCGCCTCGTCCTGCCGGATGTGATCCTGGGCCTGTCGATCCTGCTGCTTTTCGTTTCGTCGCGCAGTCTCATCGGCTGGCCGGACCAGCGCGGTGTACTGACGATCCTGATCTCGCATGTGACCTTCTCGTCGGCCTACGTCGCCATCGTTGTGCAGTCGCGACTTGCGGGGCTTGACCGGACATTCGAGGAGGCGGCATTCGATCTCGGCGCGCCGCCCTTCGCGGTCTTCCGCACGATCACCCTGCCGCTCATTGCGCCCTCCCTTGTCGCGGGCTTCCTGCTCGCCTTCATCCTCTCCTTCGACGATCTCGTCATTGCGAGCTTCGCCTCGGGCCCCAGCGCGACAACGCTGCCCATGGTCATCTTCTCCAAGGTGAGGCTTGGCATTTCGCCGGAGATCAATGCGCTGGCGACGATCATCGTCGTCGTCGTTGCGCTGGGCGTCGCCTTCGCAGGCAATATGCTCCAGCGCCAGAACGCGCAACGCTAGAGCGGGGCCACGGAATGAGAGCGCTCGTCCCGTAATCGACATAGGCTGGGCGGATGCGCTATTCGGCGGGAGCGCTCTGGAGTTCGAGCGAGCGCATGACAGTCGCGACAACCGCCCTGTTGTCATGGTCCCAGGGGTGGAAGTCGCGGCGAAAGAAGTCGCGCCAGGGGCGGCCGAGGCCGTAGAGCGGGCTCTCCTTGCTGCGCAGAAATTTGAGCCCGCCGAGCCAGAGCTTCACCTTTGAGCCCTTGTAGTCCTTCAGCATCAGCCGCATGTGGCGGATACCGTCGAGGAAGAACTGGACGGTGACAATGAGCATCAGCCGCCGACGCAAGCCTACTGTTCCGCCCACGGCCCGATAGACATCGAAGGCGACCGCTTTGTGCTCGCTCTCCTCGATCGCATGCCAGCGCCAGAGTCTTGCCATTTCCGGCTTCGCACCGTCGAAGGTCTCAGGCCGCCGCAACACCGCATCGGCGAGGATCGCCGTCCAGTGCTCATAGGCGACCGTCGCGCCGAGATGGACGATGGGCGGCATGTGCTTTTGCGCGAGTGCGATCCTTTTGCGGATAGGCGCTTCGAGCTTTTCCAACGAATAGCCGCGACTGGCGCAGAGCGCCTCGTTGTATTTCTGATGTTCGCGGCGGTGGATGGATTCCTGTGCGGTGAAGCCGCGCACATGCGCGTTGAGTACCGGATCGCTGATCTTGTCGCGATAGTGCTTTACGCTGTCGATGAAGTGCTGCTCACCGACCGGAAACATGATCGAGAGCGCATTGTAAAAAGCGGTGCGGAATGGATCGCCGCCATGCCAGTCGGTCGCGAGCGCCTTTTCCACATTGAAGTTGATGTTGCGCGCTTCTATCGCAACATCATCGGGCGTGTGGGAAAGTTTCGTATCGGTCATGGCGGGCCTCTGGATCGGTGTTTTGATGGTTGATATCTAGAAGGGCTGCTGCTGTATTTGGAGGGCATTTCCGGTCAAACAGGGGGGCCGAAGCGGCCAAGTTCTGGTTCCACGTGAGAAAGGCAGTTGCTGTTTCAACAGCTGCCCACTGCAGAGTATGTCTGCGCTCGGCCGGATCCCTTGCAGGCGACTTACAGAGAAGAATGGGCCCGGCCGGTGGGGGCGCCGGCCGGGCCATGACAGACGACTTACGCTTGGTCGGCGCTAGAAAGCGTATGACGTCGCCATCGAGACAAATGCCTTGTTCTATATGCGGGCCGGAATCGGTGCTCAGAAGGTGAAAGAGAAGGAGGCGCTGGCGAAATCCTTATCCGCCATCGCATTTCTGTAGCGATTGCCGAAGCTCGACGCGTAATCGAAGCTGAGCTTGTAGGTCGACTGGTAGTCGAAATCGACGCCGAGACCGACGGTCTTCACGCCTTCGACGAAGCCGGGGCCGATCGGACCAGCCGAGTAGCCCTTCACGTCATGCGCGAAGAATATGCGAGGCGTCGCCGTTACGGCAGTGTCCATGAAGCTGTGGTACTGCATCATCGCCATCAGGCGATAACCCCAGGAGAAAGTCGTCGCATATTGCGGCGCAATGGTGCAGGGGCCGGTGATATGGCAAGGATCGCCGAAGTTTGCAGCCATGCCCGCATTTGCGTTCGCCAGACCCGAGCGCGGAATCATGAAGTGATTGTTGTTGGCATCCGGCAGATACTGGAGACCAGCATTCATGACGAGGATCAGAAGATCGCCATGCGCCGCTTCCACCAGCCAGTTTGAAGGCGTGAATGTGCTGAGTGTATAGCCCTGCGCATGGAGAGCCCGTGTCCGCATATAGCCGGGAATTACATCGCCGGGATTGACGTGCGGGCCGTCATAGTAAGATGTTTCGCCGGGGGCGGGCGTAAAGCCGAAATTGCCGACGTCGACACCCTGCAGATAGGTCGTGTCGAGCTGGAAGGGCATGTTGCTGTAGTAGGCAACTTCACCGGAAAGGGCTGTGCCGTTCATCACGTCAGCAAGCGTCGTATTGAAGCTTGCGCCGAAAACATGAATATTCTCCGGGTACTGAGCGACAAGCGTCTTTCCGCTGTCACGAGCGGCCTGACCGAAGAGCGCGGCGCAGAGCGGAATTGGCTGGCCACCTTCGTCCGGAGAGACGATCGGAAGAGGAGTCGTGCAGATGGACGAACTGAGCATTCCGGGGATCGCCGAAAGCGCAGCCAGGGCCGTGTAGCCGAGGCCCGACAATTTGTCCGCGGTAAAGGTGCCGATCGGCAGCTTGTCGTGGAAATTGACGAAATAGGTGGCGAGTTCCGTGCCGTCGTTGAGCCAATCGGCCATATACCGGAGTGCAGCGCCCCACTGGCCTTGCTCGCGCGCGTTTTGCGACGCAGCCCGCGGAATGAAGAGGGCATCGTTAAGGTTGGTTGTGCTGCGCGGCGTC
This sequence comes from Parvibaculum sedimenti, assembly GCF_009184905.1. Classification (GTDB taxonomy): domain Bacteria; phylum Pseudomonadota; class Alphaproteobacteria; order Parvibaculales; family Parvibaculaceae; genus Parvibaculum; species Parvibaculum sedimenti. The sequence continues at coordinate 47,050 of NZ_WESC01000020.1, forward strand.
CCGTCGGGATTGGTGTAGAATTCGCCGTTGCTCAGCGCGTAGGCGCAGCCGTCGGCAAGTGCGTCGCTTGGCGCGAAGAAAGTCCCGCAAGGCGGCAGCGGGGACTTGTCCCATTCGAGAATGTACATGCCCTCGAAGGTAAAGTTTGCCGGAAGGCCAAGACTTACATAGGCGGTGTTCTGGGGCAGGAACACTTCCTTGAGTTCGGTGCCCGGCTTCGTGTAGGCGGCGACATCGAGCGGTAGGTAAGACGAGATGCCTCCGGGGATGAAGGTGCTTTCGCCCCAGTTCACCGCCTGGCGGCCCAGGCGCACGTTGAGCGGCAGATCGTCAAAGACGGTGAAGTTGCCATAGGCAAAGGCGTCCAGCAGTTTGAGTTGCCGCAACTCGCGGTTATAGGCGTCATCGCCCCTGTAGTAGTCCTGCATCGGGCGCCGTTGGTCGCTCGGTGCATGCACTGGTCCATAGCTCCCGCTACCGTCGCCGAGCTTGTAGGCCGCGGGATCCCAAAAGGCCTTGGCGCGCACGAAGGCGCCGTAGTTCTGCCACTTGGCGCCCAGTTCCGAGATGATCTTCAGCGGCGCGGCGATGAGCTCGCCGCGTTCGACATTGACATCGCCATCGTCGGAATTGACGTCCCAGTGCGCGCCATTCGAGCTGGCGCAGCCGCCATTATAGACCGAGATGTGATCGCACGATTGAGCGGAGGTACGGATGCTTGCAGATGCGGAGACGGTGTTGTCAAAGGTGAAGTCAACGCCGCCGAAGTGATATTCCTCGGCGAGCGCCGGCGTCGCCAGAAGTGCGACGCCTAGAAATAGAAGTTGAGGCCTCAACCACCTCTTAAATCGATCAACGCCGAACCGCATGTCTCGTCCCTCCGCGATTTATGTGCATTTTCGCGCCCGCGCTGCCGATCTTTTTTTTGGCGTTCTCTGCATCAAGACAAACGTCCGCATGCCAACAGTGGCGGGCGACACATTTCAGAAATATTTTCCAGTGAGGTGGAGGTCAGATGTGGCCAATGCGGAGGTCCGATGTGGACGGCGCATCAAAGTCGAAACGCGCGACAATTTTTTACAAAAGTGCAACCAGTGCCCCGGCGGCGTGCATGTACATTTCTTCAGGTGGCGCCGACGGCGCATGAGGAGGGAGCCGGGCGAAATGTCGCGCGGCCGGATGGGGGCGCTTGTGGACGTATAATGAAAGTCCAGACCGCTTACATATTCGCGCTTGCCCGCGCGCTTCGTGAGAGCGGGGTAGCACTCTCAAGCTTGGGGCATACGGATAGGCCGCTCGACGAGAACGAGTTCTATCGGCTTTGCGGCGAGGCGGTGATGCATGCGCAGGATGCGACGCTCGCCCTGCGGTTCGGGTCGTCCCTGCATGTCGCCTCCCATGGCGTCCTCGGCTGCGGTCTGATGAGTTGCTCCACGCTTCGCCAGGCTGCGGAGTTTCTGGTGCAGCATAATCCGGTGCGTTCAGCGCGGGCCCATATCCGGTTTATGGTCGACCAACGCGAGGCGACGCTCGCCATGACCCCCGCCATCGACATGGTCGACCCGACGAACTTTTTGACGGAGGCATTTTTTGCGGCTGCTGTAACGGCCATATCCGAACTCGTCGGCGCCGATCTCGATGGATGCAGGATCGAGTTTTCATTCGAGCCGCGATTACCGGTTGACGTCTATCGACAATACCTGCGCATGCCTGTTGCCTTTGGCAAGGCCGCCAACCGTCTTGTCGGGCCGCGCAGCATGGCCGATGCGCCGCTGGCCGCCGCGCAAAATGTGGCGGCAGAGATATATGTCAGGCAATGCGGCGAGTTGCTGCGAATGCGGCATGTGGCACTGAGCTATGCGTCCGAGGTGCGTCGTGTCTTGATGAGCGCAAGGGGACGCATTCCGAGCGAATATGACGTGGCGCGGGAACTCAATGTGAGTGGCAGGACGCTGCGCCGCCGGCTTCTATGCGAGGGCCATTCCTTTCAGGACATCCTGGACGATGTGAGGAACAATCTGGCCAAGACCTATCTCGGACAGACCGGGCTCAACGTCGCGGAGGTTGGCGTTCTGCTCGGCTTTGAAGACGCAGCCAATTTTCGCCGGGCTTTCCGGCGCTGGAACGGCTGTTCGCCTCAGCATTTCCGGGAGGTGGCAGGAGGGAGTATCCGACTGTCTGATGCTCGGGCTTTAGTTGCAAAGGGCAGCAGATCGCAGGTCTTGCGCTGATCGCGCTACCGAAAAAGATGCCCGGCTGGCGAGGAGACCAGCCGGGCCTGAGGGACGACTTACGCTCGAGTCAGCGGTTAAAAAGCGTATGACGCCGTCAAAGAGACAAAGTCCTTGTCGTAATTCGCATTGCGATAGGGATTGCCCATATAGGTTGTGTAGGAGAGCCCGAGGTTGTAGCGGCTCTGATATTTCGCATCGATGCCGAGGGTGAGCGACTTGGTACCCTCGACGAAGCCCGGGCCGATGGGGCCGGCCGAATAGCCGGACACGTCGTGATACCAGATGATTTTCGGTGCGAGGGTCCAGGCTGTTCCGAAGGCGCTGTCGAAGTTTTCGAAGCCGTAGAGCCGGTATCCCCACGAGAAGGCGGAGGCATATTGCGCCTGAATGTGGCAGGTGCCCGCCGCAATGCAGGGGTCGCCCACGGCCGCCGCCAACCCGGAATTCGCATGCGTTGCAAACGACATGGGAATGGCAAAGCGGTTCCCGTCGGCATCGGGCAGATACTGGAAGCCGAAATTCGAGACGAGCGCCATAAGGTCGCCACCCGTCATGTTCACGAACCAGTTCGATGGCGTGAGCGTTGAGAGCGTGTAGATCTGCCCGACCATCGCCTTGGTGCGTCGATAGCCCTGAATAACCTGGCCGGGGGCGACCATTGGGCCGGTATAGATCGGTGCTTCGCCCGGCTGGGCCTCGAACCCGGCGTTAACCGCGTCCACGCCCTGAAGCTCGGTGATATCGACCTGAAAAGGCATGTTGCTGTAATAGGCGAGTTCGCCGGAAAGGGCGGTGCCATCGCCAATGATCGGGATGGTCGTGTTGAAGCTCGCGCCCAGCATGTGGATGTTTTCCGGGTACTGAGCGAGGACAGTCTTGTTGCTTAGCATCGCGGCGGCTCCCATGTACGCCTGGCAGGCGGTGATGGGCTGTCCAACCGGATCTATAAAGGCCGGCGTCGCGCAGTCTGGACTGTTCAGGTTATGGTTGTAGGCGTCGAGTACGAAGACGTCGAGGCCCTCAGCTGTGTCGGCCGTGAACGTCGCGATCGGCAGCTTGGAGTGAAAATTTACGAAGTAGAGGCCCATTTCGGTGCCGTCATTCAGCCAGTCGGCATAATACCGTGTGGCCATGCCCCATTGTCCGCTATTGCGGGCTTCCTGCGAGGGGGATCTGTGAACGAGAACCGCAAGGGAGTTGAACTCGGGAGTGAAGGGAAAGAGCGGTACCGGGCCCTTGCTGCCATCGGCATTTGAGTAGTATTCCCCGCGCAACATTCCGTAGGCGCAGCCATCGCCCAGCGTGTCGCTCACCCCAAACAGACTGCCGCAGGCCGGCAGCACGGACTTCTCCCATTCCATGATATACATGGCTTCAAAGGTGAAGTTGTTGGGCAAACCGAGGCTCATATAGGCCGTGTTCTGCGGCAGGAACACTTCCTTAAGCTCCGTGCCCGGCTGATAGAGCGCGCTGACGTCAATGGGCAGAAATGAAGAGATTCCGCCCTGAATGAATGTGCTCTCGCCCCAGTTGACCGCCTGCCGTCCGACGCGGACGTTGAGCGGAAGGTCGCCGAGATCGAAGTTACCATATGCGTAAGCGTCGAGGAGTTTCAGGCCGCGAAGCTGACGCATATAGGCATCGTCGCCGCGCAGCGCGTCTTTGAGAGGGCGACGCTGAGGAGGTGCCTCGGGTGCACCAAGGTAAGCGTTCGCGAGCGGGCCGTAATTGCCGTCCCCGTCTCCCAGATTGCGGGCCACGGGATCGTAGTAAGCCTTGCCGCGGACGAAGAGTCCGTAGTTCTGATATTTGGCGTCGAGTTCCGAGACGACCTTGATCGGGGCGGAGAAAAGCTCCCCTCGCTCGACGTTGACGTCGCCGTCGTCATTGTTAACGTCTGCGGTTCGGCCTGCGGAGTCCGTGCAGCCCTTGTTGTAAATTGAAATATGAGTGCAATTCTGCGCCGCAACGCGCATACCGGCAGAAGCAGAGATTGTCGTATCGATATGAGCCTCAATCTCCCCGAACTTCAGTTCGACGGCGAAAGCGGGCGTCGCCGCGAAAATGGCGACGATTGCAGCAGCTACCGGGCCCCGATACCGAAGTATCGGAGAAACTATGTTGAAAGACATGATGCCCCCCTCTTTCCCCTGACGGAGTTTCTGACTAGTTTGGCGTTTCCTCACGCAGTTTTTGCAAAGCGCTGGCCCCTCCCTGATGCGATGGCCTCCCTGCTCAACAGCGCTATGTCTTTTCGAATAGGTGCGCTTTCGTATAAAGGTCACAAGCGGTCAACCAGAGGGTCACTTTCGGTCACAAAATGCGTATTGAACCTGCTTATGTTTCGGCCTTTGCAAATGCGATACGCGAGTGTGGTTACGACCCCGCGCAGTTCGGGCTGAAACGCGAGGCCATTGTCGACGAGGACGAGATTTTCGATCTGTTTGTCCGTGTTCTGGCTGTGGTTGAAGACCCGACGATCGGGCTTCGTCTTGGTACGGCACTTCACATAGGGACGCATGGCGTGCTGGGGCACGCGCTCATGAGCTGCCGGACGCTTCGGCAGGCGGCAGAGATCCTCGTTCGCCATAACCCTTTGCGTAGCCGTCGCGGCAGCGTCAGCCTTGCACTCACGCCCGATCATGCGATTCTGACCTTCACGCCGCCATTTCATGTTCCGGGCGCGCCCTGGTTCCTGCCAGAGGTGTTTCTTGCCGCGGGTGCGGCGGTGATTCGGCAGCTCTCGGGAACTGATCTTTCGAGCTGCAGTCTCGAATTCACACATCTTCCGCATATGGACGAGGAAAAATATCAGGAGATTCTCGGCCTGCCGGTTTTCTTCGGGCGAACGCAGAATCGGTTCATCGGGCCGCGGCCGGCAGTCGATTTTCCTCTGCCGACCGCGAATGATGCCGTCGCCGAGATGTACTTGCGGCAATGCAACAAGCTCCTGCGTGAGATGGACGCCGCGAGTGGCAGCGCCTCGGAGGTGCGTCACGTTCTTCTCAGTTCGCGTGGACGATTTCCCTCCGCCAGGGAGGTTGCCTCATCGCTCAACATGAGCGAGCGCACGCTGCGGCGGCGGCTCGATGAGGAGGCGACGTCGTTCATGCAGATCGTGGACGATGTGCGCAATCACCTTGCCAAGCAGTATCTGAACGAGACGAAGCTCACCATTGCCGAGGTGGGCGAGCTTCTCGGCTTCGACGATGCTGCCAATTTCCGCCGCGCGTTCAAGCGCTGGAATGGATATCCGCCGCGAAGCATGCGAGAAGCGGATCAGCCGGATGCGCCTGAAGACGCCGCCGAAGCCGCGGCCAAGGCCGCCGATTGACACCCGGAGCTATCTTGTCCGAATCCGCTATGCTTGAAATTTATGTCGATGCCGATGCTTGCCCGGTGAAGGATGAGGTTGTGCGCGTTGCAGAGCGCCACGGATTGCCGGTTTATATCGTCAGCAATAGTGGCATGCGGCCAAGTGGGCATCCGCTGGTGCGGCCCGTGGTGGTGGCCGAAGGGCCGGACGCGGCAGATGACTGGATCGTGGAGCACATCGCGCCCGGCGATATTTGCGTAACCTCCGATATTCCGCTTGCCGCGCGCTGTCTCAAGCAGGGGGGACAGGCGCTTCGGCCCGATGGCAGCCTCTTCACGGAGCAGAGCATCGGAATGGCGCTCGCCATGCGAGATCTGATGAAGAACCTGCGTGAGGCAGGCGACGTCAAGGGCAACAATGCGGCCTTCGGGAAGGCTGACCGCTCGCGCTTCCTGCGGGAGCTTGAGCAACTGATTCAGGCCGCGCGACGCCGTTGATCAGCGGTCCTCCCGGGCGAGGACGAAGTGCCAGCCGAGAACTCCTGATGTTTCGAAAAGCGCCGTCCTTTTCTGTCCCCTGAATTCGTAGGAGACGGAGCCGCTAGGCGCTTTCAGGATGGTGTTGACGGCCGCCCCGAGCGACGGGGCGCCCATGTCGGAGGGAAACTCGAACATGCGCTCTGGATCCTTGTGGATGGCCGTCCGTCCGTCGGCGTCGAGCGCATAGAAAATGAGATTGTCGGGCATGTGGGTCTTCTCAGCTACCATTGCCGCGAGAAGGCGCGCCCGGATGGAGACGCCGATGGCGGCGACGACCTTGCCGTCCCTGACCACAGGCGCAGCGACGATGATAGAGCGATGTCCGGTCGATTTGCTGATGACGAGTGTGCCTTCCACAGACTTATCTGCCAGCAACGCCGGGAAATAGGCGCGATCCTTCAGGCTCTCCTTGCTGAGATCGCCATCGACTGTGTAGTAGTGCCCATCCGGCATGGCATACCAGACAGCGGCTTCGGTCGTGACATCCCGCGCGAGCGACGCCAGCGCGGGCTTGATCCTTGCCCAATCGGCGCTTTGCGCGTCGGCTGTCGCGGCAAGGGCGCGCTCGGCAGCGAGTACACCGGAGAGGTGGTCTTCCGTCAGGGCGCGATAGGCGCTGAGCGCCACGCGCTCGTCGGCGGTGCAGTCGTCAGACGCCGCCAGGGCAGGGTTCACGGTCGCGGCAAAAAGCGCAAGCGCGGCAAGAAAGGATTTGATCATCATTGTTTCTCTCGTGTCGGAACGGAAGAAGACTGGCCTGTAAGGCGCCGGACTGGCCATGACCTTGATCAAAACGAGACAGGTAATCGACGCCCCGTGAGGCGCTCTCATCACCTAAACTTGCAACCTTCCGGCGGGCGGGCATCATGGACGCAGGTGAGTCGGGGGGGATCATGCCGCGCAAGAGCAACGCAACACGGGCGGGAACGAAACAGTCGCTGCCGAAGGATGCAAGGCTGACGCTTCGGCTCGACTTTGAGGATATCGGTCGCCTCGGCCCCGGCAAGGTGCGGCTCCTCGAGTTGCTTGACGAACACGGATCGATCAGTGCAGCGGGGCGCGCCATGGACATGTCCTATCGCCGCGCCTGGCAGCTCATCGATGAACTCAACCGCACCTTCACCGACGATCTCGTGAAGACGCAGCAGGGCGGTGTGCGTGGCGGCGGGGCCGTTCTGACTCAGACGGGCAAGGATATTCTCCACGCCTATCGCGCGATCGAGAAGAAGGCCCTGAAGGCAGCCGCCGCTGAAATTGCGGTCATCGCAAGGGCGCTCGCCAAACCCTGATCAGAGCACCATTTGCGTCTGGGTCACGATAGCGGCGAGCTTTCCATCGCCGCGCGTGATGCGCGTTTGCCAGACCATGAGCTTGCGTCCGCGATGAACCGGCGTGCACTGGGCAAGCGCCGTGTCCCCCAGCGGAACAGCGCTCAGGAAATTCGTCTTGCTTTCGATTGTCGTGGTCGAGGCGCTCGCGTCGAGGTTGAGGAAGGTCGCCATGCCGCCCAGCGTATCGGCGAGTGCCATGATCGCGCCGCCATGAAGAATGTCAGGGATGGTGCAGTGCTCCTTGCGGACGGCAAGCTTTGCCTCCACGCAATCCGGTGAAGCGGAGACAAGTTCGACTCCCATGAGGCTGGCAAAGGGCAGGGCATTTTGCCGAAGGATATCAAGTGCTTCCGTCATCAAAATCCTCGTTTCTCACATTGAGACCGACGCGCAAAGTATCGGCGGTGCGGGTGTCGCAGAAGGGCCATGTCCGAAGTTGGGGTGGAGCCAATCGGCGGTCTTGCGATCACACAACTCGACGCAATTCCCAATGACGTGGGCCGGCTGCGAACGGACACTCGGGACGTTAGTGGGTGCAACCTGAGTAATCGCTTCGGGTCGTCGGCAGCGCTGGCGGCACAACCCAATTGGAAGGCGGCATCTCGGTAAAACGAGTGCCCCCCAAGCTCTGTCCGCAGAGCCGAGACGCCGTCTTCCAACCTGGGACAATCATTGTGCCACTCCTGGGGAGTTGGTGCCGCAATTCGATCGTCCCCGTTTCCGTGGAACGCTTTGGCTGTTCTTGCGTTTGGTCATACAGGGTTCCAGGGGGCGCTTTTATCCATAAGACGGGACGACTCCTATGTCGGAACAGATTTCTTCTACGACGGCCTTTCCCGCAAACCTGAACGGGGTGTTCGACCGCGTCCGACAATCTCCGACCATCGGAGAAATCTTCGAATCCGAGGAACTGTCGCGCTCTCTGGTGGAGGCTGCGCGGTGGCCTCAGGGGCCCGAATGTCCGAGCTGCAAATCTGTGGGGGCCGCCTGCAAGCTGACGACGCGGCCGGGGCTCTGGACCTGCAAGGCGTGCCGCCGCTGCCAGTATAGCGCGACGTCCGGGACGCCGCTGCATGGAACGCGGGTGACGATCGCGGCCTGGTTGGTCCTCTTCCATGCGTTTGAGGTTCGCAAGCAGCGGCTGAGCGTTTCGCAGGTGAGCCACAAGCTCAATGTCTCGTACCTCACCGCAAAGAGCATGCTCCAGCGGCTTGATCAGCTGAAGACCGAGATGCCGGAGATGGCGGACCGGCTGAGGTCGCAACTGATCGATCTGTCGGGCAGGCGCGAAGGTGTGATGCCGGCGATGGCAAGAATGGGTTCCGTCGTCACGGGCGCCTAGGCGGCGTCGCCGGGCTCCGCTTCGCTCTGGCCGCAGACGGGCCGCAAGAAGCTCATCAGTTTGGGAAGCTCAATGGGCTTCGCGAAGACATTGACTGCGCCGCATTCTGTATCCTGCGCGTATTGAAACGCTCCCGCATCGGCTGTCATCAGTATGATGACAGCGCGATGATCGAGGTTGCGGATCGCATCGGCGACGCGCACGCCGTCCCAGCCGGGCATGTTGACATCGAGCATGATGACGCGCGGTCGGTGTTTTGTCATTTGCTCGAGGGCATGAAAGCCATCATTCGCTGTGACGACATCGAAGCCGGCGCGGTTGAGATACTCGCTGATCTCCGAGAGTTGGTCTGGATCATCGTCGGCGATAAGAAGACATGAGCGCATCATAGGGCCCGATTGGTATTTGGTCGCGATGCCTCATGAGGCGCCGACCGCATTTAACGGCGGGTAAAAGGGGCGCGCTGGAAGGTGGGCGAACTCGACGTTGATTTGTGGGATTTTGTCGAGCGCTTCGATTTCCGCTCAGCGAGGCTTGATCATCAATTCCAGCTGCGAGAGACGGAATGGCTTGCGCAATACGCCGCGCAAACGAATGCCATAAGCTTCGGCAAGAGCAGATGCGCTGGCAATCAGCGTAGGATGAGCGGCCGAGATCAGGATGACATCAAGCTCATTCTTGCGGTCGTAAGTCTTCAGCGCCCGGAGCGCTTCGATGCCGTCGAAATCGGGTATATGGAGATCGAGCAGCAACATTTCGGGCGCGAAATCGGAGACCATCGCTGAAAAATCGGCCTGACGGACGCAAGCTTCGACGCTATATCCCTGACGATGTAGCGCTTCCGCGCATTCCTCGGAGAAGGATTCATCATCATCATAGATAAGCGCTCGCCTTGCGTTGGAAAGGTGCTCGCTTGCGGGCAAAGCATTCGTCACGGTGTGGGGATCATAGTCGGTGTTGTTGATCATGACAGTGCCTCGGTTCTGGACTGCCACTATCCTGTGGGAGAGATGACGCCAATGCTCGCGCAAAAACGTCCAATTGTGTGAGCATTCGTAACTCATCCGAGAGCGGATTTCATCCGACGAGGACTGGAACCCCGCATTTCACACCTGTCACCGACATGTCCATGGTGCCGAGCCCGAGGCCGAGCGTGGTCAGCAGGCTGTTGATCGGCGCGTCGAGGGTCGACAAGACCGAGACGAGCGTGCTGGTGATCCCCGAGAGCAGCAGGTCGAGCAAGCCGAGACTGACGGTACCGAGAAGCGTCACGCTGGTATGGAGAGCGCCGGGCGCATTTTCCGCGATGAGCCTTCCATCGTTGCCGGTTGGTACTGTCTGGATCGTACTGGACTGGATGTCGTTGTCGGAGAAGGTGTGATCCTCCGGCCCGTGCGAGGCGACGCTCGCAGAGCCGGTGGCGTCGATCCTTGCGATAGGAAGTCCAAGCAACGTCACGTTGGCGACGGTGGCGGGCGTAACGGTGGGCGATGATGTAAAGTTCGCAAGGTCGCCGTCGGCGACAGTCCCGTATTTCAGCGAGACGGCCCCGCTCGTGCCCGTCAGCGTCACCATCTCGGGGCTGGTACAGGGGATGGCTTTGATGGCCGCGGTGCCTTGCGCCGCCTCGATATAAAGTGGCAGATCGATATTCGTTGCGGTGATCGTGCTCAGAAGCAGCGTAGAGGACGTATCTAACAACTGAACATCGGCGGCGAGACGGACCTGCGCGGTGTTGATCGACGTACCGACGCCGCCTGTTGCCGATTGAATACCTTCGCCAACCGCGAGCTTGAGCTTTATAGTTGTTCCGGTAATGGGAACAGTGAGTGTTGTGCCGAGGTTGATGACCTTTCCCGCGCCGCGCGCGCGCGCGGTTGCCGCGACGAGACCGTAAACATTGATTTCGGGGCTATCGCCTCCGCCGCCGAGTGTGCCGACCGTTCGGTCGATGATATCCGGTACGCTGACGAGTTGCGAAATCTTGACCGAGCCATTGAGAGGCAGCTGGTTGAGAAGAAGCTTGAGGGCCGAGATTGCGCTTGAGACGCTGCCGCTTGCGAGTGTGCCGGACGAGTTCTGGAGCACATTGAGGCCGGCATTCAAAATTTGTCCCACGGTTGCATCGGTGTTCAGCAGATCGCCATAAGTGCTGGTGGATGAGAGGCCAACCTGCGTTGCCAGTGCATCGAGAAATGAAAGAGCGCTGATATTGGCGCCGAGAAGGCCGTTATAATCGACAGCCGAGAGAGAGACCGTCGTTCCGAGGAGCCCGCCAAGCAGTGCGTTGGCGATACCATCCTGAAGCTGCGCGAGGCGCGTTCCGGCCTGAAAAGTTGCAGTCGCTTTACGCATGGCAGTCGATTCTGCCGTGACGGTGATAGCGTTCGACCACCCCAACGCGCGCGCGAAATAGGTAGGCGCCTTCGCCGATGTTCTTACTTTGATGGCATTTGGATTTGGCGCGTTCTCCTGAAAGCGGTCGGATGCAGCTTTTGTTTCGTCCGGTGAATACACACCGGGGGTGGCAGAGACGAGAGTGGTAGCCACGTAGCCGTTTTCACTGAGGACTGAATCAATGGCGGTTGAAGCGGCCATCTGTGTCGCCGCCGTTGCGTCGAGATGCTGCGCGGCTGAAAGTGCCGCGGCATCGGTCACCGTCTGCAATGAGCGTCGCGCATAAAGAATAGAGCCCGCATCAATGACGACGGCGGCAATGGCAAGCACGAGGAAGATCGTTCCCGCAGCGATGATCGATATGGCGCCGCGCTCATCGCGTCGAAATCCCGCAAATGCTGCGAGTAAGGGCCAAAGTCCATATGTGCGTCGAGCCATGTCTATTGCCTCCGTCAGTTCGATGATCTGCTGAACTGCGTCTCAAGTGAAGAGCGCCGACGTTTACGGATTCGTTAAAGCGCGGGTTCGGGCGGCATGTACAAAGGGTTCGATCACACATCTGCACAGATCAATACACCGATCACGGATTGGCAGGCCTACAAAGCGAACAGAGTCGGATCGATGGATGGTTTGATGAGTTTCAGCTTGGCAGGAGAATTGTCGTGATCAGGAAGGTTCTACTCGTATCCACCGCATGTGTTATGCTGGCGGCCTGCTCGAGCGATAAAATTTCTCTGGCATCGGAGGCTGGTGGCGGAGGATCGTCTGGTCAACCGGGCAGCAACGGCTCCAATGGGTCCAACGGCTCGAATGGCTCGAATGGCTCGAATGGCAGTGACGGCGGTGTTCTTGGTTCCGGTGGAATGCTGAGCAGCGGCCTTGGAGTGACCGGAAGCGGCGGTGCGCTTTCCAATACTCTTGGGACAGATCTCCTGGGTGGCACAGTTGACGGGGCCTTGGGTAGCAACAACGCGATCAGCCAGATTCTCGGCGGCGGTTCGGGCGACGGCTCGGGCGGCCTCGTGCCGCAACTTGCGGCGGCGGTTGCCGGCGATCCCAATGCGACCGTGCTCGGCGAGGGCCTCGGCATCGGCGGTCCCAATGGTCTGATCGCCGATTTGACGGGGGCGGATATCGGCGGTGCCGTGCTTGGGACGCAGGGCGTGATTCCCGTCGGTCTCGCTGGGGGTAATGATGGACTTCTTGGTACGCTCCTGGGTGGTCCCCTTGGCGGTGCGCCGCTGGCACCAGTCGTTCAGGCTCTGCCGACGTCCACGCTGACCGGCGCATTGGCACAAGTTCCTCAGCTCGGTGTGACGGGGGACGGCGGTGTCGTGGACGCGCTTCTGGGTGTGGATCTCGTTGGCAATCTGGTAGGCACGAGCGGTGGCGTGACGTCGGTTCTCGCCGGCGGCAGCAGTGGGGTGATCGGCGGTCAGATTCCCGCTGGACCGGCACCGCTCGAACCGGTCGGTGCGGCTGTGGTCGGTCTGCTCGACGTCGTTGCGGGCAACGCCTCGAGTCCTCTCGCCAATGTCACCTCGGCTCTGCCGGAGGGCTCTCTCCCGTTGGGGGACTCTGCTGTCGGGAGCTTGCTTGGAACAGTGTCGGGAGCGAGCGGTGGCGCGACGAGCTCGCCCGTCTCTGGCGCTCTCGCGCCGGTCACCAGCGCGGTCTCAACGGTCGTCGCGCCGGCTTCCGGCACCCTTGGCAGTGTGCCGGTGGTGGGCGGCCTCGTGACGGGACTTCTCGGCAAATAACAAATGGGCGCACCGCCGTCCAGCGCGCCCATGAGAAGCATCTCGCGAAATGCAAAGGCCCGAACCCAGGTTCGGGCCTTTTTTCTGGGCTGCTCCGGGGCGGGAGGTCGGCCTTCGTCAGAGAGTGAGTTCCAGCGAGAGATAAAGCCGCGGATCCTTGTTGCCTCGGGAGGCGACGGGGCGGTTCAACGGCTTGTCGACTTCGACGCCCATGGCGAGCCATTGGCGGTTTGAGACCGTAACGCCGATACCCGTCGAGACGAGACGCGCGTTGCCTTGGCCGTCGACCGGCTTGTTATAGACCTGCGAATGGTCGAGGAATGTGTAGGGGGTGATCGACCAGCCACCGAGGATGTCGGTGTCGAGCCTATACTGTGCCTGCAACGAGGTGCCGTAACCGCTGTCACCGGACACCTCCGATGTGTCGTAGCCGCGGCCGAAATGCGCGCCGCCGAAGGCGATTTCTTCCGAGCTGTAGAGCGAGTCCGGGCTGTACTGGCCATCCACGCCCGCGTTCAGGCCGAACTTCGGCGTCACCGCATAGGCGAGATTGGCTGAAGCATGCGCTTTGAAGAACCAGGGTGTCGCGCCGAGCCGCGAATGCGGCCGATTGTCCGGCCCGCCGCCGAGGATTCCGAGACCCTGCGTGACCCGGACACTGGATTTCAGCGCCACCGTATCGCTCAGTCGGCCCGCATAGGCGCCATCGACATAGCAGGCGCGGACGGCGTCCTGAGTGAGACGCTGGCCGTTCAGATCGTCATAAGCCTCAATCGCGTAACCGCCGACCGCTCCGTTGAGGTTGTGGCGTAGAGAGCGGATGAAGGGGTAGCTCAGAGCTGCATCGACTTCGCTGCTGCGGCTCGTCAGATCGTAGATGGGCGGGAGATGGCTTGCCTTTGAACGCGCGAAGGAGCCGCCGACTGTTGTTCGCAAGCCGCTCGAGCCAACGAAAGTTGAATAAGCGAGACGAAAATATTGCTGATCGGCGATACTGGGTGTCGCCAATGTGGTCAGCGAAAGCTGTTCGCCGTCACCCAGCACATCGTTCAGGGAGGCGGTCAAATAGGTCTGGAAGGGCGAGCTGTCAAGATTGGCGCGGTTGTCGACCGTGGTGTCGAGCGTAAACGGACGATGCTCAACCGTGAGATCAAGCGTCGCTGCGCCGGTGTAGATGTTCATGCCGGACAATTGTCCACCGACCTTGACGCCTGGAATATCGCTCATCAGCAACAAAAATCGTTCGAGCGTCGCTGTGGTGAGAGGCCTTTCCTTTGAAATGCGCTGGCTGAAGGTGTCGATGCTGCGTCGCGCAGCTTCGCTCTCGGTCTTGATCCGGATGTCGCCGATATAACCTTCGACGACACGGATGATGAGCGTCCCGCCTTGCACAACCTGCGGCGGAACGAAAGCGCGGCCCAGCGCATAGCCCTCGGCCTCATAGAGCTTGTTGATGCGGTCGAGTGCGGACTGCAGTTCACGGGCCGTTATCGGCTTGTTCAGGATGCCGTTGAATTGCCGGGCTAACCGGTCCTCGTCGACGACAGCCGCGCCGACGATGCGGACGCGCGCCACCCGAAAGTTGAGCACCCTGGTGGCGCCGTCGGGCAGACCAAGATGTTCCTGGAGCTTTGGTATCTCGCGACGGGGCAGTTCGGGTGAGGGAGCCGGGGGCGCGAGAATCGTTCCCGCGGAGGGCGTGTTGATGGCGATAGGTGCCGCAAACGCCGAAGTGGCGGCAAAGACCAGGCCCGATGTCGCCGTCAGCAGTTGTTTTCCGATCTTCATTTTTTGTCCTCCGCTGATCCCATCGTCATTACGGCGACTGACCATGCATTCGCTGGTTGCTTGAGCGAATGGTACAGGCGGAGAACTCCGCATAATGATGAGTCCTGTGTTCAATTTGAGTAACACGGCGGACAACATTAAATGTAAGCGGTGTTTTGCCCCCACATTACCTCTGGCGTCGTGATCTGCGATCACCTTTTGATGGAAGATTGCAGGGAGT
>NZ_WESC01000021.1 GCF_009184905.1 Parvibaculum sedimenti
CGGACACAAGCAAAGCCAGATCAAAGATCTGCTCCCTTGGAATTATCCAGTCAAGGTGTGAACGAAACATCGCTTACGGTAAATATTGACGAGGCAAGCCTCGGGCGGGGCCGGGTAGGCGGCAAGCTCCGTCCACAGGTCGAGAAGGATCTCCGGGACCGCGGGCCAGGGCTCGCCGGTTTCGGGGTGGCGGGGCTCGTAGCGATAGCCCTTTTCGTCCGAGAACCAGCCGAGCGGGCCGAAATTGGTCTGGGTGATCGACCAGGGCTGGCCAGTGCGGGGCATGCGGGGGCGATAGGGCGGGGCGGCCTTCGCGCCCTCGCGCAGCGCCTCGATGAGCGCGCGCTGCTCCGCCGGGCCCAGAAGCCCCGGATAGAGGGCGAGGCCCTCGAAGCCCGTTTCGACCGGCGTCCGCTTCGCCAACTCAATCTCCCGTCGGTTAACACCTGCACGCCCGCTCACGGGGCCGATGCAGAACAATCCCACAAATCGAATCCCTGTGGCCTAAATGCCGCATCCCCGCTTGCGGGGCTCACAAGCGAAACCTATATACAGCCCAGTCATTCCACCCCCCAAGCCATTCGGGGGACCCCTTAGGGGGCCGGAGCCGGACTCGCAGAAAGCGCCGCTTGCGCTGACGCTGCGGGGATGGCATTGGGCGCCGATCAACGGGCTCGCCCGGCCTGCCGCAAAATTAAAGAGGACCTTTGAGATGGGAAAAGTAATCGGCATCGACCTCGGCACCACGAATTCGTGCGTCGCGGTGATGGATGGTTCCACTCCGAAAGTGATCGAGAATTCCGAAGGCCTGCGCACGACGCCGTCGATCGTGGCTTTCTCGCCGGATGGCGAGCGCCTTGTCGGACAATCGGCGAAGCGCCAGGCCGTCACCAACCCGACCAACACCTTCTTCGCGATCAAGCGCCTTATCGGCCGCTCCTATGACGATCCGACGACGCAGAAGGACAAGGGCATGGTGCCCTATTCGATCGTGCGCGCGCCGAACGGCGACGCATGGGTCGAGGCCAATGCCGAGAAATATTCCGCCTCGCAGATTTCCGCCTTCATCCTCCAGAAGATGAAGGAAACGGCCGAGAACTATCTCGGCGAGACGGTGACGCAGGCCGTCATCACGGTTCCCGCCTATTTCAACGACGCCCAGCGCCAGGCGACCAAGGACGCGGGCAAGATCGCCGGCCTTGAAGTGCTGCGCATCATCAACGAGCCGACGGCGGCAGCCCTTGCCTATGGCCTCGACAAGAAGAACGGCGAAATCATCGCCGTCTACGACCTTGGCGGCGGCACGTTCGACATTTCCATTCTCGAAATCGGCGACGGCGTCTTCGAAGTGAAGGCGACGAACGGCGACACGTTCCTCGGCGGCGAAGACTTCGACATGCGTCTCGTCAACTACCTCGCCGACGAGTTCAAGAAAGAGAACGGCATCGACCTGCGCGGCGACAAGCTTGCGCTGCAGCGCCTGAAGGAAGCCGCCGAAAAGGCGAAGATCGAGCTTTCCTCGGCCCAGCAGACTGAAGTGAACCTGCCCTTCATCACGGCTGACGCTTCCGGTCCGAAGCATCTGACGATGAAGCTCACGCGCGCCAAACTCGAAGCGCTCGTCGAAGACCTGATCCAGCGCACCATCGAGCCCTGCAAGAAGGCGCTCAAGGATGCGGGCGTGACGGCGGCCCAGATCGACGAGATCGTTCTCGTCGGCGGCCAGATCCGCATGCCGAAGATTCAGGAAGTCGTGAAGCAGTTCTTCGGCAAGGAGCCGAACAAGTCGGTGAACCCGGATGAAGTCGTCGCCATGGGCGCGGCCATTCAGGCGGGCGTGCTGCAGGGCGACGTCAAGGACGTGCTGCTGCTCGACGTGACGCCGCTTTCGCTCGGCATCGAAACGCTGGGCGGCGTGTTCACGCGCCTCATCGACCGCAACACCACGATCCCGACCAAGAAGTCGCAGACCTTCTCGACGGCGGACGACAACCAGAACGCCGTGACGATCCGCGTCTTCCAGGGCGAGCGCGAAATGGCCGCCGACAACAAGATCCTCGGCCAGTTCGACCTTCTCGGCATTCCGCCGGCGCCGCGCGGCGTGCCGCAGATCGAGGTCACCTTCGACATCGACGCCAACGGCATCGTCAACGTGTCGGCCAAGGACAAGGCGACGAACAAGGAACAGTCGATCCGCATTCAGGCCTCGGGCGGTCTGTCGGAAAGCGACATCGAGCAGATGGTGAAGGACGCCGAAGCTCACGCCGAGGAAGACAAGAAGAAGCGCGAGGAAGTCGAGACGCGCAATCACGCCGAAAGCCTCGTCAACTCGACCGAGAAGACGCTCGCCGAAAATGCCGACAAGGTTTCGGCTGAAGTGAAGGGCGAGATCGAAGCCGCCGTCGAAGCGCTGAAGGCCGCGCTCAAGGATGGTTCGATCGACGACGTGAAGGCGAAGACGCAGGAACTGACCCAGACCGCCATGAAGCTCGGCGAGGCCATCTACAAGGCCGCGCAGGACGAAGGCGCGCCTGGCGAAGCCGGTTCCTCGGCCAATGCCGGCGACGACGTGGTGGATGCCGACTTCGAGGAAGTCGACGAAACCAAGCGGGACGACAAGCACTGATCCGAACCCGCCGGGCTTGCCCCATGTCGTTCACCCCTAACACGCATGAGAACGCCCCGGTGAGTTTCGGCTCGCCGGGGCGTCGCTCTGTGAGACATTAATTCCATGTCCAAACGCGATTTCTATGAAGTGCTGGGCGCCGCGCGGAACGCGACGGCGGACGAGTTGAAGA
Organism: Parvibaculum sedimenti; assembly: GCF_009184905.1. GTDB lineage: Bacteria > Pseudomonadota > Alphaproteobacteria > Parvibaculales > Parvibaculaceae > Parvibaculum > Parvibaculum sedimenti. Next base: position 2,799 of record NZ_WESC01000021.1, read on the forward strand.
AGGCCTATCGCGCCAAGGCGAAGGAGCTTCACCCCGACCGCAATCCCGGCGACGCGGAGGCCGAAGCGAAGTTCAAGGAATTGAACGAGGCCTATGACGTCTTGAAGGACGAGCAGTCGCGCGCGGCCTATGACCAGTTCGGTCATGCGGCCTTTGAAGGCGGCGGACCGGGACGCGGCGGGCCCGGCGGCGGCTTCAGCGGCGATTTCGGCGCCTCCATGTCCGACATTTTCGACGATCTCTTCGGCGAATTCATGGGCGGGCGTCGCGGACGGCGCGGCGGCGATGGCGGCCGCACGCGCGGTCAGGACCTCCGCTACAACATGGAGATCAGCCTCGAGGAAGCATTCGAGGGCAAGAAGGCGCAGATCCGCGTGCCCTCTTCCGTCGCCTGCGACACCTGCAACGGATCGGGCGCGGAGCCGGGCTCAAGCCCCGTCACCTGCACGACCTGTCAGGGCGCGGGCAAGGTGCGGGCGACGCAGGGCTTCTTCACGGTGGAGCGGACCTGCCCGACCTGTCACGGCCGCGGCCAGACCATCGAGAAGCCTTGCAAGACCTGCCACGGCGCGGGCCGCGTCGAACGCGAGCGCACGCTCTCGGTCAACATCCCGGCAGGCGTCGAGGACGGCACGCGCATTCGCCTTTCGGGCGAGGGCGAGGCGGGAATGCATGGCGGGCCAGCCGGCGATCTCTACATCTTCCTCTCGACCAAGCCGCATCCGATCTTCCAGCGCGACGGCGCGGATCTCTTCTGCCGCGTACCCATTTCGATGGCCACGGCGGCGCTGGGCGGCGAGATCGAGGTGCCGACGCTCAACGGCAAGCGCGTGAAGGTGAAGATCCCGGAAGGCAGCCAGACGGGCCGCCAGTTCCGCCTGAAGGACAAGGGCATGCCCGTCCTGCATTCGCGCGAGATCGGCGACCTCTATATCCAGACCACCGTCGAAACGCCGGTGCATCTCTCGAAGAAGCAGAAGGAATTGCTGCGCGAATTCGAGAAGGCATCGAGCAAGGAGACGAACCCGGAAAGCTCCGGCTTCTTCGCCAGGGTGAAGGAGTTCTGGGACGGCTTTCAGAGCTGAGGCCGATTTCGGCTAGGATGACAGGGCCCCGCAAAGCATCGCGGGGCCCTTTTTCATGCGGGTTCCCATGCAAGCCTATCTGCTGCCGATCGGCCTTCTGACGCTCTCCAACCTTTTCATGACCACCGCCTGGTACTGGCACCTGAAGTACAAGGCAACGCCGCTCCTCATGGTGATCGGGATCAGTTGGGGGTTGGCGCTCTTCGAATATTGCCTCGCCGTGCCCGCCAACCGGTTCGGCTCGTCGGTCTATTCGGCGGCGCAGCTCAAGACGATCCAGGAGGTCATCACCCTCATCGTCTTCGCAGGCTTCTCGGCCCTCTATCTCGGCCAGCCCATCAGCTCGAACACGGCGATCGGCTTCGCGCTGATCGCGGCAGGCGCCTGGTTCATTTTCCGCGGCTGAAGGCCGGATTTACCTCGCCGGGTGGGCCTGATATACCCGCCGCCTATAGTTTTTCCGCTTCCGACCCCGGACGAGACCATGGCGCAAGACGTGAAGATCGCGGTAACGGGCTGCGCGGGCCGCATGGGCCGCACGCTGCTGAAGCTCATCCATGAGACGGAGGGGGCTGAGCTCGCGGGCGGCATCGAGGCCAAGGGCAGCCCCAATGTCGGCGCCGATCTCGGCACGCTGGCGGGGCTCGCCGCGCCTCTCGGCATCAAGGCCTCCGATGACGCGCTCGCCGTCATCAAGGATGCCGACGCGCTGATCGATTTTTCCGCGCCCCGCGCCAGCGTCGAGTTCGCGGCGCTCGCCGCGCAGGCCCGCATCGTCCATGTGATCGGCACGACCGGCATCGAAGCGGATGACGAAGCCCGCATCGAGGCGGCGGCGCGGCATGCAACCATCATCAAGGCCGGGAACATGAGCCTCGGCGTCAACCTGCTCGCGGCGCTGGTTCGCCAGGCGGCGAAGGCGCTCGATCCCTCATGGGATATCGAGATCGTCGAAATGCACCATCGCCACAAGGTCGATGCGCCGTCAGGGACGGCGCTGCTTCTGGGCGAGGCAGCAGCCGAAGGGCGCGGCATCACGCTCGGCAATCATTCGGAGCGCGGACGCGACGGCATTACCGGCGCGCGCGAGGAAGGCGCGATCGGCTTTGCGAGCCTGCGCGGCGGCAGCGTCGTCGGCGACCATCAGGTCATCTTCGCCGGGCCGTCCGAGCGCATCGTGCTCGGTCATATCGCCGAAGACCGCGCCATCTTCGCACGCGGCGCGATCAAGGCCGCGCTCTGGGGACAGGGCAAGGGCCCCGGCCTCTTCAACATGGCCGATGTTTTGGGCCTGAAGTAAGTCAGTCTACGGATAAAGGAATAGAAAAGTGTCGAACCTGCTTGTTCTCGTCCGTCATGGACAAAGCGAATGGAACGAGAAAAACCTCTTCACCGGCTGGCGCGATCCGGGCCTGACCGAGCAGGGCAAGGCCGAGGCGCATGAATCCGGCCACGCGCTCAAGGAAGCAGGATACCAGTTCGATGTCGCCTTCACCTCCGCGCTCAGCCGCGCGCAGGAAACGAACCGCATCATCCTCGAGGAACTCGGCCAGCCGAACCTGCCCGTGGTGAAGGATCAGGCGCTCAACGAGCGCGACTATGGCGACCTCTCCGGCCTCAACAAGGACGACGCCCGCGAGAAGTGGGGCGAGGAGCAGGTGCATATCTGGCGCCGCTCATACGACATTCCCCCGCCCGGCGGCGAGAGCCTGAAGGATACGGCGGCCCGTGTGCTGCCTTATTTCGAGAAGGAAATCCTGCCGCGTGTGCTCAAGGGCGAGCGCGTGCTCGTCGCCGCCCATGGCAATTCGCTCCGCGCCCTCGTCATGGTGCTCGACAAGCTCTCCGAAGCCCAGATCGTGAAGCTCAACATCGCGACAGGCGCACCCCTCGTCTATGAGCTCGACGACAAGGGCAATGTTCTTTCGAAGAAGGCTCTGATCGAGCGCGAGGCGCACTGACACAAGCCTGCCCGTCATGCCCCACCGGGGCGTGATGGCAGCGCCTAGGTGTCCTTCCGGAACACGCCGTTCCGCAGATCCCGCAACGCGCCATTGAGCGCGCGGGCGAAGTCGATACGCTCGTCTGGCGAGAGCTGATGCGCGATCTCCAGCGCCTTGCCATGCGAGACGAGATAGACGTCCTTCGTCTCATCGGGATGCTCGATGAGTTCGAGCCGCACCCAATAGGGCTGGAAGCTCCAGGCGCGGGCGCGGCCCTTCTGGTCGACGCGGCGGACGCGCAATTCATCGTCGGAAAGCTGGATCGTCTCATGCGCCCGGGCGGCGCGGTAATTCGCCCTGAAGGCCCAGTAGACGAGCGCCACGTCGAGGCCACAGAAGCCGAAAACCGGCCAGGCGCCTTTCAGCAGGAAGACGAGTCCGCCGGCGAAATTCACGGCGATGACCGCGCTCATGAGGATGAGAAAGCCCTTCCGGCTCAATGAGCGGTGCGGCGTCAGCAACGCATCGAAGTGAAGCGGCGGTTCAAGCTGTTCGGCTGTAGTCGGGCGGGGGGTCATGGCTAGAAGATAGGATCGAATATGGGGTCCGTCCATGGCTTGCGGATCATTCGGCCTCCGCGCATTTTAACGTATGCCCCGCCGTTCCGCTCCGAAAGCCCGCCGCCCATGCCGATGAAAAAAGCCGAGATCGAGGAATTCTTCGCGCGCCTTTCCAGGGTGCTGCCGGAACCGAAGACCGAACTTCAGTATCACAATCCCTATACGCTGCTCGTAGCCGTGGTGCTTTCGGCCCAATCGACCGACAAGGGCGTCAACAAGGCGACGGAGAAACTCTTCAAGCTCGCCGACACGCCGCAGAAGATGGTGAAGCTCGGCGAGGCGAAGCTCACCGGCCACATCAAGACCATTGGGCTTTACAAGACCAAGGCGAAGAACGTCATCGCCCTCTCGCATCTGCTGGTCGAGAAGCATGATGGCGAGGTACCGCATGATCGTGAGGCGCTGGAGGCCTTGCCAGGCGTCGGACGCAAGACAGCTAACGTGGTGCTCAACATCGCCTTTGGCGAGCCGACCATCGCGGTGGACACTCACATTTTCCGCATTGGCAACCGTACCGGCATGGCGCCCGGAAAGACACCGCTCGAAGTGGAACAGAAGCTTCTGAAGGTGGTGCCGGCGAAATACATGATGCATGCGCATCACTGGCTCATCCTGCATGGGCGCTATACCTGCGTGGCGCGCAAGCCCAAATGCCCCGACTGCATCGTCAGGGATCTCTGCAAGTTCAAGGCGAAGACGACGGCGGAGTGAGGAGCGGATCGGAGTCCACCGTCAAAACGGAACCGTCACCCCGGACCTGATCCGGGGGCCATCTTTGCCGCGTGAAGGAAGGAAGATGGATGCCGGATCGAGTCCGGCATGACGAAACGGTTTAGGAAACCGGTGGAGACTTCTTCGCCTCGACCTCTCCCAGACAGGCTGCAGGATCGGCGGGGCCGCCGAGGGTCTTGCGCGCATCGACATAGGACGAGGCAAGCGCGCCGGAGCCGGTCTTGTAGAAATAGATGAAGAGCGAGCAGGCCTGACCCGCATATTGCCAGACTTCCGCCTGAGGTTCGGAGCGCTTGAAGGCCGGCTCGCCAAGGCGAGCCGACAATGCGTCGGGCACAACGCCCAGAAGGCTCGTCGGCGTCAGCGGGCCGCTGCCGATGGAGGCAGAAGGCTCGACCGACGCAAGGTCGCGGTTCGACATGCCGACGCCAGAAGATGTGCCATCAGTCGCACAGGCGGCGAGCAGAAGCGCGCCCAGAAGAGGTGCGGCGCGTAGGAAGCGCGTCATGCGAGGCCGATCCTTTTCGATGTGTGAACCATGAAGGCGGTAGCGAAAAGCGGCGCGAGCAGATTGAGCAGCGGCACCGTGCCGAAGGCGGCGACGACGACGCCCGCGCTGAAGATACGGAAGCGATGACGGGAACGTAGCTCGCTCATCCGTTGCGGCGAGACATGGCGCAGCGCGACCAGCTCGAAATATTCGCGGCCGAAGAGATAGCCGTTCACGATCCAGAAAAGCGCAAGATTGAGGCCCGGCACGAGATAGAAGGGCAGGGCGATGATGTTGACGACGATCAGCACCGCCGTGAAACGGATGGCCACCCACAGCGACTGCAACACCGGCTGGTCGCGGCCCGGCGCGTCGGCGGGATAATCCTGCGCCTCGACCTTGGCGGCGATGCTTTCGAGAAAAAGACTCGCGACAAGCGAAATAACGGGATGGACCAACGGGACCAGCACGACAAGGGCAAAGAGGCGCGCGATCCATTCGAGCGTCACGTCGAGCCAGGGCGTGCCGAACTGTGGCAGAGCACCGAGCACCCATTGAAGCCCGATGCCGAACAGAGCCAGAACGATGATGGTCGCGGCCAGCGACAACCAGAGCACTCGGCGAAAAGGCGCGGAAAATGTTTCGTGGAAAGCGCGGAGCGCGTCGGAGAACATGAATTGCGGCCCTCGAGTTGAGGAGCGGAGCTTAATGGCTCGGATCGCTTTGTCCAACGGGGGCCGCCTCGCCTATACTGCGCCCCGCTTCCAATTTCCCCTTATGCGTGACGAGGACCATGACTGAACTGAAATATGACGTGGCCGGGATCGGCAATGCGCTGGTCGATGTGATTGCCGACGCCAACGACCATTTCCTCGACATGAACAACATCCAGAAGGGGTCGATGACGCTCATCGACACGGGCCGCGCCGACGAACTCTATGGCCGCATGGGACAGGCGATCGAAATGTCGGGCGGCTCCTGCGCCAATACGATTGCGGGCCTTGCCTCGCTCGGCGGCAAGGGCGCCTTTTTCGGCAAGGTGAAGAACGACCAGCTCGGCCGGATCTTCGCCCATGACATCAAGTCGCTGGGCGTTCACTTCTCGACGCCGCTCGCCGAGGACGGCCCGCCCACCGGACGCTGCCTCATCCTCGTAACGCCCGATGCGCAGCGCAGCATGAATACTTTTCTCGGCGCGGCGCAGAACCTGACGCCGGACGATATCGACGATGAAGTCATCAAGTCGTCCTACGCGACCTACATGGAAGGCTATCTCTGGGATCAGCCCGACGCGAAGCAAGCCTTCCTCAAGGCCGCGAAGATCGCACGCGATGCGGGCCGCATCGTCTCGCTGACGCTTTCGGATTCATTCTGCGTCGCGCGCTATCGCGACGAATTCCGCAAGCTGGTGAAGGATGAAGTCGATCTTCTCTTCGCCAATGAAGCTGAAATCCTCTCGCTCTACGAAGTCGACATCTTCGACGAAGCGCTGACGCGGGTGAAGGAAGAATGCAAATTCGCGGCGCTGACGCGTTCCGAAGCCGGCGCCGTCATCGTTGCCGATGGCGAGGTGCATGTGGTCGATGCCGACAGGGTCGCCAAGGTCGTGGATACCACGGGCGCGGGCGATCTCTTCGCCTCGGGCTTCCTTTACGGCTTGTCGCATGGCTATTCGCCAGTCCATTCCGCGCGTCTTGGCGCCATGGCGGCGGCCGAAGTCATCTCGCATTACGGACCGCGACCGCAGGTATCGCTGGCAGAGCTTGCGAAAAAGAAGGGGTTCTGACGCGATTTTCGCCAGGTCATTAAGATGGATGCCGGATCAAGTCCGGCATGACGATCATTATATTGTCTTCGCCCCAACAAAGATCGTCATCCCGGACTTGATCCGGGGGCCATCTTCAACAGACGCAAGCTCTAGAGCTTCCTGAGCGCCACGTCGCGAATGCGGTGATCGTCGCCCTTGCGCAGGATGAGCTGGGCGCGCTGGCGCGTCGGCAGGATGTTCTTGCGCAGATTGGCGAGGTTGATCGAGGTCCAGATCGAATCCGCCGTCTGCACCGCTTCTTCATCGGTCAGATGCGCATAGCGGTGGAAATAGGCCTTGGGATCGCGGAACGACGTTTCACGCAGGCTGAGGAAGCGCTCGATATACCAGCGGCGGATCGCCTCCTCGTCGGCATCGAGATAGATCGAGAAATCGAAGAAGTCGGAGACGAAGGGCAACGGCTCCTCGCCCTCGGCGGGCTTCCAGGGCTGAAGCACGTTGAGACCTTCGACGACGAGAATGTCGGGCTGATCGACGACGATGCTTTCGCCGACGCGAATGTCATAGGTGAAATGCGAATAGACCGGCGCCTCGACATTGCGCGAGCCAGCCTTCACGTCCGAAAGGAACTGGATCAGGCGGCGGACGTCGAAGCTCTCGGGGAAACCCTTGCGACCCATCAGGTCGCGCTCTTCAAGCACCTTGTTGGGATAGAGAAAGCCGTCGGTCGTGATGAGGTCGACCTTGGGGTGGTTCGGCCAGCGGGCGAGCAGCGTGGACAGAATACGCGCAGTCGTGCTCTTGCCCACGGCGACCGAACCCGCGACGCCGATGATATAGGGCACCTTGGCCTGCGAGCGGCCGAGGAAGTCGGAGGTGACGCGGTAAAGCTCCTGCGTCTCCAGCACATAGAGATTGAGAAGGCGCGAGAGCGGCAGATAGATCTCGCTGACCTCGTCCAGCGAGATGCGCTCGCCGAAACCCTTCAGCTCTTCGAGCTCGGCCTCGGACAAGGGAAGCGGCGTATCCTTGCGAAGCTCGCCCCATTCCGCCGCCGTGAAATGGCGGTAGGGCGAGAGCGCCGCGCGCTCGATCGTCTCGGTCATTGGCCTGCTCCGCGTGACGCCTTCTCGTCGATGCCGGAGCGGCCTTCGCGGCGCTCAAGCTCGGCATAGACGGCGGCAGGCTCGATACCGCGCTCAGCGAGCAGGACGAGCCAGTGGAACAGAAGATCGGCGGATTCCGAGATGAGCCCCTTCGTGTCGCCGGTCAGCGCGGCGACCACGGTTTCAACCGCCTCTTCGCCAAGCTTGCGGGCGCAGAGCGGGGTGCCGCCTGCGACGAGCTTTGCGGTGTAGGACGACGCAGGGTCGCCGGCCTTTCGGGAAAGGATCGTCTCGAAAAGCGCATCGAGCTGGCGGGCATCGGCTGCCATGAGGCACCCCCTGCAGGAAAAAAGGGGCCGTTCGGGCGGTTTGAACCCCGGCGCGGCGGCTCTCCGTAGCAGATTTGGCCGTCAGACGCCAGCAGGGGGAGGGAGTAGCCGGATCAGGTGCGGGTGGCGAGCTTGACGCCCTGCATCTCGCCCATGCGGACGCCAGTCTGGATCGAATCCTTCAGGCTTGCCCCGCGAAGGTCCGCGCCCCGGAGGTCGGCCCGGGTCAGGTCGGCGCGGAGCAGGATGGCGTCGCGGAAATCGGCGGCGGCGAGGATCGCACCGTGGAAAGACGCATCGGCAAGGATGGCACCCCGGAAGATGGCGCTGGCCAGCACGGAGCGGGAAAAATCGGTCCGCGACAGGTCCATATGCGAGAAATCCGCCCGTTCGCCCTGACGCTCGCTCGTCTGGATCCAGACGAGGTGATTGTCGAGCATGCGTTTCAGCCGCTCGGGGCCGGGCGCGCGGCGGGCCTTTGTGGCGCGCATCATGTCGCCATGGGCCGAGGTCGCCTCATCCATGATGGCGCGGCGGAAATCGGCGTCGGAAAGATTTGCTCCGGCGAAAATGACGCCGGTGAGTTCGGCACCCGCGAAATTCGCGCCACGAAGATCGGCGCCCTGCAGGTTCACGCCGCTGAGCGAGGCGCCCTCGAAATCGGCGTCGAGGAGCTTGCAATCGGTGAGCCTGGTGCCACGCATGATGGCATTGCGGAAGGTCGAATGCTCGCGATTGCTCTTGATCTGGTTGCCCGCCCGGATGACGACGCCACGGCGCAGATCCGCGCCTTCGAGGCGGGCATCCGTCATCTCGGCATTCTCGAAACAGGCGCCGCGAAGATCGGCCTGGCCGAAATCGGTCCGCGTCAGGTTCGCGCCGTCGAAATTGGCGCTGAAGAGATTGGCGCCCTGAAAGCGCGCGTCCTCGAGATTGGCATTCTCGAAGCTGCAGGCGATGAAATGAGCTTGGGAGAAATTCAGCCCGCGCAGATCGAGGCCCGACAGGTCGCAGTCCTTCATGACCACGCACCAGCCGTTGGGGATGCCCTTGAGGTAGCGCAGATTGAGTTCGGCGAGCTTTTTCAGCGCCTCACTGCCGATCCGGCGGCCGACGATTGCCTGAGGGTCGCGACTTGCATCGACCTGCATCCGGGCCTCGCCTGAACGGCGGGACGGCGTTTCTTCTGACATTCTTGCGGCACTCCCGAAAGCAAACTCGGGCCGGAACGGTCCAACTCGCAGGAATGCTATGGGACAAGTGTTTCAAAATTTCTTAAGAGGGCGATGAAAGGTCGCACCACCCTCAGAATCGTCAGCGCCAGAAGGGCTCTATATCGCGAAAATCCCGCCAGAGTCCGACAGCGGACTGCCATTGCTTGCGCGCCCGACGCTCGTGATAGGCGCGAAGACGCTCGGCCGGCGCGACAAGCAGGGGTTGAAGCTCCGTTAACTCTTCGGTGAGCTTGCGGGCAGACTCCACATCGTTCAGCGCGCCGAAGACATCCTGCAACTCCGACAGCGCGTGGAGATAGTTGCGTGTGTCGGGGCGGCGATAGAGCGAGGCGAAAAAGCTCAGCGTATAACGCAGCTTCTTCAGCCGCTTGCGTAGCTCATGGCGCTCATTAACGCTGAGACCATCGATGCGGCGGCCAAGCTTGGTCGCGTCCTTCAGATATTTGTCGAGAGCCTTCGGCGCGAAGTCGGAAAGCGCTTCCTCGAAACGGGAGGCGTCGCCACCGGCATCGCGCCAGCTGCGCTCATCGACATAAAGCGCGAGCCGCAGGACGAAGGAACTCATACGCGCCGAACGCAGCGCCGAACGCGCACCTGCCCAGGCGCGCTTGCGCTGCTTCTCGGCCGCTTCGCGCAGGGCGAGGATTTCCTTGTCGCCGGGATTTTCCTTTTCGAGCGGCACGAGAATGGTCGTGAGGAAGACGTCAAAATCGCGAGCGCGGCCGATGGCAGTGGCAAGCCATTTCGCGTCGCGCGAAAGATGCTGTGCCGTTTCATCCTTCATCACCTTGGCGAAGGCGGCGAAGGCCGAACGCATGCGCCGGAGTGCGACGCGCATCTGATGCAGCGCCTCGGTGGATGCGTTCTCGATGGCGACAGCTTCGTTGAGAAGAAGATGCGAGAGGCATTGGCGCAGGATCGTGGCATAGGCATCTTCGACATCGATGTCGCGGGCCAGGGAGATCATGTCGGCGCGGATCGCGCCGGGCTTCTCGTCACCCGCAAGCGTCACGCCGCGCTCGGCCTTGCTCCGCATACCGACGCGAAGAGGAACCAGATCGGCCAGTTCCAGCGCCAGACGATAGAGGCTCGACGGATCGCCGCGCTTCAATTCGAGCTCGACCTCGCTCACCCGCGCTTCGCGCCCATTGGCGCGCAGCACGCCGCGGTCGATGGCGAATTCGATCTCGTCGCCATCTGGCGTTGTGAGGTGGCGGGCCGTGCGATGAATGTCGGAGACGAGGCGCGGCGAAATCGGCGCGCCATTGGCCGCCTTGCGGATGCGTGCCTTGAGGTTCGCCGGCAGGCGATTGAGGTTCGGGCCCTCTTCGTCGCTCCCGAGCTGCACTTCCCATTCGCCGCGGTCGCTCGCAAGACCAGTGCCGTCGCTTTCGGTCTTGAGCGTCTGGATGCGCTTGCCGCCCGCCTCCCGCACGCGAAGCGCGAGGCCGCTCCTCATCAATGAGAAATCTTCCGTATCGAAATAGGTTGAGCGCAGCGTCTTCTCGCTGGCGCGGCCTCGCTTCAGCCGGGAAAGAACCGGCGCGCGGGAGACACGATCAAGGGCTTCCGGCTCACATTCGAGCTTGAGCTCAATCTCGCGATTCATTTTCTAATGCCTCACAGAAAGGCGTACGCCGAGGGTCCGGCGGGAAGTGTGTCGCATGGTCAATCCGGCATACGGCATCGCGCATCCTCGCGGAACCCAGACACTACGGGGAATTATTCTGCTTGGAATCCGGAAAACTCGCAAATGGCACATGTGCGCCCCAACGCCGCTGTGTCATGGACGCACAGGCGCCCGGACGCAATCCCCGGACACCATCCATTGTCACAATTGGTTCAGAGGCGCATCGGAATGCCGGCTTCGGCCATATAGGCCTTGGCTTCGCCGATCGTGTATTCGCCGAAATGGAAGATCGACGCGGCCAGCACGGCGCTGGCATGGCCTTCGCGGATGCCCGCAACCAGATGGTCGAGATTACCGACGCCGCCCGAGGCGATAACCGGAATTGTGACAGCATCGGCGACCGCGCGTGTGAGCGGAATATCAAAACCCGCCTTCGAGCCGTCACGGTCCATTGAGGTCAGCAGGATTTCGCCCGCGCCCAGGCTTGCAACTTTCTGCGCGTATTCGACGGCATCAATGCCGGTGCGGTTGCGGCCACCATGAGTGAAGATTTCCCACTTGCCGGGCGCGACCTGCTTGGCGTCGATCGCGACGACGATGCACTGGTTACCGAATTTCTCGGCAGCGGCGCGGACGAAATCAGGGTCGTTAACGGCGGCGGTGTTGATCGAAACCTTGTCGGCGCCGGCAAGGAGGAGCTTCCTCACATCTTCGATGGTACGCACCCCGCCGCCGACGGTGAGCGGCATGAAGCACTGCTCGGCGGTACGGGCGACGACATCGAAAATGATCGCGCGTTCTTCGTGGCTCGCCGTGATGTCAAGGAAGCAGAGTTCGTCCGCGCCGGCCGCGTCGTAAGCGCGCGCGGCCTCTACCGGATCGCCCGCATCGCGCAGGTCGACGAAGTTGACGCCTTTGACAACACGGCCGTCCTTGACGTCAAGACAGGGGATGACGCGCGCCTTGAGGCTCATGCTGCACCCTTGAGAAGTGCGATCGCCTCTTTCGGATCGAGGCGGCCGTCATAGAGGGCGCGGCCCGAAATCGCGCCTTCGAGACCCTTGCAGTTCGCCGCGATGAGAGCGCGGATATCCTCAATGGAGGAGAGGCCTCCGCTCGCGATGACGGGGATCGAGATTGCATTGGCCAGCGCAACCGTCGCTTCGATGTTCAACCCGCCCAGCACGCCGTCGCGGTCGATGTCCGTGTAGATGATGGCCGCGACGCCCGCGTCCTCGAAACGGCGAGCCATGTCGAGCACGGTGAGGTCGGAGACTTCCGCCCAGCCTTCGGTGGCGACACGGCCGCCCTTGGCGTCGAGACCGACGGCGATGCGGCCGGGAAACCGGGCGCAGGCGTCGATGACGAGGGCGGGGTTCTTCACCGCCGCCGTGCCGATGATGACGCGGCGGATGCCCTTGTCGAGCCACATCTCGATGGTGGCGAGATCGCGGATGCCGCCGCCTAGCTGGGCAGGGATGCTGATCGCATTCAGGATCGCCTCGACCGCGCCCGCATTGACCGGATGACCGGCAAAGGCGCCGTTGAGATCGACGAGATGAATATATTCGAACCCGGCCTGCTCGAAGGCGCGGGCCTGCGCTGCCGGATCGTCGTTGAAGACAGTGGCTTCTTCCATCAGGCCGCGCACGAGGCGTACGCATTGCCCGTCTTTGAGGTCGATGGCGGGAAAGAGGATCATGGACGCCACTTCAGAAAATTGCCGATGAGAGCGAGACCGAGCGCCTGGCTCTTCTCGGGATGGAATTGCGTGCCCGCCATATTCTCCTTCGCGACCATGGCCGTGACCGGCCCGCCGTAATCGGCGCGCGCGACCACATCTTCCTCATGCGCGGCAACGAGAGAATAGGAGTGGACGAAATAGGCATGGAGCCCCTTGTCGCCGGTCGGTATGCCGTCGAGCAGGGCGTGGGGGCGGAGCGCCGTGATGGTGTTCCAACCCATATGCGGAATCTTGAGTTCGGGATCGAGCGGCTTCATCAGCGTCACGTCGCCTTCGATCCAGCCGAAGCCCTTGTGAATGCCATGTTCGAGGCCGCGCGTCGCCATGAGCTGCATGCCGACGCAAATGCCGAGGAAGGGGCGCCCATCGCGGCGCACGACATCCTCCAGCGTCTCGATCATGCCGGGGATCGCATCGAGGCCCGCGCGGCAGTCTCCGAATGCGCCGACGCCCGGCAGCACGACCCGGTCGGCACCGCGCACGTCGTCCGGATCGCCGGTGACGAGGATGCGCGCATCGGTGCCGGCTTCGAGCGCGGCGCGCTCAAAGGCCTTGGCGGCGGAGCGCAAATTGCCGGAGCCATAGTCGATGATGGTGACGAGCATGTCAGCCCCCCGCCTTTGGAAAGAGACCGAGAACGCCGTGATCGTCGTGAGCCGCACGGCGCGGCCAGACAGCGCCGGGCATGAGCGGCGGCAAGGTCTCGTCGGGCTGCGGCCGCGACGGCGCAGCGCCCGCGACGATGGACGGGCCGGACCAGCGGCGGAAAAAATCGCGCTCAGCCTCGATCAGGTTGTGCCCGCTGGCGATGGCGATTTCACGAGCGCCTCTGCGCGAGAGCGCCCGGCGGCGGATCTCGTTGGCTTCGCCAGCGAAAAGAAACTGGAAGGCGACGAGGCAGACCACGGCGCCCGCGGAACCAAGACCGGCGGCCTCGATGACGCTGACGAGCAGGACCATCGCGACCAGATAGAGCGCGAGCGCCAGCCAGAGCCGGTAAAAAGCCAGCCAGACGGGTCCGAGAAAAAGCCCGGTCCAGGAGAAGCCTTCATGCACGAATTCGAGGCCATCGCCGTTTGCGGTGGCGCCGCTCAGTTCGTGCACGGTGTAGAGACGCATGGGGCCATGTCCTTCGGCCCGAACCGGGCTTGGGCGAGGTCGGGGGCCAAGTCGGGCGTTTCGGGCTCTATCTAGGCCAGACGGTGGAAAATTGCCAGCCTTTGGGGGCAGACGCCCGGCAGCATCAGCTGCCGAGCTTGCCTTTGGTCGAGGGAATGCGGTCGGCGGCGCGAGGATCGATCTCGATCGCGTCGCGGAGCGCGCGGGCCAGGCCCTTGAAGCAGGATTCCACAATGTGGTGATTGTTCTCGCCGTACATGTTTTCGATGTGCAGCGTGATGCCTGCATTCTGGGCGAAGGCCTGGAACCATTCCTTGAAGAGTTCGGTGTCCATCTCGCCGAGCTTCGGCTTCGTGAAATTGACCTTCCAGACGAGATAGGGCCGCTGCGACACGTCGATGGAGACGCGCGTGCAGGTCTCGTCCATCGGGATGATGGCCGTCGCATAGCGGCGGATGCCCTTGAAATCGCCCAGCGCCTGACGGACGGCCTCGCCAATGACGATGCCGCTGTCTTCCGTGGTGTGGTGAAAATCGATGTGCAGGTCGCCCGTGGCGCGGACCTTGAGGTCGATCAGCGAATGGCGCGACAGCTGCTCGAGCATGTGATCAAGGAAGCCGATCCCCGTATCGACGTCATATTCGCCCGAGCCGTCGAGATCGAGAGAGACGAAAATCTCCGTCTCCTTCGTCTTGCGCTCGATCGTGGCCACGCGGCCTTCGTTATCGTCAATCATGGGTATTCGCCCGGTTTCGCCAGAAAGTCCCCGCGGCCGGAAAGGCCCGGAAGACCGAAAATTATTACAGGCCAGACTTTTACCAGCCGTGAAGCGGCTGAGCCAGCGTTAAGCCATCTCATCATTATGGGACGGACAGTTAAGGGGCGAGACTGTGTGTCAGAAGGCAACAAGCAATCTGTTACATCTCCTGAATTGGCGTTCCAATTCTATAGCAGTAATATTGAACATAATTTTTTATGTTACGACAAAGTATAGGTAGGCATAGACAAATAATTTTTTGCTTGTTTATTTAGCTCTCAGATAAAATTGCTTGCCATCATCTTCGATGAAAGTGGAGGCGGAGCTTTTGTATTTGGCCAGACAAGCCGAGTAGCCATTAACGAGAATCGCCCTGTTGGCTGCAATGAGGCTCGCGCAGTTCCCCTCAAATGCCACGGTCGAAATCCTCGTAAATTTGGTTGCGATTTGGGCCCCAATGGCGGGATCGGTGACAAGATATTGGTCATCGACAAACATAACGTGATCGACATCCCGAAGCGCGTAAGTGACGCTTTTGGAGAATGAGGTGCCATGGAATTCGCCGAGTTTCGGCATGTAAATGACGACAAGAGGCGCGAGGACGGCAAGAACCAGATTTCTGGCGCGCAGCAATTTCCAAGCCGAAGTATCGCCAGCATCGATCTTCTTCATCAAAAATTCGGCGGAAATCTGCGCTCCCATCGCCGCGACAATGAAGAGAAGAATAGTTCCCGGTAACTGGTAGTAATCGGATTGTAGATAGAGGGGTGCGAAGACGAGCCAACCCGACAGAAACGCAACCGCAAATGGCAGAACAGTACGAAACGAGCCCCTGAAGGTCAGATAGACAAGACCCGGCACACAGGCAGCGAGCGCTCGATTTGCGCTGAATGCCCGATGGGTCATCGTCGTCCAGAACTCAAGCGAGAAGCGCCGATCAAGCGTACCGAAATAAAATGACGGATCTTGGGCAAATCCGCCAACATTTGTGCTCATGATGAGCATGCGCCCCCTCTCGGCGGCAATAGCCCCCACCAATGCAAGAGAGATCGGAATGGCTGCCCAAGCATGGGAGCTCAGCGCCGTACCCCGCACATGCTGCAACAGAAGCCGGGTTGAAAAGAAAACTACGAATATGAATGGGATCGGCGACTTGATGAGCGCAGCGACCAACCACAACGCTCCGGCCAGAACGATAAATTTGATGTTCCGACTCTTCAGCAATATGGCAAGGCCGGCCATCGAAAGAGCCAGGCTCATGTCATCGGGAATGGGCGCTGCATAGTAGTGGAGAAAAAAGCGCGAGGTGCAGAGAAGAAAGAGATAATAAATTCCTGTTTCCTGGCGCAGGGTTTCAGAAATTGAGTAGCCAGTGAGCGCTACTACCAGAAAGAAAAATAAATTCAGATATTTGGTTGTGACCAAAAGGTCCGAAAACGTCAGTGCCGAGAGTTTTGCGATCAGATATTCATATACTGGAATATCGTAGACGGCCGTTTTGCCCAAAAAATTCTGAAACGGGACAAAATCCTTGAAACCTGCCCAACCCAAAATTTGTGAGTAGGCGTCGGCCTTCCTCCATAGATGTGGCTCGCTGATATCAGCGTAGGATGAGCCCACGATGTAAAAGGAAGCAACAAGAAGCAGGATTATAATAGTCCGCTCATTATTGAAGAACTCGCTCGCCTTTTGCATCATAATGTCATCTCAGTTAGTTGAGAAACTCATGAAGTTTGTCAGCACAAAGAGAGTTCAGCCATCAAATACGCTAAGCAATTTACATAACAGTGCAAAGAGATAGTTTTCGCGGGCTCAAATGGGGCGCCGGCAGAGTGAGGGATCGCGCAATTTGCGCCTGTTTGGCTGCCGCTGGCCATATATGAATTGGAGCTTAACAGGTTGCTTCGGCGGGATTTTCACGCGAAGTCGGGCTCCAATAGCAAAAATGTTCATATTCGACTTCGATCACGCTTGTGTCCCGGGGATGCTCACATGATAGGCTTTGAACCGAGCGGGGGGATGGCGGTTGCTTGAGGGATTAGGCAATGTCCATCGTGAGCATCTGGCGGCGGCTTACGGCCAGACGGTCAAGGCGCCGGTCCTTCTATGAGACCCAGGTCGTGATGAAGCGCGCGCTCGATGAGCAGGCCGTAAAGCGGGCTGCCCCGGCGGAGCCGATGCCTCCTTCTGATCCAACCGGCAAGACGCCCGGCTAGACCGGCATCGAAGCTGCGCCTCGATCGTTTGCCTCCGGCCAGCTTGGCTTGGCCCGCTTGACCCCGGCCGCCAAAATCTCCACATCTGGCTCCTCCGCTTCGCGGGCCCTGGGGCGCTGACAATCTGTTGCCGACGCACCGCCGCCGGCAGTGCGTCCCCGTATGGAAGGCGGATGGGGCTCCTTACCAGGAATATCGCAGCGTGCCGGTGCCAGCATAGCTCCGATAGCCTGAGGCAAACTCGCCATCGAACTTCGCGCCAAGAGTCCAGTCGGGCGCCAGCTCCAGTTCGGCCCCGGCCGACACCAGCGCGGCATTCTCCGGCGAGGTTACGCCCGAAACCACGAAGCTTGAGCCGGGAAGCGACTGGAAGCCCGCCGTCGCCGACGGATCGGTCGCCCAGTCATGTGCCCAGGCGGCACCCGCGCTGAGGATCAGGCGGCTGTTTCCGAACGTGGCTGCCTGATCGATACGCGCACCGAGCTCGCTGCGCGTATCAGTCAGGCTCATGGCGTCATAAGAGAGTGCATAGCCCCCGCCGTTCAGATCGCTCTCGCCATGGCCCGGGCTCCGGAAATGCTGCACCTGCATGGCGCCATAAGGCGTGACGCCGAGCGACGGCAGCGGTTCGAGGCGGTAACCTGCCTCAAGGCGGGCTGCATAGGACTGTGCCGTGAAGTCGGACGTCAGATGATCACCAAATGCATGGCGATCCGTCGTCATCCAATGATTGGCGAAGCCGAGCGCTGCCGAAAGATAGACGGGACCCGACCGCGTTGCCGCATGAACACCGAGCTGCAGGGCGTCGCTGTCGCCGCTGCCGAGGCCCTGCGACAGATCCCAGCTGGTGGAGCCCCCAGCGATCGCAAAGCCGAGGATCGTGTCCGCCGAATAATGATAGTCGGCGCCAACGGCAAAGCCGTAATCACTCGCCTTGACGTCATGCGTTCCCGCGGCTGGATTGCCGTCGCTCCTGTTCGCGCCGCCGAAGCCGGTTCCCCACAGGCTCCAACCCTCCGTCGAAGGCATCGGCACATCGGATGTCGAGGCATAAGCGCGCGCCGCGGCGGGAAGTGCGGGGCCGGGCTCGGGCGCAAAGCTGATCGCGCTGTTGGTCGGTACATTCATGCCCGGCACGCCGGAGAAGAGGCCGAGGAACTCGTTCATCAGCTGGAAACTGCCATGCGCGCCACCCGTTGCAACTTCGCCGGAGAGCTCGCTCAGCGCGCCTGCGAGATTGCCTCCCGTGAGGCCAAAGACAGGGAGGAAGTTCGGCGTCAGCGTACCGCCACCGTTGAAGTAGTTGTTGAGGCCGCTGGCGACGCTCTGCTGGTTTCCGTCGAGGGTGTCACCGGCGCCCAGCGCGGCGGTCAGATCGAGCAGCACGTCGCTGTTCGTATATTCGACGTTCGCTGCAAAACCGGAGAGCAGATTGGAAGTGGTGAACGTATCGAAGGTCGTGCCGCCAAGACCGCCGGAATGCAGCAGGGTGTACGGCGTCTTCGTGAGATAGTTGCTGATGTCGAAATCGGCAAGCAGAGTGCCGCCAAGCGTCGCCGTACCGCTCACATCGGCATAGGAAGCGGTCGAGGCACCGATCGCGGCAAGATAGGTCGAGCCATTGTCCAAGGTCAGCGTACCCGAGACAGTCGTGGAGGTGCCGGCAGCGCCCGCGGCACCCGGCGCGAAGGTGCCACCCGAGCCAACCTCGACATTGCCGACAGTGCCTGTGCCGATCAACGTAGCGCCCGAATTGATGGTGGTGAGACTCGACCCTGCGATGGAGCCCGTGACATCGAGCGTTCCCGCCTCGACAGTCGTCGCGCCGGTATAGGTATTGGTGGCTGAAAGGATCAGCGTACCGTCGCCATCCTTGACCACATCGCCCGGGGTGCCCCCGTCGGCAATTACGCCAGAGATCGTGTCGATGTTGTCCGCACCGACGGTGAAAGTCGGGTCGCCCGCAACCGTCACATCATTCGCCAGATTGATGCCGGATCCCGAGAATTCCAGCGTCGTGCCGTTCTCCAGGGCAAGAGTGCCGGAACCGAGAGCGTCCGCATTGGTGATCGCGAGTGTGCCGCCGGTCACAACCGTGCCAAAGCTATAGGTGTTGGTGCCCGCAAGTGTAAAAGTGCCGGTGCCTTCCTTGATGACCCCCAGCGCGTGCACGCCGTCCTCAATCACGCCCGAGAAGGTCGTCGAGCTATTGTCGCCACCGACTGTAAGGCTGTTTGCAACTGTGTCGGCGTTTGTCACCGTGCCGCCCGCGCCCGAGACGTCGGACAGCGAACCGATGACGAGACTCTGGCCGTTGATGTCGAGCGTCGCGCCGCTTGCGACGCCGACGCTGCCTGTGCCAAAGGCCGTCGACGAACCCGCCATCAGTGTGCCCTCGTTGAGGGTCGTCCCGCCCGTATAGGTATTGTCGCCGGAAAGCTTGACTGTTGCCGAGCCGGTTTTCGCGACGGAGCCGGTGCCGGTGATGTTGTTATCGACGGTTGTATTGACTGAGGACTGGTCGAAGGTCAGCGAGCCCGTGACGTCGATATTTCCGGTGAGGCCGGAGGTCGTATTGCCGAAGGTGAGTTTGTTGGCGCCGCCGGTGAAGGTGATGGCATTCGCCCGCGTCACGCCGTCGCCCGAAAGACCACCGCTGATCGTGCCGCTGTTGATGACGGTGAGATTGGAGCCCGCGATGCCCGCGCCGCCTGCGCCATCGGCGCCGTCCGTTGGATTTGTAAATCCACCGCCGCCGGCCGCGCCGCCAAGGCCGCCCGCGCCGCCGGTGATCGTTCCGAGATTGTCGATCGTGGCGCCTACCACAGAGATACCGGCGCCACCTTTGCCACCATTGCCGCCGAAGCCACTTGCCGACACGCCGCCACCGCCCGCGCCGCCATTGCCGCCTGCACCGCCCGTAACGGCAGAGGAATTCGTGAACGTAATAGCCGACCCGGTAAGCGCGACACCGTCGCCGCCATCGCCGCCCACACCGCCATTGCCGCCCTCGGCGCCGGGGCTGCCGCCTGCGCCACCATTGCCGCCCGCGCCGCCGGTTATCGTGCCGCCGCCGCTGTTGCTCGAATTGCCGGTTCCGGTGATGACCGCGCCAAAGCCGCCGGCGCCTCCACCGCCGCCGCCGCCTGCGCCCGTGCCGCCACCCGCGCCGCCGTTACCGCCATTGCCGCCGTTGCCACCGCTGATCGAGACCGTATTGGCAAGGCTTCCCACTACCGTGCCATGCGCGCCGCCAGCGCCGCCGCCGCCGCCGGAGCCGCCGTCCGGATTGATGTATACGACTATCGCGTCGGCGCCGTTAGCGCCGTCGGGCGAGACCGACGTGCCGCCGGCCGCGTGTGTTCCCGCACTGCCGGCGCCACCCTGGCCGCCAGCGCCACCGCCCGCCGCACCGCCGCCGCCGCCGCCAGCGCCATAAAAGGAATCATTGCCACCGGCGCTGCCGGCACTTCCCTCCGCACCGGTTCCGCCTGCGCCGCCACCAGCGAAGACGCCACTGCCGGCGGCACCACCCGCACCGCCATCGGCCAACGCAGCCGGTTCGAAGGCGAGGAGCGCGGCGACTGCAGTCGTCGCCAGAAGAAAGGGCCGAAGCTCCGACCGCCGAAATCCACGTTTATCCGTGCACGCACAAGCGGCGACCGGCCACAACGACATGATATCCCCCAAGTTTTCGAAAATCCCCCAGATCAATAACAGCTATCAAGCCAAGCGAAGGGCGACAAGAAAATTGGCCTAAAATCCATTTAACTTTTAAATGACTTGAGCAGGCACTCGGCAGGACCCTAGATGACTTCTCAAAAACGGGGTCATTCCGGATCGGGACAATAATATATGTACGGACGCCAGCATGGGGGAATTGCCGTGTACGGATAGTGGAACGGGTCGCAATTGCCCGCTTGCCTTACTGAAACCAAACGAGGCGCTGAACGTTATTATACTATTCTAAAATAGTGGTGATTGCCTGAAGGGTGAAGGCGATGCTGTTGGCGACGATTTGGCGACGATTGAGAGCCAGACACGGGCGCCGGTCTTTTTATGAGACCCAGACCCTGATGAAGCGCGCGCTGGATGAGGAGGAGGCGGAAAGGCGGGTTGCGTCGAGGGAACCCGCGCCTCCCTCCGATCCGACCACCACGAAGCCCGGCTAGGCCCCACGTCGAAGCCGTGCGGCAAGGCGGCTTGACCCGAGCCACCAAAATCTCCACATCTGGCTCTCCGCTTCGCGGGCCCCTGGGGCGCTGCGAGCTGTCACTCCATCGACGAGCCGCTTATGACCGATACGCATTCCTCGCCCTACGCCACCTGGCACGGCACGACAATCCTGACCGTCCGCAAGGGTGGCAAGGTGGTTGTCGCCGGCGACGGACAGGTTTCGATGGGCGACACCGTGATGAAGGGCAATGCAAGGAAAGTCCGACCTTTGGGGTCGGGTAATGTCATTGCGGGCTTCGCGGGCGCAACCGCCGACGCCATGACGCTTTTCGAGCGTCTGGAAGGAAAGCTGGAGCAATATCCCGGGCAACTCACCCGCGCTTGCGTCGAGCTCGCCAAGGACTGGCGGACCGACCGGTTCCTGCGCCGCCTCGAAGCGCTGATGATCGTGGCCGATGCTCATGTGAGCCTGGTGCTGACCGGCAATGGCGACGTGCTGGAGCCCGAGGGCGGCATCGTGGGCATTGGCTCGGGCGGAAACTACGCGCTGGCGGCTGCCCGCGCGCTCGCCGATACGGAGCTGAGCGCGGAAGAAATCGCCCGCAAGGCGCTGAAGATCGCCTCCGAGATCTGCGTCTACACCAACAACAACCTCACCGTGGAAATTCTCGACGCCGTCTGAGGCGCCTTTCGACTTCCTTTCGATCTGGGAGCACTACCCTGTCCATGACCAGTTTCTCGCCGCGCGAAATCGTGTCCGAACTCGACCGCTACATTGTCGGCCAGCAGGACGCCAAGCGCGCCGTCGCCATCGCCCTTCGCAATCGCTGGCGCCGTCAGCAACTTCCCGAGGACCTGCGCGAGGAAGTACTGCCCAAGAACATTCTGATGATCGGGCCGACCGGCGTCGGCAAGACGGAGATCTCGCGCCGCCTCGCGAAGCTCGCCGAAGCGCCCTTCATCAAGATCGAGGCGACGAAATTCACCGAGGTCGGCTATGTCGGCCGCGACGTCGAACAGATCATCCGCGACCTCGTGGAAATCGGCATCGCCATGGTGCGCGACAAGAAGCGCAAGGATGTGCAGGCCAAGGCCCATCTCGCCGCCGAAACCCGCGTCCTCGACGCGCTGGTCGGCAAGGGATCGAGCGAGGCGACGCGCGAAACCTTCCGGCGCAAGCTCCGCACGGGTGAGCTGGATGAGAAGGAAATCGAGGTCGAGGTTGCCGATCAGGGCGGCGCGCCGAGCTTCGACATTCCCGGAATGCCGGGCGGCCAGGTCGGCATGATCAATCTCGGCGACATCATGGGCAAAGCCTTCGGCAACCGGACCAGGCCGCGCAAGCTGAGCGTCCGCGACAGCTACGAGGTGCTGATCGCCGAGGAGTCAGACAAGCTTCTGGATCAGGACCAGCTGACGCAGGAAGCGATCCGCTCGGTCGAGCAGAACGGCATCGTCTTTCTCGATGAGGTGGACAAGATCTGCGCGCGCTCCGAACGGCAGGGAGCTGATGTGAGCCGCGAAGGCGTGCAGCGCGATCTGCTGCCGCTGATCGAGGGCACGACCGTTTCCACCAAGCATGGCGCGGTGAAGACCGATCACATCCTCTTTATCGCGTCGGGCGCCTTCCACATCGCCAAGCCGTCGGACCTGTTGCCTGAACTTCAGGGCCGCCTGCCGATCCGCGTCGAGCTGAGGGCGCTAACCCGCGACGACTTCAAGCGCATCCTCACCGAGCCGGAAGCGAGCCTCATCAAGCAATATGTGGCGCTGATGCAGACGGAGAATGTGACCCTCGACTTCACCGAGGACGGCATCGACGCCATTGCAACGGTGGCGGCGGAAGTGAACGCCTCGGTCGAGAATATCGGCGCGCGCCGCCTTCACACGGTGATGGAACGGGTGCTCGACGAAATCTCCTTCGCGGCCACCGATCGCGGCGGGCAGACGGTGACGGTGGATGCGGCTTACGTCCATGAGCATATCGGCGACCTGTCGAAGAACACCGACCTGTCGAAGTTCATCCTTTGAATTCGCCAAAAGCGATCCGGATTGGCGTCATTACGTCGCCATAGGCGATATTATTGCGTCTTGGGTTGCCCGCGGCGGGGACGCGGCGGCAGCGCCTCCATCAGCCGGTCGATCTCCGCCGGCGTCAAATGAGCGATCTGCTCGGACAGACGGTTGGCCAATTCGGTCGCCGGGGGCGTCAGACCCGCCGTATCGATGACGATGCGCGGGTGGGAAAGACGGGCAAGGCGCTCGATTTCTTCCGCCTCGTCCCAGATCACGTTGAAATAACCGATGATCGACTGAACCAGACGCCAGCTCGGACGCCCACGACGGCCATGTTCCAGCGCCGAGAGATAGGCAGGTGTGACCCGAAGCGCCGCCGCCATGTCCTTCAGCGTTACGTCGCGCGCGGCGCGCAATTCGCGGAGCTTCTGGCCGAAGGGCGTCATTTCCTTTTCCTCAGCCAGAGATAGAAGGCGCCGCCGCCGCCATGTTTCGGATGGGCAGGCTGAAAGCTTGCGACTTCTGCGCGGAAGGCCGCCCCTTCCAGCCATACTGGTAGGGCGGAGCGCAAAATCCCTGAGTGTTCCGCGGCTTCGTGGTAGCGCGAACTGTGAAGTATGTGCCGGGAGAAGGGGCTTTCTCCTTTACCGGTGATAACCAATACACAGCGAAGCCCGCTCGCGCGGCAGCTCGAGACGAAACGCAGAAGCGCGATCCGCGCCTCTTCGCGGCCATGACCGTGAAGATCGAGGCGCGCCTCGGCTTCAACCTGGCCGCGGGCAAGCTTCTGGCTGGTGCGGCGATCGAGCCCGGCAAGCGGTGGCGGGCCTGCGGGTTTCACCGGCTTCAATGTTACGGAAACGGAATGAATGAGCTTATTTTGTTTCGTTTTCGAAACAGAAGGCAGGACCAAGCCAAAATCTTCGGCTTTCTCCGGCTCGGGCGGGTGATGTTTGCCAGGAAGGGGTTTGGCGTCCCTGGTAACGACACGCCAGAGCTTCAGCTCCTCGTCGCTCAAAGCCCGGACCCGGCGGCGGCGCGGGGGAACATCGGCCTTTGTGTCATTCGCCATGTCGGGGCCCCATTTCCGGTCCCTAGCGAGCGGCGAGGGATTTGGGAAGAAGGGCAATCAGCTCGCCCGGCTCTTTCATGCGGCCGGCAATCTCGGCGGCATCCGCCGTCGCGCCCCAGAAGACGTCGCCGCGCTGCTCGCCGCGAATGGCCGAGCCCGTATCCTGCGCCACCATCAGCCTGCGGAGCGGTTTGTGGCCGCTGCCATCGGGCGTTGGATAGCGGCTGTCGAGCCAGAGGAGCGAGCCCAGCGGATGGAAGCTGCGGTCGACCGCGAGGCTGCGGCCTGGCGTGAGGCTCACTTTTTCCGCACCGGGCGGGCCCGCTTCCGGGGCGGTGCCATTGAGGCGCTTGAAGAAGATGTAGCTATCGTTCCGGCTCAGCAACGGCTTTACTTCGGCAGGGTGAGCTTCGAGCCAGGCACGAATGGTCTGCATCGAAATCTCATCCTTCGAAATCTCACCGCGCTCGATTAACACTTTGCCGATGGCGAGGTATGGCCGGTTGTTCTTGGCCGAAAAGGCAAGGCGCATCACGCCACCATTATCGAGCTGAACGCGGCCGGAACCCTGGATGTGCAGGAAGAAGGCGTCGATCGGATCGGCCAGCCATACCAGCGCCAGACGCTTCGCATCGAGCCTGCCATCGGCGAGCGCGGCCTCGATCTGGGAACGGGTAGGCAGCTCCCTGCCGGAGGCGCGGGCGGCGGCATATTCGGGCGGAAAAGAGATGATCGGGGTCTGATAGGGGCCGTGGCGGGTCAGGCTGCCCTTCATTACGGGCTCGAAATAACCGGTGAAAAGCGGGTTCACATCCGATGCATTGCCGATGCGCACCGGCTGGAACCAGGTTTCGAAATATCGCCTTGCCGCTTGCTTGCCCGAACCGACTTCGTTCGCCGCCGCGCAGGCTTCCTGCCAGTCGGCGGCAGTACCGTAGCGGCGGGCTTCGGACGCCTTTGGATCGAGAGGATCGGCACCATTGAGTTCGAGGATGCGTGCGCAGGACCTGCGGAAAGTCGCGAGCGCCGCCGCGTGATCGTCATTCTGCCAGCCGGGAAGCGCGGCAAAGCTTACGGGCCCTGAACCGGCTTCCGCACTTGCCCGCGTCTCCATCATGGATGCCTCTCCGCTGCCACAGGCCGAAACGGCGAGCAGGACGAGGCCGGCAAGCCCCGCGGTTGCATATCTCATGGCCGGCCCCTCCGACTTCGCGCCCGTTTTCCCGTCAGTCCGCCGCGCCGGTGGCGACCAGGCGCCAATTGGGGTCGGAGGCCTTCAGGTCGCGCTCGAAGGTCCAGACATCGTTCACCTGCCGGATGGTCACCGGATCGCCCTCGATGACGATACCGTCCTTGTTCTTGGTGCAGGCGGTCAGCTCGCTGGTGAAATTTATGGTGAGGCGGGCACGCTTGCCCTCAAGCGCCGCCCCGGAAATCTGCGACTTGGTAATGCCGATGAAGTTCTGCTCCACCTGCTCGCCGCGGGCTTCGCGGCCCGCGATCACACCTTCGAAGCTCTTGTAGACATTCTCGTCGAGAAGGGGCTGCAGGGCCTTGCGATCACCCTTGGCGAACCCGTTGACGATCATTTCGTAGGCGATGCGGGCGCCGGAGAGGAACGCCTCGGCATCGAAGCGGCGGTCGGCCAGCGCAATCTCGGTCAGTGTCTGCGCAAGCGGCGAGCCTTCGGGCGCGATCCCCTCCCAGCGGTTCTTCACGACATAGGGCTCGCGCTGCGGATAGGCGTCGATGCCGGAATCGTCGGTGTCGGCCCGTCCGCGCTGTGGAAGGGAGACAACCTTGTCGTCGGCCCTGGCGGGCTTTTCGGAAGCGGAATAAGGATCGAAGGGCGGACGCTCATGGCCCGTTCGCCGCCCGAGAACGCTTCTGAGCTTCAGAAAGACGCCAACGGCGACGACAAGCAGGATAAGGTTGATCAGGATCGAACTCTCGCCCATCTAGGGCCACCTTTCAGTCTGTCGAGCCGGTGCTGCCCGATCTCCGCCATGATGACGGACGCGCGGCTTCGGCCCGAGGTCCCGCAATACTGGGTCTTTGCAATAAAGTAGGCTAACCGACCCCGGTTTACCACCTGTGGGGATAATCCAGACACCCGCTGAACGGAGGTTTCTTGGCACCCGTCATTCTTCTCGCCCTTATCCTCGTGCCGCTGGCCGAGATCGCGACTTTCATATGGGTCGGCGGATGGATCGGCGCGCTGCCGACCGTCGCATTGGTCGTCGGGCTCGCCATTTTGGGGCTATGGCTCCTGCACCATCAGGGGCTCGGCACGCTTCGCAAGGCGCAGGAAGCAATGGACCGGGGCGAAATGCCGGTCGAGCAGGTGACGGACGGGGCGTTCATCGTTCTCGCAGGGCTCCTCATGGTGACGCCGGGCCTGCTGACCGATGCGCTGGGCCTGCTGCTTCTCGTGCCGGCCGTCCGCCGGGCTCTTGGTCGCGCCGTCACGCGCTGGGCCAGAACGCACATGCATGTGCAGGGCATGGGCGCGTCGGCCTCCTACACCCGGTATTCCGGGCCGATCATCGAGGGCAAGGCGGAAGCCATTGAGCCCGAGCCCGATGACGCAAACGCCAAAAAGGGCGACGGGCCGTCGCCCTGGATCGGCGGCGGCAGGTCAAACTGAACCTGATGTCATCAGGCCGTGCCTTGTCCCGCGCAATATTCCGTGTTAGCCAGCGGGCTCAACATTCAGACGTTCGCACCATCGGCGAGGGATCATGTCCGACGAGAATTTTCAGGGCCTTGAGGGCGAAACGGGTCCGCAGCTGCGTGTGCTGACGCAGTACATCAAGGATCTTTCCTTCGAAAACCCGAATGCGCCGCGCACCGTCGGGCCGCTCTCCGAGCAGCCGCAGATTTCGGTGCGGGTCGATGTGGGCGCCCAGCGCCTCGGCGAAACGGAGTTCGAGGTTACGATCTCGCTCGGCGCCGAAGCCAAGATTCAGGACGAACTCATGTTCCTGACCGAGCTGGACTATTGCGGCCTGTTCCGTCTGGTGAACATTCCGGCCGAGCAGCTGGAGCCGGTACTCCTCGTCGAATGCCCGCGCATGCTCTTCCCCTTCGCCCGCCGCATCATCGCCGATGCAACGCGCGACGGCGGCTTTCCGCCGCTGCTGATCGACCCGGTCGATTTCGTCGGTCTCTACCAGCAGCGCCGCACCGAAGGCGAAGTTCCGAACTGATTTCCTGAAGGATCGGCCTAGCCGCCGAGCTTGACCCAGAGCGGTTCCGCGCCGAGGGTCGAGACGAACCCCTCATGCGCCGCGCGCTCTTCCTCGCTCAGACGCGAGGGGAGAGGCGTGGGCCGTTTGCGCGTTTCGCGGGCGGCCACGGTCGTTGCGGCAGCGGCCGCCGCGGCCGCGTCGAGCACCAGGCCCGGCTGACGGCCGCCCATCAACTCCAGATAGACTTCGGCCAGCAACTCCGCGTCGAGCAAGGCGCCATGCTTCACACGGCCCGAATTGTCGATGTTGAAGCGGCGGCAAAGCGCATCAAGGCTGTTCTGCGCGCCGGGGAAGCGCTTTCGCGCGATCATGAGCGTGTCGACGGCGCGGGCGGCGGCGAGGGGCGGACGACCGACCCATTTCAGCTCCGCATTCAGAAACGTCATGTCGAAGCCCGCATTGTGAATGACGAGTTCGGCATCGCCGATGAATTCGAGAAACTCATCCACAACCTCGGCGAATTTCGGCTTGTCGCGCAGAAACTCCGCCGACAGCCCGTGAACGCGGAACGCGCCTTCGGGCATGTCGCGCTCGGGATTCATGTAGCGGTGGAAAACATTGCCGGTCGGCACATGATTGAAGACTTCGAGGCAGCCGACTTCGACGAGCCTGTGTCCCTCGTCGGGTGAAAGGCCGGTGGTTTCCGTGTCGAGAACGATCTGGCGCATGGGGCGAGCCTAACAGGAATGGGCGCGGCGGGGAATCCTCAGATCCCCGGAAGACGTTCCTTCAGCACCTTGCCTTCGCGCGTCTTCAACGTCTCGACGATCTTGCGCACTTCCTCAAAAGCGTGGTCGAGCCCTTTGTCGGTCTCGACGATGAAATCGGCGCGGCGGCGCTTTTCCTCGTCGGGCACCTGCTTGGCGTGAATGGCGGCGAATTTCGCAGCGTCCATCCCAGGGCGCGCCAGAACGCGGCTTTCCTGAATGTGATAGGGCGCGCTCACCACGACGACGACATCGACACGCTTTTCGCCGCCCGTTTCATAGAGGAGCGGAATATCGAGAAGCACGGCATGATGGCCTTCGGCTGCGGCCTTTTTCAAAAACTCGATCTGCGCCTGACCGACCAGCGGATGCACGATCGCCTCGAGTTTCTTCATCGCTTCGGGATTGCCGAGCACGCAGCGCGAAAGCTCCGTGCGATCCACCGCATCGTCGATGACAGCGGAGGGAAAAACTTCGCGCAGGGGCTCCACTGCCGCGCCGCCTTTCATATAAAGCGCATGGACGGCCGCATCGGCGTCATAAACGGGCACGCCGAGACGCGCGAACATTTTCGCCGTCTCCGACTTTCCCATGCCGATCGAGCCGGTCAGACCGATAAGCAGCATGAATTCCTCCCCGTTTCTTACTTTTCGACGATGCCCATATCGGCGAGCACCAACGCGCGAAGTTCAGGCGTAACCTCGGGCCGGATGCCGAACCAGGCTTCGAAGCCCGGCACCGCCTGATGAAGCAGCATGCCAAGACCGTCCACCGTCGCGAAGCCCTGCAGACGGGCGCGGGCGAGAAGTCCCGTTTCGAGCGGCGTGTAGACGATGTCGGTGACAAGCGCCGTGCGTGGCAACATTTCGAGCGAGAACTCGATCTCGCCCGCCCCGTTCATGCCGAGCGTCGTTGTATTGACGAAGAGGGCTGCGCCATCGAGAGCCGAATTGGCTTCGTCCCAATCGAATATCCGCGCATTGCGGAGTTGCAGTTCCCTGGCAAGCGCTTCCGCGCGGGCCTTCGTCCGGTTGACGATGCGAAGCTCAGGCACGCCTTCCGTTTCCAGCGCGGCGGCAATCGCGCGGGTCGCGCCGCCCGCGCCGATCAGCACCGCAGGACCGCTCGCCGGAAGCCAGTCCGGCGCGCGCTCGCGCAGATTGGCGATGAAACCATAGCCATCGGTATTGCGGCCCTCGAACCCCTTTGGCGTCATGACCAGCGTGTTGACCGCCTTGAGACGCTCGGCATTTGCGTCATGAAGTTCCAGCGCGGCGAAGGCGGATTCCTTGTGCGGTACGGTGATGTTCGCGCCGATATAGCCAAGCTTCGACAGATCGCGCAGCGTCGCGACAAAATCCTCGGGCCGCACGGCGAAGCGCTCATAAAGCGCATCCTCGACGCCGTATTTCTCGATCCAGTAATTGTGGATGAGCGGCGACCGCGAATGAGTGATGGGCCAACCCATGATGCAAACCTTGCGGGTCATGTGCGGATCACCCCGTGGCGGCGCAACTCTGCGAGAAGCGGCAGGAGCGGCAGTCCGAGAATGGTGAAGTAGTCACCATCGATCTTTTCGAAAAGCTGGATGCCCGGACCTTCGAGCTGGTAGCAACCGACGCTCGTTCTGACCTTCTCGCCCAGCGTCTCGAGATACCAGTCGAGAAACGCGTCGGAAAAATCGCGCATGGTGAGAAGCGCGCGGTCCGAAAAAGACCAGAGCAGTTCGCCCGACTTCGCAAGCACGATGCCACTGTGAAGAATATGCATGCGGCCGCGAAAGATCTTCAGATTGTCCCGCGCCTCGCCCATGTCGCGCGGCTTGTCGAAGCGCGCCTGATCGCAGGAAAGGATCTGGTCGGCGCCGATGACAAAAGCGCCGGGCGCGACCTTGCTCACGGCTTGAGCCTTCGCGGCGGCGAGTTCGAGCGCCAGCGCATCAGTACCAGCTTCATCATTGCCACCCGTGAAGCCGCGTTTTACCGCGTCTTCGTCGACACCGGAATCCCGGACGGAGAATTCGAGCCCGGCATGGGTCAGCAGCATTGCGCGGACCTTGCTGCCGGAGGCGAGAATGAGGGGGGGCGCGGACATGCTTTCAGCCGACTTCCTTCTGGCGCTCATTATAAAGATTGAGCACTGCCGCCGCCGTCTCCTCGATGGAGCGCCGCGTTACGTCGATGACCGGCCAGCCATTGCGCGCGCAAAGACGGCGGGCAAAGGCGACCTCGTCGCCTACGGCGTCGTGATTGACGTAGCTCGTGTCGGTATCCTCGTGGAGAGACAAAAGCCGGTTCTTGCGGATCTGGATCAGGCGATCGGGACTCGTCGTCAATCCGACGATCAGCGGATGTGTCGCGGTTTCGAGATCGGGCGGAAGAGCGACATTGGGCACGACCGGAACATTCGCCGCCTTGATGCCGCGGTTTGCCAGATAGATGCAGGTCGGCGTCTTCGAGGTTCGGCTCACGCCGACCAGGATGATGTCCGCCAGATCGAGATCGCCGGCAGACTGTCCGTCATCATGCGCCATGGTGTAGTTCAGCGCTTCAATGCGGCTGAAATATTCGGCGTTCATCGTGTGCTGCGAGCCGGGCTTGTGCGAGGACTCGCGGCCCAGATAAGTGCCGAGCGCACCCATCACCGGATCGAGCACGGAAATGCAGGGCGTCATGAGTTCGGCGCAGCGCGCTTCCAGCCGCTGGCGCAACTCCTCATTCACCATAGTGAACATGACGATGCCGGGCGCATCCTCGATTTCACCAAGCACACGCTCGAGCTGCTTCGGGCCCCGCACCAGCGCATAGACATGTTCGATCGGATGGGCGTCCTCATATTGGGCGCAAGCTGCGCGGGCGACCGCGTTCAGCGTCTCGCCAGTCGCGTCCGAAACCAGATGAAGATGAAAGACACGCCGGGACGCCATGAAATCCGCCAGTTGTCGCGCGGGCAGAAAATGGCCCGGCCGCCGCCAAGGTAACGACGCTCCCCTTGCGGTGCCAGAGTTTTTGCGGCAATAGGGTTAATGAAGAACATGTCGTCGGGTCTGTGGATATCTGTGTTTAACGGGGGTATGTCGGCCTTTCGGGAAGACCCTCGAAAATTCCTCCCCGCTTCGCCTTTTCGCTCCCCGCTCTCATCCGCCTCTGAACAGAAAAAGGGGGTGGGAGCCAAGATCGGTGGATGAATGGATGGAGAGACCCACCGCGGCTTTCTGTCCCCATTGTTCACAAGGCAGACAGGCATAGGATCCACAGCGCAAGTTCTTGCGTAAGCTCGACTGTTGGTTCGAGCAGCAAAAGAACACACAGAGGATTGTTGAGATCTGGATGAATGCGAGGCGGCAGCGCCGGGAACGAAATCTGTGGAAAGGCGGTCGAACAAATCGCCGGAGCTTTTGATCCCCGACTTCCACAGCTATCCTTTACTACCCCCACCTAGAATCTAAGAATCTTAGATAGAGAGCGATCCCTGTGAGTCACGAATCCGGAACCCAAGCCAAACGAATGATTCGTGCGCTCAAGGGAGAGCCTGTCGACCGCACACCTATCTGGCTGATGCGCCAGGCTGGACGCTATTTGCCCGAATACCGGAAGACGCGGGCCGAAGCCGGAAGCTTTCTCGATCTCTGCTACAATCCGGAGCTCGCCGAAGAAGTGAGCTTGCAGCCGATCAGGCGCTACGGCCTCGATGCGGCAATCCTCTTTTCAGACATTCTCGTCGTGCCCGATGCGCTTGGGCAGGAAGTTGCTTTCAAGGAAGGCGAGGGGCCGGTGCTTGCCCCGATCACGAGGGTCGAGCAACTGGATGAGCTCGATCTCGGTGGTGTCGTGGAAAGGCTACAGCCGGTCTATGAGACCGTTCGCAGGCTGAAGCGCAGTCTCCACGCCGAAACGGCACTGATCGGCTTTGCGGGCGCTCCCTGGACCGTGGCGACCTATATGGTGGGCGGGCGAGGCTCGCCGGATCAGGCTGCAGCGAAGCTCTGGGCCTACCGCGCGCCTGAGGCCTTCCAGAAACTGATCGACCTTCTCACCGAGGCGACAATCCTTCACCTCTCTGCACAGGTCGAGGCAGGGGCCGAACTCGTCCAGATATTCGACACCTGGGCCGGCAGCCTTCCCGAGACGCAGTTCCGTGCCTATTCGCTTGCTCCCACGGCGAAGATCGTAAAGGCATTGAGGGGAAAGTTCCCTGGCCTACCGGTCATTGGCTTTCCGCGCGGCAGCGGCGCGCTGGCGGTGGACTATGCCCGCGATACGCAGCTCTCGGGCGTGAGCCTCGACACAGGCGTTTCACCGGCCTGGGCCGCGAAGAATTTGCAGAGCATCGCTTGTGTGCAGGGTAATCTCGATCCGCTGCTGCTCGTCGCTGGCGGCGAGTGCATGCGGTCTGCCGCGAACCATATTCTCGACACGCTTGCCGGCGGGCCCTTCATCTTCAATCTCGGCCACGGCATCGTTCCGCAGACGCCGCCTGAGCATGTGGCGGAACTTGTCGAACTCGTTCGGTCGGCGAAACGATGAGCGCAAAGAAGAAGCTCGCCATCGTTCTTTTCAATCTCGGCGGACCGGACGGTCCCGAGGCGGTCGAGCCTTTTCTTTTCAACCTCTTCAATGATCCCCTGATCATCCGTGTCCCACAGCCATTGCGCTGGCTGATCGCGAAGATCATTTCAAGGCGTCGTGCGCCTGTGGCGAAGGGCATCTATGCGAATATCGGCGGTCGGTCGCCGATCCTGCCTCTGACGGAAGCTCAGGCCAGAGCACTGGAGCAGGAGCTTGCCGGGGACTATGACGCGCGCTGCTTCATCGCCATGCGTTACTGGAAGCCCTTCGCGTCTGAGACAGCCGCGGCCGTCAAGGCTTGGGCGCCGGACGAAGTGATCCTGCTGCCGCTCTATCCGCAATATTCGACGACGACCAACAAATCCTCGCTTGGGGACTGGGATCAGGCGGTCAAAACGGTCGGTCTTGCAGTGCCGACGAGAACAATCTGCTGCTATCCGGTTGAACCGGGCTTCATTGCCGCCTATGCGGAGCTTCTGCGCGAGGCGCTGGCTAAATTCGCTTCCGGCGAAAAACCACGCATTCTCTTTTCCGCTCATGGCCTTCCCAAAAAGGTGGTGGAGGCGGGCGACCCCTATCAGCAACAGGTCGAGGCGAGCTGCAAGGCTGTGGTGGAGGCGTTGGGTGTCGAAGGGCTGGACTGGGTGACCTGCTATCAGAGCCGCGTCGGACCGCTTGAATGGATCGGGCCAGCGACAGACAAGGAGATCGAGCGGGCCGGACATCAGGGCAAGAGCCTCGTTGTCCTTCCCATCGCCTTCGTCTCGGAACATTCCGAAACGCTGGTCGAGCTCGATATCGAATATGGCCATCTCGCAAAAGAGGCGGGCGTGCCGCGTTATGAGCGGGTGCCCGCGGTCGGGACCCATCCGCGCTTCATCGCGGGGCTCGGCAATCTGGTAAGAACGGTGATGAACTCGTCCGACAGGCTGCTCTGCCCGGAGGAAGCGGCGGGCCGGCCCTGCGGAGAAGAGGCGAGATGAGCGCGACACTGACTTCGGCCTATATGTGGATCAAGGCGCTCCACGTCATTTCGGTCATCTTCTGGATGGCGGGCATGGCCTATCTGCCCCGGCTTTTCGTCTATCACGCAGAGGCGAAAGTGGGCTCCGAGAAGTCCGAGACCTTCAAGATCATGGAGCGGCGCCTGCTGCGGGGCATCATCAACCCGGCCATGATCGCGAGTTTCCTCTTCGGCGGGCTGATGCTCTGGTTGAACCCGGCGCTGCTCTCCGAGCACTGGCTCCACGCGAAGCTCTTTCTCGTGGTGGTCATGACGGCCGCCCATGGCTTTTTTGCCAGGTGGCGCAAGGACTTCGAGGCGGACCGGAACCGGCATAGTTCGCGCTTCTACCGGATCGTCAACGAGGTTCCGCCGACGCTGGTTGTCGTCATCGTCATTCTGGTAATTGTTCGGCCCTTTTAGGGTGGTCGGAAAATCCATTTGAAATCCGGGGGCTCTGGCCTTATATGCTTTGCAAGGCCGGAGTTCTTCCGGCGGTCTTCCTGATGTCCGTGCCGTTCCCGTGAGAGCCTGACCCAAGGGCCTGAGTAACGGAACGATATGACGAAACCCGATGCGCCGAGGGCACATCGCGGCAGGCAAGGCAAAGGGCCTCCCCAAACTTCCTTCTCGTTTCGAATTTTTCTTCCCGCTTCCCGCATTCAGCCGAGTTTTTGCCGATAGCCGGACCGGATTCTCCCAAGAAAGCATCCAATGCCGCAGATCAAACTGCAGGACCTCAAGGCCAAAGGGCCGACCGAACTTCTGAAGATCGCCGAGGAGCTCGAAGTCGAGAATGCCTCGACGCTCCGGACGCAGGACATGATGTTCGCGATCCTGAAGCAATATGCCGAGCAGGGCATCGACATCATCGGCGAAGGCGTGGTTGAGGTGTTGCCCGACGGCTTCGGCTTCCTGCGCTCGCCGGAAGCGAATTACCTGCCGGGTCCCGACGACATCTATGTCTCCCCCTCACAGATCCGCCGCTTCTCGCTCCGCACCGGCGACACGGTGGAAGGCGAGATTCGCAGCCCGAAGGACGGCGAACGCTATTTCGCGCTTCTCAAGGTCAACACGATCAATTTCGAGAGCCCGGACAAGGCCCGCCACAAGGTCCATTTCGACAACCTGACACCGCTCTATCCCGACGAGAAGCTCGAGATGGAGGTCGACGATCCGACGCTGAAGGACAAGTCGTCCCGCGTCATCGACATCGTCGCCCCGCTCGGCAAGGGCCAGCGCGGCCTGATCGTCGCCCCGCCGCGTACCGGCAAGACGGTTCTTCTCCAGAACATCGCCCATTCGATCACGACCAATCATCCGGAATGCTATCTGATCGTTCTGCTGATCGACGAGCGTCCGGAAGAAGTCACCGACATGCAGCGTTCGGTGAAGGGCGAGGTCATCTCCTCGACATTCGACGAGCCGGCGGTACGCCACGTTCAGGTCGCCGAAATGGTGATCGAGAAGGCGAAGCGCCTGGTCGAACATGGCCGCGATGTGGTCATTCTTCTCGACTCGATCACGCGCCTCGGCCGCGCCTACAACACGGTCGTCCCGTCCTCCGGCAAGGTGCTGACCGGCGGTGTCGACGCCAACGCGCTCCAGCGTCCGAAGCGCTTCTTCGGCGCGGCGCGCAACATCGAGGAAGGCGGCTCGCTCACCATTATCGCGACGGCGCTTATCGACACCGGCTCGCGCATGGACGAAGTCATCTTCGAAGAGTTCAAGGGCACGGGTAACTCGGAAATCATTCTCGACCGCAAGGTCGCCGACAAGCGCGTCTTCCCCGCCATCGACATCATCAAGTCGGGCACGCGCAAGGAAGAGCTGCTCGTCGAGAAGGGTACGCTGTCGAAGATGTATGTGCTCCGCCGCATCCTCAATCCGATGGGCACGGTCGACGCGATCGAGTTTCTGCTCGACAAGCTCAAGCAGACCAAGAACAACGGCGAGTTCTTCGACTCGATGAATACGTAAGGCGCTGGAGCTTCAGCGATACGGAAAGGGCGGCCTCAGGGGCCGTCCTTTTTTATGGCGTCATGCCGGACTTGATCCGGCATCCATCTTCAATCGTGCCGTAAGGCAAGATGGACCCCGGATCAGGTCCGGGGTGACGGGTGGGAGTTACGGTACCAGCACCGTCGCGCCGGTTGTCTTCCTCGCTTCGAGGTCGCGATGCGCCTGGGCGGCGTCGGCGAGCTTGTAGCGCTGGTTGATCTCGATCTTCACCGCGCCTTTGGCGACGACGTCGAAAACCTCGGCGCCGATTTCGGCATAGTCTTTCGGCGAGGCGGCATAGGTCGCGAGCGTCGGGCGCGTCACATAGAGCGAGCCCTTGGCGGCGAGGATGCCGAGATCGACGCCGGTGACGGGGCCTGAGGCATTGCCGAAAGACACGAGAAGGCCACGGGGACTGAGGCAGTCGAGCGAGGTCATGAACGTGTCTTTGCCGACGCCGTCATAGACGACGGGTACCTTCTTGCCGCCAGTGATTTCCTTCACGCGCTCGACGGTGTTTTCTGTGCGGTAGTTGATGACGTGATCGCAGCCATGCGCTTTCGCAATCGCGATCTTGTCGTCGGAACCGACCGTGCCGATGACCGTGCAGCCCAGATGCTTTGCCCATTGCGTGGCGATGAGGCCGACGCCGCCGGCGGCGGCGTGCCAGAGGATCGTCTGTCCCGCTTCGACGCGGAAGGTGCGGCGCAGGAGATATTCGGCGGTGGAGCCTTTGAGCAGAAGGCAGGCTGCAGCATCGTCGCTGACACCGGCGGGAAGCGGAAGCGCGCGGGCGGCGGGAACATTCGTCAGCTCCGCATAGGCGCCGCCGCTGTTGTAGGCGATGCGATCGCCGACCTTCACATTGGTCACGCCTTCGCCCACGGCATCCACGACGCCCGCCGCTTCGCTTCCGAGCGTGAAGGGGAGCGGCACGGGATAAAGGCCGGAGCGAAAATAGGTCTCGATGAAGTTGAGACCCACGGCCTTGTTGCGGACGCGGATTTCGCCGGGCCGCAGATCGGCCAGGTCGATTTCTTCGAATTGCAGAACCTCGGGCCCGCCATGCTGGTGGATACGAATGGCTTTGGTCTTCATCTGAAGTCTCCTACGAGCGGGTCAATGCGAGGGTGAGCCCGGTGAGGGCAAAGACTATGCCGGTGATGCGGTTGCGGATGAGCTGGGCGCGTGGACTCTTGAGGTAGGGAGCGAGATGGCCCGATGCAATCGCGTAAGTGCCGTCGGACAGGGCGCTGATCGTAATGAAGGTGAGAGCGAGCACCAGCAACTGCGGCAAGGCGGGACGATCCGGGGCGATGAACTGCGGAAAGAATGCTGCATAGAAGATAAGTGTCTTCGGATTGGTGATGGAGACGAGAAGGCCGCGACGATAGACGACGGCGGGCTTCAGGCGCGGCGTCTGTGCGGTGTCGCCCCCCTCGGACGTGATCGGCGTGCGCCAGGCGGAGATGCCGAGCCAGACGATATAGGCGGCGCCGATGAGTTGCAGAATCCCTGTCCATGGTCCCAGCGCGACGAGGAGCGTATCGAGGCTGGCGACGACAAGGACCATATGGATCGTGATCGCGGTCGAGCAGCCGGCAAGCCCGATCAGTGCATCGCGCCAGCCCTGACGGATGCCGACCGCGACCAGATAGGTCACGACCGGCCCCGGTATCACGCAGAGCAGGAGCGTTGCGCCGATAAAGGCGAGGTATAGCTCGGACGGGACCATGGAGGTCAGGCGAGATTCTTCCTGAGGAAAGCCAGCGAGCGGGCATTCGCCTCGTCGGCGGCCGCCTTGTCGTAATGCGCGCCGCGCGGACGGGCGAAGGCGTGATCCTGCTCGGCATATTGATGAATGGTGACAAGCGGATTGTCGCGCAGATTGTCGATAATCTCGGCCTGCGCTCCCTTGTTGACGAATTCATCCTTGCCGGCGATGTGCAGCATCAAGGGCTTCTTGATGAACTCGGCATCGGCGAGGCGATTCTGGATGTTGACGCCATAATAGCCGATCGAAGCGTCGCTGTCGGTGTGGCAGGCCGTGAGAAAGGCGAGCTGGCCGCCGAGGCAATAACCCATCGCGCCGACTTTGCCGGTTGTGAGCGGACGGAGCGTCTTGATCGTGGCGGCGATGTCGGCGACGCCGTGATCGACATTGAAGGCACCCATGAGATCGAAGGCCTTCTTCCACTCGGCTTCGGTCTGGTCGGTGATGTCGACGCCGGGCTCGATGCGCGAGAAAAGATCGGGGCTGAGGGCCACGAAGCCTTCCGAGGCCAGCCAGTCGGCGACGTCGCGCATGACCTGATTGACGCCGAAGATTTCCTGGATGACGACGACGCCCGGACCCGTACCGGATTTGGGCTTTGCCAGATAGCCGGTGAAATTGTGATCAGGACCGTGAATGGAAATGGTTTCGCCGCTCATGGGCTTGGCCTCCTCAGCTCGATTGGAATTCGATGGGAGGGGACTTTAGCCGCCTGGAGGCGCTTGCGGACAAGAAAAAAGGGCGCGTTTTCACGCGCCCTTTCGAATTCGGTTCGGGAAGCCGGTTACCAGCGGGCGTCGAGCGCCTTGTTCTTGGCTTTGAGCTTCTTCGCGGCGAGAGAGGCAGCAGCCGTCGCGGGGCGGCGGGCTTCAGCCCAGGCCGTGCGGGCAACGGGGGTCTCTGCCGAGAAACGCCCCGTGGCGACGCGGAAAGCGTCGACATAGGAGCGGGCAAAGAGACTAGCGATGTTCATTTTATTCACCAAAGGGTTCGTGTTGAGGGGAAGATGGTGCTTCCCACAGGCCAAATCAAACGATGACTTTTCACAGCAGATGTGAGAATATCTAACATCATGAGCATTCGCCGCCTGCCACCGCTGAACGCGCTTCGGGCCTTCGAAGCCGCCGCCAGGCATCTCAGCTTCTCGCGTGCGGCCGAGGAGCTGCATGTCACCCATGCGGCGATCAGCCATCAGGTGCGCGCGCTGGAGGAAGAGGCGGGGGTGGCGCTGTTTGTCAGAACCGGCCGCGCGGTCGAACTCACCGATGCAGGCCGGGCGCTGTTACCGATGCTTTCGCAAGCCTTCGATCAGATCGCCGATGGCTGGGCGCAGGCCCTGGGTGAGGAGGGCGGGCCGCTGACCGTTTCGGTGGAGCCGTCATTCGCCGCGCGATGGCTGGTGCTGCGGCTCGGGAGGTTCTATCGCGCCCATCCGGAGATCGAGCTGCGGTTGCTGCCCTCACCGGAGATCATCGATTTCGAAACGCAGAATGTCGATGTCGGCATTCGATATGGGCTCGGCGGCTGGACCGATGTGATCGCGGAGAAACTGTTTGAGGCGACCGTCTATCCCGTTTGCAGTCCGCTTCTGATCGATCCGAAAAAGCCGATCCGGACGCCGGAGGACCTGCGCCAATATCCGCTGCTTCATGAGGAGACGATGGGGCACTGGCTGCAATGGCTCGAAGCGGCCGGCGTCAAGAATCCAAAATGGGCGGCGAGGGGCCCGCTCTTCATCGAGGCATCGCTGGCACTTCAGGCCGCCGCCGCCGGTCAGGGTGTGGCGCTTGCGAACGACGCGCTCGCCATGACCGATTTGGCGGAAGGGCGTCTCGTTCGCCTCTTCGACCTCGAAGTGCCCGATGAGGAAGCCTATTGGCTCGTCTATCCCAAACGCAGCGCGCGCAAGCCCAAGGTGCAGGCCTTCCGTGCCTGGATCCGTGAAGAGGCAGGCCTTCTGCCCGCCGAGATCGCCGGACTCAAGGAGCGGGTTCGTTCGAAGGCGCGCGAGCGCGCAAAAGAACCGAAGCGAGGTCCCGAGGCTCCGTGATCGGTAGCGAGCAGGTCGGGCCGAGACAGACATAGGCCGTCGGCTTTCCGTCGAGCGCGCGCTTGCCGGCGGCGGGATGCCCTTCCGGCAATGGGGTGCCGTCCTCGATCAAAGAAAGAACATGCGTCGGGAGGGCGAGGGCGAAGACCGTGCGGCGCAGTTCAGCCGTTGTGTCGTAAGACCCGATCAGGACGATCTGGATCGGCCAGAGGCGTGTTTCGAGACCTGTGAGATACGAACCCAGCGGGAAGATATTGCGGTTGAGCTCGCCGGCAAAAGCCCGGACGAGTTCGTCCGCACGGGCGAGATAGTCGCTCTTACCGGTGAGGAGGGAGAGTTTTGTCAGTACACTGATGAGAACGCCATTGGCCGCCGGGGTCGCATTGTCGGCCACGCTGCGCGTCCGCGTGATGAGGGCGCCCGCATCGTCGGCGGTGAAGAAATAGCCGCCGTTCTTTTGGTCGCGGTAGTGGGTGTCGAGTTCGGCGATAAAGCCTTCGGCCTCCGCGACGAAAGAGGGGTTCGATGTCGCCTCGGCCAGCGCCAGCGCGGCGTCGGCCATATTGGCGAGATCGTCGGCCATGGCGCGGTGCTGGAGCTTCCCCTCGCGCCAGGTGTGGTGGAGACGGCCATTCTCGATCATGCGCGTGGTGACGAAGGAGAAGGCACGGGCGGCCGCGTCTATCCAGAGCGGATCGTCGAAGGCGACACCCGCCTCGGCCAGCGCCGCGATGGCGAGGCCGTTCCAGTCCGCGAGCACCTTGTCGTCGAAGCCGGGGCGGATGCGCTTCGCGCGAATGGCGAGAAGCCTGTCGCGCGTGGGGGCGAGCGCCTCTTCCTCTTCTTCACTGAAGGGCTCGTCGGCGTGGGCAAGGCGATTGAGGATGTTCTTTTCTTCCCAATTGCCGTGGCGGCTGACGTCATAGACGGATTTGAAATGGGGCGCGTCGGCGCCGAGAGCCGCGTCAATCTCGGCCTCGCTCCAGACATAGAAGCGGCCTTCCTCGCCCTCGCTGTCGGCGTCGAGGGAGGCAGCGAAACCCGCGCCGTCGACCAGCATTTCGCGGAGCATCCAGCCGATGGTCTCGCGGATGCGCCGCGCATAGAGCGGCTTTGTCGTCTCTACCCATGCTGAGGTGAGGAGACGCAAGAGCTGGGCATTGTCGTAGAGCATCTTTTCGAAATGCGGGGCGAGCCAGCGCTCGTCCACCGAATAGCGGGCGAAGCCCCCACCCAGATGATCGTAGATGCCGCCCTCGCAGAGATGGTCGAGGGTCTTGAGCACGACCTCACCAAGGTCGGCGCGGCCGGTGCGGAGATAGGCCCGCCAGACGAAGGTGAGGAGGGGCGTTTGCGGAAATTTCGGCGCGCCGCGAATTCCGCCATGGACGGGGTCCATCAGCGACAGGAACTTGTCGGCCACGATGTCGAGAACTTGCGGCGTCGGCTCGCCGGGATAGGCGGTGGAGGATTGCTCGTCCAGCGCCTTCACCAGAGCGGCGCGGTTCTGTTCGATCTTGCCGGGTTCTTCGCGGACGAGGCGGGCGACCTCTTCGAGTACGGCAATGAAGCCCGGCCTTCCGTAAGCAGGCGTCTTCGGAAAATAGGTGCCGCCCCAGAAGGGCTCGCCGTCTGGCGTCAGGAACATGGTGAGCGGCCAGCCACCCTGTTCGCCGAGAAGGTGGAGCGCCGACATATAAATAGCATCGATATCGGGCCGTTCCTCGCGATCGACCTTGATGGGGATGAAAAGCCGGTTCATCACCGCGGCGACTTCCTCGTCCTCGAAACTTTCATGCGCCATGACATGGCACCAGTGGCAGGCGGCATAACCGATCGAAAGCAGGATCGGCTTTCCTTCCGCGCGGGCCGCGTCCAGCGCCGCTTCGCCCCAGGGCCGCCAGTGAACGGGGTTGTCCTTGTGCTGCAGGAGATAGGGGCTTGTTTCCGAGTCGAGGAAATTGCGTGACATAAGGCCGTCCGGGCGGTTCACTTTGGAAGTCGTTTCTTCCCATTAGACATGAAAGAGAAGAGATCAGCCCATGAAAGTGACAATCGATGTCGATCTTTCGCCGGAGGAAGCGCGGCGGCTGATGGGCCTGCCTGACCTGGAGCCGATGCAGCAGCGGCTTCTGGCCCAGCTCGAAAAGCAGATGGCCCAGAACATGTCCTATATGGACCCGGAAACGCTGGTAAAGACGATCATGCCGGTGGGCGCGCAGGGCCTCGAGCAATTCCAGAACCTGCTCTGGAGCATGGCGCGGACGGCGACGGGCAACGGAAAGAAGACGAATACGCGCAAACCCGAGTAAAAGGGGCGCGGGTTTCATTGAAGACTTCCGGACGCCGCGGCGTCCGATGCATTTCAGGATCGATTCGGATTGGAAACGATTTACGCCTTGTCGAGCGCCGCGGGCCGCGCCGGGGTGGCGGTCATCCGCGTCTCGGGACCAGCCTCCGCCGACGCCGTCCGGGTGTTGACGGGCGAGGGGCCAGGACGCCCGCGCGAGGCGGTTCTACGGACGCTGCGCGATCCGCGCGATGCCAGCATTCTCGACCGCGCACTGATCCTCTGGTTCGAAGGGCCGGCAAGTTTCACCGGCGAGGATGTCGCCGAGTTTCATGTCCATGGCGGTCGCGCGGTGGTCGACGGGGTGCTCGTCGCGCTTGGCCGATTGCCGGCGCTCCGGATCGCGACTGCGGGGGAGTTTACGCGCCGCGCCTTTGAGAACGGCAAGCTCGATCTCACCGAGGTCGAAGGCCTTGCCGATCTCATCGAAGCGGAGACGGCGGCGCAACGTGTCCAGGCGCTTCGGCAGATGGAGGGCGCCCTTGGCCATATCTATGAGGGGTGGCGTGGGCGGCTGATGCGTGTGCTCGCCCATGCCGAGGCCGAGATTGATTTTCCCGAGGAAGAGATTCCGGGCGACCTGACAAGGAAGCTCGGCCCCGAAATCACGCGGTTGGCCGACGAAATCCGCAATCATCTCGATGACGGGCGGCGGGGTGAGCGGCTTCGCGACGGCGTTGAGGTGGCGATCATCGGTCCGCCCAATGTCGGCAAGTCGAGCCTTCTGAACCGGCTTGCCCGGCGGGAAGCGGCCATCGTCTCGGACGAGGCGGGGACGACGCGGGACGTTCTGGAAGTCCGGCTCGATCTGGGCGGCGTCCCGGTGACGTTGGCCGACACCGCTGGTCTGCGGGATGCGGTCAACGCCGTCGAGCAGGAAGGGGTGAGGCGGGCGCTTGCCCGCGCGGAGGGTGCCGATCTCCGGATTGTCGTCGCCGCGCTTCGGCCGGATGGTGGGCTCGAAGGAGATTTCAGCCTGGCGCGGGAGGGCGATCTCCGCGTTCTGAACAAGGCTGATCTTGGCCCCTCGAATCTGCCGGGGGCAATTCTTGTTTCGGCGGCCACGGGCGAGGGGCTCGATTGGTTGGAAGAGGCACTGACCCAACTTGTCGGGGAGAAAGCCGGA
Source organism: Parvibaculum sedimenti (assembly GCF_009184905.1). Lineage (GTDB taxonomy): Bacteria > Pseudomonadota > Alphaproteobacteria > Parvibaculales > Parvibaculaceae > Parvibaculum > Parvibaculum sedimenti. Next base: position 45,667 of record NZ_WESC01000021.1, read on the forward strand.
ATTGCCGAGACACCCGCAATCACGCGAGGCCGTCATCGCGAAGGACTTCTGGCCTGTCTGGGGGGTCTGGAGCGGGCACTGGGAGCGCTTCGAGAAGAGAGGGCGATCGAATTGGTGGCCGAAGACCTTCGTTTGGCGGCGCGTTCGCTGGGCCGGATCACGGGGCGGGTCGATGTCGAGGATTTGCTAGATATTGTGTTCAGGGATTTTTGTATTGGCAAATAATGTTTCACGTGAAACAGCGTCCGGCCTCAGAGCTACCGATCTCTCAAATCCTTTGACCGCGAAGCGCAGCCGGGGATAAAGCTTCTCACAATCTGAGAGGCGCGGAATGAATTCTCCCGAATTCGATGTGATCGTGATTGGCGGCGGCCATGCCGGCTGCGAAGCGGCCTCGGCGGCGGCGCGCGCCGGCGCGCGTACCCTGCTACTCACCCACAAGATTTCGACCATCGGCGAAATGTCCTGCAATCCGGCGATTGGCGGGTTGGGGAAGGGCCATCTGGTTCGGGAACTCGACGCGTTGGACGGCTTGATGGGCCGGGTGGCGGATGCCGCGGGTATTCAGTTCCGCCTTCTCAATCGCCGCAAAGGCCCTGCCGTTCGCGGGCCCCGCGCCCAGGCGGACCGGAAGCTCTATCGAGAGGCGATGCAGGCCGCCATTCTTGGCCACGGGAACCTCCAGACTGAGGAGGGCGGCGTCAACGATCTGATCGTCGACGCTGAAGGTGTGGCCGGGGTCGTCACCGAGGATGGGCGCCAGTTTCGCGCTCGGCGGGTGGTTCTGACGACCGGGACTTTCCTTCGGGGCATGATCCATATCGGCGAGAAGCGCATTCCGGCGGGCCGCGTGGGCGAAGCGCCCGCGCTCGGTCTTTCGGACCGGCTTTATGCCCTGGGCTTCCAGCTTGGCCGCCTCAAGACCGGGACGCCGCCGCGTCTCGACGGGAGCTCCATCGCCTGGGATCGTCTGGAGGTTCAGCCGGGCGATACGCCGCCGGTGCCGTTTTCTTTCCTCACCCGCGAGATCACGACCCCTCAGGTCAACTGCCACATCACGCGGACGACCGAGGAAGGCCACAGGATCATCGAGGCGAACCTCAAATATTCGCCCGTCTATGCCGGTCATATCGAAGGGGTCGGGCCGCGCTATTGTCCCTCGATCGAGGACAAGGTGGTCCGCTTCCGCGAGCGCGACAGCCACCAGATCTTCCTTGAGCCGGAGGGGCTCGACGACGACACGATCTATCCAAACGGTATTTCGACGGGGCTTCCCGAAGAAATCCAGCTCGCCTTCCTCAAGACCATTCCGGGTCTGGAAGAGGTCGTAATGCGCCGCCCCGGTTACGCCATCGAATATGACTATATCGACCCGCGCGAACTCCGGCCGACGCTTGAGACGAAGAAGCTTTCCGGCCTTTATCTCGCCGGGCAGATCAATGGCACCACGGGTTATGAGGAAGCGGCGGCCCAAGGGTTGATCGCAGGGGCGAATGCCGCCTTGGCCGCAGCGGGGAAGGACCCGGTCGTTTTCGACCGCGCCGAGGCCTATCTGGGCGTTCTGGTCGACGATCTCATCACGCGGGGTGTCAGTGAGCCCTATCGGATGTTCACATCAAGGGCCGAATACCGGTTGACCCTTCGCGCCGACAATGCCGACCAGCGCTTGACAGGGAAGGGCATTGAGACGGGACTCGTCGGAGCGGAACGGGCGGAGGCGTTCGCGGCGAAGCTTTCGGCGCTTGAAGCGGCCCGGACACTGGCCCGGGACCTCAAGCTATCGCCCAATGAGCTGGTGAAGCGGGGCCTTCGGGTGAATCAGGACGGCGTGGCGCGTAGCGCGCTTGATCTGTTGGCTTATCCCGACATCGATTTGGCCAATATTGCCTCGATCTGGCCGGAATTTGGCGATTTGTCGGACGAAATCGCCGAACAGCTCGAAATCGACGCCCAGTATTCCGGCTATCTGGATCGGCAGGAAAGCGACATTCGCGCCTTCCGCAAAGATGAGGGGCTGAGCCTTCCCTCCGACCTTGATTATGCTGCCGTTCCAGGTCTCTCCAATGAAGTCCGGCTGAAGCTCGGCAAGGCGCGTCCGGCCACACTAGGCCAGGCGGCGAGGGTGGACGGCGTCACTCCAGCGGCCCTGACGACGCTTCTGATTTATGTGAAGCAGCAGCCTCGTCATATAGCTTGAGTGATAGGGCCGGGTATGACCCAACATCTGGTAAATGATGCCGAGTCATTCGCAGTGGCAGCGCATGTTTCACGTGAAACAATCACCCGGCTTCAGACTTATGAGGCGCTGCTCCGTAAATGGCAGGCCTCGATCAATCTGGTCGCGCCGTCGACTCTTCCCGACGTCTGGAGCCGTCACTTCTGGGACTCCGCCCAGCTCGCGGCGCTCGCGCCGAATGCCACGAGCTGGCTCGATCTGGGAAGCGGGGCGGGCTTTCCGGGGCTTGTGATTGTCATTCTTCTCGCGAATCGGCCTGGCTTCACCATACATCTGGTGGAAAGCGACCAGCGAAAGTCGATTTTTCTTCGTGAAGTCATCCGGGCGACCGGCGCTCCGGCCATAGTCCACACGGTTCGGATCGAGCAGTTCGCCTGGCCGGACGGGGAACCCTTGCCCGATGTCATCAGCGCCCGCGCCTTGGCCAGTTTGCCGAAACTTCTCGGCTGGGCATCAAGTTTCTGGGGAAAAGCCACGATAGGGCTCTTCCTGAAGGGTCAAGGAGCCAGTGCTGAATTGACGGAGTCGGCGAAAGATTGGATATTTGAAAGCGAAGCCATTGCCAGCCAATCCGATCCATCCGGAACGGTGCTGAAGCTTTGGGGGCTCCGACATGCAAATCCCGGACTCGAGCGCTGATATCACGGCCACTGGGGCGATTTCGCAAGGCGGCGATACGCGCCCCCGCATTCTGGTTCTCGCCAACCAGAAGGGTGGCGTCGGTAAAACCACCACGGCAATCAATCTGGGTACGGCATTGGCCGCTGTCGGCGAACGCGTTCTGATCGTGGATCTCGATCCGCAGGGCAACGCCAGCACGGGTCTCGGCATCGGTCGGGCGGAACGCAAGGTGTCGGCCTATGATGTCCTGATCGGCGCGGCGCTGATCGAAGACGCTGTCGTGCCGACCAAGGTGCCGGGCCTTGATATCGTCCCCTCGACCATGGATCTCCTCGGCGCCGAGCTTGAGCTTGCCAGCGTTCCTCGGCGTTCGCATCGACTACGCGACGCGCTGGCGCGGATGCCGCGCGCCGGCAAGCCACGTAACGGCAGCGAAAAGGAAGCGGCGCTGACGGCGCGCCCTTATACCTATCTTCTCATCGATTGCCCGCCTTCGCTCAACCTGCTGACCATCAACGCCATGACGGCGGCGGATGCGATCCTGGTGCCGCTACAATGCGAGTTCTTTGCGCTGGAAGGTTTGAGCCAGCTCTTGCGGACCGTCGAGCGAGTTAGGACGAGCCTCAATCCAAGGCTGGAGATTCAGGGCGTGGTGCTGACCATGTTCGATCAGCGCAACAAACTTTCCGATCAGGTCGCCTCCGACGTGCGCCAGCATCTTGGCGACAAGGTCTATCGCACCGTGATCCCGCGCAATGTCCGGATTTCGGAAGCGCCGTCCTATGGAAAACCCGCTCTGGTCTATGATCACCGCTGTGCCGGCAGCAAGGCCTATATGAAGCTCGCCTCCGAACTCATTCAGCGCGAGCGCGCTCTGCGCCGTCCGGCCGCCTGAGAGGTTCGAGTGGCATGCGTCTGACGCATGCTTTAAGAAAAGCCGTTAACGGTTGGCAGGATTTTCAGGTTCGGCCATACAGGGTAGTGCCAGCGGAATTCGGTTGTCGGATTTTCGGGGAAGTTTTCGGGCGGGCCTGATCTCGGCGGCCATACCGCCAATGGGTATATGCGATGAGAGAGGACAATATGATGGCAGAGGAAGGTCCGAGCCGGCTTGGACGCGGCCTTGCGGCGCTGATCGGCGACGATGCGGCCTATGCCCTTGGCGACACCAACGCGCCGGCGCCTCGCGGCGTCCGCGAAGTGCCGATCGAGTTCCTCCGCGCCAACCCGTTTCAGCCCCGTCATCTTTTCCGCGAGGAGGATCTCGCCGATCTGTCGAATTCGATCCGCGAGAAAGGCATTCTTCAGCCGATCGTGGTGCGCCCGGTGCAAGGTCAGGCCGATGCCTTCGAGATCGTCGCGGGCGAACGCCGTTGGCGCGCCGCGCAGAAAGCTCAGCTTCACCAGGTTCCTATCATCGTCAAGGAACTGACAGACGCCGAATCGCTCGAAATCGCGATCATTGAAAATGTGCAGCGCGCGGATCTCAACGCGATTGAAGAGGCGGCGGGCTATGATCGCTTGATGGCGCAGTTCGAATATACGCAGGAGCAGGTGTCAAAGCTGATCGGCAAGAGCCGTAGCCACGTCGCCAACACCCTTCGTCTGCTGTCGTTGCCGGACGGCGTACGCTCGCTCATCGAGTATGGCAAACTCACAGCCGGTCATGCGCGTCCGCTGATCGGGATTCCCAATGCCGATACGCTGGCGAAAGAAATCGTCGAAAGGGGATTGAGCGTTCGCGAGGCCGAGGCTCTGGCGCGCAAGGCGACGACTGGCTCTGAAGCCTCGCGCCGCGCCACTGCTGCCCGCCGGGAAAAAGACACCGATACACTGGCGCTGGAGCGGAATATCTCCGACCAGCTCGGTCTCAAGGTCGAGATCAGCTTTTCCGGCGACAAGGGCGGCGAGGTACGTATCCATTACTCGACGCTGGAACAGCTTGACGAGGTTTGCCGTCGCCTCGCGGGTCGCGGTAATCCGCGCATCGGCAGTCTCAATTAATTCGCTAATTCCGAAGTTGTTTCTGAATTTCAATTCGCAAATAGCTAGCGACGACGTGCACCTGCCGCCTGGGCGATGCGCATCAGCGTCTGCCCGCAGATGGAATCTTCCGGCAGGCCGGTCGTCTTGCACTGAATTTCCGCTTCGAGCAAAAGACTCAACGCCTTGTCGAGACGCTTGCGGTTCCAGAGCGACACCTGACGGCGAAGCAGTGCCGACCGGCTGAAGTGGACCGGCGGACGGATCGAGCGAACCGCCGTCTCGGCAGGGGTGCCGCTTTCGATTTCGGCCAGCACCAGATGCAATTGTTGCAGATGCCGCGTCAGCGCGTTGATGAGCGCGATCGGGTGGGTGTCGGCGCTGCGCGCGCGAGTGAGCGCGAGGTCGAGGGCGGACAGGTCGCCGCCCGCTGCGGCATCAACCACTTCATCAAGGCTCGACCCCGAATTGTCGCCGATGCAAGCACGCGCATCGGCCAGCGTCACCGTTCGCTTCTCGCTCCCCTTCGCCGGGCCCATATAGAGGGAGAGCTTTTCGAGCTCGTTCGAGGTGACGCCGCGGTCGCTGCCCAGATTGGCCATCAGATAGTCGAGCGCCGCAGGCTCCGGCAAGAGCCCGTCATTGCCGAGCCGCTGGCGGATCACATTCTCGAGCGCGCCCGCGTCGTCGGCGTAACAGGGAAGGGCGGCTGCATTGGCCGCCTCCTCGAAAAGTTTCCGCAGGCTGGAGCGAGGACCGAGATCGCCGCCCTCGACGATGATGAGCGCATCGCCTGCCGGATCGGCAAGAAACCCGTCAAAAATCTTCGAGATGCTGTCGCCTGCGCCGCGTACGCGAACGATGCGGCGGCCGCCCAGCATGGCGATGGCGGCGGCCTCGTCGGCAAGACGGGCCGGATCCTGGCGGAGATCGCCATCGGAAATATCGGAAACGCGGAAGGGGTCTGCGAGATCGTCGACGACGCTTTTCGCCAGCGAATTCATCCGTTCACGGATGAGTCCCGAGTCGGGCCCATAGACCAGAACGGCACGGACCTTCGCGTCTGGTTTCCGGGCGAAGCGGTCTGCATCGGAAGCCTTGATCTTCAAGGCGCGTTCCTACTTTGCCGAAGTGGTCGCAGCCGAAGTCTGCCGATCGAAATAGACGCTGAGCTGCAGCTTTATATCGTCGGCGACCGCTTCGGCGGTGCGCTTCTCCGCGTCCTTCGACGCCGTGAGGTTGGCGAATTCGGATTCGACCCGGTTGTAGGATGAACGCGAGCGCGCGACCGAGCGGAAGAGCGTTTTGCCATCGGTGCCAACCAGCGTGAAGGGCACGACGAGCACGAAATTGGCGCGCGTCACGGCGGCATTCTGCTGCACGGCCACGTTTTCCGTGTAGGCGGATGGCGAAAGCATCAGCTTGTAGGCGGCGCTGGCGGGCGCATAGCCCGTATCCGTCATACGGTCGAGCAGGCTGTATTTCAGCAAGCGGCCGATATCGTTTTCAGGCACCGAAACATCGACATCGGCGAGCTTGTTGACCGTGCTCTCCGTGCCCCGGTCGCTGTAAAGCGGGCGGAAGCCGCAGCCGCCAAGCGGCAGCGCGGCGACGACGAGCAGAAGGAGTGCCGTTCGCAAAGAGTGCATTCGCTCAGACCACAATGTTGACGATCTTGCCCGGAACCACGATGACCTTGCGGACCGCTTTCCCATCGATGGCCTTCTCCACTTTTTCGAGGGCCAGCGCCGCGCGCTCGACCGTCGCATTGTCCGCGTCGCGGGCTATGGTGAGTTCGTCACGGCGCTTGCCGTTCACCTGGACCGCAATCGTAACGGAGTCTTCCACGAGGAGGGCCGGGTCGGCAACCGGCCATGCGGCATCGACGATCAATCCTTCATGGCCGAGGAGCTGCCAGGCCTCTTCCGCCAGATGGGGCATCATGGGTGCGATGGAGAGGACGAGCCGTTCCAGCGCCTCGCGCATGGCCCAGCCGAGCGAGGCGTCGAAGCCCTCGGCCTTCCAGCTCTGGCCGTTCACGACGGTCGCGAGCGCATTCACCAGCTCATAGACGTTGGCGACCGCCACGTTGAAACGCAGCGCCTCGATATTCTCCTCGATGGCTGCGCTCGCCTGATGGACCGTCCGGCGCAGGGTGGCGGCTTCGGCGGAGAAGGCGGCGGGCAGGGGCGCTCCGGCAGCGGAGACGAGATCGGGATGGTCCTCCGCCTCGCCGACGAGACGCCAGATGCGCTGAACGAGGCGCCAGGCCCCTTCGACGCCGCCTTGCGTCCATTCGCTGTCGCGCTCTGGCGGCGTGTCGGAAAGCATGAACCAGCGCGCGCAGTCGACGCCATAGCTGTCGGCGACGATCTCCGGCGGGACCACGTTCTTCTTGGACTTCGACATCTTCTCGGGCGCGCCGACGGTCACGGGCGTTCCGTCCGCGATCTTCACCGCCTTGCCTTCGGGCGTCCGCTCGACCTCTTCGGGGTAAAGCCAGTGGCCGGCTTCGTCCTTGTAGGTCTCGTGGATGATCATGCCTTGGGTGAAAAGGCCGCTAAAGGGTTCCTTCACCGAGAGGCGGCCGCATTTCTCAAGGCCGCGCGTGAAGAAACGCGCATAGAGAAGATGCAGGATCGCGTGTTCGATGCCACCGATATACTGGTCCACGGGCAGCCAGTGGTCGGCGCCTTCCTTGGTCAGCGGCGCAGAGTCCGGCTCGCTGGCGAAGCGCGCGAAATACCACGACGAGTCCACGAAAGTGTCCATCGTGTCCGTCTCGCGCCGCGCCGGCTTGCCGCAGGACGGGCAGTTCACGTTCTTCCAGGTCGGATGGCGGTCCAGCGGATTGCCGGGCACGTCGAACGTCACGTCCTCCGGCAGCTTCACCGGCAGGTCGGCTTCCGGCACGGGAACGGGGCCGCAATCGTCGCAATGGATGATCGGGATCGGGCAGCCCCAGTAGCGCTGGCGCGAAACGCCCCAGTCGCGCAGGCGATAATTGACCGTGCCTTCGCCCGCCTTGAGCGACTTGAGTTTGCCGATCGCGGCGCTTTTCGCGGCCTCGACGTCGAGCCCGTCGAGGAAGCCTGAATTGATGGCGATGCCGTCGCCGGTATAGGCGTCCTTGCCGGCGAGGAGATCGGCGCACCAGGCGGCAAGCGCCTGGCTGTCGGCGGCGACGTCTTTCGGCGCGACGACGGGAATGATCGGCGTCGCGTATTTCTTCGCGAAGTCGAAGTCGCGCTGGTCATGCGCCGGGCAGGCGAAGATCGCGCCCGTGCCGTAATCCATCAGCACGAAATTGGCGACATAGACCGGCACCGTCGCGCCCTCGATGAAGGGATGGCGCGCGGTGAGCGCCGTCTTGTACCCCTTCTTTTCGGCGGTCTCGATCGCTTCGGCGCTGGTGCCGATGCGCTTGCAGTCGGCGATGAAGGCCTGAAGCTCTTCGTTGTCTTCGGCGAGTTTCGCCGTCAGCGGATGATCGGGCGAGAGGGCGCAGAAGGAGGCGCCAAAAAGCGTGTCCGGCCGCGTCGTATAGATTTCGAGCCGGTAGTCGGGCTCGTCGGCAAGGCCCTCGATCGGCCAGAAGATGCGCGCGCCTTCCGAGCGTCCGATCCAGTTCTTCTGCATGGTGCGGACTTTTTCCGGCCAGCGGGGCAGGTCGTCCAGCGCCGTCAGAAGCTCGTCGGCAAAGTCGGTGATGCGGAAGAACCATTGCGACAGGCGGCGGCGCTCGACCAGCGCGCCGGAGCGCCAGCCGCGGCCGTCGATCACCTGCTCATTGGCAAGCACCGTATTGTCCACCGGGTCCCAGTTGACTTCGCTTTCCTTGCGGTAGACGAGGCCGTTCTTCAGGAACTCGATGAAGATCTTCTGCTGCTCGGCGTAATAGGAGGGATCGCAGGTCGCGATCTCGCGGCTCCAGTCGAGCGAGAGGCCGAGCAGCTTCAGCTGCGCCTTCATCGCCTCGATATTGTCGTAGGTCCAGGCTTTCGGATGCGTCTTGCGCTCCATCGCGGCGTTTTCGGCGGGAAGGCCGAAAGCGTCCCAGCCCATGGGATGCAGGACGTTGAAGCCCTTCATGCGCTTGAAGCGCGCCACCACGTCGCCCATCACATAGTTGCGCCCATGTCCGATATGGATGCGGCCGGAGGGGTAGGGGAACATCTCGAGCACGTAGTACTTCGGGCGCGGATCGTTATTCCGTGCACGGAAGCTTTCGCGTTCCTCCCAGACCTTCTGCCATTTCGGTTCGCTTGTGCGGGCGTTGTAACGTGTCGACATTTTGAAAGACGCTGGAAGTTCGAAAACGCTGTTTCAGAAATGCATGCGGGTCACCCTTGGCAAAGCTGCCAGCGGCGACCCGCGCGCGAAGTGAACGAAGGAGCCTCGCGGCCCGGATTACTTGTTGTCGCCGGCTTCCGTGCTGCTGATGCGAAGCTGGCGGGCACGGACGAGGATCGCGTCCTCGATCTTGATGCCGGTCTTCGGATCGGTCGCCGCGTCGACCCAGCCGTCGCCGCTCTTGGTCTGGCGGAAGACCGCGACCTTCACGCCATCGGCGCGCAGGCGCTTGTCCATGATGTAGACGGTGAGCTTGAAGCGCTCATTCGGCGTCTTGGGGTCCTGATACCAGTCGGTGATGATGACGCCGCCGAAGGGATCGGCCGAGGCAAGCGGCATGAAGGAAACGGTGTCGAGCGAGGCGCGCCACAGGAAGCTGTTGATGCCGATGCCGGCGCCCTGATCGCTGCTCTTGCTGTCGCCGCCGAAAAGCGTGATGCCATCTTCGCCGAAGATCGTCTTGCGGGGCTGGGTCGGGTTCGGGTTGCTCGGACCCGTGCCTTCCTGCGTCGGATAGTTGGACGAGCCGCCGCTGAACAGGCCGCAGCCGCCAAGACCGATCATGCTCGCCAAGGCGATCGCCGCCGCGATCCGGGCGCCCCGGCTGGTTTCATTCCTGCCGGTTCCATTTCTGAACGTCACGCTGAAATCCCCATCCTTGCGCGCCACTCGCGCATTGCTTCTATCACGCGTATCACGCGCCGCTTTTACCACGCGCCACGGGCGCGCCTGTCGGCTCATGCTCCAAACGCAGGCACCGGGGAACTCCGTCCCTCGGTTCCTCTTTTGGCACCTGCTGGTTCTTGCTCAACTGCCAGCGCGGAGCAAGCAAATTCCAGCATTTGCCGCATTAATTCGCCGTCCCGCGAGCCGCCGGAAAGGCGAGAGACGTGCCCTGCGGCGGTGGCTCCCGTTTCGATAAGGAACAGCTTGCGAGATCCTCCTGGACTGTCGTCATTCCGCCAAATTCCGCCGAGTGTTGCAAGCCGGGCACAGACCTGCCCCACTCAAGGGAATCCGCCATTTCCTTCACACGGGGATCAAACATCAGTTCGCATACGGCATTTGCTTCTGCCGGTAAGGCATTGGCTTTCCTGGAATTAATGACTTGTGCCCTTTCCGCAACAGGCACCGACTTTCCAGCCTTGAGTGGGTCAGCCTGTCTTGACGCATGGGCGGCAACCCGGGATTAATCATTGCAGCGCACGGGGGACGGATTCAGTCGGCCCGGCGATCTATGCGATGGCGGAGTATCTGCTTCTCCGCAAGTTCGTGAAAACTGAACAGCTATAACGCTGCTACTGCGAGGAACACATGAAAAAGATTCTCCTTGGGACGACCGCACTGGTCACCGCTGGCCTTCTCGCCGGCCCGGCGCTCGCGAGCGACCCGCTGAAGGTTACGGTCGGCGGCAACGTCGTCACCGGCTTCTACTTCGTCGATGCCGACCATGTCGGCGGCACCGCCTCTCAGGATACGAAGGTTGCCCTCGTCGCCCGCAACATCGACATCAAGGCCGAAGGCACGCTGGACAACGGCCTCGTCGCCGGCGTCGATGCGAAGCTGCAGCTCGGTTCCGACTGGAACGCCAACAACGTCCAGAACGGCAGCGCGAACTTCCGTCAGCTCTTCGCCTACCTCGAAGGCGGCTTCGGCAAGTTCGAAATCGGTGGCACCGACGGCGCCGCCTACAAGATGCACTACACCTCGCCCTGGTTCGTGCCGGGCAACGGCGTCGACTCGCCGAACATCTATAACGGCGTCTCGAGCAAGTACGGCTACAACAACTACAGCTCCAGCCCGGAAGTTCGCCTCTCGACCTTCTCGCTGATGGCGACCGACTCGAACAAGATCAGCTACTTCACGCCGCGCCTTGCCGGCTTCCAGCTCGGTCTGTCCTACACGCCGGACGCGCAGAACCACGGCCCGTCGGAAAATGGTCTGGTTCTGCTGCCGAAGGACTACACCAACAACCCCTACGACTACAACAACATCAATCAGGTGTTCGAGATTGCGCTCAACTATGCCGGCACCTTCGGCGGTGTTGATGTCGGCGTCGACGGTTTCTACACCGGCGGCAACGCGATGAACAACGTCAATGCCGATCCGGAAGAGTACGGCTTGGGTGCGAACCTCGGCTATGCCGGCTTCACGCTGGGCGGCGCCTGGTACCAGTCGAACGATCTCGACTACAAGTATGGCATCTCCTATGCTCGTAAGGATGCGGGCGCGGAAGTCTGGACGGTCGGTCTGAAGTATGCGACGGGCCCGTGGACGGTCGGCATTGCCTACCTCGACGGTCAGGACAACTCGGATGGCGGTCTCGGCAACTACCGTGATGGCCGCGAGTCGCAGACGGTGCAGCTCGGTGGTGGCTACAACCTCGGCTCGGGCGTCGATATCGGCCTCGATCTGCAGTGGGCCTCGAACCAGCACAACGACAGCTGGAACAGCACCAGCTACGACACGAAGTCGGGCGGTCTGGTTCTCGCGATCGCCTTCTGATCCGGTCGCAAGATCAAAATTCGGGAGAGCGGGCCAAAAGCCCGCTCTCTTTTTTTGTGCGTTTTTCGCCCACCGTGTCTGCTAGAACGCGGTGACATCTATCGCTGCAAAAGGTCGTTCATGGGCGCTCTCATCTGGCTTGCCTCCTATCCGAAATCCGGCAACACCTGGATGCGCTCCTTCCTGCACAATCTGCTGCGCAATCCCCCGAAGCCCGTTCCGCTCAATGAACTCGACGAATTCTGTCTCGGAGAATCCGCGTCCGAATGGTATCGCCGCCGTAGCGCAAAGCCGCTCGAGGAGCTGACGCCGATTGAACTGGCGGCGCTGCGGCCGCTCGTGCATCGGGATTTCACCAACGCCTTTCCCGACTCCGTCTTCGTCAAGACGCATAATTTTCTGGGCGAATGGCTGGGCCATCCACTGCACAATATGGAAGTGACGGCGGGCGCCATCTATATCGTCCGCAACCCGCTCGATGTCGTCCTGTCCATGGCGCCGCATTTCGGCCTGTCGATCGACGAAGCCATCGAAGCGCTCGCCAATGAAGCCGCCTCCACCGCGCTCATGGCAAACCATGTTCCGGAAATTCACAGCTCATGGTCGACGCATGTCCGCAGCTGGACGCAGCATCCCAATCCGCAACTGCTCGTTCTGCGCTACGAAGACATGCTCGACAAGCCGCGTCGAAGTTTCAAACAGGTGGTCGAGTTCCTCGGCGTGAAGCCCACTAGCGAGCGCCTCGAACGCGCGATCAGATTCTCGTCCTTCAAAATGCTGAAGGCGCAGGAGCAGCGCGAAGGCTTCAAGGAAAGATCGTCCAAGGCGGCGGCCTTCTTCCGCGAGGGCCGAAAGGACCAATGGCGCGAAAAGCTGACACCCGAGCAGGTGCGCCGCGTCGTCTCCGTTCATTACGAACAGATGGCGCGATTTGGCTACATTCCCAACGACTATCTGGACGCCATGCCCGATGAGGCGCGCCGTACTTTGGCGCAGCCGGATTGACGCCGCTCTACACAATCGCGCGCCACGACATTCTTATCCGTATACCGATGAATAAAAGTTTATGTAACTGTCGGTATTCCACATAATTCCGGTTGCGGCGCTGCAGCAGCTGCATTCTTTTTGATTGGCCCCGCGCCTGATCGTTGACCCGCGATGGAACAACAGATTAGTGCTGTTGCCGGCGGGCAAATCAGTATTTCCAAAGAATTCCGACGGCGCAGCGAAGATGCTGTGTCGCATGCCGGTTGCCCCATTCAAGGTCCTCTCAAGGACGGGGCCTGAAAGAATTGACAATGAGGGTACGATGAAAAAGACACTTCTTGGCACGACTGCGCTGGTCACCGCTGGCCTTCTCGCCGGCCCGGCGCTTGCGAGCGACCCGCTGAAGGTTACGGTTGGCGGCAACGTCGTCACGGGCTTCTATTTCGTCGATGCGGACAATGTTGGCGGCACGTCCTTCCAGGACACGAAGGTCGCCCTCGTCGCCCGTAACATCGACATCAAGGCCGAAGGCACGCTGGACAACGGCCTCGTCGCCGGCGTCGACGCGAAGCTTCAGCTCGACAACGACTGGAACGGCACGGGCGGTTCCTACGCCTCGTTCCGTCAGCTCTTCGCCTATCTCGAAGGCGGCTTCGGCAAGTTCGAAATCGGCGGCACTGATGGTGCCGCCTACAAGATGCACTACACCTCGCCCTGGTTCGTGCCGGGCAATGGCGTCGACTCGCCCAACATCCTGAACATCGTCCCCTATTACGGCGAGCGTCATTCGACCTTCTCGCTGCTCGCGACCGATGCGAACAAGGTGAGCTATTTCACGCCGCGCCTCGCCGGCTTCCAGCTCGGCCTCTCCTTCACGCCGGACGCGAACAACAAGGGCCCGAATGAAAACGGCCTTGTGCTTGCGCCCAAGACCGACGCCTATATCCGCGATGTCTTCGAAATCGCTGCCAACTATGCGGGCACTTTCAGTGGCGTCGACCTCGGAGTCGACGGCTTCTACACGACCGGCAAGAGCGATTCCGAAAACGTCGATCCGAAAGAGTACGGCTTCGGTGCCAACCTCGGTTATGCCGGCTTCACGCTGGGTGGCGCCTGGTACCGCAGCGAAGATATCTGGGCGACCTTCTATCCGGACTCCAACAACAACGAAAATACGACCTGGACTCTCGGCCTGAAATACGCGACGGGCCCCTGGACGGTCGGCACGGCCTATCTTGACGGCGATCAGGATTGGGGCGGCTACTACTACAGGGTCAAAACCCTGCAGGTCGGCGGCGGCTACAACCTTGGTTCAGGCGTTGATCTCGGCCTCGATATTCAGTTCTCGAACTACAAGAATAACGACAACAACCAGGACTACGACAGCAAGTCCGTCGGTCTGGTTCTCGCGATCGCTTTCTGATCCGATCACGAGTGCAAAGCATTGGAGAGCGGGCTTCGGCCCGCTCTTTTTTGTGCCTCTGAACTGCACAAAGGGCTGACAATACGTAGCCCGCTGACGTGCCACTGAAGTTTCCCCCACGGGGGATTAGAGCCTTGGCATGATTATGCCCTCTCGGGCGGGTTGAGCAA
>NZ_WESC01000022.1 GCF_009184905.1 Parvibaculum sedimenti
AATCCTCCGCAAATCGGTCAGAGGATTGAATCACGCGCGCCCATGCGACAGCAATGGCGGAGTTTTTCAACGGTATCCGTCTGAAGCAGACTTCTCACCGCGCACCAAATACCTCTTCTCTGATTATGACGCTCGTATGGGGACGTGCAGCAGAGATAAGTCGGCAGTCCGAGTGAACGTGCCTACGGTTGCTCTAGCAAGCTTTTCAGATTCCGTATGATCGTGGCGGACATATCTGCCGGCGGCATCGCGTGTAGACGCGCGAGGGCCTCTACCGCGATCCAGACATCTCTCGGTCTGGTGGGCCGGCCATCGGTTTGTGTAAATGGACCGTCTGTTTCTGTTAAAATACGATCCAATGGCAGTGTCTTGGTAATCACGGCCCGTTTCTCATTGTTGAGCATCTCAGCGTTCACCGAAAAATAGCAGCCTAGATCGACCGCTCTCCTGGCTTCCGCTGCGGTGCCTGTGAACCAATGCAGCACCACGCGCCCTCGCGGCGGCGGCATGTGCTGCTCGATCATATCAAGCACGGCCTCGGTCGCGCGGACGCTATGGGTCGTGACGATCTTGTTGCCAGCTGCGGCGCAGAGCGACAACACGCGAGCAAAAATCTCCTTCTGCGTCTCGAACGACCTGTAGAACCGTGGGCCGGCGTCCAGCCCGACCTCACCTACATAGCGGGTGTTCGGTAGCAATTCCTCCCATAGTCCGATCTCGTGCGCCCGGTCGGCAACCAATTGAGGATGCAGGCCGAGGGCGGCGCGGACATGGCGTGTGGCGGACGCCAGCTCGTGGTTCCGTGCCCACGCCTTGGGCGTGGTCGTCACGGTAAGAGTGAACACACCGTCACGCTCGCAACTCTCCACCTCGGCCACATGGTCGGGGTAGAGATCGAGGTGACAATGAAAATCGACGAAAGCCGATCGCATGGAGCCTCTCACGATGGTGCGGCGCGAACGCCGGTCAGCAAGCGGCCAACCTCCTCCAACCCGCGACGATAGACATCGGCTAGAGCATCATGCCGAGAACGATCGTCATAAAGCGGCCCCGGCTTATGGATTAGGGCCTTGGCGAGTTCCGGGCGCCTCAATAGCCGTGCGATGGCAATCTGGAAGGATCGGACCTGTTGTCCCTCGGCCTGTCTGGTATCCAATGTGACAGCCTCTAAGTCGGGCACCCCGTAAACTGTCGTGTCCGTGCCCCGCAGGGAGGCCCGCCGAATAAGACACGGCAGGCAGTAACCGCAATGTCCCTGCGGCTTCTTGGTCCAGCGCCCCTTCGTCGGTGACGAACATGATAACGACACTGGGGCGAGCTGCTTCAACAGGGCGGGATTGGCACACTGAGCTACCATTTCACCCTTGGTCTTGTCCCAATAGGGATTCTGGACCTTCCCCCCGACGCCAAGCGTACGGAGCAAATCATTCCACCGTGCCATGTAGAAAGGATGCGTCGTCCGGGTGCTGAGCGCGCCCAGCCGAAGCCGATCGAGCGGCACATTGAGCGCGATCAAGCCGTTCTCCGGAACTTTGAGCACGAAGTCGCGGCCAAGCGCGGTGCCGGCGGCGATGCCCAACGAGAAGAACAGGAACGAGCGGCCGCGCGTCGTATCCTCCGATCCGACATCCTCGACCAGCCCGCTATCGAAACTCATCCACACCCGCAGCCTATCAAAGGCGGACGCTTTGTAAGCGGCTTTCAAACCGTCGAAACATTGCTCCTGCGACTTGCTCACCAGCCCTTCGCCGGCATGGCTGACCAGAAGCGGCGTCTCGCCCGCATTCAAGCTGTCGATCGCGCCGATCAGACTGTCCAAACCACCGGAGAACAGACTAACGCCGTCGAATGGAGCGGGGATAAGGGTGGGTGCCGCGTCGGAAACCAGTTTTGCATAACCCTTGGCCCGCTTGCGGAATCCAACATCCCACCTGTCGCCGGTCAGGAAGTTCAAGGCGCGGACCAGAATGGGCGCGGCCGCCGTCCATCGCACCGGATCGCTCACGGGGATGACCAGCCGAATCTCGCGCGTCCAGGCGTCCTGCGATTCCGTGGAGCGAGAGATGCGTGTGTCCGCCGCATGGACATGGGCCGCGACCACCAGCATGTCCGCGCCGATCTCGCTCGGGGTCAGATGCAGCGCCTTGAGATCGGCTAAGGCGCGGCCGATCCCGTGGTCGAGACGCTTGCCCGCCACCAACTGCAAGGTCGATGCAAACTCGTCGCGCGCCTTCGGGACGCGGGTCTTATCGTCCGACCCGAAACGACCGATGATGACATGACGCCTCATTTCGCTGCCTCCCCGTCGCCCATCGTCTGCAACACGTCGAAGGCGGATTGATAGACGTTGGTCACGAAGCCCATCACCGCATCAGGGGTCAGCGACTGGATGTTGACGCCTGCGGCGTTGATCGCGTCGCTGACTGCGCGCTGGATGAAATCACGCAGTTGCGCCTCAATACTCTCGGCCACGCGCGGATCGGCAGGCAAAGTGACGACCTTCATGCCTACGTCGTTGCAGATACGGACCTCAATCGCGTGCGTCGCATACAACTCGAAGACAGTCTGAATCTGGCCCGATGTTAACGCGTCGATGTCGGTGATGCCGGCACCGGCGAGATCAGCGATGGTCTCGACGAAGGCGTCTCGGGCGATGCCCTCGTCGATGGACCCGCCTTCGGGACAGATGTAGTCAGCGAGACCGGCAAACACTTCCTCGATCGGCCGCCCGGCGAGGCTTTCGAGGTTGAGCGTCCGCAGTGCTTCACGAACGCCATTTGCACTGGCGTCATTAAGGAATCGGACCAGGCCAGCGCCTGTGCCGCGCGATGAGCCCATGCGCTGCGCGGCTTGGCGGGAACCACCCGCGGATTTGGACACATATTGCGAGACAGCGCGGCCGAGACTCTTGCGGTCGCTGCCGCCCGAGCTTACGAAGCGCGTGAAATTGGTTCGGGCGGACGTGAACCGATCCGATGCACCTGCCGGGGCGGTCGGACGGGGCGCTGGCGCGGGAGGAACTGCTGGGGGCGTTCCATCGGGTGACGACGGTGGCGTCCCGTCGCCATCACCCGCACTACCAGCCCCACCATCATCCTGCAACCAGCTCGGAATAAGTGGCGTGCCGCCGCCTGCACCGCCGTAGGCGCTCGACGTGCCCATCAGCGCCCACCTTTCCGCGTGCGGAGCGCGGCGCTTGCCGTCGTCTTCAGGAAAGTCGAACCGGAAGTGGACCATCCTTGGAGTAGCTTCTCGAACCGCGTCAACGCGCCGGAATCCTTGATGACGCCCTCCCAACCCGACGCGGGCCACGGACCGCACCGATCGGCTGGCACGGCTTCGAGCAAGTCGAGAAGGTTAGCCTGCAATGTCGGATGAGCGCGAACCAACACGGCGAGCCCATCTATTCCAGGAGGCGCGGTGTCGAAGGCATCGCCGCCCATGACGCGCCCACGCAGTTCCTCGAAGACTTGGGCGGCCTCGGCCGGAACAAGCTGCTTGAGTTCGCCTTCGAACGCCTGAACTGCCAGTTTCGGTCCCATCAGCTTTTCGACCACTGCGGCGAGACGCCCGAGCACGGAAGCCGCGCCGAAATAGTCCTTCCGATCCTTGGTTACGAACAGATAGGGGCGCAGATCGACTTCCGCCAAAGCTGGTGAAAGCCGCGCCCAGGCCTTTATCGCATCGGCTGCCTTCCATTCTGTCAGGATGGCGCTGTCCTTGGAGTTCGGTACGGTGGTCGGCTTAGCGTCATCAATGGAACTGATTTTCGGCCCCGCCTGCTTCGCTTTAGGGGCCGGCTTCTCCTCCGACGCCGCAGCTTCGAGCGCGGCCAAATCTACGCACCGACCGTCCGGGTCGCGGGCGGCGGCACTGGCGATCTGGTCGAACAATCTGGAAAGGAACCGTTCGGCCAACATGAGTTTGGCCAAGACGGGCAGCTTCACCTCTTCGCCGAAACCGCGAGCAAGCGCGATCTGATGGCGCAGCAGCAGGGTGTTCAGGAAACGCTTGATCTGTCGCGGATTGCCCTGAGTTCCGCTGGCCAGGATCGGACCGATCTGATCACTCAAGGTGAGCGCATTCTGGACCTTGCCGGCTTTGTCGCCCAAGGCGGTCTTGACCGTCTGCGCATCGAGCCCGGCCGTCTGCCAAGGGCGTTTGAGTAATTCGCGCGCCACGGTGATGAGCGCCGAGTAAGTGGGATCGTCCTCGCCCAACTCCGCGCCGACGAGCAGCAAGGTAACGTAGATGCGGGTTTCGGTCTCGCCCAAAGCCGGAATCCGGAACGGTATCTGGATCAGCTTTTCGAGATAGTTGCGCGCATAGTCGCGAGGTCCGGTCGTGTCTGGGAGTTCGGGGAAATGCTTGCGCACCGAATATTCGATCATCGCCTCGTCGGCCGCTACGATGAACGCGGTGCGGGCGGTGAATACGAACAGGCGGACGGCTTCAAGTGTTTCAATCGCTGTGTCCGGCAGGCAGCGGTCGAGATCGTCAATGAGGACGATCAGTTGCTTGACCCCCGCCTGTTTGAGCAGGTCGTCAAAAGCTTTCCGGAAGGCCTCAATCTCTTCCGGAACATTCTTCGACTCTCCCGGCTTCAGCAGACCTCGCACACCGTCGATGGCCTTGTCGTAATTCTCCTGCGTGGTGAGCTTCGAGGGATCGGAGAATATGTCCTTCAAGGTGTCGACCACCGCGTCGACTTGATGGGCCGTAGGAATGCCCGTGAACGCAGTAAACGCGAGACCGCCACCGTGGCGCGCGATCTTGAGCCAGTCGATGCGCTTGAAGATGTCTTTCACCGCCAAGCCGGCTTGCGTGAGCAAAGGGCGCTTTTCTAGAAGTGCAGTAACGATTCCTTCGATGAGCGCGATTTTGGCATCTTCAAATCCTTGAAAACGCCATCCATTGAATTTGATACAGAGCACATCCGCATCCAAATCGAGGTCGTTCTCGATCATTTCTAGGATGCTTGATTTTCCCGCACCCCAGTCACCATGAACCCCAATTGTCACGGCGCGCTCAGGCTTTTCACGCAACAACTCGATGATGGTCTTTGCGATCGCCTCGTTATTGAGGAGATCGACCTTTGTTTCATTGCGAGAAATTTCCTGTCAGCCGTATACCTTGCAGGATCTATCATTCTGCTCAACTGAAGACAGACCCTAGAGCGGATTGCCGAACTTGAAGATATTCATGTTAGCACCGTCAAGCGTCACGGTCGCCGTGCGCCCCGCAATCAATACCGTTCCGCGCGGAACGTGGTCTATGGCGATCCGGACGGGAACGCGCTGGGCAAGGCGAACCCAGCTAAAGGTGGGATTGACGTTGGCAAGCAACGTGCCCGACACTGTTGTGCGCTCCCTGTCGTCGATGCCCGCCGAAAGGCCCGTGACGTGGCCATCGAGCGGCTTGTCCTCGCCCATGATCCAGATCGTGGCGTGCATGCCATCATGCACGTAGGCAAGCTTCGTCTCCTCAAAATAGCCGGAAACATAGAAACTGTTGCTATCCACGATCGCCAACACGGGCTGGCCTGCCACAGAATAGGCGCCTGGTCGCAAGGAAAAATTCGTGATGATGCCGTTGACGGGCGCACGCACCTTGGTGCGCGCCAGATTGATGCGCGCCAGATCCCGGTTCGCGACTGCCTGGGCGTAGGCGGCGCGTGCCTCCTCGGCCCCCGACCTTGCATTGTCGCTCACCTGCATTGGCACCGCGCGCACTCTAGCGAGTTTGGCGTAACGGTTATCCTCCCGTTCGGCCGCGTCGACCGTGGCCTTGGCCTGCGCCAGCGCGGCCTCGGCTCTATCCAGCGCATTGGCATAGCGCACATGATCGATGACAAACAAAATTTGACCACGCTGCACCCTTTGATTATCATGTACGAGAACCTGTTCCACGCTCCCCGACACGTCCGCCGCGAGTGGCACCACATCGGCGCGGATCCTTCCATCGCGCGTTTGCGGTGCGTAAGTGTAATAGACATATAGATGCCACAGCACTAAACAGGCCAAAAATGCCAGAATCACTGTAGGAACGATCTTCAGAAGACGAACGGTGAGTTCGCGAGTCATCGTTTCACGCTTTCAACTTGTCACAGCCTGTAGAAGCGCGAAGACCGCGCCGACAAGGACGAAGAACAGGGATATGCTGAACAACGACTGGTGCCATATAGCACGATAGATGCCCGTCGCTTCCAGAACACGGCCGATAAGAATGCGCGCCAGAAAAGCCGCTAGAAGGCAAAGCAAAAGTGGCGAGACGAACACCCCCGCAATATCGAATTCCCCAATCATGTTGCAGGGACCCATTGTGGCCCATTTTCAAAGAGCGCAAGACGCAATCTGATCAGACTGCGAATAAACGCATGGTGCGACGGGTCGGGGGCTTCTTTCCAGGCGGCCGTCAGCATGTGGTCTATCCTGGCAAGTAGGGCCGGTGACAACTCTGCTGAGCCGATTTCCTGCCGCAGAGCATCAAGCAGATATTCCGACTCCAAACGGGCAGATCCCGCCAGGGATTCAGTGCTGCGCCGCAGATCCGCGATATTCACGCCCGCGCGCAACCATGAGAGCAACCGAGCACTCTGATCCGTCTGCTCTACGGCACCGAGTCTTGGAATGATCGAGCCGAGGCGGTCGAGAGCACGATCGATATAGTCATCTCGGTCCTTCTCCGTGGCACGATAACTGAGCTTCACGATATCGGCACGTTCCATCTGCGTTAGACGGAGCAAAGCCTGCGCCGTTCCGCTCCGTCCGAGCAACCCGATACAGGAATAAGCAACGAAGACACCCAGCAGGCTTGCAAAGCCCGCCTCAAGAAACGCACCGAAATTCAGCGGACTGTATGTTCCTTGAAGATTTATCGTGCTGAGCCCCAGCGCCATGAGCAATGTGGCTTGTGGGTTGGTTGCCGCCCACGCGCCCAGAGGCAACATGAAGATGGCCATCGCGATAAGAAACGATGGAAAATTGTCCGCCATAGGAAGCAGGCCGTAACTCAGGATACCGGCAAACAGCAACGCAAAGGCCGCAAAACGCCCGAACGTAGCAATCGCGTGTTCGGCTTCATCAACACCACCGAAGAATGCCAATGCGACGACACCGATCAGGACCGCGCCAGAACCTGCCTCCCAGCCCGTCGCCCACCATAAGACACAGAGCACCGAATAGCCCAACAGGGCAGCTATCGCTAGACGCCTCGCAGCACTTGGATCCGGTCTGAGCGGAAAAGCTTTGGTTCCTCGCACTTGCCGCTCCAGCTTGGGTTCCAGCACGGCGTCATCGTTAAGCGCGGCATCGAGTTGACGAACTTCCGCCCAGATGCGCAGCGCATCGGTGACCAGTTCAGTCAGATCCTCGCGGACCAGCTGCCGCCAAGGCGTACTGGGTTCGATACTGGATGTTGCATCGCGCAATCGCGCGACCAATCCGCTATCCGCAGCACGGCCGTCCTGCGCATATTGGTTGGCTTCTTCAAGCACGGACGCAAGCACCGTCCGCTCGGCGTCATTGGCGCCGACGATGCGCGACGCGGTCGCTGCGAGGGTCGGAACCAAGCGCAGAACGCGCCGCTGCATCGCAAACGTAAGCTCGCGTTCCCTGCGGCTGACAAGCGGATCGTAACGCAGATGGGCGGCCAATACGGAGAGTGCCGTGACATCGGCGATGATCTTCAGCCTGTCCTCAGCGGCCTTTGGTTCCAGGACCTGCCCGCGGAAAGAGTCGGCTATCCAGTTCTGCATGTCCGACCGCCATGAGCGAAGCCTCTGGCGCAATGTGGGGCCAAGCGAGCGGGGGGCAATCACGCTGTCCACTACCGTACAGCAGATGATCCCAAGACCGATTTCGGAAAGACGCGCCACCGCAGTGGCGAACATGTTGCCGGGATTGTCAATACCTCCGACGGCGACAATCATCAAGGTGAGGCCGAACAATTGAAAGCCATAGCCACGCGGCGACCGATCGAGCACCGAGCTGCCAAACGTCCCTGCCCCGATGAACCCGGCCGCAACGATCAACAGCAAGGGCTCGCTTCCAAAGACGCCGGCAAGCAGCAGCGAAATGACTCCGGCGCAAAGCGTGCCCGTGAAGCGGTAGACCGCCTTCGACCGGATCGCGCCTGTCAACGGATTCATCACGACGCAACAGGTAACGATCGTCCAGTATGTTTGCGGTAGCCCGATCCTGACCGAGATTGAAAACGCAATCATCGCTGCAATGTACAGCTTAACCGCGAACAGCCACCGCGACAGTTCAAACATCACTTGCCCTTGGCCCGCATGCTGTCGACGTGGGCCTGCGAACGCTCTTCCAGCAGGCGCAACACTCGTATGGTCGTTTTGATGTCGGATAGCGGCACATCCGCCAGCAGTTTGGAGCGCAGTACCGCGATAGCTTCCTCGAGACGTGACGCGAGGCGCGCACCCTTAGGAAGCAGATCGACAGTCTTGCTGCGCCGGTCCCCTGGAATCTCGTTGCGAACGAGAAGGCCAGCGGTTTCGCCCTGATCCAGCATCCGCGCGAGCGCTGCCGGATTCACACCGACTTCTTGCGCGAGCGTCTTCTGCTGCGTCTGCGGCCCCAGGCGGGAAACGAACAGCACGACAGTTGCGAGCGAATTCGAGAGGCCGGCTTCGGCGAATGCCGTTCCGGCAGCCTGCATCCATGCGCGACGCACCGGTTGTATTGCGTTGGTGAAGGCGTAGAGCGCTGAGTCCAGAGAAGACATATAAGACGGCCTAAAAGCGAGGATAAGACGGCCTAAAAGCGAGGGCCGGATATGGGAAAGCTGTCGAATAGTATTAATCATGCCTAAGCAATTATTGCTTTGTCAACAGGTCCTAGGTGGAGTTGTCGTACTCACATAGGAGCCCGTTGCAGAATAGGTCGGGATTGGCGGCATGAAGCGGTCCCCGGCTGGTTTTCGCTGTCGATGGCCGCATTCCCCGCCCTATTCTGCAACGGGCTTTTCGTACCGTGGAATTGATCCCGGACCCCAATCCGGGAAACGAGATGCGGAGAGCGGAATGATCCCGTTCTGACGACAGGTCAGCGGCTTTTCTTCCGCGGCGATGGTTTGACCGGCGGGCAGTAGATATCGGCAAGAGTTTCAATGATGCGCTGCGCCTCGGGACTCGCGAGCCGGTAATAGATGGTCTGGGATTCGCGCCGCGTTGCGACCAGCCCCTGCTCCCGAAGCAGCGCGAGGTGCTGCGACAAGGCGGACTGGCTGATCCCCACGATATCCTGGATTTCGCCGACCGACATTTCACGGCCGGCAATCTGGCAAAGGATCAGGAGACGCCGCTCGTTCGCGAGCGCGTTCAGAAGCTTCGAGGCTTCGGCGGCGCTCGCCTCGAGGTCTCTGATGTCAGCCGTCACGGCCATCCGGCAAAACTCCGCCGCACTCCAGCGCGGTCCAAGTTGATGCCTTATATATTAGAATTCATTTATATATGTCAAGGCCGCGCCTGACGCTCAGCCCTTCTGCTCCCAGCCGCCGCCCAGCGCCCTGATGAGGGCGATGGCGGCTTGCTGCCGGCGCGTCTGCACGTTGAGCGCCGCCATCTCGGCCTGAAGCTTGGCGGTTTGCGCGGTGACGACGCCGAGATAGTCGGCCGCGCCTTCCTTGTACTGCACGAAAGCGAGCTTGTTGGTGCGCGCCGCCGCCGCCACCGCATCGTCCTGATGCCTGGCCTCTTCCGCCAGACGGTTCGCCAAGGCCATCTGGTCCTCGACCTCGCGGAAGCTGTCGAGCACCGTCTGCCGGTAATCGGCGGCGACTTCGTCGAATTGCCCATGCGCCACAGCAAGAGCCGCCTTGCGCTCACCACCGTCGAAGACGGAGAGAACCGCGTCCGCCGGGCCCAGAGCCCAGAAGGCGCTCGGCGCCGTCAGGAGACCGCCGGCAACGCTTTCAAACCCGCCGGAAAGACCGAGCGTAATGTCCGGATAGAAGGCCGCTCTCTGAACGCCGATGCCGGCATTCGCCGCCGCGACGCGCCGCTCCGCCGCCGCGATGTCGGGACGACGTTGCAGCAGAACCGACGGCGTCGTCACCGGAACGACGGGGACGGCGATTTTCCGCACCGCCGGCGCGATCGAGAAGGTCGAGGCGGGCTCGCCGACCAGCGCGGCGATCGCATGTTCGAGGAGCGCCCGATCGGCGCCAACATCGGACAATTGCGCCTTCGCCGATGCGAGCTGGGTCTCCGCGCGACCGACGTCGATCGCCGAGGAGGCGCCGCCGGAATGAAGCGTGACCGTCAGGTTCAATGCCTTGTTGAAGGCATCGACCGTATCGGACAGCAGCGCCATTTCCGCGTCGAGACCGCGCAGACGTATATAATCGTCCGCGAGTACGGCCTGAAGGCTCAAGCGCACTGCAGCAAGATCGGCGGCGCTTGCCTGCTCGTCGGCCGTGCCCTGCGCGACGAGATTGCGCACGCGGCCCCAGAGGTCGAGTTCGTAGCTCGCGGCGAGGCCGCCGGCATAGTCATTATAGACCGCCGCCTTGTTCTGGAGCGGACGGTTCGCCGAAAGACGGTCGCGTTCGGCGCTCGTTTCGAGATCGAGCGTCGGAAAGAAGGATGAGCGCGCCTGATCGGCGAGGCCCCGCGCCTGATCGAAACGCGCAACGGCGGCAGCTAGACGGGGACTCTCTTTTTCGATGCGCTGTTCGAGCCCGTCGAGCACCGGATCGGGAAATATGCTCCACCACGCGCCGCGATGAGAGTCGTCCGCAGGCGCGGCGGGTGCCCAAGGCCCCACTTCCCTATAGGCCACAGGCACCGCGATCTTGGGCGGTGCATAATCCGGCGCCATGTCGCAGCCCGCCACCGAAAGGGCGAGGGCGACGGACAGAATTCTAGCTGTTTGCATGAGAGGACTGGCCGCCGGAGGAGTCGAGAATATGAACCTGGTCGCCATCGGCCAAGGCGTCGGGTGGACTGTCGACGATGCGATCGTTCATCGACAGGCCCGTTGCGATCTCGACCTTGGAGCCGAAGTCGCGCGCGATCTTGACCACTCTGAGCCTCACACGGCCGTCACCATCGACGACCGCGACGGTCATGCCTTGCGGGCGAAACATCAATGCGCTCGCCGGAACAAGGACCGACGATCCGGTATTCGGCAGCGAGAAGGTCACCTGCGTGTAGGCCCCCGGCTTGAGAAGCCCGTCCGAATTGTCGACCACGAGCTGAACCAGCATCGAGCCCGTCGTATCGCTCAGGGATTGCGACGTGTTGAGCAGCGTCGCCTGGAACTTCCGGTCCGGATATTCCGGCAGGACAAGCGTCGCGGTTATCCCGGCCTTGATATCGGCCGAGAAGTTCTGCGGCACATGCACATAGACGCGCATCTTCTTCGCGTCCGCCACGGTGAAGAGCGGCCGTGCCGCAGCCGTGCCCGAAACGATGAGAGCGCCGATATCGGTGGAGCGGCTCGTCACCACGCCGTCGAAGGGCGCGACGATGCGCCTGAAGCTTTGCAGCGTCCGAAGCCGGTCCACATCGGCCTGGGCCGCGTTCGCCATGGCACGCCGGACGGCGAGATCGCTCCGCTTCGTTTCGGCATCCTGCTTCGACACGGCATCCTGCGCCACCAGCCGGCCCCAGCGCTGGGCCGTGGTTTCCGCCAGACGAAGTTGCGCCTGCGCCGTCGCCAGATTGGCGGTCGCCGCCGCGACCTGCAGGTCGACGTCGGGCGTGTCGATTTCGGCGAGGACCTGCCCCGCCTTCACCGGCGTGCCGATATCGGCGTACCAGGCCTTCAGATAGCCGTTGGTGCGCGCATAGACGGGCGCCTGCGACCAGGCCTCGATCGAGGCCGGCAGGGACAGCGGACGCTGGGCACCGTCGACCGAGGGACGGAGAACGCTGACGGTCGGCATCGCCTGTTCGGCGGTCCAGCTCTTCAATTCCTGCTTGGCGAAGAGACGGGTCATCATCCCCGCGCCGACGACAACGACGACGACCGCGATGCCGATCAGGCCGGCGCGCCTGAGCTTGCGGCTGTCCCGCGCGGCGAGCTTGACGGGTTCATGCATAGGCTTCTCCAGGATTGGCGGAGGGTGCTGTTTGATGGCGACCGTGGACGAGAGCGAAGACGACGGGGACGAACATCAGCGTGGCGAAGGTCGCGACGATCAGTCCGCCGATCACGGCGCGGCCAAGCGGCGCATTCTGCTCGCCGCCCTCGCCGAGCCCCAGCGCCATCGGCGCCATGCCGATGATCATCGCCAAAGCCGTCATCAGCACCGGACGGAAACGTGTGAAGCCGGCCTCGAGGGCGGCCTTCGCGGCGTCGCCCGTCGCCGTCAGCCGCTCGCGCGCGAAACTGACGACAAGAATGGAGTTCGCCGTTCCAACGCCCATGCACATGATCGCACCCGTCAGGGCAGGCACCGACAATGTCGTATCGGTGACGAACAACATCCAGACGATGCCGGCAAGCGCACCGGGCAGGGCCGTAATGATCACAAAGGGATCGAGCCATGACTGGAAATTTACCACGATCAGCAGATAGATCATCACGACGGCGCCGAGGAGACCGAAGCCCATGCCGGAGAAGGCCGTGTTCATCGTCTGGTACTGGCCGCGCAGCGTAACGGTGACGCCTTTCGGCCTTTCGTTCGCATGCGCTTGCAGCACGTCGTTGATGTCGTCGGCGACGGCGCCAAGGTCCCGGCCCTGCGTCGTTGCATAGATATTCGCCATGGTCTGGATGTTGTATTGCGAGACGATGGCGTTGGCCGTGTCGCGCGACAGGGTTCCGAGCCCGCCCAGAACCTGCAAGGTGCCGTTCGCCGAAGAGCCGGTGATGGGCAGATTTTGCAGCCGGCTGAGCGAATCCAGCAGATATTCGGGCGTCTGCGCGACCACCTGATAGGACACGCCATTCTTCGGATTGAGCCAGTAGACCGGAGCCGTCTGGCCGCTGCCTGCAAGCGCCGTTGCAACGCCGTTCGTGACGTCGCGCTCCGTGAGGCCGAGTTCGCCGATCCGCGTGCGGTCGGCGTCGAAGCGTAGCTGCGGATATTGCGACGACTGCTGGATGCGGGCGTCGGCGACGCCGGAAATCTTGCGCACGTCGCGCAATATCTTCATCGCATAGTCCCGATCGTCCGCGAAATTGGGACCGATCACCTGAATGTCGATCGGAGCCGGGGCACCGAAATTGAGAATCTGGCTGACGATGTCCGACGGCAGGAACGCGAAGGTCGCGGTCGGAAACTCGCGCGGCAGGCGCTCGCGCAATGTCTTCACATATTCGTCGGTCGGCCGATGGCCTTCCGTCAGCCCGATCAGGATGTCGCCATCCTGCGGCCCGATGGTACCGGTGGCATTGTAGGTCGTGTTGATGCCGCTGACCGGCAGGCCGATATTGTCGACCATCGAATTCAACTCGCTCGGCGGGATGATCTCATGGATCCGCCGCTCGATCCGGTCGAAAAGGGCCGAGGTTTCCTCGATCCGTGTGCCGACTGGCGCGCGGACATGCATGGTGATCGACCCCGCATCGACCGCCGGAAAGAAGTTCTGGCCGAGGAAGGGCAGCAGAATAAAGGAGAGCAGGACGCAGACCATGAAACCGATGATGAACGGTATGCGATGCTCGAGCGCGAGCCCGAGATAGCCGGAATAATTGTCGCGCAGGCGCTCGAACCGATGCTCGAAAGCGCGCTGGAACCGGATCAGCGGATTTTTCGTCGGGCCCGGCTCGCCCGCCTCGTGCATATGGCCGGGTGCGTGGGGATGCAGCAGGTACATCGCCATGGTCGGCACCAGCGTGCGCGACAGGATGAACGAGGCGATCATCGCGAAGACAACGGAAAGCGCCATCGGCACGAAGAGGAAGCCGGCGACGCCCGGCAGGAAGAACATCGGCACGAAAACGATGCAGATGCAGAGCAGCGAAACGAAGGCCGGGACGACGATCTGCTGGGCGCCGTCGAGAATGGCGGTGCGGACGTCCTTGCCCTGCTCCAGATGCCAGTTGATGTTCTCGATGGTCACGGTGGCGTCGTCGACCAGAATGCCGACGGCGAGCGCGAGGCCGCCCAGCGTCATGATGTTGAGAGTCTGACCGAAGGCGGCAAGTGTCGCCACCGCGGCGAGAATGGCGAGCGGGATCGAAATGGCGATGATCACCGTCGACCGCCACGAGCCGAGAAAGAGCAGGATCATCAGGCTGGTCAGTACGGCGGCCAGCACGCCTTCGCGGACGACGCCCGAGATCGCGGCCTTCACGAACAGCGACTGGTCGTTCAGCGGCACGATCTTCAAACTGGGAGGCAATATCTCCTGTAAGCCGGGAAACCGCGACTTGATGCCCTGCACGATCGCCAGAGTCGATGTCGCTCCCGACTTCAGGATCGTCATCAGCACCGAACGCGCGCCGTTCACATGCACGACATTTTGCTGCGGCGGGCTGCCGTCGCGCACATGGGCGACGTCGCGCATATAGATCGTCGCGCCGTTCACGGTCTTCACCGGGATGTTGTTCAAGGCCTCAATCGTGTCGGGCGCGTTGTTCAATCTGAGATTGTATTGAAATGTCCCGATCTTGACGAAGCCGGCCGGGTTGATCTGGTTCTGGGCCGCGATCGCATTGCCGATGTCGGTCGCCGACAATCCCTTCGATTGCAGCGCCACCGGATCGATGTCGACCTGCACCTGCCTGGTCCTGCCGCCATAGGGATAGGGCACGGCGGCGCCCGGCACCGTCACGAGGTTGGTGCGGATGACGTTGAGGGCGTAGTCGCCGAGCTGCTGCTCCGACAGCCCCTTGCCCGACAGCGCCAATTGCAGAATCGGCACGGTCGAGGCGCTGTAGTTCAGGATCAGCGGCGGCGTCGAGCCGGGCGGCATCTGCTTCAGGACCGTCTGCGAGACGGCGGTGATCTGTGCATTGGCAAGGCGGATATCGGCGCCGGGCTGGAAGTAGATCTTGACGATGCCGATGCCCTGCATCGACTGCGCCTCGATGTGCTCGATGTCGTTGACGGTGGTCGTCAGCACGCGCTCATAAGGCGAGACCATCCGTCCCGACATGTCCTCGGGCGACAGCCCCGTATATTGCCAGATGACGGCGACCACAGGCACGCGAATGTCGGGGAAAATGTCGATGGGCATCCTGACGGCGGCCAGTCCACCAACGATCAATATCACCATTGCAAGGACGATAAACGTATAGGGCCGTTGCAAAGCAATACGCACGATGGATAACACGGCTCAACCTCGACATTGGAGATCCGAAGCGCGTCAGGCGGACCTGCGGCCGACGCGAGAAAGCCGCCACGACGAAGGCCCGCGACATGTCACTGTGGGGGGCGAGGAGCGACATATCGCAGGCACAGCGACCGTGACGGCCTCTCAGGTGACGAACACCCGCCTTGTATTGCGCCGCGGCATTGATAACGTCTAATATATAATAAAGGTTAATTGATATTATAAACGGAATATTGCGATGGAACTCCGCCACCTGCGTTACTTCGTCCATGTCGCCGAGGAGCTTCATTTCGGCCGCGCAGCCAAGCGCCTCGGCGTTTCGCAACCGCCTTTGAGCCAGCAAATACAGATTCTTGAAGAGGAAATCGGCACCCGCCTCTTCGAGCGCACCAACCGGCGCGTCGAACTCACCGAGGTCGGAAAGCTCTTTCTGCCGGAGGCGCGGGCGGCGCTCGAACAGGCGGCACATGCCGTAGAGGTGGCGCGCCGGGCCCATCGCGGTGAAATCGGCGAGGTCACGATCGGCATGACGGCTTCGGCGCCTTTCACCGGGGCCGTCACCAAGGCCATCCTCGCCTTTCGCCAGAATTCCCCGGATGTCCGCCTGACGATGAGCGAGATGCCGAGCTCTTTCCAGATCGAGGCGCTGAATGCCGGCAGCCTTCAGGTCGGCTTCCTGCGCGGCGCGCAACTTCCGGATCTGCCCATCGGCCTGACGGCGACGGAAATCTACGAGGATCGGCTGGTTCTCGCGCTGCGGGAGGACCATCCCCTCGCGTCGAGCGGCGAGGCCCTCGCGATGGACGTGCTGGCGAATGAGCCTTTCGTTTTCTATGTCCGCGGTCTCGGCGCGGGATTTCACGAACAATGGCTCGCGCTCTGTCATGGCGCCGGCTTCGAGCCGAGGATCGCGCAGGAGGTCCATGAGCTTTCGACCCTTCTCGGCCTGATCGCCGCCGGTCTCGGCGTCTCCGTCCTCTCCGCCTCCCTGCAAGCCTTGCAGGTGGAGCATGTTGTCTATCGGCCCCTGAAGGCGGTCGGCGCCACGACCAAGATGTGGGTGACATACAACAGGAAAAAAATGTCGCCCGCCTGCGAGGATTTCATCAACCTCGTGCTCAAGCACCACGCCTGCGCCGCCGCGGCTCATACCAACGCGCATTGACCGGATTGAGTTCCGGGCACCTCGGCGGCAGCGGCATCAGGGTGATGTTAGGCGGAACGACCAGTTCGGCAGAGCCGTGCCATCCAGCCTGATCGAGCAGCAGGACGGCATGCGCGCCCGGCGCGACATGGAAGGCGATTTCCTCAAGATGCATGCTCATTGCCTCGCTGTTGCATCGGGGCATGACGATACCCGCGGCCTTGCCTTCAGCGGGGCAGATCGCACCGAACAGCCATGCTGAGGACCGACGCTGATCCTTGGGGGCTGATGGTCGTGTGCCTCGCCTTGCCCAACGCCGGGTGAGCTTGGTCTGCTGGCCGACGCGGGCCTCGTCCTGCCACCACAGCTCTACCGGCGTTCCTCTCGGGAGCCGCCGCTTGATCTGCGTCAGGCGGGCGGCAAAGCTTTTTTAAAATCGGCAATGTCATCGCTCTTCTGACCACGATGGCGGGGCCGCGCCGAGAGCTTGCGATAGCCCATCGCGCGAAGCTCGCGCCCGAGGGTGTGGCGCGTGACGGAAAGCGCGAACTCGTCCCACACCCACTGCGCCAGATCGCACAGTCGCCAGCGCACCACGCCATGCGCCGCCGGGATCGGCCCAGCCTCAACAATCTCGGC
This sequence comes from Parvibaculum sedimenti, assembly GCF_009184905.1. Taxonomy (GTDB): domain Bacteria; phylum Pseudomonadota; class Alphaproteobacteria; order Parvibaculales; family Parvibaculaceae; genus Parvibaculum; species Parvibaculum sedimenti. Next base: position 17,031 of record NZ_WESC01000022.1, read on the forward strand.
AAGGCGGGTACGCTGTTCGTCGTTCAGGATCGAGGCCCGCCCCGGCGCCTTGCGCGTTGCCAGACCACCGGGGCCGCCCTCGTTGAACCGCATGACCCAGTCGCGCACGATCTGTAGCGTCACGCCGGCAACCTTCGCCGCTTCACTACGGCTTGCCCCGTCCAGGATCAGCGCAATAGCCAGCAGACGCCGGACCTGATCAGGATCACCACTTCGTCGCGCAAAACGACGCAAATCCCCCGAAATATAGTCAGATCGAACGCCTATCGCTGCTGCCATCGCAAGCCTCCATGTGCCTGCAACGTCGAATCAGATTTTCAGCAGCTTGGGAATCTGGAGGGTTCTGTGAGGTCGCGCGGCGGTGATGGTCTGGCTTGGCGCGGTGCGCGACCTCATTGAAGCCGGAT
>NZ_WESC01000023.1 GCF_009184905.1 Parvibaculum sedimenti
AATCCTCCGCAAATCGGTCAGAGGATTGAATCACGCGCGCCCATGCGACAGCAATGGCGGAGTTTTTCAACGGTATCGGTGCAAAGCGGACCGAGCAGATGGCATCACTACAAAATGGCTGTCTAGCGGCCAAGCTGGACGCGGAAGGAAGAGCCTCGCGTCGAGCTTTCCCCATTAGGCGTTGGCTAGACCACCCCTTGTAATCCCCGCTCCGCACCCCATATAGTTTCCAACGATGGTCATCGCGGCGATGTTGCGCGCTTCAGGCGCTGCGGCGGAGCAGGATCGGCAGAGATGCCGGTAGCCGGTTTTCCGGTGCGGTGACTTCATCCTGAAGGCGACCACGGATGTAATGGCGCCCTGCCCTGACGGGCTCGGGATGGTTGGGAAAGGCCGGGCAAACCCGGCCTTTTTTCATTTCTGGGCCCGGAAGGAACCGAATATGGCTGCACGCAACAAGTCTTCGCTTTTCAAGGCGGCTCCGCCCGCGCCCATCCGCGCCACAAAGGCGGATGCGACGACCGAGGCCGCGCGGCTTCTGATCGCCAGCGAGGTCCGCGCCCGCGACACCAAGACGGCGCGGCTGAAGGAATTGAGGCTCGCCAAGGAGCAGGCCGATGCTGAGGCAAAGGCCGCAGCGCCCGCGCCGAAGAAGAAGGCCGCAAAAAAGGCCGTCTAAAGGCCGGGCTTCATCGTCCTGTCGCGAAACGGTGCGAGGCTTTCAGCCAATCGGGGCCACTTGGGCCTCACATATTCGATCCTTGCGCGGCCGCGGATGTACCGGCCCGCGCCGGGGATCAATGGAAAGGTCGGGCTTCGCCCGGCCTTTTTTCATGTTCCCTGCCCCCGGGTCGCGCCCGGCGTGACGGGAAAATGAAAAAGCCCGGATCGTGCGATCCGGGCTTTGTTCGTTCGGGCGTCCGCCGACCTAGTTGTCGAGGAAGGAGCGCAGCTTGCGGCTCCGCGACGGGTGCTTCAGCTTGCGCAGCGCCTTCGCCTCGATCTGGCGGATGCGTTCGCGCGTGACCGAGAACTGCTGGCCGACTTCTTCCAGCGTGTGGTCGGTGTTCATGCCGATGCCGAAGCGCATGCGCAGCACGCGCTCCTCGCGCGGCGTGAGGCTGGCCAGAACGCGCGTCGTCGTCTCGCGCAGGTTCGACTGGATCGCCGCGTCGATGGGCAGGATCGCGTTCTTGTCCTCGATGAAGTCGCCCAGATGGCTGTCTTCCTCGTCGCCGATCGGCGTTTCCAGCGAGATCGGTTCCTTGGCGATCTTCAGGACCTTGCGGACCTTCTCAAGCGGCATGCCGAGCTTTTCGGCCAGCTCTTCCGGCGTCGGCTCGCGGCCGATCTCATGGAGCATCTGGCGCGAGGTGCGCACGAGCTTGTTGATCGTTTCGATCATGTGGACCGGGATGCGGATGGTGCGCGCCTGGTCGGCGATCGAACGCGTGATCGCCTGACGGATCCACCACGTCGCATAGGTCGAGAACTTGTAGCCGCGGCGATATTCGAACTTATCGACCGCCTTCATCAGACCGATATTGCCTTCCTGAATGAGGTCGAGGAACTGAAGGCCGCGGTTGGTGTATTTCTTCGCGATGGAGATGACGAGACGAAGGTTCGCCTCCACCATCTCCTTCTTCGCGATGCGCGCCTCGCGCTCGCCCTTCTGCACGGTCGAGACGATGCGGCGATATTCGCCGATGTCGAGGCCGGTTTCGGTGGCGAGCTGGTGGATCTGGCCGCGCAGATCCTTCACCTGGTCGCGCTCATCCTTCGCGAAGCTCGCCCAGCCCTTGCCCTTCAACCGGCTGACACGGCGGAGCCAGTTCGGATCGAGCTCTTCATTGTAATACTGCTTCAGGAATTCCTCGCGCGGGATGCCGTGGCTTTCGGCAAAACGCAGCAGGCGGCCTTCCATCGCCATCAGGCGCTTGTTGATCGCGTAAAGCTGCTCGACAAGGCTTTCGATGCGGTTGTTGTTGAGCGAGAGGCTCTTCACTTCCACGATGAGGTCGGCGGTGAGCTTCTGATACTTCTTGTCGGAGGCGACGGCGAAGTTCTCGCCCTTGAGCGCGGCCTCGACCTTCTGATCCTGCAGCTTGCGGAGCTTCTTGTAGTCGTTGGCGATGCGGTCGAAGCTTTCGAGAACCTTGGGCTTCAGTTCCGCTTCCATCGCGGCGAGCGACATGGAGTTCTCGCTGTCCTCGCCCTCGTCATCGACCTCTTCCTCTTCCGGCTCGATGCGCGGCGGGGCTTCGCCGTTCAGAGCTGCCTGGGAATGGTCGATCTTCTTCGCGTCGGGACCGGCATAGGTGGCGTCGAGGTCGATGATGTCGCGAAGGAGAATCTTCCCCTCGTTCAACTCGTCGCGCCAGATGATGATGGCCTGGAAGGTCAGCGGGCTTTCGCAGAGGCCCGCGATCATCGTCTCGCGGCCGGCCTCGATGCGTTTGGCGATGGCGATTTCGCCTTCACGCGACAGAAGCTCCACCGAGCCCATTTCGCGCAGATACATGCGCACCGGGTCGTCGGTACGGTCGAGCGAGGTGCTGGTCGTGGTGGTGGTCGCGACGGCCTTGCTGGTGGAGGCTTCTTCCTCCTCGTCATCGGCCTCGACTTCGGCCTCGCCGCCTTCGGCGTTTTCCTCGGCCTCGTCGTTCTCGACGACGTTGATGCCCATTTCGGAGAGCATCGACAGCGTGTCTTCGATCTGCTCGGAGGAGAATTCCTCGGACGGCAGAACCTTGTTCAACTCGTCATAGGTCACGAAGCCGCGCACCTTCGCGGCCTTGATCATCTTCTTGACCGCGGCGTCGGACATGTCGAGAAGCGGGCCATCCTGAACGACTTCGGGTGCCGCTTCCGGTGCTTCCGCCTGCTCTGCTGTCTTGCTCGCCATTCAGCAACTCTCCGCCTGAAACCTGACGGACCCTTCAAACAAGGGGCCAGGTATTGATGTGTCCGCAGCCAATCGCCAGAAAGGCGACGGCGCCAAATTCGTGAAAACCCGCCGGACCGCGTCCGACTTTACCGGCCACGCGCCCCACGGGTCCTTACATTCCGACTTTGTCTTGATGACCGCTCCGGCTTCCCCCTGAAAGCTCGACTGTCACCGGCCGCTTTTTCAATCCCGCGGCCTGCCCCGATATCCTACTCCGTCTTGCCCTCGACAAGTTCCGAACGCTCGAGCTGGGCATGGATCGCCTGCAACCGCGTCCAGTTCGCCTCGTTCATATCCTCTGCCAGAGCGCGCTCCGCGGCCCTGAGTTCGGCCTCCAGGGTAATCGTCCGATGGTGCCGCTCTAAAGTATGCAGGAAACCGGTTTCAGCTTCCTCACGCGACGAGCCCGGCCAGGCGAAACGTTCGCTTGCCAGCGCCGCCCCGCCTTCCAGACGATGTGCTATATCCGCCAAATCCCTAGAGACCAAATGGTTCTTCAGCGCCTCCCTGTCAAGGGGCGCATGAAGGGCCGCTATATCTATGATTTCATTGCGTAATCTGTCAAGCGCCGGAGTCCTGATCTCAACCCGCGCCAGTTCCTCGCAATATTCCTCCAGAAGCTCGGGATGATTGAGCAGAACGAAGAGCAGCAACTGCTCCATTTTCTGCACGCCCGCGCTCTTGTCCTGCACAAGGGCCGAGCGGCGGAGTTCCGGCGTCACCGGCGTCAACCGCGGGTCGCGAACGAAGCGCCCGCCCTTGCCCGGCACCCAGCTCTGCCGCCCGAAACCGGCTGAACGCCCCCGGTCATAGGGCTGGCGGGCGCCCCCCTGCCCCCGGTCGCGGCCGAAAAGCCTGGCGATGCGACCACGAAGATCCTGCGCGTAATGGGTCTTCACCTTGGGATCGGCAATCTGGCCGACCACTTCCTCGATGCGGGCCTCGAGCGCAGCGCGGCGCTCCGGCGTGTCCCATGTGCCCGCCGAGACTTCCTTCTCCCAGACCATGTCGGCCAGCGGCCGCGCGGCGGCCAGCACCTCGCGCATGGCGTCGCCGCCCTCCTCGCGCACGAGGTCGTCCGGGTCCTTGCCGCCGGGGAGCATGGCAAAGCGCAGCGAATGGCCGGGCTTCAACAGCGGCAGTACACGCTCCACCGCGCGGAAGGCGGCGCGAAGCCCCGCCTTGTCGCCGTCGAAACAGAGGATCGGCTCGGGCGCCATGCGCCACATGAGGCCGATCTGGTCCTCGGTAAGCGCAGTGCCGAGCGGCGCGACGGCGTTCTCGATACCGCCCTGCGCCATGCCGATCACATCCATATAGCCCTCGACGGCGATGACCGTTCCGGCGTCATAGGCGGGCTTGCGCGCGCGGTCGAGATTGTAGAGGCCCCGCCCCTTATGAAAGAGCGGCGTCTCGGGCGAGTTGAGGTATTTGGCCTTCGCCTCGCTGTCGAGCGCGCGTCCGCCGAAAGCAATCGTGCGCCCCCGCGCATCGGCAATGGGAAACATCACGCGATTGCGGAAGCGGTCATAGGGCTCTGGAATATCGGGACCGGCGATGATGAGGCCCGCCTCCGCCATCTGGGCGAGCTTGACGCCTTTGGCCGTCAGATACCCGATCAGCGCGTGGCGATCTTCCGGCGCATAGCCGAGGCCGAATTTCTCGATTGTTTCGCGCTTCAAGCCCCGCCGGTCGAGATAGGCCCGCGCCTCCGCGCCGACGCCCGCCTGCAACTTCTCGCGGAAGAAGGCTGCGGCCATTTCCATCACATCAATGAGGCTTGCTTCTTCCCTGGCGCGCTCGACGTGATGCGGGTCGCGCTGAGGCATTTCGAGCCCCGCCTCGCTCGCCAGCCGCTCCACGGCCTCGATGAAGGAAAGGTTCTCGGTCTTTTCGAGAAACTTGATGACGTCGCCATGCTCGCCTGACGAGAAGCAATGCCAGAATTGCTTGTCGTCATTGACGGTGAAGCTCGGGCTCTTCTCATTGGTGAAAGGCGACAGGCCGACGAATTCGCGGCCGCGCCGGATCAGCTTCACCTTGCGGCCAACGACCTCCGAGACGCGGATACGCGCCTTCAGCTCGTCGAGAAAGCCTTTCGGGAAGCTCATGTCGCGGCACTGTCCGGATTATCGGTTGAAGCGCAATTGTCGCATTTCAGGGGGGCGAAGGCGAGTCGCGCGGGGGCTGTGGATAAGACTCATTTCCCGCGCGTCATGGCCCGGCTTGTCCGGGCCATCCACGTCTTCCCGTCTGGTGGCTCAAGACGTGGATGCCCCGCATGAAGCGGGGCATGACGACATGAGAATGAGGCGTAAAACTCAGCCCAGCAGGCTCTTCGCCAGCCCACCGGCCTTGGCGAAGTCGATCTGGCCGGCATAGCGCGTCTTCAGTTCCGCCATGACCTTGCCCATGTCCTTGATCGAGGTGGCGCCGATTTCCTTCATCACCGCTTCGATGGCGGCACGGGTCTCGTCTTCGGAGAGCTGCTTGGGCATGAACTCTTCGATGACGGCGATCTCGGCCTTTTCCTGCGCGGCAAGCTCCGGGCGGTTGCCCTTTTCATAAAGCTCAACGGATTCACGACGCTGCTTCACCATCTTGGTGAAAAGGTCGAGAAGATCGGCGTCGGATACACCCTCGTTGCGGCCATCGGTGCGGGACGCGATGTCCTTGTCCTTGATCGCGGCCTGCATCAGGCGCAGCGCCGAAACGCGCGGCTTGTCGCCCGCCTTCATGGCGTCTTTGACCTGCTGCATGATGCTTTCGCGCAAGGACTGGCTCATTCTTCTTCTCCGATTTCTGAAGGGCACAACCTAAACCAGCCGGGTCACCGGGGCAAATTTGCCGCGCCTGCGAAGAAAGACGATAAAGCATTGAACAGGCTTGATTATTTTCACCCGTCGCAAACTTGACGCGCGGAGATGCTTCCTTTAGTTTCCGCGAAATTCGACGGGAAACTGAGTCTGCCAAGCGGAGCCTAGCGCCCCGGTGCGATCTGGCGGACACTTCCTCCCCAGGAGAAGCAATATATGAGAGTGTCGACGAAAGCCGCCACGGAATGGCGCATGCCGCAGGGCACGCAGCATTCCGGGGAGGAATCGGCGCGCGATCACGCGGGAGAACAGCCATGAGCGAGAACGGTAAACCGACAGCGATCCTGGTGCTGAAGGACGGAACCGTTCTCGAAGGCATGGGTGTCGGCGCAACGGGCGATGCGGTGGGCGAAGTCTGCTTCAACACCGCCATCACCGGCTATCAGGAAATCCTGACCGACCCTTCCTATGCCGGGCAGATCATCACCTTCACCTTTCCGCATATCGGCAATGTCGGCGCGAATGACGAGGACATCGAGACCTCGAACCTCGCCGCCTCTTCCGGCGTGCGCGGCTGCATTCTCAAGGCCGACATCACCAACCCGTCGAACTATCGCGCGGCGCGGCATTTCGACCGCTGGCTGCGCAGCCGCGGCATCATCGGCCTTGCCGGTCTCGACACGCGCGCGCTGACCCGCCTCATCCGCGAAAAGGGCATGCCGGACGGCATCATCGCCCATCACCCGGACGGCAAGTTCGACATTCCGGCGCTGCTTGAAAAGGCGAGGCGCTGGTCCGGCCTCATCGGCCTCGACCTCGCCAGGGAAGTGACCACCGGCCAGAGCTATGGCTGGAACGAAGCGCAGTGGAAATGGGGCAAGGGCTATGAAGCCGGCCATGACCTCAAATACAAGGTCGTCGCCATCGACTTCGGCATCAAGCGCAACATCCTGCGCTGCCTGACGAGCGTCGGCTGCGACGTCACCGTCGTGCCCGCCGACACGAAGGCCGAAGACATTCTGGCCATGAACCCCGATGGCGTCTTCCTTTCCAACGGCCCCGGCGATCCGGCGGCGACCGGCGAATATGCCGTGCCCGAAATCCGCAAGCTCGTCGCCAGCGGCAAGCCGGTCTTCGGCATCTGCCTCGGCCACCAGATGCTCGCCATCGCGCTCGGCGCAAAGACCGAAAAGATGCATCAGGGCCATCACGGCGCGAACCATCCGGTGAAGGACTACACGACGGGCAAGGTCGAGATCACCTCGATGAACCACGGCTTCACCGTCGCGCGCGAAAGCCTGCCCGCTGATGTCGAGGAGACGCATGTCTCTCTCTTCGACGGCACCAATGCGGGGCTGCGCCTCAAGGGCAAGCCCGTCTTCTCCGTTCAATACCACCCGGAAGCCTCACCGGGCCCGCAGGACTCCCACTACCTCTTCGAGCGCTTCGTGAAGCTGATCGAGGACTCACGCGGATGACTCGAACATGAGCAGCACACGACAGTATCTGACTGCTGCGATCTTAGGCACTATGTCTCGTGACACCGAGCGCAGACTGTATCATTCAACCGACTTCGAATTTCATGAGGTCAACAATCCGACGCTTTTTGACGACCACCCTGATCTGGGTTTTGCCACGACAAAAGAGATGGATGATACGCTAGACTTTCTCGTCGAGCAGTATTTAGTCGAAAAGCTTCATGATCCTTACACCAGCCCCGATTTCGTTATGACGGAAAAGGGCCGCAATCACTTTTACTCTCAACTCGGAACGACAGGGGCGCTGGAAGCCCGGTTTCATTTGCGTGGAGAAAGGTGGCTGAAGGAGGCTCTTACAAATATTCACCTAGAAGAGCGCGCTAGAGGTACCCGTCTTTCTAATACATCAAGAGCATCCGCCTTCGGTGGATTGCCCAACGCAGAAGACGTACAGGACTCCGCAGTTCAAGAGATCGGCCTACCTCTGGAAAATATCCTTGCTCCCGCCTCTGACCGATATGTAAGCGTCAAAGATAACCAGCCCGGCTTCGATGAACTCGTCGCTCGTTTGTCTGCAATCAAGGACGATTACGCGAGAGATCATAATCATCTTGCGGTAGAACCAATTTGCGATGATTTACTCTCGGAAATTGATGGCGTCTTAGCGCAAGTACAGCGCGGCAGAGTGCGGCTCGGCGAACTCTCTAACGGGCTGCTCCCAATTTTGAGCACGGCCTGCATCGCCCTGTCGGCTTACCCGGGCTTCGTTCAACTGATCCACGACGCGTCAGCTGCGACGCAGGCGATATTGACCTTTTTCGGACTTAGCTGATGCCCAAACGTACAGACATCAAAAGCATTCTCATCATCGGCGCGGGCCCGATCATCATCGGTCAGGCTTGCGAGTTCGATTATTCGGGTACGCAGGCCTGCAAGGCGCTGAAGGAAGAGGGCTACCGGATCATTCTGGTGAACTCGAACCCGGCGACGATCATGACCGATCCCGATCTCGCCGATGCGACCTATATCGAGCCGATCACGCCGGAGATCGTGGCGAAGATCATCGAGAAGGAGCGGCCCGACGCGCTGCTGCCCACCATGGGCGGCCAGACGGCGCTCAACACTGCGCTCGCGCTCGACGACATGGGCGTTCTGGCGAAGTTCAACGTCGAGATGATCGGCGCGAAGCGCGACGCCATCGCCAAGGCCGAAGACCGCCAGCTCTTCCGCGACGCGATGGACAAGATCGGCCTCGAGTCCCCGCGCTCCAAGGCCGCGCACAACATGGAAGAGGCGCTCAGCGGCCTCGAATATGTCGGCCTGCCCGCCATCATCCGCCCCTCCTTCACCATGGGCGGCACGGGCGGCGGCATCGCCTATAACCGTCAGGAATTCACCGAGATCGTGGAGCGCGGCCTCGACGCCTCGCCCACCACCGAAGTGCTCATCGAAGAGTCGGTGCTCGGCTGGAAGGAATATGAGATGGAGGTCGTCCGCGACAAGGCGGACAACTGCATCATCATCTGCTCCATCGAGAATATCGACCCGATGGGCGTGCATACGGGCGACTCGATCACGGTCGCCCCTGCCCTGACGCTGACCGACAAAGAATACCAGATCATGCGCAACGCCTCGATTGCGGTGCTGCGCGAGATTGGCGTCGAGACCGGCGGCTCGAATGTTCAGTTCGCGGTCAATCCGAAAGACGGCCGCCTCGTCGTCATCGAGATGAACCCGCGCGTGTCGCGCTCTTCCGCTCTCGCCTCCAAGGCGACGGGCTTCCCGATTGCGAAGGTCGCGGCGCGTCTCGCCGTCGGCTACACGCTCGACGAATTGCAGAACGACATCACCCGCGTCACGCCCGCTTCCTTCGAGCCGACCATCGATTATGTCGTCACGAAGATCCCGCGCTTCGCCTTCGAGAAGTTCCCCGGCTCCGAGCCGCTTCTCGGCACGGCGATGAAGTCGGTCGGCGAAGCCATGGCCATCGGCCGCACCTTCGAGGAATCGCTCCAGAAGGCGCTGCGCTCCATGGAGACGGGCCTGACCGGCCTCAACGAAGTGAAATTCGCCGGCATGGGCGAAGGCGACGACAAGAACGCGATCCGCGCGGCGCTTGGACGTCCGACGCCCGACCGCCTGCTCGTCATCGCCCAGGCGCTGCGCCTCGGCGTCAGCCACGAACAGATCCACCAGGCCTGCGCTTACGATCCCTGGTTCCTCGAACGCCTGCAGGCGATCGTCGACGCGGAAGAGAAGGTCCGCGCCGAAGGCCTGCCGAAGTCGAAGCAGGATCTCCGCGCGCTGAAGGCCATGGGCTTTTCCGACGCCCGTCTCGCCGAGCTTGCGAAGACGGAAGAGGAAGAGGTGCGCGAACGCCGCCACGCGCTCGGTGTACGCCCCGTCTACAAGCGCATCGACACCTGCGCGGCGGAATTCGAAAGCCTCACGCCCTATATGTACTCGACCTATGAGAGCGACTTCGCCGGTCGCGCCGATTGCGAAAGCGATCCTAGCGCGAAGAAGAAGGCGATCATTCTCGGCGGCGGCCCGAACCGCATCGGCCAGGGCATCGAGTTCGACTATTGCTGCTGCCACGCCGCTTTCGCGCTCGACGAGATCGACGTCGAAAGCATCATGGTCAACTGCAACCCGGAAACCGTCTCGACCGACTACGACACCTCGGACCGTCTCTATTTCGAACCGCTGACGGCGGAAGACGTGCTCGAACTCATCGACGTGGAAAAGCGCAATGGCACGCTCGCGGGCGTCATCGTGCAGTTCGGCGGCCAGACGCCGCTGAAACTCGCCAACGATCTCGAACGCGCAGGCGTGCCGATCCTCGGCACCTCGCCCGACGCGATCGATCTTGCCGAAGACCGCGACCGTTTCAAGGATCTGCTCGACCGCCTGCATCTGCGCCAGCCGCCGAACGGCATCGCGCGTTCGGGCGAAGAGGCGAAGGTCATCGCCGAACGCATCGGCTATCCCGTCGTCATCCGTCCGTCCTATGTGCTCGGCGGCCGCGCGATGGAAATCGTGCGCGATACGGCGCATCTCGAACGCTACATCACGGAAGCCGTCGTCGTTTCCGGCAAGAGCCCGGTGCTGATCGACCTTTATCTCCGCGACGCGATCGAAGTCGATGTCGACGCGCTCTGCGACGGCAAGGACGTCTTCGTCTGCGGCATCATGGAGCATATCGAGGAAGCGGGCGTCCATTCGGGCGACAGCGCTTGCTCGCTCCCACCCTATTCGCTGCCGAAGGAAACCATCGCCCAGATCGAGGAGCAGACCCGCGCCATGGCGCTGGCGCTCAACGTCGTCGGGTTGATGAACGTCCAGTATGCGGTGCAGGACGGCACGATCTATGTGCTCGAAGTCAATCCGCGCGCCTCGCGCACGGTGCCCTTCGTCGCCAAGGTGATCGGCGCGCCGGTGGTGAAGATCGCGGCCAAGGTCATGGCGGGCATGCCGCTCGCGAGCTTCAATCTCAAGCCCTTCCGCTACGATCATGTCGCGGTGAAGGAAGCCGTCTTCCCCTTCGCGCGCTTCCCCGGCGTCGACACGCTGCTCGGGCCGGAAATGCGCTCGACCGGCGAAGTCATGGGCCTCGACAAGAGCTTTGCCGTCGCCTTCGCCAAGAGCCAGATCGCGGGCGGCACCGCCGTTCCCACATCGGGCACCGTCTTCGTCTCGGTCAAGGACAGCGACAAGGAGAAGATCGTTGCGCCTGCGAGGAAGCTCCTCGACATGGGCTTCAAGCTCATCGCGACGGGCGGCACGGCGCGCTTCCTGAAGGAACAGGGGCTCGAAGTCGGCACCATCAACAAGGTGCTGGAAGGCCGGCCGCATATCGTCGACGCGATCAAGAACGGTGAAGTCGCCCTCGTCTTCAACACGACCGAAGGCGCGCAGGCCGTGTCCGATTCGATGTCGCTGCGCCGCGCCGCGCTGATGATGAAGACGCCCTATTACACGACGGTCGCGGGTGCGCGGGCCGCCGTTCTGGGCATCGACGCCATCAGAAAAGGCCAGCTGGAGGTCGCTTCACTCCAGTCATACGCCCAGGTTTCCGCCACTGCGGAGTGACGCGGCCGCGGAAAACCCTAAATCTGGAATTGACCTTCGACGCGCGCGTCGCTCACAATCAGTCCCAGACCCAGCCGACCGGAGCCTGAAACCAGGCTCCGGCGGGTTTTTATTGGCAAGTGCTGATCCTCAATCCGGTCACCGGCGACCGGAAGGGGATTACTTTGAGAGAGATCGTCCGACATGGAACGGGTTCCGATGACCGCTGAGGGCTACAAGTCCTTGGAGGAAGAAATCAGATTTCTGAAGTCCGTGGAACGTCCGCGCATCATCAAGGCGATCGCGGAAGCGCGCGCGCATGGCGACCTGTCGGAAAACGCCGAGTATCACGCCGCCAAGGAACAGCAGGGCCTGAACGAAAGCCGTGTGCTCGAACTTGAAGACAAGGTCAGCCGCGCCGAAGTCATCGACGTGTCGAAGCTCTCGGGCTCGACCGTGAAGTTCGGCGCGACCGTCGTGCTTGTCGATGAGGATACGGAAGACGAAGTGAAGTATCAGATCGTCGGCGAGATCGAAGCCGACGTGAAGAAGGGGCGCGTCTCCATCACCTCCCCCATCGCCCGCGCGCTGATCGGCAAGTCCGTCGGCGATTCGGTCGAAGTGACGACGCCCGGCGGCGGCAAGAGCTACGAGATTTTGAAGATCGACTTCAAGTAAGAGGCTTCGCCCCTCCCTCATCTGTCACCCCGGCCTTTTTTTTGCGTGATGCCTCGGCTCGTCCGGGGCATCGGCGTTTGGCCCCTACTCCTCCGCCGTCTCCAGCGCTTCGAGGGGCACGCCCGGCAGGTGCTTCGACTGGCGGATGGTGAGCGAGGTGCGGACGCTGGCGACGTTCGGCGCGGGCGTCAGCTTCTCGGTGAGGAAGCTCTGGAAGGTCGCGAGGTCGGGCGCGACGCATTTCAGCATGAAGTCGATATCGCCATTGAGCATGTGACACTCGCGGACGAGCGGCCATGAACCGACCAGCGCCTCGAAGGATTTGAGGTCCGCTTCCGCCTGGCTGTGAAGCCCGACCATCGCGAAGACCGTCACCTCGAAGCCCAGCGCCTTGCCGTTCAGCTCGGCGTGATAGCCGCGGATAAGGCCTGCCTTTTCCAGCGCACGCACACGCCGCAGGCAGGGCGGCGCGGAAATGCCGACACGCTCGGAAAGTTCGACATTGGTGATCCTGCCGTCATTCTGAAGCTCGTTCAGAATCTGGAGGTCGATGGCGTCGAGTTTGACGCGTTTCATGGGGCAACCCGGACTTGAGCTTTGATGGGCTTTACTTACTCTGATGCCTGGCTTAATTCAGCAATAAAATTGCTCAACAGCGCACGAAAATGACCGAATCTCCGTCCTCATCAGCCAGCAAGCCGCGCACGGCCTGGATCCTGACCAATGGAATGGCGGGCTTTGAAGTGCAGGCTCTCGGCGTCTCGGAGGCCTTGGGCCTCGAGCCGGAGGTGAAACGGGTGAAGCCCGGCGCGCCGCATCGCTGGATCGCGCCCTGGGGGCCCGCCGCCCCTGCTGAAGGCGTCGCCCCGCCCTGGCCAGACCTTCTCATCGCCTCCGGCCGCCAGTCGATCCCCTATGTCCGCATGATCCGCCGCCGCTCCGGCGGCAAGACCTTCGTGGCGATCCTCCAGGACCCGAAGGTCTCGCCGAAGCAGTTCGACTTCGTCTGGGCGCCCGCCCATGACCGGCTCGACGGCGACAACGTGCTCGCGACGCTGACCTCGCCGCATCGACTGACCCGCGAAAAGCTCGACGCCGAAGCGGCGCGCATCGCGCCCCGGATCGCGCATCTGCCCCGCCCCCGCGTCGCCGTGCTGCTTGGCGGCACCAACGCCGTCTATACCTTCTCCGAAGAGACGGCCAAGCGCGTCGGCGCGCAGCTCGCGGGGCTTGCCGATCATTTCCACGCGGGCCTCATGGTCACGCCCTCGCGCCGCACGGGCGAGACGCAGTCCCGCATCATCCGCGACTGCCTGAAAGACAAGCCCGCGATCATGTGGGACGGCACGGGCGACAACCCCTATTTCGGCTTCCTCGGCAGCGCCGACGCGATCGTCGTCACCTGCGATTCCGTCAACATGGTCGGCGAGGCGGCATCGACGGGAAAGCCCGTCTATGTCATCGAACTCGAAGGCGGATCGGCGAAGTTCCGCCGCTTTCTCGATGGAATGTATGCCCATGGCGCAGCGCGGCCCTTTGTCGGCCAACTTGAAAGCTGGGGGTATGAGCCATTAAATGCTACGCATGAGATCGCGGAAGCGATTGCCCGCGCCTATGCGGCGCGGAATTAACCAGTCCCCTGTCCAGGACCGACCATGAGCCTGCTCGATATCGAAGCCCTGCGCGCGACCCCGCTGAAACGGGACCCCTACGACTATTTCGTCGTGGAGCATTTCGTGAAGCCGGATGTCTTTGCCCAGGTCGTCGCCGATTTCCCCCAGATCGAGTCGACGGGTTCCATTCCGCCGAGCGAACTGGACATCAAGGGCAAGTTCAAGGACCTGCTGGCCGAGATGAACGGGCCGGAATTCCGCAAGGCCATCGAGGAGAAGTTCGGCCTCGACCTCTCCTCGCGCCCGACCATGTTCACCGTGCGCGGCAATTGCGCGCGCAACAACGGCAAGATCCACACCGACACGGAATCGAAGATCATCACCGTGCTGCTCTACATGAATCAGGAATGGGACAAGGATGGCGGGCGGCTGCGCGTCCTGCGCTCGGCCACCGACCTCAACGACATGGTGGAGGAAGTCTCGCCCAATGGCGGCACGCTTCTCGTCTTCCGCCGCTCGGATAATTCCTGGCACGGCCACGAGCCCTTCGAGGGCCCGCGCCGCGCGATCCAGATGAACTGGGTGCGCGACGAGGCGGTCGTCGATCATGAGCAGCGCCGCCACCGCTTCACCATGTTCCTGAAGCGCCTCAATCCGTTCGGCGGCATTGCCGCGCGCGCTTCCTGAGAGACGCAATGGCACTCGCAATCGAAACCTTCAAGAACGCCGACCTCGCGCATGGCTGGCGTCCCGGAAACAATGCCGGCGGCGCCACGCTGTTCAAGGCGCTCGGCCATCCGCTGACGGCTCCCAAGGCGCATGCGCTGATCGAGGATCTCGCCAAGGCGGGCCCTGTCGCGATCTACGATCCGACGAACGCGATCGGCAATTTCCACGCCTATTACGATCTCTCGCGCCTCGAAGTGGCTGGCTACTACGTGCAGCGTGTCGAAGATCTGTCCGCCGCTTTCCTCGGCCATGACGCAAAGCCCGTGAGCGAGATTGCGGCGTCTGACGCGAAGGCCGTTCTGGTTCTGCTCTTCGATGCCGACAGGGTTCTGGCGCCGATGCGCCACGTCCTCCCCGCAGGCGCGCGAATTGCGACGCTCGACGAAATGCGCCTGCCCGACGACATGCTCACCAACAGGTCGAACTATCTCGACCCGATGAATTTTGCCACGAACTTCGCGCTGATGCGCGAGGCGGACGGCATTCACACCCGCGTCGGCAGCGCCAATTACTGGTCGCTCCACGGCGCGGAAAATCCCGAACTCTGGCTCTGCCTCTTCGGCGAGGATGGCGAGGAACTTGCCGAATGGCGCGAGCCGCTGCCCGCGCCGGGCGCACCCTTCGCCATCGACAGCGCGGAAGTGCGTCACCGCTTCGGCCTTGGCGACTTCACCGGCTCGCTCTTCATCCATGCGATCCGCATCAAGGGCCACGACGTGGTCAAATATGCGCTCGACATGTATGGCGAGGACGGCCGCGCGCTTTCATGCAGCCATGACGCCAATGCATGGCCCGCCGACTACTATGCCGGCATGCCCGCAGGCGAGGAGGACGAGAGCGTCACGCTCTTCATCCAGAACTCGCATCCCATGCCCATTCCGCCGCGCTCCATCGGCCTCAACATCATGGGTGCGCAAGACGTGTCGTGGTTCGAGGATGAGATTGCGCCTTTCGCGACGTGCGCCATTTCGGTGGACGATCTTCTGCCTCAGGCCAGATGGCCCGATCAGGTGGAAATCGTGGCAGGCCGCTATTTCGTCCGCCCACGCTACGAGGTGAAGCGCGCACAAGGCCAGCGCCGTATCGCGCATGCCAACGTCGAACGCACCGACCTGAAGCCGAACCCTGCGCTTGCCTCGCTCGGCAAGGTCATGGGCAAGGGCTACATCATGCCCCTGCCCGTTCTGCCGCGCGACGAATTCAACAGCGTCATGCTGCCGACGCCGATGGCGACCGGGCAGAGCGAGTTGCCGATCCGCGCCGAACTTATCGATGCATCCGGCGCCCTCGTCGCCTCGCGCTATCTCGGCCGCATCCAGCGCCGCGACAGCGTGGAGATCGACGTCGAAGGCTGGATCGCCGACGAGGCGTTGAAGCTTCCTTCAGGCTACGGCCATGTCGAGTTTCTTTACGACTTCCGCGACGGCGGCGAAGGCGATGGCTGGCTCCATGCGCTTGGCCGCTTCGAGCAGAAGTCGAGTGGTCATCGCGCCGAGACGATTTTCGGCGCGCATATCTACAACACCGCCGTCATCTACAAGGACGAGCCGCAGTCCTATACCAACAAGCCGCCGGGGCTGACGACGCGCCTCTTCCTGCGCCTCGGCTCGGACGGGCTCGATACGATCTGCCATCTGATCTATCCGGCCTCGACGCCATGGCACGCAAAAAGCTCGACGCTGCTCATCCTGCATGACGCGGAAGGCAAGCCCATCGCCGAAAAGCCCATCGAGATCGCCTGCGGCGGCTCGCGCTTCTGGCGCCTGTCGGAGATGTTCTCGAAGGAAGAGCGCGAAGCCATGGGCGGCGCGGGCTATGTGATCGTGCGCGACACAACCTGCCGCCTCTTCGGCTTCCACGGCCTCACCAACGGCGCGAAGAGCTTCTGCCTCGACCACATGTTCGGCTTCTGACTGAAAGCCCTCCGTCTTCGGACAGCGCCGCGCGGCTGACAACCGCGCGGCGTTTTTGTTTTCGCGATCCCAAGACAAGTATTGGCGCGGCCGTCCTCCCTCTATAGCGTTGTCCTCCAAGATTCCTTGCCTGTATTGCAAAGTAAAACTTTCGTTTTTCTGGAGGCGGTGATGCAAAAGAGGCGCGTTCTTTATGTCGTTCATGAATTTCCGCAAATATCCCAAGCTTATATTCTTAGCGAAATTGAGGCGCTTGAGACCGAATACGACATCCACATCGTGACGCTCAGAAAGCCGAATATTGCAGCGGAAATTGAGCGGCAGGCGGAGACGACCGACGACCTCGATCGCATCTCCGAGATCATAAAAGAGTTCAAGCCGGATGTGCTGCACTCGCATTATGTCTGGCACGGGCCGACGATGCTGAACCTTGCCGAGCGCAGTGGCGTCCCCTTCACCATTCGCGCCCACTCATTCGACATGCTGTCGAACCCCTCGCGCAAGAGCTTCATGAAGCGGTTGAAGCGCCGCCTGCGCGGCTGGCCCGAAGTCTGGGTGCCTTATCCGGAGCATGCCTCGCGTAGCTTCAACTCGGATTATTGCCTCGGCGTGCTGGTCTTCCCGTTCGAACGAGAAATGCTCGAGGAGACAGGCGTCAGGCCTGAAAAGATTCGCGATTGTTTTCCCGTCATCGACTTTGATCGGTTCCATGATCGCGGTCCGAACGGCGACGCGATCATGAATGTGGGCGTATGTACGCCGAAGAAAAAGATGACCGACTTCATCGACCTGGCCGCATCCATGCCTGACCGGCGCTTCAATCTCTATGCGATGGGCTATTACGTCGACGACATCCGAAAATACAACGAGGCGGCGGGCAATCCCGTGCACGTCATTCCCCCATTGCAGCCGCGCGATATGCCGGCCGAATACAAGAAGCACCAATGGATGGTGTATACGGCCAACCATCAAATGAATTCCGTCGGCTGGCCGATGTTGACGTGCCACTGAGATTTTCGTCCAGAAGGATTTAGAGTCCGGCCCTATGGAAGGGAGACGGACGATGAAGAGGCAGCGTTTTACGGAAGAGCAGATC
>NZ_WESC01000024.1 GCF_009184905.1 Parvibaculum sedimenti
ACTCCCTGCAATCTTCCATCAAAAGGTGATCGCAGATCACGACGCCAGAGGTAATGTGGGGGCAAAACACCGCTTACCAATCGACGTTTCTGGGTCGAGGAAGAAGTCCGTCGACCAGATGCGGAAAAGGCGCCATCCGAGCTGCTCGAGAATGATGTGCCGTACCCGATCGCGGTCACGAGCAGAAGGCGAACTATGATAGGTAGCGCCATCGCACTCAATGGCGGCCAAGAAGTGACCCGAAGCGTCCGGATGCACCACGCCTAGATCGATACGGAATTTCGAAACGCCAATCTGGGTACGAATAGCCCACCCGAGATTCCGCAGTCGCTCGGCAACTGCCATCTCGAAATCGCTATCATAGTCGCTTGTGCTTACGGCCCGGATCGCTTCGCCCAGCGCAACCGGCCCACGCGCCGCAAAGTCGAGGTAGTGCTTGAGATCCTTTACGGCATCGGCCGAGGTTCGGGTGAGGTCGATCATCGACGCATCGAAACTCGCAAACACGACTACCTCGGTCGTCGCTCGGGTGATCGCCACATTGAGCCGACGCTCCCCACCCTGCCGATTGAGAGGACCGAAATTCATAGACATGGTCTTCGCCCCCGGCTCGGTAGGGCCGTATCCTATTGAAAGCAGGATCACGTCTCGTTGGTCACCCTGTACTGTTTCGAGGTTCTTGATAAAGACCGGATCATCGACCGCCGAACCGAAGAACCGCTCAAGTTCGGGATCGGCTCGACGTTCTTGGTCCAGCAGATCTTCGACAAGACGCTGCTGTTCGGCATTGAGCGTAACCACACCGATCGACAGATGATTGAGGTCAGGATCGCTCAACCTTCGCAGCACTTCGGCTACAACTGCCTTTGCTTCAATCTCGTTAGTGCGCGTCTTCCCCTTGGCGTAGACACCACCGGTTTGGCGGAATGTAATCGCCGTATCTCGCGTATCTGCGGAGGGGTACGTCACGAGAGCGCCGTCGTAATAGGCGTGGTTGGAGAAACAGATCAGGCTTTCGTGGCGGCTGCGATAGTGGCCAGTAAGTCGGTGATGCGGCACGCGCGCGGCAAGCGCCTCATCGAGAATGCTCTCAAGATCGCGCACCTCCTCATTCTCGTCGTCCTCAGCTCCACGTTCGAAGAAACTGGTTGGCGGCATTTGTCGTGGATCGCCGACCACGATGCAACGCTTGCCGCGCGCAATCGCGCCGATGGCATCAGGAACGGTGATCTGACTAGCCTCGTCAAAGACAACAAGATCGAACGCTTGAATATCGGCAGGCAGAAACTGTGCGACCGAGAGCGGGCTCATCATTAGACAAGGGGTAAGGGTGGTAAGTGCACTCCCCATCTCCGAGACGAGTTGGCGAACTGGCATATGCCGCATTTTTTTCTGAAGTTCACGCGCCAGCACGCCATAACCCGGATCGGCACTCTCTCCGTCCCGGCCGGGAATCTTCGCCGACAGTTTAGCCCGAATATAATCCCCTGTGAGCTCCGCAAGCTCCCGATCGAGCGATCGAAAAGTCTCGATCACGTCTTCGTGCTGGACCGCCGAAAAGCGGGTTAGTTCAGGCCGAGCATCAATCAGAATAGGTGCAAGCCTGCACGCGTAGGCCGTCTTAAAGACTTCCACAGCCTGATCGTGCGTCACCGCACCAATCTCCAGAGCCGATATCAGCGTTCCGAGTCCCGCCTGGCGGGCCTCGCGACTGATCGCAACCCAGGCGCACCAAAGATTGAGCCGCCGTTCCCGAAGCACAATCGCATCCGCGCTACGCAAAAGCGTGTCCAGATCCACATCAGCACCGTCGTCGTGCGCCCCTTGGCTAGCGACCTTTCGGAAACTCACATGGCTGGCATCAAAGGCTCTGCAAGCCTGCACAAAATCCGCGGCGGCAGCAGCGATCGGCATACCTGCCTCAAGGCGATCGCGCCCATCGCAGAGTGTTCGAGCGAATAGCGCTCGGGTTTCCAAGAGGTCACGGCCAAAATTCGCAAACCTGGTAATCGTCTCACGCAGACGTCTGCCCGATTGAATGGCGTGGGTAACCAGCTCCACATTGGTGTCGAGCCCCCGCCAGAGCACATTCGGTGGCAGGCTGCGCCCTGCCGCGTCAATCTCCGCACGTATTTCCGCGAGCCGGACTAACGCTTCAAGATCACGTTCAGGCGCAGGCGCACGAGCAGCATCGCTGCCAAGTCCCTCCCGGATTACCCTTCGCAAACCACGGCGTGCCAAAATGTTCATTGGCCAGATTTTTGCCTCGACCTCACCCCGCTGGGCGAGCCACGCCTGGAGAGGTTGCCCAGCTGCGATATGTTCATCCGCGTAGTCCGCAGCAAGTTCCTTCCGCACAGAACCATAATCCTCGAACAGCACTTGTAGTTGCTCAAGCGTATCCATCACCTCGCGGCCGTTGGGCTCCAACGCAAAGCGAAGATCGATCGACGCACAGTCAGGTACAAGCGCGGCGATTTCACCCAATGCGGCGATCTCAGCCAAATTAGTGCTCGTTTCTTCGAGTGCGATCAGCTCGGCGAATGCCCCGCGCCGTCGCGCAAGGTTCTCGATCGCAATCTTGAGTTTGCGAGCCTCAGAGACGATTTCTGCCGCCCAGCCATAGGACCACTCGGTGTGACTAATCCCTTTGAAGGCTCGAATATCTTCGGGGAGGATTTGGCTGAATTGCTGGCCCAGCCGCTTGGCTAGATCAACAAGGGACGCAAGCGCTTCAGGGCTTGCCGCTCGACCGCCGCCGGTCTCATCATGCTCCCAGTCAAGCCGGAGCCTATGCACATCGCCATAGTGCAACGAGCGTCCAATTGCGTCGCGCGGGCTCACGCCACCAGAACCAGGCCTATGCAGCGCCTCAACAAGCCTGTTCAGCCGGTCGCGAAGATCGCTGAGCTGCGCAGCCTTTTTATGCCATTCCTCTGCGGGATGCGCGTGTCTCTTCCCCCAAGCCACCCCAAGCTTGTTGATAACCTCATGCTTGTTCGCCTTCGCTGAATGTAGCTCAAGGCAGAAGTCGCCCAGCCCGCATGCGTCCAGCCGTCGATAGACGACTTCGAGAGCGGCCATTTTCTCAGAGACGAACAGCACCCGGTGACCGAGACCAAGATTGTGGGCGATGATATTGCCAATCGTCTCGGACTTACCTGTGCCCGGCGGTCCTTCCAGCACAAAGTCGCCACCCTTCCCGGAAGCGTAGATTGCAACAATCTGCGAACTGTCCGCGTTAAGCGGCGCCATTATTTCCGAAGGGGCGATGTTCCAATCAATGCTACGCGGATCGGGAAACTGCGCGCCTCCTCGGTAGGATTCCCGCGGGGTATCAATTACGTGCCGTACGAAGGGACTCGCTTTCAACGTCTCGGTCCGCTCAGCGAGATCCTTCCACATCAAATATTTCGCGAAAGAGAAAGTGCTGAGGACCACGTCCTCAACCACCTCGAACCCCGGGACCTCGCGAATGCGGGCCCGAACCGTTTCCCAGATCTGCCTTACGTTCACGCCGTGGTCATCCGCCGGCAGTTCGGCCTCAAGGCCAGGAATCTCGATATGAAAGTCCTGCCGCAGCATCTGAAGCAGCGTGAGGTTGAAGACCGGGTCGTCCTCATGGGCCGTGAGATAAGGCTTAGAGGCGGCACTGCGTCTCTCAAGCTTCACGGGAAGAAGAATGAGAGGTGCGCGATAGCTGCGCTTCGGATCCTCCGGAACGGCCCAGCGCAACATACCCAACGCCAGGAAGAGAGTATTCGAGCCCCCCTCCTCGAAATCTGCCTTGGCCTTGCGATACAGCTCCAGCACCCCCTTCTCGAGCTCCTTGGGGGCTACGTTGGCCACGATCTCATTGCGGTCCAGCGCATCTGTCGCAAATTTGACCGCAAAATCCTCCCCTGTCCGCAAATGGTAAAGGGCCGTGTCGGCATCACTGGCGGCAATCTTCCGCTCAGGCGGAGTGATCAAGCTAATGCGCTTGCGTTCGGCAATTTTGTCTTCGAGCAGAGCCGGGTCCGGACAAAAGATAGGGATCGCGGTTGCAGACGGCTTCAGATTGAGAAGCCGATTGCGCTTGGAGAGATCAAGCAGACTGCGCTTCCATCGCTCAAGCCGCTCCGCTGGCGTTTGCGGCGCCTCTTCAATGATCGTGTCAACGTCGAAGGGGGGAAGATCTGGCGCTTCATCGAGCGGAGGGGCTGCTCGGGAAGTATCCGCCCCTGCCCCCCGTCTCCCGCCGCGGCACGGACCAGACTCGAGAGCGGTTGAATGTCGCGACCCCGCGCCTGCCTGATATCGATCGCGTAGACAAAAGCGTTCTCATTCGCTTCTGAGACCTGACGTCGCCCCTCGGCAATGGCACGCGAAAAAGGCATTGCGTGACCGCCAGTCGCCATCGTCGTCTCAAAGAGGACAAGTTCGTCCTGGGCAATGGCTTTGCGGATATCAATTGGATCTTCAGTGGTGAGCGTGCGCAAGGTTTGCGGCTGCAACCAGGCACCCGTAAGCGCATGATCTTCCGTGAATACAACCACCGGATTGAGCCCGGCCTGTTCGATCGCAGCTGCAAAGAGAAGTGCCGTGTCGAGACAGGTCGCAAGTCCCTGCTCCTCAATCATTGATGGCAATCGAATTTTCTGGCCGTGCCGTCCAAAGCTTGCAGGCGGTTCTGCATAGGTAAGGCCACGTCGGGAAACCGCCGCCCACAGCCCTGAGACGATTTCCCAACTACGTTTGCGAGACTTGGACTGGTAGCCATCAAGCGCCCCGCTCTTACCCGAAGCCTCAAGAACGAGTGACGCCTCTTTCAGGATGCGTTGAACCGCTGGATCGTTCGGCGTGACGAAGGCTGCCAGCAGCTCCGGCATGTAGTTCGATCCGCCCCATTCGTTTCGAGCAAGCGCAATGATGGGATGGCAACTTTCGGCGAGAACTGTCTCACCCTTGCGCAACTGAAGTGTTACTTCGGCACGCATCCGCTCCGTAAGCGAGTCCAGCAGACCGCCCGCAATCGAGACACGGCGATCACGCAGGTGAAATTCCGATTCAGCGCCTATTCGGTCGATCCGCCACACCCGATCGCCAAGCACCTTCGGTTCGGCCGTAAGATGAAGCGTCAGATCCTCAAGGCCGGTTTGGAGCGGATTGTGAACCACTAAATCGGCAATAACTGCGATGTCACATTGATGCGTCGCGAAGGTGATGTATCGGGCTATCTCCGCTTGAATGCAAATCTCGGGTATAGATGCAAGCTCTGCATCAACATCAGAATTTATGGAATCCATCTCGATCGCCCCGATATCATGTGCAATACAGCGCAATGCTCTCTTTGCGTACTAAACTGGCTGACGCCTCACCCCGATAAAGAGTTGGCTAACAGTGAACCCGACCGCCGGGCATTGCAACGAACGCTGCCTCCTTGTTGCCCTACGCAGCCCAACGCGCCGACAGTTCCTCCGCCTGCCGCAATACGGTCTGCACCGCGGAATCCTGAAGGTCCGGTGGGTAGCCGTGCTTGCGGAGGATACGCTTCACCAGAATCCGCATCCGGGCACGGGCGTTTTCGCGGTGGGACCAGTCGACGGTGACGTTGCCCTTGAGGCTTTCGAGCAGTTCGTGGGCAATCACCTTGAGCGCGTCGTTACCCATCGCCTCGATCGCGCTCTCGTTTTCAGCAAGCGCGTCGTAGAAGGCGATCTCGTCCTGCGAGAGTCCCTCCTCCTCGCCGCGCCGCCGGGCGGCGCGAACGTCTTTCGCAAGCTCGATCAGCTCCTGCATCACCTCGACCGTGCTGATAGCGTTGGTGTGATAGCGAGCGATCGCGGCCTCCAGTCGCTCCGAGAAGCGCTTCGTCTCAACCACGTTTGTCTTGCTGCGTGAGCGGATCTCGTCGTTGAGGAGCTTGCGCAGGGCTTCGAGCGCGAGGTTCTTCTTCTGAAGCTGCTGAACCTCGGCGAGGAATTCGTCGGACAGGATTGAAATGTCGGGTGTCGTGATGCCGGCGGCGCCGAGGATATCGACGATCTCGGTTGAGACAACGGCGCGATCGAGAATCTGCTGGATGGCGAATTCGCGGTCGGCACCGGCGAGCCCCGCCGCGTCGGCGGACTTCACCAGCGCGACGCGCACGGTCTGGAAGAACCCCACCTCGTCGCGCATGTCGCGCGCCTCGTCGCTGCCGGAGGCGAGAGCGAAGGCTTTCGACAAGGCAAGCACGGCGTCCTGATAGCGGCGGTGCTCGCGGCGCTTGCCATCCTCAGTGGTCTCGCGTGCCGCCGCCTCATGCTGCTTGCCGAGAATCCAGTCGACCGCGCCGGCGAGCATGGCCAGCCGCTCGTGGCCGGTGCCGGCAAGGCCCCGCGCATAGTCGAAGCCGTGATACATCGCCTTCACGACGTCGAACTTCTCGATCAGCGTCGCGACGGCCTCGGCCTCGTCGATACCGGCCTGACGCTGGTCGTCGGCCGAATACTGGTTGAGGGCGCTTTTGAGGTTCTGCGCGATGCCGATGTAGTCGACGACGAGACCGGCCGGCTTGTCGCGGAAGACCCGGTTGACGCGCGCGATCGCCTGCATCAGCCCGTGGCCGCGCATCGGCTTGTCGACATACATGGTGTGCATCGAGGGCGCGTCGAAGCCGGTGAGCCACATGTCCCGGACGATGACGAGCCTCAGCGGATCGTCGGGATTCTTCGCGCGCTTGGCGAGAAGATCGCGGCGCGACTTCGTGCCAATATGTGGCTGCCAGTCCTGCGGGTCGGAGGCCGAACCCGTCATCACGACCTTGATCGTGCCTTCAGCGTCGTCGTCGCTGTGCCAGTCGGGACGCAGCGCGACGATCTTCCGGTAAAGCGCGACGCAGATGCGCCGGCTCATGCAGACGACCATGGCCTTGCCGTCCATGGCGGCGGTGCGCGCCTCGAAGTGGCGCACCAGATCCTCGGCCACCATGGAAAGCCGCTTGTCGGAGCCGACCAGCGCCTCGACGGTCGCCCAGCGGCGCTTGATCTTCTCCTGCTCTGTGACGGCCTCGTCCTCGGTCAGCTCCGCGAGCTCGGCGTCGATCCGTGGCTTCTCGTCGTCGGGCAGTTCGATCCGCGCGAGGCGGCTCTCGTAATAGATCGGAACGGTGGCGCCATCCTCGACCGCGCGGCTGATGTCGTAGATGTCGATATAGTCGCCGAAGACGGCGGGCGTGTTGACGTCGTCCTTCTCGATCGGCGTTCCGGTGAAGCCGATGAAGGAGGCGTTGGGCAGCGCGTCGCGCAGATATTTGGCGAAGCCATAGGCCATCTCGCCGGTCCTGCGCTCGATGCGCGCGCCAAAGCCATATTGGCTGCGATGCGCTTCGTCGGCGATGACAACGATGTTCCGCCGCGCCGAGAGGATCGGATAGCTTGTCTCGCCGGTCAGCGGCGAGAACTTCTGGATGGTGGTGAAGATCACGCCGCCCGAGGCGCGGCTCAGCGCCGCTTGCAGGTCCTCTCGGCTCTCAGCCTGGATAGGCGTCTGCCGGATCAGGTCACGGCACATGGAGAAGGTCGCAAAAAGCTGATCGTCGAGGTCGTTGCGGTCGGTGATGACGACGATGGTCGGGTTTTCGAGTTCAGGATGGCGCACAAGCTGCCCTGCATAAAAGGCCATCAGCAGGCTTTTGCCCGAGCCCTGCGTATGCCAGATGACGCCGATGCGCTTGTCGCCCTTCTGATAGTTGCCGACACCCGGCAGGTCGAATGTCGCCGGGTCCTCGCTGAAGCCCAGCGCCGCCGCCTCGCCGCCCTTGTTGAGCGCCAGCGCACGCAGCGTCGAGGCGACCGCGCGCTTCACCGCATGGAACTGGTGATAGCCGGCCATGATCTTGGAAAGGTCCGACCCCGTTTCGC
This sequence comes from Parvibaculum sedimenti, assembly GCF_009184905.1. Classification (GTDB taxonomy): domain Bacteria; phylum Pseudomonadota; class Alphaproteobacteria; order Parvibaculales; family Parvibaculaceae; genus Parvibaculum; species Parvibaculum sedimenti. The sequence goes on from NZ_WESC01000024.1 coordinate 7,887, forward strand.
CAAAGACCGTGAAGTCGCGCAACAGATCAAGCAGGCGGCGGGGCGTGAAGATGCCTTCGATCAGCACCTGAAGTTCGGGCGCGCCCTTGGCGGCGATCACCTCGCCGTCTGTGGTGCGCCAGGGCATGAAGCGCTCGCGGTCGGCGGTCAGCGAGCCGACCCGCGCCGTCAGCCCGTCCGAGATGACGAGAACGGCATTGGTGCGGAAGAGCGACGGGATCTGTGCCTTGTAGGTCTGTAGCTGGTTAAACGCCCCGGCAAGCGTGGCGTTCTCGCCGCCGGGGGCTTTGAGCTCGATCACACCGAGCGGCAGCCCGTTGACGAAGACGACGATATCCGGCCGCCGGTTGATGCTGCCCTCAATGACCGTGAACTGGCCTGTCGCCAGCCAGTCGTTCGCGGCGAGATCGTCGAAGTCGATCAGGCGAACCTTGTCGCCCCGGATCGTGCCATCCTCGCTGTAGAATTCGACATCGACGCCCTCGACCATCAGTTTATGAAGGCGCCGGTTCTCTTCTATGAGCGAAGGCCGCTCCGTCGCCAGAACCATGCGCAGCGCGTCACCGCGCGCCTCGACCGGAATCGCCGGGTTGAGCTTTTCGATGGCCGCTGTGAGGCGCTTGGCGAGCACAACATCGGCATAGGCTTCCCGTTCTGGCGCCTTTCCGTCCGGGCCGATTTCGGCATCGAAGGCGACGGCATAGCCGAGAGCGCGCAATTGCCCGAGCAGAACATCCTCAACCTCGGCCTCGGAGATGAATGCCATTCGGCTATTCCTCCCCTGCTACCGATACCGAGGACATCGACTGATGCGACCGTCGTGCTTCTTCACGTGCCTTCTCTATCCTCGCCTTGACTTCTATCAGGCGCTCGACCGGATTCCACTCGGTAGACTCTACCCGAGGTAGCGCATATTTCCTTCTTAGTGCCTCGGCAATATCATGTGCAGCTAGGCCCAATTCCGCATATCGAAGCTGGCGTTCTTCAAACCCTTCTTCATAGTCTGGAGAAAATGCGATCTCGCTATAGACAAATCTGATCGCGCGCTCTGCCTGCGCCACCTCAATCGGAAAGTTCAGGACTCTGTAGATCAATTTTGGATCGAGCGACTTCCAATCAATGTCATCAGCAAAAGCTGAGAGAGTGGGATTTTGAATCGAAATCTCGCACACCTCCTGCCCCTGCTCATCCCTTGTGTATTCCCCTTCGTCGGCAGCCACATTTGCGCATTCTTCCGCATAGACATCAAACACGCAAACAAGCCTGATGGCAGCATATGTTCTCGACCTGGTTTGGGCACGCCAGTCAAAAAGAAAATCTTTTCCGGTTGTCAAGAATGCTCCGACAACGACACCGATGAGAGCCCAAAATGATTGGCTCTGGAAAAACGCCCAGCTCATACAACCTCGCTGACGTGCTTTTCGGCGTCCTTCACGCGGATTTCGCCGGACATGAGTTTGGGGAGGAGGTGGTCGCGAACCTCGCGGAGAGACCGATTCTCGAACTCGTTGGAAATCCACCTTTCAAATAGAGATTCGGCAGCTTCTGAAAATGCCTGAACGCATTCAAAGCTTGGAGCAATGACCGTATGATCTGCAATTAAGCGTTGGCTGAGATTTTGCTGCGCAGAGCCCGTGGCCTTCAAGGCCAAACCGGATCTGTCCTCGCGCAAAGCAATAAACACATATTCCCTCATATGCCTCTTGGGAATAAGTCCACAGCATGCTTGATTTGCGGACACTGATGTCCCTAGCAGACAAATCTGTCCCGCCGTTGCTCCATACATCGCCACTACAGTGGTCCCTACCGGCCAAATCTTAGCACTCGAATTTTGCAGCCCTAGCTCGCTGATGTATTGAGCCGTCTCGGCAATGATGGGCATCCTCACCTCCCCGGAGGTCAGCCAAGGCACTGACGGAGGAGACCAATATTGCGGTTCTCCACGGGCAGGCGTTCCGCCATTTTCGACACGATCACAAAGTTCGGAAATCGCGCAGTTCCGCCACCCCTGCGGCTTGCCGTCGGCGTCGAGGCGGTCGGGGAAGAGGGACCAGACGTCCGGTGCGAGATAGGGCGCGCGGGCGACATTTTCGTTTTGCGGGTCTTCGCCCCGCATGGCCATCTTCGCGCGGGTTGGGCCGAAATCGACGAACCAGTCCTTGAATATCGCCCGCGCCATCGCCTCCAGCGTCTCGTTCATCCGCCGGTTCAACTCGATCTTGTCGTCGAGTGCGCCGAGTATAGAGGCGATGGCGTGCTGCTCTTCCAGAGGCGGCCAAGAAGCGGGCGCTTGGCGCAAGATTGTTAAGTTGATATGGGGAACACCGGTCTGAATTGTAGATGTATCCAGATATTCCAAAAATTTCTGCGATTTCAGAAAATAGTAAACGAAAAATGGATCGGCCACCTCAATAGGAACCCTGATCGCCATCTGACTCTGAGAAATAACAAAACAGTCATACGCTGAATCGGTCGGGATAATTGAGACCTGCCCCATAGTGCCTCGCTGCGTCACTATGATGTCGCCACGGGCGGCGAGATTAGAAGAAAGTGTTTTTTTCGCCTTTTCGGCGGATACGAAAACAAAGTTGCCGCCGATGAACCTTCCGGCGACTCCCATGTTTGAGCCGCGAATGACAGGAATTCCGGCCGGCCGATAGTCAACTTGGGTCAAGTTAGATCCAAAAGGCCCACCGATAATGTTCTGTGCACAACCCAATGCATCCGCCAGCGTAGTCATAAATCAGACACCTTCGTCACCCGCAGCCCGATAGAAAGCGCCCTCCCTACATCCGCCAGATCGGTATAGCGGCTATACGTCAGCGCATGTCCGTAATTCGCCACCTTTTCCAATGTCAGCGTCCCCCCGATACATCGAGGAACAGCCGCACCAGCGCGGTGTTGATGTAGTAGTTGTTCCGGCCCGCCTGATGCTTGCGCACGAAGCCGTGCTCGGCCAGTGTGTCCAGATATTTCGCCGCTGTCTGGCGGGTGACGCCGAGATCGTTCACGATGAATTCGATGCGCGTATAGGGGTGGCGGAACAGGTTGTTCAACAGATCCTGCGAATAGAGCTTCGGCAGTTCGCTCCGCATGCGGTGTTTCATCGCCGCCATCTGTTCGCGCATGCCCTCGACAAGGCCGAGCGTCGTTTCCGCCGTCGCGGCCACCGCCTCCAGCATGTAGAGCACCCATGCTTGCCAGGCTTCCGCCGCGCCGTTCGTATCGCGCACAGCCTGAAGCAGGCGGTAATAATCTCCCTTGGTCCGGGTGATGTGGCGGCTGAGATAGAGGATCGGGATTTCGAGGAGCCGCGACCGCGTGAGGTAAAGCACGTTCAGGATGCGGCCGATCCTGCCGTTGCCATCCGGGAAGGGGTGGATGCTTTCGAACTGGTGGTGAATGAGCGCCATCTTGATCAGCGGATCGAGGGTGCACGCCTCGTCCTCGTTGATGAAGCGCTCCAGCGCCGTCATCAACGCCACGACCTCGTTCGCGTCCTGCGGCGGCACATAGACGATCTCGCCCGTTCCATCGTGCTTGAGCGCAGTTCCGGGTGTTGTGCGGAAGCCATCGTTCCGCCCCTTCAGGAGCCGGAACATGTCGATCAGCGTATTGTTCGCGATGATGCCGCCCATCTCGTGCAAACGGTCATGGCCGAGCTTCACCGCGTCACGATAGAGGGCGACCTCCTTGGCCGATGCGGATTGCGGGCCTTCGGGGAACAGTTCGGCCTGAAACAGCTCGTCCTGCGTGGTGACGATGTTCTCGATTTCGGACGACGCCTTGGCTTCCTGCAAGGCAAGACTATCGATCAGGATGCCCTGATTGGGGATCGTGGCCGCACGCCCCTTCAGCTCCGCCAGCGCCCGGTTCGCCGTCGCCAGCGCCTTGAGCACCGGCACCGTCTCCAGTTCCACGGGCGGTGGCAGGGCGGGCAGCTTATAGGTTGGCTTTAACATGTCGCGGGCCATATGTTAAGAAAACTTGTTTTTTTTAACATATGGCAGGGCATATGTACACGCAACGGCGGCGGCGTTGACATGTCATTTGACCACAACCCCCGCGAGGCGCTCGCGGATCGTCGCCGTCAGCCGGTCGGCCTCGGCAAACTGGGTTTCGAGCCTGGTCTGAAGCGCGGCAAAGCGATCCTCGAAGGGCACGTCGTCCTCCTCGACATCCGCCGCGCCGACATAGCGCCCCGGCGTCAGCACATGGCCGTGGCCCCTGATCTCCTCCAACGTTGCCGATTTGCAGAAGCCCGGCACATCCTCATAGGCGCCCGCCTCCGCCTCGCCGCGCCAGGCGTGATAGGCGCGTGTGATCCGCTCGATGTCGTCGTCCGAGAATTCCTTGCGCGTGCGGTCGACCATATGGCCGAGCTTGCGCGCATCGATGAAGAGGATTTCGTTGCGCCGGTCGCGGAGTTTCGCGTTGCGGGCAACACCGTTCGAGCGGTCGCGGGCAAGGAACCAGAGGCAGACGGGGATCTGCGTCGAATAGAAGAGCTGGCCGGGAAGCGCGACCATGCAGTCGACGACGCCGGGCTTGCCCTCGACGCCCTCGATCAGCGCGCGGCGGATTTCGCCCTCGCCCGACTGCGTCGACGACATCGAGCCGTTGGCCAGCACCACGCCGGCCGTGCCCGAGGGCGCCAGATGATGGACGATGTGCTGCACCCAGGCGAAGTTCGCATTGCCCGCCGGCGGGGGCCCGTATTTCCAGCGCACATCCTCGCGCAGGCGGTCGCCACCCCAGTCCGAAATGTTGAAGGGCGGATTGGCGAGGATGTAGTCCGCGCGGAGGTCGCGCAGCTCGTCCTTATGGAAGCTGCCCTCGCTGTTCCAGCGGATGTCCGCGTCGATGCCGCGCACGGCGAGGTTCATCTTGCACAGGCGCCAGGTCGTGTAGTTCGACTCCTGGCCGTAGACGGCGATGTCGCCGATGCGGCCTTCATGTTCCTCGGCGAACTTCTCCGACTGCACGAACATGCCACCCGAGCCGCAGCAGGGGTCGTAAACGCGGCCCTTATAGGGCTCCAGCATCTCAACCATGGTGCGGACGACGGAGCGCGGCGTGTAGAACTCGCCGCCGCGTTTTCCCTCCGAGCCCGCGAACTGGCCGAGGAAATATTCATAGACGCGGCCGAGCACGTCGCGCGCCTGTCCCTTCTCCTGCCCGAGCGTGATCCCCGAAATGAGGTCGATCAGCTCGCCGAGCATGACCGCGTTGAGCGCTGGGCGCGCATATTCCTTCGGGAGCACACCCTTCAGGCTTTCGTTCCGCTTTTCGATGGCGATCATCGCCTCGTCGATCAGCTTGCCGATGCCGGGCTGCTTCGCGCTCGCCTGAAGATGCGACCAGCGCGCTTCCTTGGGCACCCAGAAGATATTGTCGGCGGCGTATTCGTCGGGGTCTTCCGCACCCTCCGGGTAATCGGCCAGCAGCTCGGCACGCTTCGCCTCGAAGCTGTCCGAGATATGCTTCAGGAAGATCAGGCCCAGCGCGACGTGCTTGTAGTCCGACGGCTCCATGTTGCCGCGAAGCTTGTCGGCGGTCTTGAAAAGCTCTGCCTCAAAGCCGAGATCGCCGCCCTTGCCCTTTTGCGCCTTGGCGGGCACTTTGACAGGCGCCTTCGCCGCTTTCGGCGGCTTGGCGTCCCCGGCCTTCCCCTTCGGGCGTCCCCTCGGCATTTATCGTCCTCGCTTCACATGTTCAGGTGGCAGGCCCCAGCGGCGACCCTTTCGCGGTTGGACGAGCGGCAAGCCGGCACAAACGGGCTTTGCCGTGAGGCTCCGCGAATCTCTCTGCCAATCCCCCCGCCTGGACGGTCGATTTTGGTCAAGCTGGCGGATTAAGCAACTGCTACGTCCGCCTGTGCAAGTCGCTCCGGGCCTCGCGGTCCTGCTTCACCCCTTGACGCAGACCACCTGACGCAGCGTATGGACGATGTCGACAAGATCGGCCTGAGCATTCATGACCGCATCGACGTCCTTGTAGGCGCCCGGCGTTTCGTCGAGCACACCGCCATCCTTCCGGCATTCGACGTGAGCGGTGGCGACAGCGTGATCTTCCAGCGAAAACTGTCTCGTTGCCTGATTGCGGCTCATGAGACGCCCTGCCCCGTGGGAGCAGGAGCAGAAGCTCTCGGGATTGCCCTTGCCGCGAACGATGAATGACCTCGCGCCCATGGACCCCGGGATGATGCCAAGATCGCCCATCCGCGCGCGGACGGCCCCCTTGCGGGTGATGAGTACCGTTTCCCCGAAATGCTCTTCCGTGTCGACATAGTTGTGGTGACAGTTGACGGCCATCTCGTCGGTTTCAATGTCGGGAAAGAACTGGGCAAGCGCCGCGAGCACACCGTCCATCATCAACTGGCGATTGGCGCGCGCGAATTTCTGGGCCCAGGAAACTGCCCTCATATAGTCGGCGAAATGCTCGGTGCCTTGAGGGAGGTAAGCGAGATCGGCATCGGGCAGATGCACGAAGAAGCGCTCCATTTCTTTCTTGGCGAGCTCGATGAAGACCGCGCCGATCCGGTTCCCCACACCGCGGGAACCGGAATGCAGCATGACCCAGAGGGCGTCCGCCTCGTCGAGGCAGAGCTCGATGAAATGATTGCCGGTCCCGAGCGTCCCGAGATGATGGATGGACCTCGATCGAGCCAGCGTCGGCGTTCGCTCGCACAAACGGGCGAAGTCCTGCGCCAATCCGGCCCAGACGTTGACCGCCGCCTGCGGTACCTCGCCCCATGCGCCCCGATCGTTTGCGCCACCATTATCGGTGCGGCCATGCGGCACCGCGGCCTCGATGGCAAGGCGGATCGAACGAAGATCATCGGGCAGGCGCGCCGCCGGAAGGTTTGTGCGGACAGCCATCATGCCGCAACCGATATCCACGCCCACCGCCGCCGGGATGATGGCCTTGCGGGTGGCGATCACGCTCCCGATCGTGGCGCCCATGCCCCAATGGACATCCGGCATGGCGGCAACGTGATGAAACACGAAGGGTAGACCAGCGACATTCCGGAGCTGCTGCTCGGCAGCCGCATCGACCGGAACGCCTTTCGTCCATGCCTTGATCGGGACCCCGTTCTCGACGGAGATGGTGTTAAAGTTTTTACGATCCATGACAGTCCTCAGAGTCTGAAAAAGCCGACGCCCCTCCCCGTGTTCAACCGGGTGAGGGGCGTCGGCCTGAAGCCTGCCTGAATGACGACCTGATCGCCTACAAGGCTCCCTCTCCCAGCATGCAGCTGCCGCATATGCATCCTCGTCCGCACAGATCGATGCGGGTGTATGCGGCTATGCAGGGCGCTGGGCGGTTCACTGGCGAGGGGTCCTAACGTTTGTCTTTATCAAAAATACTCCGTACCCGGGAATCGGCAAGCCCTTTCCGTTCCCAGACGAAGTCCTATCTTTGGATTGGAGGCCCTGCCCCTCCCTACGGGGCTTCATCGACCTGCCTCCACTCGGCCTGCCGAGATCGGCCTATGGGCGCACGAGATCCCGCTAGGCCTTGTTCCGGAAGGCGGCCACGTCGACATGGCGGCCGATGAGTTCGAGACGCCGAAGACGATCGCTGAACGCGATCCTGCAAATTGTGCGCTGTAGGAAGCCGTCCTCGCTCGCAGGAAGGTCCTCCACCTCGACACTGACCACCAGTCCCCGCCGCCAGACGGCGGGCCACTCGTCCATCGGCTTTCAATCCGCCGGCATCGTCAAAGAGATCGGCGATATCCGCATCGACCTCTTCAACGAGTTGCAGGAGCAGCAAGGTTGCATCACCTTCGGCCCGCGCATAACGCTCGTCGACGGCCCTTGCCAGCGCATTTTGAATGTCAGGTTTTGTCAGGTTCTCGCTGGCGATCGATCGCGCCGTTCGCCGGGAATAGCCAGCCCGGACTGCGGCCTTTATCCCGTTGAAATCCTTCAGATACTCAGCCACGAAGAGCCGCTGCTTAGCGGTCAACATCTCGGGGGCCAATTCATTACTCATGGAGCACCTTTTCTGGCGGCACGTGGAAGAGCGTTTTGGCGGCCGCCCTGATCCTCGCGATCTCCTCCGGCGTACGTGGCTTCCACTTGATCGGGGGGGCCTCTTCCAAGGCGCTCTTAAGCCGGGCGATGGCGCAGCGACGCTCCGCGAGCTTCGGACGCGCCCGCCGGCGGATGGCGCCGGGATGCGGAAAAAATCGGCTATCAGGATCGGTGCGGTATTCCCTGATGGCGTCGTCCAGAATATCCGGCGGCACATCGTTCAGATCCTCGATGTGGATCGCATAAAAGGCCTTCGCCTCCGCCGGGCTGAAATCCGGTCGCCAATACAAAACCTGCAGTTTCATAAGCGCCTTCGCGACATATTCGGCGCCGGCCGGGCGAAGGGCCGCCTGGAGACCCAATAAGAGGGCAACTCGCTCCTCCCGCGTCTCCGGTAGTTGCGGGTTACCCAAGTAGCTACCCACGCGCCTCTGCCAGTGCCGCAGCGATTCCAGAGAGATAGTTTTGCCGGATACGACCGTCCCGGCTTTGAGCATGAGATCTTTCATTGATGCGTCCCTTCGGCATCGGAGCCAGTCTGCGCGCCTTCGCATCGGCGACGGCACGATCGAAATATTTCCAGCTTCGAACAGAATTGGGGCTTGCACGAGCGGCGACGGCGCGGACCGCGGGCAACACGTCGAGTTCGAGGTCGCAGCCTTCCGTAGCCCAGGCAAGGGGCACACTCAATACGCACAAGTCCTTCGAATTCGGATCCAGCGCATCACCGCCTGCCTGTCTTAGTGCCCCCTCTAACCGAGCAAGCTCGAGGCGCACGCCGTCATCATCATTTAATGGTGTTTGGCTTCTGGTTTCTGGTGTCTGGTTAGCCGTGATGTCACGCGTGACAGGTTGGGCCGTCACGCATGACAATGCCAAATCAAGCTCCTCTGTGGCTGCATTCCAGGGGGGCGTAATGCCGTGTTCTCGCAGGTCCCCGAACTGATCCTTCCGCCGCTCCCGGCAACGAGCCTGTCGCTCTTTGTTACCTTCTTTGCGTGCTTGCTGCTGAAGCTGTCCCGCTTGATACCGCCTGATCTCGGCATCACATTTTTCGTGCCGCCATCCGTCTGTGGTGGATACAAAGAAGTGATCCAATATCCTCTGCACCGCTTCGCGTTCTTGCTTTTTCTTTGCCCGCACGATCATGCACACCTTGTCAAAATCGCCGCGTAGCGGCTTTTCGTTTGTGTAGTAGATGTCGAGCAGTCGTCGATATGCGGCATCTTCCAGCATGGACAGATGCGACGTGACCCGGATGTAGTCACCTTGACGTGCCACTGAAGTTTCCCCCACGGGGGATTAGAGCCTTGGCATGATTATGCCCTCTCGGGCGGGTTGAGCAAC
>NZ_WESC01000025.1 GCF_009184905.1 Parvibaculum sedimenti
AATCCTCCGCAAATCGGTCAGAGGATTGAATCACGCGCGCCCATGCGACAGCAATGGCGGAGTTTTTCAACGGTATCCGCCAAAAGCGGTCAAACATCTGGCCCTCGTTTCCATGATCGCTTTTGACAATATTCGGTCATTTATCCCGCTCGGGAAGGGCGGGCGACCTTGCAACCGTCGTCAGCGATGCGGAAGATAGGGGGCGCAGTGATGCGTCGCGCCTCGACAGACAGATCGAAGGTGTAGTTCACGCTCAATCAGTTAGCTCACACCAGCGTTATCGTACTTCGTGCGACGGCATAGCCTACGGGACCAATCCAGACGAACGCGCAATCCACCTCAATCGGAACGCCGAGCTGTACAACAAGATAGTCGGACGACGGGCGCGTGACCTCTACGTCGAGCGTTGGAATACTGTGGGGGCCTCGCTTCGACTATTTATCGGGCGCAGGCAAAGGGGATAGTCCAAGTTCCTTCAGAAACGCGTTGTGCTTCGCCGTCGACTCCTGAATCCGCTTTTCGATCTCGACCAAATCCTTATGCGTAGCCGACAAATCGATCTCGATCTCCTGTTTGGCTGTGCTGACATAGCGAGAGATGTTCAGGTTGAAGTCGTTTGCCTCAATCTCGTCCATCCCCACGCGTCTGGCGTACCTTTCGACGCTCTCCGGACGCTGCTGGTAGGTGTCGATGATCTTTTCGATATGCTCCTCCGACAGGTAATTCTGTCGCTTGCCCTTCTCGAAATGCTCGGACGCGTTGATGAACAGGACATCATCGGGCTTCTTGCACTTCTTCAGGACGAGGATGCAAACCGGGATGCCGGTCGAGTAGAACAGGTTCGCCGGCAGGCCGATGACGGTGTCGATGTGCCCGTCATCGAGGAGCTTACGTCGGATCTTCGCCTCCGCACCGCCGCGAAACAACACGCCGTGCGGCAGGATGATCGCCATCACACCGTCGTTTTTGAGGTAGTGAAACCCGTGCAGCAGGAACGCGAAGTCCGCCGCGGATTTTGGCGCCAGCCCGTAGTTCTTGAAGCGTACGTCCTCGCCCAACGCCTCGTTCGGGTCCCAGCGGTAGCTGAACGGCGGGTTAGCGACCACGGCGTCGAAGTAGGGCTTCTTCGCTGGGTTCGTCTCGCGGAGCATGTCCCAATCGTTCGTTAGCGTGTCGCCGTGGTAGATCTCGAACTCAGTGTCCTTTACCCCGTGCAGCAGCATGTTCATCCGCGCGAGGTTGTAGGTGGTGATGTTCTTCTCCTGCCCGAAGATCTTGCCGATACCGTGCGGCCCCATGCGCTTGCGCACATTGAGCAGCAGCGAGCCAGATCCGCAGGCGAAGTCCATCACGCTGGCGAGGTGTTTCCGCTTGCCGGTCTTCGGCTCCTGGCTGTCGAGCGTGACAATCGCGGAGAGGATGTCCGAGATCCGCTGCGGCGTGTAGAACTCACCGGCCTTCTTGCCCGAGCCCGCGGCGAACTGGCCGATCAGGTATTCATAGGCGTCCCCGAGGGTGTCACTGTCGGTGGAGAACTCCGCTAGACCCTTGGCTATTTCGGTGATGATCTTACAGAGCTTTGCGTTCCGGTCGTCGTAGGTCTTGCCGAGCTTGTCGGAGCCGAGATTGATCTCCGAGAAGAGCCCGGAGAATGTGCTCTGAAACGATTCGTTCTCGATGTACTTGAAGCCGGCCTGAAGCGTGTTGAGCAGCTCGCCGTGCTGGGTGCGGGCCATGTGGGCGATGCTGGCCCAGAGGTGCTCGGGGCGAATGACGTAATGCGCCTTGAGCCGCATCTGCTTCTCGAACGCCGACACATCGCCGGGGTTCTGCTCGTACCAGACAGACAGGGAGGACCGCCCACCGTTGCCGATGGCGTTCGGATCAGGGTAGTCGCGCCCGAGTTCCTTTTTCGCGGCCTGCTGATAGTTGTCCGAGAGGTAGCGGAGAAAGAGGAACGCGAGCATGTAGTCGCGAAAGTCGTCCGCGTTCATCGCCCCGCGTAGCTGGTCGGCGATGACCCAGAGTGTTTTGCCGAGTTGTTTCTGGTCTTGGTCAGTCATGAGTTGGCTCTCTATGTCACAGCTTTAGTGACAAGCTCGGGAAGTGCAAAGTGGAATCGGTCAAGAACTTCATTGAGAATTCTGCGAAACAACTCCTTGTTGTCATCAACCATTTCAACCGGCTCGTTGAGGGCGTACTTGCCATGGCTCAGCAGATTCAGTGCACGGTTGTAGAGGGCTTCATCCTGCAGCCCGGCCAAGCAGATTCGAAGGTCATCGTGGCCTAGGAAACTCGCCGTCTTCTCCAAGATGCTGCGCAGGGCATTGAAGTGGTAGGTGTATAGGGTTCCCTCCTGCGAACACTTCCTAAGCTCAGCGAGGATCGCTACATGGTGAAAGTAGGGTGTGTCTCCAGTGGCTCGTAACGTGAACACTCCCTCGGCGTCCGGTCGGTGCAAGAAGTACCGCCTAGTGGTTACTTTCTCTTGGCCTTCCTTCGTCCTTCCAAGCTCATTGCACATGACGTTGAAGAACAATGCGTGGTGAGAAGAGAAGACAGTTCTGAGGGGATCACGCTCTCCGTTGGCACCTCGGCGATTCGCGGCTTTGCGGAGAAGTGCCGCCAGATCACAGGCAAGAGCGATGGCATTGTTGTCGTCCAGCGACGAGATGGGGTCGTCGATGTAAAGGTGCTTGACCCACTCGTACGAGGGGTGTCGATCAAGGACCCGCTCGCAGATTGCCATGAACATGCACCAGATGAAGATTTTCTCCTCGCCCCGGGAGATCTTAATTCGCTCTTCATCGCCCTTGCGAAAGGTCACTACCCACTTTTCGTAATCGATGTCAAAATCAAAATCGGCGTAGCGTGACAAATAGCCCGCAATGGTTTCATCCAGTGCGAGTTCGGTGAGGCCCTGAGAGAATGCAGAGCTATCGTTGATCTTCAGGCGCCGATCCGTGTCTGCATCAAGATCGTTGTCCCAGACAAAAAGGTCCTCAGTATACGCATTGAAGTAGAGAGTGTCCGGAGTCCCGCGACCTTTTCGTTTCCCTTGGTCCTTGAACTCCATTGACAGACGAGTCTTCCCCGTTCGGTTATAAGCGTAGAGCAAGACGCAGTGGAGATCGTTGACGTCGCTACGGAGCCTTCGCGCGAGAGTCCTCAAACTCTTGAACCGATGGATCTTCGGCGCACCGCTCATTGCTCATTGCCCTCCGGAGACGGAAAGAGCTGCTGGAGCAGACCTTGCTTGTGGGTCCGCAGAGTGTAAAGCCTAGCCATTTGTGCGGCAATTCGGGTATCAAGTGTGGAAAGGCAGTCGGCGATGTGTTGTTGTTCCTCGGGATCGCTCGGATAGCAAACCGGCACCATCTCAAGAGTTGATTTGCTAACTGCGGGCACGACGCCACCAGCATGGTCAATTAGCGAAACATTTGACCAGAGATAGAAGAGAAACTCATCAGAGCTCTTCGCCTTTATCGCTTTTACGCCAGCGGTATTGTTGTCGATCATTGCTGGCTTAGTCGTGATAACGCGTCGATTTGATCGGATGGCTTCGCCAATCTTGGCGAAGATAACCGTTCCCGCCGGCACGGGCTTACCTCGAATTTCGTTGAGCACGTCGGAGTCGATATAGTGGTTTGCCTCCGAAATGTATCTCTGCCCCTTTTCGATAGCCTGCGAGATGTCGCTGACCTTATAGAAGGGGTATTGCCCCTTCTTGTTACCCTGAAACTTATCCGGAAAACCGTAGCCCGATAGCACTCTGGCGATGTCGCGGCAGTGACCTGTTTTCCAATCAGAGGCATTTCGGAACTCCCGAAACCGCAGCTGGGGCACGGTTTCGCCGGGCTGGGGGAAGAGCCGCTGCATTAGCCCTTGTTTGTGCTGCCGCAGGGCTTCGAGCTTCTGGCCCTCCGCCGCGATCAGGTCGTCCAGAGAGCCGAGGCAGTTAGCGATTTTCTGCTGCTCTGCGGGCAGTGGATAGGTGATCGTAACTTTTGATAACTGCCCGGGGTACAAATGAGCGACCGTATCACCTTGGGCAAGCCGTGCGATAGTATAGCGTAGGGGGCTGTTAAGCAGATAGCTGAGGAACCGGCCGCTCAAATCCGAGCGGAGGATATTGAGATCACCGCCTAGTGCTACGCCCGCGGGTACGACGCAGGCAGCTCTTGCGATGTCTGCCCGTGTCTCTCCTGACGCGGGGACAATGACATCCCCAGCTTGGCTAAGCACTAAGTCTTCCGGCGGAACATTTGTGCGAGAAAGCGCCTCACGGATCTCCTCACCATAGTGCGTGTAAAGCTCGGCATATCTGATGCACGGGGTCAAACCACTCTTTGCAATATCCGCCTTGGAGACACCTTTCCCCTTCGAAATGCTCGCTATGCTGCCGATCTGATCTCGTTTCCAGTCGCCCATGTTATGAAACTCTGGGAAGCGGAGCGTCGGCACCAGCGGCGATGGCGTGTTGGCTGTCATCGTGCCCCCCCATGCTCGTAAGCGTTGAGGCCCGAGATGTCCCGACCGTGGGCCCGCTTATTCAGGAGGGGGACGAGGTCGGCCATGAGAGCAAGTTCCCGCTCGCGGCGTTCACGCCAGCCCAGGCCGAGCGGCTCCATCAGGTCAGTGAGCTGCTCGCCGTCGAAGATCATGCGCTGCAGGATAGTGTCGACGAAGGTCACGAGCGACTTAGTCGCCAGGCCGTGGGCTTGAGCGAGGCCCTCGATCTCCCTGGCCTGCTTCTCGGTCTTGAACTGCTCGTAGCCGGCGCGGATGGCAGCCTCATCGAGGCCTTCGCCCTCTTTCAGTGAGCGGACGTACTCGGTGATCTCTTCACGCTCGTTGAGGAACTTGGCGTCGGACTGGATCAGCCCGATGAGCTGCTCGCGGCTAATCGTGAGCTTTTTAGGGTCCTGACCGGAGTACTTGGCGATCAGCTTCATGATGTAGTCGTAGTCGATGACGGCGGAGGCGAAGAGGACGAACTCGAAGTCGAGCTGGTCGACCTCGGGGTTGGCCGGCTCGCCGTCCTTTCCGGGCCTGCCCCGCTGCTCCTTGAGACGCTGGGCGGTTTCGAGGTAGACGCCGCGAAAGGCGCGGAGGTTGTCCTTTGGAAGGGTCTGCTCGATCAGCTCCCGCTGCTCGTCGGTGAGGTCGGTGTACTGGTCGAGCTGGGTCTGGAGGCGCTGGACCTCCTTGAAGCGCTTGATGAACTGGGCACGGGCGTCGTCGCCCATCAGGTTGTTCACCTGATCTGGCTTGGCCTCGAGGCCCTGCGACTTCATGAACTCGCCGAGGTCGGCGACGGCCTGCTTGAAGTTGTCGATGACGACGGGCGCCTTGTCGACCAGCCAGATCTCGTGGGCCCGGTCAACCTGCGCACCAGAGAAGAGAGCGATGGCGGCGTCGACGCTGTCTTGCTGCTGGCGGAAGTCGAGGATGTGGCCGTAGGGCTTGGTCGCATTGAGGACGCGGTTGGTGCGGGAGAAGGCCTGGATCAGGCCGTGGTGCTTTAGGTTCTTGTCGACGTAGAGCGTGTTGAGGAACTTTGCGTCGAAGCCGGTGAGGAGCATGTCGACGACGATGGTGATGTCGATCTTTTCTTGGCCCTTGCGGGGCAGGTCGCGATTGGGGAACTGCTGATCCTTGATGCGCTGCTGGACGTCCTGGTAGTAGAGGTCGAAGTTATTGATGTCGTGGTTGGTGCCGTACCGCTGGTTGTAGTCGGCGATGATGGCCCTGAGCGCGGTCTTCTTGCCCTCGGGGTCGTGCCGGTTATCCTCTTTCTCCTGAGGTAGGTCCTCCTGAATCTGCTGGACGTCCTTGTTGCCCTCCGCAGGCGGCGAAAAGACGGCGGCGATCTTGAGAGGGGCGAACTGAGGGTCGGCGGCCTGGCGCTCGGTCTGGAGCTTCTTGAAGACCTCGTAGTACTCGATGGCTTCGTTGATCGAGGCGGTAGCAAGCAACGCGTTGAAACGTCGGCCTCCGGTCGCTGCATCGTGCTTGTCGAGGATGGCCTGGGCGACCGCCTGCTTGGTGAGAGTCTGTCCGGGCGCGAGGGCAGAGGCGCCCTTGGGCTTGTAGTAATCGACGTGGAAGCGGAGCACGTTCCGATCCTCGATCGCGTGGGTGATGGTGTAGGCGTGGAGCTCCTTTTGGAAGAGGTCCTTGGTGGTCCGAAGTGTGGCGACGTCTCCCTCAATCTGCTTGACCGTCGCATTGTCCTCAAAGATCGGGGTGCCAGTGAAACCGAAGAGCTGGGAGTTCGGGAAGAACTCCTTAATGGCCTTGTGGTTCTCGCCGAACTGCGAGCGGTGGCACTCGTCGAAGATGAAGACCATCCGCTTGTCTCGGAGCTGCTCGAGCCGCTGCTTGAACGTTGACCGCCCCTCAGCGATGTTCTGCCTGTTGTGCTTGCTGTTCTCGTCGAGGGCGAGCCCGAGCTTCTGGATGGTCGTGACGATGACCTTGTCCGCGTAGTCGTCGGACAGGAGGCGGCGGACAAGCGCTGCGGTGTTGGTGTTTTCCTCAACGCAGTTCTCCTGGAACCGGTTGAACTCCTCGCGGGTCTGCCGGTCGAGGTCCTTGCGGTCGACGACGAAGAGGCACTTGTGGATGCTCTCGTTGGTCTTGAGGAGCGTTGAAGCCTTGAAGGAGGTGAGCGTCTTGCCCGAGCCTGTCGTATGCCAGATATAGCCGTTGCCGCAGTTTTGATCGATGCAGTCGACGATGGCCTTGACGGCATAGATCTGGTACGGGCGCATCATCAGGAGCTTCTGCTCGCTTGCGATGAGGACCATGTATTTGCTGATCATCTGGCCAAGCGTGCACTTGGCGAGGAATCGATCGGCGAAGTCGTCGAGGTGAGTGATCTTCGTGTTGTCCTCGGCCGCGAACTGGTAGATCGGAAGGAACCGCTCGTCCGCGTCGAAGGCGAAGTGTCGCGCGTTGTTGTTAGCGAAGTACCACGTGTCCGTGCGGTTGCTGACGATGAAGAGCTGGACGAAGCAGAGAAGCGTCTTGGTGTATCCGTTACCGGGGTCGTTCTTGTAGTCGACGATCTGCTCCATCGCTCGCCGGGGGCTGATCCCAAGTGTCTTTAGCTCGATCTGGACCACGGGGACGCCATTGATCAGGAGTATGACGTCGTAGCGGTGATGGCTGTTGTCCGTATTGATGCGGAGCTGATTGACGACTTCGAAGGCGTTCTTGCACCAGTCCTTGATGTTGACGAGGGTGTAATTGAGCGGCGTGCCGTCGTCACGGATGAATGCTTCCCGGTTCCGGAGGGAGCGGGCGGCTTCGTACACGTCTGGTGTGACGATCTCGTCGAGGAGCCGCAGGAACTCGCCGTCGGTGAGTGTGACACGATTCAGGGTTTCGAACTTTGCCCTGAAGTTCGCTTCAAGCGCGGCTCGATCGCGGATGTCGGGGCGATACTCATACTTGAGGTCCCGTAGCTTCGCGACAAGCGCCTCTTCAAGTCGGCGTTCGGGTGTGATCATCGTCATCGGGGGATCGCTCTTTTTTGGACCTGCTTGGTGCGTCCAACTGCCGGTGTTAAATGCGAACGCAAGCTAGGTTGGCTTTGGGGCCGCAGATGAAGGAGACGATCTTGTTGTGGAGGGTTTGATCCATCATTTGGCCTTCCCGATCGTGCCTGGGTGGCTATCAAGGCGGCCCCTCTCAAGTACCTTAAGGCGCTCGTATTCCTCCACCGCCATCACCACCACAACCGGCCTCCCATGCTTGGCGACAGCCACCGGCTCGGCACGGGCCAGGTCAATTAATCGGCCAAAGCCGTACTTCGCGTCTTTCGCGCTCAGGGTCTGCATGCGACTCTCCGCCAATGCTCTATCCACTTTTGGCCAAATTGGCCGAAAACGCAATGGATTCCCGGCTCTGGTGGGCTCCCAACAAAGGAGGTCAGACGCAGGCAATCCGTCCGCGCTCATCGCTCGGGTATGGGGCGCCGACGTCTGAGGCCTGCGTCTTCGCGCGCCCAACTACGCAACTCGCGACAGCTCTGTCAGGCGCGAACATTGAATTTGAAACCAGTTTAGTAGGGTTTGCTCGAGCGTTGATCGGTCTTCTTAGCTCCGCAAGGCGCGAGTGCGTAGGGCGGAGATGAGTGGCGCGGCCGGGGAACAGAAACGAAGTCTCAACCTTCCAACTTTCTGGCTAACATATCGGCTACCGCGGTCGAATGCCCAAATTTCGACTCCCAAGCTTTCTCAAGAAAATTGCAGTTGGCAGTGACGAAGAACTAGTGAAGCCCTTGACGAAGTTCATAACGAACCCCGTCAAGGTGCTGCCAAAGTGTACTGCAACTACTTGGATAAAGTTATTTTTTCGGCAGATGCAGCATTGCCGACGATGTTCGTCTCATTGATGTTCTTCGCGCATGGGACAGAACCGACAAACCGACAAACCGACGAAACCTACTCCCTTTTCCTCAGTAACCAGACATCAACCGAGCGCTTGCTCCTTGCCTTCTCGAAATACAAGCCGTCCACGACCTGACCAGCATGACGCGCAATCCACTTACCGAGCCTTCTGTGGTTGATACCATCGCGCTCCCCGGCAATTTCATGGATTACCTCTTGCAACTCGAGAGACTCACCGTCTGGCGGCGCCTTGGGATTCAAAAGCTGACGCACCGTTCCGCCGTAGTCACCGAACTCATACTGCCAGCAGAGATGGAGACGGCGCAGCATCTCCCGATCGGGATCCTCCGCTAGTGCCTGAATGACCGATTTAACGGGGTCGCATTCATCGAGCCAAAGGAGTGGTTGACGACAGAGCTGCGACCACATCTCGTATCCGCTGAAGGCGCGACAGTCGGTTATCGGCTTCCCCGCACAGACCCAGGCATGTACGATTGTCAGCGCGAGAGACACATAGTGCGTCCTTCGCCGACGGATCTCCTCGAGCAGGTTAGGTCGTGCGAAACTCCGCATGGCTGGCATTTCACAACGAGGATCAAGATTAATCGTAATTGTTCGCCGTGCCAAATCGCGGACCGGCCCAACGTTGTTTCCGCTCGACAACATCAGCGTTCGGGTTCCCACCGTGATTGTCCGGGACGACTTAAGGATGCGATCGCTGATATACTCCGATGTAAGCGCGGTACAAAAACAGTTGTGAGGGATGAGGTCGCTGGTCAGGTTGTCGAAGTTAATGACGGCCGGGGAGGTTAAGAGCTCTGCGAAGAGTTTCTTCTGAAACTCCGATTCACCCGTCGCAAACGACAACGGTGCGCTGATTTGAGGCGTGGCGAACGCTGTCAGCACTGAGTTTAGGTGGGATTTGCCGGTCCCCGGCCCACACCCCCTAGAGTGAAGCAAAGGCGCCTGTGGTAAGCTCGTCCGCAAGGTCGCCGTCAACATACCGGCTAATGCCGCTGCACGGTCTATGTCACTGACGAAACAGTATTCACTTACGATGTCCTTCAGTTCGTTTAGGGCTGCGATGGCGTCTTCTTTTGTCGGATTGGCGGACACGAAGAAGGCTTGATCATCAAAGACCCCGTAGATGCACGACGCTGCGTCATATCCAGAATTTCTAACAAGGCTGAGATCGGCTCGAAAGTAGGGCTGATTGGCGAGTCCTTTTAAGACAGGGAGATGTTTGAAGGTTCGGGACTCATGTAGGACCATAAGGGCTCGCGACGGCGGGTCGATCCGGTGCATTTGTTTTGAACTGGCATCGTACTTTAGCCAGTCCACCTTCTCTGCGAGTACCTTGATGAGTTCCGACATCTCGACAAGCCGCATGGAGACCTGACCGGTGCCTGGGTCAGTGGCGATCTCGACAATTCGGTGACCGTTTTGAAAGAAACGACCTGAAGTGGCGAGCACCTGTTCTGCGGCGTCTGCAGTGAGATGTATATTGCCCGGCTCAACGCGGATCGTCGCTTTCGACCGTGCCGCAGATTCGTCGAGACCAAGCTCTTTCAACAGGTCGATGAGATGCCGCTCAGCACAATGGCCGTGCAGACACTTGAAACCACCCTGCGGGTGAGCTGCACTAGGTTCGAAATACGCTGTTCCACTGTCAATTCCATCTGTGTGTTCTGTCACCCATGGGCAGGTAATTTCGTGTTTGCCTGCGCTTGGGTTGCCCTTTAGCCAGCCGCGCATTCCCAACTCCTTCAGGATTGCGTTCTCCTCCGGCGGCAAGGTCAGAACTGAGTTGTCGTCGCGCGAATAATGCGGGGTGGCAGATCCAGCCCTGCCGAGGGGCTTTATATCCAATTGAAACCCTTCGATCAGTTCGCCGACCGTATAAAGTCGCCCCGGAGCCCACTTGCTCAAACGACATTTAAACAGTGGCGTATGCTTCCCATTGGTAGCAACTGGCAGGCGGGCAAGTCGGGCGGTTGGTCCGCCCGCCCCAGGGTCACAAAGCCCCTTGGAGATGATCGCCTTCATCAACTGATCTGCTTTGGAAGTGTCGTCGATTGGATCCCGCAGGATGTAACCGGCTTGATAGTTGCCAGGCGAGGTTTGAATTAGCCACGATGGTGGCACGTTCAAGCGCTCAAAGGGCACCTTTGTTCCAACATCATCCAGCATCACAGCGTGAAGCGCGGAGAAGCAGCTTTTGCGCCGACGGATTTTGCCGTCGGGCTCCGGCCGGTGGGTTGAGAGGCTGAAGTAATTGTTGGCTGCAGCGGACAGGTGTTCCAACTCGTCGGCTTCGCGACGCCATGGCTTCCCACCCCATTCGCTTGCAGAGACGTGCCCGGGATGGCCCGCAAAGCTCACTACTGCCGGAGAGGCTCCATCGGGTTGCTTGTGGAAGATCGCTTGCATGAACTCTTTGTTTGAGACGGAGTAGGTTTCGTCGGTTTCTGCGGTCTCCAACAATGGCGTCGACAGGTCTGTCATACCGGCATTGGTAATGGAGGTATCGTCACGGCCTTGCGGTGCCTGATCATGGTCGGCATGTTCCGAAACAACGTCGGGGTGCAACATCTCGTTGCGATCAGGGAGGTGGCTATCAGCCATGATTCACCTCCGCTTGGCTGGCCGCCAACAGGGCGTCGTCGTGGCGCTCCAGCAGGTCAACACTCCAAAGAGCTGAGCGACCGATGTGAACCGGCGCTGGGAAGTTGCCCTTGGCGATCAGGTCGTAGATGGTGCTTTTACTGAGGCCGTAGCGACTCCGAACATCGGTGAGACGAATAAACTTCTGAGACAAGAGACTGCCCTTCTGCTTGGGGTTAAATCTCCAGTCAGCGTTTCGTCACGACTTTCGTGAGCAAAACCAAATCGGCCCCAGTCGGCCGAACCCAGACGAGTTCTTCCGAAAAAAACCAATTTATATCAAAGGGTTGTGTAATTTAAGATTGGCTCGGCTTTGTCCATGGGGGCAGGGCGTGACCGATTCTCCGGCGTGAGAATCGGTCGTCCATTGCAAGGCATTTTCGTCTTAGCGACAACGTGGCGAAGCCTATTGGAAATCATTCTTCCGCGCGATGAGGTCACCAAGGGTCGCTTCGAGTTCCGGATGAGATCCCCGAAGGCCCACCGCGACCTGACCTGCCCATTCAAAATAGCCGGCCTTCCGCTCGACGGCCCAATCGGCCGGCGGCGAGATCAGCATATCTCTGAGGTTGCAGATCTTGTCGGCGAGCTTGACCAGCTTGGCCTCTGGCGAGCAATGGGCCGCATGCTCGATCTGGTGTTGTTTGCGCACTTGTTTGTCGAGTGTCTTGTCGTCTGTGACCTCGAGAACGATTGAGGCGATATGTGGTCCGAAGGTGTCGTCGAGCTCCGCGGCAGTGGTTTCTGTATCTTCGATTGTATCGTGGAGGACCGCCGCGCAGAGGACTGCGACGTCGCGAATGCCGGCTTCATTTGCCAGGACGTTCGCGAGTGCAATTGGGTGATTGATGTACGGCGATGCATCGGCATCCTTGCGCCGCTGGTTGCGGTGCTTTTCGGCGGCGAACGCCACCGCCCTTATAAATACGGCTTCCAGGCCGGCTTCTGTTTTCATGGAATACCTACTTTTGTTGGAGGTGAAATGGAGACGTGATGGATTGGAACCCATTTCCGCTTGCGGCGGTTGCCGGCGGGCGGAGTAGAAGGCTAAAGCATCTGAATGTGCTGAGGAGATATTAGGCAGTATACTGATCGGCAGACTTTTATTCAAGGCCAGGACGCAGAGAATCCAGATAATCTGACCAATGCTGCATCATTTTGATTCTTTCGTCCCAGAACTCGGCACGCGCGTAAGCCCGGCGCACGTCGTTGCCCTCAACATGCCCTAGCTGACGCTCGATCGCGTCCGGGTTCCATGTCCCCATTTCATTGAGGAGCGAAGCTGCCATCGCGCGAAAGCCGTGCGTCGTCATTTCGGTCTTGGCATATCCAAGGCGTCGGAGCGCAGCGTTCAAGGTGTTCTCAGAGAGAGGGCGGCGCCGGTTTCCGATGCCCGGAAACACCAGAGGGCCGTCACCGGTAATCTTCCTGAGATCAACCAGCATTTGAAGTACCTGATGCGACAAAGGCACCTTCTGGACCCGTCGCATCTTTGTCTTGGCGGCAGGTATCGTCCACACGGCTTGCTCAAGATCGAATTCCGACCACGCGGCGGTCCGTAGCTCACCGGGGCGCACAAAAACGTGGGGGGCCAATTTCAAGGCGGCTTGGGTCGCCAGCTGTCCGTCAAACCCATCAATCGCCCTGAGCAGAGCACCCGCCGCCTTCGGGTCGATGATGGCTGCCCGGTGAGTGACTTTGGGGGTGGTCAGCGCCCCTTGAAGTGCAGATGTGGGATCCGATTTTGCTCGCGCGGTCGCAACCGCGTAGCGGAAAACGATCCCGCATGTGCTCCGAAGCCGCCGCGCGGTTTCATAGCGGCCGCGAGCCTCGATCTTCCGGAGAACCATCAACACTTCCGGTGCGGAAATCTCGAAGATTGGACGGTTCCCGATCACCGGGTAGGCAAACTCCAGAAGCCATTTCGTCTTCTTGATGGTTGCCGGTGCGCGGCCTTCACGCTCCTGCTTTGCCAGCCACTCTTCGGCGATGATGCGAAATGTGCTTTCAGCGGAGGTCGCTTCCGCAAGCCTTTCGAGTTTCCGCTTGTGCCCAGGATCTACGCCATCGGCGATTTCCTTGCGAGCAGCATCTCGGGCCTGTCGGGCCCCGGCCAGCGACACGATAGGGTACACACCTAGAGCAAGAAGTCTGCGCGTTCCTTGAAAGCGGTATTCAAGCCGCCAGTATCGTGAGCCGTTTGGCCGAACCTCAAGGTACAACCCTGCGGCATCATGCAGCCTGTAGGCCTTTTCCCGGGGCTTGGCGGCCCGGATCGCCGTGTCGGTCAGCGCCATGACAGTACATCCATTCTGTCGAATCGAAATGTACCGTCAGAGATACTGTCACGACCTCTGGCTGCCCAAGGACGCGGTTGGACCTCGTCGGACAAAAGAGCCTGATTTTGTTGGGATTTTTTGCTTCTTCCGGACGGCGCTGGACGCTCTCGGAAGTGCTGATGGTGCCCAGGGGCGGAATCGAACCACCGACACTGCGATTTTCAGTCGCATGCTCTACCAACTGAGCTACCTGGGCGCCTGACAGCCGAGTGAATCGGCGCCAAAGCCCGCGCTTTATATGGGATTGATCCGGCCCTGTCCAGCGCTGACGACGAGATGTCGTTCAGTGGCAAAAGGCGAGCAGAATGACGGCGTTAGCGTTCGCTCTCTGCTCTAATTCGAGGCTCATTCGTCTGCGCGCCGCGATCGTAAGTCGAACGAAGTGGGGCCGAGTACTCGGGCTTTCGGGAGGCAGTGAAGCTAATCGAGAACTGGTGCCCCCGGCAGGATTCGAACCCGCGACCCCCTGATTACAAATCACAATTTCAACGTAATCGTATGCCGACAGATTCCGAATAAAGCCAACATTTCAGTCAAAAAATAGGAAAGGGGCCGACGCGCGCCGACACTCGAACACCATAATGTGGTAGCTATGTGGTAGCTAGCTACCAAGGTGATCGCGACGCGGAAGAGCGTGATTTTGAAAGGGGGCTTCGATGGTGGTTCGGAAAAGGCTGACGCTTGAAGTTGTGAAGCGGCTGAAGCCGGGCGAAACGTTCTGGGATAGCGATGTTTCGGGCTTCGGAGCGCGCTGTCAGGGCGAGGCCAAAACCTATTTTCTGAAATACCGCGTCGGTGGGCGACAACGCTGGCTCTCCATAGGGCGGCATGGATCGCCTTGGACGCCGGAGACCGCGCGCAAGGAAGCAATCCGCATCCTGAGCCAGGTCGTTGACGGGAAGGATCCTGCTGCTAACAAGCAGGCTGCGCGGAAGGCCCCAACCGTCAAGGAGTTTGGACAGAGGTTCTTGGAAGAACACGCTGAGGCTAAGCGCAAGCCTCGCACGGCAGAGTTTTACCGCGACATTCTGGAGCGGATCGTCTACCCGAAAATGGGAACCAAACGTATCCGCGATGTGACGCGCGCGGACGTGGCGAAGCTGCATACCGGTCTGGCAACCAAGCCATATCTGGCAAATCGCGTCGTCGCCGTCTTGTCGAAGATGTTCAATGCCGCGGAGGCTTGGGGCGAGCGGCAAGACGGTTCCAATCCATGCCGTCATGTTGAAAAATTCAAGGAGACGGCTCGGGAACGGTTCTTGTCCGCGAAGGAGCTTGCCGCGCTGGGCGACGCCCTTCGGACATTTGAGGGACGCTGGGTCGAGGGCGCGCGCCTCGAGGCTGAGATAGCAGTCGCCACGCACCACAACGATGCAATACGCCTGAAGGCCCTTCGACTCGAGTTGGAGAATGTCGGGCGGATTGTAACGCCTTGGACCATTGCCGCGCTCCGTTTGCTCATCTTCACGGGTGCCAGGCTTTCGGAAATCCTGACACTAGAATGGGCTTGGGTGGATATTGAAAAAGGTGTTGCGCGCTTGCCGGACTCGAAAACCGGCGCGAAGACACTGCAGCTGCCGCCTCCCGCGATCGAGGCGCTAAATGCAGTTCCGCGTGTTGAGGGAAACCCCCATGTGATCGTCGGCGCGAAGGCTGGGGCGCATATGGTCAATCTGCAAAAACCCTGGCGGGAAATTCGCACGCTCGCAAATTTGCCGGACGTCCGCATTCATGATTTGCGTCACGCTTTTGCCTCGGTAGCGGCGTCCTCCGGCATGGCCTTGCCGATCATCGGCAAGATGCTCGGGCATTCGCAGCCGCAAACAACGGCGCGCTATGCTCATCTGGCGAATGATCCTGTCAAAGTGGCCGCAGCAACGGTAGCCGCCCACATCGCATCAAGCATGGCGAAGAAGATGTAACGGGGCACGGCGACTATCGGGTTGCCGGCGATACGGCTTGCGCGGCAACCTCAGATAAAGTGAAGGAGCTACGCCGGAGGTAGCCGCTGTTTTGCGCCACCTCCAGAATTCTGGATGCAGGTAAAGACAGGTCTACGAATCGTGAACGTGTAGCTAATCTCATGCGGACCGAGCGGGCATTGGTGTCCGAAAGCCCTGCTCAGCTCTGAAATTGTCGGCAGCTTTTCCCGTTAGACAGGATTTCCATGACCTCGGAGCAAATCGGCGCTTATTTGCGCCTCCTTGATGTTCAATCAATTTGGGATTTTGTAAGACCAACAGGGGTACATGAGCCCGAAGGCTTCGAGCTTATCGGCGAAGCATGTCTCCGGCACGCCATCACGGTGGCCGCTGGCGAGGTGAATGCGGAAAATAATCTGAGTGGTAGTGACCGTGAACCGACGTCAGACGAGATCATTCATTGGGTGCAAACGGAAGGCTCTTTGCAGAAGGCACGTCGACAAATGCGGTCGCGGCTCGAACTCAATCAGTTGCGAGCACTTATCTTTGACGGTCATAGTGGCAAAGACCTGACCATTTCTCCCGAATTTTGGCGAACTTCAATTGGAGCCGAGACGCTTCAAACGGGAAAATTTGACCCGTCGTATCTGCAGGCTGCGACGGGCCATCCAACCGTGGCGCTCGACTCGGGTCAGCATTCTTCCGTTTTCGTCTTCCTCGAAATAGAAGCAGACGACGAGGCAGCCTTCCGGCGAGCTAGGGTGAACAAAATTTCCGCCCAGCCAGCTCCGGGCCGAAGACGTGGTCGTCCCGCGACCTGGGACTGGGAAGGGGCATTTGCGAGTGCCGCCGCCGTGGCGAACACAGTGGATGGAATAGAAATACAAGGCGATGGTGTGTTGGCAAGATTGGAGCGGATATTCGCTGAGTACTTTATTCGAACGACGGACGATGAGCCTGGAGGAACGATGATGAGAGAAAAGGCGAACAAATTTCTAAAGATAATGATCGAAGAAGTGCAGCTTTCGAAGGGTCGGTAATTCCCGCGGATTGAATTACCGTGAATTACCGACCGTCGGAAAGCTCGGGAATCGGCTTTCTTCCTTCCTCACACGCCGCCAGATCGGCGGCCAAGCATGAGGAAGCACCATGAACCCGATACTCACCGTCAATGACGCCGCAGACGTCTTGCGCGTCCATATCCGTACTTTGGAACGCTGGAGGCAGACCGGCGAGGGGCCTCGCTATGTGAAGATGGGGCGCCGCGTCGGTTACCGCCGGGCCGATCTTGAGGCGTGGCTTGATGCCAATGCGACAACTTCGACCAGCGCGCCGCGGCTATGAGCATAGCAATGGCGAGAAGTAGTCAACTTTCCTCAGGTGGCGAGGCTAGCGCTTTCCGTCTGGAGGCAGGTTCAGCGAAAGAGCGGTGCTCATGAACTATTACCAACACCACATAGGTTGACGTGCCACTGAGATTTTCGTCCAGAAGGATTTAGAGTCCGGCCCTATGGAAGGGAGACGGACGATGAAGAGGCAGCGTTTTACGGAAGAGCAGATC
>NZ_WESC01000026.1 GCF_009184905.1 Parvibaculum sedimenti
GACATTCGACGCGCTTTATTCAGGAGAGTGGAGACACCCTACATCTAGTAGGTGTATGCCTTAACCGGATAGGCACGTGTCGTTCTTAGTGCCGAAAACGGTCTCCAGATACTTGTCCCGATCGGGTTTGCGCATGGGCTGGTCACGCTCGAAGATGACACCGAAGTTGTTTACAAGGTGTCGAACTTCTATTCTGCCGAGCATGATAGCGGGCTCTTGTGGAACGATCCGGCATTGGGAATCGATTGGGGACTGGATGGCATCACGCCTGTCCTGTCGGAGAAAGATTGCCGACATCCTTTGCTTGCTGACCTGCCATCATATTTCGAATACGGCGTGGGTGAAATATAGGTGATTGGGATTTTGTCTTCGCGCTGTAGACGCGTGAATTTCTGAAAGTTGCCGGGGCAAATTATGAGAGTACTGGTTACCGGAGGCGCCGGATTTATCGGTTCAGCTGTATGCAGGCATTTCATCGCAAAAACTGACGCTGAAGTCGTCAATGTCGACAAGTTGACCTATGCAGCCAATTTGAATTCGCTTGCGCCGGTGGCAGGAAGTTCGCGCTATCAATTCATCAAGGGCGACATTTGCGATGGTGGTTTGCTCGATGAGATATTTCAGACCCATGAACCTGATGCAGTCATGCATCTTGCGGCAGAGTCGCACGTAGATCGTTCGATCACGGGGTCGGCTGATTTCATACAGACCAACATTATCGGGACCTATACGTTGCTTGAGGCGGCAAGGCGATACCGGGAAGGGTTGCCGCAATCGCGGCAAAGAGATTTCCGTTTCCTTCATGTTTCAACCGACGAGGTCTATGGAAGCCTGGGATCGGAGGGATTGTTCTGCGAGACAACGGCTTATAGTCCCAACTCGCCTTACGCTTCGAGCAAGGCGTCAGCCGATCACCTTGTGAATGCCTGGCATCACACCTACGGACTTCCGGTTTTGATAACGAATTGCTCGAATAATTACGGGCCTTATCACTTTCCCGAGAAGCTTATACCTCTGGTGATACTTAACGCGCTGGAGGAAAAGCCGCTGCCCGTTTATGGCAAAGGCAACAATGTTCGAGACTGGCTCTATGTCGATGACCATGCGCGCGCCCTGGATCTCGTTCTGAGGCGAGGCCTTCCCGGCGAAAAATATAATATCGGCGGACGGAACGAGCGCACAAATCTCGAAGTCGTGGAAGCGATCTGCGATTATCTTGACGAAAAACAGCCTGCGGCGACCGTCGAGCGCCGTCGGGATCTCATTGAGTTTGTTGCCGACCGTCCCGGACACGATCAGCGTTATGCGATCGATGCCACCAAACTTGAAGACGAACTTGGCTGGCATGCGCAGGAGAACTTCGAAACCGGACTTCACAAGACGATCGAATGGTATCTTGCAAACGAGGGGTGGTGGCGACCGCTGCGATCGGGCATCTATGGCGGCGAGAGACTGGGCCTTCTGCCTGATGGCAAGGGGCGAGCCGAGCCGGTCGCAGTGCAGGCGGACAAGCGCCCGATCCTTGTCGTTGGCCGCTACGGACAGGTCGCGCAGGCGCTTGATGCCCGGGGCTTTGATGGTGTTCGGCATGTTGCGCTTGGACGCGACGAGATCGATTTGACGGATCCCGGTTCAGTCGAGCGGGCTTTCGCGGCGCATAACCCAAGACTCGTCGTCAATGCGGCGGCATACACAGCCGTCGATAAGGCTGAGAGCGAGAGTGATCTCACTTTCGCCATCAACAGCGATGGGGCCGCCATTCTTGCAAGACTTTGCGCGCAAGCGAGAATTCCTCTCATTCATATTTCGACAGATTATGTCTTTGATGGCGTCAAGAGAGTGCCTTACGTCGAGGACGATCCGACCGCCCCGCTTAATGTCTATGGCGCATCGAAGGCGGAAGGCGAGGCGGCCATTCGCGGACTATTGAGGGAGCATGTGATCCTGCGTACAAGCTGGGTTTGCAGCTCGACCGGTAACAATTTTGTCAAGACGATGCTGCGGCTCGCGGAGAGTCGTGACGAATTGAGGGTGGTCGACGATCAGTGCGGCGCCCCCACCTTCGCCACTGACATCGCTGACGCCATCGGCGTGATTTCCGCGCGTCTGCTTAATGGTGACGGGGCCTATGGCACTTATCACCTCGCCGGAAGTGGCGAGACGACCTGGTGCGGATTTGCGCGTGAAATATTTGCACAGTCGGCGGCTTTGGGCATGAAGTCCCCAAACGTGATCGCGATACCCACGAGCGACTATCCGACCCCGGCCCAACGACCCATGAATTCGAGACTTGATTGTCAGAAGATCAAGGACGCATACGGGATTGCGCTTCCGGATTGGAAAATCAGCTTGAGCCAATGTCTCAATGAGCTTCTGCAAAGCACAGATATGGAAAACGTATCATGAAGGGCATCATTCTTGCGGGCGGTTCCGGTACGCGCCTCTATCCGGTGACGGGTGCCATTAGCAAGCAGCTGCTTCCTGTCTATGACAAGCCGATGATCTACTATCCGCTGACGACACTGATGCTGGCGGGGATCAGGGACATTCTCCTTATCTCGACGCCGCATGACCTGCCGCTGTTTCAGCGCCTGCTGGGCGATGGATCGCAATGGGGCATAAGCCTCTCCTATGCCGAACAGCCCCGCCCGGACGGCTTGGCGCAGGCTTTTCTGATTGGGGAGAAGTTTATCGGCGATGCGTCCTGCGCTCTCGTGCTGGGCGACAATCTTTTTTACGGAGACGGACTGCCCGCAAAAATGCGTGAGGTTTCAAAGCGTGAAGGCGCAACCGTCTTTGCCTATCATGTAGGTGATCCGGAGCGTTACGGCGTTGTCGAGTTCGACGGCGAGTCGAATGTCCTGTCGATTGAAGAGAAACCGGGAGCGCCACGCTCGAACTGGGCGGTGACGGGGCTTTATTTCTACGACAATGATGTTGTCGAGATCGCCAAAAGCCTTCGCCCCTCTCCGCGCGGCGAGCTCGAAATCACCGATGTCAACCTGGCCTATCTTGCAAAAGGCAAACTCCGGGTCGAGCAACTGGGGCGCGGTTATGCGTGGCTCGATACCGGCACACATGACGCGCTATTGGAGGCGGCGGAATTTGTCAGGACGATCGAACACCGTCAGGGCCTGAAGATTGCCTGCCCGGAAGTGATCGCGCATGAACTCGGGTATATTACCGCCGAGGATCTGTGGGTTGCCGTGCAGGCCCTCGGAAGCTCGACCTACGGGCATTACCTCGCCCGACTGGGGCGCGGGGAATGAGCGGCGGGCGCTACTCCCTCAATCGGCAGTGAAAGAACAGGCGAAGGCGTATGCCTTTGAAAAATTAAAGGGTGATACGTCGATGAGAAAGTTATTTGACAAGATTCTCGTATCTTCTCCAAATGGAGGTGGTCTTTATTTCGTTCACGACGGCAAGACTTTCCAGCTTGACAATTTCAACACCACCGGGCTCAGCATAAAGGGAAGAAAGGTTCTCCGCAGCATTCAGCCTAAGAGAATTTGCTTCTATGGCGGCGATGTGCCAGAGATTTTTCGTGGCGCGCCAGAAGTCAACGACATACACGATGTGTATTTGGACAACGATTTTTTCTACGCGGTTGGAACATCGGAAAATAAAATAATAAAATTTAACAGCGCCGGCGAGGAAATGCAGCGCTGGGTTTTCCCCGGCGAAGAAGACGCCTGTCATATCAACTGTCTGGAAAAGTGGAACGGGAGGATCGTTTTCTCGGCGTTTGGAGAATTCCGCACGAAACGCGAATACAAGGGAAAAACCGAGAAATCCGGTTTTGTGCAGGATCTACTCACAGGAGACCGCCTGATTGCGGGCCTGTCTCAACCGCACAGCCTCGTTTCTCTCGGCGAGAACCTGCTGCTGGCAAATTCCGAGTACCGAGAATTGGTCGAATTTGGCCCGACGGGCGATTTGCTGCGCTCGCAAACGTTCGATGGATATACGCGCGGCATTTGCGTTGTCGACGACGTTGTTTACGTCGGTCTGAGCTGTTCCAGAAATATCGAAAGCCACACCATCGACACCGCCGCCGTGGTCGCTCTCGATCGGAAATCGTGGGTGGAACTGGGGAGAGTTCAGATGCCCACAAAGGAGATTTATTCGATACAGGGGCTCACCGATCCCGATGACGTGATTCACCTATTGGCAAATATCACCTCCACATCGTCATCTGAATTGACCGTGACGCTGACGGAGCGCGACGGCCGGATCGCCAGCCTCAACCAGGCCGTGGCCGCGCAGGCAGGGGAGCTGCGCGAGACGTTGTCGCGGTCGGAGACGGAACTCTCCGAGGCGTGGCGCCGGGCGGAGGCGCTGAAGAGACATCTCGACACGGAAAGAGAAACGGCCCGACGGGCGGAAGACGTGGCCAAGGGCCTTGGCAGCGAACTGGAAACGAGTCGTAAACAGATCGGCGATTTGCGCGAGGCGCTTCAGCAGTCAGGCGCAACGCTTGCCGAAGCCGGTCGGCGCGAGGAAGCGCTCCGCACGGAGGTAAAGGCAGCGGAGGCGCGGGCTGCAGAGCTTCGCGAGGCGCTTCAGCAGTCAGGCGCAACGCTTGTCGAAGCCGGTCGGCGCGAGGAAGCGTTCCGCGCGGAGGCGGCGGAGGCTGGCCGGGAGAAGGAAGAGGCCGAGACGAAGCTTGCGCGGCTGGAAGAACATCTCGCCGGGAGCGAAGCGGCCCTGGCGGAGGCTGGCCGGGAGAAGGAAGAGGCCGAGACGAAGCTCGCGCGGCTGGAAGAACAGCTCGCCGGGAGCGAAGCGGAATGGCGGCTGTTGGACGAGGCGTTCGAGCAGCGGAATGCCGACTACCATCGTATCTATCACGCACTGCGTCATGCACGGGCGCGGCCGTTCAAGACGTTGCGCCGTTTCCTGCGTTGGAAGTCGAGTTCGGCCCTTCTGGCATGCAGGAAAATCCTGCCGGAATCGGTGGTTCGGCGAATGTACCGGCGGATGGAGAAGTCATCGCCTGTACCGGCGGAGCAATTTCTGATCGTCGAGGCGCCGGTCCGCATGCGTCCGAAGCGGACGCGAAAAATGGAGCGCAAGTACCGGACGAGCCGTTTCATTCTTCGCTTCCGCTGGATATTGCCCAAGGGATTTGCCCGGCGGATGCGGAGCCGGATGGAGAAGAGCGCGCCGCCGTCCTACGCCTCGCCGGTCGGACCGGACCTTGCGACGGCGAAGCTGCTTCCGGCTGCGGCAATGCCGCCCATCGCTGGCAGACAGGCGGACTCCGTCCCCATTTCGGCCCGACCGGCCGCTCGCGGTATCGATGTGAGGGCGATCGCCTTCTATCTTCCGCAGTTTCATCCGATTCCCGAAAACGATGCATGGTGGGGCAAGGGGTTCACGGAGTGGACGAATGTCACCAAGGCTGTTCCGCAATTCCCGGGCCACTATCATCCTAAACTGCCGGGAGAACTCGGCTTTTACGATCTCAGGCTTCCCGAGGTTCAGCAGCAGCAAATCGACCTCGCGAGGCGGTACGGCATTCACGGTTTCTGCTTCCACTATTACTGGTTTACAGGCGGACGGAGACTTCTTGAGCGTCCTCTCAATCAGTTCCTCGCGCACAAGGAGCTCGACTTTCCGTTTTGCATCTGCTGGGCGAACGAGAACTGGACGAGGAGATGGGACGGGAGCGAGCAGGAAATCCTGATGGAGCAGCGCTATGAGCCGCAGGATGACCTCGAGATCATCCGGGACATGGAGCCGCTGCTGCGCGATCCCCGATATATCCGCATCGACGGCCGTCCCGTCATCATCGTCTATCGTGTCAATGTGCTGCCTAATGCAAAGCGGACCGCGCAAATCTGGCGAGACTACTGTGCGGAGCGTGGGATAGGCGTCCCCTATCTGATCGCCGCGCAGTCCTTCGGCATCGACGATCCGCGAGTTTTCGGATTCGACGCGGCGGTGGAGTTCCCCCCTCATGGCGTTGCGCTAGAGGAGGTCGAGGGAATAAAGCCCTTCGCTTCGGACTACGACGGGAAGGTCTACAGCTACGAGCGGATGGCGAAGTCCAGTGTCACGAAGCCCTGGCCTGACTATACGCTCTTCAGGACCGCCTCACCCTCGTGGGACAATGAAGCGCGCCGGCCGGGAAGGGGACATGTCTACTTCGGGTCCACACCGACCCTCTACCGCGAGTGGTTCTCCGGCCTTTGTCGCATGACCCGCGAGCGGTACGGGAATCCGGACGAGAGGCTTGTCTTCATCAATGCCTGGAACGAATGGGCCGAGGGAGCCTATCTCGAGCCCGACAGGCGTTATGGCTACGCCTATCTCGAGGCGACCAGGGAAGCGCTCGAAACGACCGTGTCGACAGTCGACAGCCCCGATCAGGATGCGTCCAGGCTCGTCCTGGTGAGCCACGACGCGCTCCCCTACGGGGCACAATTTCTGGCGATCAACATCGCAAAGACGTTGAAGGAGGAGTTCGGACGAAACGTCGATATTGTTTTGCTCGCCGGAGGCCCGTTGAAAGCTGAGTTCGCGCGGTGGGGAACCGTGCATGATCTCACCGGCACGGATTCGGCGGGGGCGGGCGGCCGCGCCCTGATCGAACGGCTCGGCCTCCGTGAAGGCGACCTCGCGATCTGCAACACCACGGTGGCGGGGCATTTCCTCGCCCTCCTTAAGGAGTATGGCGTCCGGACCGTTTCGCTCGTTCATGAATTTTCGGGCGTAATCGCCGAATACGAACTCGAGTCCGCGGTCCGATCGATTGCGAAAGCCGCCGACCGGATCGTCTTTCCCGCGCCGATGATTGCCGAGGGTTTCGAGAGGATCGGGCGGGTCGACGATGTTCAGCGGGTCATCCGACCGCAGGGTCTTTACAAGAGAAATCGCTATCGCAGCGAGAAGGAGATCGCCGAGGCCAGGCGTGAGCTGAGGCGCCGCCTCGGCCTTCGACCCGAGACGCGCATCGTGCTCGCAGTCGGACATGTCAGTCTGCGCAAGGCGACGGATCTTTTCGTCCAGGCGGCAATGCAAGTTTTGCAGAAACGTCCCGATGTCTTCTTCCTCTGGCTCGGTCCCAACGAGTGCGATCTCACGAAGGAACTGCGCAGACAGATTGAAGCGGCGGAAGCTTCGTCGAGCTTCGGTTTCCCGGGCGTCGATGCCGATACGGATCTCTATTATGCGGGCGCCGATCTCTACGCGATGACCTCGCGCGAAGACCCGTTTCCCTCTGTGATCATGGAAGCAATGGATAGCGGTCTTCCGGTCGTCGCCTTCGACGGTGCCGTTGGCAACCTGCTGCTCGTGCTGGAGGCCAAAGGCGCTGTCGTCCCCCAAGGGGATGTTGACGCCTATAGCCGAGCCATTCTCGAATTTCTCGGCGACGAGCGACGTTCTGAGGTCGCCCGCGAAGCGGGGCGCGCGCTCGTCGCGCGGGATTTCTCCTTCCGACGCTATGTACACGATCTGCTCGCTCTCGGCGGGCAGCCCCCTTACAGGGTCTCCGTCATCGTCCCGAATTACAACTACGCGCGTATTCTCGCGGATCGCATCTCCACCATCGCGGCACAGACTTATCCGATCTACGAATTGCTTGTGCTGGACGATGCCTCGACAGACGATAGCCTGGAGGTGGCCAAGGCGAGTCTCGCCGATCTCCCGTTCGATGCACGCATCATCCCGAACGAACAGAACAGCGGCTCGGTCTTTCGCCAGTGGCTCCGGGGGGTGGAAGAAGCGGCCGGCGATTATGTCTGGATCGCCGAGGCGGACGACCTCTCCGAGGATTCGTTTCTGGCGGAGGTCATCGCGGCGTTTTCCGATCCCGACGTGGTCATGAGTTACTGCCAATCCAAGCAGATGGGGCCGGACGGCCGAATTCTATCCGGCGACTATCTCGATTACGTCGCCGATATATCGCCGGAGCGGTGGCGCTCTCCCTATGTCGTGGAGGGGCGCAGGGAGATTTGCGAAGCGCTGAGCATCAAGAATACGATCCCGAATGTCAGCGGCGTTGTGTTCCGCCGCGATGCGCTGCTCAAGGTATTGCGGACGCATTGCGAGGAGATCGCGGCCTACCGAATTGCGGGCGACTGGCTCGCCTATACATTGCTCCTCGAGCACGGCAAGGTCGCCTTCTCCCCGAAGTCGCTCAATTTGCACCGGCGTCACCAGACGAGTGTGACCCAGGGTTCAAATCAGGTTCTGCATCTGGCCGAAATCGTTTCGGTACAGGAGCGCTTGCGCGGGCGCTACGGGGAACTGACGTCGCAGAGCGTGAAGGCCAATGCGTATGCACAAGAAATCTATGAGCAGTTTGAACTGAGAACCGAGCGTCATCCTGATTTTTCTTCTCAACCGGAGATGGTGGAACTGGTTAGCCGCTTATTAGGATAAACCCGCATGTGGGGCATTTGCGATGGATGTGTTACTACGATTGAGCATGCCAACCGATAGGATGTTTGAAAACGGCGGCTACTCCTACCCTTGCCGATGGTTTGATGGTCAGCCAACATTGCCGAGTTGGCATTTGGAAGAATGGGGAGGGTGGCAATACTTGACGTTGCCGTCAGTGCCGCCTCGAGGGAGTTTTGTTCGACGAAGAGTCAAATTCCGCTCAACGACCTGGCGCGACAGACGGGCACGATCTAGGTCGAACTCCATGCCGCGGCCAGCCGCGGCATTCCGGGCATGCGGGAAATGCTGGAGCGATCGACCAGCGCGACCTTCCGAAGCGGATGTGTCGCTCGCGAAGACAAGAAGACTGGAGGAACGGTAGTGGAAAATATCGAGAACGTAAGGGACGAACTGGGGCAGGTCGACGGCTCATTGGCTCATACCGTCGAACGTGTTTTCGTGGTATGCATGAAGAAAGGCGGTTTTGCTGTGAAGGAAATATCGACGGCGGCGGAGTTGCCGGTACTTCGTGGAAGGATTGCATGAGTAACATAGACGATTTCAGACATCTATCGGATACCGAGTGGCTGGACATGTTGATCCAGAGTACCCGATCCACGACGGTGAACGGCCTTCGGTTTCCGCAATTTCCACCCGAAGCGGTGCAGGCCCAATTTGTCGGTTCGTCGAATGAAAATGCCCTGTGGGAAGGCCTTCGTTTCTACGAATTTTTCAAGTCGGAGGCGGCAAAGGCCGGCAGCCCACTTCATTCAGGTTCGAATATTCTCGACTTTGGCACTGGCTGGGGACGTTTTCTGCGCTTTTTCTGGAAGGACGTCGCGGAAGGCGGGCTGCATGGCGTCGACATCGATCCCGACATTGTGGAATCGTGCCGGTCGCTCGGCATTCCCGGCAAGCTGGAGAGGATCGAACCGCTCGGTCGGCTCCCCTATGACGATGCCAGCATGGATGTCATTCTCGCCTATTCGGTCTTCACTCATCTGCCGGAAAACGTGCATTGTCACTGGATGAACGAGTTCAAGCGTGTGGCGCGGCCGGGTGCCATCGTCGCCATGACGATCGAACCGAGGCGCTTCCTCGAATTCGTCATCGGGCTGAAGGGACAGTCGCCCGAGAGCGGTTGGCACGCCGGTTTGCAGCGTTTTTCGGACTACGCATCCGCGATGCTTCCGGCCTACGACGCAGGGCAGCTCGTCTACCTGCCGACCGGCGGCGGCGATTTTCGCGATGCGACTGTCTATGGCGATGCGGTGTGCCCGATCAGCTATTTCGAAGCGAATTGGATGCCCGAATTCGAAGTGCGCGCCCATGTCGACGATCCGTCGCGTTTCTGGCAGGCGGCGGTCGTTCTGCGAAAGGCTTAGGCGGCCATGCCGCTGAGGTGGCCTTTTTTGGAGCGCGGCTCTAAGGTTTTTGTAGGGTGTCTTTCGGAGGAACATATGTCGCGACATATCAACGCTGAAACTGTCGTGCCGAAAGAAGCATGGACGAGCGATGTTCCATGGATCGACAAGGATGATTGCGACATCGATGCCTATGTCGGCTCGTTATCGGAGAGGCCTGACTTCGACCTCGCCGAGAAACTGCGTCGATGGCGCGATGATGGCGTCGTCGTGTTTGAGCAGGCGGTCGCCAGCGATCTCATAGATAGGTACTTGGAAGATATCGACACGCTAGTCAGGGATTACGACACATATGAGGTGCCGATCGAGATTCGTGGTCAGCAGATGTCCAGCCGGGACATAGACGGATTTCCAGCCAACCTAACCGGGATGAAGCTTAATCATATGCATTGCTTCTCCCTTGCGGCGGCGCGGCTGAGCCTGACGTCGGTCGTTACCGAGTTTTTGGAGCATGTGTTTCGTATGCCGCCGTCGGTCTGCCAGTCATTGACGTTCTGGCGTGGCAGCGAACAACCGATTCACATTGATTATCCTTATGTACGCCAACAGAAGAAATTGAGTTTCCTCGCGGCTTCCTGGGTGCCGTTGGAGGATATTCATCCGAATGCCGGACCGCTTGCCTACTACCCCGGTGGCCATAAGTTGGATCAATCAGGTTTTTTTGATTGGGGCGAGGGCTCGATCATTTATGACGAACACTCTTCAAGGACACCAGGCGATTTTGCGCAATATCTGCGGGCGCGCATGGCTGAACAGGAAATCGCGCCACGTCAATTCTGTCCTAAGCGGGGGGATGTGTTGCTTTGGCATGGTAACTTGCCTCATGAAGGAACCGCTGTCAGAAACGCGGAACTGACGAGAAAGAGCTATGTTACTCATTACACGGCAGAATCCGAATTGCCGGATTGGATGAGGAACTACGATAAGCAGGGTCATCCGAGGGGGGTGTTTGAAAACGGCGGCTACTCTTATCGTTTCCGATGGTTTGATGCGTGCCTATCCGGTTAAGGCATACACCTACTAGATGTAGGGTGTCTCCACTCTCCTGAATAAAGCGCGTCGAATGTC
>NZ_WESC01000027.1 GCF_009184905.1 Parvibaculum sedimenti
AATCCTCCGCAAATCGGTCAGAGGATTGAATCACGCGCGCCCATGCGACAGCAATGGCGGAGTTTTTCAACGGTATCCGCCAAGAGCGGTCATCTCATCTGTGATCGAATACTATTTAGCTAGCTTAATGATCGTTTGTTACAACGCACTACTTCGACATAAAGGTTCGAATCCCGCATGGCGCCGTCCCCCTGGCGCGACGCGCCGGGCGATGATGAGAACTTTGTCTGCTCCATAGCCCTCTAAGGCCCGCCTTTTGTCGGAAAAGACGCTTGCAGGTCTCCGGTCACCGCATTGGTCAGTTTTCCTTCGTTCATATTTCCTTTCAAACGCAAACCATCGAAAATGCGGGCCACCACCGCGACACGATAACCCCTCTTGCCCCCGCCCAAACTCGACGTTTGCGGCTGCCTTTGTCGATAACATTAAGATTGCACAATAACACTATCAATGTTAGCGTGCGGGGCAATGTTAAAAAAAGACATCAGCATCAACGATACGCACTTTCCGGAAGCCTTGGAGCGCTATCTGGGAGAACTGCTTCATGAGCGCATCGATGTTCGCCCGTACGAAAGTACGCGCAGCTTGCCGTCTTTTATCGAACGAACCTACACCCTCTATGAAGCCCGCATTCTAGGTCGGCATTGCATCATCGTCGTCAGGCTCGGAGACACGGGCACTCCCGCCGACATCGCCAAGCACATCGATATCGTCCGTAATACCACCAATGCGACGGTGGTTTTCGCCACCATGACTATCAGTGCGCACAACCGGTCGCGGCTCATCGGTCAAGGTGTCCCCTTCATCGTTCCCGGCAACCAGCTCTACATACCCGATCTGGCAATCGATCTGCGCGAGCATTTCCGTGCCCCACGCCAGCGGCAGCCGGACGACCTTCCCCCTGCCGCCCAAACCGTCCTTTTTCATCACATCCTGCACCCCAACAGGAACCTGACAACGCCATCCCTTCTGGCTAAACGTCTGCATTACTCGGCTATGTCGATCGGCCGAGCGTTCGATGATCTGGTCGCCGCCGGCCTCGCTGAAACCGTCAGGCACGGGAAAGAGAGACGCATTCACTTCAGGGCAGAAGGGCGACACCTCCTGGAGGAAGCCACGCCACTTCTGCGCAGTCCGGTTCGATCCCTGAAATTCGTGCGCGGAGACGCCTCCAGCGCGCACCTTAAGTTGGCCGGGGAAACGGCACTATCCTACCTAACGGAATTGGCTCCCCCTCGTATCGACACTTTCGCCGTCGCCGCCAGCGACTGGAAAGCGATTTCGCAAACTGCGAACCTGGCCGAAACCTACCGCGACGAAGCTAACTGCATCATCGAGATATGGTCCTACGATCCGGCCGCCTT
This sequence comes from Parvibaculum sedimenti, assembly GCF_009184905.1. Lineage (GTDB taxonomy): Bacteria > Pseudomonadota > Alphaproteobacteria > Parvibaculales > Parvibaculaceae > Parvibaculum > Parvibaculum sedimenti. The sequence goes on from NZ_WESC01000027.1 coordinate 1,365, forward strand.
GTCCGACACCCATACGGTGGACCCCCTGTCCTTGTACGCACAATTCCGGGGGCATCGCGACGAGCGTGTCGCTATGGCTGCGGATCGACTTTTGGAGAACCTGACTTGGTAACCGGCATCGATAAATTTCAGAAATACTTCGTAGGTCATGAGGACCAGTACGCCATCATCGGTGGCGCCGCCTGTGACCTCCTGTTCGCTGAAGCTGGCCTCGATTTCAGGGCCACCAAGGATATCGACATGGTGCTCTGCGTTGAGGTGGTCGATTCCGCCTTCGGCACAGCTTTCAAAGAATTTCTGGATGCTGGCGGCTACCAGGCACGCGAACGTAGCACCGGCGAAAAGGAATTCTACCGCTTTCACAAGCCGTCGAACCAGGACTTCCCCTTCATGATCGAGCTGTTTTCCCGCAAGCCCGGCACGCTCGACCTTCCGGAAAATTCAGAACTCACCCCCATTCCGGTCGAGGAAGACATCGTCAGCCTCTCGGCTATCCTGCTCGACGACGGATATTATGACGCGTTGCAGTCCGCGAAGCGAAAGATCGAGGGCGTGACCGTCATCGACGAAACACTCCTCATTCCCTTCAAAGCGCGGGCATTTCTCGACCTGTCCGCAAGAGCCGAAGCCGGGGAGAGGATCGACAGCAAAAACATCAAGAAACACCGCAATGATGTGCTGCGCCTGATCCAGCTTCTGCCCACCGATTCATCGATCACTTTGCCCGATCAAATTCGCGACGACATGCGCCGCTTCCTTGGTCTGGTTGAGGCCGACGCAACTCTCGACCCGAAAGCTCTCAACGTACCGTTTACCCGTGACGAGGCGATCGCCTTTCTCAGGTCAGCCTATAAGCTGGCAGATGCATGAGCCGACCCTTCATCTGCAGCTTTACTCCGCCATCGCTGGACCCAGCGGCTGGCGCAACCATAGCGTTGGATGTCTCCGAGATCGAAGACGCCGGCATTTGCGAGGTGTTTCAAACGCCGGGTGCCGCTTACAGAGCGTGGTCGATCCTGGATACGCTGCTGTCGCCAACCGGAGTAGGCACACCTTTCATCTTCAAACAACCGCTTGGGCAAGCTTGTGAGGTAAAGGTCGCGTTGTCGGATCTGTTCGGCAGCTTCGTCACTCGCATCTATCTGCGCACCTTCCGGAACCGGATCGCACATCACGAACCGATCTTCGCCCCCCACCTCGGCGCAAACTATGCGTCGCTTCTGCAGGTCGCCGGCTGGATCAGCGCGGAGACGCGGGCTTGGATCGAGCGCCACAACCGTGTGCCGGCGGTGCGAGCGCAGTCGCCCGACGATGCTGCCCTCTGGTTCTGACGGTCGCCGATGTCGCTGCTCGCCGCTACCCAAATCCCCAAGCCCGCCGATGAACAAGCGTTCGAGCGCGCGTCTGTCGTCTTATGGCGCGGCCTGCTCAATGATCCCTCGATCCAGCGGAATGGCCGGCGAGGCCAGCGCCAGAATGGCGTCGACCTTTCCGGCATTCGCGACGGCGATGCGGACTGGCATGTCGGCATCCAGTGCAAATTGAAGAGCGAAGGGCACGCCCTCTCGGAAGACGAGGTTCGAGGCGAGGTCACGAAGGCGCTGACCTTCAAGCCGCCGCTCAAGGAATATTACATCATCACCACTGCGCCGGACGATGTGGCGATGCAGGAGCTCGCGCGAGAGATCACCAAGGAGCTCGCGGCGGCTGGCAACGTGATGCGCGTCTTCGTATGGGGTTGGAACACGCTTGAGGAGCGGATCAGCGAGGATGCGGCGGCGCGCAAGGCTTTCGATCCGACCTACACGCTCTTCAGTGAGGAGATTCTCGCCGAGACCAAATCGATTACGGCCGGTCAGAGCGCGGTGCACGAGTATCTCACCGCCGGGTTCGCCCGTATGGAGTCGATGCTCGCTGAGATGCCCGGCAGGCTAGCCAGTCCGCCCGGCGACAGCACCGTCGAGGTAAACGCCGTCGAAGCGTATCTCGATGCTGAAATCGACGAGTATCGCGAGCTCAACAACAGCGGCAAAACGCTGACCGCCATGCCTCTGCTGCAAAAGCTTCTGGCGCGCGTCGGCACGTCGGCCTCCGGTCGCATCCTGTTTCGTATTAAGGCGAATATCGGCCATTGCCTTCTGGCGCTCGGCAAGGACGATGAAGCCGCCGCCATGCTGTTCGCATCGTGCGACCATGCGCCCGGCGAACCGAAGGCCATCGCCAACAAGGCCTTCGGCCTCCTGCTCCAGGGCAAATGGGAAGAGCTACTCGCGTTCGGAAAGGCGCAGCTCGAAGCAGATCCTACGAACGAATGGCTTGCCGGCTATCTCGTCCAGGCCGCCCGGTTCGACATGTCGGTGTCCGATCCGCTCGAACTGGTTCCTGAACAATTGCATCGAACCGCTGCCGTGCAAGTCGGCTGGGTCGATTTCGCTAGGCGCCGCGGAAAGCCAGGAGAATGGTGGGGGCCGGCACGGGCAGCCTTTGCCATGCATCCCACCGAGACCCATGCTATTCAATTGGCAGCCGAGGCAGATCTCGACGAAATCCTGACCAGCCAGCGCTTCCAACGTATGCGCGTTCTTTCTTTGCCAGAACGGCGAAAACTGGAGGCCGCGACTGCAACTTTGACGTCCCAATGGGATCGCGAGCGCGGAACGGACGGCCCCTTACGGCCGGAAGACGCGGCGCTATGCGGCAACGTCGTTGTGGGCTTGGCGGCGCTCGACGAGTTCTCCAAAGCTCTCGCCGTAGCGCGGCAAGGTCTCGCCCTTGCACCGGACGATCATGATATTCTGGTTCGAGCGACCATGGTCGCCATCGAGGCCGGCGACGATACATTTGCACGTGAACTCCTTCCGAAGCTTCCGGCAACCGCCGACAGCGTCGTGCTGAAATTCCGCTATTACGCGGCGCAGGCCGACTGGCCGGAAGTCGTCGCGCTGTTTGAGAACAATGCGTCACTGATCCCCCCGACCGAGGAGCCTATTATCGCAACCACCGCGAAGCTCGCGGCGATCAGGATCGGCATCGATGACCCCAAAGAGCGTCGGCGGCAGATCGCGATCGTTGCCGAAGACGCGGCGCGCGATCCTCGCGCTAGCGTCGTCGTCGCCGACTTCGCGCGCCGGGAAGATTTGGTGGACATCGCCGACGCCGCATTTAAGGTCGCCCTGAAGCACATCGATGAAGATAGCCATGCTGCCGACCGGCTGATGGTGGCATATCACGCCAACCGACGTGGCGATGCTGCGGTCGTCGTCGATCTGCTGGACGGCAGAGTCTCGGAAGACCACGACAGCAATGAGCTGCGTATGCTCACTCAGGCCTTCGTCAACGACAGCCCGATTCGTCAGCGTGCCCTGGCCTTCTTTGCTCGTCTGCCGCAAGCGGTGCGAGAGCTTCCCTATTATCTACATGCCCAAGGTCTGTTGCACTTCAATAGCGGAGCGTTGGGCGAAGCCGAAGCCGCCTTGCGGGAGGCCGCCGCGGCTGAGCCCAATCTCGACAACTACATCGCCCTGTTTTCTGTCCTTCATCGCCTCGATCGCGGCGACGAGGTGAAGGCAATTGTGGACGACATCGACCTCGAGACAGTCAAGGGGTCGCCGGTACAAAAGATGTTTCTGGCCCAAGTGCTGCGAAAGGTCGGTCAGGGGCCGAAGGCGCTGGCGTACGCCTATACCGCGCTCCAATCGGCTCGAAACGATCAGAAGGCTGTTCTCCGGTACTTCGGCCTTATCATACTGAACCCTGACGACGGCCTTATCCCGGCTGCGGAAACCGTCGCCGTCGATACATGGGTTCGGCTTGAGACCGACGGGCACGAGCGCCATGCCTTTCTCATCGAGGAAGGACCGGATCGTCCGGCGGATAATGTCGTGAGTCCGACCCATCCGATGGCGGCGGCGGCCATCGGTTTGCATGTCGGCGGTAAATTCGAGATGCCTGCCGCCTTCGGCGAAACTCGGCGGTGGCGTGTTGCCGAGATCAAGCACAAATATCTTCATGCCCTCCACGAAGTCATGGAGAGCTTCGAGAACCGCTTCCCGGACGCCAAGGGCTTCTACACGATCCCCATGCAGGACGGCGATATTCAGCCGGTGTTGGAGCAGGTCCGGCGTGTCGCGGAAAGCAATCGCAGTCGCGCCGACCTCTATCTGAAGCACAACTGTCCCATCAGCTTCGTCACGGCCGAGGGCGGTCAGGATACGATCCGCTTCGTCGAGTACATTCGCTTCCTCGATTTCGACATTCGCACCTGCCTAGGCACGGAATCTGAGCGTCTGGCCGCGCGTGGGCTTCTAGAGGCTCATCGGCAGGCCGGTGCTGTGCTCGACGCCTACACCGCCTGGACGGTATCCACCATGGATGCATTCGATGTGCTTCAATCCGTCTTCGGTACGCTGATCGTTCCGCAAACCGTCATTGACGAAATCAAGCACTTACGGGACGAGCAGGAAACGACCGCCCGGCGGTCGATGACGATAACTTGGCACGACGGCCAGTACATTCGCCAAGAGCACACGGCGCAGGACATTACCGCGCGGCGAGACTACATCGTTGAGCAACTCACGCGGATCGAGGTCGCTTGTGAAATTCGGCCCGTTATCGCTCCGGACGATCCAACCGACGTAGCCGTCCTGATCAACCAGTCGTTCGGCAGTCATGTTCTCGATGCCGCCAACCTAGCGAGCGTGGAACATCTCCTTGTCTCCGAGGACATGTACTATCGCCAGTTCGCCGAAGCCGCCTGCGCTGCAAAGAGCGTATGGTTGCAGGCGATTTTCTCATTTGCGCATGAGAACGAGCTGATCGATCAGCGCCGCTATGTCGATCTCGTGGTCAAGCTCGCTTGGCGCCGCCACGGACACCTAGCTCTTACCGCTGACATCATGCTCGCGATTATCCGTGAGGGCGGCGAACACACCTCGGAAAACCTCAAGGCTGTCGCAAACTTCATCGGAACGCGAGACGCCGATCTCCGATCGCATATCGAGGTGTCGAACGAGTTTCTCAACCGGCTCTGGCAGGAGCTCGGACAATTTGATCTGCGTTGCATGCAGGCGATAAGCACGCTTCTGGATCGGCTTATTCGCTTTCGCTCGAAAGATTGGGCACTAGTTTTGGCATTCCTCAAGCGCGGCTCCACTGCCGCCGTGCGTCAATACATCGACGAATGGATCGCTGGTCATTTTCTTCCTACAGCAAAAGTCGCAGCGGCCACACGCGAGATTGAAGATGTCGCCCGGCAGCTGCGGGCCAACAGGGCCGGAGGAGGTGGTGGACAATCGTTTCCGGCACCGGGCAAACGAAGGAATGGGCCGGAAAAACGAAGGTAAGTCGCGGCTTCACCCTTCGGGCCGGGCTGTTGGCAGAACTGGAGGGCTCCAAAGGATCTTCACTCCCTTGCGGGCATCTTGACGCATCTGGGGAGGTTGAGTCGGCTCGTGGACCGGCTGCTACATTTCCGCAATTGACGCAGCTAAGTGCTCCAGCAGGGCTGTACGGAACGTCGGATTCAGCGAATCCTGAAACAGCCGCGAACGGCCCATACCGGGGGCGCATAGCGGCCACTCAAGCCCATATGCGATGCCTGCAAGGAGTAAAAAATCGGCTGATCGACCGGAAGCGATGCGAACTTTTTCGCTGCCAAACACCGCCGTTTGTACGCTTTTTCGCCCGTCGATTATTCACGCTCGTTATGTGGGCGCAGTTTCGGCGGTTATCGACGGCAATAGAGGGAAATCGTCGGTATTTGGCGCGCCGTACCAGGTGATGATGATAGCTACGTCTACGCTATAGCCCTCTAAATGAGGATTGGAAGATTGGAGGGTGGGACCAGCTTACCGGAAGAAGTCAGAAGAAACCCATGGGCAAGTTCCCCGTTGCCACGCCGGCGAACGGCCGATTTGGGGCCGATATCGTTGAAAAACTCAGCCCAATAACTATTCATTGAGCTGTTTCAGCGGCTCTCCGGTGATGAGGATCGGT
>NZ_WESC01000028.1 GCF_009184905.1 Parvibaculum sedimenti
AACCGATCCTCATCACCGGAGAGCCGCTGAAACAGCTCAATGAATAGTTATTGGGCTGAGTTTTTCAACGATATCGGGCCGGAAGCGGACGGGTGGCTTTCAGTTCGGATTATCATGAGAGCGGACATCTGCACGTCATAGGGGGCTCACGGCCGCCGTTGGGCCGGCTTCGGGATGGAACCTATCGGCGCTCGAGGGGGGCAGCCGGATTTTCCACTAACAAGCACGTTGCAGATTTCGCCAGTTCCAACGATATCTTAGGCAACGAGTTATCTTGACGGGGGATGCAACTGGCTAGCGACACAGCACGGACACCTGAAATGAACGCGGGTGGGCGGGCAACCGAAGGCGGAATGGACTTCCAGGCCGAGGTCGGCACTTGGCTTGCCGCCCATCTGCTGGCGCGGATGCCGATTGGTGGGCGTTTCGGTCTCGCCAATACCGCCTTGCCGGTCTCGATCCAGCTCGAAACCGGCGATGGGCTCGACGACATCCGATTGGAACTGGACGACGCCAGCCGCATCGACCTGCAGAGCAAGACTAGCGCCGGGCTGGCCACCAATCCCAAGAGCCCGCTCGGCAAGACCCTCAGCCAACTCGTTCGCGTCATGATCGACGCCCGCGCCGCCGGCGTTGTGGTCGATCCGGCGAAAGCTCGGGCTGTACTGGCGGTAGCGGCCAATGCGCCGCGCACGCTCAACGTGCTGGAGCGCGGGTGCCGATCATTCGATCTTGGCGGCAGCTGGGCAACCACCAAGGCCGGGCGGTCCTCGGCCGAGCGCGACGCGCTCGATCTCTTCGAGAACCATGCGCGAACCGCATGGGCGACGCATTCGGCCACGCCGCCGACCGACGACGAGCTCGCGACGATGGCGCGGCTGTTCCGCATCGTGCGCTTCTCGATGAACGAGGGCGAGGACAATTGGCGCGAAGCCTCGCGGCTCCTCGGCGCACGGCTCTATGGTGCCGAATCTGCCGGAGACGCGCCCTTGCGTGAGTTGAAGAGTATCATCCGCGGCATGATCGGTAGCGGCGCGCCTGCGAATCGCGCTGGCTTGCTGCGCGAGCTTCGCCGGCTTGGCCAAAATGACGTCGGCGCCGCCGACTACACCGCAGATCTGGAGCGCCTGTGGGCCGCGACCGAGGCCGAGCTTGTGCGCCTCATGGGACACACGCGCCTGCCGATTGCCGGCGGCATTCCGATCGCGCGGGCCAGCGACGGGCCGCTTGGCGCGGCGGTCGATACAGGCTCGCTGATCGTCATCGGTGAGCCCGGCGCCGGCAAGACCGGTGCACTGGTTGCGCTGGCCCAGGCGCGCCGCGCGGTGGGAGATACGGTGGTGTTCCTCTCGGTGGATCGCTTTCCGGGCGTCGCCATCGCCGCCAACCTCCAGTCCGAGCTGGGATTGGCGCATCCGCTCACCGAGGTGCTGGCCGCGGCGCCGGGCTCAGGACGCAAGCTGCTCATCATCGATGCGCTGGATGCTGCGCGTGGTGGTCCGGCGGAAGGCGTCTTCGCCCAGCTGATCGAGACGCTGGGTGCGGCGGCACCGGACTGGACCGTCATCGCCTCGATCCGCATGTTCGATCTGCGCAACGGTCGGCGGTTCCGCGACGCCATGCCAGGCACTCCACCCGATCCGGTTTATGCGGAAACGGGCTTGGGCAATGTCCGGCATTTCCTGGTGCCGCGACTCGCGGACGATGATCTCGACGCCGCCGGCATTGCTGCCGCCACTCTTGGCACGTTGCTTGCCGCCGCACCCGAAAAGCTGCGTGACCTGCTGCGCAACGTCTTCAACCTCTCGCTCGCCGCGCAACTGCTCGCCGATGGCGCGAGCCCCGACAGCATCCGCACCGTCGCCACCCAGTCCGACCTGATCGACGCCTATGAGGATCGCCGGCTCGCCGGCACACCCGCGCATCAGGCCGCGGCCGCGACGGTCGGCGCGATGGTTGCGCGGCGCCGGCTCGCGGTGCGCAAGGTGGTCGTCGGGCACGATCAGCTAGATGCGGTCATTCAGACCGGCGTGCTCGCCGAGTCCGGCGATCTCGTCAGCTTCGCCCATCATGTGCTGTTCGACCATGTCGCCGGCCGCTTCTTTCTCGAATGGGACGATCCCGCGCGGCTCATTCCGCAGCTCGGCGGCGACAGCTCGATCGCGCTCATGCTCGCGCCGGCGCTGCGCTTCGCGATCGAGCGGCTGTGGCGCCAGGACGCCGAGAGCAAGGCGCAGGTCTGGCGCCTGGTCGCCGATATCTACGCCGATCCGGCGGTCGATCCCGTGCTCGCCAATGTCGCGCTGCGCACCGCTACCGAGCGCGTGGCGACGTCGGCCGATGTCGCGGGACTGGTCGAGCTGATCGCGGGTCGCCCAAGTGACGAAGCGCTGGCAACGATGCTCTCGCGACTCGCCCGCTTCGTCGGCTTGGCGGTCGATGCCGCCGGCAGCATTGTGCCGGAAGAAGCGCTCGCCTGGGCGATGGTCGCCGACGCCGCGATCAGGGTGGGCTCGCGCGACCTTTCCGACGCGACACGCTTCCTGCTCCACACCTTGTTCGACAAGGGCGACCTTGCCGAGCCCACACTGCTCGACGTTTTTGGCCGCGCCGCGCGTGCGCTGCTCGCCTTTGCTTGGGCCGCCGATCCGCCGATGCAGCAGACGGCGACCAACGCGATCCGCTTCGTCGGCAAGAGCTTCGCGGCCGATCCCGCCGCGTCGCGGGCGCTGCTCGACCGGATGCTCCGCGACCCGCATTTCTCGGCCCATGCCGACAAGGAAGCGACCTGGCTTTCCGAGCAGATCATGCCGATCGCACGGGCCGACGCCGATTTCGCGATCGAGATCTACAGAGTGCTCTACTCGCGCGACATCACCGACAACAGCACCTCGTTCATGGGCGGGCAGGCGAGCCGGATCATGCCACTCTCGTCCAACCGCAGCCAGGATTACCGTCACTGCCGCTACAATCTGGGCCGGCGGGTCACGCGCCTCCTCGATCTGTCGGTGCCGCTCGGCACGCGCGCGATTGTCGAGGCATCGCTCGGTGACACCGATCGCGCGATGCCCTTGTGCGACGTTCGCAAACAGGTCGTCGTGCCGGGCCACGCGCCGTTCGACCTGCTCGGCCACGATCATGAGTATAAAGCCTGGGACGATACCGAGGATCGCCACGGCACGCAGGACGACGATGTGCTCGCGCAGCTCGTCGCGCATCTGCGTAGCTGCTCGCCTACCGCCTTTGCCGAGACGGTCGATGCAGCCGCAACCGGCTATGCCGGGCCGGCGGTGTGGACGCGTATCCTCGGCGTCGGCGCCGAGCGCGTCGGCCAGGTCGCCGACCGGTTGTGGCCGTTCGCATGCAACATCACGATCCTTGCGCATGGAGACATCGTACGCGACGCCATCCGCTTTCTGGCCGCGGTCTATCCGACGCGTTCGCTTTCCGAGCGGGCGGCATTTGAGGACGAAGCGCTGCGGGCCGGTCTGTTTACGGATGAAGCCGAGAAGCGCTGGTGGCGCCGCACGCTCAGCCGCTTCCTGTCGCTTGTCGATGCTGACGCGATCGCGACCGATCCGATGCGTGCGCTGCGCGAGGAACTAGTGGCGGCGGACGAACTGGCCGGCAATCCGCCGACGCGCTCGATGTCGGTGCGCTGGGGATCGTCGCGCGGGGTCGCGCGCCGCCTGCTCGCCGACCAAGGCGTCGATGTCGAGGAAGGCGTGGACGCGCAGATGTTGTCCCGGTCCGAGGCGCTCTACGAGAAAGTGAAGGCCACGCCATCGGACAGTGGCGGCACGGCGCTCGCCGAGCTTTGGGCGGAAGTGTCGGCGACGATCGCGTTCTATGACGCCCACGCCGATACGCTGCACGAGAAGGTCGAGCAGCCGGTCTGGGGGCATGTCAGCAATGCCGTCGAACGCATCGCCGGTGCGAAGGCCTATGCGCCCGGAGTCGATGGCATGCCGCTGATCGAGGAACTGCTCGCCTTGTTGCGGCGGCTATGGGCGAGCAGCTTCCCGGAGGCCAAGGAGAAAAGCGAGGATTCCAGCCTGAGCTGGGGAAATTGGGAAGTCCGCGTCTATGCGGCCGACGCCTATGTCTCGCTCGCTGACCGGTTCGGCGAAGATCGTGGCGAGATCGTCGACATGTTCGATGCGATCCTCGCCGATCCGACGCCGCAGGTCCGCCTGCAGGCGGCGCAGAACCTGCAGGTGCTGAGCCGCATTGCGCTCGGCAAAATGTGGGCGCTTGCCGAGCTCGTCGCGCGCGACGAGCCGCACATCGGCGTGCTCAGCGCATTCCTGCACAATGTCATCCCGCGCTTCACTTGGCATGATGTCGAAAAGTGCAAGGCGATCATCGAGATCGTGCGCGCCCGCCGCGAGGCGGTCGAGCGCGACGACAAGCCCGGCCGCGACGAAGTCGCCGAACAGCTCGGCGGCCTGACCGCGCAGCTTTGGTGCTGGCAGGAAGAAGCCATCGCGCTCGAATGGCTCAAGGCCTGGGCCGGTGCCCCCGCCGCGCACCGCGAGTTCTTCACCTCCTTCCTGTCGATGCTGCGCGGCGCCTTCTTCGCCCGCTATGCGAGCGGCGAGGAGCGCGATGTCGGGCTTGCCGATCGCTCGCAACAGGCGGCAATGGTCATCCTGCAGGCGTGCTCGGCGGCGGCCGAAGCCAGCCATGCTGCAGCGACGGGCGGGTCGGTAGAGGGCGTCGAGCGAGATGCCACTATCGCCACCTACAGGGCGGCGGAGTCGGTGATCGGCCACCTTATGAATCAGCTCTACTTCGGCTCGGGCGCATATGCCGATAACTGCGAGGCGGCGGCAGGGCTTATGTCGGTCGACTCAATGCGCCGGTTCCTTGTCGATTATCGCCCGATGCTCGCGCTGCTGGCGGCATCGCATGAACCTTCGACGCACCATCACCTCGTCGAACTCTACGAGTTTCTAATCCCCGGCGATCCGGCCGGCGTGTTCGACGCGCTTCATGCATTGCTTACAGGCCCTGCCGCGCGAGAAGGCTATCATCACGAAAGTCTTGCTGCGCCGGTCATCGTGCGGATGATTACCCGCTACATCGCCGATCACCGCTCGATCTTTGAAGATGACAAGCGCCGATCTGCGCTCGTCGAGATCCTGCGCCTGTTCTCCGACGTGGGTTGGTCGGACGCGTTGAAGCTGATCTATGACCTCCCCGACTTGCTTCGCTAACCATGCCCCCCTGCCACAGGAGATCCAGGACGATCTGCTGTTAAGCGAACGACCGCTTTCGGCGCACTTTCTAAGATATCCGCCGGGCGACCCGGCCGCAGATTTCGGCCGAAGACAAGATCCAGATCGTACTTGAGGGTTTGCGGGGCGATGACAGCATTGCCGATCTTTGCCAATGCGAAGGGATCGCGCGCAGCCTTTACTTCACCTGCTCCAAGAGTTCATGGAGGCCGGCAAGCGGCGCTTTTCAGGTGATACGGCACGCGGAGCAAGTTCGAACAAGGTGCGAGACCTGCATTGGCAGACCAGCGCCTCACGGAATGCGTGGCTGGCCTGACCATAGAAAATTGCCTGCTTAAGACGCATGATTAGGTTTTGCGGGGGATATTGAAGGAAGCATACCGCATCCGAGAAGCTCGCGATTGTCCGGCTGGTCGAGCAGTCGGATCGCCGGCGCGCCAAAATTCGTGTATGTATGCGATCACGTAACGAGGTGCATATGGCGCTCACCGAAGTAGCAATCCCCCAAAATCTGATCGACGATCTGAGCAAGAGTTTTCGTCAAGGACCGATGCTCGACGCCGGCGGACGGCGCATGCTCCCCGAGGAAGCCGTCGCCAAGATCAATGGCATGAGCATCGTAATCCAAGCGCTCGAGCACCCACCTCCGCATTTCCACGTCCGCTTTGCCGGTAGCAATGCGAGTTTCAGCATTGAGGACGGTTCGCGGCTTCCGAATGTGAAGGGTCTTGAGAAGTACGAGCGCAACATCCGTAAATGGTGGTCTGAGAACCGCTGCGCCCTCATCGAGACCTGGAATCGAACCCGACCAGACAACTGCCCCGTTGGGCCTATGGCTGTCCCGCCCGACTGCTTGCCTAACACGGAAAAGCCTGACCGAGGGTAGGCCGCCTACTCGCCGCCGAGCCCCTACATCTCCATAACCCCCGTAAGGACGGCATTGGACTGCTCGAACTTCTCGCGCTGTCCTTGGATGCCATACGCCCACTTTAGGCCGTGATGGAGGTTGTTGCGAAAGCGATAGACGATGATGAGCACTCCGACCGCAACCTCGGCCGGCTCGTTCGTCCCGCCGGTCAGCACCGACTTCACCAACTCCTCGCGGTCAGATTTTCCACGCAACCTTAGCCCGTCGTAGTGGTGGGTGAAATCATTGTCACGGAAGTAGCGGCCACGAAAATAGGCGTAGGCATCGGCAAGCCGTGCGATATCTAGGCCCCGTCCTTTGCCATGGCGGCAGTGGCTTCTACGGTAGCACCCGCGCAGCCTGTGGTGTTGAGAGCGCGTTGCTCGAACAGTGCCCATAGCAGGGCGAAGTGGCTGATCGCCGTCCGATCCGCTTCGGCCAGTTCGCGAATACGTAGACCTTCTCCTCCAGCCACGCGATCGGGTCCATTTAATCCTCCTTGATGCACGTAATCATGGACTCAGTTGGTCCGCTCGTCACATTTGCCGCCGGGCGATGTAGCCTGACGGGTTTGGACTTATCTGGAAGTACGCACACTGACGCGGCCACAATCGCTGTGGCGTAGGTTAACAGCAAGTCGCCGCGCGGCCTTGCATCAGGTCCTCACCGTTGCCGTGGCGTCACGCGGGCGGGGACGCCATCGTGGTCAGAAGACAATGTCCGCCTTTCGGATTTGCAGTTCCGTCTTGGATGGCCGGAACGGGGCGTTTAGTTGCCATTCAAGAGGGCCTTACGCAACTTCTGAGGGGGGAAAGACGATAGAATTAACTCAACAAAATTCGAACTTTTTCGCCGCCGAACGCCACCGTTTCTGCGCTTTTCTACACGCTGGCCAGCCTGTAACAGACGCATAGGCGTGCGCTCGGCGGTTATAGCGTATTATGGAGGGCAATCGGCGGTATTTGGCGCGCCGTACGGATTCGAACCTTTATGTCGAAGTAGTGCGTTGTAACAAACGAGCATTAAGCCAGCTAAATAGTATTCGATCACAGATGAGATGACCGCTCCTGACGGATATCGTTGAAAAACTCAGCCCAATAACTATTCATTGAGCTGTTTCAGCGGCTCTCCGGTGATGAGGATCGGTTAT
>NZ_WESC01000029.1 GCF_009184905.1 Parvibaculum sedimenti
GTTGCTCAACCCGCCCGAGAGGGCATAATCATGCCAAGGCTCTAATCCCCCGTGGGGGAAACTTCAGTGGCACGTCACTGGCGGCCGGCGCGGATCCGGTGGCACACTATCTTTCCTACGGGCGCGACGAGGGTCGGCAGGTCCGCCGGCCGAACGCCCCCGAAGAGTCCATCTCGCGATCGGCAACTGAGGAGTGATCTCTGCGCGCCGCTGCGGAGTCGCGCACCCGACCGCCTCACTCAACCGGAGGCCGCGTTCGTCTCCGCGCCGCTGGCCAGTTCGACGATCTCATTTGTGATCTCTTCCTGACGCAGCTGGCGCGAGCGGGCGATGAGGCCGTCCAACGTTTTGGCCACGTTGCTTCGCGCCGCGATCATGGCGCGCATGCGAGCTTCGTTTTCAGCCGCGAAGGAGAGCATTACCGCCTCGCAGAGTTCCGCGAAGACATATTCCTCGACGAGCTTTGCCAGCAGCACCTGCGGTGGCAGGGTGATGAGCGGGTCCATGGCGCTTGGCGGCAAGGGGAAACGACTGAAATCAAAGGGGACGAGTTGTTTTTCGACAACCTGCGGTAACTCCGCTCCGCTCGGTGTCTTGTAAAGCAACGTCACCCGCATGACGCGGTCGGTATCAAGCCGCGTGTAAAGCGCCTCGACGATCCGGTTGGCCAGTTTCGCCGCCTGGGCCGGATGGGCGACCATCGGAGCTGACCAATCGACGTCAAGCCCACGCTGATCCGCGGTCATCATTCCCCGATCGCCGACAACAAGAAGTTCGGTCCGTTGACAACGCACTTTGCGGCGCACCTCCTCGGCGGCCTTCAACACATGTTCGCTGAAGGCACCAGCGAAGCCCTGTTCCGCGCAAAGAGCGATGATGACGTGCGTGCCTGCCGTTCGCGGCACAGCTCCGGTACGTTCCGCAGCCGGCAGGAAAGTGAGCGCGTGTCCGATGGCGGTTGCAATCGTCTTGGCATAGGCGCGCACTCCGTCGAGCTGACTGCGCGCCTCGCGCGTTCTGGCGGCGGCAATACCGCGCATGGCCGTGATCACCGCGGAAAGCTGATGCACGGTGCGGATGCGCGCTTCGACGTCGCTAAGGCGCTCCGTCATGCGCTTGTCTCCGGCTTCGCGGCCGCCGCCAGATCGTGGGCCAGCGACTTGACGAGAGCGACAAGCCGTGTACTGACATCCTTATCGAGCGTACCGTTCTTTTCGAGACTGTCGATCTCGTCTTTCGCATTCGCGTCGAGACTGGCAGGTAGGCGCGCCCGCACCGCAGAGACAATCTCGACGGGCAAGTCATCAAAGGCACCATCGTTCAGCGCCGCGAGCAAGGCAACCTGATCGACGAGCCGCAGGCTTGCGAAGCGCGGCTGCGTCAGAAGAGCGCGAATGCGCTCGCCGCGTGCGATCTGCGCCTTGACCCGCGTATCGGAAATGCCGCCGAAGCGCGTGAACATCTCGAGTTCGAGGAACTGCGAATAGTCCAGGCGGATGCGTCCGGAGACTTCCCGCAGCGCTGGCTTCTGTGCCTTGCCGCCAACACGGCTAACACTCAATCCGACATCGACGGCGGGGCGGTGATTGGCGGCAAAGAGATGGGAGTCGAGCACGATCTGCCCATCGGTGATCGAAATCAGGTTTGTCGGAATATAGGCGGAAAGATTGCCTGCATCCGTTTCCGCCACAGGAAGCGCCGTCAGCGAACCGCCGCCTAGTTCCGGAGACAGCTTCGCGGCACGTTCGAGCATGCGGGCGTGAACGTAGAAAATGTCGCCGGGATAGGCTTCGCGTCCCGGCGGTTCGCGCGTGAGCAAAGCCAGTTCCCGATGCGTCGCGGCATGCTTGCTCATATCGTCAATCACGATCAGCGCGTGGCCACCGTGATCGCGAAAATATTCAGCGATGGTAAAGCCGGCAAACGGCGCGAGCCATTGCAGCCCCGGTGCTCCGGCCGCAGATGCGACGACGAAAATGCAACGCTCCGGCGCGCCATGCTTGCGCACGGATTCGACGACGCGTTCGATGGCTGTCGCGCGTTGTCCGACGGCAACATAAACGCAGATCACATCCGAATGCTTCTGGTTGATGATTGCATCGACAGCGATCGATGTTTTGCCCGTCGCCCGGTCCCCGATAATCAACTCGCGCTGTCCGCGCCCGATGGCAAAGAGCGTGTCGAGCACGAGCACGCCAGTCTCGACAGGCTCGGAAACGAGATCGCGTTCGATGATCGCCGGCGCGGGCCGCTCCACCGGATGATGGTCTTCCGCGATAACAGGCTCGTCGCGGTCGAGCGGCCGCCCCAGCGGATCGACGACACGACCGAGAAGGCCGGGTCCGACGGGCACACGCACGACTTCGCCAGTGCCGGTCACGCGAGAGCCCGCTTCGATCGCCACACTTTCATCGAGGAGCACGGCGCTAATGGTGTCGACATCGAGCGCGAGCGCGAAGCCGAGGCGTCCACCCTCGAAACGCAGTAGTTCGTTGAGCCTTACATCCGGCAAGCCTGAGACATGAGCAATACCATCCGCGACCTGCTCGACGCGGCCCACCGACTCCGCCTGCGGTGAAAGCTCCATCTTCGCCAGCCGTTCGCGGCTGCGCTTCAGCCAGTCGGTCTCGCTGTCGTCAATGGTCATGGCGCGTCAACCCGGCAGCAATGCGATCGAGATCGGCACGAAAGCTGTTGCGCACCACGGCATGGGGCGTGTCAATCTCAAGGCCCGCGATGAGCACGGGGTCGACCGCGACCGCGACCGAGATTGGCCGGCCGAGCGTCTGCGCGAGCTTCGCCCGGCACGCCTCCTTTTCCGCCTCCGTCAGATCGCGCGCCGCCTTGATGCAAACAGGTACCCCGTCGGCGCCGATGCCGGTGCGCGTTGCATCGGGCAGCGCCGCAACGCCCGCAACGAGTCCGTCGATGAACGACATGACGCGGGCTTCGGCTGGCAACTTCTCGAAGAGACGCGCAGCAATGTCAACCGCAAGGCGGCACGCATGATCGGCCTCCGCCATTTCCTCGCTCTGCCGCGCGCGGTCGATGTCGGCGTGGGCGGCATCGCGCAGCGTTTTGGCTTCCGTACGGGCAGCTGCAAGAAGCGCCGCCTTCTCCTTCTCGGCCTCGGCGACTGCCTTCTGCAGGATATCCGTTCGCGCGGCGGTAAGGCTCGCGGCCTCTTCTTTTGCCTTTGCCACTTCGGCTGCGGCTTCGGCCTTCGCGGCCTGCGCCTCATCGAGCGCCTCCGTCGCCGCAACCTGCCGCGCCGCGATCATTGCGGTGACGGGACGGAAGAAAAAGCGGCCAAGAATCCAGACCAGGACCAGCACATTGATGGTCTGAAGCCCGAGGGTCCACAAGTCGATATGCATGGCTGCGCCGCACTCACTTGATGAAGGGGTTGGCGAAGAGCACCAGCAGCGCGATCACGAGGCAATAGATTGCCATCGTCTCGATCATGGCCAATCCGACGAAGAGCGTTCGCGACAGTGTTCCCGCGGCCTCTGGCTGGCGGGCTATGGCATCCATCGCTGCGGCAACCGCACGCCCTTCGGCCAGCGCAGGCCCGATAGCGCCGAAGGAAACGGCAATGGCCGCGGCCGCAATGCTGATGATCTCGATGATATTATTCATGGCGTCTTCCGTTCCGTCTGCGTTGTTTCTCGTGTGGTCTTGCGTCGTTCGCCCACGGCGGCCCCGATGAAGACTGTCGCCAGCACCGCGAAGATGTAGGCCTGCACGGCGCCCGTCAGAAGATCGAGTGCCATGAGCGGGATCGGCACCAGAAGACCTGCAAGTGAAAGCACGATGCCGACCACGAAAACACCGCTCATGATGTTGCCGAAAAGGCGAACGATAAGCGAAAAGGTGCGGGTGATCTGCTCGACGATGTTGAGCGGAATCATCACCCAGGTCGGTTCGGCGAATGTCCGCAAGTAGCCGATCAGCCCTTGCGTCGCGATACCGTAGGCGATGGTGGCTCCGAATACGATCAGCGCCAGGGCCGCGTCGGTTTCAATATGCGCCGTCGGTGGCTCGATGCCGGGCACGAGCGACGACCAGTTGGCAAATAGCACGTAGATGAAGATCGTTCCGACAAGTGCCCGGTAAGGCGACGGATCGACTTGCATCGTATCGCTGATCTGCGTGTCGATTGCGCTGACGAGAGCTTCGAGCGAGGCTTGAGTCTTCGACGGCACGATCTGAAGGCGCCGAGTCGCCAGAAATGCGAAGCCGCCGATCAACGCCATGAGAGCCCAGGTGACAAGCACCGGCGAAGTGATTGGCACGGGGCCGATATGGAATACGGGCTCGATCGTCAGTGGGCTGTTCATGAAGCACCTCCAACATGCCGAAACACAATGCTCCGCGCCAGCAGAAGACCAAGCGCGCCCGCAAGCAGAGGCAATGCACCAAGCTTCGCAAGGCCAACCAGAAGCGCGATGAGCACTGCGAAACGAAAGAGTTGGAGGGCCAACGCTCGGAAGGGGTTGCCCCCGCTCATATAGACCTGGGTATTCCACCAGAGCGAACGGAAATGAAAGAAGCCGAGAAGAACGCCTGCCATCAAGCCGATGAACCCGCCGCCCAATGGTCCAAGCGATCTGAGAAAATCGGGAATGGCGCTCGCGAGGGTTCCATCATGCATGTGAGTGCATCCATTTCCACGCGGACCAGAATCCGATTGCCGCGCCTATCATCAGAAGAGGGGCGGAATAAAACACGCCGGTATCGAAGGTCCTGTCGAGCCAGCGCCCGAGAAAAAGGCCGAGCAGTGTCGGCATCACAATGGTCCAACCCAGAATTCCGATCTGGCCCAGGCGTGCGCCGAGCGAGGGCTCAGGGTCTTCGAGCCCTTGCTTCGAGCGCTCGGCTGCCCGCCGCGCAGCTTCGGCCAGCCTGTCCTCGGAATCGTCGTCTATGTTCGGCGACATCATGGAGCAGCCCCCATGGGCATGGAGGCGTCATTCGCGCCCATGCGCCCCGGACGCAAGTAGCGCATCAACTCGCGGACAGCCCGTGCATGGAGGCGCATCTGCTCCACGCGCATCTGGCACTCGGCATCCGTCTCCGCGGCGCGCATCGCCTCGACCTCGGCTTCAAGTTTCGCGAGATCGTCGCCAATTGTGCCCTGGCGACAGGCGATGGCTACATGCCGGCCATTCTCGACAGTCATCAATCCACCGCGCAGCGCGCAATAATGGGTGGCGCCATCGCGACTATGCCAGCGGATGACTGAGGCCGGCAGAACGGTGAGCAGATCTGTGTGGCCGGGCAACACCCCGAAGCTGCCGCTCTCATCCTCGGCGCGCACCGCATACGCATTCGCTTCGCTCACCAGAACGGCGGTAGGTGTTGTGATGGTGAGCTGCAGCATGTCGCTCATGCGGGGGCCTTCTCCACTGGCGGCGTGACGGAAGCGTCTGCGCTCTTCCGCGTAGCTGCCTCTTTGCGCCGTGCATCGTCGAGCGTACCGATCATATAGAGAGAGCTTTCCTGCCAGTCGTCGCAATCGCCGGCGAGAATGGCCTTGCATCCCGCGATCGTGTCGGCAACGGGGACGGAGCACCCCGGAACGCCGGTGATAGCCTCTGTCACGACAAAAGGTTGCGTGAGAAAGCGCTGAAGACGCCGCGCCCGCTCCACGATGATCCTGTCCTCGCTGCCGAGCTCCTCCATGCCGAGAAGGGAAATCACATCCTGCAATTCGCGATAATGCTCGATGGTGCGCCGTACCTCGATGGCGATCCGCGCATGTTCGTCTCCAACGATCATCGGATCCAGCAGGATCGAAGAGCAGGCCACGGGGTCTATCGCGGGATACATGCCCTCCGCCGCCATGGAGCGCGAAAGGACCACCATGCTATCGACATGCGCTGCAATCGTCGTCACGGCCGGATCGGTGAAATCATCCGCTGGCACATAGACGGCTTCGATAGCAGTGACCGAGGCACCACCCACCGAAGCAATCCGCTCCTGCAGCTCCGCAACTTCCGTCGCCAATGTCGGCTGGTATCCGACGCGGGATGGCAGCCGGCCGAGAAGTCCTGAAACCTCGGCGCCCGCCTGCACGAAGCGGAAGACGTTATCCATCAGCAGCAATACATCCTGATGCCGCTCATCGCGGAAATATTCAGAGATGGCGAGTGCGGTCATCGGCACGCGCCAGCGCGCACCGGGCGGCTCGTTCATCTGCCCATAGACCAGAACCGTTCGCGCAAGCACGCCGGAGTTCGTCATGTCGAGCAGCAGCTCGTGGCCCTCGCGCGAACGCTCGCCGACACCAGCGAAAACAGAGATCCCCTGATAACTCGCGACCATCGCATGGATGAGTTCCATGACGAGCACAGTCTTGCCGACGCCTGCACCGCCGAACATAGCCGCCTTGCCCCCCTGGGCCAGTGGCGCCAGAAGATCGATAACCTTGATTCCAGTGAGGAAGATATCCGACGCCTTGCTCTGCGCGGAGAACGCCGGCGGAGCGCGATGGATTGGGCGCCGCGGAACATCGCCGGCCAACGGCCCGAGTTTATCGCCAATGGCTCCCGTGACATCAAGCAGACGCCCCAGAACCGCATCGCCGACCGGTACCATGACCGGCCCGCCAACCCGGCGCACAATATCGCCCCTCTTCAGCCCTGCAGTCGCCTGCAGAGCGAGGCCGCGCACCCGGCGCTCGTCGAGATGGGCTTGCACCTCGGCCACCACAGATTGCCGTTCGGTGTCTTCGATCACGAGCGCGTCATTTATCGGGGGCAGCGCGCCGGCCGCAAAAAAGATATCAACCACCGCGCCCCGGACGGCGACAACCTTGCCTTCACATTCGGCTTTGTCATTCATCGGCGTCTCGCCTCACGCGCCAGGCGTCCACTGCGCGATTCAGCGTAACGATTAATCGTAGCGCCGCACAGCCGAGCCAACCAACGACGAAAATCGGCGTTCCTCCAACCAGGGCGCCCGGTCGATCCGTCTGAAGGCTAAACAAATCACCGTTCGTGGTCGCGAGCGTTGATCCCGATCAACCGTGCTCAGCGAACCACAATGCAAAGGTGTGTCAACGAAAGACGTAAGCGGTGTTTTGCCCCCACATTACCTCTGGCGTCGTGATCTGCGATCACCTTTTGATGGAAGATTGCAGGGAGT
>NZ_WESC01000003.1 GCF_009184905.1 Parvibaculum sedimenti
GATCTGCTCTTCCGTAAAACGCTGCCTCTTCATCGTCCGTCTCCCTTCCATAGGGCCGGACTCTAAATCCTTCTGGACGAAAATCTCAGTGGCACGTCAACATTGCCATCGTCAAGGTTGACGTCGTTGTAGACATGCGCGGCCGTGGGCGCACTCGGATTGACCGGGCAGCCACCGTTTTCAGCGCTGATCTTCGTGCAGCTCTGCTTGCTGGTGCGGATACCGACGCCCAGCGAAACCGTGGTGTCGATGGAGACATCCATCTCGCCAAATTTGAACCCTTCGGCGAATGCCGGCGCACAGGCGCCCGCCAGGCCGATCGTTCCGGCCATGACCAGAAGCGGTAAGCGCTTTATTTTACTCATTAACACCTCTCCCCAGTTGACCGCCTCACATCAGAGGCGATTTCAAATTCCTGTTTTTCTGGAGGGGCAGTTTCATCACGCGCCATCGCCCTTGCGCCATCGCATTGCAACGGCACATTTCTTTCAGGGCGCACATCTGCGTTCGCGCCCTTCAGGTCAGGGCGCGGCAGGGATGTCGCTTGTGATTTACGTCTCCTCCTCAGCGCGAGGCTCTGCCTGCGCTAGATAGACCACATGCTTCTACTTTTGAGTCGCTTATGTGATTTATCTTTAGATGTATTCCACCTAATTTATTTAATCCGTCAAGACGCTTTGAGCCAAATGCATCGACATCGAGACTGATGGAATGAGCATCGTGTCCATAACAGCACAGAAAATAATTTCTGCTGCGTCTCCGGCGCCGATCAACGAACGATACTTTCTGAATTGTAGTTATATGAAACTTACGATGTTCGCGGTCGTTAAACACCCGTTAGACACACCGCCGCAATCGACGCAAATTGCTATTGTCCTCGCCTGAGGCTTGCCCAGTCATTTCATTTTCATCCGCATGAAGATAAATATCGATAAGCAATTCAGGTGGCTGGAGCGCGGGGTTCCAATCGGGGCGCTCGCCCCGCTCCTGTTCCATGCATAATGAACCAATTTCAGCCTTGCGAACCGCTGCCGGAGCCCGCGATGCCTCAAAAGCCTGCGACACTGCTGGCATTCGACCCAAAGGCCCATGCCGATTCATTTTCGGATGCGCAAACCGCGCGGCTGAGGGAGCTCGTAACGCTCGTCGCGCCTGAGCCCGTGACCTCTTTCGACACGCCCGAAGCCCGCGCTCTTCTCGGCCGGACAGAAATCCTCCTCACTGGCTGGGGTGCTCCGCATCTCGGCAGCGCCGAACTCGCAGCATCCCCACACCTGCGTCTCGTCGCCCATCTGGCAGGTTCGGTGAAGCCGTTTCTCGATCCCTCCATCCAAAGCCGAGGCATCGTGGTCACTTCCGCGGCGGACGCCAACGCCATACCCGTCGCCGAATACACACTCGCCGCCATCATCTTCGCGAACAAGCATATATTCCGTCTAGGGAAGGAATATCGAAAGGCACGGCACGCCGAGGCGTGGACGAAGGTCACGCCCGGCCTCGGAAATTACCGCAAGACAATCGGCATTGTCGGCGCCTCGCGGGTTGGCCGGCGCGTCATCGCCCTGCTGAAGCCTTTCGATTTCGAAGTCCTGCTGGCCGATCCTCTTATCGACAGTACACAAGCCTCGCGGCTCGGCGCGAAACTCGTCGCACTCGACACCCTGATGGCAGCAGCCGACGTGGTGAGCATCCATGCGCCACTTCTGCCGGAAACCACCGGCATGATCGACAGCCGCCGCCTCGCCCTGATGAAAACAGGCTCAACACTTGTCAATACCGCGCGGGGCGCCATCGTCGATCAGGATGCGCTCATCGCAGAAACGCTGAGCGGCCGCATCGACGCCATTATCGACGTCACCGAGCCCGATGTGCTGCCCGCGAGCTCCCCCCTTTTCGACATTCCCAATATCTTTCTGACGCCACATGTCGCAGGCTCTCTCGGCACGGAGACGCAGCGCATGACGGAACTGATCCTCGACGAGATCACTCGCTATATCGAAGGCCGCCCCCTGCAGCACACCGTCGCGCTGGCGGAACTGGAGCATCAGGCATGAGCGAGCTGCTGCCCGGCCTCTGCTCCGTCACCTTCCGTGCTCTCCCGCCGGACGCCGTGATCGCACTTGCCGCCGAATGCGGCCTTTCCGGCATCGAATGGGGCGCAGACATCCATGTGCCTCCGCATGATCGCGCGCTTGCCCGCTCCATTGCCGCACACTGCCGCGATGCGGATATCGCCATCGCATCCTATGGCTCCTATGTCGAAGCGGGAAACCACATCACGGGGCAGAACTTCGCCGATGTGCTGGAAGCGGCTCAGGCGCTCGGCGCCCCCAACATCCGCGTCTGGGGCGGGCAGCGAGGTCTCGCCTCCGCCGAAGCGAGCCTCGAAATGCGCAATGTTGCCGCCCACGCATTGCACGACATGGCCGCAAAGGCCGCAACGCTCGGCATCGCGCTTTCGCTCGAATTTCATCCACAAACGCTGAACGACGGAGCGAAGGCAGCGCTTGCCCTTCTCGCCGCCGCCCGACATTCGAATCTCCACACCTACTGGCAGCCGCGCCCCGGCATCGCGGCCGATGAGGCAGAGGCGGAACTCGCAGCTCTCGCGCCCCATCTATCGCATCTGCATGTCTTCTACTGGAAAGCCTCTGGCGAGCGGCTGCCGCTCGCGGATGGCGCCGATTTCTGGCGCCCCCTTCTGCGCCGCGTCCGCGCGATGCCGTCTCCGCATAGCCGTCCCCGCTACGCCCTGCTCGAATTCGTCTCCGGCGACGACCCGGATGCCTTGCGGCGCGACGCACACACGCTCCGTAACTGGCTCGACGAAACGGCAACGCTTGAATGATATCGACCTCGACCAATCCCCTCGCCGGCAATCCGCTCGCGACGCGCGACGATGTTGCACGCGCCGCACTGGAACTTTTCAAGCCTCTCCTTGCCTGTTTCAGTCCCGGTCGCGCCCGTGTCCGCGTCGGTATCTCGCATGCAGTATTCGATGCGACGGCGGCGGAGCTTGAAGGGTTCGCGCGGCCGCTCTGGGGGCTTGCGCCACTGGCCGCCGGTGGCTTCGATTTCCTCCATTGGGATCTGTACCGTGAAGGACTCGCCAATGGTGTCGACCCCGCTCATCCGGAATATTGGGAGGAGCCCAGAAATTGCGATCAGCGCCTCGTCGAAATGGCGGCCATCGGCTTTGCGCTCGCGCTGGTCCCCGAACACATCTGGTCGCCGTTGCCGGATGCTGCCAAGCACAATGTCGCGCGCTGGCTCCACCGCATCAACGAGGTCGGCATCGTCGACAACAACTGGCTGTTCTTCCGCGTCATCGTAAATCTCGGCTTGAAGCGCGTCGGCGCGCCTTGTAATCCGCAGGCCGTCGAGGCCGCGCTTGCCCGCCTCGACAGCTTCTATCTCGGCGATGGCTGGTATCGCGACGGCGCCGAAAATCAGGTCGATCACTACATCGCCTTTGCCTTCCACTTCTATGGGCTAATCTACGCGAAGCTCTCCGGCGATGCGGGCCGGGCCGAAATCTTCCGTTCCCGCGCACGCCTCTTCGCTCATGACTATCGACGCTGGTTCGCAGCCGATGGGGCGGCGCTCCCCTTCGGCCGCAGCCTGACTTACCGCTTCGCGCCCGCCGGCTTCTGGGGCGCGCTTGCCTTTGCCGATGTCGAGGCGCTCCCCTGGGGCGAGGTCAAGGGCGTCTATCTGCGGCACCTGCGCTGGTGGTCGCACCGCGAAATCGCCGATGCGCGCGGCGCGCTCACCATTGGCTATGCCTATGACAATCCGACGATGGGTGAGCAGTATAACTCACCCCAATCACCCTATTGGGCCATGAAGGCATTCCTTCCACTCGCCCTGCCCGCGTCGCACCCATTCTGGGCGACGGAAGAGGCCACGGCATCGCCGTCGCCCCACGCAGCGGCGCCACAGCGCCACCCCGGCATGATCATTGTCGAAGATTCCGCCCATGTCGTCGCGCTTTCCGGCGGGCAGACGGTGCCGGCGCATCGTGGTGCAGCCGCAAAATACGGCAAATTCGCCTATTCCTCACGCTTCGGCTTCAGCGTCGGCAGCCCCATGTCAAAACGCGCCGACATCATGCCGGACAACATGCTCACTCTCGCTCACCCGGATCGGCCCGACCGATATGCGATCCGCCGCGATGCCACTGTCGTTTCCATCGAGCCGGGCTTCATCCACACCGGCTGGACCCCGTGGGAAGCCGCTGCCTGGCGCCAATGGCGGAATGTCACCGTCGACACCTGGCTCATCACGACCGATCTACCCTGGGTGCTCCGCATACACCGCATAAAATCGCCCACGGCCCTTCTCTCTCGCGAAGGCGGCTTCTCGATCGACCGTACCGGCGGCGAGGAACTGCCCCAGCCCATCGAGCGGAACGCACTTGTCCGCAGCGCGGCAGGTCTGAGCGGCATTTGCGATCTGGAGGGTGGACGCAGAGCGCGCATCGGGGCACCGGCAGAACAAACGAGCCTCATCTGGCCACGGACGCTCCTCCCCCTTCTCGAAGGCGAGCACGCGCCCGGCGAGTTCACGCTTGCAACCGCAATCTTTATTAGTACAGAGCCCGACGTGGAGCCGCGCTGGAGCGAGGTTCCTGCCCTGCCCGATGGCCCTTGGCTCGCCCTCTGACGCCGCTCAGGCAGTTCGCGAGAGCGGTACCACGGTCAGAGCGAAGGGAATCTCGAACCAGAAGCGCGCACCCTTGCCGGGCACCGCATGGGCGCCGATATCGCCGTGCATCAGGTTGACGAGCTTGGCGCTGATCGCGAGCCCCAGCCCCGTGCCGCCATAGACCTTGGATATGTCGCCATCGGCCTGCACGAAGGGCTTGAAGAGGCGCTCGGCCACGTCGTCTGTGAAGCCGATCCCGGTGTCCTCGACCTCAAAGCGAATGCGCAAGGCATCGTGTTGACGTGTAAGGACCATGCAGCGCAGATCGACCTGGCCACCCGAAGGTGTGAACTTGATCGCATTGGAAATGAGGTTGGTGAGCACCTGCCGCAGCTTGCCCTCATCGGCGAGCACAAACTCCTCTGGCAGGGCACTGTGGTCGACGTTGAGTTTTATGTTCTTTTCGCGCGCCATCGCCTGCCAGTAGAGCAGCGACTCGAACAGCGCGGAAAGTTCCGTCGGCCGTTCATCCAGCTCGATCTTGTCGGCCTCGATTTTCGAGAACATCAACACATCGTTGAGAACAGTGAGCAGACCCACCGAAGCGTCGTGAATATACTGGCCATATTCGCGGGTCTTGGGCTCCTTGCTCATCCGGGTGATGAGATCTGAAAATCCCATGATTGCATTCATGGGGGTGCGGATTTCATGGCTCATGGTGGCAAGGAAATCGGACTTGATACGGTTCGCTTCCTCGGCCCGCGCCTTTTCAAACACCGCCGTCTCGAAGGCCTCGTCGAGCTTTTTGGCGAGATCCTCTTCAGCCTGAAGCTGAGCAAAGGTCTCGAAATATTTCTGCCGGTTGAACTGCATGATGATGACGGTCGTCCCCAGCAGAACGATGCAGAGAACGCCCGAAATCACGGTGAGCAAGCCCGCCTGCTGGGCTGCAAAGACGATCAGTGAAAAAGGCAGCGCGAGCGCGACATAGTTCGGCCACTGCCTCATCGTCGGAGCCCAGGAGCAATGCGTCATCAGGCTGGCGCCGAAGACGATCGCCGTGACCACGAAATTTCGCGGTTCAGCCAGAATCCAGTTGTAGCCGGCGATTGTGTAGGTAGCGACGGCCGCGACATGGAAGAGTCCCGCGTCGCGCCAGCATCGTTCGGTATCGATGAAGACGATGTTCTTCTTGACCTTACGGCGCCAGATCATCGTGCCCGTGTCGAGCGCCACGGCGGCGAAGAACCAGCTTACTCCGCTGGAGAGCCCATTCGCCAGCATCGTCGTGACCGCGAGAGCCAGCGGGAACGAGCACCTGAACAAGTAAAGGCG
Source organism: Parvibaculum sedimenti (assembly GCF_009184905.1). Taxonomy (GTDB): domain Bacteria; phylum Pseudomonadota; class Alphaproteobacteria; order Parvibaculales; family Parvibaculaceae; genus Parvibaculum; species Parvibaculum sedimenti. The sequence goes on from NZ_WESC01000003.1 coordinate 5,983, forward strand.
ATCTTCCAACGATATCCAGTAGAGAAGCACCTTGCGACGAATGTGCTCTTCAGAGGTCATGCGCGCTACTCAGGTGAATATGAAATCCCCGTCCGACCCGACTCGGTCGATGAAAGTCATTATTTCACCTGGGGATTTAAGAGCTCCTTACCCAAATCGTTAAAACTGTCATGAGGACGCTTCCGGCAGCGTGCCGGCTCATGCATTTTCCCCGCAGCGGCGAAATCTCCTTCCCAACATCGTTAATGTTCCTTTACCAATGACTGTCAGGATGAACCTGCACAGACTATCCCCCGCCCCCGGAGCGCAGTCCAGGCATGAAGGAAAAGGAACTCAGGCTCGCTCTCGTCTGCTACGGCGGAGTGTCTCTGGCCGTCTACATGTATGGCGTGTCGCGTGAGGTCCTGAAGCTCGTGCGCGCCTCGCGCGTCTATCACCGCGAACCGGACCATCAGCGCCGTCAGTCCGCGAGCTTCTCCGATCTCGAGCCCGGCAATGGTCGCGAATGCGACACTGAGGAGCTCTATTTCGAGTTGCTTCAAGCCATCGGCGGTACGCTCGAACTGCGCGTCTTCGTCGACACGATCGCGGGCGCATCCGCCGGCGGCATCAACGGCGTCCTCCTCGCCCGGGCTCTTGCCCACGACCTCTCGCTCGACCAGCACCGCAAGATGTGGCTTGAACAGGCCGACATCCTGTCGTTGATGGACGAGGAACATATCGCCGGCAGATGGAGCAAGCTCTTCATGAAGCCGGTCTTCTGGGCGATCAACAATCGCTGGCTATCGCGATTTGCCCCCGATGCGGAGATGCGCCAGAAGCTTCTTCTCTTCACGCGCTCGCGTTGGTTCAAGCCGCCCTTTTCCGGTGAGTTGCTCACCAACATGCTGCTCGACGCCTGCCGCGCGATGGAAAAAGACGCTGCGCCCGGCGGCACCCTGCTCCCCTTCGGTCACAAGCTGGAGCTTATCGTCTCCGTCACCGATTTCTACGGATACACGCAGAACATCCCGCTCCACGATCCGCCCTCGATCCGCGAGCGCGAGCATCGCCATGTGCTGAAGTTCTATTATCTGCAGCATCCAGGCGGGCAGACCGACACGGATTTCGACAGCGACCATGTGCCGGGCCTCATCTTTGCCGCGCGCGCGACGTCGTCCTTTCCCGGCGCCTTTCCGCCTGCCGAGATCGGCGAGATCGACCTCGTGCTCGAGAGACGCGGCGAGGCATGGCCGACCCGCGCCGATTTTCTGAGCGGCAATTTCAAACCGCTCATCGCCTCGGGCGCCGATCCGGTGAAGACCTCCTTCATCGACGGCAGTGTGCTGAACAACAAGCCCTTCGGCGAGGCCATCGCCTCGCTGCGCGGTCGCCCCGCCTATCGTGAGGTCGATCGCCGCATCGTCTATATCGATCCCGATCCCGAAGGCGGCCACCTCGAAGCGGGCGGTATGCCCCCCGGCTTCTTCCACACGATCCGCGGTGCGCTGTCCGACATCCCGCGCAACCAGCCCGTGCGCGACGAACTTGAGTCAGTCCACGAATTTTCCGAGCGCGTCCGCCAATATCGCCGGATCGTCGCCGCGACGCGCCCGCATGTCGCCGAACGGGTGCGCGAACTGGTCGAGAGCGGCCCGCAAATCGCGCCGAGCCCCCATGCGCTCGCCAATTGGCGCGACAAGGCGAACTCACAGTCCGCGGTCGAGGCGGGTTACGCCTATGACGGTTATATCCAACTCAAGGTAAGCTCGGTCCTCGACCGCCTCGCTACCTTCTTCATCGAAGTAAGCGGCAGCATGCCTCAGCCGAGCATGCGCCAGAAGCTCGCCCGCTCCATCGAGGAATGGGCGCACCAGCGCGATATCTTCCCGGTGCGCTGGACGCGCGTCGACGGGCAGATCGAAACGCCCACGGCAGCCACCTCATGGGTCCGCTTCCTGCGCGATTTCGACCTGAACTTCCGCGTCCGCCGGCTGCGCTTTGTCATCCGTCGGCTCAACGAGCTCTACGAGGAACATGCGGGCGACACCGACAGCACCAATGCGCTCGATGATTTCAAGACGAGCCTCTATGAATGCCTCGAATTGCTCAACAGCCGTCCGGCGTCGCGCATTCGCACGCCGGAGGTCATCGCGCTATGCGCCGAAATGCTGGCCGACGGCGCGCCGACGCCGGACGCCATCGACGCGCTCCTGCGGAAGGTCGGCCCCATGCTCGATCTCGTCGGTGCCGATCACATCATCGACCAGACGATTTCCGTCATGTCGGGCAGCTATCTGCCCTATGCGGTCCGGCTCGAACTCATCCACGCCTTTGTAGGCTTCTCCTTCTTCGACGTGCTGACGCTGCCGCTCAATAAGTGGAACGATCTCGACGATGTCGACACGGTCCAGATCGACCGCATCAGCCCGGAAGACGCAAAAGCCATTCGCTCGGGCGGCGCGCGCGCCACGCTGATGGGCCGAGACCTCGGCCACTTCGCGGCCTTCTTCAGCCGCCGGGCGCGCGAAAACGATTATCTCTGGGGCCGTCTCCATACCGCCGACCGGCTGGTCGACATCGTGGTCAGCGCGGCCGCCCCGAATGTCGCCGCTTCAGGCATCGACCTCCCGAAGCTCAAAGGCCGCCTCTTCCGCGCCATTCTCGCCGCCGAGAAGCCATATCTCAGCGCCGTGCCCGATCTCGTCCGCGATCTCGAACACGAAATCGCAACGCGCTTCAATATCGACATTGAGGACATCGCCGAGCGGCCGGGCGAACCGGCGGCGGAACCCGCTCAGGGAATGACGGAACTCGCGCCCGACCGCGCCTGACGCGTTTCACTGGCGGACGCAATCTCCCCGCATGGCTTGAGATCGCCCGCGCCCGAGGCCAGCGGCGCGTCGTGATCGTCGATCCAGCCCGCGATATCCGTCCACACGACCTTCCGCTCCAGATCGCGCAGCAGCATGTGATAGCCATTGGTGTAGCAGGCGGCATTCACATCGACATGCGCCGCCTTCATTTCGGCGAGCGAATGCGCGACCGGCAGTTCCGGCACGATCTGGTCATGCGCGCCATAGAGCAGCAGCACCGGCACATTGATGCGCGTCGCGGCCACCGCAGCCTCGTCCATCAGGTTGACGAGACCATAGATCGTTCCAACCTGCGTTTCCTTGATGACCAGAGGATCGCGGCCCAGCGCGCGCAACATCTCGATATTGTCCGATGGCCTGATATTGAGCCCCCGCCCGGTCACCGTCATCTCCGGCACCATATGGGCGCTCGACCAGAGCACGACGTCGTAGAACGCGTTCATCTCCCGCCAGCCCCAGACGGCCGGCGCAGCGAGAATGACACCATCGACCTTGGGCGGGTTCGGCAGCGAGAAGGCGCGCATCACCACGCCGCCGCCCATGCTTTCGCCAAGCAGATAGACCGGTACGTCGGGATGCTCTTTCCTGACCAGCGCCACCACGGCGTTGAGGTCGTCCGCCATCCGCGCATCGCCCGCCCAGAGCCCGCGTCCCGGCGCCTGCCCGAAGCCGCGCTGGTCATAGGCATAGACGCTGATCCCATGCTCCGGGAACCAGTGCCCCGGCATGTCGAAGGCGTTGGAATAATCGTTGAAGCCGTGAACGCCGATGATGATCGCCTTCGGATTCGCCGCCGGCCAGACGCGCAAGGGCAGCCGCGCCCCATCCGAAGTCACGACATTCTGGCTCTCGATCCGCGGCGTATAGACCGGGGTGCCCGTTGCCATCAGGCGCGGGGCGCAGCCGAAGGTCACGCCCAGAACGAGCGCCGATCCGAGCGCCACCCGCATTGCCTTGCGCATTTGCCTTATCCAATCAGCCGGCGCACGTCTCGTCGCAGCGCCGGAAGAACGTCCGTTTCGAACCATGGATGCTTCCTGATCCAGGCATTATTACGCCAGGACGGATGTGGCAGAGGTATGGCGGACGGGAGATAATCGCGCCACGCTGCAACTGTTTCGGTCAAACTCGCCTTGCGCCTCGGGCCGAGGTGCCAGCTTTGGGCATATTGCCCGACAAGCAGCGTCAATTCTATCTGCGGCATGAGTTCGAAAAGCCGCGTCCGCCAGTGGCCCGCGCATTCGCGCCGTGGCGGCCGGTCGCCGCCCTTGGCGTCGAGCCCCGGAAAGCAGAAGCCCATGGGCACGATGGCGACGCGGGAGACGTCATAGAATTCCTCCGAACTCACGCCCATCCAGTCGCGCAGGCGGTCGCCGCTCGGATCTGTGAACGGCATGCCGGACGCGTGGACCCGCGTCCCCGGCGCCTGCCCCACAATGCAAAGCCGCGCCGTTTGCGACACGCGCAAAACCGGACGCGGCTCATGCGGAAGCGGTTTGCCCGCCGGCTCGTCGATGCAGAGCCGGCAGGCACGGATTTCCCTGGCGAGCTTGTCGAGCGCGCTCCGGCTCATTCGCCTTACTGAACTTCCTTCAGCATGTTGCGCGCGATGATGACCTGCTGCACCTGGCTCGTGCCTTCATAGATGCGGAAGATGCGCACGTCGCGATAGAAGCGCTCGATGCCGTAATCGGCGACATAGCCAGCGCCACCAAAGATCTGCACCGCCCGGTCGGCGATGCGGCCGACGGCTTCGGAGCAGAAGAGCTTGGCGCAGGAGCTTTCGGTCGCCACATCCTCTCCTGCGTCGCGGCGCTTCGCGGCGTCGATCACCATGCAGCGGCCTGCATAATGCTCCATCTTCGAATCCGCCAGCATCGCCTGCACCAGCTGCAGATTGCCGATGGGCGCGCCGAACTGCTTGCGCTCGGCTGCATATTTCGTCGAGTCCTCGACGAGCCGCGAGGCCACGCCCATGCAGACAGCGGAAATGTGAAGGCGTCCGCGCTCAAGCACCTGCATCGCGGTCACGAAGCCCTTGCCTTCCGTCTCGCCGAGAAGGCAATCCGCCGGAATGCGGGTATTGTCGAAAATCACGTCGCAGATATGCGCGCCCTGCTGGCCCATCTTCTTTTCCGGCTTGCCGATGCTGATGCCCGGAATGTCGCGCGGTATGACGAAGGCGGAAACACCCTTGGCGCCGGGCGTCTTGGGGTCGGTGCGCGCCATCAGCGTGAAGGCATGCGCCTTGTTCGCATTGGTGATGAAACGCTTCGTGCCGTTGACGACATAATGGTCGCCGTCGCGGATCGCCGTCGTCTTGAGCGATGCCGCGTCCGAGCCCGCTTCCGGTTCCGTCAGCGCGAAGCTGATGATCACCTCGCCGCTCGCGATCTTGGGGAGCCAGTATTCCTTCTGGTCCTGGCGGCCATGCATGACGATGCCCTGGCTTCCGATGCCAACATTGGTGCCGATGACGGAGCGGAAGGCAGGCGAAGTGCGGCCCAGTTCGAACATGAGAAGGCATTCCTCCTCCATGTTGAGCCCGAGCCCGCCATATTCGACCGGCACGGAGATGCCGAAGAGACCAAGCTCCTTCATTTCCTCGACGATCTCGGCGGGAACGGCATCGTTCTCGGACACCTGGTCCTCAATCGGCCGCAGCCGCTCGTCGACGAAGCGGCGGACGGAGGAGATCAGTTGTTCGCGTGTTTCGGCATCGAGGGCCATGTTCGCTCCGCTCTTATCTTCTGTGGGTTCGCAGGGGCGGAATTTAGCCGCTGAAGCCGAAAGATTCAAAGTCCCGCGAAAAAGGGGGAAATCAGGCCCCTTCCGCTGCGGAAATCGGCCGCCAGAGCCTATTGTTTCTTCGACGTCGTCATCCGACCTGCTATGAGACTGACGATGAAATTTTCGACCTGTTTCGAGGCCCTAAATGAAAACTCCTCCTCCGCGTCTCGCCGATTATGAAAGCTGGGATGGAACCGACCCCTTCGAGGATCGCGCCGGTCCCTTCTTCTTCCGCAAGCTGGAAACAGGCGAAGTGCGCTGCGCCTTCGAGGCGACGCCTGCCCACTGCAATGGCGGCGGCTTCCTTCATGGCGGCCTGTTGATGACCTTCGCCGATTTCTCGCTCTTCGCCATCGGCCGCGATGTGATCGGCGGCCACGCGGTCACCGTATCCTTCAATGCGGAATTCACCGCCGCCGGCCTCCCCGGCGATATCGTCGAAGCCCGCGGCGAGGTCATGAAGAATACCGGCAGCATGGTTTTCCTGCGCGGCCACGTCTACACCGCAACCGGTGAAGGCGAGCGCGTCCTCATGAACTTCAGCGGCATCGTGAAGCGCGTCAGGCAAAAGCCTGAGTCCCACTAGAGCGCAGCGACGGCGGAGCCCAAGCCATGGTGACATTGAGCATCCTCGACCAGTCCCCGATCCGCCAGGGCGGCACCGCCGCCGAGGCCATGGCAAACACGCTCGACCTTGCGCGCCATGCGGAGCGTCTGGGCTACAGCCGCTATTGGCTCGCCGAGCACCACAATACCAGCTCCTTCGCGGGCTCCGCGCCGGAGATCATGATCGCCGCCGTCGCCGCCGCGACCGCCCACATCCGCGTCGGCTCGGCGGGCGTCATGCTGCCGCATTACAGTTCGCTGAAAGTGGCAGAGCTTTTCCGCGTTCTCGAAACGCTCTATCCGGGCCGCATCGATCTCGGCGTCGGCCGCGCGCCCGGCTCGGACCAGCGCACGGCCCGCGCCCTTCAGCCCGGCCCCAACGCCTACCCCATCGACGTCTTCCCGCAACAAGTCGAATTGCTGATCCAGTTCCTCGAAGACTCGAACGGGCAGTCGGGTGACGCGGGAGGATTCCCCGAAACCCACCCTTGGCGCGGCATCCATGCGACACCGCGCGGTCCCGGCATGCCGGAACTCTGGATGCTCGGTTCCGGCGGCGATGGCGCAACCTACGCCGCCTCGTTCGGCATGCATTACTGCTTCGCGCATTTCATCAATCAGGATGCGGGCACGGGGCCTCTCGATCTCTATCGCAGCCAGTTCAAGCCCTCGCGCCATCTTTCATCGCCGCATGGCTCCATCGCCGTGTCGGTCACGGTCGGCGAGACGGAAGAGGACGCCCGGCGCATCGCCGCGCCGAGAAACCTCTGGGTGCTGCATCTCCTGCAGAACCGCGCCGGTGCCTTCCCCTCGGTCGAAGAGGCACTCGCCTATCAGTATTCGGACGATGAAAAGGTCATGCTGCGTGCCGTCGAACGCCGAGGCATCGTCGGCACGCCCGCGCAGGTGCGCGGACGGCTCCTTGCCATGGGCGAGGAATATGGCGTGGATGATTTCGTGATCCTCACCATCACCTACGACCAGAAGGACCGCATCCGCTCCTACGAACTTCTGGCGGAATCCTTCGGGCTCTAGTCCGCCGCCCGCACCCGGGCTCGTCGCGCCGTCCGCCGGTCGAGCGCAGCGCGCAGCCTTGCCTGCCGTTCATGCGTGATCGGGTAGTTCCAGATGATCGTCGTCGAGACAATCCACAAGGCCAATGGAACAAGGCAATACATGGCGGTCAGCGCGAAGTTCGCTCCCGCACTGTTCGCATGAGATTGCGGATCGAACCCGATCCAGGAAAGCACGGGCAACGCGATCCCCACGCCTGCCGCTTCGAAGAACTTCCTCACCATCGCCAGAAAAGCGAAAAGAAATGCCGTGCGCTGCTCGCCACTCCTGATCGTGTCGAGATCGACAACATCGGCAAGGATCGACTGACCGAGAATGGGCGCGGCGCCGATAGAGAAGCCTTGTATCAGTGTGATGACCAACATAGCCGGAAACACCGCGCCGGGATAATTCGGCTTTACCCAGTAAATGATGAAGGGCACAAGCGCGAAGGCGGCAAGGCTCGCAAATCCTGCAACGCCAATGCCCTTGTGCTTGCCGATGCGTCCGCCGATGCTGACCCAGAAGGGTGAGCCGACGACGCCCGCCGCGAAGAGCGCGAAAATCAGCACCGAGCTGCTGCTGCCCATCTGTGCCACATGCTCGAAGAAAAGCACGGCCACGCCCGCATTGATCGAACTGGCCAGCGCGCCAAGGATCACCGTCGCAAGGATCATGCGCAGCGGCCCGTTACGCATCGCCACGCGCACGCCCGCCGCAAAGGAGATCGGCACGCTGTGTCCCTTCACAGGTTCGCGAACCGAACGCAGCAATATGACGAGACAGATGGGCAGTAGTCCGGCCGTGAGCCAGCCCAGTGCCGCCATGGCCTGGCGCGACGCGGCGCTCGCCGCCGTTGCACCGCTGCCCGCCTGGCTTGCCACGATGGGAACCGTGATCGCGATCAGCAACCCGATCAGCAGGAAGATCTGGCGGCTGCCGGTGATGCGGTTGCGCTCGTGATAATCGTCGGAGATTTCCGCGCCCCATGCGCCATAGGGAATCTCGATCAGCGTGTAGCCGAGATAGATCGCGCATATCCAGACGAGCAGATAGAGGTTCGTCACCTGCCCCTGCGGTACGAAGAGCATGATCGCCGAGATCATCATGATGATCACGCCGACGATGACCCAGGGCCGCCGTCTGCCCCAGCGCGTATGTGTGCGGTCGCTCCATCGGCCGATGAATGGATCGACGAAGACATCGCTCAGTCGCGCGAGCATCAAAATGACGCCGACCGCGCCGAGATCGAGGCCGAGCGTGCCGGAATAGAAAGGCGGAATATAGATCGCGAGCGGAAGCCCGATGACCGCCATGGGCACGACAAGTTGCCCATAGGCGAAGAGCTCCCATTTGCCCAGCTTCGGCGTGCCGAGCTTGCGCTGGCTGTTATCCATTGTTCCCGCCTCCCCGCAGGTTAGTAAACAAACGTTACTATCCCGCCGGAAGCCACGGCAATGTATTTCGCGGGACGCGCTTCAGGTAATGAGGCCGATCACCGCGCCGGTCATCGAAGTCGCGAGCGTTCCAGACACGATGGCCCGCGTTCCGAGCGTCACGATATCCGAGCGCCGCGACGGCACCAGGGCCGTCAGCCCACCGATCAGAATGCCGACGCTGCCGAGATTGGCGAAGCCGCAAAGCCCGTAGATCATGATGAGCGCCGAGCGCGGGCTGAGCGTCCCCTGGGGCAGATGCGCGAGATCGATATAGGCAATGAACTCGTTGAGGATCGTCTTTGTCCCCATGAGTTGTCCCGCTGTCTGCATTTCACTGGCCGGCACCCCCATCAGCCAGACGAGCGGCGAGAAGGCCCAGCCGAGCATGCGCTGCAAGGTGAGCGGCGCTCCCGCGACATCGGGAAAGGCGCCAAGGATGATGTTGACCAGCGCGACCAGCGCCACCATCACGACCAGCATGGCAAGAATGTTGAGCAGCAGATGGAGCCCGTCCACCGTGCCCCGCGTCACCGCATCCATGCTGCTCTCGTAATCGACCAGCGGCTCTTCTCCTGCGACACCTGTTCCCGCGAAGCCCGTCTCCTCCGGTACCATCACCCGCGCGATCGTAATGCCTGCGGGCAGCGAGATGAGCGAGGCGACGAGGATCTGCCCGAGCGCTCCGGGCACCACGGGTTCGAGCACGCTCGCATAGAGAACGAGGACCGTACCCGAAACGCTGGCGAGCCCCACCGTCATCATGATGAAGAGTTCCGCCCGCGTCAGCCTTTCGAGATAGGGCCGGATGAGCAGCGGCGCCTCTGCCATGCCGAGAAACATGGTCGAGGCGGAGGCAAGCCCCACCGCGCCGCCGAGCCCCATGCTCCTTTGCAGCAGGAAGGCGAAGCCGCGCGTCACCCAGCCAAGCACCCGCCAATGCCAGAGCAGCGCCGAAAGCGCCGACATGACGACCACCAACGGCAACGCCTGAAAGCCGATGACGAAGGCGTTCGCCGGGTTTCTGATCTCGAACGGCGCCGGGCCGCCGCCCAGATAGCCGAAGACGAAGCCCGTCCCCGCCCGCGTCGCCTCGGTCAACGCATCAACCGCCCCATTGAGCGCGAGGAGCGCCGCTCGCGTCGCCGGCACCTTCAGAAGCAGAAGCGCGATTGCGATCTGCAGAGCGATTCCAACGGCGACCTGGGTGACCGAAAAGGCCCGCTTGCGCTCGCTCAGGGCCCAGGCCGCGCACACGATGACCGCGAGCCCGAAGGCGCTTTGCAGGGACAGAAGAGACATCTTCACTCCAATAACGTTGTCCCTCGCGGGAATCGGTCAAGCTGGCCGGAATATAATGGCCTGCAGGGGGCCGGGGATAAGTCTGACTGATGCCTGTTCATCCACGCAACAACGCCCTCCCTTGACCCCCTACCGGCCATCATGCACAAAGTCACCCCGAAACTGGCCCTACCCCAAGGGCACCAAAGGCCGCTTCAGGCGCGACACACCTAACGGGAGACTAGACCCATGAGCATTCGTTTTGACGGCAAGGTCGCCATTGTCACCGGCGCCGGCGGTGGCCTCGGCCGCAGCCACGCCCTGGAACTCGCCCGTCGCGGCGCGAAGGTCGTCGTGAACGACCTCGGCGGCTCGCGCGACGGCTCCGGCGGCTCGTCGGACGCGGCCAACAAGGTCGTCGAGGAAATCAAGGCGCTCGGCGGCGAAGCCATCGCCAACGGCTCCAGCGTCACCGACGACGCGGGCGTCGCCCACATGGTCAAGCAGACCATGGACACCTTCGGCCGCATCGACATCCTCATCAACAATGCCGGCATTCTTCGCGACAAGTCGTTCTCGAAGATGGAAATCGCCGACTTCCAGCTCGTCGTCGACGTGCACCTCATGGGCACAGTGAAGCCGACCAAGGCCGTCTGGCAGATCATGCGCGATCAGGGCTATGGCCGCATCATGGTCACGACCTCGTCGACCGGCCTCTATGGCAATTTCGGCCAGACCAACTACGGCGCGGCGAAGCTCGGCGTCGTCGGCTTCATCAACACGCTGAAGCTCGAAGGCCAGAAGGACAATATCCGCTGCAACGCGCTGGCCCCGGTCGCCTATACGCGCATGACCTCGGACCTGATGCCGCCGGAAGCTGAAAAGATGCTCTCGCCGGAATCGGTCACGCCTGGCGTGATGTTCCTCGTTTCGGAAGATGCCCCCACGGGCATGATCCTCTGCGCCGGCGCCGGCGTCTTCGCTGCCGCCCGCATGGAAGAGTCGGAAGGCGTCTTCCTCGGCGGCGACGACCTCTCCGCCGAGAAGGTTGCCGCGAACTGGGAGAAGATCTCCGACTTCTCGAACGCCGCGCCCTACTTCATGGGCGGCGAGCAGACCGGCAAGTTCTTCAAGCTCGCCACCGGCGGCAAGTAAGAAATATCGTCTACGGACGAATTAAGGGGAGCCTGCGGGCTCCCCTTTTTGTTTGCCTTTCGTCCGACAGGATTCGTCACCCCGGCCTTGAGCCGGGGTCCATCTTCGCGCGTGACGAGAAGGACGATGGATGCCGGATCAAGTCCGGCATGACGAAGGGCTAACGCGACACTTGGTCCAGCGTCTTCTCCAGCCGCCAGACGGTGACCGGCTTTCGTCCTTCCATGTGGCCGAGATCGTGCGGCACGTCGCCGACGACTTCCCAGCCCTGCTTTTCGTAGAAGGCCCGCGCGCGGTCGTTCCCCGTGCGGCAGAAAAGCGTGATGCGCCCGAAACCCTCGTCCCGCAGCGCATCCTCTGCGGCGCCGATCACCAGCGCCGCGATGCCATGTCCATGAAAGGCGGGCATCACGAAGACCTGGCCGATACTATCGCCCTGCCAGCTTGCGAAGCCGACGACCTCGTCATCGACGACCGCCACGGCGCAATTCGGCAGAGCAGTTCCGATCCGCTCGTTGAAGAACTCGATCGGCCGCCGCGCGGCAACGTCGGGGTCGATCGCAGCATGGCTCGAATGCCATGCGTCGTGCCAAACGCGCGCGAGCGCCGGAATGTCTCCGGCGCTCGCTGGTCTTATCGTCACATTGTCGGCAGCGGCGCTCAAAGCCCGAGCACAGCCTTCGCCATGATGTTGCGCTGCACTTCGTTCGAGCCCGCATAGATCGAGGCCTTGCGGAGCGAGAAGTAGTACGGCGCCGTCGTGAAGGCGTTTTCCGGGCCGATCGAAGGCTCATTAGTCTCGATCATGCCATCCTCGACGAAGGGGATCGCGTAGCTGCCGAGAACCTCGACCGCGAGCTGCGACACTTCCTGCTGAATCTCCGTGCCACGGCACTTCAGAAGCGAGGACTCGGGGCCGACATTGCCGCCCGTCGAAAGCGCCGAGAAGATGCGAAGCTCGGTAAACTCCATCGCTGTGATCTGCGCTTCGAGATCGGCGGCGCGCGCCTGGAATGAAGGCTCGTCGGCGACCGCGCGGCCATCGACGATCGTTTCCTTCGCACGCTTGCGCACCTTGTTCAGCGCGCGATAAAGGCCCGCCGAATAAGGATTGCCGCGCTCGAATTCGAGCAGATACTTCGCATAGGTCCAGCCCTTGTTCTCCTCGCCGATACGGTTCCCGATGGGAACCTTCACATCGGTGAAGAAGACCTGGTTCACTTCCTGATGCGGCGCAGGCGTACCGTCGAGCAGTACCAGCGGCTCAACCTTCACACCCGGTGTCTTCATGTCGATCAGCAGGAAGGAAATGCCTTCCTGCGGCTTGCCCTCTTTCGATGTCCGCACGAGGCAGAATATCCAATCCGCCCACTGCGCCACCGAGGTCCAGATCTTGGAGCCGTTGACGAGATAATGGTCGCCCTTGTTTTCCGCCTTGGTCTGGAGCGAGGCGAGGTCGGAACCCGAACCCGGTTCCGAGTAGCCCTGACACCACAGAACATTCGTCGCGAGAATGTCCGGCAGGTACTTCGCCTTCTGCTCCGGCGTACCGAATTTCATGATGACGGGTGCCACCATGGTCGGGCCGAAGGGAACGGTGTGCGGAACGCCGGCGGCACCCATCTCCACGTCGAAGATATACTTCTGCGATACGGTGAAGCCCGGCCCGCCATATTCCTTGGGCCAGTTCGGCGCGAGCCAACCCTTCTTCGCGAGCGACTTCTGCCACTTCACATGGCTCTCTTTGTCCATGTAGCCATGCTTCGAGCGCGCATGCTTGGCGCGCATCTCGGGCGTATAGGCCTCCGCGATGAAAGCGCGGACTTCCTGACGGAAGGCTTCGTCTTCCTTGCTGAACGACAGATCCATTGCAGTATCCTTATTCGACCTTGGAGACGATCTGGAGCGTCGGACGGCCCGCGAGAACCGCACCCAGCGCCGGACCGGCCGCCTTGAAATGCTCGGACTGGCCGTGCTCCGCCATCGCCTGTTCGGAGGCATACTGCTCCATGACGATGTAGGTCGGCTCATCCTTCATCTTGAAGAAATCATATTGAAGGTTACCCGCCTCGTTGGCGCGGACCTTGGCGCGCAGATCGGAGAAGACCTTCTCGAATTCCGCTTCCTTGCCCGCCTGCACCTTGATGGTGGCAACAATGCCTACGACGCTCATTTACAGCTCCCTTATTGCATTTTTAATTGGTCGCGACTTTAGTGGCATTGGGGGGCCGCTTCAACGCCTCTGATACGCTGCGTCAAACCGCGCGAACGGCCCCCGGTTCATTTCTGAACAGCTATTCGCCCTTATAGACAGGCACGCGCTTGTCGAAGAAGGCGTCGAGCGCCTCCTTGTGGTCGGCGCTGTGATGGGCAATCGCCTGCATGGAAGCGGAAAGCTCCATGATGGCATCGAAGCTTGTCGTCATGCCGTGGCGCAGGAGCTGCTTCGTCATGCGGAGCACGTCGGGCGCCTGCACCGATATCTTGTTCGCGACCTCATGTGCACGCTGCATCAGCTCGGCCGAAGGAACAACCTCGGAGACGAGACCCCATTCCTTTGCCATCTTCGCGTCGATGGTATCGCCGGTGTAGAGAAGCTCGGAGGCACGCGCCATGCCGATGATGCGCGGCAGGAGCCATGCCCCGCCATCGCCCGGGATCAGGCCGATCTTGAGAAAGGTCGCGCCGAAGATCGCAGAGTCCGCCGCAATGCGCGTATCACAAAGGCAGGCGACGTCATTTCCGAGTCCGATAGCCGGGCCGTTCACGGCAGCAATGACCGGCACTTCGATGCTCCAGACAGCGCGGACGATGCGGTGAATGCCGTTGCGGTAGCGCTCGCGGATATGCGTGCCGGGCCCGCCAAAGCCTTCGCCGCCCTCGCGCATCGCCTTGACGTTGCCGCCCGCGGAAAAGGCCTTGCCCGCGCCCGTCAGGATGACACAGCGCACATCGCGATCCGCATTGATGCGGGCCACGGCATTCGTGAAGTTCTCCGGATCATCGGCCGCGCCCAGCGGATTGCGGCTCTCCGGCCGGTTGATGGTCAGCGTTACCACGTGACCCTTCTTCTCGAACAACAACGCTTCGCTCATCCGACGTCCTCCGCTGGTGCGGGATGCTTGCCCCGCAGCTTGTTTGGTCCACGACTTTCCCCAGGAAACGTCGCGTGAAAGCCTGCTTTAACCATTAGCTGGAAAGGCTTGTTAACAATTTTAGCCGACCCTTAGCTCAAACGGAAAGCGGGAGATTCCGCAGTCGAGCTGCATGACGCGCAAGCTTTCCGTCATTGAGGGACGTTTGGGCATGGCATGGGAAGACGCGCCGCAAGGTGTCGGCCAAAAGAGGCGGCACACGGGCGATAGCACTTCCAGGGATGGGATCGGCACCCAATGGGGAGCCCTGATCTCAACCCTTGTGCGCGCTTGCCATTATCACCCTGCCCGCATTGCACCGGAGGCCCGCCTCACGCAGCTTCGGGCGCTTGCGGAACCGCAGATCAGCATTCCGCTCGTCCTTCCGCTCATGGTAGCCACCTTCGGCATGAGCCTCGGCGACGATGTGGCCTGGTGGAAAATCGGCGCCTGGCTTCTGGTCATGCTGTCGTTGCAGGCCGCGAACTACTTCAACGCCCGGGCCTTTCTGGCGACCCATGTCGAGCCCGATGAGGCGGAGCATTGGGCCCACCGCTTCGAGCTGCTGACGCTGGCTTTCAGCTCGGTGTTCGCATCGTCACTCTATTTCCTCTGGCCCGCCGCCCATGCCGATCACCAGACCAATCTCCTGGCCATAACGACCGTGGCGCTCGCGCCTCTGACGCTCATCTCGATCGTCTATTTCCCGGTGTTCTGCTGCACCGTGATGCCGATTGCCGCCGCGATCGCCCTGCGCTTCATCGCCTATGGCGAGGGCATCCACCTCACCTTCGTGGTTGCGCTCGGCCTTTTCCTCGCGCTGCTCGTCCATCTGGCGAAGATCGTCAACAACACCATGCTGCGCGCGGCCAATCTTCAGTCGGACAAGAATGCGCTCATCGAGCAGCTCTTCCGCGCCAAGCGCGAGTCGGACGCCGCCCGCGCCCGCGCCGAAGAGGCAAACCGTGCCAAGTCGAGCTTCCTCGCCAATATGAGCCATGAACTCAGGACGCCACTCAACGCCATCATCGGCTTTTCGGAAGTCATGGCGACGGAGATCTTCGGCGCCCATGCGAAACCCATCTACAAGGAATATTCGAACGACATCAACCAGTCGGGGCAGCACCTGCTCGGCCTCATCAACGACATTCTCGATCTCTCGCGCATCGAGGCGGGCCGCTTCGAGATCGTCGAAGAAGAAGTCGACATCATCTATCTGGCCAGGGATTGCCGCCGCCTGCTCGATATCCGCGCCCAGGCCCAGCGCGTTAACGTGGTCGAGGAGTTCGACGACAACTTGCCGGTCCTGCGGGCCGACGCGCGCGCGATGCGCCAGACCTGGATCAACCTGCTGACCAATGCGATCAAGTTCTCTCCTCCCAACACGACGGTCAGGATGATCGCGCGGCTCGACCCGTCGGGCGATCTCCGCTTCGGCGTTCATGACGAAGGCCCCGGCATCGCGGGTTCCGAGATCGACAAGGTCATGGAAGCCTTCGCGCAAGGCGCGGCAGGCATAGCCCAGCCGGGCAAGGGCTCGGGCCTTGGGCTTTCCATCGTGAAGGGCCTGCTCGGCGCACATGGCGGCCGTTTCGAGCTGCGCAGCACGCTCGGCCAGGGCACGCAGGCCGAGCGTGCTGCGCCAGCCGACGCCGCCGGAGCGCCGCGCCACCGCCTGATAGGGCGCGACTCTCAACCAGATCCTCAGATTCGGAGCAAAAAGAAAAGGCCGTAACGTGAGTTACGGCCTTTCCCTTGAGTCAGACTCGAAGCTTCAAGCGGCAGTCGAGTAGCGCTTCAGCTGGTGGTCGACATTGCCGAACTGCGTGTCGATCATGGTGAGGCGCTTGAAATAGTGGCCGACATTCAGTTCGTCGGTCATGCCCATGCCACCATGGAGCTGCACGGCCTGCTGGCCGACGAAGCGACCGGCCTTGCCGATCTGAACCTTGGCGCCAGCGGCGGCCTTGGTGCGCTCGGCTTCGTTCTCATCAAGCTTCAGATTGACCATGTAAGTCATGGAAACCGACTGCTCATAGGCCATGAACATGTCGACCATGCGGTGCTGGAGAACCTGGAACTTGCCGATCGGCACACCGAACTGCTTGCGCGTCTTGCAGTACTCGACGGTCGCCTTGTTGAGCTCGCCCATGCAGCCGACAGCTTCGGCGGAGAGAGCGGCGATCGCCTGATCGGTGATCTTCTCGACGAGCGGCAAGCCCTTGCCTTCCGCGCCGATCAGCGCGTCGGCGCCGACCTTGATGTTCTCGAAGGTGATCTCCGAGGCGCGGCGGCCATCGACCGTCGGGTAGTCGCGGGTCGAGACGCCGGGGGCGTTCTTGTCGACGATGAAGATCGAGACGCCATCACGATCGCGCTGGCCGCCCGAGGTGCGCGCGGTGACGATCAGCTTCTGCGCCCAGGGAGCACCGAGAACGACAGCCTTGTAGCCGTTGATCGTGTAGCCCTCGCCATCCTTCTTCGCCGTCGTGGCGAGGTCGGCAAGGTTGTAGCGGCCCTGCGGCTCGGCATAGGCGAAGGCCCAGACCGTCTCGCCGCCGATGATGCCGGGGATGTGGGCTTCCTGCTGCGCCGGCGAGCCGCCTTCGCGAAGGAAACCGCCCGCGAGCACGACCGTCTCGACAAAGGGTTCGACCACGAGGTGACGGCCGAACTCTTCCATCAGGATCATGGTTTCGATGCTGCCGCCGCCGAGGCCGCCCAGCTCTTCGGAGAAGGGCGCGGCGAGCAAGCCCAGTTCGGCGAACTGCTGCCACATCGGCTGGCTCCAGCCCTCGGCCGACTTCACGATCTTGCGACGCGTGTCGAAGTCGTACTTGTCGCCAAGCAGGCTCTGCACCGTATTGCGGAGCAGGGTCTGCTCCTCAGTGAACGAAAAATCCATGTCCTTGCCCTTCCCGTTAAGTCTGGTTTCTATGCGGCGCTTGCGACCTCCTTAAAGGCCGAGCACCATTTTTGCGATGATGTTGTGCTGAATTTCGTTCGATCCGCCATAGATCGAAGTCTTGCGCATGTTGAAATAGTTCTGCGCGGAGCCGTTCGAGTAATCAGGCCCGGCGACGAACTCGTTGCCCGTGAGATCGCCCGTCGGCACGTTGACGTGGCCGTAATTGCCGACGGCCTCGAGCGTGAGTTCGGTGATGCGCTGCTGGATCTCGGTGCCCTTGATCTTGAGGATAGAGGCTTCCGGTCCCGGACCTGCCCCCTTGCTTTCAGCGGCCAGCGTGCGCAATTCCGTCACTTCGAGCGCGGTAAGATCGATTTCGAGTTCGGCAACCTTGCGTGAGAACTCATCGGTCTTGAGAAGCGGCGAACCGTCGACGAGTTCGGCGGTCGCGATGGACTTCAGACGCTCGATCGCCTTCTTGGAGCGCGAAACGCCCGCGATGCCCGAACGCTCATTGCCGAGCAGGAACTTCGCATAGGTCCAGCCCTTGTTTTCCTCACCGATGAGGTTTTCGGCCGGCACCTTCACGTCTTCGAGGAAGACTTCGTTCACTTCATGCGCCCCGTCCATCGTGATGATGGGACGAACGGTGATGCCCGGCGTCTTCATGTCGATGAGAAGGAAGGAGATGCCCTCCTGCGCCTTGGCGTTCGCGTCCGTGCGGACAAGGCAGAACATCCAGTCGGCATATTGCGCGAGCGTCGTCCAGATCTTGTGACCGTTGACAACATAGTGGTCGCCTTCGCGCACGGCGCGGGTCTTGAGGCCGGCAAGGTCCGAACCGGCGCCCGGCTCCGAATAGCCCTGGCACCACCAGACATCGGCAGAGAGAATTCCCGGCAGGAAGCGCTTCTTCTGCTCTTCATTGCCGAAGGTGTAGATGACCGGCCCGACCATGGCGAGGCCGAAGGGGAGAAGCGCCTGCGTCTCGGCGCGCGCGTTCTCTTCATTCCAGATGTAGCGCTGCGTCGTCGTCCAGCCCGTGCCGCCATATTCCACCGGCCAGTGCGGGACAACCCAACCCTTCTTGTAGAGGATGCGATGCCAGGTGAGGATTTCCTCCTTGGTCATCTCGCCGCGGGTCCGGCGCGACTTCAGGTCCTTCGGATAGTTCTCGGCAATGAAGGTGCGGACTTCATCGCGAAACGCGAGGTCCTGCGGCGAGAAACTCATATCCATCGAAACGTCCTCCTGTTCGGCGGCAAACGGAACCAGTGCTTCCGCATAACTGCCGACTTTTACGCGCGAAAGGGCCGGCGCGATCAAGACGCCCGGCCACTTATTTTGGCCGTGATATTAGCGGCCCTCCGGCTCGTTGCAAGGCCGGCGGCTGTGCGCGGGGAAACGGGGTCCTGTGCGCAAACTCCCCGCCTGCCCCTGCGGCAGGTTGCTCTGGAAGCAACGAATCGGGCTCAGTCGAGTCCTGCCTGCGTCCGGGTCGCCATGCCCGAATGGGCGGCGGCGGCCGATTTGACGAGACTGATGGCCAAGGCCGCGCCCGTACCATCCTCAAGCGCCAGCCCAAGGTCGAGCAGCGGCTCCTTGCCCAGCGCTTCGAGCAATATGTCATGCGCAACCGAACCCGAGCGATGCGCGGCGAGACAATGATCGAGCGAGCCCTTGTCCTGCCGGTGGAGAACGGCCGCCGCCGTGCTGGCGACAAAACCGTCGAGCAGCACCGGAATCCGCTGGTAGCGGGCGGCAAGGATCGCGCCCGCAATGGCGGCAAGCTCGCGCCCGCCCAGGCGGCGAAGCGCCTCCAGCGGATCGCGAAGCGCGGTCCCGTGAAAGGCGAGCGCCTCTTCCACCACGGCCTGCTCGCGCGGATCGGACGTCCAGTCGGATGCCTCGCCACCGAATAGCGCCGCTGCAAGGGCCGCAGCCACCGCGCCATTGCCGACGCCGGCCGCACCCACACAGAGAAGATCGGCCCCGCCCGCAATCGCTTCCATGCCGAAGGCCATGGTCGCGGCGCAGGCCTGCTCGGAAAGCGCATCGGCGCCCGTGATGTCCGGCACCGGCATGTCGAGCGCGAGGTCGAAGACCTTCAGCCCCGCATTGGCCGCCAGCGCGAACTGGTTCACCGCTGCACCGCCCGCCGCGAAAAGCTCGACCATCTGGCGGGTCCGTGCCTGCGGCAGATCGGAAACGCGCGACGCCACCTGATGATTGGCGGCGAAAATCGCGACCAGAGGCCGCTCGACGGCGGGCTTCGGATTGGCCTGCCAACGGGCGAGCCAGACCGCGATTTCCTCGAGCCGGCCGAGGCCACCCACATCGACCAGCTCGCCCGCATGGGCGGCGGCGGTGACGGTCGCCACATCATCCCCGGCGGGAAGCCCCGCGATCAGGTCGCGAATATCGTCGAAAGGCAGGCCAGAGGGCGGACGGGTCATTATATTTGTCTCGGAATTGGGAGGTGCCTTCCTATACCCTGCCCCGGACCGCGATAGAACCCGGAAATGACGTGAACGCCCAGCCACCGATCTCAACCCCCTGCATCAATGTCTGCGCGATCGACGCCAGAAGCGGACTTTGCACCGGCTGCGCCCGCTCGCTGGAGGAGATCGCCCGCTGGTCGCGCCTGACCGAAAGAGAGCGGCGCGCCGTCATGGAAACCCTGCCCGCCCGCCTCGCCGCGATGCTGGCCAAATGACAGCGCGGAGCCCCGACCTCTTCGGCCAGCCAAGGGGCCTCGCCTTCCTCTTCGGCACGGAGATGTGGGAGCGCTTCTCCTATTACGGTATGCGCGCCCTGCTGACCCTCTATATGGTCAAATATCTGCTGCTGCCGGAAAACCGCGACCGCGTGCTCGGCCTCGACGCGCTGCGCGGCATCTTCGAGAGCGTCTTCGGCCCGCTCGACGCGCAGCCCTTCGCCTCGCAGATCTACGGCTCCTATACGGCGCTCGTCTATCTCACGCCCGTTCTCGGCGGATACATCGCCGACCGCTGGCTCGGCCATCGCCGCACGGTCATCATCGGCGCGCTGCTGATGGCGCTCGGCCATTTCATGATGGCCGTCGAGCATCTGTTTCTCTTCGCGCTGCTGGCGCTCATTCTCGGCAATGGCGCGTTCAAGCCCAATATTTCCAGCCAGGTCGGCACGCTTTACGCCCCCGGCGACGCACGGCGCGACCGCGCCTATTCGATCTTCTATGTCGGCATTAATCTCGGCGCCTTCCTCGCACCGCTTGTCTGCGGAACTCTGGGTGAGCGCATCGGCTGGCATTACGGCTTCGCCGCGGCGGGCATCGGCATGTTGATCGCCATCG
Source organism: Parvibaculum sedimenti (assembly GCF_009184905.1). Lineage (GTDB taxonomy): Bacteria > Pseudomonadota > Alphaproteobacteria > Parvibaculales > Parvibaculaceae > Parvibaculum > Parvibaculum sedimenti. The sequence goes on from NZ_WESC01000003.1 coordinate 26,535, forward strand.
CGATCTACCATTTCGGTGCGCCGGACCTCCCTGCCGAGATGCCGCGCGCGGCAACGGCGGCGCCCCGGGCGCCGCTCACCCGCGACGACTGGCGCTCCATCGGGTCGCTGGGGCTTCTCTGCGTTTTCGTCGCCTTCTTCTGGGCGACCTATGAACAGCAGGGAAACACCATCGCTCTGTGGGCGGACGGATATACCGACCGCGCCGTCAACCTTCTCGTCTGGCGGGGTGAAGTGCCGACGACATGGTTCCAGTCGTTGAACCCTTTCATGATCTTCGCCTTCACGCCCTTCGTCGTCGCGCTCTGGGCGCGGCAGTCGCGGCGCGGCACGGAGCCGTCGACCCTCGTCAAGATGTCGCTCGGCTGCCTCGGCGTCGCGCTCGGCAATCTCATCATGGTCGCCGCCGCCTATGAAGCAGGCGCGACAGGCAAGGCCAGCCCCTTCTGGCTCTTCGCCTATTTCGCCATCGTCACCATGGGCGAACTCTATCTCTCGCCGACAGGTCTCTCCTTCGTCTCGAAGATCGCCCCTGCCTCGCTTCTCTCGATGCTGATGGGGGTCTGGTTGCTGACCAACTTCGCAGGTAACTTCCTCGCCGGCTGGCTCGGCAGCTTCTGGAGCGGGATGGACAAGGGCGCGTTTTTCCTGATGATCGCAGGAATCGCGGGCGCGGCGAGCGTGGCGATCTTTGTTTTTGATCGTGTATTAAGGCCTCGCTCCTTGCTTTAAAGAGCTCGTTGAACAGACATCTACACCGACCAAGGTAATATTATATCTCACCGAGGGCGTCGCAGTCACTGAAGTTCAGATGCAAGATTCGAAAAGTTGGGTTAGAATTTATCGTACGATTTAATTCATATGAACGGTCCGGCTCCCAATGGCCAAAAAACAATCCTCATCGAATCGATTACCTAATGCTCCGTTGGCAGAAGTTGTGTTCGAGCTACGATGGGCGCTACAGAGTGACTCCACCACGCCTCTCACATTACAAAATGATCCAGGCTTAATACCGCTACTCGATGCGTTTACAAAAAACGCAAAGAAACTCGGTTTCGCATCATCTAAACAGCTAGTTTCCCCATTACAGACCGCCCCCTATGGAGTAGTGCGCCGCTATTATAAAGACGACAGCAAACCGTTCCCCTTGCTGCAGATCGGTCCCGGCATATTTGCCTGCAACGATGCGTCACAATACGAGTGGACTTCTTATAAGACCCTTATCACCAAAGGTCTCACGTCGCTATTTTCCTCATATCCGAAGCTCGGATTTTTTCCACTAGCTCCGATATTTCTAGAGCTTCGCTACGTTGACGTGTTCGACAGGTCTCTCTTCGGAAAAGCTGCCCTTTTCGATTTTCTACAAAAAGGTACTTCTCTCAAATTAGATCTTCCACCAATGCTCTCGGAGCGTAGCACTTTTGGCGGTGACGCGGATGGTCGCCTTTTATTTCGCAGAGACCTGAAAGGATGGAAGGACACCATCTTTAGCTTCGATATCGGATCAGCGACGAATAACGGAAATCAGGAACAAATAGTTCGGCTAGAGACAAAAGTCACAACTGGTCAAAGTGGTATATTGGCGCTGAAAACTCCTGCACCATTTATCAAAAATGTCGAAAAGTGGCTCGACTTCGCCCATGGAATTACGAGTCCATTTTTCAAACAACTCATCCTGCCAACGACTATGGCCAAATTCTCAGTGGATTAATTAGGCATGGATACAACCGACATATCGCCGATTGATTGGGACATCGGCGACGAGATCAGTTCGACCAAACATCGGCTTTCGGTGATTCATGCCGAGGGTGCAGCCAAACACCTCCCCAGGCACCCCGATGCGGCGGACGACGATCTAAATCCATCCACCGATACGATGCCCCAACCTCTGCTGACAAACTGGGGGCGCCTTGGTCGCGCCAGTATAAGTATCGCGATGTATGAGAGTCTTGTCCGCATCGCGATGTATACAGATGGATGGCACGGGCCAGGTTCGTTGGGACTTCGCTCATCATCCCTGAAACGATTTATTGAGTTCTGGTCTCTGGTTCGAAACGACGCCGCCGAGCCAGAAATTAGCCTCTCCTCGGACGGCTCTCTTCACACGGAATGGTATAAATCGGCCCGCCAGCGGCTTGATCTTCGTTTTGCCGATCAGTCCGTTTTTTTTGGGTTATTTAGTAACAATACCATTTTAGAAGGCGCCGATAGCGTCGATACGGTAGCTCAAATTTTGCGCTTACATCGCGCTGCCCCCCTACGATGGAAAGCCAAGTGAATACACCAACATTCTCGGGCAAAAAACAGCTCGTACGATATATCGACAAAGTACACCGCCTCAAAAACAGAAGGCCTGCAGTCGCAGCATTTTTACCGGATCCTCCAAGTGCCGATCCATCAAATGACCACCTTTCGGTTAACTCTCTTGAAATAGAGAAGATTGACGAGATTGCAACTTATCACCGGTGGAAGTGGCAAAATGAAGAAGGCCAGGTGGCCTTGGCGGTACACAAGGTGCATCAATACAGTGACGCTGCAAAAAAAAGTGGTGTCGAGCTGAGTTACGACAAGCATCAAGCTATCTGGTTTTTTTCCGGATCGAAAAAAGAACCGGAAATGGCATACAGACATCGCCCGGTTAAAGCTCACAATAACCCATATGCCTCCCCCTCCCACTGCGGGGTTGAGTTCTCGCGAGTACTTAAAGAGCACCGCGCATCACAGTTCGCGCGAAGAATGACCACTCAAAAGTTTCACCTCAAGTAAGTCGCTACCCAGCAGTATGCGCGAACCAATACCTATGGGGCGCTCGGCGAGAAGGCCGTGTTCGCACCTCGTTTCCACAATATATTCAGGTCGAACGCCTATCGCGTCCGACAAATGACATACCAGTTTTAACGTTTCTCGCCGTCGGACAAGGTTTTGTCCACTCAAGGCAATTTTGATGGGTGACCTCGATAGGATAGCATCTCACGTAGCGAGAAAGTTTCTTTGTCCCACCTGTAAATAATGGCGAGCGCGGCAAATGAATGCTGCGCCCGTTTGTTCTTCCGCATCACTCCGCCCGCTTGCGGCCGGTGAACATGGCTCGCACCAGGTTTTCCTTGTGCTCGGCGCTGGCGACGAAGACACCGGCGATGTGGAGGCCGACGAGGATCAGCGCGAGGTTGGCGAGTGCTTCATGCACTTCCTCGACCCATTCGATGCCCCAGAAGGCATCGGTCGTCATCATGATACCGGTGCCGCAAAGCGCGGCGAGCATGGCGAGAAGCGCCATCACCATCGCGCCGCCTGCCGGGTTGTGGCCGATGTAACGCTTCGCGCGGAACAGGACCGTATCGAAGAGATAACGGATCACCGTCGAGGGCCGGTAGATGAAGTCGGAGAAGCGCGCATGCGTGCTGCCGACAAGGCCCCAGACAAGGCGGATGCCGACAAGTCCGGCGATCGTGTAGCCCGCGATCTCGTGAACGCTCTGAAGCTCGTCACCCGTGGCCCAGGCGGTCGCGAAAGCGATCACCAGCGACCAGTGGAAGATGCGCACCAGCGGGTCCCAGACGCGGACGGTGGCCGGCCGCATTTCGCGGCCGGCATCCAAAGTCTCGAGCGCGGGAGACATTAGTCGTCTTCCTTGCCGTTGACGCGCTCGCCGGTGACCGGGTTGAAGTAGAGTTCGGCCTTGGCGCCGTTCTTGTCGACCACATAGAGCTCGTAGCAGCCGTCTTCGGCCTTCACGCGGCGGACCTCATAGCCAAGCGCGGTGCCCTTCGCCTTGATGGCGTCTTCGCTGAGCCACTGTTCGCGCGGCGCATTGCCACAGCTCGCTTTGCCCTCTTCCTCGGCGAAGGCGGGAACAGCCGCGCCCATGGCGAGGACGACGGCGGACAATTGAAGCATCTTACGCATTGTGAAACTCTCCTGTTGAACGGGATCGCTCCGATCCCCGACGAATGCGACCCTAGCGGAGTGGCACTGACAGAGAGCTGAGTGCCCCTGTCAGCGAATTGTCAGCTGCCGGATGCGATCCTGACGCAATGACCGAACGGCGAATGAAATGGCGAGAACTCGTGGCGGCGCTTGCGTTGGCAGCACCGCTCTGCGCCCTTGTGCCGCAGGCGATGGCCGGGGAATCGACCGCCCGCGAAAACATTGAGGAACACGACCATGATCGCGCCCGCCACGCGCGCGAACGCGGCGAGATCAAGTCGCTCGAAGAAATCATGCCGATGGTCTCGCGCGAGGCGCCGGGCGAAGTGTCCCACATCGAACTCGAACGCGATGACGGTCTCTGGGTCTACGAATTCCGGATCATCGACGGCAAAGGCCATCTTGAGGAAATCAAGGTCGATGCCGCGACAGGCCGCATCATCGAGCGGGAGAGCGAGTGATGCGCGTTCTTCTGGTCGAGGATGAGGACAGGATCGCCGCCGATGTCGCCACGGCGCTGACGGCGGCGGGCTTCACCGTCGAGCGCGAGGCTGATGGCGAGGAGGCCTGGTTTCGTGGCGATACGGAAGAATTCGACGCGGTGGTGCTCGACCTCGGACTGCCCGGCATGGACGGGCTTGCCGTGCTGAAACGCTGGCGCGATGCGGGGCGGCGCTTTCCCGTTCTCGTGCTCACTGCGCGCGGGCGCTGGGCCGAGCGCGTGGAGGGCATCGACGCGGGCGCCGACGACTATCTGCCCAAGCCCTTCCAGATGGAGGAGCTGATCGCGCGGTTGCGGGCGCTGATCCGCCGCGCTGCCGGACAGGCCTCCTCCATCCTCGTCAACGGCACGGTCCGTCTCGACACGCGGCGCATGGAAGTCACCGTGAATGGCGTGCCGGTGAACCTTTCGCCGCAGGAATATCGCCTCCTCTCCTATCTCATGCATCATGCCGGCCGCGTCGTATCGCAACTCGAACTGACGGAGCATCTCTACGCGCAGGATTTCGAGCGCGAGTCGAACGCCATCGAAGTCATGGTGGGCCGGGTGCGGCGGAAGCTTGGCGTCGATCTGATCGAGACCCGGCGCGGCTTCGGCTACATGGTTGCGGAGGCCGCACCATGAAGCTGCGCTCGCTGCGCCTGCGCCTTCTCTTCATGGCACTCGTTGCGAATGCGCTGGCGCTGGCGATTTCCGGTGTCGGACTCGTCTATCTCTTCGAGCGCCATGTCGAACAGCGCATCGACAGCGAACTTGAAACCTATCTGAACCAACTCGCGGGCCTCGTCACCTTCGCGCCCGATGGCACGGCGACCATCTCGACACCCTTGTCTGATCCGCGCTTCGACCAGCCGTTGAGCGGCCTTTATTGGCAGGTCGGCGATGACGCGCGCGGCACTCTGCTGCGCTCCCGTTCTCTCTGGGACACGACGCTGGCGCTCCCCCGCGACACGCTCGGCAACGGCGCGGTTCATCGACATGAATTGGCGGGGCCCGGAAAGGCACAGCTCATCGTTCGCGAACGGTCGATCACCTATCGAACGGGCGGCGACAACCGGACGCTCCGCATCGCCGTTGGCATCGACGCTTCCGAGGCGCGAACGGCAGCGCGCGCCTTCGCAGGCGATCTCATTCCTTCGCTCATTTTGCTCGGTGCCGTGCTTCTTGGCGCCGCCTGGGCGCAGGTGCAGCTCGGCCTTCGCCCACTGGAGGAAATCCGGCGCGGCGTCGGCGCCATACGCTCCGGCATTCGCCGTCGCCTGCCCCATGATTTCCCCGAAGAAGTGATGCCGCTTGCGGAAGAGGTGAACAATTTGCTCGACGCGCAGGAAAAGGCCATCGAGCAGGCCCGCGCCAGCGCGGGCGACCTCGCCCATGGCCTCAAGACGCCGCTCACGGCCCTCGCCGCTGACGCCCGGGCGTTGCGCGAACGCGGCGACGCGGAAACTGCGCGAAACATCGAGGACATAGCCGAGGCGATGCACCGCCACATTGAGCGAGCACTCACCAAAGCCCGCCTGAGAGGCAGCCAGCGCACTGCAACACCGGTCGCGCCTTTGGCAGAACGCCTCATTCAGACCATTCGCAAGACGCCGCTCGGCAGCGCCTTGCAGTGGGAAAACGAGATTGCTCCGCATGTATCGGCAGCGATCGACCCGGACGATCTCGCGGAACTGCTCGGCAATATCATCGAAAATGCAGCCAAATGGGCGCGGACCAGGGTGTGCCTCTCTTCCATCGCACGGGACGGCATAGTGACCGTGGTGATCGACGATGACGGCCCCGGCATTCCTGAAGCCTCTCGCCATGCCGTGCTCGAACGCGGCGTGCGCCTCGACCAGACGAAATCAGGAAGCGGCCTTGGCCTCGCCATCGTCGGCGACATCGTCGAAGCCTATGGCGGCGAGCTGACGCTGGAAGAGAGTCCGCTCGGCGGGTTGCGCGTGGGCGTGAAACTGCCTTCCGCTAGAAGAGCGCCGCATACTCAACCACATTGAGCGCGTGGCGCGACTGGAAGACATAGCCTCTCGCGCGCAAGGCTTTTTCTATGCCGGGCATGTGTTCCGCGCCCCACGGAATGACGACCGTCGCGCATCCTCCCGCATTCTTGTCGAACGTGGAAATCAGCTTCGCGTTGCGCTTGTCGATGAGTTCGACATAGATAGCGCTCACATCCTTGTCAGTGTAGCGGTCGCTCATCGACTGGATGCGACGCCAGGCCACCCAGATCGAGGGAGCGCTGTAGAGTTCACCGACCTCGCGGAGAAAATCGACGGTCTTGGCTGAGAAATCGGAGATGTCGATATCTGCGCGGATCACATTCGACACCTGCGGCACAGCGGCATCGGCCGCAGGTTTTTGAGCGGTCTCGCCCGCCTTCTTCGCCATCCATTCGGCCTGAATGCCCGACTGTTCGGCAAGACCAAGCGCGCCAGCGATATGATTGTAGGAAAACTTGCCCTTGAGCAGCCCCTTCTCGTCGCTCACCCCTTCGACCAATACCAGCGCATCGGAAGGAAAGCTCGCGAAGAGATCGCGGTAGAAGCGACCTTCGCCGATATGGATCATGCCGATGAGACGGACCGTCTTTCCATCTTTCGTGAAAACCGACTCGTGCGCTTCGATACCTTTCGACGTGAAGTCGATATAGCCGCCCGTGTGCTCTTCAACTGCGGATGCGACGAGCTTTGCGCCGACGATCGGCATCGCGACCAGCAGCCCAAGGAACACGACGCCCAGCGCAATGAATGTGCGGCGAACGAGGTGCGTCTTCACGGGAAGATCGGTGGCGCGAAGCAGGAAACGTCCGCTCAGCTTCCTGACCTGATAGAGAGCCAACGCGGCGAGGGCTATCTGGATGAAGTCGAGCGGCAGACTCGAAAGCGGCTGCCCTGCCGTCGCGGCGAGCGGCCAGCCCCAGAGATTGGCCCAAAAGGCGTAGACGGCAGGCAGAACGAATATGCGCTTCGGCACCTGCGGCACGAAGACGAGGATCAGCGCGACAAAGACCGCGAACGCGAGAACAATGGCCGCAACGATTTCGCGCAGGAGCGTGAGGCCATGAAAGGCTCCCAAACCCATCGACAGGTCGTCGAGCGTCGAGAGAACGCCATCGGCGGCGAATGCGAGCAGCCATGCGCTTACAAAAGGCGCGACACCGCCAAGAAAGCGGCTGCGGCGCGTCGGGGCCTCGCTTGTCACGTCGCTCATCCGCCAGTCCTTTCGATGGTCGGCGGAGAAGCTAGCAGAGCGGCGGGCTGGCGATCCAGTAGGCTGATCAGGCCTTCTTCAGGAACTCGGTCCGCAGGACGAGGCCCTTCACCTTTTCGGCATTGCACTCGATCAGGTCTTCGTCGCCGGTGAGGCGGATATTCTTGATCACCGTGCCGCGCTTCAGCGTGACGGAAGTGCCCTTCACCTTCAGGTCCTTGATAACCATGACGGAATCGCCGTCGCTGAGCTGCGTGCCGTTGCTGTCTTTGACGATGAGTGTCATGGGCCTTGTCCGCTTGGAGGAATGGAATCCCTCTTTAGGGGGCGGGAGCCCAAATCGCAAGCGGGCGGTTTGAAGCAGCGCTTTAGACGGCGTCGCGCGTCGCGCGCGTCTCCAGCGGATCGCGCTTCAGGACGCGGCCTTCGAGCGCGCCGAGCCAATCGAGCCCTTCGCGCAGCCGCACGACCTCGCCGATAACGATAATGGCAGGCGCCTTGAAGCCCGTGCGCTCGACATCGACGGCGGCGGTGGCCAGCGTCGTCTCGAGCACTTCCTGATCCTTCAGCGTCGCATTGCGGACGAGCGCGACGGGTTCATGCGCCGTCCGGCCATTGGCGATCAGAAGCTCGGCGATGCGCGGCAGATGCGACAGCGCCATGTAAAGCACGATGACGGGTGAGCCCTTGGCGATTGACGGCCAGTCGAGATGTTCCGGCAGGTCCCCGCCCGCCATATGGCCGGTGATGAAGGTCACGGCGTGGTTGACATCGCGGTGCGTCACCGGAATGCCCGCATAGCCGAGCCCGCCGATGCCCGCCGTGACACCCGGCACGACGCGGAATGGAATGCCCGCATCGACCAGCGCCAGCGCCTCTTCGCCGCCACGCCCGAAGACGAAGGGATCGCCGCCCTTGAGCCGCAGCACACGCTTGCCCTGCCTGGCCAGCTCGACAAGGCGGGCAGAAATGTCGCGCTGCTTCGGACTGGGCTTGCCGCCGCGCTTGCCGGAATATTCAAGCTTCGCGCGGGGGCTAGCGAGGCCAAGCATGGTCTCGTCCACCAGCGCGTCATAAACGATGACATCGGCCTGATTGAGCGCGTTGACGGCATGAAGCGTCAGCAGGCCCGGATCGCCCGGTCCCGCACCGACGAGCCAGACCCAACCTGGCTCGAAAGCAGGCAAGCCGAGGCGCGCGGAAACATTCTCCGCGATCCGTCCACCCAGCTTTACGACCTTGTCGCTCATTTCACCAATATGAATTGTTATTTATTCGTCAAGCGCACGATAAGATGTAAATAGCTGTTGGCAATCGCAAGATCAAGAGCGCCCCCTATTCGCGGGGACGACTCCCTATGAAAAACTTTCACACCTTGGTCACGCCTTCAAATTAGGCTTTTCGCCATGAGAGACAATCGATGGACATGGGCGGCGCTGGTTCTGCTCGCTGTGGTGGCCCTGCTCTTTTTCCTGAACAGCCGCTTTCCGGGCGTACTGGCGGATGAAGACCGGAAGATGCGCCTCATCTATGGCCTCACCTGGCTCACGCTGATCCTCGGCAGCGTCATCGTCGGCTGGCGGGGGCCTGCTGGCCTCGCTCTGAAGCAAGCGCTGGCCTGGCTTGCCATCGCGCTCATTCTCGTCGTCACCTATTCCTACCGCGAGGATTTCATGGACCTCGGCGGAACGCTGGCCCAGCGCGCCATGGGCGAGCTGGTGCCGAGCCAGCCGGTGGAAACGGCGCCGGGCGTCGTCTACCTCGCGCGCGACCTCTCCGGTCATTTCGCCGCCGACGCGCTGGTCAACGGTACCCATGTCCATTTCATGGTCGATACCGGCGCGACCGACGTCGCGCTGACGGCGTCGGACGCGGAACGGCTTGGCTTCGATCTCTCGAAACTCGCCTATACGGTTCCCTACAGCACGGCCAACGGCACGATCATGGCCGCGCGGGTGACGCTCGACGAGATCGACATTGCGGGCATCAAGGTGCGCAATGTGAAAGCCTCAGTGTCGCGCGACGGGCTCGGGCAGTCGCTTCTCGGCATGAGTTTCCTCAACGAGCTGCGCGGCTTTGAATTTCAGGGGAACCGGCTCGTCCTCCGCGAGTAATGAAAGAGAACAATTAAAACGCGGGGACGCCACGCCGCCCCCGGCTTTGCCACAAACAAAACAAAATCCGCGCCCAAACAAGTGTTCCGATCGTCTATAACGATCGGTAAGAATGCGACATCAAGGAGAGAGGGATGTTTCCCAAACCGCGCGCCGACCTGAAGCCCAATACCTATGAATTCGAGACGCAGCCGCTCGTCTCGCCCTCCGGCTTCCGCGAATATGATGCGCGCTGGCTCTATCCCGAGCAGATCAACCTCAATGGCGTGCAGGCGCTCGGCCTCGGCCTCGGTACGCTGTTCCACGAAATGGGTGTGCGGCCCGCGGTGGCCGTCGGTCAGGACTATCGGTCCTATTCGGTCTCGATCAAGCAAGCCCTCATCATCGGCCTGATGCGCGCTGGCTGCGAAGTTCACGACATCGGCCTCGCGCTGTCGCCCGTGGCCTATTTCTCGCAATTCGCGCTCGATGTGCCCTGCGTCGCCATGGTAACGGCCAGCCACAATGAAAATGGCTGGACCGGCGTGAAGATGGGCGCACAGCGTCCGCTGACCTTCGGTCCCGACGAAATGGGCCGCGTGAAGGAGATCGTTCTCTCCGGCGCCTTCAAGGAACGCGAGGGCGGCAAGTACATTCAAGTGACGGATATGGCCGAGCGCTATATCGCGGACCTGACCAACCGTCCGAAGATCACGCGCAAGCTCCGCGTCGTCGCCGCCTGCGGTAACGGCACTGCAGGCCATTTCGCCCCCAGGGTTCTCGAAGGGATCGGAGTGGAAGTGATCCCGCTCGACTGCACGCTCGACTACACCTTCCCGCATTACAATCCGAACCCGGAAGATATGGAAATGCTCCATGCTCTTCGCGACAAGGTGCTATCGGAAGGTGCCGATGTCGGACTCGGCTTCGATGGCGATGGCGACCGTTGCGGCGTGGTGGACAATACGGGCGAGGAAATCTTCGCCGACAAGGTGGGCGTCATGCTTGCCCGCGATCTTTCCTCGCGCTTTCCCAATGCTCAATTCGTCGTGGACGTGAAGTCGACCGGCCTTTTCCTCACCGATCCGGTGCTGATCGCCAATGGCGCGAAGACCGACTACTGGAAGACCGGTCACTCCTACATCAAGCGCCGCGCGCATGAACTCAACGCGCTGGTCGGCTTCGAGAAGTCCGGCCACTATTTCTTCAATCCGCCGATTGGTCGTGGCTATGACGACGGCCTCGTTTCGGCCATCGCCATCTGCGACATGCTCGACCGCAATCCGGGAAAGAAGATGTCCGAACTGCGCGAGGCCCTGCCCAAGACCTGGGGCTCGCCCACCATGTCGCCCTTCTGCCCCGACGAAGTGAAATATGAAGTCGTCGAGCGCATGGTGAAGCTCTTCACCGACATGAAGGCCAAGGGCGAAACGATGCTCGGCCAGAAGATTCGCGATCTCGTGACCGTGAACGGCGTTCGTGTCGTGCTGGAGGACGGCACCTGGGGTCTCGTCCGCGCCTCGTCGAACAAGCCCGGCCTCGTCGTCGTCGTGGAAAGCCCGACATCTGAAGCAAATATGCGCGGCATGTTCGCCGAAGTGGACAAGCGGCTCTCCGCCAATCCGGAAGTGGGCGAATACGACCAGAAGATCTGAACAGTCTCCGGGGGGAGAAGAGACATGACAATCGACATACCCACGGGCTTCACGCCCGTGGGCGCATTCTCGGGCACCGAAAATTTCGAAAGCCTCGTAGGCCCGCTCTATCAGCGGCAAGACGCACCGGCCAGCATTGCCACCTGGGGCTTTCGCGCAGAGCGCCGGCATTGCAATCCGTTCGGTGTCGTCCATGGCGGCATGCTGACGACTTTTGCCGACACGATGATGGGAAGCCTCGTCTTCCATGCGATCGAAGGCGCGCCCTGCGCTACGATTACCCTCACCATGGACTTTATCGGCGCCGGCCGCGAAGGCGACTGGATCGAGGGCCGCGCGGAATTGCTCCGTCAGGGGCGCTCCGTCTGCTTCCTGCGATCCGAACTCCGGGCCAATGAAAAGATCATCCTCAACGCGAGCGGCGCCTGGGCCATCATCGGCTCACGCTGAGACGAGCGCCTCGCGCGGCACCAGCGCCATCGCATCGCGAATGACCTGCGCGCCCGCGCCATGCTTCGGCGCATTCTCCGAAATATAGCGGCGGAAAGCCCGCGCGCCCGGTGCACCGTGGAAGAGCCCGAGAATGTGGCGCGACATGGCGTGGAGATGAATGCCGCGCGCAAGCTGCTCCTCGACATAAGGCAGGAATGCCTCCAGCACTTCATGCGGTGTCAGTGGCGCCTCCGTCTCGCCATAGAAGCGCCGGTCGACATCGGCCAGCACATAGGGCGTCTGGTAGGCGGCACGGCCAAGCATCGCGCCATCGACATGGTCGAGATGCGCGGCTGCCTCATCGAGCGTCTGGATGCCGCCATTGATGATGATTTCCAGGCTGGGCATGTCGCGCTTCAACTGATAGGCGCGGTCATATTCGAGCGGAGGAATGTCGCGGTTCTCGCGTGGGCTCAGCCCTTCGAGCCATGCTTTCCGCGCATGAACGATCAGCGTCTTGCATCCCTCGTCACTCACCATCCGCGCGAGCGTCGGCAGCGCCACGGCCGGGTCCTGATCGTCGACGCCGATGCGGCATTTGACCGTGACCGGTATTGAGACCGCCTTCCGCATCGCCGCGACGCATTCCGCGACAAGCTCAGGTTCGCGCATGAGACAGGCGCCGAAGCGTCCGGACTGCACGCGGTCCGACGGGCAGCCGACATTGAGGTTCACCTCGTCATAGCCATAGCCCTCGGCGATCCGCGCGGACTCTGCGAGATCGGCGGGTTCTGAACCGCCAAGCTGAACCGCAACCGGATGCTCGCTCGCATCGAAGCCGAGGAGATGGTCGCGGTCGCCATGAATGACCGCACCCGTCGTCACCATCTCGGTATAGAGCAGCGTGCGACGCGTGATGAGACGCAGAAAGTACCGGTCGTGCCGGTCCGTCCAGTCCATCATGGGCGCAACGGAGATGCGATGGTTCGGCATATTCATGGCCGGAACATCGCCGGAACGATCCATTTAATCAAGCAGGCCGGGAACGCTCACTCAGCCGCCTGCACCTTTTCCGTCAGGTGGCGCAACACGCGCAGGAAGGCGGCGATGTCGGACGGCGGCAGGCCAGCCACCCATTTCTTTTCGAGCACATGCTGCGCACGGAACGCCCGCGCGATGAGCTTTTCGCCCACGGGCGTCAAATGCACGGAGACCTGACGGCGATCTTCGCTTGAGCGCCGCCTCTCGACATAGCCCCTGCCCTCCATCGTGTTGAGCACGCTGGAGACCGTTGGCGCGGTGGTGAAAAGCATGCGCGATAGCGCACCCGTGTTCATCGGACCGCAAATCCACAGGCAAAAGAGCATGCGGAACCCTGCCCAGGTCAGTCCCTGCGGCCGGTGGACCTGCTGTTCCAGCACCACTTCTGCCCGCATGGCGCCCAGCACCATGCCCACGATGACGCTGTTCGCGGCGACGTCGACGCCGGGCCCTTCCTGCCGGAAGCGCTCTCTCAACAGGATTTCGAATTCTTCCGGCGTGAACACCGAACAGCCTCCTTGCAAAACTGACTACGCTCAGACATTATTCATGTGAGGTCACATCATTTGGCTTCACACAATAGGCCCCAAGGGCCGCCAGAACCATAGGGAGCCCGCCCGACAGGGCTTGGGAGGAAACGATGACGGCACGTACTGGTCAACAGTATCTCGACGGCTTGCGCGACGACCGCACCGTCTGGCTCGGCAATGAGAAAGTGGACATCATGAGCCATCCGGCCTTCGCCGGGTCGCTCAAGGGCATGGCCGCCTATTTCGACTGGCAGAATACCCACGCCGAGGACTGCCTCGTCCCCGACCCCGAAACCGGCAAGCCGATGAGCGCGAGCCTGATCGTGCCCCGCAACGCAGAAGACCTTCAGCGTCGCCACAAGGCCTTCGACCGCTTCGCCCGCTACTCGGTCGGCATGCTCGGCCGCACGCCGGACTATGTGAACGTGACGCTGGCAGGCTTCGTCGCGCGCAACGACATTTTCGAATCAAAGGGCGACAAGACCTATTCCGACCGGCTCCGCCGCTTCTATCGCGAAGTCGTCGAAGGCGATCTCTCCCTCACCCATACGATCATCCATCCCGTCGTCGACAAGTCGCTGCCCGATACGCAGGGCGTCAACGGCGAATGCGCGCTGAAAGTCGTGCGCCGCACCAAGGACAGCATCGTGGTGCGCGGCGCGAAGATCCTTGCGACGCTTGGGCCCTTCGCCGACGAACTCTTCGTCTATCCCGGCGTACCGCAGCCGCCGAGCGTCAATCCGGACACGCTGCTCGCCTTCTCCATCCCGATGAATACCAAGGGCCTCATCACGCTCTGCCGCGACCATTACGGCGTCAACTCATCGGCGGGCGACCATCCCTTCTCGTCGCGCTTCGACGAACAGGACGCCTTCATGATCTTCGACGACGTCGAGATCCCGAATGAGCGCGTTTTCATCGACGGCGATCTCGACGTCTATAACGGGTTGATGCGTCACGGCTGGGCGGCCAACATCATGCAGCAGACCTGCATCCGTGCCGCCGTGAAGCTCGAATTCGCTTATGAGCTTTGCACACGCATGGCGCAGGCGACCAATGCGGACAAGCGCCCTGACACGGCCGCCCTTCTCGGCGAGATCTGGGCCTATTCGCAGCTCACTCGTTCGGCGATCGCGGCAGCGGAAGCCGGAGCCCATGACTGGGGCAATGGCGCCTTCTTCCCCGACGACCGGCCCTTCCGCGCCACCCGCGCCATGATGCCGGGCTGGATGGTGAAGGCGAACGATGCCATCAAGACGATCGGCTCGCACAACCTGCTCGCCACGCCGTCGCTCGACGCCATCGACAATCCGGAAATCGGCCACCTCATCAAGACCTACATGCCGGGTTCGAACGGCATGAGCGCGCGAGAAAGGGCCAAGCTCTTCCGCACGGCGTGGGACTTCGCGGGCTCCGCTCTCGGTGGCCGCGTCGAACTCTACGAACGCTTCTATCTTGCGAGCGCCCCGCGCAACTTCGCGCTGGACCACATGTTCGCCCAGATGGAGCGCGAATGGACGGAAGTGCCCGCCATGCTCAAGGCCATCGGCGTGGATTGATCGGCGAGACATTGCCAAAAGAAAAGCCCGGCAATCAAAAGATTGCCGGGCTTTTTACGTTTCGCTACCGCTCAGAACTGTCCGAGCGCGACGCGACGGACCGCGTCGGTATCCGTCGGCTGATGCCCGACATTGTGCAGCGGCGCGGGCACTTCCTGCACCGTGTTCGTGACCTTGCCGATATTCGTCACCTCGACCTCGACCACGTCACCGATATTCATCGGACGTGAATTGGCCGGCGTGCCGGTGAGCACGATGTCTCCCGGCAGGAAGGTGATGTGACGTGAGAGATCGGCGAAGATGTAGTCGATCGGAAAGGTCATCTCGCTGACCGGGCCGTCCTGCACGACCTTGCCGTTGATATAGGTGCGCACCGTCTGCTCCCGAATATCGACGCCGCGCACGATGCCGGGGCCCACAGGACAGAATCCGTCATGGCCTTTCACACGCAGCATGGAGCCCGCATCGGTATCGCGGAAGTCCTGTGCGCCGACATCGTTTGCGGCGGCGAAGCCCGCGAGATGATCCCACACATCCTCGCGCGCGACATTGCGCATGGGCTTGCCGACGATGGCCGCGATCTCGCCTTCATAGTTGAGATACTGGCAATCGGCCGGCCGGTTGAGGAAACCGCGATGCGAATTGAGCGCGGTGAGCGGCTTCTGGAAATAGGTCGGCGTGACGAGCGGCGGTGCCTTGAATTCGACGCGACGTGAATCGTAGTTCAGATGAATGCAGATGATCTTGGTCGGATCGCAGGGCGGCAGATAGGTCGCATCGGCATCGGCCACCGTACGCCCGTCGCCAAGGCGCAGCAGGTCGCCCTCTGGCCGCACCCATTTCGGCGTGCCCTCATGCAGGATGCGGCGCCACTCTTCTCTCTTGCCGGTCAGAACAGACATGGAAGTCCTCATTATTGGACGAAGAAAAATGCCGGAAAGCGACGCGATGCGCTTCCCGGCCGCCCGCCACGGCGTGACATGACGGGCAGTCAAGAACGAAAGCGGTCAGGCCGTTTCCATGATGCCTGTGACCACGCCGGCCACCGGATCATGCCCATATGTATCCGCCTGGTAATATTCCGACTGATGCGTCGCATTGCGCGCACCCCAGCCGATTTCGCACATCCACCCAGACGGGTTGATGAAGTAGAAGGAATACATGTGGTCGTTGGCATGGCGTCCCGGCGCGATGGCAACGGGATGTCCGGCGCGGCGCACGAGGTCGTAGGTCAGGCCCACATCGTCGAGATTATCCACCTCGAGCATGAGATGGTTGATGCGCTTCTCACCGGGCGGGCCGAAGGCCAGCGTGTGGTCACGATCATTGCAGTGCAGGAACATCAAATCGATGGGCCGGGGAAGTCCCGGAATCGGAATACGGTATTCGATGCCACCGCGCATACCGAGAAGCTTGTAGAACTCGTAGGTTTTCTCGAAGCCGACCGTCTCGCGCTGGATCAGGTGACCAAGGCCGCCAACGCCCGTCTTGAAGCGCCCATGCATCCGACGGCCCGGATAAAATGGCTTGTCGGCCTGCACATGCGGCCCGTGGAAGATCTCGATCGGAAAACCGCTCGCGTCATTGAGAAACATGACTTCAAGCACATGACGCTTGTCAGCCTCTTCCGGCGATCCGACGCGAACCTTCACGCCGGCATCCGTGAGCTGCTTCGTCATGGCACGGAATTCTTCTACGCCCGCAACGCGGAATCCCAGCGTCGTAAGATCATCCGAGCCGTCTTCTTCAAGAAGGATACGGTGATGCCAATTGTCCATGCGCAGATAGCTGCGCCCGGGCTCGCCCTCATCAGCGACCTCAAGGCCGAGGATCTGCGACGCGAAATCCTTCCATTGCGCGAGGCTCTTGACCCCGAGCGTCAGATATCCAAGTTCCGTGATCTGAACCACGTTGATCTCCCTCAGGCAAACGATCCCTTGCGGACCGAAATGTTTTTGATGTCGCTGTAGAAGTCGAAGCTCCAGCTCCCGCCTTCGCGGCCGATACCGGAGTCGCGCGAACCGCCGAAAGGTGCCGCAAGATCGCGGACAAAGAAGCAGTTCACCCAAAGCGTGCCAGCGACGACCTTCGACGCGATGTTCATGGCACGGGCTTCATTGCGGCTGAAAAGTGTGCCCGCAAGGCCGTAGCGCGTGTTGTTCGCGGTCTCGACCACCTCGTCATCAGACGAAAAGGTCTGCCAGGTCAACACGGGCCCGAAGACTTCGCGCTGCGCGATTTCAAGCTCCGGACTCACATGCGCGAAAAGCGTCGGCTGGAAATAGAGCTCGCCTAAATTTGCGCGGCTGCCGCCCCAGAGCGGCACCGCACCATCCTTCTTCGCGCGTTCGACGAAACCCGCGACGCGCTCGAAATGCTCGGGATGAATGAGCGGCCCGACGCGCGTGTCCTTGTCGCGCGGATCGCCCACGACCATGTGACTTGCGGCGCTGCGCACCTTTTCGAGGAAGGGCTCCTCGATCGATTTCTCGACCAGAATGCGCGTACCGGCGAGGCAAACCTGACCTGCATTCATGTATTGGCCCGCAACGGTCTGGGCAGCCGCGTCGAGATCGGCGTCCGCGCAAACGATGAAGGGCGACTTGCCACCAAGCTCCGAGCTCATCGGCGTGATCGAACGCGCCGCCGCCTGGCCGATGATCTTGGCCGTATCGGTCGAGCCGGTGAAGCTGATCCGGTCGAGGTCCGGATGATTTACCAGCGCGTCGCCAGCGACTTCACCAATGCCCTGCACGACATTGAGGACCCCTGCGGGGATGCCTGCTGCATGAGCGATGTCCGCCATCAGCGAGCAGGTGAGCGGCGCCCACTCCGGCGGTTTCACGACGATCGTATTACCGGCGGCAAGCGCCGGGCCGACCTTCCACGTGGTGAGCATCAGCGGCGCGTTCCACGGGGTGATGAGCGCCGCCACGCCGGAGGGATCGTATTTCACATGATTGATGACTTCGGCACCTTCGATCGAATGGCCTTCGAGCGTCAGCGCCCAGTCTGCGAAAAACTCGATGTTCTGCGCCGCGCGCGGCACAACCCTGTGCTGGTTGCCGAGAAGCAGCGAGCCATTGTCCATGGTCTCGACAGCCGCAAGTTCGGCCGCACGCGCCCTGATGCCTTCAGCGAAGCGCTTGAGGTACGGAAGCCTGCCCTTGGGACCAAGCGCCGCCCATGCGGGGAAGGCCTTGCGAGCAGCGGCCACCGCCTCGTCCACCTCGGCCTTGCCCGCCGCCGCGACATCGGCCAGATGCGAACCGTCGACCGGCGAGAAATTCGCGAACCGCTCCTTCGACGAGACGCGCCGTCCGTTGATCCAATGATCGGTCGAGACCTCGACGCCCGCGACCTTCGCTACATTTCCACTCATCAAACAGTCTCCACCACAGGCATTGCCTTTTTCTGCGAGATGTCGCTGCCTTCGTTCAGGAAGCGATCGACGAGGCGGTCTGCGCGTGCGCGTTCCGCCAGAAGTTGCGCCAGCTGCTGATTGCGCGCGCCGGACGCGAGATAGAAGCGCTCATACTGTTCGCCGCGGCTCGCCAGCGCGCTCCCCACAAAATCCCATGCGAGGCGGAAGACGCGAGCGCGTTGCTCCGCCGTCACATCACCCGCTCCGCGCATGAACTGGTCGATGAGCGGACGGAGCTTCGGATCCGCAAGCTGCGCCTCCGTCGGCGCAGCGAGCAGGTTGTGCGAACCGAGAAGGCGGATGATCTCGTTCACGCGCGGGAACCAGGTCGGCAGCGTGGCGCGGAGCGCAACGAGCGGCGCTCCTTGCGGGAACCAGACGCCATTGCCGAATTCATGCGCGTTTTCTTCCGCCGACTGGATGCAGGAGCGGGCGAATTCCGAAAAGGTCCATATCTCACCGAGCATCTGCATGGCAGGCGGTTGCAGGCCGTTGATCGCCTCGCACATGCGCGTGCCGAGACCCCAGGCGAATTCCAGCTTGGTCTGCGCCCTGATCATGGTCTGCTGCATGACGTTCGGGTACCAGCCGGTGGTCATCACTTGATTGTAGACCGGGAGGTTGCAGTTGATGTGAAGGCGGTCCCAGGGCACTTCCACATCGTCGAAGATCACGAAGGCGTCCTGTTCATCGAAGCGCGAGGACAGCGGATGGTCGTGCAGATTGCGCGAACCGGCGCAGCTGTCGCGACAAATGAACTTGAGCCCCGGCGTCGACATGGGGATGCAGAAGGCGAGCGCATAATCGTCCGCGCCGGGTGGCAGCGGCGCGGCGGGATAGACGGCCAGTTCATCGGCAAAGGGCGCGAGCGTCGCCAGAATGCGCGCGCCGCGCACCACGATACCATGCTCGGTTTCGCCAACCTTGTGTAGCGCGACGTCATTGCCAGGCTTGGGCGCATCGCCCTGCGCCTTGTCGATAGTTGGCTGAATGATCGTATGGGTGAGCGAAATGTCGTTGCGGCGCAGGAACTTCTGATAGTTGACGAGATTCTCCGCACCCTGCTCGTTGCCATTCGCGCCCCATTCGTCGGCGCGGCCCGCGAAGCCCGCATAGGTCACGTTCATGTAGTCCGGCGAGCGGCCCATAATGCCGACCGTATATTCGGCAATACGCGTCAGCCCCTTGTGGCGACGAAGAATGTCCTCCTTCGAACGCGGGATCATGTGGCTGACATTGATCGCTTCGCCCGTTTCCGGGTCAGCCATCAGACAGTCATCTGCGAACTGATGCTGAAGGTCGAACACGCCGGCAAGGCCTTGGGCCGCGCCGGCAAAGGCCGGATGCTCGGTGATGTCCTCAACCTTGTCTGCGCCGATCCAGATATCGCGCGGGCCCTTGAGCCCCTGCAAAAACTGCTTCCCCGTACGAGCCGGCATGTGGTCCTCCCTGAGCGTTTCCAATCGCTGACCGTTTGCCGCTTTCTCTGCGTCGACGCCCTCCCAGACGTCGCCGCGACGCGGCTGTTGTGACGGTTCTCATTTATGACTACACTCAGATTATAGACTGCGAACCGCCTGTCAAGTGAGGCGAGCGGCCCACGACCGGGCGCATTGACAATGCCGGTTCAACCGACATGGTGTGCTTGATGAATCTGTCTGTACGGAGAGGCGGCGAACAGTGGTGGAGCGTAAGGAAAAGCGGACTTCAGTTGCGCACGCGGGTGCGGAGAATAAGCACGAATCCGCGCCCACCGGACGGCGGGAGCGGAACAAGCAGGAGAAGCTCGCCCGAATCGTCGAGGCCGCCAAGGAGCTCTTCGGCACCAAGGGATTCGCCGAGACGACCACGCAGGAAATCGCCGAGAAGGCCGATATCGGAACGGGTACCCTCTTCCTCTATGCGAAGTCGAAGGAAGACCTGCTCGTCATGGTCTTCAAGGACGAGATGATCGCGACCTCGCAAGCCGCCTTCGGGAAGCAGCCCGCAGGGTCGAGTCTGATCGATCAGCTCATGCATGTCTTCGACACGATGATCGTCTATCACGCC
Source organism: Parvibaculum sedimenti (assembly GCF_009184905.1). Classification (GTDB taxonomy): domain Bacteria; phylum Pseudomonadota; class Alphaproteobacteria; order Parvibaculales; family Parvibaculaceae; genus Parvibaculum; species Parvibaculum sedimenti. The sequence goes on from NZ_WESC01000003.1 coordinate 46,956, forward strand.
CAAGACCTGGACCTCGCCAAGGCCCTCATCAGGGAGATCACGGTGCCGCCAGAGAATTCCTCCCGGCGATCCGATCTCCAGGCGTTGATGCAAGTCATCTATGGCGGGATCGCGGATCTCGTCATCGCGGGCCAAAAGACCGGTAAGCTGCGTCAGGACATCGATCCACTGCTCGTGGCAGAAAGCTTCTTTGCCATCTACTACATAGGCCTTCTCGGCTGGTTGGGTGGCCTCGCCACCAGGAGGCAGTTCATCAACCGGCTGCGCCCACGGCTCGAATGCGCCATTGAGGGAATCGTCGCTCATTAGGCGACACCCACCTCACCGACATATTGACTTTCATCATTTATGATGACACTCAGTTATGAAACGCTCCGCGGCTTCACGCGGACGACTGGGGAGGTTTGTCATGGCTGCTGCCTTGAAGGCCCGCTGGCGCGCGGGAGAAGTAACGCTTGGCGCCTGGTGCATGATGCCCGGCGCGCTCTCCGCCGAGGCTTTGGCGCGTAACGGCTTCGATTGGGTGCTCATCGACATGCAGCATGGCTGCATGGACTACGAGACGGTGCTTTCCATGATCCGCGCCATCGATCTCACATCCGCCATCCCGATCGTCCGTGTGCCCTGGAACGATCCGGGCATCATCGGCCGCGTTCTCGACGCGGGCGCGCTTGGCGTCGTCATTCCGATGATCCAGACGGTCGAAGACGCCAGGAAAGCCGTCGATGCCTGCCTCTATCCGCCCATGGGCCGCCGCAGCTTCGGCCCGGTTCGCGTTGGAATGCGCGATGGTCCCGGCTATTTCATGGAGGCCAATTCCCGCGTCGCCGTCATCCCGATGATCGAGACTGCTGAAGCGCTCGCCGCCGTCGAGGAAATCGCGGCGGTGCCGGGCGTCGATGCGCTGTTCGTTGGTCCATTCGACCTTTCGGTCGCACTCGGCCTTCCGCCGGGGGACAATGACGGCAAGCCCGCATTCGATGCCGCCATCGGCAAGGTAGCCGCCGCCGCGAAGAAGGCAGGCGTCGCAACCGCTGTGCTTTCCAATTCGAAGGTTGCGCCGCTCCGCATTACGCAAGGCTTCCAGATGATTTCCGTCACCACGGATATCGCCGCCCTCACCATGGCCACCCGCATGGATCTCGAAACGGTCCGCGCCGCCGCGAAAGGAAACTGACATGCTCGACCAAGCGACGCGCAGCAAGATCGTCGATGACCTTTTCCGCGTTTACGAGACGCGCCAGCCTATCCGTCTTCTCACCAAGACCTATCCGGGCATTACGGTGGAAGACTCCTATCGCATTCAGGAGGAATTCGTCGCGCGGCAGGTTAAGGCCGGTGCGCGCATCAAGGGCTACAAGGTGGGACTTACCTCGAAGCCCATGCAGGAAATGGCCGGATCGACCGAGCCCGATTTCAGCGCCATGACCGACGATCTCTTCATTCCGGAAGACACGCCGATCCCGGCCTCGCGCTTTTTCGCGCCGATGATCGAAATCGAAATCGCCTTTGTGATGAAACACGCGCTGAAGGGGCCTGGCATCCTGCCGGTTGACGTGATCCGCGCGACGGACTTCGTTCTGCCCGCCATTGAGATCGTCGATTTCCGCCTCGCACGCGAGCCGGGAATGAACCTCATCGACACGGTGGCGGATCTCGCCGCCTGCGGCGCGGTCGTGCTCGGTGCCAATCCGCGCCCGCTTGAAACCATTGACGTTCGCCGCGTGAAAGGTTCGATCATCAACAATGGCAAGGTCGAGCAGGAAGGCCTGGCCTCCGCCGTTCTGGGTAATCCGGTGACCTCGGTCGCCTGGCTCGCAAACAAGCTCGGCGAGTTCGGCGTCACCTTCGAGCCCGGTCATGTGATCCTCACCGGCTCCTTCGTCCGCGCCTTCCCCGTCAAGGCAGGCGACGACGTCATCGCCCGCTTCGATCATGGACTTGGCGATGTGATGACGAGCTTCGTCGCGGACTAGGCCACCTAGCGCATCGTGCGGGCGAGAAGCGGCCGCAGCGCCTTGAGAGAGCGCGTGTTCAGCACGTCGTTCTTTTCAAGCCAGCCGCGCCTCGCCTGCGCCACACCGAAGCGCAGGTTCGCAAGATCCTGTGCCCGGTGCGAATCTGTGCCGATGCTGAGCAGCACCCCCTCCTCCTTCGCCAGACGGCAGTGAATATCCGTCAGGTCCAGCCGGTCCGGATGGGCGTTCAATTCGAGAAAGCAACCGCGCTCCTTCGCCGCGCGAATGATCCTCGGCATATCGACATCATAGGGTTCGCGCTCTTCGATGAGCCTGCCGGTCGGATGCGCCAGAACGGTGAAATGCGGATGCTCCAAGGCGCGGAGAATCCGCTCGGTCTGTTTCGCCCGCGAAAGGCCGAACTGGCTATGCACCGCGCCGGTCACGAAATCGAGATGGCCGAGCACTTCGTCGGGCAGATCGAGCGCTCCGTCTTCGAGAATGTCGACCTCGATACCCTTGAGCAGCGTGATACCGGACTTTTCGGCATTGATGCGGTCGATCGCCTCGCCCTGCCTCATCAGCCGCCTGGGATCGAGCCCGTGCGTCATCGCGAGATGACGTGAGTGATCGGTGATAGCAAGATATTCGAGACCAAGCGCCCGGGCCGCCTCCGCCATTTCGGCGAGCGTTTCATGGCCGTCCGTCGCATTCGTATGTGCGTGGAGGTCACCGCGCAGATCCGCAAGCTCAATGAGGTGTGGAAGCGTTCCCGCTGCCGCCGCCTCGATCTCCCCACGATTCTCGCGAAGCTCGGGCTCGATATAGGGCAGATCGACGGCGCCGTAGACCTCTTTTTCCGTTCTCCCGGCTATGCGCTTCTGGCCACGAAAGACGCCATACTCATTGATCTTCAGCCCGCGCTTCTGGCCGATCCTGCGGATAGCAATGTTGTGAGCCTTGCTGCCCGTAAAATAATGGAGGGCCGCACCATAGCTCTCTGGCAGCACGACACGCAGATCGACCTGAAGACCTGACTTCAGGGCGACGGTCGCCCGCGTGGAGCCGGCCGCCATGACCCTCCCGACTTCTTCATATGCAGTAAACCGCGCCACCACCGGCTCGCCCTTTGGCGCCGTGGCCAGAATGTCGATATCTCCAACTGTCTCCCGGCAACGGCGATAGCTGCCCGCGACGATAAGTTGGTCTATGCCGGCTGCGCCACGCAGCCAGTCGAGCAAGGGCTCCACATAGCCTTCGGCAAGTGCAAGCTTCAGCCGCGCCGGCGCTTTGCTACGCGCCTCGACAGCATGAAGGAGCTTCGTCTCGCTCGCGGCCCCAAAGCTGGGCAATGCGCGAACCCGCCCATCCAGCAAAGCGCGATGCAACTGTTCGACATTGTGGAGGTCGAGTTCCTCACAGAGAACGCGCACACGCTTCGGCCCGAGACCCGGAAGTTTCAGCAACTCGGTCGCGACGGCGGGAATATCCTTCCGTAAGCGATCAAGCAGCGGCAAATGACCGGACTTCGCGAGCGTCGCGATCTTCTCGGCAAGGTCATCGCCTATGCCTGGAAGCTCAGCCAGATCGTCGCCGCGCTGAAGCATGACGGAGACTTCCGTGCCGAGGCCACGAATGACGCGGGACGCATTTCGATAAGCGCGCACGCGAAAGGGATTGGCATTCTGCAGCTCAAGAAGATCGGCGACATCGTCCAGCGCTTGCGCGATATCGGGATTGTGAGTGGGCATGAGCGGCGACCAAGATCGGAGCGGAATGGCCCTTGGAAGCATCGCAACCGAAATGTGGGCGCGCGACATTGACCTGCATCAACGTGTGCGGGAATGGTGGCCGCGCGGACGGACATCCGCTCTATGGCAGGCCGCAGGTTGCGGCTGAACGCTACGACGCGCTCAGGCCGCCGAATATTCCCGGCGCAAATCCCTGAAGGAGATGAGCTGACGGCGCTTTTCGTCCCAAAGCGCGAGGCTCACGCATTTAAAGCTTTGCAGCAGCGTCACGCGACCGACACCGCGCAGTTCCGGATGGTCGCGCAGCACTTCCGGCAAGCGATAATAGGGAATGCGGCTCGACAGGTGATGCACATGATGCACGCCGATATTGGCCGAAAACCAGCGCAACACAGGCGGCAGCTCGTAATAGGAACTGCCATGCAGCGCGGCGTCCTGCACGCTCCAGCTATCGCTCTTCGACCATTGTGTCGCTTCGAACTGGTGTTGGATGAAGAAGAGCCAGACGCCCGCCGTCGCGCCGAGAAGCACGACCGGGAGATGGATGGCGAGGAACGGCCAGAAGCCCATGGCCCAGATCATCAGGCCCGCCGCTGCCGCAACGGCAAGATTGGTCGACATGGCGCTTAACCAGGGCCGCCAGCCCTTGCTCATGAAGCCGAGCGGCACGCGGCTCTGCACCAGGAAGAGATACATCGGCCCAATGCCGAACATGACCACGGGGTGCCGATAGAAGCGGTAGCGAAGGCGGCCCCAACGCGAGCGCGCAAGATATTCCTCAACTGTCAGCGTATCCACATCGCCAATGCCACGCCGGTCTAGATTTCCGGCCGTCGCGTGATGAATGGCGTGGCTGCGCTTCCAGTGATCATAGGGGGTCAGCGTCAGCACACTGATGATACGCCCGACCCAGTCGTTTCCCGTCCGGTTCGGCAGGAAGGCGCCGTGGCCGCAATCATGCTGAATGAGGAACAGACGAACCAGAAACCCGGCCGCAGGCAGCATCAGAAGCGCGTAGAGCCAGATATAGCCGCGATAGAAGGCGAGCGCCATCAAGGCCCAGGCGATGACGAAGGGCACGGCCGTGACCGCAAGTTCGAAGATTCCGCGCCCGGTATTCGCATCACGATAATGATTGAGCAGACGCGCCAAGCGGCCCGCATCAAGGCGCGGGGCCGCGCGTTCATCCTGCGCCGTCATGGTCGCATCTCCTGTTCACGCGCCTCATGACGCGCATTGTCGAGCGGTACGCAGCCGACGACAGGTATCTGGAACCCGCGCAGTTCAGCCCGCGCCGGTGTCGGAAGCATGCGCCATCGATGTGGATCGTGCTGGAACATAAACGCGACTTGAAACAAGTGCCCGATTTTTGCGGCGGAAGAAAGGTCTATCGCGTCGCACCTGCGGGACTGGCGGAAAACCGCCATTTTATTGCGTTTGAGGCCAGCGGGCCGAAGCGCTTTTTGCGTGAAAACGGACCGAAGTAGGGCTGCGAGGGCACAGCCGCCAGAGCCGCGCCCTCCCCATTCTCAAGCACCGGTGAGCAGCACGACCTTGACGCAATCGCCGTGATGCTGGTCCGCGATCGCCTTGTTGATGTCGGCGAGCGGATAGGTGCGGATAAGCTTGTCGAAGGGAAGCCGTCCCGCCTTGTAAAGTTCGACCATCTCCGGGATGAAGACATCCGGATCGCTGTCGCCTTCGATGATGCCTTTGATCGTATGGCCGAAGGTGATGACAGTCGAAAGATCGCCAGGAACCGGTGTGCCGGGCGGGCAGACGCCAACAATGCCGAAGACGCCATGCGAGCCGAGGCAATTCATGGTCGCATTCACCACAGCGGGAATGCCGGTCGTGTCGAAAGCATAATCGACGCCGAGCGGCAGGATTTCCTTCACCGCCGCGACAAGATCGGGCGAGGCCTTCGGATCTATGGTGTGTGTCGCGCCGAGTTCGATCGCTATTTTGCGACGAGCCTCATGCGGTTCGAGCACGATGATGGTGCCGCAGCCCTGCACCACGGCCCCCATGACGGCGCTGAGGCCCACGGCGCCGCCGCCAAGGATCAGCACCGACGACCCCTTCTCGCAGGCGAGCGAACGAATGATTCCACCCGCGCCCGTCTGCACGCCGCAGCCGAGCGGACCGACGAGTTCCAGCGGCACACCTTCCGGCACCTTCACCACATTGCGCTCATAGGTCAGGCAATAGGTCGCGAAAGAGGACTGGCCGAAGAAGTTGCTCGACACATCCTCCCCGCCCTTGTGCAGCGCCTTGGTGCCGTCCGGGCGCATGCCGATGTAGTTCAGCATCGGCATGGTCCGGCAATAGGCAGGCTGACCCTTCTGGCAGCGGTCGCATTCGCCGCAGGAGCGGAAGGTGATGGCAACGCGGTCACCCGCCTTCACCTTGGAGACATTGGCCCCGACTTTCTCGACGATGCCCGAGCCCTCATGCCCGAGCACTGCGGGAAGACCGAGAAGCCCCGCCGCCTTGAAAACGAGGTCGGTGTGGCAAAGCCCGACGCCTACAACGCGAACGAGAATCTCGTCGGCACGCGGGTCGTCGATCTCGACTTCCTCGATGCTGAAATCGGCATCGGCGGCGCGCGCCACCGCGGCGGTTATCTTCATCTTCTCTCTCCCTGTCGCTTTTCTTACGCGAAGCGGTAGCGAACCGGCATGGACTTGAGCCCACTGACGAAATTCGCCCGCGTGTTTTTCGGTTCGCCCGCCAGCTCGATGTGCTTCAGGCGCGGCAGAAGCTCGTTGTAGAGCGCCTTGATTTCCATGCGCGCCAGATGCATGCCGAGGCAGAGGTGAACGCCATAACCAAAGGCGATCTGGCGGTTCGGCGTGCGGTCCACCTTGAACTTGAAGGGCTCGCCGAAGACCTCCTCGTCGCGGTTTCCGCTCGGATAATGGAGGCAGAGGCCATCGCCCGCCTTGATGGTCTTTCCGCGCAGCGTGTAGTCCTCCATCGCGGTGCGCATGAAGTGCTTTACCGGCGTCACCCAGCGGATCGACTCCTCGACTGCACCCGGCAACAGCGAGAGATCGCCCTTGAGCTTCGCCATCTGGTCGGGGTTCTTGATGAGTTGAAGCAGTCCGCCCGACGTCACCGAACTCGTCGTGTCGTGGCCCGCCGTCGCGACGATGACGTAGTAGCTCATCGCTTCGCGGTCGCCGATGAGTTGGCCGTCGATCATGCCGTTGGCGATGACGCTGGCCACATCGTCCTTCGGGTTCTTGCGGCGATCCGCCGTGATCGCGCCAAAATAGTCGAACAGCGCCTGGGCCGTCGCCGCGAGATCGACGCTCTGGCCGCGCTCGCCACTGAAGACGACGGTATCGTCATCGCCCTTGTGGTCGGTTGCGGCGGTCACATCGGGATCGCCGGGGCCGAAGATCTCCTGAGTCATCTTCAGCATGAAGGGTTCATCTTCCTTCGGCACGCCGAGAAGCTGCATGATGACGCGTAGGGGATACCAGAGCGCGACCTCCTTCACGAAGTCGCATTCGCTGCCAAGGTCCTGCATGCGGTCGACATGATCCTTCGCAAGCCCCGCGATCCGCTCTTCGAGCTTCTTGAGGTTCGGCGGCATGAACCAGCTCTGCGTCAGGTTCCTGAGCTTGTAATGAATCGGATCGTCGAGATCGACCAGTGTGCGGAAAAGATGCGTATCGCCCACGGTGGCCTTCAGCCATTCCTCGCCCTCGACGGGCGAGAGATAGGTGCGCAAGCGGTTCACGAACTTGTCGCTCTGGCGCTCGATCTCCTGAATGTCGGCATGCTTGGTGATCGACCAGAAGGGCCGGAAGCCGCGTGGCTTCATCAGCCTTACGGGGTCTTCCTTGCGGAGCGTCGTGAAGAGCGCATGGATCTCGTCTTCATCGGCATAGAGCTCCGGGTTGACGACCTGATCATCGATGGTATCCCGCGTGTAGCCGGGAAATGCGGCGCTTGCTTCTGCTGTGCTCATATGTTCCTCCTCCTGCCGCAGATCTCAGCGGCCCAATGCCTTGGGGCATCTTTGCTCTAAGCCGGCCTCCCAGCCGGATTGCCGCATAGATTAGCCAGACGGCGGCGCAGGACCAGCCGATTCAGCGCTCCCGGCGACTGCCGCTTTGACCCGGTCCTAAAGATGGCCCTGACGCTGCGTCCACGGGACGGCGCGCCAAACCTTTTTGAGCGTTCGAAGAATGAACTTAAGGTAGGAATCAGAACGCGGTGACATACCGCCAGGAAAACGACGAGGAGCATAATTATGAAGACGCGCATCACCGAACTTTTCGGGATCAAGCACCCGATCATCCAGGGGGGCATGCATTTCGTCGGGCTCGCGGAAATGGCGTCCGCCGTGTCGAATGCCGGTGGACTCGGCATCATCACCGGTCTGACGCAGCAGACGCCCGAATTGCTGGCGAAGGAAATCGCGCGCTGTCGCGAGATGACCGACAAGCCCTTCGGCGTGAACCTCACCTTCCTGCCGGGCTTCGCCAACCCGCCCTATCCCGAATATATTGATGCGATCATTCAGGGCGGCGTGAAGGCGGTGGAAACGGCGGGCCGCAGTCCCGAGCAATACATGCCGCAGCTCAAGGCGGCCGGCATCAAGGTCATCCACAAATGCACCTCGGTGCGCCACTCGCTGAAGGCCGAGAAGATCGGATGCGACGCGGTTAGCGTCGACGGCTTCGAATGCGGCGGCCATCCGGGCGAAGACGATGTGCCGAACATGATCCTGCTGCCGCGCGCTGCGGAAGAGCTGAAGATTCCCTTCGTCGCTTCGGGCGGCATGGCCGATGCGCGCAGCCTCGTTGCGGCGCTGGCGCTCGGTGCCGAAGGCATGAACATGGGCACGCGCTTCATCGCGACCAGGGAAGCGCCCGTGCATGAGAATGTGAAGAAGGCGATCGTCGCCGCTTCCGAACTCGATACGCGCCTCATCATGCGAAATCTCCGTAACACCGAGCGCGTTCTCACCAATGCGGCAGTCGAAAAGATCGTCGCTATCGAGCATGCCAAGGGCGAAGGCCTCGGCATTGAGGATATTCGCGAGCTGGTCGGCGGCGTCTATCCGCGCGTCATGCAGAAGGGCGACATGGACGCGGGCGCCTGGAGCTGCGGCATGGTCGCCGGCCTCATCCACGACATTCCGACTGTGAAGGAACTGATCGATCGGATCATGAGCGAGGCGACCGTGATCATCCGCAAGCGCCTCGAGGGTTTCCTCGACGCCTGATAAATACGCATTGTTTTGCGGCTCGCATTCGGGTGAATGCGAGCCGCAATCTTTTTCAGACGATGACGCCGCGCGAGCGCAGCAACGCGATCACTTCTTCCGCCAGCAGCTCGACCGACTTTGTGCCGGATTCGAGCCTGATCTCGGGGTTCTCCGGTGGCTCATAAGGCGAGTCGATGCCGGTAAAATTCTTGATCTGCCCGGCCCGCGCCTTTTTGTAAAGGCCCTTCGGGTCGCGGCTTTCGGCGATGGCGAGCGGGGTGTCGCAGAATACCTCGATGAACTCTCCCTCCTCCACCAGTTCGCGCGCCATGCGGCGCTCCGCGCGGAACGGCGAGATGAAGGAAACGAGCACAATCAGACCCGCATCGATCATCAGCTTCGAGACTTCCGCGACGCGGCGGATATTCTCCACGCGATCGGCTTCGGTGAAACCGAGATCGCGGTTGAGACCGTGACGCACATTGTCGCCGTCGAGCATGTAGGTGTGGCGACCCTGCGCGAGCAGGTATTTCTCGACAATGTTCGCGATGGTCGACTTGCCCGCGCCTGAAAGACCGGTGAACCAGAGGATGACCGGCTTCTGGCCCTTGAGGTTTGCGCGCGCAGCCTTGTTCACGTCGAGCGCCTGCAAGTGAATGTTCGTCGCGCGACGAAGGCCGAACATGATCATGCCAGCGCCAACCGTCGCATTGCTCAGGCGGTCGATGATGATGAAGGCGCCCGTTTCGCGATTGGCCGTGTAGGCATCGAAACCGACAGGCTGCGACAGCGAGAAGTTGCATACGGCGACCTCATTGAGCCCGAGTTCCTTCGCCGCCAGATGGTCAAGCGTGTTGACGTCGATCTTGTGCTTGATCTCCGTCACCTGCGCCGTCACCGTCCTGGTGCCGATCTTGACGAGATAGGGACGGCCCGGCAGCAGATGATCCTCATGCATCCAGATCACATGTGCCGCGAACTGGTCCGCCACTTCAGGCTGGTCGGTAGCGGCAACGAGAAGATCGCCGCGCGAAATATCGATCTCGTCGGCAAGCGTCAGCGTCACCGCATCGCCTGCGCCCGCGACATCCAGATCGCCGTCCGCCGTGACAATGCGCGCGACCGTGCTCGTCCTGCCCGATGCGGCAACGACGATGCGATCGCCGGGACGCACCGTGCCGCTCGCAATGGTGCCCGAGAAACCGCGGAAATCGAGATTGGGCCGGTTGACCCACTGCACCGCCATGCGGAAAGGCTTCGCAAGCTGCTCGTCTTCCACCTCGACCGTTTCGAGATGGTCGAGAAGCGTGGGTCCCTTGTACCAAGGTGTGCGCTCCGAACGTGCAATAACGTTATCGCCGAAACGCGCAGAAAGCGGGATCGCGACGATTTGCTTGAAACCGAAATTGCGCGCGAACTCCGCGAAGTCGTCGCGGATCTTCTCGAAGATGTCCTGTGAATAATCGACAAGGTCGATCTTGTTCACGGCAACAACGACATGGCGAATGCCGAGCAGCGAGGCGATGAAGGCATGACGGCGCGTCTGCGTCAGGATGCCCTTGCGCGCATCGACGAGCAGAATGGCGAGATCGGCGGTCGATGCGCCGGTCGCCATGTTGCGCGTATATTGCTCGTGCCCCGGCGTGTCGGCGACGATGAACTTGCGCTTGTCGGTCGTGAAGAAGCGATAGGCGACATCGATGGTAATGCCCTGCTCACGCTCGGCCTCGAGGCCATCGACCAGCAGCGCGAAGTCGATATCTTCGCCCACCGTGCCATGCTTCTTGCTGTCGCGTTCCAGCGTTGCAAGCTGGTCGTCGAAGAGAAGTTTCGTGTCATAGAGAAGACGGCCGATCAGCGTCGACTTGCCGTCATCCACGGAGCCGCAGGTCAGGAAGCGCAGCAGGGTCTTGTTTTCCTGCTGGGCAAGGTACGCGATCAGATCCTGCGCGGAGAGATTTTCAGCGGCCTCACTCATCAGAAATACCCCTCGCGCTTCTTCTTCTCCATCGAGCCGGCCTCGTCATGGTCGATGAGGCGGCCCGAACGCTCCGACGTCCGCGCGACCAGCATTTCGCGCACGATCTCGGGCAGCGTTGCGGCGTCGCTTTCGATGGCAGCCGTCAGCGGATAGCAGCCCAGCGTGCGGAAGCGCACGAGTCTTTCCTGCGGAACCTCGCCGGGCTCCAGAGGCAGGCGCTCGTCATCAACCATGATGAGCTGGCCCCCACGCTCGACCACGGGGCGCATTGCCGCGTAGTAGAGCGGAACGATCGGAATGTCCTCGAGCATGATATATTGCCAGATGTCGAGCTCGGTCCAGTTCGAGATCGGGAAGACGCGGATCGACTCGCCCGGCGCGACGCGCGTGTTGTAGATGTTCCAGAGTTCCGGGCGCTGCTTCTTCGGATCCCAGCCATGATTGGCGGTACGGAACGAAAAGATACGCTCCTTTGCGCGCGACTTTTCCTCGTCGCGGCGCGCGCCGCCGAAAGCGGCGTCGAAGCCGTATTTCGTCAGCGCCTGCTTCAGCGCATCCGTCTTCATCACATTCGTGTAGTAGGACGAGCCGTGATCGAACGGATTGATGTTTTGCGCGAGCCCATCCTGGTTCGTATGAACGATGAGGTTGAAGCCCAGGCGCTTCGCCGTCTCGTCACGAAAGCGGATCATCTCGCGGAACTTCCATGTCGTGTCGACATGCATCAGCGGGAAAGGCGGCGGCGCGGGATAAAATGCTTTCGCGGCGAGGTGCAGCATGACCGAGCTGTCCTTGCCGATCGAATAGAGCATCACCGGATTGCGGAACTCGGACGCAACCTCGCGGATGATGTGAATGCTCTCATCCTCCAACCTTTTCAGATGAGACTTCCGATCGGGAGACATTGCAGATACCTCGTCTACGCGCATTATTCGGTTACGTCGGCAAAGGGGTCGAAGTTGCCTGCGGCGACAAACCACGGGTTTGCAAAATCGACATCCTCCGCCTGATTGCGCTTGCCATAGGCAAGCGGTTTGCCGTCCATCGTCATTACGCCGCCAGCCGCCGCGCGGAGAACCGCATCGCCTGCCGCCGTATCCCATTCCATCGTCCGGCCGAGCCGGGGGTAAAGATCGGCTTCGCCCGCTGCGAGCTTGCAGAATTTCAGCGACGATCCGGCGGAGACGAAATCGGCGACGGAGAATTTCTCGACGAAGGCTTTCGTCTCGTCGGTGAGATGCGAGCGGCTGGCGAGCACGCTGATGCCGGAACGGGGGCAAGGACGCACGGCAATCTTCCGCCACGGGCCGACGACGCCGTTCTCGACCTTGGCCGCGCGCGCGCCCTGGCCCTCGCCGCCTGCATAGATGTCGCCAATGGCCGGTGCGTAGACGACGCCGAGCACCGGACGGCCATTCTCGATCAGCGCGATATTGACCGTGAACTCGCCGTTGCGGTTGATGAACTCCTTGGTGCCATCGAGCGGATCGACCAGAAAGAAGCGGCTGCCCGTTGCAGGGCATTTGCCGGCGGCGACCGACTCCTCGGCGACCACCGGAATACCCGGCGCGACCCGGGCAAGCTCGGCAAGGATCACCACTTCGGCGGCCTCGTCGGCGGCGGTGACGGGCGAACCGTCCCCCTTGGTCACGACCGAAGCGGCATCGAGCCGCTCATAGATCGGCATGATCGCGGCACCAGCCTTGAGCGCTATGGCAATGAGTTCGTCGAGCATCTGCATTCTTCCCGCCAAGCGGGCCTTATTTACAGTAAATTATAGTTATTAATCGCGGTACCCATCTTATTGGTTGTTAAATAGGATATTTGAGCCCCGACGCAAAGCCCCATTTGCGGAGAAAGAGCGGGTAACGCCCTGCCTCTCACCAGGGAACGTGGAGAACCTCGACATTCGGCAGCCCGGCGATGCGGATACCCAGGTCTCTGGCGAGACGCCCGAAGCCCTCAGTCTCGATCAGATACTCATAAGGCGCTTCGGGAAAACGAAGTCCGCCACGGTGCAGTGCCGCATCGACGAGGAGCATCGTTCCCCCCACCGAGTCGAGCGGTACCACCTCGCTATGCCTCAGATCGTCGAGAAATAGCCTGCGGCCGCGGTTCGCAGGCGGCATGTAAAGCCCGTCGTTCAGATCGCGGTAATAGGCGTGATCGCGGTCGGCATTGACCGTGATGAATGTGTTTTGGTCGAAACTGGGCCCGCCATGGTGCTTCACACAATGAGGTGCGGCGATGCGCGCACCAGTCGCCTTCAGCTTCGATACGATATCGGAGGGATATTTCCAGACATCGGCATCGATCCACAACACCCAATCATCCGATGCGTCGATGCCACAATCGATCAAATGATTGCGAACCTTTGCAATGCCGCTGCGGCGCTCTCGCTGAACAGCATTCTTCCAACGCTCCGCATGGACAAAGCGCGTGCCGACCGTTTTGCGCAGCAGGATCACGTCGCGATATTTCGAGCGCATCGGAGCAACGAGCGCATTCAGACGCTCCCAGCTTTCATCGACGCTGTCTCCTTCGCAGAACACGAGCTTGATCCTTTCGGCGGGAATATCGAGCCGCGATATTTGCGCGAGACACGGCTCGATATGCTCGGCGGCGTCGCGAAGCGGAATGAGAATCGCAAGATTTTCGCCGGTGGATGGAGAGGCAGCAACGGCCGCCTGATCGACCGATGCGCGGGCGCGAACCGGATCCAGAAATTCACCGCGCGTCATCAAATGGCGCAGGCGCCGAAATTCCCGCTTCAGCATATTTGCGGCCGACCGCTTGCGCGACTTCTTCAACCAGCTTCCGGCCCAGTAATGGCGCGCGATGCGTTCCGTGCCCTTGTCACCGTCAGGTTCATTCCCGTGCCGGTCCCGACCGTTGAACAGAGACGATGGCGCAACGCATATCCTGGAAGGCTCCGGAAACGAGAGCTGCGCGGCGGTCAGCAGACAGGGGCCGGTCGCATCGATAACATTGCGAGCATGGGAATTCTTCCGCATCAGTTCGAGAACATGCAACCAGAATGGATGACCGGCAGGACTCGCCATGATCCCGTTGAAAACGAGATATGGAAGTCCGCGCTGGCTCGCAATCGGATGCCAATGCGTCGATGGCTCGAGGCTCAGCACAACACGCCTCTCCGCCGCAAGCGCATCGAGGGTGCCGAGGCATTCGGTGTCGATATCCGCGTAGAGTCCGCCGAAGTGATGCAGCAGCATGTAGCGCCCCACATCCGCGCGCATCACGCCCGACGGAAGAGAACAATAGATCTCCAGAAAATCGGGATATTGCGCGGCTACGAACTCGAGCAGGCGACGGTCGGACCATACCTGCCTTTCCCACCCGGGATTGATCTCTGTCCAAGTTCTGCACCACGCCCGGAACTGCTCGGGAATGATGTCCGTTTTCCAGGTCTGATGGATGATGCGGGGGATCAAGCAAGGTCTCCGGCTAGAGCATGTGGTGCGCGAGGAACAGCGCATGGCCTTCGGCGGCGACTCTCTCCCGCAACGCCCGATCCTCGATCAGGCGACGGCAAGCATCGACAAATTCCTCGGTCGTGTCGGCAACCAGAGCGTGGCACCCCGGGATGACGCCGAGCCCCCGGACGGCATGACTCGTCGCCACGACGGCCCGCCGATAGAACCACGCCTCCAGAATCTTGATCTTCGTGCCGCTTCCGCCCCGCAGAGGCGCAATGGCGATTGTCGCTTCCCGGTAGAGATCACGCAGATCAGGGACATATCCCCTCCAGTCGAGTTCCGACTCGATCAGGCGTGCGCCTATGCGCTCGGGCGCGTCGCCGGCAACAGTAACGGTGACGCCGGGCAAGCTCCGCGCGAGACGCGGCTGAATGTCTTTCATCAGCCAGTCGGCTGCGTCGCGGTTGGGCAGATAGCCGAGCGTACCGACGAACAGGATGGAAGGACGACCGTTCGGCGGGCAATCGGCCAGCGGACAGCCAGGACCGGCGATCCGGCTTGGAGTGGCGCGCACCCTTCCCGGTTCCGATCTAGCCCCCAACGCCGCAGCGTCGTTCGGCGCGGAAATATGCACCACCGGAAATTTCTCCAGCGCCCATCGTTCGCGCTTGCGATAGAACAACCCGCCGACGACAAACTGTGCGGCCCGCCAGAGCGACCCGCTGCGCAGCGAGAGTTTCGCGCTACTGAAGCAGCGAGCCGACTCCCAGTCGTCGAGATCGATCTCGACGCGATCGAGCCAGGGTGTTGGAAGCCCCTCAAGCGCCGGGGCAACGCCAAGACGGAAAACGAAAACTCTATCTGGAATGCTGGCAGGAAAAGCTGTGCAGGCCTGCCTGATCGCGGCCAGATCAGGCATGCTCCAGCCAATCGCCTTTTTCCATTTCGGGCGCCGAATACCCGGCGGAACGATTGCCAATCTACCGGGCAGCTTGTTAGACGCAGGAGCTATATCTCCAGAGCCGATCACAAGAGTGACGAGATCGCCCGCTCGCGAGAGTTCGTGCGCCCACATCCATGCGCGCCGCGCAAGGCCGTTGCCCCTGGCGTCGGGAACGATCGGAGAAATCAGCAAGGACCATCCACTCATGTTGCTTTGGAGTCTCGCACAACTCAAAGCAAAAGGCAGCCTTCAAAGCTTCTCATCATCCCGGCGCGGGCCAAGGCGCGACGCCTCGCGGCCACGCGACAGTCAGCCTACCACCCTGTATTCCGCAAAGTCCGGGTGGCGCATCTGCCACCAATATTTCGCGGTGAAGCTCGACCAGTTGTTGGTGACCTTGCCGTCGGCGGTCTTGTACCAGCTCGAGCAGCCGGCAGCCCAGACGGTCGACTGCATGTCCTCTTGCAGGTCGCGGTTGAAGGCGTCTTCCGCCTCCTTTTTCACGTCGATATAGCGCACCTTCGGATTCCTGAGCGCGCCTAAGCACTGCATGATGTAGTTCACCTGGCACTCGATCATGAAGATGATGGAGTTGTGACCGAGATTGGTGTTGGGCCCATAAAGCATGAAGAAATTCGGGAAGCCCGCAATCGCGACGCCGCGATGCGCCTCCGCGCCATTCGCCCAGGCCGTATTGAGATCGACATTGTTGCGCCCGACAACCTTCATCGGCGCGAGGAAAGTCGTCGTCACGAAGCCGGTCGAATAGATGATGACATCGGTCGGATGGGACACGCCGTCCCTGGTCACGATGGCGTCAGATGTCACCTTCTCGACATGGCTGGTGCAGACATCGACATTCTCCCGCGCCATGGTCGGGAACCAGTCATTCGACAGAAGGATGCGCTTGCAGCCCGCCGGATAATCGGGCGTGAGCTTCGCGCGCAGCTCCGGATCCTTGATATGGGCTTCAAGTTCCTTCAGCGACGCCTTTTCGAAAAGCTTGCCGAAGAAGCTGCCCCGGACGAAAGCAAGATAGTTGAGTTCGAGGCGCAGATAAATCTGCAGGCGATGCAGCTTCACCAGCCAGGGAAAACGACGGAACATCCGCTGCTCGAAATCCGTATAGGGACGGTCCGCCTTCGGCACTATCCAGTTCGCCGAGCGCTGGAAGACGGTGAGCTTCTTTGCCTTGGGCGCGATCTGCGGCACGAACTGGATGGCGCTGGCACCATTGCCGATGACGGCAACATTCTTGCCCTGAAGATCGACGCTCTGGTCCCAGCGCGCCGAATGGAACGCCTTGCCCGCGAAGGATTCGATGCCGGGCAGATCTGGCGTGAACGGGCGGTTGAGCTGCCCGGTTCCAGAGACGACCACATTCGCCGTGATCTCTTCGCCCGCCCTGGTGCGGATGCGCCAGAGACCGGCAGCCTCGTCGAAACGCGCCTCATCGACCTCGGTATTGAAACGGATGAACGGGCGCAGGCCGTACTTCCGCGTCACATGCTTCATGTAATCGAGGATCTCAGGCTGGAGGGCGAACTTGCGCGACCAGTTGACCTTGGGCTCGAACGAGAAGGAATAGAGATGCGAGGGCACGTCGCAGCCAGAGCCGGGATAAGTGTTGTCGCGCCAGGTCCCGCCGATCTCGTCTTCCTTCTCCAGCATCACGAAGGAGTCGATGCCCACACGCCGAAGCTGGACGGCCATGCAAAGCCCGCCCATGCCGGTGCCGAAAATGGCGACCTGAAGGTGCTTCTGGACGGCGGCTGTCTTCGGTCCCGGCTGGCTCAAAAAGTCGTCCACGGCTTCTCTACTCCCTGAAACTTGGCTATCGGGGCCGCCCACGGCCTCTCTGGACCATTTAGGGTATACGCCCTAGACCTTCTATATAGCGACAGGTCGCCGCAGACAATCGGGGAGTTTGGTCGAACAATTCAATCCAAAAGAAAGCGGCCCCGCGAGGATTCCCGCGCGAGGCCGATAGTCGGGGAGGAGAGCTTCGCTCTTAGAAGCGGTAGCCGACGCCGAGGCCGACGATCCACGGATCGATCGTGGTTCCGACGGTGCCAACACCGCTCACATGCGCGTCGGTCTTCAGGAAGATCTTCTTCACGTCGGCATTGAGCGACCAATTGCCGCCAAGGGCGTAGTCCACACCGGCCTGCAGGGCGTAGCCGACGTGATTGTCATATTTGACGCTCGAGAAGTCGCCGCTGTCGACGTTATAAAAGAAGGTGTAGTTGAGGCCAGCACCAACATAGGGGCTAAACTGCGCCTTCGGCATGAAGTGGTACTGAACCGTCAGGGTCGGCGGCAGCAGGCTGACCTTGCCGAGCGACGCGCTGGGGATGCTGACCTCGTGACGCGTCGTCGCCGCGATCAGTTCGAAGGCAATATTGTCGGTCACAAAGTAGCTGAAATCGACTTCCGGCACGACTTCATTGCTGATGCTCAGGCCGGAAATGCCGTCGAGCTTCTCGTCGGGAATGACATAGATACCACGCGCACGTACGAGGAAGTCGCCCGCCGACTTGCCCTGGAACGCATCGGCGGCGAGGACCGGAGCGGAAAGCGCCGTCGTGCCAAGCAGCGCACCGAGCGCCATTACTACGATCTTCGAAGTCTTGTTGCCTTGCATTTTCATCTCTCCGTTACCGGGCACCCTGCCGGTGCGATTCCGTTGGTCACAGTGTCGCGGATTTGACGCAGTTTGTGCGCTGCCATTCTGTCGCACATGCTGCGCAGGTTGTCGCATACGGGATTTTACGTAGACACACGCAACGCGAGGAAACCAACTGTTTCAGAACACGGACTATCCGCGTGGCGCCTCAAGTATATGATGATAGGCGCGAACTTGCTGCACAAAACGCAAAGCCTGCCCACCCCTTGCGGTTCCATATTTCAGATGCTCGGCGTAAGCCGGCTTCTGGATCAGAGACAGGGCGCGGCGCATTCCCGTCCAGCCATCAGGATCGAGACCCAGCCGCGCGGCTAGCGCTCGCGCGTCCTGCAGATGGGCAAAACCCATATTGTAGGCTGCTAGTGCGAACCAGATGCGGTCGGGTTCGCGCACCGAGTCGGGAATGCGCTTTTCGATATCCGCGATATAGCGCGCACCCGCATAGATGCTCGCAATCGGATCGAGACGATTTTCCACGCCCAGCGCGTCTGCCGTATCCTCGGTGAGCATCATGATCCCTCGCACGCCCGTGTGACTGCGCGCATCAGGCCGCCAATGCGATTCCTGATAGGCAACGGCGGCGATCAATTGCCAGGGGAGTCCCGTCTGGTCCGCTGCGTCGCGCATCGCTTTCTCGTAATCGGGCAAGGTCGTCTGGATCGCTTCGCGGAAGGCATGCACATCGACATAGTCGAAAGGAGGCAGGAAGCCGAAATAGCGGCGGCCTATATCGGCAAGCTCGCCCGACTTCTTCAGGTCGGCAATCCAGTTGCCAAGATATTCCGCAACATCCTCCGAACCCGGCGCGGCAAGCCAGGCTAGCGGTTGGTCGCCGGTGATGGCGAAGGCTTCGACGAGTTCCGGGTAATAGGGATTGTTGATCTGCAACTCGAGCGAGCTCGCCACCGTGCAATCGAGCTGGCCCTCGGCAACCGTGGACAGAATATTTTCAACCGGCTCGCGCTTCTCATCGAAAGAAACCCCCTTGGTCTTCGCGGCGAGATCGCGCATCGCATCGGCACCCGCCGTGCCCTCGGCAACCGTGACCTTGAGACCGACCAGATCCTCAGGCTTTTTCGGCAGCGGAATGTCGCGTCGACAGATGACGACTTCACGCACGCTCTGGTAGTCGGGACCGGCGACGAAAGCCTTGCGCCGCGCCTCTGTGGCCACGAGGCCGATGGCGATCTGTCCCCGCCTCACGGCAAGCGCTTCGAGAATTTCAGGCTCGGTGTCATAGGTCCGGTATTCGACCTTGACGCCAAGCGCCTTTCCAAGCGCCTGCGTCAAATCGTATTCGTAACCGGTTTCACCAAGCGTGCCGTAGTAATAGGTCGTCGGCGCTACACGCGCCAGGACAACAAGCGTGCTGCTCCTGCGGATGGTGGCGAGCCCCTGCGAGACCGGCTGGAGAAAGACAAGGTAATAGGCCAGCGCGGCGGCAAAGACGAGAAGCCCTGCGAAAACGAGATAAGGCGCCCGGCGGTCGCTCCATGGCGGCAGAAGAGCGAGAAAATCGCCTTTCGCCGCTTCGAGCCATATCTGAATACGCCGCACTGTCCACCCGTCTGTGGTTTTTCGGCGACAGTTATAGCTCAACAGATCGTGGCCTGCGCATCCAGAATTGTAACCTCTTGAAGACCGTGACGCTGCTGCCCATTTCCGGCCCATCTCCTGAAATGGGACAGAAAAAAGCCCGCCGGCGGGATGCCGGCAGGCTTTTGACGCTTGGCGATCAGGGGCGAGCGGGATGCCCGCCCCTAAGCCGGTTACTTGCCGCGCGGGGCCTGATTGAAGGGCAGGTCCTTGTCGACACGAACGTCCTGCGGCATGCCGAGAACGCGCTCGGCGACGATGTTGCGCAGGATTTCGTCCGTGCCGCCGGCGATGCGATAGCCCGCCGCGCCGATCCACTGCTCCGTATAGGCGCCTTCGGCCGGAGAAACGCTCCGGTCACGGATGACGCCGCCCATGTCCTGAAGATCCATGCCGAAGGAACCGAGTTCCTGCATCTTGTTCGCCGCGACGATCTTGGAGATCGAGCTTTCCGGTCCGGGCGTCTCGCCGCGCGAAAGCGCGGTGAGCGTGCGGAAGCGCGTGAACTTGAGGCCCTGCGCCTGCACATACCAGTTGGCGATGCGCTCACGCACGGCGCCATTGCGGATCGCGGGCTCACCGGCAATCTCGGTCTCGCGTGCAAGCTCGATCAGATCGTCGGCATCTGCATTGCCCTGGCTACCGCCGACGGCGAGACGCTCGTTCATCAACGTGGTCAACGCAACCTTCCAACCGTCGCCGACATTGCCGAGACGCTGGCTGTCCTTGACGCGGACATTGGTGAAGAAGACTTCGTTGAAGTCCGAGCCGCCCGACATCTGCTTGATCGGACGCACTTCGACGCCCGGGCTCTTCATGTCGATATAGAACATGGTGAGGCCCTTGTGCTTCGGCACATTGGGATCGGTACGCGTCAGCACGATGCCGAAGTCGGAGTAGTGGGCGCCGGAGGTCCAGACCTTCTGACCGTTGATGACCCACTCGTCGCCATCCTTTTCGGCGCGGGTGCGTAGACCCGCAACGTCGGAGCCGCCCGCAGGCTCGGAGAAGAGCTGGCACCAGATCTCGTCGCCGCGCACGGCGGGACCGACATAGCGCTTCTTCGCGTCTTCAGGCCCCCAGGCCATGACCGTCGGGATGCACATGCCGAGGCCGATGGCGAAAATGCCGCCGGGAACGGCGTAATTCGACTCTTCCTGACCGTAGATCACGTTCTGGATCGTGGTGCCGCCACCGCCGCCCCACTCTTTCGGCCAGGTGATGCAGGCATAACCGGCATCGGCCTTCTTGGCCTGCCAGGCTTTCGACTGCTTCAGCACCTCTTCGAGGGTCTTGGGCAAGGGCAAGTCCTTCGCATCGGCCTTGCGAACGGCGTTCTTGTCGAGCCAGCTGCGAACCTGAGCGCGGTAGGTGGCTTCTTCCGGAGTATCGTTGAAATCCATGGTTCTGTTCCGATGTTCTAATGTCTGGGAAATGCGTCAGGCGGCGTTCTTGGCTTCAAGACGCGCGACGAGCTTTTCCTTCCATTGGATGGCGGCGCCCACCGTCAGCGCGAGGAGCTTCGCGCGGCGATAATGGAACTGCGTGTTCGCTTCCCATGTGTAGCCGATGCCGCCATGGGTCTGCAGGTTCTCCTGCGCGGCGAAGACATAGGCGTCGCAACCCGCGATGCGCGAGGCGGCAGCAGCTTCCGGCAATTCGGCGCCTTCGTCGTTGAGCATCATCGCGCCGAAATAGGCGTTCGACTTCGCGATCTCTTTCTTCACATACATGTCGGCGAGCTTGTGCTTGATCGCCTGATAGGAACCGATTTGACGGCCGAAGGCATAACGTTCCAGCGAATAGTCGCGGGCCATCTCAAGCGCCGCTTCCGCGCCGCCAACCTGCTCAAAGGCAAAGAGCACGGCCGCGCCGTCGAGAATGCGGCTCACCTGCTCCCAGCCTTGGCCATCCATAAGTTCGGCGGGCGCGTCCTTGAAGGTGATTTCGGCATGGCTGCGCGTCGGGTCGAAGGTGCGGAGAACTTCGTGCGACAGCCCTGCGCCCTTCAGATCGACGATGGCAAGCGCGACCTTGCCGCCCGCGTTGACGACGACGACCGCGACATCGGCGATGTCACCATCGGGAACCGGCGTCTTCACACCATTGACCTTGCCGCCAGCAAAGCTCGTCTTGATGTTCGCGGCGCTCGGCGCATGGAGACCTTCGGAAATCGCGAAGGTGCCGATGATCTCACCCGCGGCGAGCTTGGGGAGCCAGGTCTGCTTCTGCTTTTCGGTGCCGAAGAGCTTGATCGCCTCCGAGGCGAGATAGACCGACGACGAGAAGGGAACCGGCGCGGCAGCGCGGCCGAGCTCTTCCGCGATGACGCAAAGCTCCAGCGCGCCGAGGCCGAGGCCGCCGTAAGCCTCCGGAATGGCGGTACCGGTGAGGCCCATCTCGACAAGGCCCTTCCAGACCTCCTTCGCATAGGGCTCGTCGCTATCGAGGATGCGGCGCGGCACCGAATAGGGGCACTTGTCCGTCAGGAACTTGCGCACCTGCTCCTTCAGCATCTTCTGGTCGTCGGAGAAATCGAAATTCATGGGCGCTCCCTCTGGAAATCTTTGGCCTTGAACGTTTTTCGGGCCACGCTCGCGCGCAGGCGGCTCATGTCGCCCCGCTTCGGTCGGGCCCTTGTTTACGGCCGGGTCAGGCTGATGGATCCTCGCCAAAAAGTGACGGCGCGTATCCGATTTGCGCGCATTGTTCCTGCAATTCGGCGCGGTGAAAAGAGGCAGCGCATTGACGCCGCGTCCGCTTGGGGTCCCCCGCCCGTCGCTGCGCTGCACCCATGCCGATCCCTCGCATCGACTCTCCGCCACGCCCGCGCCACACAGATTAAACAATCGCTAACCCGGGCCCCGCATACTGGAGGCAAGGTCCACTCCTGAATCGGTAAATTCCATGGCGAAGGCACAGTTCCACAAGAACCAGCGCGTATATGTACGCCCCGTTGGCACCTGGGCGGTGATCGAGCGCGTGGTGCCGCAATGGGTGAAGGATGTCGACGAACCCCTGCGCGTCTTCTACGACGTCGGGCTGGGCCGCGACTTCACCGCGACGGAGCTTCAGACGGAGCAATCCGCGGCACTCACCGAGATCGACCCTGCGATGGAGGAATGGCGCGTCGTCCGCCAGCCGAACAAGTGGCGCTCGGTGGAAGAATGCGCGACGCATCCCTTCCCCGGCAGCTATCCGGTCATCATGACCAATACCGCGGAAGGCGGCGGCTGGCGCGTACCCGGCATGGAATACGACTTTGCGCCAGAGCGTGTTGAATTGCAGGCCCGCATCATGGCGGCGAGCCCCAAATTCCTGGTTCTGCTCAACCGGCTGGTGGACTACGCAACGAGCAATCCGGAAAACCTGCCGGAGGAAGTCCTCGTTCTCGCCCGCGATGCGAAGACGATGATCGAACAGACGAAGAAGATCGAGGCGGTCTGAGTCTACCGCCCTACCCCCTTATCTTTTCGATCCACGCGGCGAAGGCGGCCATGAACTTCGTCATGAAGGCGCGCGTGCCTTCATTCGCAATCTCGCCCTTGTCGTCGAAAAGCGCCGCTGCGTTGCCGATATAGGCTTCCGGCTGCTGCAGCACCGGCATGTCCAGAAAAGTGAGTGACTGGCGCAGATGGTGATTGGCGCCGAAGCCGCCCATCGCGCCCGGTGACACGCTCACAATGGCAGCGGGCTTGCCTGCCCAGACGCTGTGGCCATAGGGCCGCGATCCTACATCAATGGCATTTTTAAGAACGCCGGGTACGGAGCGATTATATTCCGGCGTAACGAAAAGAACCGCGTCGGCGGGGCGGATTGCA
The DNA here is from genome assembly GCF_009184905.1 of Parvibaculum sedimenti. GTDB lineage: Bacteria > Pseudomonadota > Alphaproteobacteria > Parvibaculales > Parvibaculaceae > Parvibaculum > Parvibaculum sedimenti. The sequence continues at coordinate 70,356 of NZ_WESC01000003.1, forward strand.
TCGCGAAACTCGACCCAGCAAACCGGTGGGCCGGCATCATGGTCCTGATCGTAGAGCGTGAGCCCCCGTATCTCGACAATGCCGAGCTTCAGATTTGCGGGCGCGAGTCTGGTCAGCGCCAGCGCCGTCTTGCGGTTGAACGAATCCTTGCGAAGACTGCCGACAAGCACGGCGACTGTGCGTTCCATGGCCATGATATCTCTCCCAGCGGACGATCAGTCGGCGAAGGATATGCCTTTCCGAGCATCGTGAAAGCGCTTTGAGGCAGAGATGGTTTCATCATGGAACAACCTTCTGCGCCATCATGGGGCATTGGTGCTGCTTTTGATTGCGCTCAATCTGCGGTCGCGTGATCTTGTAATTGTCTGACGAGTGACGGCCGGGCACCGCGCCCTCGTTTACGACATCATGATCGGACAGGAGACCTGCGATGAACCGGCTCTTCATTCCCGCGCTCGGCCCGCTGATGCTGGCGGGCTTTACTCTGGTGAGCACGACCGCTCACGCGGTCCCACCGAACGACGCGGAGCACTATGCCGAACGGTCCATGGAGCAGCAGGCCGGTTCGGAGATATTGCAGAGCCAGCGCAGGAACGCGCGGCCCGGCGACAAATATCAGCGCGGCAAGCCCGAGCATGGCCAACGCGGTCTCTCCAACGGCATCCTGCAAAATGGGGTGGTCCCTGATGGTATGTTGCAGACCGGACCGACGCCCCGCGGGCCTCTGCAAAAGGGCGCCGCGAAGCCCGGCATGCTACAAAGCAACCCGGCTCGCAGCGCCCCGACGCAGACCCAACCCTGGCACCCCGCCCAACAGGCGCCAGCGCCCCAGATTCAAATTCAGTCCGGCGAGCCTTGGCAGGGCAACGAGCATGATGTGCTCTCGCGCGGGCAGTCGGGCGGGATGTGGCAGGGCAAGCCGCTTGGCCCGACGGAGCCCTATGCGGGCCCGAGCGATTACATGGTCGGCCATCCTCCGGGGCCCTGGAGCGGGCGGCCCCATGACTACGACCCGAATGACTACCATCACAACTATCAGGCACAGCGCCGCTTCAACATGGGCCGCTATGTCCGCCCGCATGGCTGGTATGAGCGCAGCTGGTCCTATGGCGAGGTGCTGCCGTCCATCTTCTGGCCGCGCAACTACTGGATCGAGGACTACTGGACGTTCGGCCTCACCATTCCGCCCTATGATTGCGAATGGGTGCGCTATGGCGACGACGCGGTAATGATCAACACTGACACTGGCGACATTTTGCAAGTCGTCTATGGGCTTTTCTACTGACAACTCGACCGTCGGGGGTCGCGTTTGTCCCTGGCAGAAGGATAGCGAATGAACCGCAACAACACTCTCTACGTCATTATCGGCGCGCTCGCACTCGCGGTCATAGTGTTCGGTTATCAACTTTATCAGGACCGAAAACAGCCTGAGGGCGTTCAGATCAATGCCGGACCAGGTGGCATTACGATCGAAAAGAAATAGCGACGGGGCCACTTTGGCACAGCAAGAGAAGGCTACCCCTCGGGGGAGCATTCCAACAGGAGAACTCCATGCCGCTGATTCAACTTGTCGTCGTTCTGATCGTGATCGGTGTCCTGCTCTGGCTCGTCAACAACTACGTGCCCATGGACGGCAAGATCAAACAAATCCTGAATATCGTCGTCGTCATTGCCGTTATTCTGTGGTTGCTGCGGGCATTCGGCGTGTTGTAACCGCTGAACGACAAAGCGAACTCAGAAATAGGACGCGAGATTCCGCCGGATGCGGTCGAGAACTGGCTCGTCGGCGTCGGGGAGCTTGAAGGTTTGGCCCGTGATCGTCTCGAAGGCGCGGATATAGACTTCCGCCGTGTCGAGGATCAGCGTTTCGGGAATCTCCGGGATTTCATCCTTGTAGGGATCGCAACGCGAGGCGACCCAATTGCGCACGAAATCCTTGTCGAAACTCTCGGGCTTCTCACCCTTTTCGAAACGCTCCTGATAGGATGAAGCCAACCAGTAACGGCTGCTGTCCGGCGTATGAATCTCGTCGGCGAGCACAATATGGCCGCGCGCGTCCGTGCCGAATTCATATTTCGTATCGACAAGAATGAGGCCGCGCGTCGCCGCAATCTCCTGACCACGAGCGAAGAGCGAAAGCGCATAGGATTCGAGGACGCGCCACTGCTCCGCCGTAAGGATACCCTTTGAGACGATCTCCCGCGGAGAGAGAGGTTCGTCATGCCCGCCGTAATCGGCCTTGGAAGTCGGCGTGATGATCGGGTGCGGCAGGCGCTCATTGTCGCGCAAGCCCTCAGGCAGCCGGATGCCGTACATCTCCCTCTCACCCTTCTTGTAGAGCGTCAGGATCGAGGTGCCGGTGGTGCCAGCCAGATAGTCGCGCACGACGATCTCGACCGGCAGGATGTCGAGGCGGCGGCTGACAACCACATTGGGATCGGGGTATTCGAGGACGTGGTTGGGGCAGATGTCCTTCGTCGCCTCGAACCAGAAGCGCGCCGTCTGGGTCAGCACCTCGCCCTTGTAGGGAATGGCGGCCAGAATACGGTCGAAGGCGCTCAGCCGGTCCGAAGCGATGATGATGCGGCGTCCATCGGGCAGGTCGTAATTGTCCCGGACCTTGCCCTTGTAATGGTTCGGAAGCTCCGGAATGGTCGCGTCGCCAAGCACCTGATGCTTGCGCGCCCTGAAAGCCGCTTTGTCCATTGTTTTATCCCTGATTGGCCGTGCCCGTTGATGGCGGAAAGCGTCCCGGAGCGCAAGTGTCGTTGCGTCCGCCCCCGGCGAAGCGACGAAATTTCGCCATATCCCGGGCCGATTGTTTTAGACTTGTCGTAATCAGCCCGGGCGGAGCGGCCAGGCCCCGCCCTCAAAATCGAGCAGACGTCCCCATGAGAACAGAAGAACCGCGCGCCGTCCTCCTCAAGGACTATGCGCCGCCCGCCTATCTGATCGACACCGTTTCGCTGGAGGTCGAGCTCGATCCGGCCGCGACCCGGGTGCATTCGAAGCTGAAAATGAGGACAAATCCGGCCTCGGGCGGCGGGCCGCTGGTACTCGACGGCGAGAAGCTGACGCTGCATGAGGTCCGTCTGAACGGCGAGACGCTGAGCCCGAACGCCTATCAGGTGGATGGCCGCCACCTGACGATCCCGGACCTGCCTGCAGGCGAATTTACCCTCGAAACGGTGACGACCTGCGGGCCGGAGGCGAACACGGCGCTGACCGGGCTCTACCTTTCGAGCGGCATCTACTGCACGCAATGCGAGGCGCAGGGCTTCCGCCGCATCACCTATTATCTCGACCGCCCGGATGCCATGGCCGTTTTCACGACGCGCATCGTTGCAGACGAAAAGGTGGCGCCGGTTCTTCTGTCCAACGGCAATCTGGTGAAGGAAGGCAAGCTCGCCTCTGGCAAGCATTTCGCGGAATGGCACGACCCCTTCCCCAAACCCGCCTATCTTTTCGCGCTGGTGGCCGGTCGCCTCGGCCATGTCGAAGACAAGTTCGTCACGAAGTCGGGCCGCAAGGTCACGCTGCGCATCTTCGTCGAGCCGGGCAATGAGGATCGCTGCGCCTATGCCTTGGAAGCGCTGAAGCGCTCCATGCGCTGGGACGAGGAAGCCTTTGGCCGCGAATACGACCTCGACATTTTCATGATCGTCGCCGTCAGCAGCTTCAACATGGGGGCGATGGAGAACAAGGGCCTCAATGTCTTCAACGACAAATACATTCTCGCCCGCCCCGACACGGCGACCGATACCGACTATGCCTCCATCGAGGCGATCATCGCGCATGAATATTTCCACAACTGGACGGGCAACCGCGTTACCTGCCGCGACTGGTTCCAGCTCTGCCTGAAGGAAGGCCTCACCGTCTTCCGTGATCAGGAGTTCACCAGCGACATGCGTTCGCGCGCCGTGAAGCGTATCGCAGACGTGCGTCTTCTACGCAGCCATCAGTTCCCGGAGGATCAGGGCCCGCTCGCGCATCCCGTTCGGCCCGACAGCTACATCGAGATCAACAATTTCTATACGGCGACCGTCTACGAGAAAGGCGCCGAGCTCTGCCGCATGATCCACACGCTTGTGGGGCCGAAGCGCTTCCGCAAGGGGATGGATCTCTATTTCGAACGCCATGACGGCGAAGCGGCGACGGTGGAAGATTTTCTGCAAGCCCTCAGCGACGGGGCGAAAATCGACCTGACACAGTTCAAGCGCTGGTATTCGCAGTCAGGTACGCCGGAAGTGCTCGTCTCCGGCCGTTACGACAGCGCTCGCGAAACCTACACGTTGAAGATGACGCAGGTTTGCGCCGCAACGCCGGGTCAGCCGGTAAAGGAGCCCTATCACATTCCCATTGCGGTCGGCCTTGTCGGCCCGGACGGCAAGGACATGGCGCTTCAGCTTGACGGCGAGGAAAAACCCCACGCGAAAACGCGTGTGCTCAACCTCACCGAGCGAACACAGACCTTCCGCTTCCGCAATGTCGCCGAGAAGCCCGTGCCCTCGCTGCTGCGCGGCTTCACTGCGCCGGTGACGCTTTCGAGCAATCTCAAGGAACGCGACTATGTGTTCCTGATGGCCAATGACAGCGATCCCTTCAACCGCTGGGAGGCGGCGCAGCGCTACGCTAGCGGGCTTCTGATCGCCAATGTCGAGGCGATCCGCACGGGCGGCAAGCGCCGCCGCGGGACCGCCTTCGCCGAGATGATACGCAAGGTGCTTGCAGACAAGAAGCTCGACCCCGATTTCGCTGCCCAGATGATCCTTCTGCCCAGCGAGCAGGCGATCGCGCAGATGATCGGCAAGGATGTCGATGTCGACGCGATCCATGAGGCGCGCGAGACCCTGCGCATCGCCATTGCGGCGGATGTGCGCGACGATCTGAAACGCATCTACGAGCGCATGAAGGTCGACGGGCCCTATAGCCCGGACGCTGAGGATGCGGGCCGCCGCGCACTCAGGAACGCCTGCCTCGGCTATCTCGCCTTTTTACCCGATGGGTCGGGCGTGGAGATGGCCGCGGCGCACTTCGACGGCGCCGACAACATGACAGATCAGATTGCCGCGCTCGGCGTTCTCGCCAATATCGACGTGCAGGAACGCACCCGTGCGCTCGAGACCTTCTACGAACAGTGGAAGGGCGACCACCTCGTCATGGACAAGTGGCTCTCGATCCAGGCGACGTCCTCGCTTCCCCGTGCGCTGGACGACGTCAAGAGCTTGTTGCATCACCCGGCGTTTACCATACGAAACCCCAACAAGGTACGCGCACTGATCACAAGTTTCGCCACCGCCAACCAAGTTCGCTTCCATGCGGCGGATGGCGCGGGCTATGCTCTCGTCGCGGAAAAGGTGCTGGAGCTCGACGCGCTCAATCCGCAGGTGGCCGCCCGGCTGCTGGGCGCCTTCAAGAGCTGGCGCCAGTTCGACCGCAAGCGCCGCAGCTTGATGTCGCGCCAGCTCGAACGGATCGCCGGCGCGGAGGGCATTTCACGCGACGTATATGAGATCGCCAGCAAGACACTTGCTTGATGGCACCAAACAGGGTGGCGGGTGAGTCTGAAATGCATCGGATGCCAAAAAGCGAGCCGCCATATCTGGACAAAGGCCGAGGGCTCCCGAATCATCGTTTCAATGATTCGGCCCCGGGCGGGCCGGACTGGGCGGCGCGGCGCCCCGTTCCCGGCCCCCTTGGCGTTTCGACGAGTCTTGGCGTTTCGACGAGTAATGAGGGGCCGAACGCGCAAGCCGCCGGCATGGTTCAGATGAGTATCCCCGACGCGACTTCGTCGAGAACGGAAGTCCTGGCCTGGCAGCAGCACATGGCCCGGAGCCGGCCGGCGCTGTCCTCCGGCTGGTTGCCGCGCATCGCGCTGGTCCTTCTGGGCGTCGTCCTCGCCTTCGTCAATTCCGCGCTCTATGTGCGGGACGGCTATTCCCATGCGCTCGGTCTCTCCGCCCTGCTCTCCCTTGGCGGCTTCCTGCTGGCCTTCATGCTGATGCGGCTGCGCGAGAAGAAGATCGAGGCGGAAACGGCCCTCATCGAAAACCAGCTGCGCTTCGACATGGCCTTTGCGGGCGCGCGCTGCGGCATCTGGGACTGGGACCTGACGGCGAACCGCGTCTACTGGTCCTCGGCCATGTTCGACATGCTGGGCCTGCGCCAGCCCTCGAAGCGCCTGTCGCCTGCCGAGATCAAATCCATCTCCCATCCGGACGACGGGCCTGCAATCGACGAGATCATCGGCGCGGCCTCGCGGGCCTCGCGATCCTATGACACGACATTCCGGCTCCGCCATGTGGATGGAAGCTGGGTCTGGGTTCATGCCAAGGGGCAGGTCTGGGGCGGCGGGCGCATTGCGGGCGAACGCCTCGTCGGCATCACCATCGACATCACCGAGCAGAAGCTCGCCGAAGAACGCGAGCGCCGCGCCACTGCCCGCTTGCGCGATGCCATCGAAAGCATCGGCGAGGCCTTCGCCCTCTGGGACGACGACAACAGGCTCGTCACTGCGAACAGCAAGTTCGCCGAATTCCTGAACCTGCCCGAAGACGGCTTTGCGCCGGGGACGACGCTCGAACAGGTCATGGCGGATGCAGGCATCGGTTCCGACTGGCCGCGCGCGGGCGGGCTGGAGGAGGCGGTGTGGGAAATCCACCTTCCCTCCGGGCGCTGGCTCCAGATCAGCGAGCGGCCGACCAACAGTGGCGGCCATGTGAATGTCGGCACCGACATCACGGCGATCAAGGTTCAGGAATCATCCCTGACGCAGAACAAGTCAGCGCTCGAAAAGACGGTGCGCGACCTCGAAGCCTCGCGCCTCAAGCTTCAGCATCAGGCGCGCCAGCTCGTGGACCTCGCCGAGAAATACGCCTCCGAAAAGACCCGCGCAGAATCGGCCAACCGCTCCAAGTCCGAATTCCTCGCCAATATGAGCCATGAGCTTCGCACCCCGCTCAACGCCATCATCGGCTTCTCCGAGATGATGGAGGCGGAGATGTTCGGCGCTCTCGGCTCGCCGAAATACAAGGAATACGCGCACGACATTCGCTCGAGCGGCCAGCACCTCCTCGAACTCATCAACGACATTCTCGACATGTCGAAGATCGAGGCGGGCCGCATGACGCTCGAAAAGCAGCCGACCGATCTCGGCGTCGTGATCGAGGAGTCGATGCGTCTCGTTTCCGGCCGCGCCGAAATCGCCTCGGTGAAAATCGTCAACGAGGTGGGCGACCTCCCGACGGTCGAAGCCGACAAGCGAGCGATCAAGCAGGTGCTGCTCAACCTGCTGTCAAACGCTATCAAGTTCACGCCCGCAGGTGGCACTATCACCATGCGCAGCGGCGCCGACGACAAATTCGTCGCCATCGCCGTCGAGGACACGGGCATCGGCATTCCGGCCCACGCGCTGCCGAAAATCGGCCGCCCCTTCGAGCAGGTGGAAAGCCAGCACTCGAAGAAGCACAAGGGCACAGGCCTCGGCCTCGCCCTCTCACGCTCGCTCGTGGAGCTTCACGGCGGCACGTTGCTGATCGACAGCACCGAAGGCGTCGGCACCCGCGTGACCTTCACGCTGCCGCTCTGAATTCAGGCGAGCGTTTCGGGCTTCGGCCTTGCGACGCCGTCCTTCACATCGAATTGCGGAATGTGGCCGAGACCCCGCACAAGGCCCGCGTCGGCGCCGAGTTGCTTCTTCCAGTCATGACCTTCGGTGAGGATGACACCGATGCCGACGATCTCCGCGCCTGCGTCGCGCGCCAACGCTACACTGGCAGCGAGGCTCGAACCCGTCGCCACCACGTCGTCCACGACCACGACGCGCTTGCCCTTGATGAGCGGGATGGCGGCGCGGTCGAGCAACAGGCGCTGCGAGCCCGACGAGGTGACGGAGACGACCTCGCGCAACATCGCGTCCTTAAGATGAATCTTGGGCGACTTCTGCAGGATCACATATTGATCGAGCCCGAGCGCGCGCGAGACCTCGATCGCCACCGGAATGCCGAGCGTCGCAGTGCCGACAATGATGTCGGGTTTGAGATCGCGGATCTTCTCCGCCATCGCCTTTCCGATGCGCTCGCCGAAGCGCACTCCCATGTCGATGACCATGAGAAGCGAGATGGCGAACGTGTCGTTGATGGGAACGAGCGGAAGCCGGACGGGCTCGCCGGCGATATCGACAATGTAATGTTCGGGGGTCACTTGAAGCCTCGCAGGGAAAGTTTTCCCAATGCGATTGCATGCAATATGCCAAGGCGAAGGCCACGCATTTACGCGATTTTTCAGAGATTCAGACCACTCGAAGCAAACCCGGCTGCCTTTGAATTGGGCAGCCGGTTCTCGCTCAGGACGGAATGTCAGAGATACCAGTCGTATTCCAACGGCGAGATCGCACGCTGGAACTTGTCGAATTCGAGCATCTTTGTCTCGGCATAGACGTCGACATACTGGTCGCCGAAATATTCGCGCAGCACCGTCGAATTGCGCAGGCGCTTCAGCGCACTCGGCAGGTAGAAGGGAATACTCTCGTCCATGCTGTCGCAGGCATTGCCTTCGGCCGGGTCGCCCGGATCGATCTCATTGACGATGCCGTAGTGAATGCCGGCAAGGATCGCGGCAAGCACCAGATAGGGGTTGGCGTCGGCGCCGGAAACCCGATGTTCGACGCGCATCGCCGAATGCGAGCCCGCCGGCACGCGGAAGGCGACCGAGCGGTTGTTGTAACCCCAGGCGCCATTGACCGGCACAAACAGGTTCGGTTCGAACCGGCGATAGGAATTGAGGTTCGGCGCGAAGAATGCCATTGCCTCGCCGAGCGTCGCCTGCAGTCCGCCGATCGCATGGCGCAGCTTCGGGCTGCCTTCGTCCGTACCATTGTTGAAGATATTGTTGCCCTTCTCGTCGAGCAGGGAGCAATGGACGTGAAGCCCGTTGCCTGTCTGGCCGACAAAGGGCTTCGCCATGAAGCTCGCGATGAAGTTATGCTTGCGTGTAATGGCGCCGATGAGATGACGCAGCATGATCGCGTGATCGCCCGCGCGCACCGCGTCGTGCTCGTGATTGAGATTGATCTCGTACTGGCCCGGCGCGAATTCCGCGGTGGCGCCCGAAGCCGGCACACCCTGCTCCGCCGAGGCCTCGTCGATGTCCTTCAGCAGCGCCATGAACCCGTCGAGTTCAGTGATGCCATAGACTTCATTGGCGGTTTCACGCTGTCCCGTTGCCGGATTGATCGGCGCCTGCGGCAGACCCTTACGGTCGCGCTCGCGATCGAGAACATAAAATTCGAATTCGCAGGCCGTAACCGCATGAAGACCGAGCTCGGCAAGCTTCGCTACCACATTGGCAAGGATGACGCGCGGCTCGAGATTGAGTGGCGCGCCGTCACTGTCCTGCATGGTCATGAGGACCTGGGCCTGCTTCATCGAAGCCCATGGCACCGGCACGATGGAACCCGCGACCGGAAAAGCCTGACCGTCCGGGTCTCCGTCCGAGAAACCCATGCCAAGAATGTCTTCATTGACGCCGGTTACGTCGAAGAAATAGACCGACTTCGGCATATGAACGCCGGAGGTGAACACCTTCTCGGCTTCTTCGATCGGGAAGCGCTTGCCGCGCACTGTGCCGCACATATCAACGAAAACGGCATCGAGATAGTCAATGTCGCCTCGTTCTGCGAGGAAGGCCTTGAACTCGGCCAAAGTCGCACGCCCGTCGGTACGCGGTTTCTCGCGATCGCTCATCATTTACCTGGCTGTTATTTATCCTGAAGCCAATAGTAGCCGAGAGCAGCCCCAAGATACCAGCGCCGGAGCGACGGAAAGAGCATACGTGGCGGAATCCCGCGGAAAGGCTCAGGAATTTCAGCGAATGTTTTTCGGCCGCCGATAAGTTCCGCGAGCATTTTTCCTGTCCAGGGCGCCGCCGAAACCCCATCACCGTGATAGGCAAGACCGAAATAAACGCTCGCATCATCGGGCATTTGTCCAATCGCGGGCGTCATGCGCGCCGTCATGCAAACAAAACCACGCCAGTAATGCGTCGTCGGAACGTCCTTCCACGCGGTGAAAACCTCACCCATACGGCGCTCGAGTATGGCGCGCATGCGCATGCCATCTTGCGGCTTGCCCGTCAGATCGCCGCGCGCGCCGAAGAGAAAGCGGCGGTCTGGCAGAAGCCGATAATAGAAAAGAAGATTGCGCGTATTGCTGCAGGGACGTTCCGTCTTCCACCCCTGCGCGGCCAGCTCATCATCCGTCAACGGACGGGTTACGACGATATTGGACAAGACCGGCATGAGACGGTCGGCCAATACCCGGCTCACCGGCTCGCGGGTGAACCCGTTGGTCGCAACGATGATACGGCGCGCGCGCAACGTGCCGGTTTTCGTCACAAGGCGATGTTCATTGCCGATCTTTTCCCAGCGCTCCACATGGGAGCGACCATGCAGCTTTGCGCCGTGACGCGCCGCCGCCGCCGCAAGACCGCGCGCGAACCGCAATGGGTGGAGACCGAAGGCGACCTTGTTCAGCAGGGCGCCGAACTGCTCGGTTGAGTCGTAGGACGTCTCGGCGACTTCCTCGCGCGTGAGCAGTGCCACGGGCACACCGAACTTTCCTCCGAGAAGATCGCGTTCCTCCTCCAGCGCCGCGAAACGCGAGGGCGAGTGGGCAACATGCAGCGTGCCGTCGCCTTGCGGGCGAATGTCGATGTCTTCGTCATGCGCGAGCGAACGAACGAGTTCGACCGCATCGACCTGCGAGGAAATAAAGCGCCGCGCTTCCATCTCGCCATAGCGTCGAATAAGGCCGGACAGAGAGAGGCTGCTGGGCGGAAGTGTGCAGAAGCCGCCATTGCGACCCGACGCGCCCCAGCCAAGCGGGCCCGACTCGAGCAGCCGCACATCGACATGATGGTCGCGGGCAAGATGAAGCGCCGCAGAAAGCCCTGTATAGCCGCCACCAATAATGGCGACGTCGCATTGCGTATCGCCAGCAAGTGGCCCGAGGTCCGCGCCATCGGCCAGCGGAGGCGCATCGTCCTCCCAGAAACTTCCGGCAGGCGAGGACGCGTCGTAAAGGCTCGGATGATACCAGGTCATTTTGGGTGAATTGTCATGTACTCGACTCGGGGTGAGCCAGGATCATATCACGCGACGCTCCGTCAGGGCCGCGGGCCCTCCGGGCCTTCCGGACCGCCTGGCGGAGGCCCCTCCGGGCCGCCCGGACCGGCCGGACCGAAATGTTGCTCCGCGCGCCTGCGCATCGACTCTGCCACGCGGGCTCGTTGTTCGGGCGTCAGTCTGGAGAAGCCCTGAATCATGGCGTCGCGCGTCGCCTGACCGATTTCGGCCTGCACCATATCGACCTTCGCGAAAGCCGCAGTAACCCTGGCAGTATCGTAGGACGGCGCGCCCAATGCGTCAGCAAGCTCTCTGCGGGCCATCTCAAGCGCGGCGAGATGCGGTTTGATGAGCGGAAACTGCTCGATCATGATCTTGCGCATCGCTGCCCTGTCGCCCGGCGGCAAGTCATCGGTACCCTTGTGCAGCATCTTGAAAAAGGGCGCCGGGACCCGCCCCGGCTCGGCACCCGGCGGAGATGGCGGCCCGATGATCAGCGCAGCCGCAATCGTTCCAACGAGGAAGAGATTGATAATGAGAGAAAGGAGCAGCGCCGGCCCTACCCAGCGACGCTCTGCAAGCGGCACCTGAGCCTCGTTCACGGGCAACTCACTCATTTCTTCCAGTCCTCGGGATATTCATTTTCGGCCAGAGCGAAGGAAACGAGCTGCTCTCCAGCCGTGCCCGTCGAAGCCGATGCAGACTGAACGGGGGCGAGACCGAGTGAGCTGAGCCCCTCTGCCGTGACGCCCGACGGCAAGGCGGCGCCAAAGCCGATGCCGAGCATGATGGATGCCGCAAGCGCACCAGCCGGGAAAGCAGCTGAGCCGTATGGCCAGACGATACGGGCAATGGATTGCCACAGGCTCGCACGACGCGCTTGGTGGGATAGGATCCGCCCCGTTGCGGCGCGGGGACGGGCTGCCATGATCCGGGAGAGCAGCTCCGGCGAGGGCGCGTCTGCCGCAGGTGCCATAGCGAGCAAGCTGTCGAGTTCGCCCGCCTCTTGGACAAGAGCGCGCGCTTCTGCAGACCGCGCCAGCAGCGACTGGGCCGCCTGGCGTTCGCCCGCCGGCCACAGATCCGGCGAGGCGCCATATGCCCCGGCGATCTCCGCCAAACGCTCCAATGTCATCTCGTCAGTCGCCATTGCCTCACCCCGGCCCTCATTGGCCATATTCCACGGTTTTACGTAGCCACTCATCCCGTTCCGTCGCAAGAGCAACACGAAGTTGTCTCCGTGCCCGCCCCAGTAGAGATTCAACCGCTTCGACACTCACATTGAGAATTTCCGCCGCCTCGATGTTCGAGAGCCCCTGATAATGTGTCAGCGTCACGGCAGCTCTTTGCCGCGCCGGCAGGCCCTGTAACGCCAGATCGACCCGCCGCGCGAGATCCTGCCGCTCGAGTTCCTCCAGCGGCGTCGGACCGTCACTTTGGGGCTCGGGAATGGAGTCGATATCGTCTGTGGTGTGACGGCGCAAACGGTCTAGGCACAGATTGGTCGCAACCCGGTGCAGCCAGGTGCTGAATTGCGCCCTGCCCGGCTCCCAGCGCGAAGCATGTGTCCAGACCCTGAGAAACACTTCCTGGGCAACCTCCTCGGCATCGGCATGGCTGCCTAGCATGCGGCGCGCCAAGGCAAGCATGCGCGTGAGATGCCGGTCGACAAGCAGCCTGCAGGCCGCCTCGTCACCCAGCGCCACGCGCGCTACCAATTCGTCGTCCGACGCGTCGATCAAGCGATCGCGCCCCCTTCATCAATTCAGACCGCTCATAATGATTGCGGACGTGCCGATCCTACTCGGCTTTCGGCGCCGTCGCACCGGGTTTGGCCACGGTGCCCGGCTGGCGATGCGCCTTCATACGCTCATACCGCCGGGCGGCTGCCGCGTCATATTCGGCCTTGGTCACCTTGCCGTTGCCATCGGTGTCGATGCGCTTGAAGCGGATTTCGGCGCGCTCGGCCGCCCGCTTCTGAGCTTCGACAATGAATTCATCATGAGAGATGGCGCCGTCACCATTGGTGTCCGCAGCCTTGAAACGGGCCTCGCGGGCGGCATCGCGCCCGACACTGTTGTCCGCCTGAACAGCGAAAGGAAGGAGTAGGCCCAATGCGATGGCGGCAACGCCGACAATCAATTCCGCTCTAAGACCACGCAACGCAATTCTCCTCCAAAAAAGGCGGTCGGGAGGGTTGATGCGCCCACTCCCGACCAGGAGTAACGGGTTAACTTCCGGTCCGAAGGGGGAAGGAGACCGGTGGGAACGTCGTCCTGTCACTCACACTGGTAAACGCTGACGCAAATCAATTCCGTCGCCGAAAAATGTCCCTCAATGGAACATAAGAATTAATAATCGGCAAGAAGCGGCGCCGGCACAGTGTGCCGCAGCGGCGAGATAATTGCGGGTTCGGTGAGGAGCCGGGCTGGAATCTTGAGACGGCGGACCCGCAGCCCCTCCCTGAAATCGACGCCAACGGCCAGGGCGCCCACGCTGGCCGCGTAGCGGAGCCGACCGAGGGCAAGATTGACCCCGAGCGCCTGCGAAAAGCCGGAACTCGTCACGATCCCCTCAATCCCGCCATCACGCTCGATGGCGCAGAACTGTATAGGCTCCGGGAAGTCCAGCGCCAGTGCAACGACCAGATGGCGCGGTTCCCGCTGTTTCAGGCGGCGCAAGGCCTCACGCCCCGTGAAATGGCCGCCATCAAGATCGACGAGCGAGGCAAGCCCAAGCTCGAAAGGCGTCGAGGCATCGGCCGGATCGACGGCAGTGAAAGCACCGAGGTAATCGCATCCCGCGCGCGGAATGCCCACCTCTATCCGGGCAAGTTCCCGCAGGGCAAATCCGGTCGCGGCAATGCCGAATTCCGCACCTTTGTCGAAGAGACGTGCCCAGAGCATGGGCGCGTCCTCCGGATCGAGCCAGAGCTCATAGCCGAGTTCACCCGTAGCGCCCGTCCGGCTCGCATAGACTGGCATGCCGGAAATGTCGAACCAGCGGGCGCCATAGGGCCTCAGCGTCTCAATCTCGCAAAAGCCCGCAGCATTGAGAACCGCCGCCGCATGGGGCCCCTGCAAGCTCAGCGCGGCGAGCGTGGCGCTCACATCCTCGATGCGGACCTGGAAGCCAAGTGCGCTGTCGAGAAGCCAGGCGAGATGCGTCTCCTCCGTGACCAGACGATATTCGCCCTCGCCCAGCCGGAAGAGATGGCCATCGCCGACGACGAACCCGCGATCCTCGCAGAAAACGACCGGCATGGCCTCATCGACAGAGAGCTGCATCACATTGCCGGTAACCAGCCGGTCGAGATAGGCCCCCGCGTCGCGCCCGCTGATGCGATACTTCACGATCGGGGAAATGTCGCCAAGCGCCGCCGCGTGGCGCAGCACACGATATTCATCGTCGAGCGAGGTCAATATTTCCGGCGTTGTGTAGCCGTTCCAGTCCGTCCAGAGATTGGTGCTGCTTTCGGCGGCGACGCTCAGATGCAATGGAGTCGTAAGCACACGACGGCCGAAAGGCGGCTCGTCGGACGCATGCGCAAAAAGATCGGGATCGACCTCGGCCGTTGCCTCGAGCCTGTCGAGATCTGGATGCTCCGCCGCGTCGGGTGCCTCAGCCGCCTCGCCAGGTTCCACCTGTTCCGCGAGGGCCATGTCGCTTTCGCCGTTCATGCGCGCCTCCCGTCGGAAAGCGCAAGTTCAGCGGCAAGCTGACCGGGCCGACCTGAAACGCCTCCGCCCGGATGATTGCCCGCGCCGCAGAGATAAAGCCCCTTGAGCGGCGTGCGATATTGCGCCAGCTCCGGCGCGGGACGGAACATCAACAATTGGTCGGGGCGCATTTCGCCGCCATGCCACTCGCCGCCCTCAAGGCCGAACTTGGCCTCGATGTCGGGGGGAAGTAGCATTTCGCCGGCGATGATCCGCGCCCTTATGTCGGGTGCATAGAGAGAAAGCGTCCCGATGACGCGGTCGAGCAGCCGGTCGCGCTGCGCCGCCCAGCCGCCCGCCACATCAAATGGCACATATTGAATGAGGACCGACATGACATGATGGCCGATCGGCGCGAGCGTCGCGTCAACGACACTCGGCACCGTCACCTCCATCGCCAATTCGTCCGGCAACTTACCGCGCTTGAACGAGGCGAATGCCTGATCGAATTCATTGAGCGAGGGGAGGACGAGAAGCCGCGCGCCATATTCTGCGGGCGAGAGCCCTGCAATGGTGGGCAGACCCTCCAGCGCCAGATTGAGCTTGGCCGTCGCGCCCCGACGGCTCGCCTGCGCGAGACGCGAGGCAAGCCCTGCATCGAGATGCGCATGACCGACGAGATCCAGCATGGTCGCGCGTGGGTCGACGCTCGACAGAATAGCGGGCGCATGAAGGAAATCGCCCGCCTCCGTCTCGACGCCCTTCGCAATGCCATTCTCGATGATGATGCGCTTCGCCGCCGTGCCCGTCTTGATGGCGACGCCGAAACCCTCGGCGGAACGACGCAACGCCTCCACGAGCGCGCCCATGCCCCCGCGCGGTAGCGAAGTACCTTTCCTCTCATGCTGCAAGGCGCGGCGATAGATCAGGTTGAGTGCGGTCCCCGGCGAATATGGCCCTTCGGCCGCTCCACGCACGGCGTCAAAGGCGAACGCGGCGCGGAGCAGCGGCATCTCGAAGGTATCGTCGACAAGATCGCCTATGCTGCCCGGAAGCGTGCGCAGCAGGGCCTCA
Source organism: Parvibaculum sedimenti (assembly GCF_009184905.1). GTDB lineage: Bacteria > Pseudomonadota > Alphaproteobacteria > Parvibaculales > Parvibaculaceae > Parvibaculum > Parvibaculum sedimenti. Next base: position 86,214 of record NZ_WESC01000003.1, read on the forward strand.
AGAGAGGGCTGGCCGAGGCGGCGGGCGCGCCAGACCAGACTGCGGAAGGCCGCCTTGGCGTCCAATGACGCGCCGCCGGAACGCGGCGCCGACGCAAGCAGCAAGGGGCGCAATGCGGCCGCATGGGCCTTCAGTCGGTCAGAAAAGGCGATCAGCGCGGTGGCGTCATGCGCGTTCCATTGCCTCAGTGCCGCGAGGTCCTGCCTTCGGCTAGACAACGTCAAATGGCGCTTGTCGCGCGAGAGCGCGACGGTCGACACATTGCGCGCGGCGAAGCGCAGCCCGTTGCGCGCGAGTTTCAAATCCTTCTCGATCCTGCGCGGCATGGCTTCGACGAGATGCGCCGCGGTCGAGACCATGTAGTCGGGCGAGATTTCACCCGTCGTAACAGCGCCACCGAGATGGTCCGACGCCTCGAGCAGGATCACGCGCTTTCCGGCCTTCGCCAGATAGGCAGCGGCGACGAGACCGTTATGGCCTCCCCCGATCACGATGGCATCGAAACTCCGGTCGGCGAGCTGCATGATCAGCCTCGCTTTCCAAGAAAGGAGGCGACCAGCGCCGCCGCATTGGCGCCCGCATTCCCGACGCCCAGAGGCCCCGGATGAACGCTCTGCGAGCAGAGATAGAGATTGCGGATCGGTGTTTCATATCCTGCAAGCGCAGGGGACGGCCGGTTGAAGAACATCTGGTCGAGTGTGGTCTCACCATGCGAAAGATCGCCGCCGGTGATCCCCACTTCGCTTTCGATGTCGGGCGGCGTCAGCGTTTCGAGCGCGACGATGCGATCCCTGATGCCGGGGCTCGCTTCCGCGATGCGTTCCACGACGAGATCGGTGAGTTCATCGCGGCGCTCGCCGGTCCATACGCCGTCATGCAGCGTCTCCGGAACATAATGCACGGCAACCGACAACACATGTCGTCCATGCGGCGCGAGCGTCGGATCGGCGAGCGTAGGGACGAGCATATCGATCAGCGGCGCGCGCGGAGGTATGCCGTCGCGCCAATCGTCGGAGGCGCGATCCATTTTATCGAGCGTGGTCGCCAGCCGCATGCCACCGAGGAGCGCCGGGCACCCTTCAGGCACGGCCTGAAATTCAGGCGCGCTATCAAGCGCGATATTGATCTTGGCGCTGACCCCGCGCATGCGGAAGCGCCCCACCCGTTCGACAAAGCCATCCGGCAGCGCAGACCAGGGGAAGAGAGCGAGAAAGGTCCGCTTCAGATCGAGGTCAGAGAGAATGGCGCTGGCTTGTATCTCTTCGCCATTCGCGAGCACGACGCCGCGCGCGCCGCCCTCGCGCAGCAGAACGTCGGTCACTTCGGCCTCGGTGCGGATCATACCGCCATGAGCTTCGACGGCAGCACCCAATGCGCGGGCAATGGCCGCCGGTCCGCCGATGGCAAGCACGCGGGCGGGTGCGCCGCCGCTCGCGCCCGCGGTTTCGTCGATAAAGGCGCCGAGAAGGTGGCGCGCGCCCGTCGGCGCGCGGGGTCCGAGCGAAGTCCCCGCAAGCGCATCGGAGGCGAGACGCGCCTTCACGGCATCGGAACGGAAATAGTCGTCGAGGAAATCCGCACAGGACAGCGTCCAGAGCCGCGTCAGATCGTGAAGCTCGCCCACATCCTTCTCGCCCCAGCGAGAGGCGGTCTTGAGCAGGCGGCGCAATGTGGAGAAGGAACGGCGCGTGGGATCGCCCGTCGCCCCGGCCAGCAATGGCCGGAGCTGCTGTGCGCCGCGCAGCATGTCGCGGCGAAAGCGCGTCCAACCATCGGCGTCTTTCAGCGAATGCCGCGCAAGCTCGCGGCGGTGGATCGCGCCGTCGCGATAGGACGCGATGTAGCCCCCGTCTTCCAGCAGTGAGACGCCGCCATCGACGCGGAGAAAGCGAAGCCCGTGTCGCGCGAGATCAAGCTCCGAGACGATGCGGGCGGGCAGCGTCGAGGTGCCGAGGCTGTAGCGCGGGATGGTGAAGCCGGGAACGATCTCATAGGAGGCATCTGCGCCGCCCAGCGCGGCATTGCGTTCGAGCAGCAGGACGCGCGCGCCGGAGCGCGCAAGGTAGGCTGCGGCCGTCAGACCGTTGAGCCCTCCTCCGATGATAATCGCGTCGTGACGCTCCATGCGTCGAACCCCAAATCGCCCCACGCCGCCCCGATGGGACGGCAATTTCGATCGTACCGCTTTGACACGTCGAAATCAGGGCAGTCGCCCCCGCCGTGCCGAAACTGGAAGGGACATTAACCAAAAGAATCCAGGCATTTCGCGGATAACTGGGTCGGATAGCCCATGCGTTAACGGTCGACGCCCGGCCGGCAGGGGGACGGTGCAAGACTTTCGCCATGAAATATTGGGGGCGGCGTGACGCGTCAGGACGACGCCACCGAACCGATGATGCGTTCGAAGGCGTCGTAGACCTCTGCCTGAGACTCGCGAAGCTGGGCCTCGAGCGCGGAGAAATCCGGCGCGTTGCCCGTCCGCGCCAGAAGCGCCTTGAGGCCGGGCGTCGCCTCCTCCGGCTTGAACACGCCCTCGACGCAGATGCGGATTGCCTGCGTGAGATTGAGTGTGAGGTCGACGGCCGAGAGAAGAACATCGGCATCCGCCGAGCTCACGACGCCAGCGGCGCCGATGGCTTGCAGGGCCGCGCGCGTATGGGTCTTCAGAATGTCCGGATGCTTATGCGCATGGGCGAGCTGAAGGAACTGGCAGATGAACTCGATGTCGACGAGGCCGCCGCGCACATATTTGAGTTCCCACAGGTTCTTGCTCGGATATTCATGCTCGATCCGCGCCCGCATGTCGGCCACATCGAAAGCTGTCTTGCCGGGATCGCGCGGACGCAGCAGCGTTTCGCGAATGGCGGCTTCGACGCGGAGCTTCAGCGCGTCTGGCCCTGCAAGAACGCGCGCCCGCGTCAGCGCCATGTGTTCCCATGTCCAGGCTTCGCTCTTCTGATATTCAACAAAGCTCTGAATATGGGTCGCCACCGGTCCGGAATTCCCGGACGGCCGCAGCCGCATATCGACTTCATAAAGCTTGCCTTCACTTGTCGGCGCGGTGAGCGCGCTGATGAGCTGCTGACAGACGCGAGCGTAATATTGCGAGGCAAACATCGGCCGCGCGCCGTCGGACGTCATTTCCGCATCGGCGACATCATAGAGCATGATGAGATCGAGATCGGAGGCCGCGCTCATCTCCTCGCTGCCGAGCTTGCCCATGGAGACGACGGCAAAGCTGCCGCCCGGCACGTGGCCCGCGCGCTCGGCGACTTTTTCCTCGGCGATGGGCGCCAGCGCCGCGACAAGCTCGCCCGCTATCGCCGCATAGGAAGGCCCGGCCTCTTCCGCATCGGCATTGCCCGCGAGCACGCGCACGCCGAGCCGGAAGCGATGCTCGCGCGCCCATACGCGGGTGAAGTCGAGCACATCCTGATAGTCCCGCGCATGTTCGAGCGTCTGAGCGAGACTCTTGCGCAGCGTCTCGCGGTCGGGCCGCATCTTGAAGAAATTCGGATCGACCACCGATTCCAGAACGGCAGAGTTCTGCGCCAGATAATTCGCAAGCCTCGGCGCCGTGCCGCAAATATCGGCGATGAGATCGAGCAGGCTCGGATTGGAATAGAGCATCGAGAAAAGCTGAACACCGGCAGGTAGCTTCGTCAGGAACTGGTCGAAACGATTGAAGGCCGTGTCAGGCTGCGATGTCCGGGAAAGCGCGCGCAGCAGCGCCGGCATGAGCGCCGTCAGTAGCTCACGCGAACGCGGAGAGCGCGTGGCAGCAAAGCGACCCGTGTGCCAGGCGCGGATGGTGGCTGACATTTCCGAGACTTGCGTGAAGCCGATATTGCGCAGGGTTTCGAGCGTTTCAGGATCATCCTCTGTCCCGGTGAAGACGAGGCTTCCGCTTTCCTCCGCTAGCGGCGGCGCCGTTTCGAAGAGCTTCGCATAATGACCCTGCACGCAGCGCAGATGGCCAACCAGGACTTCCGCGAATTCGGCGCGGCTATCGAAACCCAGAAAGCAGGCGACGTGATCGAGCCCTTCATCGGTTGCGGGCAGCGTATGCGTCTGCTCGTCCGCGATCATCTGGAGTCGATGCTCGAGCGTACGGAGAAAACGATAGGCTGTCTTGAGTTCGTCGGCCGCTTCCGGCGCGATCCAGTTCTTGCGCGCCAGCTCGTCGAGCATCGAGCAGGTCTGTTGACCGCGAAGATCCCTGTCGCGACCACCCGCGATCAATTGCTGCGTCTGGACAAAGAATTCGATCTCGCGAATGCCGCCACGTCCGAGTTTCACATTATGCCCGGCAACCGCAATCGTGCCGTGTCCGCCGACGGCGTGGATCTGCCGCTTCATCGAATGAATATCGTCAATGGCAGCAAAGTCGAGATTCTTGCGCCAGATGTAAGGCGTCAGCATCTTGAGGAAGAGCGCGCCCGCCTGCGGATCGCCCGCGACGGCGCGCGCCTTGATGAAGGCGGCGCGCTCCCAGTTCTGTCCCCGGCTCTCGTAATAATGCTCGGCGGCTGGAAGCGACACGGCTACGGGTGTGCCGCCGGGATCGGGGCGAAGTCTCAAATCGGTGCGGAACACATAGCCGTGCTCGGTACGCTCCTGCAGGGTCTTCACGAGCGCCTGCGTCAGGCGGACGTAGAAGGGCCCCTCCTCCACACCATCCTTCAGCGGCAGTTGCCCCGGCTCGTAAAACACGACGATGTCGATGTCGCTCGAATAGTTGAGTTCGCGCGAGCCATATTTGCCCATGCCGAGAATGGCGAGGCCGCTGCCCGCCTGTGTCGTCTCGTCAACGGCGCGCAAGACCTGCCCGCGTCGCGCCGCATCCTTCAACAGCCATTCCACAGCCGCTTGCACCGCCGCATCCGCGAAGGTTGTGAGCGCCGCCGTCACTTCTTCGAGATTCCACGCGGACGTGATGTCGGCAAGCGCGATGAGGATCGCTGCCTCGGACTTGGCGAGACGCAGCTCGCGCATGAGATCTGCTTGTGTGGGCGAAGCGGCCGCCGCCAGCGTCCTCGCGATCAGCGCGTCGAGCGTCGCCACCGGCGGCTCGTCGACGAGCCTCGGCAGCCAGTCGGGATGAACGCGAAGGATGCGCGTGAGAAACGGGGAGTTACCGAAGATGCCATCGAGAAGCCGCCGCGTCTCGGCATCGGCGAGAAGGCCCTCCATGCGGCGGCGTGTGACCTCATCCCCGATCGAGGCAAGGCTCGCCTCCATATCCTGCATCGCGCTTGCCGCACGTTCCGCATCATATGGACGCGGCGCCCGCGCCGCACGTTCCCGCAAAGCCCTCACATCCGCGCTCAAATTCGTCTCCCCTCGAAAAACCGTGGAAGACTAACAGAATTCAAAGCGCAACGGGAGGAAGCGAAATGGTCGCGCGGAGGCCCGGATTGTTGTCGTCGAGCGCAAGTTGTCCGCCGTGAAGCCGTACAACCGCAGCGACCAGGCTGAGGCCCAGGCCGCTGCCTGGCGTATTGCGGCTGGATTCCAATCGCACGAAACGTTCCAGAACGTGGGCGCGTTCTTCTTGCGGTATTCCTGCCCCATGATCGGCCACGCTGATGAGCACACGCCCCACGGCATCGGGCTTCACCGACACAGCAATGAGAGGCTCGACTCCTTCGGCCTGCGGTCGCCCATGCTTGATCGCATTGTCGAGAAGATTGATGACCGCCTGCGACAGAAGCTCGCGATTGCCGTTGACCGCCAGCCCCGTCTGCACCTCGACTTCGAGCCGTAACCCGCTTTCCTCGGCAAGCGGCTCGTAGAGTTCGGTCGCGTCGGCGACGATTGCCGCAGGATCAATCACATTCATCGACTCGCGCAGTGATCCGGCTTCCGCTCTCGCAATCATCAAAAGCGCATTGAAGGTCGTGAGCAGATTGTCCGCCTCTACGATCGTCCGCTCCAATGCCTGACGATATTCCTCAGGCGACGCATCCTTGAGCAGCGTCACCTCAAGACGGCTGCGCAGGCGGTTGAGCGGGCTTCGGAGATCATGCGCCACATTGTCGGTGACCTGACGCATGCCGGTCATCAGTGCTTCGATCTGATCGAGCATGGCGTTGAGGTTGCGCGCGAGCTGGTCGAGTTCGTCGCCCGTGCCAGCGATGGGAAGGCGCTGCGAGAGATCGCCGCGCATGATGCCGCTGCTGATCCGGTTGATAGCGTCGACGCGAGCCAGCATGTTACGGCTCATGACCAGGCCACCGGCAAGGCCAAGCGCCGCAGTAAGGCCGATGGCCCAGAACAGCGCATTGGTGATGAGACTTTCTATGATGCGCCGCTCCTGCACATCACGACCGACGAGCAGAAAGAAGCCTTCCGGCAGAACGAAGGCGCGGGCACGCGCGGCCTTTACCTCGACGCGATCGACCACCTTGCGGTTGTAAAAGAAATCCATCCAACCGTCCGGCCCGGGCGCCGCCGTCGGGCGAACATCAAGATTGCCCGCAAGCACCTGTCCGTTCGGGCCGGTGACGAGATAAAGCCCTTGCCCAGGATCGCGCGAGCGCTGGATGACCGTGTGGACGAGGAGCGGCAGCCCGCCCTGCGCATATTGCTCGGCAAGGCCCGTGATCTCTGCCTGCACCGCCTCGTCCGTCTGGCGCACGAGAAAGCCCGCCGTATTCCAATAGACGTAGGCCAGCAGCGTGATCGCGGAAGCGGCGAAAAGCGCAAGGTAGAGGACCGCGAGCCGGAAGGTCGAGGTCTTGAGGAGATTAATCAGCCGCGCGTAGCGAATAACCAGCTCCCCGAACCGTATGCAGCAAGGGCTGCTTGAAGTTCTTGTCGATCTTGGCGCGAAGCCGCGAGATATGCACATCGATCACATTGGTCTGCGGATCGAAGTGATATTCCCAGACATTTTCGAGCAGCATGGTGCGGGTGACGACCTGCCCCGCATGTTTCATCAGATATTCGAGTAGGCGAAATTCGCGCGGCTGCAAGTCGATTTCCTGCCCTGCGCGCACGACCTTGCGGGCGAGAAGATCGACCTCGAGGTCACTCACCTGAAGCCTTGTGCGCACCTGATCCGGATTGGAGCGACGCACCAGCACCTCGATGCGGGCGAGCAGCTCGGCGAAGGCATAGGGCTTCGTCAGATAGTCGTCGCCACCTGCCTTAAGGCCCATGATGCGGTCGTCGACCTCTCCAAGCGCGGAGAGGATGAGCACCGGCGTGGTGACCCCTTCCGCGCGAAGCGTGGTCACGACGCTGAGCCCGTCGCGCTTCGGCAGCATGCGGTCGACGATCATCACGTCATAAGGGCTCGAAAGGCCGAGCGTCAGCCCTTCTTCGCCGTCGCCAGCATGGTCGACGATATGTCCGCTTTCGCGCAAGCCCCTAACCAGATAGGCCGCCGCTTCGAGATCGTCTTCAATGACGAGAATCCGCATGGAGGTCACGCCTCAATCGCACATATGTGAAGTTCCGGCGCCGGACAAACCCGGCGCCGGGAACCGTTTCATCAAGCCTTGTTGATCGCCAACGCGACGAAGCGCTGCTGATCCTGGCTACGCAGGAGAAGGAGAACGGACTGCTTGCTCGCCTTCTTCGCCTGCTTCACTCCTTCGACGACATCTGCCGGCGTCTTCACTTCCTTGCCGGAAATCTTGACGATGATGTCGCCCGCCTGAATGCCCTTTTCGGCCGCTTCGCTGTTCGGGTCGACGCTCTGCACGACGACACCCTCATCGCTCTTCGTCAACGCCAGACCGAGGCTCTGCGTCGCATCCTCCGCTGCCGGAGCATTGTCCTCGGCCGAGGCAGTTTCGAGCTTCTCGGGGAAAACCGCGATCGCAACCTTGATCGCCTTCTCCTTGCCATCGCGCCACAGAACGACATTGGCATTGGTGCCGGGCTTCAGATCCGCGACCGAGCGGCTCACATCGCGCACATCGCCCATGTCCTTGCCGTTGACCGCGGTGATGACATCGCCGGGCTGAATGCCTGCCTTGGCGGCAGGGCTTGCGGGCGTGACTTCCGCGACGAGAGCGCCCTTCGGCTTGTCGAGGGAGAGAGATGCCGCGAGGTCCGGGTCGACCGGCTGAATGCTGACACCGAGCCAGCCGCGGGTCACTTTGCCGTTGTCGCGAAGCTGTTCGATGACGCGGGCCGCGATGTTGGAGGGGATCGCAAAGCCGATGCCAACGCTGCCGCCGGTGGGCGAGTAGATTGCCGTATTCACGCCGACGACATTGCCGTGAATGTCGAAGGTAGGGCCGCCGGAATTGCCGCGATTGATCGAGGCGTCGATCTGGAGGAAATCGTCATACGGGCCTGCGCCAATTTCGCGGCCGCGCGCCGACACGATGCCGCTTGTCACAGTGCCGCCGAGGCCGAAGGGATTGCCGACCGCGAGCACCCAGTCGCCGACGCGCAGCTTGTCCGAGTCGCCGAAAGCCACATAGGGCACGGGCTTCGACGTTTTGATCTTGAGCAGCGCGAGGTCCGTCTTCTGATCGCGGCCGACGAGCTTCGCCGGCAGCTCGGTGCTGTCGTTGAAGACGACCGTGATTTCCTTGCCGTTCTGCACGACGTGATTATTGGTCACGACATAGCCATCGGCAGTGATGAAGAAGCCCGAGCCCTGGGCCATCGCCTTGCGCTTCAGCGGCTTGCCATCCGGGCCCTTGGGCTGGAGCTGCTTGAAGAACTTCTCAAACGGGCTTCCGGGGGGCAGCGGAATATCGGGCACGGCCGCATCGGTGGCCGTCTCTTCCTCCACGACCTTGATGCTGACCACCGCGGGCGACACCTTCTCGACGAGATCGGCGAAGCTCGGCAGGGTGGAGAGTTCGGTGCGCTGCTGAGAAGGCGCGTTAAGCGGAGCGGTCTGGGCGAAGGCGGGAGACGTTCCCCATGCCCCCAGTCCCCAGCCACCAATGCCAATGGCGCAGGCGGTCGCAAGCGCCGTGGCTTTACGCGCGGTTTTACGCGTCTGATGGCCGCGTTGGGGAGCGCTGTTCGTCATATCGTGAACTCCTGTGGCTGTGACTACCGCCCGGGGCGGCTCTGTTGTCTCGATCTTTCGGCCTTGAACTGGTCTTGAACCGCTTCTCGCAATTGTCGAAATCGAGGCACATCCCTGCCCTCCGACATTCGGGCATTAGACATTACCAATTCATGTCAACATCATTACATATTGGTAATGAATAATAATGGCGGTAAATATCGCCTGCAGGCATGTGCGTGAAAAAACTGGGCCCGGATTCCGGCTTTTCAGCGGCGGGAAACGGCCTATTCCGAGCGGTCGAGCAATTTTTCGAGTCTGGCCTTTTCCTCGGCGTTGAGCGCAGGCGCCACGCCCTCCCGTCCACGTCGGATGACCGACCAGGCAATGCCCGCCCCCACCAGAAGCGCGAGGAAGGGGCCGAACCAAAGCAGCCAGGTGGCCGGCTCAAAAGGCGGCTTCAGCAGCACGAAATCGCCATAGCGAGCGACGATATAATCAAGCACCTGCTGGTCGGTATCGCCTGCGACGATGCGTTCACGGACGATTCGGCGCAGATCCTTTGCGAGATCTGCATTGGAATCGTCGATCGACTGGTTCTGGCAGACGAGACAGCGAAGTTCCTTTGATATCTCTCTCGCGCGCCCCTCGAGCACCGGGTCCTTCAACTGCTCGCCCGGGTCGACCGCATAGGCCGCGCCGGCAAAGACGAGCATCAGGAGCGATATGACGAGCACGCGCATGTACCTACTCCGCCGGTTGCGCGGCAAGCCGCGAGCGGGCGCGGTTCGGCGCACCGATGCGATAACGCCTGTCGGTGAGCGACACGATGCCGCCCGCCGCCATGATCATGCCGCCCGCCCAGATCCAGGGCGCCAGGTTGTTGTAGTAAGCGCGGAGCGTCCAGCCACCCTGACCGTTCTCATCGCCAATGACGATATAGAGATCTGAAAAGCCCGTGGTGCGGATCGCTGCCTCGGTCTTTTCCTGGCGTTCGACCGGGAAGCTCCGCTTTTCCGGCAACATCACCGCCACCTCGCGTCCCTCACGTGTCACACGGATGACGCCGACCAGCGCCTCGTAATTCGGACCGTTCCGCATGCCGACTTTTTCGAGCGTCAGCGTATAGCCCGCAAGCTCGGCGCTATCGCCAACCTTGAGCGCCGTCACAAGTTCCTGCCGCCATGCCGTCGTGCCGACAATGCCTGCGACCGCAATGCCGAGCCCGCCATGCGCAAGTGCCATGCCCCATGAGGCGCGCGGCAAGCGCAGCGCGCGGCGGAAGCTCTCGCGAATGTTCCCGGAGAAAAGACCTATGCGCCACGCGACTTCAAAGAACGCCCCGGCAATGAGCCAGGTCGCAAGCCCCATGCCCAAGGCCGCGAGCCAAGGCCCGCGCGAGTGGAAAGCCAGCACCGCGATAATGACGATAATCACCGCGACGCCCGCACCCATGAGCCGTTCACTCGCCGCAACGAGATCTGACCTCTTCCACTTGAGCAACGGTCCAATCGGCACAAGGCAGAATAGCGGAATCATCAGCGGCACGAAGGTCATGTTGAAGAAGGGCGCTCCGACCGTGATCTTCGGGCCGCCAATCGCGTCGAGGAAGAGCGGGTAGAGCGTGCCGATGAAAACGGCGGCGGCAGCCGCCGCCAGCAGCAGATTGTTCATCACCAATGCGCCTTCGCGGCTCAGCGGCGCGAAGAGCCCTTCGGCCTTCAGCACGGGCGCGCGCCAGCCATAAAGCGTCAGTGCGCCACCGATAAAGAAAACCAGGATGCAAAGAATCGCAATGCCGCGCGAGGGATCGACAGCAAAAGCGTGCACCGACGTCAACACGCCGGAACGGACGAGGAAGGTGCCGACCAAAGACAGTGAAAAAGCGAAAATCGCCAGCAGGATCGTCCAGCTTTTCAGCACACCGCGCTTTTCGGCAACGATGGCCGAGTGCAGAAGCGCCGTAGCGACGAGCCATGGCATCAGCGAAGCATTTTCCACCGGGTCCCAGAACCAGAAGCCGCCCCAGCCAAGCGTGTAATAGGCCCACCACGAACCCATCGCGATGCCGACAGTGAGCGGCACCCAGGCCGCGAGCGTCCACGGGCGGACCCAGCGCGCCCAGCTCGCATCGACGCGGCCCTCGATCAGGGCAGCGATGGCGAAAGAGAATGCCATGGAGAGGCCGACGTAGCCCGCATAGAGGAACGGCGGGTGGAAGGCGAGCGCCGGATCCTGAAGGATCGGATTGAGGCCGTTACCTTCGATGGGCGCCGGATCGAGCCGGATAAAGGGATTGGACGTGAAGAGAATGAAGCCGAGGAAGGCGACGCCGATCAATGCCTGAACGGAAAGGACGCGCGCGCGAAGCCCGTCGGGCAGGTTTCCACCAAATAGCGCGACCAGCGCACCGTATAGCGAAAGGATCAGGACCCAGAGAACCATCGAACCCTCATGGTTCCCCCAGACGCCGGCGATCTTGTAGATGAGAGGCTTCGCGGTATGCGAATTCTTCATCACCAAAGCGACCGAGAAATCGGAGGTGAGGAAGGCATGCATCAGCGCCGCAAAGGCAATGCCGATGAGCACGAATTGAGCGACCGCAGCGGGTGCGGCAACAGCCATCAACGCAGGATCGCGCCGCTGCGCGCCGATCATCGGCACGACCATTTGCAGGAGCGCCACCGCCAGCGCAAGGACGAGCGCGAAATGGCCGAGTTCTACAATCATTGAGCCGTGCCTTTTCCTTCGTCCTGGTTCATCTGGCCTTCTTCCCAACGGCCCGATTTCTTTAGCGCCTTGGCGACCTCGGGCGGCATGTATTTCTCGTCATGCTTGGCCAGCACCGAATCCGCAACGAAAATTCCGTCAGGTCCGATGGCGCCTTCGGCGACCACGCCCTGCCCCTCGCGGAAGAGGTCGGGCACGATGCCGGTATAGGAGACCGTCACGGATTTCATGAGGTCAGTCACCACGAACTTGATGGTCGCCGCTCCCGTATGCTCGACGGAGCCCTTCTCCACGAGCCCACCAAGACGGAACCGCGTCCCCGGGCCGATGCCCTTTTCCACAACTTCCGTGGGGCTATAGAAAAAGACGATGTTGTCGCGCATGGCGTAAAGCACGAGCCCGATCGCGATGCCAATAATACCAAGGCCCAGCGCGATAAAGCCGGCGCGGCGCTGTTTGCGCGTCATGTTCTTCCGATCCTCGATTTCGAGACGCCGAAGGTATAGCCCAAGAGCGGACAGTTCTTAACTGCAATTTGGTCGCGGGCAGGAAAGCGCCGCCTCATCGATGGAAACGCCGCAAACCCGCAGGGGAAGGTCGAGCGGCCAGTTTCCGGCCTTGATGACGGCCTCGAAAGCGTCCATGCGATAGACCGTGCGCCGAAGGAGCGCGTTTGGATGGGTTGCGAGCCATTCGCGCCGCTCGGCTACATAGGCCGCAATCCATGGCCTCTCCCCCGCCTTTTCCGGGTCGCCATGTACCCTCGACGTCCTGTCGCGAAGCGCGCTCCAGGAGCCGTGAACGTGGCTGTCATAGATGACCGCCGCTGCGAGCGCAGTTGAGAACCCGAATGCGCCGGCGACTCTCGCGGCTGGCGCCCAGTAGGCGCGGTCGAAGAAACCGTCCTGCGCATTCTCCATGACGGGATCGCCGCCCGCCTCCTTCAGCGCGGCTCGAAATGGCGGATCGCGGTCAAGGCTGAAGTCGATGGCCGCAAGCCTGTCGAGATAGGGCCTAAGCACCTCCGCGCGAGATGCATTCGGCGCCTCGCAGTAAGCCTTGATAAGAAGATGAAGGTTGCCGCTGGCAAGCGTCGTCTGCGAACGGCCATAGGTGAGGTGTCCGGGATCGCCGGGAAGCAGCGTCACCTGCGCATAATCGCCCCGCGCGCGGCCCGTCTCGAAAACATTGACAATGGCTTGCGCTGTCTTCTTCTGAAGCTCCGAAAGCATTCCGTTCCCTTCTCGTGATCTGCATGCAGATCATAAGAAGGAGCCAGCAGGCGGGGATAAATCAGGGAAGTGCTTTTTCCGCTTCGTCAAGACGCGCCAGCGCCGCCTTGTCGGAGGTGAAGGTCCGCCGCGCTTGCGCGAGTGCCGCCTGCGCTTCTGGTTTCTTGCCGAGCACGCCATAGGCGCGGATGAGACGAAGCCAGCCCTCAATGTCATCGGGCGACTTTTCGAGCCGGGCAGCGAGGCCGCCGACCATCCCCTCGATCATCTTCTGGCGATCCTCAGGCGACATATTCGCCGCTGCGCCAAGCTGCGCTGCGTTCGGACCGGGCGCGTTGGACATGGTGGCATTGGCACGAGGAGCGTTGGGATTTTCAAGCCGTGCAAGCTCCGCCTCAAGGCTTGGCCGCCAGGAGGCATTCCCGGGCGCGGAAGCGAGAAGCGCTTTCCAACGCGCGATGGCCGCATCCTTCTTGCCATCTTCAACTTCGGCGACACCCAGATAATATTGTGCACGCGGCTCATGGGGATCGAGCGCGGCGGCCTTCCTGAAATCCTCGCGCGCCTCCGGCGCCAGGCCGCCTGCTGCGAAGACCCTCGCCTCGCCCCGTGCCGCAAGTCGGGCAGCGCTTTCGCCGCCAAGCGCAATAGCCTGCGACCAGGCATTCGCCGCATCGTCGTAGCGCCGCTGGCGGATATATGCAGGCGCCAGCACTTCCCAACCACGCAGATCCTTGGGATCGGCTTTCAGATGCTCCTCGACGCGCAGAACCAGCGCATCGATGGGCAATTGCTCGACCGGCGCGGCCATGCGCGCATTGAAGGGCTGATCGGGAAGCCCTGGCGAGCCCAGCGCCAGATAAAGAGCCATGGAGAAAACGGGCACAGCGATGCTGATCGCAAGCGCCACACCACGACCGGAAAGCCCCTTCCGGCCACCAGCCTCGGCCCGCTCCTTCTCCAGCGCCTCGGCGGCGGCGAGCAGACGGCGAGAAACCTCGACCTTTGCGGCCTCAGCCTCGGCGGGCTCGATCACGCCGCGCTCCACATCGCGCTCCACCTCGGCAAGCTGATCGCGATAAAGCGTGACCTCGCGGTCATCGCCGCCTGCCACCCTCTTCCGGCGGAGCGGGCGCAGGACGGCAAGGATCACACCGGCGGTCAGCACAGCAAAAAGGAACCAAAGCGGCAGGTCTGAAAGGGTCTGGGACAAGGCAGCTCAGCTTTTTTGGGGACGGGCCGCACCTGTATAGAGACTTGCGGACGAGCCGGAAAGCGGCTCGCTGCCGCAGGCTCCGAGATGTCCTTAAGGCCTCCCGCCGGAAGCCGCTGTCACGGCTTCCACATCAAGCATAACGATGGGATATATTGCTTTTCTATACGAGTCACAGTGTCGGCCAGACGTGTGGAAAACAGAAAAAAGATAGTTTAACCGTCCGGTTATGGAATGGCCACCTGCCACAAGCCCCTTCATGACATCGATTTAACTTCCGTCTCCTTGACGCGTGCGGCCACCGGTCGTCTCATTCCACCAGCCATTCACGTTATCGACGGGAACATCCTCATGCGCAAAGCCGCCCTCGTACTTGCCTCGTCAACGGCATTGGCCCTGTTCTCGGCCAGCCCCGTCTTCGCCTTCTCCAACTACATGATGCCGGGCACCTCGGGCAGTGCGGACAACTATTCCGATCCCGACGAGCAGATGGATAAGCTGGCCGGCACATCGGCGGACGACAGCGCCGACGCAACGATCGTCCATTTCGGCGGTAGCGAGATGGACGGAAATCGGCAGGCGCAGGAGAATGCCGAAGCGCTCGACAAGGATGCGAGTTACAGCGGCTTCTATTTCACCGACAACTGATCTGCGCGGTCACGCTGCAAATCGCTGTCGGGCCGAGAGCGCGAGGCCGGTCGCCACCGAGGTGAGTTCGCCGCCGCCCGCGAGCTTTTCCCGTCCGAAACGCTCCGCGAAGAGTGCCCGAACGGCCGGAATGAAGGACGTACCGCCGGTCAGAAAGACCCGGTCGATCTTGTCGGCGCTTGTGCCCGAGTCCTCCAGCAGCCGATCCACGCAGCCGCCAATCTCCGCGAGTTCCGGCGCGACCCAGCGGTCGAAATCACCGCGCTCGATGTCCGCCTCGATGGCAATGGGCGCAGCCATGAAGCTGAGATGAGCTTTGGTGGAGCCGGACAGCGCAACTTTTGCGGCTTCCACAGCGCGATACATCTCGAAGCCCTTATTTTCCTCGATGAGGTGTGTCAGGGCCTCGATCTCGGCAGGCGCGTCGGAGACGGGCAGAATTTCCTCGAGCATGCGCCGTGTCTTCTGGGTGTTGATGAAGCTCAACTGGTGCCAGCGCTTCAGGCTGTCATAGAGCCACGCGGGCATCGGCAGAACCTTGCCGCCCGTGCTCTTGTAGGAGGAGCCACGCCCGAGCCGCGGCGCGATGACATTCTCCACAATGCGCGCGTCGAAGGCGTCGCCGGCGATACCGACGCCTGAAACCCCGATGATGGTTTCGGCGCGGTTCTTCACCGCTCGCATGCCGGGCCCGACATGCAGCAAGCAGAAGTCGCTCGTACCGCCGCCGAAGTCGCCGATGAGCACCAGTTCGTCTTGGTTGAGCCCTGCCTCATAGGCATAGGCAGCGGCCACCGGCTCGAATTCGAAATGGACATCGGCAAGCCCTGCACCTTCCAGCGAGGCGAGAAGCCGCGAAACGGCGAAGTCGTCCTGCCCTTCCTGCGCCTGTCCGAGGCTGTTGCGCACGAAGCGCGCGGGCCGACCTACCACGATCGGCATACTCTTGAGCCGCTCCATCAGATCGCCCGCATCGGGCGTCGCCTCGAGCAGGCGCGAAACGAGAAGGCCGATCAGGTTTTCGAGCGTGTAGCGGCTGTTATAGATGCTGGTCGAAGTGAAATCCGGATTGGCGAGATAGGACTTGATCGACTGGATGAGGCGGCCCTCGGCGCCGGGCTCCAGATAAGCGTCAATTGCGGCGGGACCCGCATAGGATAGCGGTTTTCCGCGCTTGTCGCGCTCGTCAGCGTCAAAGTAGAGAATGGACCTGAAGGTCGAATGCTCCACACCATTATGAAGGAGCGGAACGAGACGCGACGGACCTGTGGCGCCGGCCAGCGCCAACGCGCTGTTCGTCGTGCCGAAGTCGAGGCCGATGAACATGGAATACCTCGCGCGTCCCTCTAACCGGCCAGCCGGTCGGGGCATCGCAATGCGGATGGAGACGGGTGCGTCGAAAAGGGCGCCGGTTCTAGCCGAGCGGCAGCGCCCTGTCCAGAGACAGCCTCACCAACCGGCGCGAATATGGGATTGCTGCGCCACCAGGCGCGAGGCGGGCAGATCAGCATAAACGGTTGTGCCCTCGCCCGGCGTGCTTTCAATCATGAGCGAGCCGCCATGGAGCTCCGTCAAATGCTTGGCGAGAGGCAGGCCAAGCCCTGTTCCTTCATGGGCGCGCGACAGCGTACCGTCGATCTGCGTGAAGGGTGCGAGCGCCTTGGGAATATCCGCTTCGGCAATGCCGATGCCATGGTCGATCACGGCAATGCGCAAACGGCCTGGCTGAACCGCGGCTTCGACGCGGACCGTGCTGCCATCGGCGCTGAACTTCACCGCGTTCGACATCAGATTGATGAGTACCTGCTTCAAGGCTCGTTCGTCGGCCACAAGGGAAATGGGCGGCGTCGGCAGACTCACCTCAATGGTGATCGCCGACTGCTGCGCCCGATGGCGAACGATGCGGCAGGCGGAGGCGACCACGGCGTCGAGATCGGTCTCGTCCTCATGCAGCTTGAAATGCCCTGCCTCGATCTTCGAGAGATCGAGAATGTCGTTGATGAGATTGAGCAGATGGACACCGCTGTCGTGAATGTCCTCAGCATATTCGCGATAACGCGGATTGCCGACAGGACCGAACAGTTCGCGCTCCAGCGCCTCGGAAAAGCCGATGATGGCGTTGAGCGGCGTACGCAGCTCGTGGCTCATATTGGCGAGAAATTCCGATTTGGAGCGGCTCGCGGCCGTCGCATCGTCGCGCGCCTCGCGAAGAGCCTCTGCCTCTTTCCGCCGTGCGGTCACGTCCTGAAGGCCGATGAGCAGCGCCGGCAACCCCTGGAACCGCACCAGTGCCGCCGTGATATGCGCCCAGATGACCGTACCTTCGCCGCCGAGAAGCCGCGCTTCGATCGGCCCACGCAGGCGGCTGCCTGCCGCCGCTTCGCCAAGCCGCTCCTTCATCTCGTCATCGACGAAAAAGCGCCTTGCATCGATATGCGCAGCATCCTCTCCATTGAGGCCGAAAAGTTCCAGCGCCGCCTTGTTCGCCTGAACGATGCGATAGGTCGCCGGGTCGATCAGCGCGAGCGGCAACGGCGCCGCAACAAAGATGCTCTGGAAGCTTTCTTCCGTCGCCCGCATGACGCGCTGCGCCTCCTGCCGGACGGAAATTTCCTGCGTGAGCTGTTCGTTCAACTCCCGCTGATGCTCCATCGTCAGGAACTGATTGCGCCGCAAACGATTGGTGACGCGCATGGCCTGAAAGCCGACCGCATTGGCAACCATGAGCAGCATGAATATCTGCATCGCCGAGGTAAGCGACATATCGGGGTAGAAGGCAATGACCACCGTGAAGGCAATGCCGCAGGCTATCGACAACGCGGCATTGTAGGCCAGCCGGTTCGGCACGCCGAAATAGAAGGCGATTGTGATGACGGCAGCGCTCACCGCGTGATCGGCGGCGCCGAATCCCCCCGCAGATACAAGCAGCAGAAAGACGCCGAAGATATAGGCTTGAACGAAAGTTAGCGACGCGCGAAGCGCCGCCTGCCTGTGCGGTGCATCGAAAAAAAGAAACGGAATGCGGCCAATTGCGAGCGTCGCCACCCGCAAGGAGCCAATGACCACGAACTGCACCGTCGGCCCAAGAATGAGAAAATCGAGGACCACCCAACAGGCGAAAAGATAGACGCCTGTCTGGATGGCACGCACCCGCTCTGTCGTCTCCAGCCAGGCGGTTTCGCAGAAACGCTGCTCAAGCGCACGGTTGATGAACTCTCCGGTCCAGCCATAGGCCCCTTCGGCAGGTCGCCATCCGCCAGGTCCCTGGCCGGCACCATCCGCCGGTCCCCTGCTATGCGCATTCCCGATTTCGACCAAACGATCCCCCTTGGCGGCGGGCGGTCTGCCCACCAAACGCGGGGTAACCCTATGAGAAAACCCTAAACAAAAAGCGAAATTCCGGCTTGGTGATGCTTTCATCAGAGCTGCCCAGCCCCTATCGTGCCCACATAAAAAACGGCCCCAAGGGCCCGATTTCAGGGAGATTGAGAGCAATGACGTCAGATCAGGGCAGTAAGGCGCAAATTCTTTCCGGAGTACGGGTCCTCGACTTCGGCCGGTATATCGCCGGGCCCTTTTGCGCGGCTCTGCTTGCCGATCTCGGCGCCGAGGTCATCCGTATCGAGAAACGCGAGGGCAGCGAGGATCGCTTCATTCAGCCGATCGTGCCCGGTGCCGCCGCCGGTGAAGGCGGCGAAGGCGCGATGTTCCTTCAGGTGAACCGAAACAAGCGCGGCCTTACTCTCGATCCCATGACCGAGACCGGGCGCGGCATCGTCCGCCGTCTGGTCGAGAGTGCCGACGTCGTCGTGGCCAATCTTCCGCCCTCAACGCTGAAGTCGATGGGCCTTGATTATGAAAGCCTCGTCGAGGTGAAGCCCGACATCATCCTGACCATGGTCTCCGCCTTCGGCCATGGCGGCCCCTATAGTGAGCGTACGGGCTTCGACGGCATCGCGCAGGCAATGGTCGGCGCGGCCTATCTCACCGGCTATCCCGAGGAGCCGGTGAAGAGCTATGCGCCTTGGGTCGATTTCGGCACCGCCTCGCTTTCGGCCTTTGGCACGCTCGCCGCGCTGATGGAACGCGCTCGTTCGGGCAAAGGCCAGATCGTCGAAGGCGCACTTCTCTCGACTGCGCTTTCCTTCTTTAACTTCCACCTGATTGAACAGGATCTCCGCAAGGTCAACCGCGTCGCAATCGGCAACAAGAGTCCCTATGCGGGGCCCGCCGACATCGTGCAGACGAAGGATGGCTGGATTCTCGTACAGGTCATGGGTGCGCCGCTCTTCAAGCGCTGGGCAAAGCTGATGGGCGAAGATCATTGGCTCACCGACCCGCGCTTCAAGGATGATAGCGTTCGCGGCGACAACGGCGTCCTTCTTTCGAACCGGACCTCCCAATGGGCGGCGCAATACACGACTGAGGAAGCGTTGGCCATGCTCGAAAAGGCGCGCATTCCGGCCGGGCCCGTTCTCTCGCCGCAACAGGCCCTGGACGATCCGCACATCAATGCGATGCACTATTTACAGCCGCTCGCTTTTCCCGGCCTGCCCAAACCCGCACCGATCATGGAAACGCCCGTGCGGCTCTCGCGCACGCCCGGCACTCTCCGCGACCGCGCGCCCTTGCTCGGCGAGCACACCAACGAAATCCTCACGGAGCTAGGCTATACGAAGGACGAGATTGCCGCTTTCCGCGCCGAAGGAACCATCTGATGCTTGACGCATTTGCTCGCTTTCCTCGCGCGCCCCTCGCTCATCTTCCGACACCGTTCTCCGAGATGAAGCGTCTGCGCGCGGCGCTTCAGGCAGAGGGCCATTTGGTTCCCCGCCTCTTCATCAAGCGCGACGACTGCACGGGCCTCGCGGACGGCGGCAACAAGACGCGCAAGCTCGAATTCCTGATCGGCGAAGCGCTTGCGCAGGGCGCCGACACCATCGTCACCACCGGCGCCCTGCAATCGAACCATGCACGGCAAACCGCCGCCGCTGCCATCACGGCGGGAATTCGACCAGTCCTCGTGCTTCTCGACATGGTTCCCTATCAGGGCCGCGCCTACCGGCATTCCGGTAATCTACTCCTCGACGATATCATGGGCGCCGAGGTGAGGATCGTCCCGCAAGGTGCGAACCCGGCAGTATTCATCAAGGGCGCGATCGACGAAATTTCCGCAGCGGATGGAAAGCCCTTCTTCGTCCCGACCGGCGGCTCGAACGCAACCGGATCGCTCGGCTACGCCGCCGCCTATTTCGAGATTGCCGACGCGCTCGACGCGCTCGGCATAGCCAATGCCCGCATCATTCATGGTTCGTCGAGCGGTGGCACACAAGCAGGACTTGTCGCCGGCGCAGCCTTGCGTGGAAGGGGGCCCGCCGTTCATGGCATCAATGTCTATCGCGGCGATCATGCGGCGATGAAGGCGGGCATATTGAGTCTCGCCCGCGCCACAGCGGAAGCGCTTGGCGCGCCCTCACCCGCCGACGAGGCCGTGATCCTCGAGGAGGGATTTCTGGGCAGAGGCTACGGCATGCCGACCGCGGCGATGATCGAGGCGGTCGAACTGATCGCGCGCAACGAGGGCATCCTTCTCGACCCTGTTTATACCGGCAAGGCCATGGCAGGACTTCTTGCGCTCATTCGCACCCGATCGACCCCGCCAGAGGAAGCACTCGTCTTCCTCCACACTGGCGGTATGCCCGGCCTCTTCGCCTATGAGGAAGAATTCACGGGCAATGCAAAAGGCTAGGACGCCTGTGCAACTGCAACCTGTCCGCGTCGACGCAGCGTTGCGGCGAGGGCGACATTGCCCAGAGTCTCGCGGCAGGAGATGACGATTTCGAGATAGGCTTGCGCATTGGCAAGTTGCGAGCCCTTGATGCGACGCAGTTCCTCAATGAGCCCATCCTCATAAGATGACAGATAGGTCTCGATCTGCTGTCCGACCGTCTTGCAATGGGCCTGTATGCCGACCGACTCGGACGCCCCGCAGACTCCATGCAGAAAACGCAGGCAAGCCAGCACTTTTTCGGCGCGGTCGAAATTGGGGGCGACTGACACGTCCGGGCGGCGCGGACCGTTCTTTCCATAGCTGCCGATCTGATGCAGTGGCAGGGCACGGGCAAGTTCCAGTTCGAACTTCGCCATTTCTTCCGTGAGCGCCGCCGATAGCCGAGCGCGAGCAGCCAGGATGCGATGCCCCCAGTCGCTGCAACGTCTAATGTCAATTTCGCCGATGAAGCATTGCGAGAGCTCGGCAAAGCGAGCGACCTTCGACAACAGATCGTCGAGATCCGCCGGGACGCCCCGCCTCGGTTGCGCTTTCTCGGCAATCTCCTCGAGTTCGCCAAGGAAGATTTCACCAAGCTCGGCAAGACCCGAGCGGTTGACCGCATCCTCATTGCCGAAGCCGGCGAGCTTCCGTGCCAGCCGCAATATCTGACAGGGTTCATGCATCCGCGCGACCGCGACGAGCGGCAGATAGATCGCGCTGTCGAGCGACGTCGAGCGCGCTTCTTCGTAGAGTTCCGCGACGATGGCAACCATGCTCTCGTCGAGATCGACGATACGTTTGGGGAGTGCGTCGCGCGCCGCAAGTAGATAGGGCGCAATCGCCAAGGCGCGCGCCATCTCGACTGCGTCCTCGATTACGGCGTCTCCGCCAAGCTGGCTCTCCATCTTGCGGCGGAGTGCCCTGTCCTTTCTCGATTCCTCGAAGGCCGAAAGGATGGCGTTGGAACAGCTCGCATGCAGGATGGTAAGGCTACCATTCTGCGCGATGCCGTTGGCTCCGGCCGCCTTCTCTTCAAGGCGCCGCGTGATGTCCGGCAGCGCGTCCGGCAGCAATTCGCTTTCGAGCCAATTCCAAACCGGCAGGATGGAACTGCGCCGGATATGACGCATATGGTCCGAGGGGCGGACATCGTCGACCAGCAGATCCTCGAAAGGCAGACAGAAGTGGCGCACCGCACTCGGTAGGCCGGGTCGTACCCCTTCCCATTTGCCGAGCAGCGGACGGATGGTCGACAGGATCAGGTCGTAGGGAAGTCCCGGCGTGCCCCGCATCTTTTCCCGCTCGAGCCCGGCAGCAAGCTTTGCCGCGGCCCCCGGCGTCAACCGTGAAAGGACCTCGTTCAAGCGTTCGATCAAGGGCGTTGCGGGCTTCGTTTCCATGACCTGCAAATTCCGGACGGAAAGGCGGGCCCCGAACGGCGCACCCTTCCCCAAGTCGGCTACCAGCCTCCTAGATTAGAACGCCACGTTTAACAAACCTTTCAACACCCCCGCTTTTCTGCGGTGGAACGGGCTGTATGCGGCCATTTCCGATGGAATTTTCGGTAGGCCGCCCCGAGGGAAGGTGCTAGGCTTTTTTCACCGGCGCCGTAAAACCGGCGCCGTTCCTTATTCACGACGAGGCGATCAAGGGACTATGGCTACTGGAGTTGTTAAGTGGTTCAACGCCACTAAGGGATATGGGTTTATTGCGCCGGAAGACGGTGGAAAAGACGTCTTCGTCCATATCTCGGCCGTCGAGCGGGCCGGACAAAAGGCCCTCAACGAAGGCCAGAAGATTCAATATGAGCTGGTCGAAGGACGCAACGGCCGGTTCTCTGCGGAAAATCTGGTCCTCAACTGACGAGGCCGGGTCCGCCAGCGGATCCCAGCATCCCCCGAAAGAGATCAAGGCCCTCCGGACCCGGAGGGCCTTTCATTTTTTCAGCAGCCAACTAGCATCGAACACATGCTGATCGAGGTTCCATTCTATAACCGCCTGCGCGGCCTCGTCTGGGATAGCCCGCTCGAAGGCGCTCCCTTCTGGCGCGTCGTCCTTGTAGAGGCCGCCCGCATTGCCTGGGTCGTCGCCCGCGACCTCATTGAAGGCCGCCTCAATCTGCGCGCCATGAGCCTCGTCTATACGACGCTGCTGTCAATCGTGCCGGTGCTGGCCATCGGCTTCGCCGTCTTCCGCGCCTTCGGCTACGACGCCTATGTCGAGAGCATGCTGGCGGAATTTCTTGGCCCCCTCGGCGATCAGGGGCGCGAGATCACCGACCGCATGATGGAATTCGTGAACCGCGTGAACGCCAATGTCCTCGGCACGATCGGCTTCGCATTCCTGCTCTACACGGTCATCTCGATGATCGGAAAGATCGAGGAAGCCTTCAACAATATCTGGCATGTTTCAGCCAGCCGCTCGCTTGCCCGTCAGTTTACAGAGGTTCTGGGCGTTGGCGTGCTGGGCCCCATTGTCGTGCTCACGGTGCTCGGCATCATGGCGGGGGCGCTTTCCAACTCCCCGGTTGGTGTTTTCGCGGAGCTTGCACCTATACGCTTCGCCATAGCGCAGATGAGCCGCGTCGTGCCCTATCTTGTCCTCATCGGCACATTTGGCTTTCTCTACATGACGATCCCAAACACGCGCGTGCGTTGGAGTTCGGCGCTCGCCGGCGCGGCAGTCGCAGGCATCGTCTGGGGCGGCACGGGCTGGGCCTTCGCCACCTTCGTCGTGAAGTCGGCGCAATATGTGGCGATCTACTCCGCCTTTGCCACCCTGGTCGTCTTTATGATCTGGCTCTATGTCGCCTGGCTCATCCTTTTAGTCGGCTGCTCCATCGCCTTCTACTTCCAGAACCGCCGCCATCTCTCACCCCTTGCAGGCCTCGGCATTCTGAACATACGTCAGCTCCGTCAGACGAGTCTGCAAGCGATGCTGCTCATTCACGAGGCATACGAGAAGGGACAGGTTTGCTGGACCGATGAGACGCTGGCAGCACGTCTCCATTTACCCATGGAGGCCATGCAGATCATCGAGGCCGCCCTGGAGGAAGCAGGGCTCATCACCCATTCGGCCGATAGTCCAGGCCGGTTACTGCCCGGCAAACCACCCGAACTCGTCCGCCTCGCCGACGTACTCGCCGCCATGCAGCGCCGGACGGAGCGCGGCGGCATAGATGATGCCACGCTCGCCCATGAGCCCCGGGTCGACAGCTATTTCGCCCGCCTCGCCGAGGCGGAAGCGAAGGTGCTCGACGGCACAACCATCGCGGACCTTCTCCGCGCCGGTGAAGCGGCTACCCCGGCTGGAAAGAGCAACATCGCCAAGATTGGCTTCGATTAGACATTGTAAATGCCGCTTCGCTTGGGCGACCTCGCGTGTTTCTCATCCGTCTGCCGCGACGCCATTCCCGCCATCGAATGACGTGGACGAACAGGTAATCATGGACTGTCACAATGTTCATTCATCGGATGCGCCCTGCGCGAGCGTCGCCTAACATGCGCATGTCATGTTCTGGCGCCGCATCTTATGCGCTACCTTGTCAGAGCTGGCGCAGGACATATGCGACGTAAGCCTTTTTCTTAAGTATCAGTTTGGAGAAATACGATGGGTGGCGGTATCGAGTTTCACGAGCGTCGAAGTTTCTTTCTCGAAAGGGACTAAATGATTTCATCGTCAGCCGCCTGACGCTTATCTCCGCAAATGCGCGTGTTCTGAATGTGGGTGCTGGCGGAGACATGCAGGCCCTTGTCGAAGAATACGCCAAAAAATCGGCTTTTCTGTTGTCAGCGCTGACATAGACCCGGCCCGAAATCCGGAGGTCGTTGATGACATCACATGGTCCTCATTCCCCGACGGTCACTTTGAGGCGATCCTGATCATCGAGGTTCTGGAGCATGTGGTTGATCCGCGACGAGCGACGGCCGAAGCGGCTCCTGTTCTGTTCGGCCGCGCGACGCAGGAGCCTGACGCCTCGTTCTTTTCGGTATCGTTGATTTTGGCTTTTACCTTTGCGCTTTTGCCAATCGCGCTATTGGTCGCCAAGCTGATGCCGACCGACTTTGCTACCACGGGCTATGTCCTTAGTGGCCGCGAGCCATCAGGAAAGTTGGATTAGCCTTTGATCGGCTATCGCTTTCTTGACAAGAATCACGACGCACTTCACGCTGAAGTTCCCTGAGTTCAACAATTGAAAGGAGGTGATCCGATGTCTAACGGTTTGATGACACCGTTTGCCATTGCCAGCATTTCGATCGCGACAGAGGGTCGTGTGGCGAGGCAGGTGAGGTCGGACACTCCTGTGGACCTTTCCGCCTGAACCAGCAATTCTTTCACCAAGGGGCTTGGCCCCGGTGACGCGACGCTTGCAAATGAGCGACAAACGGAGCGATCCGGCACAGCGTCAATAACGGATCGCGTCGCAGCCGTTTCCTTGGCCGCCGCACTCCCCTGAGGAGAGCGGCGGCTTTTTAATTTTCAGATGATCTTTGTGCGAATGGAGTCTACTCGCTCGCCGCGGGTAATATCAGTTCCGCCCGCAAGCCGCCCAGCGCCGACGCCGCGAGCCTCAACTCGCCGCCATAGAGCTCCGCAATCTCGGTAACGATGGAGAGCCCGAGCCCCGAGCCGGGCTTCGTCTCATCGAGCCGCCCGCCGCGCTTCAACACAGCGGCTCGCTTCTCTTCCGGAACACCCGGTCCATCATCCTCGACGGTGATCAGAAATGCCGGACGCCCCTTCCGAAGCTCGGGCAATGGCAACGCCCGGAGTTCGACGCGCGAGACGGCCCATTTGCAGGCATTGTCGAGAAGATTGCCAGCCATCTCTTCCAGATCCTGCGCCTCACCACGAAAACCGAGGCCCTCGGGGCACTCGACGGATACATCGATCCCCTGCTCCGCATAAATACGGGCGAGCGCCCGGCCGAGCCTTGCCAGCACCGGCTCCACCGGCGTATGCGCGCCGAAGACATTGGCGGAGGCCGCCATACGCGCACGGGCAAGGTGGTGGTCGATCTGCTCACGCATCGTCGCCGCGATCCTGACGACCTGATCGCCGAATGTATCCGGATGCGCCCGCGCCTCGTTGGTAAGAACGGAGAGCGGCGTCTTCAGCGCATGGGCGAGATTCCCGACATGAGTGCGGGCGCGTTCCAGCACCTCGCGATTGCTGTCGAGAAGGGAATTGATCTCTTCCGCGAGCGGCTCGATCTCGACGGGGAACTGGCCTTCGAGTTTCGTCGCCCGGCCAGAACGGATCGAGGCCAGCGCACGACGTACACGCTCAAGCGGCTGCAAACCGAAGCGCACCTGAATAAGGAGCGCCACCAGAATGCCGAGGCCCAGCCCCGCCATGGCCGTGAAAACCGTGGAGTTGAACTTCTGGATATCGCCTTCCATCTCGGCCTTGTCGCCAGCGACCGCGAAGGAAACCGGCACGTCATAGCCCGGCAACATCAACCGGCGTTCGACGACGCGCAAATGCTGATCCTCCGGTCCCATTGCATCAAAGAAGCTCGCGCCGGAAACGTCGCGCGTCGCGCTGGTGGAGTTGGTCAGGTCGATCGCCTGATCGAAGAGCGAGCGCGAGCGCAGCGCAAGTCGCTGCGCAAGCGGCGCGATCTGCCAGTACCAGCCCGAATAGGCGAAATCGAAGCGCGTCTCATTGAGATCGCGCGTACGCACAATCTGCTTTTTGTCGTCGACGTCGGTCGTTGCAACAAGACTGCCGAGCAGCACTTCAAGCCGTGCGTCGAAGGAGCTTTCCACCGAATGGCGAAAAATCGAGGAAAGGATAATGCCGCCCGCGACCAGCGCGATGACGCTCCAGAGCGCCGCGCCCGCAATGAGGCGTAGCGCCAGGCTGTCCTTGATGCGGAGGTTTCTAAGCTGCATCTTCCGGAGCCGCGAGGCGATAGCCGAGGCCCCTCACCGTCTCGATCAGGTCCTTGCCGAGCTTGCGGCGCAGCCGCCCGACAAAGACCTCGATCGTGTTCGAATCGCGGTCGAAATCCTGATCGTAGAGATGCTCGACGAGCTCGGTCCGCGAGATGATCCGCCCTTGATGGTGGATAAGATATTCGACGAGCCGGTATTCAAGCGAGGTGAGTTTCACCGCCGTGCCACTGACAGTCACCCGAGAGGTCCGTGTATCGACGCGCAAGGGGCCACATTCGAGTTCGCTCGTCGCGTGACCGGTCGAGCGACGCAATAGCGCCCGGATCCGCGCCAGCACCTCCTCCATGAAGAAGGGCTTGGCCACGTAGTCGTCGGCGCCCGCATCGAAGCCCGCCACCTTGTCGGACCAGCGGTCGCGCGCCGTCAGGATCAGAACCGGCATATTGCGGCCCGCCCGGCGCCATTTCTCGAGCACCGTCACGCCGTCCATGCCGGGAAGGCCGAGATCGAGCACCACTGCGTCATAGGGTTCAGTCTCGCCGAGGAAATGTCCTTCCTCGCCATCTGTCGCCTTATCGACGACATAGCCCGCTTCGGTGAGCGCACTCACAAGCTGACGGTTCAGATCGGGGTCATCCTCGACAACGAGCAGCCGCATACTTCAGCGCCCTCCCTGGCGATAATCGATTATGTCGCCGGTGGCGGCATCCGCCGAAACAATGCCCACATTGCCGTCCGGCGTCATCAGCTTGATGAGATAGACCGGACGGCCGCCCGCGTCCACAAGCTGCGCGTCGAGAAGCTGCCCCGGATAGCGCTCATGAACCCTCCTCAGCACCTTGCCCAGCGGCTGGATACGGCCGGTGCGAACGCCCTCGCGAGCGTCGTTCTGGTCGGAGCGCATGTCGGTCCGCTCAATGGGCCGGCCAATCATGGAGCGCTCATGGCGCCAGGACGCGGCCGTCGCCTCCCCGCCCGGAAGGGCGAGGAAGGCGGCGAGCGCCAAGGCGATATATGTCTGCGTCCTCATCATGCCCCGGTTCTAGGTCCTTGAGACTGAACCCTCGATGAACGGGGCGCGCTTCAGAACCCGGAGAAGCTCGCCCATTCCTCCATCGGTGCCCGCTCGGTCCGCAGCCCATTGATCGGCGCGGACTCGTCCATGTAGCCAAGCCCCATCCCGCAGAAGAGCATAAGCTCGGATGGCATGTTGAGAAACTCGCCAATTGTCTTCGGCCAGATCGCCCAGGCCTCTTGCGGGCAGGTGTGGAGCCCGTGCTCCCGGGCCATCAGCATGACCGACTGCACAAACATGCCGAGATCGGCCCATTGGTCGATGCCCATCTGCCTGTCGATGGCGAAGAAGAGCGCCGCAGGCGCATCGAAGAACTGGAAGTTCCGGGCAAACTGCTGAAGGCGGCCCGCCTTGTTCTCCCGCGCGACACCGATCGTCGCATACATGTCCTCGCCGCATTTGAAGCGCCGCGCCTTATAGGGCTCCTTCAAATCCTTCGGATAGATGTCGTATTCCGAGCCCTCACCGAACGGCGCCGTCTTCTGCTTCTCGGCGATCAAGCCGAGGAAATCCTTCAGCCGCTGATTTGCGACGACATAGACATGCCATGGCTGCAGATTGCCGCCCGAAGGCGACCATTTCGCACCGTCCAGAATGGCGCGCACCGTCTCCTCCGGCACTGGCTTATCCAGAAAAGCGCGGCAGGAAATGCGCGTCTTCAGAGCTTCGAGTACGTCCACAGTTTTCTCCCATTTCATTCGTGTCACCCCGGGCTCGTCCCGGGGTCCAGGGGCCGCTCGCTCCGAATATGTTGCCCCTGGATCCCGGCACAAGTCCGGGATGACAGCGGGTGGAGAGCGGCACCGCCTGTTCTTTTCACCGCGCCGTCACATAGGGCCACAATCCATCTGCGCCCCGCGCAAATGTTTCGCGGCCGAGCCAGTCCGCCCACTCGGCGCCCGATCCGAACTCCGCCCGCCAGGACCAGAGCCGCCTCGTCGCGAAATGAAGCCCATGCTCATAGGTAAAGCCGATCGCGCCATGTACCTGATGCGCGATGGATGTCGCCGCGCTCGACGCATCGTCGGCGCGCACCTTCGCCACGGCGATTTCGAACGCCGCCGCATCACCCGAACTGACCTTGTCGGCGCGCGCCGCGGCATGGGCTGCTGCAATGCCGACTGCCGCAGACTGCGTCGAGAGCACAGCGAGTTGCTGCTGGATGGCCTGGAACTTGCCGATGGGCTTTCCGAACTGCGTCCGCTCATTGGCATATTGCACCGAGGCCCGCGTGAGGTAGTCCAGTGCGCCTGCCATCTGGATGGAACGGATCAGCGCGCCGTAGAGCCTTACCGCGTTGCCCGGCAGCCCCGCCCAGGCCGTATCGACCACGACATGATCGAAGCTCAGCGTGTCGCGCGGCTCCCGCGCTACATTCTGGTCCTTCTCGATCCGTGCATATTGAAGCGGCGCGAGCACAGTCTCGACGCCCCAGCCGCTTTCGACGACGGTGACGGCGTGGGTTGCATTCCGCCCCCAGGCCACAGACTTCGCAACGCCCGAAAGCCTTCCGCTCTCTAGCTTGAAATCGCCCTCCATCACGGTGACGACGCCTTCCGGCACCGCTATCCCCGCGCGGCCCAGAATGAAACCCGCGAGGATCGCTTCCGCCAGAGGCACCGGCGCCGAATGCTCGCCCGCCGCCTTCAACACCACATGTGCATCTTCCCAATTGGCGCCCGCGCCCTCTTGCGCCTCCGGCACCAGAATGCGCGTCATGCCGTTCTCGACCAGCGCATCCCAGAGTTCGGCAGGCCATTGGCCTTCTTCCGCCTGCTGGATGACTTCCTTGTTCACATGGTCGCCGAGAAGCTTCGCAATGCTGTCGGAGAGGATCGTCTGCAATTCGTTCATGGCTCTCTACCTCAGCGAAGTCCGAGCCCGCGGGCGATGATGCCGCGCAGGATTTCGCGCGTCCCGCCGCGCAGCGAGAAGGAAGGTACAGTCTGCGTGAGGTAGCCGAGCACCTGCTCGAAATCATTGCCCGTGCCCACCGTCGGGGCGATACCGAGCAGCTCATGCGCCTTCACCGGCATATCCTGCTCGAAAACGGCGCCGAGATCCTTCACCACGGAGGCTTCCAGCGCCGGGTTTTCGCCCTTGTCGAGCATACCCGCGACCGAAAGCGACATTTGGCGCAGCGTCACGAGATGCGCGACAAGGCGTCCGATCTCGCGCGCGCCTTCCGTCCCGCCGCGCTTCTGCAGTTCACGGATCATTTCGATCATCAGCAGGAAGCTCGAAAGATAGCGCTCCGGCCCTGAACGCTCGAAGGCCAGCTCTGCGCCGACCTGTGCCCAGCCCGAACCTTCCGTTCCAACCAGCATGTTATCCGGCACGAAGGCGTCCTGAAACACGACCTCGTTGAAATGGGAATTTCCTGCGAGATCCTTGATCGGCCGGATGGTAATGCCATCCGTGTTCTTCAGATCGACCAGAAACTGCGTCAGCCCCGTATGCTTGTCCGGGCTCGTGCGGAACAGCGCGATCATGTAATGCGCGTGATGCGCGCCCGAGGTCCAGAGTTTCGTGCCGTTGACCTTGTAGCCGCCCTCAACCTTCTCGGCCTTTGTGCGCGTCGCGGCGAGATCCGAGCCCGAGTCCGGCTCCGACATGCCGATGCAGAAATAGCATTCGCCCCGCGCCACCTTCGGCAGAATGAGCTGGCGTTGCTCTTCGGTGCCGAAGTTCAGCAGCAGCGGACCCGACTGCCGGTCGCCGATCCAGTGCGCGCCCACCGGCGCACCGGCGGCGAGCATTTCCTCGAGCACCACATAGCGATCGAAGGCCGACCGCTCATGCCCGCCATATTGTTTCGGCCAGCGCATGCCGATCCAGCCCTTCGCGCCCATCTTGCGGCTGAACTCGGGATCGGAACCCGACCACGTCTGCGCCCGCGTCACGGCGGGAATATGCTTGAGCTCGACGGCGAGGAAATCGCGCACTTCCTGGCGAAGCCCCTTGGTCTCCTCCGGCAGTTCGCAGAGATCGAAACGGAATGTCTGCATTCTTTCTGTTCTCTTATGTCACGATCGCGGTGGTTCCACCGTCAATACGCAGATTGAGCGCCATCAAGGCGCTCGCGCGGGGGCTAGCGACAAAGGCCACGAGATCGGCGACTTCCGCCGTCGTCGTCACATGACCCGTCAGATTGTTCATGAATGCCTTGAGTACATGGGGCTCAACCTCTTCCCATGTCGTGCCCCAGCCCTTCTCGTAGCCTTGCGCGAGAAAGCGCTCTTCCACTTCCTTCGTCCGGATAAGGCCCGGGCTGACGATATTGACCGTGATGCCGGTACCCGCCAGTTCCTTCGCGAGGCTGACGGTCATGGTCGCAAGCGCGCCCTTCGCCGCATAGTAATGCGGCATCCGCGCGGCAGGCTCCGTCGAGCCGATTGTGCCAAGCATGATGACGCGGCCCCAATGCCGGTCCTTCATCGCCGGCACGCAAAGCCGCGTCATCCGCACCGCGGAGAGCACGTTCTTCTCGTAGGCGTCGATCCAGTCCGGTGTTTCCGAACGCGACCATGAGCCTGCCTCGGCCAAACCGTAATTGTTGATGAGAATGTCGACGGTCCCGACCGCCGCAACAGCCGCATCATAAGTGGCCTTCGCGCCCGCATCCGCCGTGATGTCCCCGGCCACGGCAAAAGCCTCAAACCCGCCTGCGCGGATATCAGAGACAGCCGCAGCAGCATCGGCCTCGGCAAAGCCATGCACGACGACCCTTGCGCCTTCCGCGGCGAGACGTTCGGCGATAACCCGCCCCGTCCCCCGGTTTGCTCCGGTGACGAGCGCTGCCTTGCCTGCGAGTTGAAGATCCATATGTCTCCCCCTGTGTCGCAGCTCAGGCTGCAACCTTGTTGGAAACCATATTTGGCGTGAAGAAGGCTGCGCGGCAAGCACCGATAGGGGCGTCGGTAGAAAGCGCCTTGAAAAATCAGAATTCCGCTGCGGCAACCGGCGCGGGCTTCGACGATCCGAATATGTGAGGAAAGCTCTGGCCCGTATAAACGCCAGCCGCGAAAATAAGCGCGGCTGCGAGGGCGAATCCCAGGGCGCGAAGGAAAGAACGCCTCGGGCGGGCTTCAGAAAAGATCATCCGGCGCGAGGAAAACATCCTGCGCGATGAAAACAGGCGAGGCCGTGCCATGAAACCCCTTCATCGGAACAGAGTGAGGCAAAGGACTTCACGCGGCTCCCCCGATCGCGCCCACCCCTTATAGGGGCTCAGACGCGGCTCGTCACCCCCGGAGCTTGCGACAGAGCGCGCCATTTGCCCCACGTCAACGGCCGGCATGTCCTGGCCGCCCGACGTAGGCCTCCGTCCTGTCACACACCCACCCCGGTCAACGTCAGGCAATGAATTGCGAGCCTCACTGCCCCGCCTGTGAAACTTCCCCCTACGGATGAAACGCGGATCGCTGTCGCCCCCCAATAAGTCACCGGCGTCCCCGAAGGTCCGATGACGGTGGACCCCGCCGAAATTCCGATTCCGTTTCCATAGCGCGTCGCATCCGCCGCGACTCCGAGGTTCCATGAGGTCGCTCCGCCGAGCGCGGTCAGAACCCGCCCTGTGATGCCAAGAACAATGGCCCTGTCCGGGATCGTGAACGACGTGTCGTTATAGGTCCCCGCCGTGATCGTGTGATCGCCCTCGATGATACTGAGCGTCGTCGCCGCGCCATGCGCGCTGACCATGCTCGCCCCCGAAGGCTCCGGCACCCAATGGCCCCCGGTCCAGTAAACGAACTCACCCGCGCTTTCATCGAAGGCGCGCCAGCCCATCTGCGGAGCAAAGAAGCTCCACATGCCATCGACAAAGGCGGCGACCTCGCCTGCCGCCGCGCTCCACGCACCCGTGGGCGCTGCGGCAACGATATAGCGATCGCCCTCCACAGGTGTGGATGGCGGCGTATTCAACGCGCGCGACGTCACCGAAAGCTGCACCAGCGCATCGAGCGCTCTCAGACCGTCATTCACCGTCACATGCTTCTGCGCTTGCGCCGCTTCGAGATAGGGAAGTTTCAGATGCAAAGTCTCAGACATGAAGTGTCGCCTCTCTTGCCGTGCCGCGCCCGAACGCGCGGCTCACTTGCGCAACGCGCATGGAAAGCGTCGCGAATGTCACCGATCCGAAATCCGCGATCTGCATCGCCGCCGTGTAGCTCGCGGCCGCGCTGGTCACCTCGAAGCTGCGTACAACGGCCCCGTCACTGAGAATGTCGAGCGCATAGCGCTCCTCTTCCTCGCCAAGCGGCACATCCGTCCCCGCCCAGCCATCGCCACCGATGCGTGTGCGGCGGACCCAGCCGATCGCGATGTCGCCATCGACATCCCGCGCCGCACGCAGATGCACCGGCGACAAGGGCCTGAGCCCCACGCCATCAAATGCCTGCACCGCCGTCGCATAGCTCGCATCGTCTATCGGCTTCGATGCGGGCCCCCAAGCCCATGTCCGCTCAAGCCCGCGCTCGCCGTCGCTCAAGCCAATCTCACTCACCGCCGCATCGATCAACACGAAGCGCGCACCCGCCGCCAGTGGCGACCGCATCGCGGCCTCCGTCCCCGCCTGCCCGCGCAACAGGCCCGAAAGCTCGTAAGTTCCGGCCGCGACCAGCGCCGCCTCCCGGAACTGGATCACCTCCCACTCACCCTCGGGCGCCTCAATCGCCGCGACATTCGCGCCGCCGAGCACCGCGCCTTCACTCGCCGAGGACAGTGCGCCCGAGACGAGCGCGACGGTCAGCACTTGCGAGTAGTCCCAACGCGATGTGACGCCCGGCGCAAGCGCGCTCGTCGTTCGCCCGATGGTTGCCTCCCGGGAAATAGCGCGGTCAAGCGCGAAGCCCGCCCCGGCGTTCTTCCACAAGGCGACGCTGCCCGGCCAGGGATCGGCCGCCACCGCGATGCGCGGCGCATAGGGCGCCTCTTCGCCCGTCAGCAGCGGCAGATCGAGAAACACGGCGAGCGGCACGCCGTAGCTCGATGCTGCCGCTGCGGCTCTGGTGCGGCGCGGCGCCGCAAGCCGTCCGTAGAGGCTCGCCTCGCTCGCCACCGCCTCCGCATCGCGACGCTCCCCATCGGTCAGCGCCGTCAGCCGATACCGCGCCGTCCGCGCGGGCATCGCCAATTCCACCACATCGCCCGGATCGAGCGCGAGAAGCGAAGGCGGCAGCTTCAGTGCCGCCGCCTCGCGCTCACTCCAGCTTTTCTGAAGCCATATCTCGGCGACACCCTGCGCATCCTCCGCCGTCATCACCATCGGCAAGGATGCGGACGACACGCGCTGCGTCGAAACGCCAAGCCTTCGCGCCTCGACCGCCGCCTGCCGATATTCCATCCCGCCGTCGATGAAGGAGAGTTTGGCGGAAAGCGGCAACTCAGTTTCCTGCCCGCGCGTCAGCCTGTAGCCCGCCTCGGCGCTTGCTTCCTCGACCGCCAATCGTTCCGGCGTCAGAGTTGCGACCGCCTGCATCCCGTAATGCCGGAAGCGGATCGCGCCCTCACTCTCCGCCGCGTCGAAGAAGCGCGCGAGCATCAGCGGCTCCAGCACCTGTCGGGGCGACATGATGCGATCGATCACAAATCCTTCCACAACGCCCGCGAGGCCGCTGGCGTCGAAATCGGAAAAGCCCACTTCGCTCATGATCGCCGAGACGAGAGGCCCGAGCGGCACCGCGCCCAATCTGCCATTCAGCCAGTGCCCACGCTGCCAGTTCTCGCCATCCGCCCAAAGGTCCGTGCGCTCCGGAAAGACTGGAAAGGGCCGCGCATCCCATGTCCAGAAGAACATGTCCGCCGGATCGAGCATCCGCCCGCCATAGACTGACGAAACGGGATTATGCGCGCCTGCCTCGCTCCAATAGCCCGTCTGCGCCTCGATAAAGCAGCGCTGGATAAAATCGTCGCGCGTCCCGGTCGAGAAATGCGGCACCGCGCTTTCGGACGATTTCGCGTCGACAAAGAGATTGGGCTCGTTCGTCCCCTTGTCGATCGCGGGGCAGCCGATCTCGGTGAACCAGAGCGGCTTTCCTTCCGGCACCCATGCCGTCGCCGCCGCGCTCTCGACACCGCCGGGACGGTCGTAATGCGCGTTCGCCCACCACGACCTGATGTCCTTCGCGCGATATACCCACGGCTTGCCGTAAGCGCCATCGGTAATCGGTGTCCGTATCTGCGCCGCTCGATCCGCGTCGCTCGCATAATACCAGTCGTAATTCTCGCCGCCCGCGATCCGCGACTTCAGATAATCGATATCGTAGATCGTATCCGCGACTTCGCGGTCGAGATGATTGCTCGTCTTGCGCCAATCTGTCAGCGGCGCATAGGCGTCGATGCCGACAAAATGAATATTTGCGTCCGCCCAGAGCGAATCGAGATGAAAGAAGCGGTCGCCCGTCCCGTCCGCCGGATCGTGCCCCGCATATTCCGACCAGTCCGCCGCATAGGAAATCTTCGTCGCACTTCCCAGAATGCCCGCCACATCGGCAGCCAACGCCCTCAACGCCGTCACCGCCGGATAGATCGAGGCATCACTCCGGATTTGCGTCAGCCCCTTCAACTCCGAACCGATGAGAAACGCGTCGACGCCGCCCGCCGCCGCGCAGAGATGCGCGTAATGCAGGATCATGCGCCGATAGGACCATTCGTCCGGTCCGCTATAGCTCACCGCTTCGCCCGCAACGTGAAAATCGCTTGAGCCAGCGGTGCCAAAAAAGCTTGCCACCTGCACCGCCGCTGCCGCCGTCTTGTCCACGCTGCCCGCCCGGCCTGCGGCAGGCGAGCAGGTGATACGCCCGCGCCAGGGATAGGTCGGCTGCGCCCCCGCCCCGCTCCATGGATCGGTCAGCGTATTGCCCTCGGGAATATCCATCATCACGAATGGATAGAAGACAGTGCGCAACCCGCGTGCCTTCATATCCTTGATCGCGCGAATGACGGCCCCATCGGAAGGCGTGCCGCCGAATGCGGACTTGCCGTCGACCTGGCTCAAGACCTCCGCCGCGCTCCGCGCAACGCCGCCCGCGCTCCATGCTTCCGGCGTCGTGATCTTCCAATCCGTCTCGACCTTGGGTCGCACCGTGCATTGTCCGCAGCGCAGATCGTCGCCGAACCAGCTTACGACCAGCGAAGCGCTCGCCACATTGGGGCAAAGGTCCTGCAACTGGTCCAACGCCGCCGTCCAGTCGCTCCTACCCTCGCTCGAATGCGTATTGACCGCTCGGCTCGAACTCTCACTCAATATCTCGCGCACGGCGTCCGGTTCGTAGACGAACTCACCCGCGCCGGGAATGATCGTCACCGCCCGCACCGCCTCTTCGACGTCGCTCAATGAGCGAAACACCTCGAAGGAAAGCTGCGGAATGCGGTTGCCATAGTCGGCCAGCGCCAGATCCTCGAAGACGACATAGGCCGTACCGCGATAGGCGGGCGCATTGCCCGCGCCTTCCACCGCTTCGATGGTCGGATCGGCCAACTGCGCGTCATCGCCCTTATGCAGCCGCCATGTCGCATCTTCCAGCGTCATCGCCTTGCCATCCGCCCAGACACGGCCGATGCGCGTGATAGGCCCTTCGCAAAGCGCGACAGCAAAGGATACGGTGTAGGAATAGCTCGTCACGCTCGCGCCGCCACCGCCCTTGCCGCCGGCGCTCTCCGTCGACTTGTGCTCCTTGTAATTCGTCGCCCAGATCACCTGACCGCCGAGCCTCGCGCGGCCATAAAGCCGCGGCACCGGCGCGCCTTCGGTGGAGGACAGAACCTGCAGATCGGAAAGGCGCGGGCCCTCCGAATTCGCCACCGTCGAACCGAAAAGCTGTTGATCGACGTAAGAGCCGAGCCCCGCGCCGATCGCGCCCCCGAGCGCCGCGCCGCTCACCGTCGCGCCGAGAAAGCTCAGGCCGCCGGGCAGCAGCGTGCTGCCGAGCGCCGAGCCCGCCGTCGAAAGAAGAAGTGTCGCCATCAGTCATTCACTCCCGGAAAGCGGAACGCACAGGCCATCCGCGCCCGCCACCAGGGCCCAAGCGATGTCTCGACCACCGCGCGCCCCG
The DNA here is from genome assembly GCF_009184905.1 of Parvibaculum sedimenti. Taxonomy (GTDB): domain Bacteria; phylum Pseudomonadota; class Alphaproteobacteria; order Parvibaculales; family Parvibaculaceae; genus Parvibaculum; species Parvibaculum sedimenti. Next base: position 122,821 of record NZ_WESC01000003.1, read on the forward strand.
ACCACGCATGCACCATTCGCTCCTCGCCGGTCAGCACGCCCGCATGCTTCGCCGGCCCCCGCGCGCGCATACGGAAAAGCACCACATCACCCGCCCGCGCCTCGCCGACCGCGATCTCCACGAGATGCCGCCGCGCCGCCTCCGCCATCGCCTCAATCACATTTCCGTCCGTACCCGGCGCTTCCGCCCAATCGGCGGTATAGGCGGGCGGCACTTCCGGCTCGGCCCCGTGGAATTCGCGCCACAGCCCTCGCACAAGCCCCAGACAATCCGCGCCCGCCCCCTTGCAGCTCGCCTGATGCCGATAAGGCGTGCCGATCCAGGCTCGCGCCGCCGCGACGACGGCCGCTCGCGTCAGCTCAGTTCCGGCTTCCGCCATCATTCACGTCTCCAGAGCTTGCATAGGAAATGACGTAGTCGTTGCCCGGCATATGCGGGAAGCCGCGAAAATTCGTTTCATTGCCGAACTTCGCGCGGCAGGTGACAAATTGCTTGTCGCAGCCCGCCGTCACCGCGAAGGCATCACCTGGCGCGATCTCCCGCGCCATCGCCTGCCAAAGTTCGATCACCGCGCCGTCAACCGTCAGCGAGTGGAGCTTCACCTCGCATCCCGCGCCCGTATTCCCGCCGCTTGTGAATACCAGTCGTCCACGCTCGAACCACCCTTCATCGAATGCCCCAAGCCCCGACGCCGTGACGATGCGGTTCTCCTCGATCGAAAGAACAACGCCCTCGCCGCGCATCTCCACCGAGGCGAGCGCGACGCCGCATCGCTCATCGCCGAGATCCGCATCGCAGCCATATTGAAAGAGCCGCCCCACAGGCTGGTTCAGCCGATGCGCGAGGCCCCGGAGTTCCGCTGTGAAGCCCGTGGCGCCCCGGCTTACCTGACCCAGGTTGCCCTTCCGCATGAGCACACGCTGCTCCGGCGCCTGCCAGTTGACGCGCCAGATTTCCACCGACGCGTCGTCGTAAATCCCCGCCGCGAGATCGCCCTCATCCAGCCGCTCGGAATCGAGCGCGCCGGCGAGGTCGAGATTGTCGACCGCAAGCCCCGCCGAGCTTTCGATCGCGCTCGCCGTGAACCCCGCCGCCGCCTCATAGGTCACGCCGCCGAAGGCGAGATCGCCGTCATGATCGGTGAACCCCATCACGCGCCCATCGCCGCGCGTGAGCTTCCAGCAATTACAGAGCGTCGTCGCCCCGCCCGCGAGATGCGCGGCGAGTTCGGAAGATAAGAATTTCATGATTTAAACCCTCACCTCGATCACCGGCACATTCGGCACCGATCCTGCCTCGAACGCCGCGAGATTGATCTCCAGAAAGTCCGTGTCGAACCGCACCGGTACATCGAACTCGAAGCCCGCGCTCACTGCCGCGCCCAAGACCGGCGCCACTGCAAAGCTGACGATCCCCGTCGTCGCATCGACCGAAAACGCAGCACCCGCCACTTCGACGCCATCGACCGCGACACGCAGGCTTCCGGCAACAGGTTTCCGGATCGTCCGCAGATAAGACACCCCGCCTGACGAGTAGGCTTTGACGAGCTGAAATGCCGATGTTGCGCCGTCACCCGTTCCGATTGCCTGATCGGTCGCGGTCACTTCTGCTCCGGGCGCGCAGGATTTGAAATCCGCGCGATCCTTCCAGCGAAAGCCGTAAAGTCGCCCATGCCGCGCCTCGAAGAACCCTATAAGCGCGTGCACATCGTCAAGCGAGCGCGTACCGAGCCCCGCATTGTAGCGCCGCCGCGAATGCGCCCAGGCGCTGTTGCGTTCCTCCGCGCCGGAGCCGAGCGTCACGATTTCCGTGCGCCGCTCCGGACCGCCCGTTGCGCCAAGCGCAATGTTCGTTGGAAAGCGAATTTCATGAAACGACATGTCAGAGATTCCTCGCCCCGCGGCTCGTCATGCGATTGAGCATCGCCGCGATTTGCGTTTCGGAGCGGCGAAAGCTCGCAGCGTCCGTCGCCGTCACGTTGAAATGGATGGTCACCGGCTGGCCGCCGCCCTGTGCCGCGACGCCGAGCCGGCCGTCGCTGCCGCGCTGCAGCGGCATGATCGCCTCGGGCCCCGCCTCGCCCGCCAGCCCGGTTCCGTTTTCGAGCGGAAAAAGCATCGGGCTCGACAAAACGCCGCCTTTCGCAAAAGGCTTCACGCGCCCGCCAGCTATCACGTTTCCATCCGCGCTCGCGAACAACGAACCGAGCGACGATACGAGCGACCCGCTCGCTGAACTTGCCACAGACTTCAGTGCATTGTTGAGCACCAGCTTCGAAAGATCGAGCGCAAGCGTCTTGAGCGTCTCAGACAACGACTTGCCCTTGAGCGCAATGTCATCGAAGGCTCGCACCAGGCTTGTGCTGAAATCACGTCCGCCCGAAGACGCGCGGCGATAATTGTCAGTCACCGAAGAAAGCGTGCGTGTCGTCTCCGCGCCGAAATTCCGCGTCGCCGCCGTCGCCGCGTCGAGCGCCGCCGCCAGCGCCGCCGGATCGTTTGGATCGGTCATCCTGTTTGCTCACTCATTGCTGTTGGAAGAGGCTTTACCGGCAGGCTGCCCGCGCTTCATCACGCAGCGCGCCATAATCCGCCATGAAGCGGCCCATCACGGAAGCGGTACCAAGCCTGTCGAGTTCATCGGCTGCCGCCGCCTGCTCCGCTTTCGTGTAGTCGCGCACATGCAGACATGCCGCGTTAGAACCTGCCATCGCGCAGCCGCCGAGCAGCGTCGGACTGATCGCGAGGAGCATCGGCCAGCGCATCGTTGATCGCATTCTGTCTTTCCAGTTCTTGTCGCAGCGCTTCCGCATTGTCGCTTCGCCGCGCAAGCAAAAAGCCGAGCAAGCCAATGCCGAATTCGCCGAGCAATCCGGCGAGCTTTGCAAAAAGGTCAATCACGCTTGCGCCCCGACATCGGCCACCCCAAGCCGCGCCTCGATCATGCGCGCAAGATGCTCGCCATCCAGCCCGAGCGCCTTCACCGTCTGGGGCACATGAAGCACCGCGTAGTTCGCCGCCTCCGCCACCACTTCGCTTCTGACCGCCAGAGTGGAATTGGCATCCTCCATCGCCTTGAGCTTCGACATGGCAAAGGCAATACCCATGCCGAGCGTCTTGTCGAGAATCTGTCCCAACTCCCCGTCGCGTTTGGCCTTGAGGAGCGCGCAAGCCCTCGCCACGACAACCGAAGCAAGCGCCGTCAACGCCGCCAGGACGAGTTCGTTCACAAGCGGCTGCAAAGCCGCCACATCGATCATGTGCATGCTGATAATTCCTGTATGAACAAAGAGGTAGCGCGCCATTTGTCGGCGGCGCGCCTCGCGGCGATTATCGACCCCGACAACATGGAGCGATATGGTCGGAGTGAAGCCGGAAGCCGTAACATTCTGCCCCCGACCGAACAGCCCAGCTTGTTTCCGATCGTCACCGAGGATTATGCGTTCAGGATCGCTCGCAGCTGAAATGTCCCAACAAGTAGAGAGATCGAGAAGAAGACGGAATATCAGAGCGGCGCTGAGAGCCGACTGCTCGCGTCACCAGGTGCCGCTGCCCGACGTATCGAGATTGATGCCATTCCAGCTTACACAATCCGACTCCGTTGGCGGCACGCTGGTCCGATCTCTGCCGAAGCGCGAGATCAACCCTTTTGCGAGTTTGACAAAGAGATCATACGACGCGGCGGGCGTCTGTTGACCGGGTTCGGCGGTGTCTGCGAAAGCGACAGACAGAAGCCCACCCTCCTTGAACCTCACGACATAGAACCCGATGACATCCGAATAGCGATATGACTTCAGGACATCGACCGTCCCGACACAGGGCATTCGTCCTGACTTGCCGATGTTGCGATCCTGCGGCGACGCGACGAACCCAAGACTTCGAGCAACCGCGTCGATGCTCGCAAGGTCCGCCTCGGCATTCGTCGACGGATTGATATGCACCTCGTGCATCGTAGGCTGGCGCAAGCTATGCGCCGCACAGGCAGAAAGTCCGAACGCAACGTGAATGAGGATGAAGATGAGGAAAGTTCCGGCAGAAAAATGTCGTTCCGACATCCTATTTGCCCGCGCCCAAGGTCTGCGCGACGACCTTTACCGTCCCGCCATGCGAATAGGTGAGGTTGGTCGTCGATTCCGATCCCGTATAGGCTACAAATCCGACGATACCATTGGTGACCGGGGTAGCGGTCGTCGCCCCGGCAACCTGCGATATATTTTGTCCAACCATCTTCGGATCGGAAATGACGACCAGATAACGCTCGGCGTCATGCGCTCGGATGAGCGCCGTCAATGCACCACCACGGAACATGAAATCGTCGCGCGGTATCCGCCGCAACACGGCGCCCTTCTGATCGAGCAGCATGAGTTGCGGTGCGAAGATGCTCTGCCCAATCGGCTCGCTTGCCACCGAAATAACGAGTTGCTGACCGGCGGCCGGCAATGCCACGACGCCATAGAGGCTCCTCTCTCCGGGCTTTTGCTCCAGGCAGGCACTCCCCGCATCGAGAGAGACTGTCACCGGCAGATCCTTCTCCGGATCGAAAACCAGAGGCAGCGCTCTTGTGAGCTCCGGCGCTGCCGTACAGACACTCGCAGTCGGAAGCGACAGGATCGGCGGTTGCGAAACCTTATCCTTTGCGCAGCCGCCCAAGCCAGCTGCTACAATAGCGGCCATCGCAATCGGCACTTCCCATCGAAGGCTTTTCATCGTGCGCTCACCGCAACAACCGACCGATAGCATCGGTCGTTTGCGCGAAGGCAACGCTCACCCCTTTGGTCGCCTTTGCGGGATCTGCTTCGATCTCCGAAAACTTCTCGAAGGAATAAGCTGGATCCGGACTGATCGTGACATGCTCGGCGTCCGCGCCGGCTGCCATGATCGGGTTGTAGTTGACGCTATCCTCCATCAGCACGGCCCCGTCGCTGGCTTTCACCAGCTTACAATCCGTATAGAGGAAAGGACGATAAGGGGTGTTACCCGCAATTCCGGCCGCCACATACCCATAATTGACACTCACGACATCGAGATAGGCATCAACCTGATTTTCACTCTGTGTCGGATATGTCTTGAGAAGCTTCCCCTTATCGTTACGTGAAACGGGTATCAGCTTCACCTCGTAGCCCCTGGACTTCAGTGAAGCCGTCAGATCGTCCGTGAGAGCCTTGTCGGCGGCGAACTTCTGCGCGGCGAGAACATCTCGCAGCGAACCGTCCCGATTGTCCTTCATGCCAGCATCGACGAGAGCGCCGATGAGGCCAAAGCTCTGCCCAACGCTGCTGGCCAAGACGGCAGATGGCTCGCTCGGCACATCAGGCGTTAAAAGTCCGATGACTTTTATGCTGCTGGCTGTCGACCTATCGAAAGGGACCGCCGGCTTGGCCGCGCAACCTGCGACAAGAAAAAAGGCGCAAAGCAGTGTCAGCTTTCGTATGAAAGTTGTCATGAATTCCCCCAGTTCGACGCCCCGGCGTCGCAGCCCCAAGGATGACCAATGCCATCCGCTGTCGGAGGAAAATAGCCGGTTTCCGAACCATTCGCAATAATTGACAAAGAAGTTTGTAGGCTTGTTTTCTCTGGTTCAGCCACCAATCAATCGGGAAACAGTCCCATCAATCTGTCCAGATCGCGCATTGTCATCTGATCTCCATCATCACGACGCAGACATCGTGCCGCCGACGCGAGTTCTGGCAGCGTCATGCCCCAGAACTGCTCCGGTGCAAGACGGAGATGGCCGAAACCGATTTCCATCGCACGTGTCCAAGGGAACGTTTTCATACAACCGTGTCGCCACCAAAGGTTGCGGTCAGAAGATCGGCGACAACCGCGATGTAGCCCGCAGCGCCTCCCTCGACATTCATGTGCATCACGTTCTCGTCACTCACCGTTTCGCCCGCGCCGCGAAGACCCGCGCCAATGACGCGGATCGCGTCGCGCGCCGATATGCGTCCTGTCTCGAAACGCGATGCCAGCGCCAGCATGTCCTCACCGCCGAAAGCATCTTCGAGCTCGGCCAGCGCGCCGAGCGTGAGCACCAGCGTCCGGCGCTCGCCGCCGAGCATGGCCGCGATTTCACCTCTGTGCCTGTTGACCATGCCGTCCTCACAAAGCCGCGAATGTCAGGGCGCCCGCACTTTCGAGCGACATGTCGAACGTCACCTCGCCATCATGCTCACCGGCAAATTCCAGCGCCGTGATCTGGAACGGCCCCTCGACCGTGCCGAAATCGGGGATCACCACCTGCCAATTCTTGATCGCACCATCGAAAAACACCTGACGAATACTTGCGTCCGATACCTGATCGCGAAAAATACCGCGCCCGCTGATCGAAGCCGAGCGCACGCCTGCGCCTTCGAGCAGCTCCCGCCAACGCCCGGCGGAATCCGCATTGGTCACATCAACGCTGCGCGCATTGAAGGCGAGCGCGCGCGTGCGCAATCCCGCCACCGTGGTGAATGTCCCCGACCCGTCCGCGTCGAGCTTGACGAGCAGGTCCTTGCCTTTCTGGGCTGCCATGATGTCACTCCGTGATTTCGGTGAGCGCGCGGAGGCGGATCGTTCCGCGCCAGGTGATGCCGTCCGGCTCACGCCGCGTCTCCGCATCGAGAAAGCGCATGCCCACGAGCCGCGCGCCCTCGGGCGTCAGGCCTGCGTCATGCAGCGCCGCGTTGATCGCGCCGAGGATAGTCTTTGTCTCCGCGCGTCCGCCTCCGCGCGAATAGACATGGAATGTCAGACGATGTTCGCCGCCCTCGCTGTCGCCGGTGCTCCAGTCGCTCACCTGCGCCTCGCCCAGCGTCATGTAGGGAAAACCCGCATCGGCCGGCACATTGTCGTAGATGCGCCCCGCGACGAGAGCTGCAAGCGGCGCATCGCCCGAGAGCCGCGCATAGATCGCCTTCTGCAAGGCAAGGTCGGCGTCAAATGCGCTCATGGCCGCGCCTCGCACTCGATAGCGAGCCATCGCCCATGCCCATCGGGATCGTGGCGCCCCGAAATATCGAGCACCCGCCCGCGCCAGCGCAGCCGCATCTCCGCCGTCACATCATCACGGTAGCGGATGACGACGCGGTAAGGCTCTCGCGCCTCTTCGCGCTCGGTTGCGGCGAGCGTCGTCCCCTTGAACGAGATGACTTCCGCCCGGACGGTTGCCAATGCGCTCCAGCCAACGGACGCGCCGCCTGCACCATCCGCCGTCCGCACCGGCGTCTCTATGGTCACGCGCTCGCGCAGCCTGCCCGGATCGCGCCCGCTCAAAGCCGGAACCTCCGGTAAGGCGCGATCAGCGCCGCCACCGTCAGCGGAATGTCCGACGCCGCGCCATCGTAGGCGACCGGCAGCCGCGTCTCGTACCAATGCGCGACAAGCATCAGCACCGCCTGCTTCAACGGCTGCGGCACGCTCGCCGCGCCGCCATAGCCCGCCGTGAAATCGATAGCGATGCCTGCGATACGCCGCTTCGCCTTCGGCCAAACAGCGCCGTCTGCTCGCCAGACGCGCGGCGGCTCACCAGCAAGATCGAGTTCGTAGAGCGCTGCATCCAGCGCTTCGTCCGGTGCCGTCCGTGCAATGAGCGAAATCGCACTCACCGCGCTCACCGGCGCGAGCGGCAGGACAATCGCGTCCTCGGGAAAGCGGTCGACAAGAAGCCGCCAATGCTGGGTCACGAAGGCGCGCCGCGTTTCCGCCTCCAGCGTCGCCCGCGCCGCCGTGATAAGCGCCGTCACCAGCGTGTCCTCGCTGGTATCGTCGAGCCGAAGAAACGCCCGCGCCTCGGCAAGCGTCACCGGCTCCTCGGCCGGCCCCGCCGTCAGGATGAGTGTCATGAGATGTCTTTCGAGATTGAGAGTGTCGTCCCGGCCTTCGGAGGGAGGGGCGAAGGCCGGGACGTTCCGCAAAGCCGGTTACGTGACCGGCTTCACATTCGCCTTGGTCAGAAGCGCCAGCGCCGCCACCGGTGTGCCGCTCGCATGCGTGCCGGTGAGCACGAGGCTCACGCGGCTATATCGGGCATTGCCGACATAGCCGATGCGATAGGCCATCTGCGCCTTCGCCGCCGCATCGACGGTGGCGAAGACACCCGCCGTCGACACAGGCACGCCCGATGTGAGTCGGCTGTCAGTTACGGGCGACCAGCTCGTCCCGTCTTCCGAGGCTTCGAGCTTCACATCCGTCTTGAGCGTCGACGACAAGGTGTCCCCGCTCGCGCCGAAAAGCACGATGTGCTCCACCGCCTCGAAGCCCTGGCGATCGAGAGGTGCGCCCGCGCGCGCCGCCGTCGTCATCGCCGGATCGAGCGTCTGCACGGTCTTGATGTTGTGGTGAATGTCGCGCATCGCGTCCTCCTTATGCCGTTCCGAACTTCAGAAGCTTCAGCGCCTCGAAGTTCTGCACACCGCCGCCCACGCGCTTCGTCGTGTAAAAGAGCACATAGGGCTTGGCGCTATAGGGATCGCGCAGCACGCGCACGCTGAGCCTGTCGACGATGAGATAGCCGCGCTTGAAATCGCCGAAGGCGATCGCGGTCGCATCCGTGGCGATGGAGGGCATGTCCTCGGCCTCCGTCACCGGATAGTTGAGCAGCGTCGGCGGCGTGCCCGCCGCGATGCCCGGCTGCCAGAGATAGTTGCCGTCCGTATCCTTGAGCTTGCGAATGGCGCTCTGCGTCGCGCGGTTCATCACGAAGCGCGCATTGGCGCGATAACCCGCCTTCACCGAATAGATGAGGTCGATCAGCACATCCGCCGGGTTGGAGGTCGGGAAAGCGCCCGCCGCGCCGGTGGCGAGATAGCCAAGCTTGCCCCATGACCAGTTGGCATTCGTCACCTTCGCATAGGAGAGGAAGCCGCGCGGCCTGCGGATGCCGTCGCCATTGACGAAGGCCGTGCCCTCCTGTTCCGCGAAGGCCGTCTGCACTTCTTCGGCGAGCCACTGGTCGATATTGATCGCAGCATCGTCGAGCAGCGTCGAGGTCGCCGCCGGCATGGCGTAGAGCTCCATCGCCGGAAACTCGATTTCGGACAGCGCCGAGGCGGAAGTCTCCGCCCGCGCTTCCGTCTCACCCACCCAGCCGCTCGCCGGACCGGACACCGTGAAGGGCTTCTTGTAGCTCGCCGCGCCGATCTGGCGCACACCGGCAATGGCGCGGATCGGCGAAGCGTCCGATACGATGCGGTCGATCAGGCGTTCCGTTTCCACCGGCACCAGATAGCCGCCATCGGGATCTGACTGCGCCGAAAGCGCCTTGGCTTCGAGCGTCCGCAGATCCTGCGCTTCGCCCTTTCGCACATAGAGATCGAAAGCGCGCTTGTGCTCGCGCCGCGCCGGATCGAGCCGCAGGCGAGGCTCACCGCCGATTTCGGGCCGCGCCAGCGTCAGCGCCAGTTCGTCCACCGTCTTCTTCTGCCGGTCCAGCGCGCGGTTGATGCGGTCGACCTTCTCTTCCGTCACCACGTCGGCAGAAAGTTTCTTCTCGATCTCGTCAAGGCGTTCGTCGTTCGCCTGTTTGAAATCGTCGAAGGCCGAGAGAAATTCGTCCATCGCATCGCGGACCTCATGCGCACCGACGCTTTTCGTCTCCGGCGCGCGCGGCTCACCCTTCAGCGACGCCCCGATGCGCGGGACGCCGTTCATGAATGCACTCATGGTGCTCTCCTCTTGATGTCAGTTGAAAATGCGCGCCGCCTCGCGGAATGCCCGCGCCAGCCGCGCGCCATCGCCTCCCCTCGCGTCCCGCGAAGCTGGAAGCGCCTTGTATCCGCCCGCCACGATGCGGCGGGCCTCCGTCCGGCTGAACCCCGCATCCCGCATGAGCCAGCGTTCGAATTGCCGTTCCGTCGGCCGTTCCGATTTGACGGCGCTGATCCGCGCCTCCGGCTGCATCGGAAAGGTCACGACCGAAATTTCCCAGAGATCGACTTCGATCAGCTTGCGAAGCCCCGTCTTCCCGTCCTTCGTCGCCTTCACGACGTGGTAGCCGATGGAAAGCCCGTCCACCGCGCCCGCCCGCATCAGGCTCAAGACCTCACGCGAGCGCCCGACATCGGGAAGCAGCTTCCCCTCGACGCGAAGCCCGCGAATATCTTCGCTGAGCTTCATCCACACACCGATCACTTCGTTGGGGTCGTGCTGATAAAGCATCTTGATCCCGCGAGGGCCGCGCTTTGCCAGCGACGAGCGGAACGCGCCGGGCATCACCACATCGCGCCCCAGATCCTCCTGCCCGAACAGCGACGCATAGCCCTCAAAACTCCCGTCCTCCTTCAGCCCCTTCACATCGAACCGCGTCGCCTTCTGCTCCGACCGCCTGCCCTGTTCCACTTGACCTCCAACCAATAAAAAAGGCGCCCCCTGGGCGCCTCTGCATCGCGACATTCCTCACTCGTCGTCATGGCCCGGCTCGACCGGGCCATCCACGTCTCACCTCTACCTCGTCATGCTGGACCTGATCCGGCATCCATCTTCCTTCCCCCCTCGCAGCAAAGATGGGCCCCGGATCAAGTCCGAGGCGACGAAACAGGAACCACATCACCTCCGCGCCACAGCCCGATCAAGCTTCTCCTCGATCCGCGCGAGGCTCGCCCGCATCGCCTGCGACTGTTCCTCCAGCCGCGCCGTGCGCTCGACCACTTCATCCGTGCGTCCCGACCGCAATTCCAGCGCCGTCAACCGCTCCGCCGCCGCGCCCGACCATGTGAGCGCCGCACCGGTTTGCAGCGCGATGGTGACGACCAGCGCCACCGGAATATGCCGGTCGAGCTTCCAGCCCGCATTGTCGCCGAGTTTCATGGTCTCCTCCGGCTTGTCCCACTTCGTCATCCCGGACTTGATCCGGGATCCACCTTGGCCGCGTGTCGCAAAGCAAGATGGATCCCGGCCTGCGCCGGGATGACGACCCAACATAGGACAGCGCACTCAGCCTCACTTCTTGCCATAGCCCACCGCCGCCCGCTTCTCGTCTTCAGTCAGAAAATCCGCCTTGCCGACGCGCGCCCACAGCGCCTCGCGCTCGGTTGAAAGCGCCTCGACCTGATCCGTGTCGTAACTGAGCCGCAAGCCCTCACCGAAACGCGGCCCGAGCCATCTCGTCAGCGCCCGCGCGGTGCGGCTGACGAGCGGCAGCACCGTCTGCCGCCAGAAGGTCCGGTTCGCTTCCTGATAATTCGAAAACGTATTGTCGCCCGGAATGCCGATCAGCATCGGCGGCACGCCGAAAGCGAGCGCAATTTCGCGGGCCGCTGCGCGTTTGGCCTCGATGAAATCCATGTCCTTGGGCGTAATGCCCATCGCCGTCCAGTCTAGTCCGCCTTCGAGCAGCAGCGGCCGCCCGGCATTGGCCGCGCCTTGATAATTCTCCGCGAGTTCGTGCTTCAGCCGCTCGAACTGATCCTCGGTCAGGTTCCGCGCGCCCTCGCCGCCCTTGTAGACCAGCGCACCGGATGGCCGCGCCGCATTGTCGAGCAGCGCCTTGTTCCATTGCCCCGCCGCGTTGTGGATGTCGACCGCGAAGGCCGCCGCCTCCACCGGGCTCATGCCATAGTGATCGTCCGTCGGATGAAAGAGCTTCATGTGCAGGATCGGCGCGATGCCCCTTGCCGGATCGCAGGCAAACATGGCCGTCCGTCCGTCGACAGAATATTCATAAGCCTCCGGCCAGCCCGCGCGACCCGGCACGACCTTCATCCGGTCCGGCCGCAGCGCATAAAGCTCGCGGGGTTCGCCGCCGAGTTCCACAACCTCCAGATAGGAATTACCGGCGACCTCCAGAAACCCATACCAGCTCTCGAAAAGATCGGCGCCGCTCTCCATCGGGTTGGGCGTTTCGAGCAACCGAAGCAGCGGATGCTCGGTCAGTTCCCGCTCCCCCTCGTAAAGAAGCCAGGGCACGCCTGCCGCCGCCTCCGCAATCATGCGCACGCAGCGATAGGCGATGGCGTTGCGCTCGAAGCCCTCCCGCGCCAGCGACGCATAATCGCGCGGCGTCCAGACGGCGCGTCCCGCCAGCGTCAGCGCGACAAGCGGCCCCGCCTTGCTCGCCTTCTGCTCGACGCGCGGCTTTCCGCGCATCGCGGCGGCGAGCCTGCCCCACGGTCCCGCGATCACATCCGATGGCATGTTCTGTCTTCTCCTTCATCCACGATCACAACCGCCGCACCTTCGGCTTTCCCGCCTCGCCTTCGAGCATCAGATCCGTCAGCGCCCAGACCAGCGCGTCGAGCCGGTCCGGGCTTTTGCCGCTGCCGGTAAAGTCGCACATCTGGTCCTCGAGCTTCGCGAAACTGCCGACATGCGAAACGAGCCCACGCTCATAAAGCGCCGCCACGGGCTCTGCCCGCACACGTTTGCCCCGCGTCGCCCGCACCAGCCGCAGCGCCGCCGTGGGCATCACCTGCCGCATTATGGTCGAAACCATCTCGCCGCCCTGATTCACCTCCGCGACGATCCTGTCCGCGTCATGGTCGCGATAGGCCTTGGCCGCGCGGTTCGCCCAGGCGAGCGGTGTCAGCCCGCCCATCGAGCGATCGTCGAGCACATAGGCCCGGCCTTCGCCATCAACGCCTGCAACCACGATCCCGCATTCATCCGCGCTCGCGCCGCTGGTCGCGGGCGGATCGACCGCCACGACAACGCGCACAAGTTCCGGTGTCATCGCCATGCGATGCGTCTCGATCATCCCGCGCGACCAGAGCGCGTCCGGATTGTCCTCAATCAGCTCCGCATCAAGTTCCTGCCGCCCAAGCCGCGTTCCCTCATATCTTGCGATGACCGCGCGGAAGAAACTTTCGGCAAGGTTCGCACGATTGGCATGGGTCGATGCCCGCGTCACCGCACATGTGGCCTCCGCCATCAACCGCCGCAGGATCGGCACCGGGCGCGGCGTCGTAGTCACAACCTGGCGCGGCCGCTCCCCGAGCCTCAGCCCGAATTGCAGCATGTCCCATGTCTCTTCCGCATATCGCCACTTCGCCAGCTCGTCGGCCCAGGCCGCATCAAATTGCGGGCCGCGCAACGACTCCGGCTCCGTCGCCGAAAATGCCTGCGCCACCGCCCCATTGGGCCAGAGCAATCGCCTGCGCGAAGCCTCATAGCGCGGTCGCCCTCCGCGCATCCCGATGGCGCGAAGCCCCGACGGCCCGTCGATCATCACTTCGCGGACATCGCCGAATGTCTCGCCGATCAGCGCGATGCGGCTCGCGCGGGCAGCTTCAACTTCGCCGCGCACCCATTCCGCGCCCGAGCGCGTTTTCCCCGCGCCGCGTCCCCCCAGAACCAGCCATGTCGTCCAGGGGCCTTCAGGTGCAAGCTGGTCGGGTCGCGCCCAGAAAAGCCAGTGCTCCATCAGCCATTCGGCCTCAGCCGGGCTGAGACTCGTCAGAAACGCCGTCCGCATTTGCAGCGGCAGCGAGCCGAGCGAGGCGGCGTTGAAGCTCGGTTCTGAGCGCATCGCCATCCTCATCCTTCTTCTTGTCCGTCTTTTCCTTGCCGGACTTCATGTCTTTCAGCTTTTCGAGCGACCGCACCAGCGAGGAGAGCCGCCGCGCGTCGCGCTCCTTCTCGGCGGCCTCGCGCTTCTTCGTGCTCTCTCCCTCGATTGCCTCGATCTCCCGCGCGATCAGCCGCTTCAGCCGCGTCGCAAGGCTCGATGGCTTCATCGCAGCGCCGGTCAGTTCCGCCGCCGGTGCGGGTTTTGCCGGCGCCGGCGTTCGCGCCCGCCAGCCCTCCCGCCGCGCCCGCGCGATCAGCGTCTGCGCGTTGACGCCTGCAACCTTTGCCGTCCCGGAAAGCGGCACCGCAGGGTCTTCATAAGCGGCGCGTATCTTCGCCCAGTCGGGCTCCTTGCGTTTCGCCTTCGTCGCCATGGCATCGACCAATAAATGGGCATCGCCCAATAAAAAAGCCCTCCTTTTGGGGGAGGGCTCGAAGCTCCGGCCACAGTTCCGGATATAGCGATCAGATAGTAAGGAGCGTAACGCTCTTCAAGAGCGATTTCACTCTGCCTACGAATTTTTCGATTATTTTTCCGGACGAAACGAAAGGACACACTTCCGGATATGCCAAAACAGATGGCCCCGAGCGTCACGCTCGTCAAGGCCTCGTCAATCATCCGCCGACAAATCTTTTTCGCCGCGAACTTATCCCCGCTCGGACGAATCGTTCAGTCCGCGATGAGCTTCGGCCAGTCGACGATGTAGTCGCAGATATCGTCGAAATCGACTTCTTCTTCCGACACGACCTTGCCGCGCACCGACATGCCCGCGCGGTGAACGCTCTCCGTCTCGCCGGAAACCAGCGGATGCCAGCTCGGCAGGTCTTTGCCCTCCGCAATCAGGCGATAGGCGCAGGACGGCGGCATCCAGCTCACTTCGTAGATGACTTCCGGCGTCAACTGCACGCAGTCCGGAACATGCTTCGAGCGGTTGGGATAGTCCTTGCAGCGGCAGCTATCGCAATCGAGCAGCTTGCAGACCGAGCTGGTGAAGGAAATCTCCAGCGTGTCCTCGTCTTCGAGTTTGACCAGGCAGCACTTCGCACAGCCGTCGCAGAGCGATTCCCACTCCTTGCGGGTCATCTCTTCGAGCGTCTTGCGCTTCCAGAACGGTTCTATGTCGGCCTGTCTTTTCATCGGCGCACAAAAACCCGGACAGCCTTTCCGGTCAAGTGTTCAGTCCACCATTGAGACACAATTGCGGCATGGCCGATCCCAATCCCGCCCTAATCCCGGCACAAAGACGCGGAATCCTGCCTTCGCTGCGGTTCCGGGCGGCAAGGAGCGCGCCCGGATACCCAAGGGGGGTTTCAAGGTGTCAGATCAGAACGACGAACGACAAGCCGAGGCTGCCGCGCACCGCGCCGCCCATCGCCGCCGCCTGACCCGGCTGGCTATCCGGGCAGGCGCCTTCGTCCTCAGCGCAGGCGTCGTTCTCGTCGCCCTCCTCATTTTCGTCACCGTGCCGAAAATTCAGCGCGAGATGGACATGGGCCCCACCGCAGCGCTTGCCGTCACCGTGCTCGACGCCGAAGGCATGGAGATCGGCAGCCGCGGCGGCACGACGGCGCCCGTCGTACCTCTCGCGGAACTTCCGCCCTATCTGGTGAAGGCCTTCCTCGCCACCGAGGATCGCCGCTTCTATTCCCATTGGGGCATAGACCTGCGCGGCATAGCGCGCGCGGCATGGGTCAACCTTCGTTCCGGCGGCTTCGTCGAGGGTGGCTCCACCATCACCCAGCAGCTGGCGAAGAACCTCTATCTCGATTCCGACCGCACACTCTGGCGCAAGGCGCAGGAGGCGCTGATCGCCCTCTGGCTCGAAAGCCACATGACGAAGGACGAGATCCTCACCCTCTATCTCAACCGCGTCTACATGGGCGCGGGCAATTATGGCGTCGATGCGGCTGCTCATTATTACTTCGGCAAGAGCGCACGCGATGTGTCACTGGCCGAAGCCGCCGTGCTCGCAGGACTTCCCAAGGCGCCTTCGCGTTTCGCGCCGACAAACGACCTGGCCCTCGCGCAGGCTCGCGCCAATCAGGTTCTCGACCGTCTCGTCGACAATGGGGATCTCACGCCTGCGGAGGTCGCCGGCGCGCGCGCCCATCCGGCGCAGGTCGCCGAACGCGACAAGCGCGACGGACCGCAATATTTTGTCGACTGGGTCGTTGCCGAGGTCCGTAACCGCTTCCCCGACGCGCATGGCCGCCTCACCGTGAAAACGACGCTCGATCCGAGGCGCCAGTCCGCCGCCGAAGACGCCATGCGCGCAGCCTTCAAGAATGGCGGCATGAAGCGCGATGTCGGTCAGGGCGCGTTCATCGCGCTGGCGCCGGACGGCGCCGTCCTCGCCCTTGTCGGTGGACGCTCCTATTTGCAAAGCCAATACAACCGTGCGACGCAGGCCCTGCGCCAGCCGGGTTCCGCCTTCAAACCCGTCGTCTATCTCGCGGCGCTGGAACAGGGATTCACCCCTTTTGACGAGATGGAAGACACGCCCGTCGCGCTCGGCGAATGGGAGCCGCAGAATGCCAACCGCCGCTACACAGGCCCGGTGACGCTGACGGAGGCGCTCGCCCGCTCCATCAATTCCGTCGCCGTAAAGCTGGCCGATCGCGTAGGCGTCTCTTCCATCGCCAATGCGGCCCGCCGTCTCGGCATTTCATCGCCCATTCAGGACAATCTTTCCATCGCGCTCGGCAGTTCCGAAGTGACGCTTCTCGAACTCACCTCCGCCTATTCGACTTTCGCCGATGGCGGCCGCCACTTCTCGCCCTATGGCATTGTCGAGGTCGCCAGTGCAGACGGAAATATTCTCTATACGCATCAAACTGAAGCGACGCAGGCGACCGACGAGACCCATGCCCGCGAGATGACCTATATGCTCCACCAGGTTGTGACCGAGGGAACGGGGCAGCGAGCAGCCCTGCCCGATCGCCTCGCCGCCGGCAAGACCGGCACCAGCCAGAACAACCGCGACGCCTGGTTCATCGGCTATACCGGCAATGAGATCGCGGGCGTCTGGTTCGGCAATGACGACAACTCGCCCATGAAGAATGTCTCGGGCGGAAATTTTGCCGCGCTCGCCTGGCATAATTACATGGCGGCCGCTCAAACCGGCGTGCCGCCCGCGCCGCTCGCCGGCGCCGAGGGCGACTTCGCCGTCGCTCGCGATGAAAGCTCTGTTGGCGGCCTTCTTTCGCAGATAGCAGGTCTCTTCCGCGACGCGCCGCCCGCCGCTGCGCCCCGCGCCGAGGGAACGAGCGGCGGCTGGGGCTCCGGCTTCCGCCGTGGCGGAAATTCTCTTCCGCTCGGCGGTGGCAAGCCGCGCTGAGGCTCAACTCCGCGAAAGCTCCTCTGCTGGCATTACGGACTCAGGGGTCTTTCACTTCTTTATCTGCCCTGTTCCTTCGACTTCACTTTCTATGACCTTTCCCTTTTCGCGGTCTTTTACGGCCTCGACTGGATCGCCACCGTGCCCCCCCCCCACGGTGAAGCTCGCGACCAGGAGCTTCGGCGAAGAAAATGTCGGCATCTATTTCGGCTGGATCAGCGCCGCTCATCAGCGCGGGGCGGCCTCCGCCGCATGGATCGCGGGCCTCATCCGCGTCGATCTGGGCGACTATTTTCTGGCCTTCACGCTCGCGGGGTGCCTCTGCATCATCGCTTCGGTCATGGTGCTTTTCATCGGCCGGGGCACGAAGCTGCAGCCAGTTCCCGTCGTGGCCTGATCGGCTCCCCCAAGCCAGACATTGCCTCGCCCGCTCCGATGCGCCATATAGCCGGTGCCCACATATCACCGGACATTGAACCTTGGCCCCGCCCCTTCTCGCCCTTCGCGATATCCGCATTGCCTTTGCCGATCAGGTCCTGATCGACGGCGCTGGCTTTGCCATCGGCCCCGGCGACCGGCTCTGCCTCGTCGGACGCAATGGCGCAGGCAAGTCGACGCTTCTGAAAGTAGCGGCGGGCCTCGTCGAGCCAGACGCAGGCGAGCGATTCCTCCAGCCCGGCACAAGGGTTGCCTATCTCGCCCAGATGCCCGATTTCGGCGGCGCGGTCACCGTCCTCGATTATGCGACCGCTGGCGGCGCCGAGCCCCATGAGGCCGAGGCCGTTCTCCACGAACTGGGCCTCGACCCCTCGAAGCCGACCGCGACGCTTTCCGGCGGCGAAGGCCGCAAGGCGGCGCTTGCCCGGGTGCTTGCCGACGAGCCGGATATTCTCCTGCTCGACGAACCGACGAACCATCTCGACCTCCCCTCCATCGAGTGGCTGGAGGAACGCCTCTCGCAGTTCCGCGGCGCCTATATCCTCATCAGCCATGACCGCGCCTTCCTGAAGCGGCTTGCCACCAACTGCCTCTGGGTCGATCGCGGCACCATCCGCCGCCTCGACAAGGGCTTCGCGCAGTTCGAGGAATGGTCGGAACAGATCCTCGCCGAGGAAGAGGTCGTCGCTCACAAGCTGGACCGGCTGATCCTGCAGGAAACGCAATGGTCGCGCGAAGGCATCAGTGCGCGGCGCAAGCGTAATCAGGGCCGCCTCCGCCGTCTCTACTCGCTGCGTCAGGAGCGCGCGCAAAGCATCGCGCGCGCGGGCAAGGCCGCGCTCGCGGTCGAAACAGGCCAATCCTCCGGCACGCTCGTCATTGAAGCCGATCACATTTCCAAGAGCTTCGGCGACCGCGTTATCGTTCGCGATTTTTCGACCCGCATCGTGCGCGGCGACAAGATCGGCGTCATCGGTCCCAATGGCGCAGGCAAGACCACGCTTCTGAAAATGCTGATGGGCACGCTCCCGCCCGACAGCGGCAAGATTCGTCTGGGTACGAACCTGACGCCGATCATCGTCGATCAGTCCCGTGGCAGTCTCGATCCGGAAGCGACGCTCTGGCAGACGCTCTGCGAAGGCGGCGGCGATCAGGTCATGGTGCGCGGCCAGCCGCGCCATGTCGTATCTTATCTGAAGGATTTTCTCTTCCGCGAAAGTCAGGCCCGCCAGCCGGTGAAGGCCTTGTCGGGCGGCGAGCAATGCCGCCTGCTGCTCGCCCGCGCCCTCGCCAGGCCCTCGAACCTGCTCGTTCTCGACGAGCCGACCAACGATCTCGACATGGAGACTCTCGATCTCCTGCAGGAGATGCTCACCGACTACGAAGGCACCGTGCTCCTCGTCAGCCATGACCGCGACTTCCTCGATCGCGTCGTCGCCTCGGTGATCGTCGTGGATGGCACCGGCGAGGTAGAGGAATATCCCGGCGGCTATTCCGACTGGCTGAACCGCCAGCGCGAACAGGCTTCCGCGAAGCAGACGGCAAAATCCGCGAACTCAGCCGAATCCGCTCCCGCCGCTCCGCGCGTCGCGACCAAGCTCAGCTACAAGGAAAACCGGCTCCTCGAAGAACTCGGCTCCAAAATGCCGAAACTTCAGGCCGAGATTGCGAAGCTCGAAGCCGAACTCGCCGACCCCGATCTCTATTCCCGCGACCCGAAAGCCTTCGCCTCCAAGACCACGCGCCATGACGCGCTCCGCGCCGAACTGGCGCAGGCTGAGGAAACCTGGCTCGAACTGGAGCTGAAGCGCGAGGCGCTGTCGGGCGGCTGAAATCGGCGCGGCAGGCGGTAGCCGTCGCCTCGCGGCGCTGATACCATCCGCCCCCATTGGAACAGCCGTGTCCTCGGGGGAGGCTCCTTCATGAATCGCATTCTGCTCATCGGCGCCATAGCCGTCGCCATTCTGGCCCTTGTCGGCGTCTTCGCGCTGAAGCCCGGCGCCAAGGTCGGCGCGCCAACGCATATCGTCTTCGCCACGGACTGGAAGGCGGAAGCCGAGCATGGCGGCTTCTATCAGGCGCTCGCCAAGGGCTATTACAAGGATGCGGGCCTCGACGTCGTGATCCAGCAGGGCGGCCCCGGCGTGAACGTGCCGCAGTTGCTCGCCACCGACACCGTGCAATTCGGCATCGGCTCGAACAGCTTCATTCCCCTGAACGTCGTCGCCGCCAATGCAGGCTCGAAGGCCGTCGCGGCGATCTTCCAGAAGGACCCACAGGTCCTCATCGCCCATCCGCGCGACGATGTGAAGTCCATCGCCGACATGAAAGGCAAGCCCATCATGGTCGCCGACGCGACGGTCTCTTCCTTCTGGCCGTGGCTCAAGGCGAAGTACGGCTTCACCGACGATCAGATCCGCAAATACACATTCAACCTTGCGCCCTTCCTGACCGACGACAAGGCGATCCAGGAGGGTTACCTCTCCTCCGAGCCCTACACGATCGAGAAGGAAGGCAAGTTCAAGCCGCAGGTCTTCCTGCTCTCCGATTACGGCTATCCGGGCTACGCGGCCTTCATCATGGCGAATGAAAAGCTGATCGCGGAGCATCCGGAGATCGTGCAGAAATTCGTCGATGCCTCGATCAGGGGTTGGGTCGATTATCTCTATGGCGACCCCTCGCCGGCCAATGCGCTGATCAAGAAAGATAATGCCGAGATGACGGACGATCTCCTCGCTCATGCCATCGCGACGATCAAGGAACACGGCATCGTCGACTCCGGCGACACCGAAAAGCTCGGCATCGGCGCAATGACAGATGCGCGCTGGACGGACTTCTATGACAGCATGTCGGCGGCAGGCGTCTTCGCCAAAGACCTCGATGTCCACAAGGCCTATACGCTCGCCTTCGTGAACAAGGGCGTCGGCAATGACATGAAGAAAGAGCTGACCGGCAAGTGAGCGCTGCGCCTCTCATCGAACTTTCCGGCGTTGCCAAGACCTATGGCAGCGGCACGCTCGCGCTGACCGGCGTCGATGCGAGGATCGAGCGCGGCTCATTCCTCTCTCTGGTCGGCCCTTCGGGCTGCGGCAAGTCCACGTTGTTGCGCATGATCGCGGGGCTGATCGAGCCGAGCAGCGGCAGCATCTCCTGGCCCGCAACGGGAAACGAGCGGCCAAAGGACATTGGCTTTGTCTTTCAGGATGCGACGCTCATGCCCTGGGCGCGCGTCATCGACAATGTCTATCTGCCGCTGAAGCTCAAGGGCATCACGCGGAAAGATGCCGAGCCGCGTCTGAGGGACGCGCTCGCCCGCGTTGGCCTTTCCGATTTCGCGCAGAGCTTCCCGCGTGAACTTTCCGGCGGCATGAAGATGCGCGTCTCCATTGCCCGCGCCCTCGTCACCGAACCGCCGGTGCTGCTGATGGACGAGCCCTTCGCCGCGCTTGATGAATTCACGCGCGAGAAACTCGACGACGATCTCCTCGACCTCTGGGCGAGCCAAAAATGGACTGTCATCTTCGTCACCCACAGTGTTTATGAAAGCGTCTATCTCTCCGAGCGCGTCCTCGTCATGGGCGCGCGGCCGGGCCGCATCCTTCAGGACATCGCCATCGAAGGGCCTTTCCCGCGCCACCACGACTTCCGCGAGTCGGCGGATTTCATCGGCCAATGCGCGAAGGTCTCGGCGGCCCTGAGAGAGGGAGCAAATCCATGAACGAAAGCTCCCGCCTCCTCCGCATCCTCGTGCCGATCGCCGTTGGCATCGCGTTCCTGCTCATATGGGAAGGCTCGGTGCGCTATTTCGGCATCCGCGAGTTCCTGCTTCCCGCGCCGAGCCGCATCACCGAGAGCCTCGTCGATAATTTCGGCTCTCTCATGGGCTCGCTCTGGATCACGCTGCGCATCACCATCGCGGCCTTCTTCCTGGCCTGTGTTGGCGGCGTCGGTCTCGCGGTGCTCTTTTCCCAAAGCCGCGCCATTGAAATGGCGCTCTTCCCCTATGCCGTCATCCTCCAGGTCACGCCGGTCATCGCCATCGCGCCGCTGATCCTGATCTGGGTCGGCTTCGACCACACGCAGCTCGCCCTGCTGATCCTCGCCTGGATCGTCGCCTTTTTCCCGATCCTCTCAAACACAACCCTCGGCCTTCTCTCCGCGGACCACAATCTGCGCGACCTCTTTCGCCTTTATGGTGCGACGCGCTGGCAGATTCTGACTGAATTGCAGCTCCCCTCCGCCACGCCCTACATGCTCGCGGGCATGAAGATCTCCGGCGGCCTCGCCCTCATCGGAACCGTGGTCGCCGAATTTGCCGCCGGCTCGGGCACCTCGACCGGCCTTGCCTGGCGCATCGTGGAGGCGGGCAACCGGCTCGATATTCCGAAGATGTTTGCCGCCCTTCTGCTGCTTTCCCTGCTCGGCATCACGATCTTTTTCGGCCTCGCCTGGGTTGAACACACCCTGCTAAAGCGTTGGCATGAAAGCGCAATCAAGCGCGAGCGATAGAATCGCTCGCAGCCCCGCGCCATCATTAAAACATTTTCCATGTGTGGATTATTATTATTTACACAAAGGTTGACGCGCATTGTAAAAAATCCCATGTTACCGGCAACTCGGCATGGTCTTGAAAAGTCCAGCGCCGCTACGCCGCGAAGGCGTTCTCAGTCATCAGGGAGGCCCCTTTGGCCCAGCACACGCGCAAAGGCGCCCAGTTTCAGGCCGTAACCGCCAATCGCCTCGCGGACGGCGTCGTCGTCTATCTGACCGCCAAAAACGGCTGGTCTGAATCGCTGCAGCACGCCGAAGTCGCCGAGGGCAAGGAAGCCGGAGAGGCGCTCCTCGCCCGGGGCCAGCATTTCTTCGAGCCCGGCAATCTGGTGATCGACGTCTATCTCTTCGAAGTCGAAATGACCGACAAGGGCATCCGCGCATCGAGCGTGCGCGAAACCATCCGCCAGGCCGGCCCCACGGTGCGCCGCGACCTTGGCAAGCAGGCGGAACTCGAAGGCGTTCACGAGTAAGAGCGCAAGGAAGAATACATGTATCGGTACGATGAATTCGACCACCGTCTGGTGACGGAGCGCGTCGAGCAGTTTCGCGGTCAGGTCGCGCGCCGTCTTTCGGGCGAATTGTCGGAAGACGAATTCAAACCGCTACGTCTGATGAACGGCGTCTACCTTCAGCTCCACGCCTATATGCTCCGCATCGCAGTGCCTTATGGCACGCTTTCCGCGCGCCAGCTCCACAAGCTCGCCGACATCGCGCGCAAGTATGACAAGGGCTATGGCCACTTCACGACGCGCCAGAACCTTCAGTTGAACTGGCCCGCGTTGAAGGACATCCCCGCCCTTCTCGACGAGCTCGCCTCGGTCGAGATGCATTGCATCCAGACTTCGGGCAATTGCATCCGCAATGTGACCTCCGATCACTATGCGGGCGCGGCTACCGACGAAGTCGAGGATCCGCGCATCATCAGCGAGATCATCCGCCAGTGGTCGACCTTCCACCCGGAATTCTCGTTCCTGCCGCGCAAGTTCAAGATCGCCGTCTGCGCAACGAAGAACGACCGCGCCGCGATCAAGGTGCATGACATCGGCATTCAGATCCTGAAAAACGCCGCTGGCGAAATCGGCTATGAAGTCTGGGTCGGCGGCGGCCTCGGCCGCACGCCCATCATCGGCAAGAAGATCGGCGATTTCATTCGCCGCGAGGATTTGCTCGCCTATCTCGAAGCGACGCTGCGCGTCTACAACATGCAGGGCCGCCGCGACAACGCCTACAAGGCGCGCATCAAGATCCTCGTGCATGAGATCGGCGCCGACGAGATGAAGAAGCTCGTCGAGGAAGAGTTCGCAGCCGTGAAGACGCGCGGCGCACTGCAGCTTCCCGATGAGGAAGTCGAGCGCATCAGGGCCTATTTTGCCCCGCCCGCCTTCGAGCCGCTTTCCGACGCGACGCCGGAACTCGACGCCGCGATCGCTCGCGAACCCGACTTTGCCAATTGGGTGAAGTCGAATGTCCAGCCGCACCGCGTGCCGGGCTACGCCATCGTCAATGTGTCGCTGAAGCCCATTGGCAAGCCGCCGGGGGATGCGACCTCCGACCAGATGGATGCCGTCGCCGACATCGCCGAGAAATATGCCTTCTCGGAAATCCGCGTCGCGCATGAGCAGAATCTCTGCCTCGCCCATGTGCGCAAGCGGGATCTCCATGCGGTGTGGCAGGCGCTCAAAGCCGCCGATCTGGCGACCGCCAATGTCGGCCTCATCACCGATCAGATCGCCTGCCCCGGCCTCGATTATTGCAACCTCGCCAATGCGCGTTCGATCTCGGTCGCGGAGCGCATTTCCGAGCGCTTTGCCGACCTGAAGCTCCAGCATGAGATCGGCCGCCTGCACATCAACACGTCAGGCTGCATCAATGCATGCGGCCACCACCATGTCGGCCATATCGGCATTCTCGGCGTCGACAAGAAGGGCGTCGAATATTACCAGGTGACACTTGGCGGCGCGGCGGACGAAACCGCCGCCGTTGGCGACATCGTCGGCCCGGCCTTCACCGAAGCCGAAATCGTCGATGCGGTCGACACCATCGTCAAAACCTATCTCGATATCCGCAAGGACGGCGAAATCTTTCTCGACACCTATCGCCGCGTCGGCGTCCAGCCCTTCAAGGAGAAGCTCTATGCAGCTCATTAAGAATGGCAAATTCGTTCCGGACGAATGGAAGCATGTGGCTGATGACGAGGCGCTGCCGGAAGGCGCCGTCATCGTCAGCCTGCAGCGCTGGCAGAAGGAGCAGAACCTGCTGCTCTCGCGCGGTACACCTATTGGGGTGCGGCTGAAGAGCGGCGAAGAGCCGTCCCTCATCGCCGAGCACCTCGATCGCCTCGCCCTCGTCGCGCTGGAGTTCCCCGTCTATCGCAATGGCCGCGCCTTTTCCTATGCGCGTCTTCTGCGCGAGCGTTACGACTACAAGGGCGAAGTGCGCGCGGTCGGCGCCGTGCTGCGCGATCAGTTCTATTTCCTGGTGCGCTGCGGCTTCGACGCGCTCGAAGTGCGCGATGAGATCACGCCGGAAATCTTCGCGGAATCGATCGGCACTTTCACCCATCCCTACCAGCCGTCGACAGACGGGGCGGAACCGGTGATGTCCTTGCGCCAGCGTCTTGCCGCGCAGGCGCGGAAAGCCGGCTAGCTCCTGGCGGTTCCAGCCTTCAACGCATCGACAATGGCCGCATGGCGCAAGGCGCCTGCGGCCATTGTCTCGACACGCGACTCCATCTCCGACAATGCCTGCTCTACCATGCTGAGCCGATCCTCGACCGGCGCATCGAGCCGCGCATGGGCCAGCGCGACGCGATAGCCGACAAGCCGCGACGCGAGCGCGGTCACGGTTTTGTCGATCAGGACACCATTCTCGCCGATACGGGCCTGCGCCTTGGCGAATGTCTCGGGCCCTTCATAATCAATGACGGCGCGCGTGCGCTCTGAACCGAGAAGTTCATCCGCCCGCGAATGATCGGCGGCAATCACGTCGTCGCAGACCGGCTCGATCATATCCATCCGCGCGTTGTCGACCGCGATGTCGTCGCCCAGCGCATTGACGAGGGAAACCGGGCTCGCACGATGCCTGTCGGCCAAAGCCTCATAATAGGCGAGACTCGCTGGCGGAGGTGTCGTGACCTGAGACTCGATCCACTCGGTCATGGCGGTCACAGCGCCCTTGCCTGGCGCGAGGCCTCCCGTCGAGAAATCCGACGACATGGCGCGGAGGTCTCGTTCGGCGGATGTGAGCGGTAGCGAAACCTCACCCCCCTCGCCCAGATAGGTGAGTGTCTTTTCCTCGAGACGATCAAAGGCCGTCGGCG
The DNA here is from genome assembly GCF_009184905.1 of Parvibaculum sedimenti. Taxonomy (GTDB): domain Bacteria; phylum Pseudomonadota; class Alphaproteobacteria; order Parvibaculales; family Parvibaculaceae; genus Parvibaculum; species Parvibaculum sedimenti. The sequence continues at coordinate 147,951 of NZ_WESC01000003.1, forward strand.
CGTCGCGGCCGAAATCGGCTTGCTGGGCGCAGGCCGTCAGCATCAGCGCCATCAGCGCCATGAGGCCCGAACCCTTCCACTTCGCCGATCGTCTGAATCCGTCCATACCGTCCCCGTCCGCCTGAGGACTGAAACTCTAGGCATCATCGGTTAGCCGCCGGTAAAGCAACCGGCCAAAAAACTAAGCCCGGCGCTCTTTCGAGCGTCGGGCCTTACGCAACAGGACTACTAAAGGAAGACGATCAGATCGCGCGAATTACGCGGCGCGAAGCTTCTCGATCGCGTCGTTGAACTTCTCGGCATAGGGGGCAACGGCTTCGCGCATGGCCGACACGGTGATCTCGTTGATCTCGCGGGCGGCGTCGATGTTGCGCTTGAAGGCGGTGCGGAGAAACTCGTTCTGAAGTTCGATGGCGGCCTTGATGTCGCCCGACTTCATCACGGCCTTCGCCGCCTCGACAGATTCTTCGAAATTGGTGCGGGTGAGTTCAGTAATGATGCCCGACGCGACTTCGATCGGGGTCTTCTTCTTGGCTGCAGCAGCCTTCGGAGCGGCTTTCGCCGACGCGGCCGTGGGCTTCGACTTTGTGGTCTTCTTGGCTTTGGGAGCCGCGGTCGTTTCCGTCATCGTCCATTCTCCTCATTGCATAAATGCCGCCTTTGGGAGGCATCTGCACAAATCCACGCCGAATTTGTGCGTTGCACAATAATTAAATTGCCCACACTCCGCCGTCAAGCATTTATTGTGCACCGCACAAAAAACTGTCGCACACTGGCTCAAGCAAGCTCAAATAAATGAAAATCTCTTTATATTGAAAGGAGTTAGGTCAAGTCTGGGCGTCTCGCCGCAGACCGCATCGGCGAGCGCCGCAGCACTTCCAGCCCCCAGCGTCCAACCTAGCGACCCGTGCCCGGTATTGAGGTAGAGGTTCCGGTATCGCCCTGCCTGCCCAATTAATGGGCTTCCATCCGAGCTCATCGGGCGCAGGCCGGTCCAGAACTGGGCCTCGCCGGCCCCCGCCGAAAGCTGCGGCAAAAGACTGAGCAATCCATCAAGCACCGATTTCGCGCGCGGCATTTCGAGCGTGGTGTCATAGCCGGACACTTCCGCCGTACCCGCCACGCGCATGCGATCCCCAAACCGGCTCACCACGATCTTGCGCGCCTCGTCGGTGAGACTGACTTTCGGCGCAACGCCTTCGCCTGCGGGCACCGTCACCGAATAGCCCTTCAGCGGATAGACCGGAATGCGCAGACCAAGCTGCCGCGCAAGCTTCGCCGAGCCAATGCCCGCCGCGAGCACGACGGCGTCGCCACCGAAAAGCCAGCCATTGGTTCTGACACCTGTGATCCTGTCGCCTTGTGTTTCGAAGCGCTCGACCTCCGCGCCGGTGACGAAACGTACGCCGAGGCGTTCCGCGCGTGCCGCCAGCTCGCGCGTGAAAACATGCGCGTCGCCGCTTCTGTCGCTCGCGCAGTAAAGCCCGCCGACAATCTCGCCGCGCTGCACGGAGGAAGCGAGCGCCGGCTCCACCTCCACGCATTCCGCCGCCGTCAGAACACGCTGTTCCAGCCCTGCCCGGCGCATCGTCTCCGCGCCATGCGCCGCCTCCTTCAGCGAGCGCTCGTAATGGAAAATCTGCATGATGCCGTCGCGCCGCTCGTCGAAGGCAAGTGGCGCACCTTCGCTCGTGAGCTTCGCCGCAATCTCATCCATGCGGGATTGCGTCAGCAGCGCCAGGCCGAGGTTCGGCAACACGCGCTCCTCCCGCGCCGAGGCGCGGCAGCGCATGAGAAAGCGCAGCAGCCATATCCATTGTTCGGGATCTGCCTTCAGCCTCAGTCTGAACGGCCCATCCGCGCGGCCCATCCATTTGAGCGCGAGCCAGGGCACTTCCGGCCCAGCCCATGGCGCGACTTCGCCCGCGCCGAGCTGACCGCCATTGGCGTAGCTCGTCTCGAGGCCCGCCCCCTCGCGCTTGTCGATGAGGATCACCTGATGGCCGCGTTCGGCGAATTCATAAGCTGTGGTGACGCCGACGATACCGGCACCAATGACGACGACTTTCAAGATCGACCTCCGGGATGAGCGCACTCTACTCCCGACATGAGGCGACATGGAAGCGCAACACGCGCTAAGGCATAATGCGCAGCCTTTTGCCCTCCGACTCAGGATTCGCCATGCACGACTCTCCCTGGCCCTTCGTTCCCGCCCGCGTCTCCATCGACCTCTCCCATGCGGAGGGTCGCACGCTCTATCTCCGCAATGGCGGATCGATTCTGGACGCCTCGGGCGGTGCCATCGTTTCGAATGTGGGTCATGGGCGGAAGGAAGTGGCGGACGCCTGCGCGGCGGCCATGGTCTCCATGTCCTACGCGGTGCCGCCCTTCTCGACGCCAGAGCGCCTGCGCCTGGTCGAGCGTCTGCGCCGCGCCTGGCTGCCGCCGCACCTGACCCGCGTCTGGCTGGCGAGCGGCGGGTCAGAAGCGGGCGACGCAGCCATCAAACTCGCCATTCAGCATTTTCAGGCCAAGGGCGAGACGAGGCGCGTCAAGATCATCGGCCGCGAGATTTCCTATCATGGCACCACCGCGCTGACGCTTGCCGTCGGCGGCCATGTCGCGCGCAAGGCGGGCTTCGAAAGCGTGATGCCGCATGTGCTCCATGTGCCGACGCCCTATGCGCTGCGCTCGCCGCTTGGCCGCAATCATCCAGACTTCGACATTGCCGCGGCCAAAGCGCTCGAAGAAACGATCCTGCGCGAAGGCCCGGAAACCATCGCTGCCTTTGTCGGCGAGCCGCTCAACGGTTCCTCCGGCGGCGCCATCGAGCCCGGCCCACGCTACTGGCCGATGGTGCAGGAAATCTGCCGCCGCCATGGCATCCTGATCGTTTCCGACGAAGTCATGGTCGGCTATGGCCGCACCGGCAAGCGCTTCGCCGCCGAGCATTACGGCCTTGAGCCCGACATCATGTTCGCAGGCAAGGGCCTTGCGGGCGGCTATGCGCCCATCGTCGGCGTCTTCGCGACCGATGCCGTCGTCGCGCCGCTCGCCGCGAAGGGCGAAGCGCTGATGTTCTACACCTATGGCGCACATCCAGGCGCCTGCGCCGCTGCCGACAAGGTGCTCGAAATCATGGAGCGCGAGGATCTCGTCGCGCGTTCGGCGACCAAGGGCGACGCTCTCGGTGCGCGCCTCGAAGCAGCACTCGGCCAGCATCCGAACGTCGCCGAAATTCGCGGGCGCGGCCTGCTGCGCGCCATCGAGATCGTAAAAGATCGCGAGACGCTGGAACGCTTCCCCGTCGAAACCGGCATGACGGGGCGCGTCGTCGCCGCCGGCCTGAAGGAAGGCGTCTTCTTCTATAGCGGCGGCACGGGCGAGATCCGCGACATCGTCTGCGTGGGCCCGGCCTTCACCGTTGAAGATGGCGAACTCGACCGCATCGCTGAGACGCTGAGGGTCGCCGTCGACAAGGCCGTCGCAAGCGCGAAGGGCTGAAGCTAGGCGGCCACCGGCGCGCGTTCGCGCGTGGCGGAGAAGCGGACATGTGGCCATTTCTCCGCCGTGTAGCCAAGTTCCCAATTGCTCTTTGCAAGGAACACCGGCGCGCCGTCGCGGTCGTCGGCCATGTTGCCACGATGCGCATCGACGAAACGCCTGAGTTCCGCCGGGTCTTCCGCCGTGACCCAGCGGGCTGTCTCGAAGGGCGAGGCTTCGAAGCTCACCTTGATCTCGTATTCAGTCTCGATGCGGGCGGCCAGAACTTCGAGCTGGAGGCGACCGACGACGCCGACGATCCAGTTCGCGCCGAGCTGTGGCTTGAAGACCTGTGTCACGCCCTCTTCCGCGAGGCTTTCGAGCGCGCGGCGCATGTGCTTGGCTTTCATCGGGTCGTCAAGGCGTACGCGCTGCAGGATTTCCGGCGCGAAGTTCGGAATGCCGGTAAAGGTCAGGTCTTCCGACTCTGTCAGCGTGTCGCCGACGCGGATCGTGCCATGGTTCGGAATGCCGATGATGTCGCCCGCATAGGCTTCATCCACGAGTTCGCGATCCTGCGCGAAGAAGAGCGTCGGATTGTGAATGCCGATGGTCTTGCCGGAACCGGAAACCTTGAGCCGCATGCCGCGCTTGAACTTGCCCGAGCAGAGCCGCATGAAGGCGATGCGGTCGCGATGGTTGGCGTCCATGTTGGCCTGCACCTTGAAAACGAAGCCCGCGACCTTGGGCTCGGTCGGCTGCACGAGCCGCACAGACGAGGGCTGCGGACGCGGCGTCGGCGCAAATTGCACGACGGCGTTCAGAAGCTCGCGCACGCCGAGCTTCCTGAGCGCGCTGCCGAAATAGACGGGCGTGAGATGGCCGGCGCGATAGGCGTCAAGATCGAAGGCGGGCGAGCCTTCGCGCGCGAGTTCCATTTCCTCGCGGAAGGCAGCGAGCTCGTCCGCGCTCATATATTTGGCGATCTCGCTTCCCGAGAGGCTCGTCGCTTCCTTGCCCTCGCTCATGCGGTCATAGGGAATGAAACGGTCGCGCTCGGGATCGAAGATGCCCTTGAGCAAGCCGCCCATGCCCGCCGACCACATCATCGGCGCGGTATCGAGCGCGAGCTTGGTCGCGATTTCATCCATCAACTCGAAGGGGCTGACGCCTTCGCGGTCGATCTTGTTGATGAAGGTGATGATCGGCACGTCGCGCAGGCGGCAGACTTCGAAGAGCTTCAGCGTCTGCGCTTCGATGCCCTTCGCCGCGTCGATGACCATGATGGCCGAGTCCGCCGCTGTCAGCGTGCGGTAGGTGTCTTCCGAGAAGTCTTCATGGCCCGGCGTGTCGAGCAGATTGCAGGTGATGCCTTCGTAGGCGAAGGTCATGACCGCCGAGGAAACCGAGATACCGCGCTCCTGCTCGATCTTCATCCAGTCCGACCGGGCGCGGCGCGAGTCGCCGCGCGCCTTCACCTGACCGGCGAGATGGATCGCGCCGCCCATAAGGAGCAGGTTTTCCGTCAGCGTCGTCTTGCCGGCGTCAGGATGGGAGATGATGGCAAAGGTCCGCCGCTTCTGGACCTCGTCCGCGATCGTGCTCAAGATGGTCTCCAGTTCCGCTTGAAGCGTCATGCCGCTCTGCGGGCCGGAACCTACTCGAAGGGACCCGATATGTCACCCGCCTGAGGGCCCCGATGCGCGACATCTTGACAGGCTGGCCTCCGGCGCCGTCCCCGGGCATTCTCCCCTCATTCGACATTCACTTATGAGAAGACAAAACCCATGACCACAGCCCGCGACATCGCCTCCCCGCATTTCGAGGCCGCCATCGCCGAAGCACGCGAAAAGCAGCTTTCCACCGACGCCGTCGCCCGCATCTTCTTTGAAGGCGTGCTCCGCGTCTGGCGCGAAACGCGAAGCCCGGAAGACATCCGCGCCGAACTCCTCGAAGCCGCCGAGCATCTCGACCCGGACGAGGACTTCATGTTCATGCGGCCCTGAGTTTCAGGCCACCGGCTCCTGAAGGAAGTGCCGCCCCGCGCGATCCTCGATTTCCACGACCCAGATGTCCGGATCGAATTTGCGCTGCCTTTCGATATAGGCATCAGCCTCTGGTTCGGGCACGGGCTCAGGCCCCGTGCCTGCCATCCAGATCAGCGAGCCATCGCCCGCGCGCGCGGGTGAATAAACCGAAGCGGAGCGGTCGAGTCTGTTCACTTTGACGAGCACGACGCCCGAATGCGCGTCACCTCGGCGCACGACCATGGCCTGCGCGCCCGCGACCTCGCAGCGACGGATCAGCGCTTTCACCCAGATTTCCGCCTTTAGTCGCGGCGCACTTTCCATATTCCATCCCTGGATCTGCGATGCATTGCACTTCGGCGACAAGTAGCCGGACTTTAGCGATCTTTCCGCTTTGCCGAAGCAGGCGACGCGCATTAGAATCCCTACCAATCCGTTAACACGTCGGGCGCCGCACCGAAACCGGACAGTCGAAAAGCTTGCCCCGACGGTGCGTCAGGCAGGTAGACGCCGAAAAGCAAAACTAACGGACTCGCTTTCAAAGGGGACTTGCATGTTGGGTTTGAAGAACCGGGTTGCGTTCATGCGGTTGAAGCGTGGCGTGACGATTGGCGCGAGTTCGATCCTTCTGGGTTTGTTGATCGCGGGCTGCACGATCATTCAGGGTGGTTCGGCCGAGAATGAAAGCAACAAGGCCGCGCCCGTAAAGGCCGCCGCCGCTGCGCCAGCATATGCAGCTGCAAGCCCTGCGGCGGAAAATGTCGCGAGCGCCGGCATCCCCATTCCCCTGCCCTCGCCGCGCCATCGCGAGTTCAAGGTTGCATCCACTTCACCGACCGCGGGCCTCAGCACCTTCAGCTTCAGCGTGCCGATCCGCCAGCTCGCGGGCGTCTATCTGAAATATGACGATGCAATCGCGCTTGCGGAAAAGAGCAAACTCAACTCGCCCAAGGAAGTGCGCCGCATACTGAAGGGTCTGCGTTTCGCCCAGCCCGATGACATGGCTGCCGGCTGGTACGCGGTACGCGCGATGACCGCGGCGCAGAACAAGATCTTCGCTCAAGGGGTGCATGACGAAGTGAGCCGCAACGGCGAGGCCAGGGTTCTCGCCGCACTCGACAACCCCGATTATGTGCGGGGCATCGCCGGCGCCGGCGCCGCAGAGGCAGATGTTGTCGCTTCCGTCAGCGCCGAGAACCAGCGCATGGCGAGCCTGCACAAGCGCCTCATGGACGTGGCCCACCAGTTCCAGCGCGAGAAATGGGGCATGATGGAGCCGCTCTCTCCCGCCCAGTATGCAGAAGCGCCGGCCCAATCCACCGCCGCGCCGTCCATGTCAACGCGCCTCGCTTCGCTTGCCCGGTCCTTCTCGCCTATCGGCGAAGCCCAGGCCGGTACGCCGACGGTGATGTCGAAGATCCTCGCACTCGGCGCGCGTCAGGTTCTCTCCGCCCCTGTGGTGAACGCCGCCACACGCGACGAAACGGCGACCTGCCTCAACTGGGCGCGTCTCAATCTCAACCAGTGTATCGCTGCAGCCCACTTCCCCTCGGAAGAGGCCTGGTGCACCGGCACCCATGGCGTCGAAGATGTGCGCGCCTGCTGGGCGTCTTCCCTGCCGGCCTCGGCGCGCTGATCCGCCGGAACACTTCAAAGCAAAGGCCTCGTGGAATATCCACGGGGCCTTTTTTCATGTCCGGCACCAAAAACGGCGACATTCCGCCATCGATAAAAATTGAAACAACTCTGCCTCGATTTTGAATCGAATTGGTGTCGAATTAGACTAAATAACAAGAAACAAAATAATCTTCATTTCAACCATCAGTAACTCAACGTCGATTTGAAGCCATTTATTATTGCATTTTACGTATCGACTTAACTGGCGCGCAGTAGATCGGGGCTAATTTCGCAGTCGAGACGCGAAAGGAATTGCCCATGTCGTTCATTCTCAGAGCCGCCTTCTGGCTGACGGTCCTCGCCTTCCTGCTGCCTGCCGCAGGTTACGAAAGCTCGGCGCGCGAGCCCGGAACGGATGGCCTCAGCGCCGCTACTTATGTCGAAGGCGGGCCCGCGCCCGAGGCAAAGCCTGACATCGACGCCGGCGAAATGCTGACGCTCGCCGCCCGCTCGGCGCAGGACATGATGGGCTTTTGCAGCCGTAACGCCGATGTCTGCGAACGCAGCCATGCCGTCGTCGCTCATGTCGCGCATCAGACCGCCTATTACGGCAGCAAGCTCTTTCTCTGGTTGACCGAAAAGGCCCATGAGCAGCAGGAACAGCCCGCCCAAAGCCCTGCCGACGCGGTCAACCTTCCGCCCACGCCGCGGCCCGTTCCCCCGGCGCACCTTGCGGGTGCTTGAGGACCGCCGGCCGGAAGCTTTGTCCTAAGCCTCTGGCCGGCCGAACGCTGCCCGGTTGGTTTGCCTACCCGCCGGGCGGCGTTCCCAGCAAGCGGCCCCTTTGGTCGCAAAGCTTGTGCATCCGCGCCATCGTCGCTATGTCCTGAGCAGAAATGGACGACGCGGCCCTCCCGGCTCCGGCTGGACAACGGCCCGAAATGGCAAAGCGGCATGAGCATTGAAGACCTGATCGCAGACTTTTCCTTCCTCGACGATTGGGAAGAGCGCTATCGCTATGTCATCGAGCTCGGTCGCGAACTCGCTCCCCTGAGCGCGGAGGAGCACTCGCCCGAAAACAAGGTGCAAGGCTGCGTGAGCCAGGTCTGGCTCGTCACCGAACCTCACGCCGAAGCGGATGGCCCGCATCTCGTATTCCGCGGCGACAGCGATGCCCATATCGTCCGTGGACTGATCGCCATCCTGCTCCGCATCTATTCCGGCAAGACGCCCGCCGAGATCCTCGCCATCGATGCGAAGGAAATAATGGCGAAACTCGGCCTCAACGAGCATCTGAGCCCGCAGCGGTCGAATGGCCTTTATTCCATGGTTGGTCGCATCCAGCGCGACGCCCGCGCCGTTTCCGCCGCCGCTCACGGCTGACGCCCATTTTCTTCGTCCAGCCCGTAATGCATGGCGAGGCGATCGAGCGCGATCTGCAGCACGACCTTGGCCGACCGTCGTGGCCAGCCAAAATCCTGTTCCGCCGCTTCAAGTCCCTGCAAATGGCAGCAAACCGCCAGCGCCAGGTCGGAAAGCTTCGGCCCGACGGCCCTGAGCGCCCGGGCCAGCCGCTCGCGAGCAGCGAGCGCCCGGTCGGTCACATCGGATGGATCGCGGGGCCTGCGTCCGCCGCTATCCGCCGTCATCGCCGCCGACCAGTCGGTGGTAAGCCGTGGCGTCATGGACGACAGCGTGAAATCGCGGCGCAACCGTTCTCCCGCCTCGAACTGGGTTGACGAAACGAGCGGTTGCCCATCCGCCCCCTTTCGCCGCCTGAGCCACCCGAGCGGAGACTCGCCCTCGTTGAAATCGACTGCGACATCGCCGACCTGCTTCACCGTGGAAAGCTGGTGCTGGGCGCGGAACGGATCGGCGCCAGCGCCAAGGCGCCGCCAATAGGCCAACCCCGCGGAGCTCGGCCGCCAACGCGCCTCACTGGCAAGCTCTACGAAATCGCGCCGCTCGATTGCCCGCCAGGCAGGCGCCTCGATCCGCGCGATGGGCGCGTGCCAGCGATTACGTGCGACGAAAAGGCCATAACCTCCATCCGGCATCGGCGCGACATAGGCCTCGCCTTCGCTCAACCGGGGAAAGAGCCGCCGAACCTCGCGCTCGATTTCCCGCTCCGCAACCAACGCCCGAGGTTCTTGCGCCGCGGCCATCATTGCATGCGCTCCGTTACCGGCATGGCGCGAACCGCTCGTTCGAGCCGATCTAGAAGCATGTCAAAATCCTGATCGTCGCGGCGATCCTCCATCTGCCGGCAGGCATGGGCTGCCGTCGTCCGGTCCCTGCCGAAGTGAAGTCCGACTTCCGAGAGATTGAGCCCGAAGGCGACATGGACGAGATACATCGCGATCTGCCGCGCCAGCGCCACCCGGGCCTTGCGGCGAGTGGCCGCCCGAAGCTCGCCCACCGGTATGTTGAAGGCCTGCGCGATGATCTCCTGTGTCAACGCCACCTGCGCCGCCCAGGCGACATCCCTGCTCATGCGCGCCTTGATGGCCAGCGGTCGTCGGGCCAGATGCCCCCCAAAATCCGGGAGAACCGCCTTTCTCACCAGATTGAACCTGCTTGTATGACCCACACTCACAAATTGCATGTCGTCCCCTCCTGGGCAGTTGACGCAAAGTTAACGGAACATTACGAGAACCCCTCGTATACTCACATGGTAAAATTACGGATTCAGTATAGAGCGGGGATAAGTTTGCGTAATTTTTCGACGCATTTCGAAACGACAGGAGGACGGAGTGACCCAAACAAGAATCCGCCACTTCCGAAGATTGAGAGGCATGACGCAGTCGGAATTGGCTCATCGCATCGGGACGACGGCTGCAACCGTCTCCCGGCTCGAAACTTCCGACATGACCGTTTCGATGGACTGGCTGGCGAAATTCGCCGACGCGCTGGATGTGCAGGTCGCGGACCTGATCTCCACGCCGCCGCGCGCCGCCTCCATTCCCTGCATCGGTCAGATCGGCCGCGACGGGCATTTTGAAAGCGTCCTGCCTGCGGGCGATGAAACGCTGACGCTTGAATCTCCAGCACGAAATCCGGTCGCGCTGCGCATTCGCGCCAATATCGGTCTTTATTGCGCGGGCGACGTGGTGATCGCCGATCGGCTGTCGCCGGAACATGCCGCGCGCGCACTCGGCCGCGATTGCATCGTCGAGGTAGACGGAGAAGAGAGCGGTTTCGGCCGCTTCATTTCTTCAGTAGACGGAGATTATTTTCTGGTGCCGCCGCAATCGGGCGCACAGGCGCGTTCGCTGCCACGATCGGGATGGGTCGCCCCGGTCGTCATGCTCATTCGCTATCTCTGAGAAATTTGGGCGATCGCCCGCCAGCAATCAGCGATTGCCGCAGACGACCTTCACGCTCTCCGCGCCGCCTGCGGCGCCGCCACAATCCATGCCCGGAAAGCACATGGCCTGCGGAACATCGGTGAAGACGAAGGCGATATAGGCGTCGCCCTTGTTCTTCTCGATCGTGCCGTTGAGCTCGAAACGCTTCGTCTCGCCGGACTTCAACGTCACCGCGTCGCCCACGGCGGGCTCGGACAGCGGGATATAATGCTCGCCGTCGAAGGTGAGTTTGGCCGCGCCTCCGGCGTTCACTTCACACCAGGCCGCGAGTTCGGAGGATGTGTCGCGCGGCGCGATCACCTTGAATTCGGCCGATTGCCCTTTTGAGATCGTCTTGTCGCCTTCCTCGATCCGCGCCCCCTCGGCATGGGCGGCGGAAAGACCTGCCGCACTCAGCAGGACCAATCCGGCGAGAAACGTTGGCAGACGGCGGGTTTCAGCAAAGACGAACATGGTCTGGCTCCGGTAGCGATGCCCAATTCAGGCTATGCGGAGATTGGCCCGGTTCGCCAGCGCATGTGCCTTTTCCGACTGCAGGAAGGCATCATGGCCCAGCACCATGACAATGCGGCCCTCGCCATCGACGAGAGGCAGGCGCAGCCAGAACTGGAAGATATGCGGTTGCCGCCACGGCGTCAGCGGAACCACGCCCTGCGCAGGCCGCCCTCCTTCCGCAACTTCGCGGTAGGCCGCATCCCAATAAAGACGCTGGTCGCCGAGGTCGAACTCGTCGAGGCAGCGCCCCGTCATTTCGATACCGAGATAATCGCGCAGGCGCGTTCCCGCCAACCGGACGCGGAGCTTCGGCGTGCCGCCGACCGGGCCTCCATCGAGAATATCGAGAAGGCTGATGCAGGGCAGCAGCGCCTTGATCTCACCGGGCTGAATATCCGCCCGCATCGGATAGCCAGATGCGCCGCGCTTCGACCGCCAATAGTCGAAAAGCTCCTGCTGCTCGGGAATAATGAGCTGTGCGCGGATAGCCTGTTCGGCGGCGGTCAGAATGGACGTGTCCCCCAGCATGGCAGGCGACCATTGGCAGCCTGCGAATCACGTTAACGATGATGAATCCCGCCGCGAGCCTTGGCAAGGCGCATGGCGGCATCGGGAAGCACACAGAAAACGAAAAAGCTCGAAGCGCAGTTATCTGACTGCGGCGCGGCGACCCGTGCGGCGGCGGCCCTTCTGGCCGAGCCCCATCTTCTTCGCGAGCTTGGAGCGCGCCTGCGCATAGTTCGGCGCCACCATCGGATAGTCGCGAGGCAGCCCCCACTTCTCGCGATATTCTTCCGGGCTCAAATTGTAATGCGTCCGCAGATGCCGCTTCAGCGACTTGAACTTCTTGCCGTCCTCGAGACAGACAAGATAGTCCGGCGTAATCGACTTGCGCGCCGACACTGCCGGCTCCGGCCGTTCCGCCTGCGCGGAAGCTGCTCCGCTTTCCGCCTGCGCCAATGCCGCATAGACCTTATGAATTAGGCCCGAAATATCCTCGGCCAGCACTTCGTTATTGCCCACATAGGCGGAAACGATCTCCGCCGTCATGCCGATCAACCCCGCCTTTTCGCTCATATCGCCCCCGATATTCCCACGCCCTGCTGCGCAACCAAACCGACATCAAGTCAAGGGTAAAAAACGACGGCGTATTTATATCAATTCGTATTGAAAGCGCAATGCCAGCAGAATTCACAATGAATACAGTGTTTTAAACGATCTAATATTCAGCAAGTGAACCCAAGACGAAATTGGCGGATACAGGGACGGTCCACAGTCGACAACACGGCTCATCGCCATTGCCCTCGATCTATGCGACAAAAATGTGTCGGTGCTGTCGCCGCCCCGCCCTGCGACGTATGAACGCTTGGCCGAATGGCCCGCCCCCGCGCATTATGCGGGCACCTTTACGCGCATGACCTGGAGATTGGTTTGTTCCTGAAAGACATCTGGTATTTCGGCGCCCCCGGCGAAACGCTCGCCCCCGGCGCCATGATCCACAAGGTGCTGCTGGGCGAGCCGATCCTCATCGGGCGCGACGAGGCGGGCGAGCCGTTTGCGCTGCGCGACATCTGCCCCCATCGCGGCGTGCCCCTATCCGCCGGCAAGCTCTATGACGCCAAGTCGAGCGGCTGCGGACACACCGCCGTCGAATGCCCCTATCACGGCTGGAAATTCGGCACCGATGGCCATTGCGCCGAAATTCCCTCACTCGTCCCCGGTCAGGATATCGAAGTCTCGCGCATCCGCGTTCGCCACTATCCGGTGCGCGAGGTCCAGGGCAATATCTGGATCTATATCGCCGACGACAAACGCGCCGACCTCGCGCCTGCGGGCGAGCCGCCGCTGATGCCCGGCTTCGATGCCGACCAGAGGCCCAACATCCGCGAGAAGATGACGTTCTCCTGTCATATCGATCATGCGGTCATCGGTCTGATGGATCCTGCCCACGGTCCCTTCGTTCATCGCAGCTGGTATTGGCGGACGCAGAAGTCGATCCATGAAAAGGCGAAGGCCTTCGCGCCGGCGGAACTCGGCTTCGCGATGGTCGAGCATGCGCCGTCGAGCAATTCATTTGCCTACAAAATTCTGGGTGGCGCGCCGCGCACGGAAATCTCCTTCCGCCTGCCCGGCATCCGCATCGAGCGCATCACCGCCGGACGCCACCGCGTCACCGGCCTGACCTGCGTCACTCCCGTCGATGAAAAGACGACGGAGATTACGCAATCCTTCTATTGGACCATGCCGCTCCTCACGATGCTGAAACCCGTTCTGCGTCCCTTCATGCGCGCTTTCCTCGATCAGGACCGCGCCATGGTGGACCTTCAGCAGGAAGGCCTGCGCTTCGATCCGCGTCTCATGCTCATCAACGACTCGGACGTGCAGGCGAAGTGGTATCACCGCCTGAAGACCGAATGGCAGGAAGCGGGGGAGCAGGGCCGCCCCTTCGAAAATCCCGTAAAGCCAACGACGCTCCGCTGGCGGAGCTGATCGCGCCCGCACCCCGCGCGCTTGATGGACTTTCCGTGCGGCCTATGTTTCGATCTTCGGCATCACCCGGCCTGCGGATTCCGCACCATGGATGCCGAGAATCGGATATCTGACGATGACCCCGCGCGGAAGCCGACTTCGGCTGGTGGGGCAGACGACGAGCGGAGCGGAATTTCGTGAGCGATCAGACATCCAGAAGCGAATCCGACGACAAGCCCCATCAGCGCGTGATGGGGCCCGACGGCGCACCGCTCTACGTTCTCGTTCCCGTTGCCGAATATGAAACGCTGACGCGCGTGACCGACGCCGCGAGCGAGCTTTCCCAAGCCCGCGCCGCGCTGACCGAACGTCTCGGCGGCGCGCCCGCGAAAGTCGCGCACCGGATCGCGGATGGCGAAAATCCGGTTCGCGTCTGGCGTGAGTTTCGGGGACTGAAAGCCGTGGCACTCGCCCGCGCCGCAGGCATGAGCCCCGCCTATCTTTCCGAAATCGAAACCGGCAAGAAGGATGGCACCTTCCGCACCATGGCCGCGATCGCCCGCGTTCTCGATGTCTCGCTCGACGATCTCGCGCCGCCTGCCGACGAAGGCGAGAAGCGGCTGCGCGAACGCAATGCGCTGATCGACGGCGTGCGGGCGCAGGTTCGCCTGCTCGTCGGTCTGGTGAACGGTTCGATGGATTTCAACACCGCCGCCGTGCGCCGCACGGTGACGACACTCGCTGCCGACGCGGTTGCGCTCAAGGCGCAGGGCAGCAATCCCGATGGCTGGCTCGACGGCGTTCTGGCAGGTGCGCGGGAAGTTCTCGATCTCGTCGATCAGGCCGAAGGCGACATCATCGCCACGGCCGAGAAAGCGCAGCGCGCCCTCGAGACCATCGTCAGCAAACCCATCTTCCAGCCTCCGGCAACTGCAGCGACGCTTGATCTCGCTGCGACGGAGAAGGCAGGCATCGCGGTTTCAGCAGCCGAATAGGCGCCCTGCTACTCGGTGGGCAGGACGATCTGCGCATCGCCCGAAATCGACCAGTCCCAGGAATGAAGCACGAGATCGGCGCGGTCGATAGAGATCGCATCGAAAACCTTGACGATGCGCTCGACGTCACCGCGCGAGGGAATGGCACCGCCGCGAATGCTCGCGGCATGGACCATGAGATCGCCGAACTCGCCGCGCGTGAAGCCAACGGCCTTGGCGAAAACCGCGAGCGGTTCGCCACCCGTGTCGTTGACGATGCGGAACGCCGTTTCGGTCCGAATACGGCCCGCTTCGGCCAGTGCGCCGACAAATTCCTCGCTCTGCCCGCTGCCGGCGAAACTGGCCAGCTGCCCGAGATGCGACTTTGACGCCGATCTCGGCGGACGCACAAGCGACAGGACGACGCGCAACGCTTCGTCGGTGTCCGCCGCCTCCATGCCGGTTTCAAGCACATCGTCGAGCGCGACATGCATCATGCGCCGCTCCACGGTGAAGCGCGCAAGGATCTCGCTTCTGACCTGCGAAGGGCTCCACCAGAACATGAGAAGCGCCTGCCGCGTATTGAGTTCTGACCGCGCGAGCAATAGCGGCACGAATTCCGGTTCGCTGGAACTCCGCCGCGCCAGCGTCTCCACCGCACGGGAGGAGAGCAGCGCACCCTTGTTCGCGAGCATCCGGCAGATGGTCTCTGCATTGCCATGATCGACCAGCGCATCGACGACAACGGGCGGGAGCGAGCGCCTGCCCGCAATCGCAAGCGCATGATCGCGTCCGGCGTCACGCACGATATCGGCAAGATCGGTGGCGCCGAGGCTCACGGATTGCGCAAGAATGGGTTCGGCGACGGAGAAGGCATCGCGCGCAAGCGTCAGGGTCAATTCGCGCGGGCCTTCCGGTAACGGCGCGATGCGTTCGGCAAGCCGCCTGCGCACTCCTTCGTCGAGGCGAGAAACCGCCGTCGCCATCACCATGTCGACAAGGCCGCGTTCCTGCGTGGTAATATGGCTTGGAGGCAGAACGGCGAGATCCGCAAGCCGCCTCAGCAGCAAATCGCGCTCATGGGCGGTTGACGACGCGGATGCGCCGAAACTCATATTGCCCGGTATTGCGATCGAAGCCATGGTCGCCACTTGTCAGCCGCCGGAGGCACTTCCCTCCCGCAAAGCCCCATCTGAGCATCATGCCTGTTAAAAGGTCGTAAACTATAAAGCTAATAAGCGCCCAGGCTTGCGGGCAGAAGCTGCTCCGCTATGCTTCGCCGCGAAATGACAAGAGCCGGAATGGAATTATGACAAGGAATATCCGAAAAACCGCCCTGCTCGGCCTCGTGCTTGGCCTCGCCCTCTCCGGCTGTGGCACTTTCGGCGACGATCAGTCGGATGACCCGAACTACCCGACGGGCTATTCCGCCGGCTGCGGCACCGGCACGGGCTATATTCCCGGCAATTCCTCGACCGTCATCCGGGATCCGGACATGTGGCGCACGAGCAAGGCCTATCGCGCCGGATGGAAGAAGGGCTTCAATGCCTGCCGCACCAGCACGGCGGCATCCCCAAGCGCCGGCAGCGAATATGGCCGCGGCCGAAGCAACGGTCCAAGTGGCTACTGAACAAAAAGGCCGCCAGTGAAAAGGCAGCCATTGAACGACAGAGCGGAGACGTCCCGATGCGCATCATCCTTGGTCTGATTATCGTGCTACTCATCGCAGCCATCGGAACTCCGCTCGTCCGTTACGGGACGCTTGACCCCTGCCGCATCCTGGCCAAGGACCTCGCGCGAGAGAGCTATTCGAAGGTGGCGAAGGCCATGGGCGTCGAACCCGGAGAAACGCCGGAAGCCGCCGAGAGCCTCGCCCGCGCCATGACCAGCCAATATTCGGAAGGCGAATGCGTGTCGCGGCTCAAGGACCGCTGGTTCGGCGTCGAAAAGCCCGCCGAGTAAACGCTGGACGACACAAGCGCGGGGAGGCCGAAGCCATGCGTTCAACCGCAATAGCCGCGCTTCTTTTCGCGCTTGCCACCTCATTGGTCGCGTCCCCGGCCCAGGCCGGAAGCCGCATATCGACCGGACGCGATCTCGTCACGGCCTGCCAGGCGCTTGCCGAATACCGGCTGAACCCGCAAGGCCCGACGCCGCGCCCCGCCCTTCTTTGCCGCAAATACATAGCGGGCTATTTCGCCTCGACCCACTATGTCCGCAGCGCCGGCGATACAAAGGAAGCGCTGGACCTGCCGCGCTCGGCTGATGAATGCGCGAATATCGACGGACCACAATCCTACGACCAGCTCGCCTCGCGCATCGTGCGCCAGGCCGAATGGCAGCCCGCGCTGCTCGACAGACCTGCCATCGAGCTTGCGCGCGCCGCCTTCGGTTCGAAGCCGCCTTGCTGAAAGAGCGACTTCACGCAGCCTTGTCGTCGGGCCAACGGCCGACATAGCGCGACTGTGGCCGGATGAGCCTGCCGACGCGCTCCTGCTCGATCACATGAGCGCTCCAGCCCGCGACGCGCGACATGCCGAACACGGCGGTGACGGCGACGCGCGGAATGCCCAGCGCCTCGAGCAGGACGGCGGTGTAGTACTCCATATTGGTGTCGAGCCGCTGATTGGGCTTCGCGGCCTTCAACGCCGCAAGTGCTGCCGTCTCGACATCGCGGGCAAAGCGCACACGCTCATTGCCATTGGTGAGCAGCATCACCGCCTTGTTGAAGACATCGGCGCGGGGATCGCGCACCTTGTAGACACGATGGCCAAAGCCCATCAACCGCTCGCCCTTCGCAATCTCCCGGACAAGCCACGCGTCGATGTTTTCGCGCGTACCGATATCATCCAGCATGTCGAGCACATGGCCCGGCGCGCCGCCATGAAGCGGCCCCTTCAACGCGCAGAAGGCGCCGACAACAGCCGAGATCATGCCTGCCCGCGTCGAGGCGATCACACGCGCCGTGAAGGTCGAGGCATTCATGCCATGATCAGTGACGGTAACGAGATAGGCATTGAGCGCTCTTACCTCCGCTTCACTCGCGGGCGCGCCCCTCAGCATGCGGATGAAATCGGCGGCGTGGCCCACCTCCGCGTCCGGCGCGATGGCGTCCTTGCCTTCGTCCCGGCGGCACAGCGCGGCGATGAAGACAGGCGCGCTGCCAACCGTCCTGATATGCGCCGCGAGATCTCCCTCGTCCGAAAGCAGCGAGAACCCCGTCCTCAACCCCTCGGTCACGCTGAGCCCCCTGGTCGCTGCCAGAAGCGCCGGAACAAGCCGGAAGGCCTCCATGCGCGCCCGGCCGAGATCGCGGCGGACATCGTCGCCGGAGGGTGCAGGCTCAAGCCCCGCCACCCGCCAGAGCAACGCGACCGCGCCCTCGAAGTCGTAAGCCGCAACCAGATCCTCGACATCGTGACCGGCGATGATGAGCCGCCCGGCTTCGCCGTCGACATGGCTCAAGGGAGTCTCGGCGGCGACCACATTGTCGAGGCCGAAGGCGCTCGCCTTGCTCACATCTGAAAAATGACCATTGGACATCTCACACCTCATTTCCGCAGACCCATGAGCGGGCCTCATGCGTCAAAGGTGTTGCGCCGCACAAATATCGTCAATCTTGATTAAGCTAATCAATCTATATAAAAACAACACATGCCAAAAGCCGCTCCACCGCCCGAAAACCTCTACCTCTCCGCAAAGGAGGCCGCCGCCGAACTCGGCGTCAGCCTGGCGACCCTCTACGCCTATGTAAGCCGCGACATGATCCGATCGGAGCCGGTGCCCGACAGCCGGGCCAAGCGATACCGGGCCGAGGATGTGCGGGCGCTGAAACAGCGCCGCGTCGCGGGCAGCGGCCCGACCTCACCCCAATTCGAAGGCGGACGGGACGCGCTCACGGCCGCGCTCAATTACGGCGGCGCGCCGGTCCTCGACTCCGCGATCACCCTCATTGCCGACGGCAAGCTCCATTACCGCGGCTCGAACGCAATGGCGCTTGCCCGCAGCTCGAGCCTCGAGCAGGTGGCCGCCCTGCTTTGGGGTTGCCGCGACGTGCAGCCCTTCACCCGCGATGCCGTGCCGCACATGACGCCGCTGCTTGAAAAGTTGGCGGCCGACCTTTCCGACGCGCCCCGCATCGAGCGATGCCTCTCGCTGCTGCCTCTCGCGGGGCTCGACGATCCATCCGTCTACAACATGACGGATCGGGGCCTTGCCGCCACCGGCGCGCGGCTCCTGCGCTTCGTCGCCTCAGTCATTGCTGGCGTCGCGCCTTCCGCCGATCCGGTGCACGAAGTCCTTGCCCGTTCGCTCACCTTTGGCGACCGCCGCGCAGCGGAGCTGATCCGCGCCGCTCTGGTCCTCTGCGCCGACCACGAGCTCAACGCCTCCGCCTTCACCGTGCGCTGCGTCGCGGGCACGGGCGCCACGCTTTACGCCGCCGTGCAGGCGGGCATATGCGCCGCGCAAGGCCCGCGCCACGGCGCCTTCACCAGCCGCGTTGAAAGCTTCCTCACCGACATCGCCCATCGCCAGGACATTGAAGACGCGGTTCTGAACCGACTGCGCAATGGCGACCTGGTACCGGGCTTCGGTCATCCGCTCTATCCGGATGGCGACCCCCGCGCGTCGACTCTGCTCGATCTCATGCGCGCCAATCACGGAGACGACCCGGCCTTCCTCCGCGTTCAACGCATTGTCAACGTCATGGCGGAGGCGGGTGGCGTCCACCCGAATATCGACTTCGCAGTCGGCGCACTCAGTGTCACACTGAGAATGATGCCAGGAACAGGCCTTGCAATCTTCGTCCTTGGCCGCACGGCGGGCTGGATCGGCCATGCGATCGAACAATATCGTTCAGGCCAGATGATCAGGCCACGCGCCCGCTACACGGGAGAAGCGCCAAAATGACCAAGACGGCTCTCCTTGCCGGCGCCACCGGCCTCGTCGGCGGCATCCTGCTGAAGCGCCTGCTCGATGCCCCCGCCTATGACCGCGTGATCGCGGTCACCCGGCGCAGCCTCGGCTTCTCGCATCCGAAGCTCACCGAGATCGTCACCGATTTCGACACGCTGGAACTCGCCCTCGCAAAATCCGCCGTCCATGCCGACGACGCCTTCTGCGCATTGGGCACAACAATCAGAAAAGCCGGCAGCCAGCCCGCCTTCCACCGCGTCGATTTCGATTATGTTGTGAATTTCGCCCGCGCTGCGAAGGCGTCCGGCGCGACACGCTTTCTCCTCGTCTCAGCCATCGGCGCGAGCGCAGGTTCGACGATTTTCTATTCGCGCGTGAAAGGCGAGGCGGAAGAAGCGGCGAGCGCGCTCGGCTTCGAGGCAACACATATCTTCCGGCCCGGCCTCATCCTCGGCGACCGCGCCGAGCGCCGCCCCGCCGAAGCCGCCATGATGGCCGCAATGCCATTGCTCAATCCGCTGCTCATCGGCCCCACGAAGATCTATCGCGGCATTCCTGCTGACACGATAGCAGCGGCCATGATTGCAGCCGCAGCCACGTCGACCACGGGACGTATTATCCACACCTATGCGTCGATGAGCGCCCTCACCACTGACAGAGAGCATTGAGCTTGCGGGAAGCGCCCGGCAGCATCTCTGCAGCCGGGGTCCCAGCCAGTCTCGACGTATCAGAACGAATAAGACAGGCTAACCGCAGCAAAGTCGCGATCGGTCAGGCTGTTGTACCAGCCACCACCGAAGTAGTTGGTGTAGCTCAATGATCCGGTCCATTGCTGATAGGTGCCATTGAGCCCGACGGTCGCCGTCTTCATGCCCTTGGAATAGCCGGCGGTGTTCGGTCCGGGCGATCGCCCCTGAATACCATCCGAGAACTGAAGAACGGGCGACAGGGTAATGGGTAGACCCCAAGGATTGTTGTAGGTCGCGGATAGCAGCGTCGTAAACCCCCATGACCAGTCAGTGGCATAGACGCCGTTCTGGTTTGCATTTCCGTAGTAGTCGGGCGTGATGTAGTAGGCCGCATAGTAGTTGCGGAGGCCTCCATTGGACCCGCTGTAGCTCAACGGATAGAGCCCTGCATCTTTCGCATAGACGAACCCGGGATTGAAAACGAAGGTGGCGCTATCCGAATGAATGAGCTTCGGTAGCGGGTCGCTACCATTGAACACCGTGATCGTTGTGATCTGCCCCTGCCAGGTGTCGAGGTCCACATGTGTCACCGAAGATTGACCCGGCGCTGCTCCAGCCAGACGGCTCCAGCGCGTGTAAGCGCCTCCCGTCAGATAGGGCGTCGCGCCCGTTCCGTCCGCGATCGATGCAAGCTGTTCGTAGAAGTCGGTCGCCAAGGGCATGTCAGGCGTAAAGCTCGCTTCCCCCGACAGCGCTGTTCCGCCGACGGTCGTGTTGAAGCTCGCGCCCATCGCATTAATCTTGTCAGGAAATTCATAGTAATATTTGACCTTATTCGCCCCGACGACATATGCCGTTCCAACTTGCGTCGCATTCGCGCAGGCGTGCCCATAAAGCGCCACACATGTCTCGGCAAAGGTCGAAGAGCCGGAGAGCCGGAGATGACGCCGATATAGGGCAGCTTGCTCGTGTAGCGGACGAAATAGAGCGCCGTGTCCGTTCCGTCGCCGAGACCGGCAAAGTAATTGCGGAGAGCAAATCCGAACTGATCCGTGTCGCTCCCGCGCTTATCGGCCGTTCGATAAATATGAATGATGGCGTCCGAATCGTTCGTTCCACCACTATTTAGCGAGATCGATCCCGCGCCCGTGATATCGCTGGTCGAGAAGTAAGAGCCGGATGGATCGACCTCCGTCTCGGCATGACCAAACTGCCAGAACGCTTCGGTACTGAGTGTATCGGTGATCTGAAGCGAGCCGAAGACCATTGGCATCGGCGTAATGATGTCCTTGAGTTCGGCACCCGGACGGCGCGCCGCACTGACATCTATCGCCTGATAGGCGTTGATACCGCCGCGCTGGAATGTGCTTTCGCCCCAGTTCACGACCTGCTTGCCGAAGCGCAGGGCTGCGGAATGTCCCCCTACCTCGAAGTTCGAATAGGCAAAGGCGTCGAGAATCCCAACACCATAATCAAGCCGCTGCTTGGCGTCGTGATTGAGGTCTCGCCACTGAAGATCGTCTTGGGCATAGACAGCGTCATAATAAAGGCGCGGCCTCAGAAAGATTCCTGAATTCTGCCATTTGACGTTGACATCCGAGACGGATTTCACGGTCGCGCCCGTTAGATCCCAACGATCGAAGTTGAGGTTGCCGTCGTCGGTGTTGAGTCCGCCGGCATTCACGCCGGAAGGACACCCTCCATCGCCCTTCGCGACGTGACTGCAATCTCTGTTTGATACGCGCGTTGAAACTCCAAGGCTAACCGTAGTGTCGATGCTGACGCTGATCTCGCCAAAGGTAAATTCGTCGGCATACGCAGCACCCGCGGTCGACATCAGGAAAAGAAAGGCAAGCAGCAACGCACGGCTGCCCAATCGAGGTACGGTTGTCGTGAGAACGGGAAAATTCATTATGCCCTCCCCAGGGAATATTGATTTTAAACAGCCACAGAATTACGGCCGACCTTTCGGGCCGGCCGCTAGGTGTCGAGGGATGCTGACCTAGCGAGAGGAGTCGCCGGTCAATTCTTGTTGTGACTGCGTCAAGTTAGCGGTTGAGTCGACAGTCACCACAAGAAGAGTTTCACTTTTTTAAATATTGGACAATTATGTTTAAATAGTAATATTGACTTTAATAGTATTCATTAAATGATAGAGGTTTTAATATTTGCATTTTCTTACACTCTTGGTATTGAAGCACCCATGGGGGAGATCGCGAGGTTGCCATTGAATACGAGGGAGATTCTTCTGTGCCTGCTCTTGAACGGACCGATGGCCGGTTACGACATTAAAAAGGCGCTGGATGGCGACATCGCTGGCGTCCTCGACATACGCATCAGCAATCTCTACCCATTATTGAACGAACTAGCCGACAGTGGACTGGTGCAGTTCGTCCGCGTCGAACAAACAAGTCGACCGAACAAGAAGGTCTATTGCCTGACCGAAGCCGGACGCAAACTGTGTCTGGACGCACTGCTGCATTGCCGGATTCGTCAAAAATTTCGGTCTGAGTTGTTGTTTCCGCTGCAGTTCGCGTGCTTGCTGCCCGCCTCGCACATAGACCGGCTTCTCGACGACCGTCTCAGCGAACTGCGAGGATATCTTGATGAACTTGCTCGTTCATCCGTGCCGACAGCCGCTGCCTATCACAAGTTCAAGATCGGCCTCGCGCGGGCCATGATCGAGGCCGAACTGGAATATATCGTCAGCGAACGCCATTTGTTGACCGCAGACCCCCGAAGCCGAAAGCGAAGATCGTGCAACACTGCCTGAGCCTCAGGCCGCGTCGTTCTTCGCCTCGCGCAAAACGCGCTCGGCCGGCAAAACCGCCCGCACCCGCGTGCCCTTGTCGATCACGCTTTCGATCCAAAGCCGACCGCCATGCGCCTCGACCATCGCCTTGGTGAGCGGCAGGCCGAGCCCCGTTCCAGCCCGCGTACGCGTGAAGGAATTCTCCACCTGCTCGAACGGCTCCAGCACCTTTTCGAGCTTGTCTGCCGGAATGCCGATGCCGGTATCTGCGACGGCGAGTTCGAGCCCGCCATCGGCGCGTTCGGCGAAGGACAGCGTGATCCGTCCGCCCGCAGGCGTAAACTTGATGGCGTTCGACAGGAGATTGACGAGGATGCGCCGTATCTGCTGCTCATCGGCCATGATATGCGGCAGGTCGCTCGCCACGCGCATTTCGAACTGCACCCGCGCCGTCTCGACCGACTGGCGCAGCATGCGCGTCACTTCCTCACAGATTTCGAGCGGGCAAATCTCGGCGTCATGAAGATCGAAGCGTCCAGCCTCGATCTTCGCCATGTCGAGCAATTCGTTGATCATGTGCAGCAGGTGAACGCCACTGCCGTGAATGTCATGCACGTATTCGAGATAGCGCGAGGGCTGGATATCGCCGAAGAGCTGCATGCGCATCAGATCGGCAAAGCCGATGATCGCGTTGAGGGGGGTGCGAAGCTCATGGCTCATGCTGGCGAGAAACTGCGTCTTGCTTTCACTCGCCGCCTCCGCACGACGACGCTGCTGCTCCAGTTCCTCCGCGCGGCGCATGTTGATTTCCGCCATGACGCGCATCAGCACGGCGGCGGAGCCGAGCCCGATATACTGTTCCCTCTCCACCACGATGAACCCCTGCAGCGGCGAGCTGCCCGCAAGCTCCGAGAGCCGCGCATTGATTTCCTCGCAGCTCGCGCCCGCTTCGACGATGGTCGGCGACTTGTGCATCAGGGCGCTGATGGGCTGGCGGCCATAAATCTCGCGCCCGTACATGCGCACATAAACGAGCATGAAATCCAGCCGATTCACGAGACCGACGGGGCGGCCCTGCTCAACCACGGGAATGTTCAACACCTCGCCATCGGAAAGAAGAAAATCGAAAACCTCGGCGCACGTTATATCCGGGTCGATCGGCTCGACCGGTTCGGCTAGCTCGCGGGCTGTCGTCGTCATCATCCTGAACTCGAGGCTGAAGAATCGTGGCGCATCTGCGTCCCTTATCGCCCGCGTTTCCTTTACCACTGACTAAAACCGCGCCTTTCCAGTAGCTTGTCAAAAAAATTTCACATTGGTCGCCCCCCAAGCGAGCATCGAAGAAGCAAACGCGATAGAAGGCGACAAGGGACGGAGCGGTCAACGCCGCGAAGAGTGAGGGGAGTGTCATGGAGCGTCCGCGGGAACCGGCGGCGAAAGCCGCAGCGGACAGGGGTAACGAATTCGCCTGGTACATGTCGGGCGTCTGGATCTATTTCTTTTCGGCCGGCATCCAGGGCGTCCTCTTTCCCTGGATCGTCGCTATCGTTCTGCATGAAAGCTCCGACCGCGTCGGCATCGCCCAGATGCTCTCCATGCTACCCATGATGGTGCTCGGCCTTTTCGGCGGTGCCATGGCCGACCGGCGGGAACTCCGCACCCATCTCTTCCGCCTGCAACTCGCCGCCATCGTTCCGCCTGCGATCCTCGCCATGCTGATCTTCACGGGCTGGCTCAGCTATCCGCTGATGATCTGTTATGCGCTGCTCATGTCGGCGCTTGGCGGCTTCGTCATGCCCGCCCGCGATGCCATGCTCTCACGCGTCGCCGCGTCGCGGCCCGGCGGCCACATCCAGCACGCCGTCGCCCTTGTCATGGGCGGACAATTTCTCGCGCAGGTGATCGGCTATCTCGTAGCGGGCAGCGCGGTCATCGTCGGCGCACCCGCGCTCCTCGCCCTTCAATGCCTCGGCCTCGGACTTGCCGCCTTCACCACCTCGCGGCTTTCCGTTGTCCTGCCCACACCGCGTCCCGGCGCTCCCGCCCGCCGCTCACCCTTCCGCGACGTGCGCGAGGGGCTCGAAGCCGTCTGGCGGCATGAGAGCATCCGGCCCGTACTGCTCTATAGCTTCTTTTCCGGCGTGCTCTTCATGGGCGTCTTTCTCGTGCTCTTCCCGGTGCTTGTCTGCGACGTCTATCACGGCACATCCTTCGAGATCGGTTTCCTCAATATGTGCTTCTTTGGCGGCATCGGCTTTTCATCACTGATGCTGAGCCGCTTCCGCCCGATCAAACGTCAGGGCCGCATGATGATGCTCACGGGATTCACCGGCTCCATTGTCACCATACTCATGCATTTCGGCCCGCCGCTCTGGACGGTGAACCTGCTCGCGTTAATCTGGGGCCTCTCCGGCGGCATATCGATGAGCCAGTCCCGCGCCATTGTTCAGGAAGCGGCAACCGAGGCGCTGCGCGCCCGCATGCTCGCCGCGTTCCAGCTCGGCTCGATCGGCGGCGGCCCCATCGGCGCGCTCCTCACCGGCTTCGTCGCGAAATGGCTCGGGCCGCTCAACGCGCTGCTGGTGCCCTGCACCCTTATGATGGTACTCTGGCTCGCGATCTTCTTCTTCACGCCGCTATGGAACGTCGAAGCGTAGAACCGCAACTACACACCCAATCCCTGAAGCTCCGCTGTCCGCCTCGAAAGCCCATCACATGAACAAGTTCGACGAAGCCAGTTTGAGCAAGGTGCCCCAGGTCACTCTTGCCTTCTGGATCATCAAGGTCGCTGCAACGACACTCGGCGAAACCGGTGGCGACGCAGTGTCCATGTCGCTCAATCTCGGCTATGCCGTCAGCAGCATCATCTTCATTGGTATCTTTCTCGTGGCCGTCGTTGCGCAGGTCAGGGCGAAGGCCTTTCATCCCCTGCTCTATTGGGTGGTCGTCATCGCGACCACGACGGCGGGAACGACGATGGCCGATTTTGCCGACCGCTCATTGGGAATCGGCTATGCAGGCGGATCGTCGCTCCTTCTCGCGCTGCTCATCGCATCGCTCGGCATCTGGTACCGTTCGGCCGGCTCCGTTTCGGTCGCCGCCATCACCTCGCACAAGGTCGAGATATTTTACTGGGTGACGATCCTCTTCTCGCAAACGCTCGGCACTGCGCTTGGTGACTGGATGGCCGACACCAACGGGCTCGGCTATGAGGGTGGGGCGCTGGTCTTCGGCGCGGGGCTGGCGCTCGTCGCAGCCGCCTATTACTTCACGAAAATCTCGCACACGCTGCTGTTCTGGTTTGCCTTTATCCTGACGCGGCCGCTCGGCGCGACGGTCGGCGACTTGCTCGACAAACCCCTCGATCAGGGCGGCCTCGCCTTCAGCCGCTATACGGCCTCGGCGGTCCTCGCAGTCTTCATCATCGCCTGCATCCTGTTCCTGCCGCAAAAGGCGGGCAGCCATTCGGGTGCGAAGGCGCAGGCTGACTGACGCACAATTCCGAAGCCCGCCCGGAAGCGGACTTCGGATATGCAAGTCTCAGCTGTATTTCTTCTCGTCCCACCAGGGGAAGAAGGACGGCATGTCCGTCGAGACCTTGTTCGGATAGGTTGCCGGGCGCTTCTCGAGGAAGGACATGACGCCTTCCTTGGCGTCCGCCGAGGCCCCGCGCGCATAAATGGCGCGGCTGTCGATCTTGTGCGCTTCCATCGGATGATCCTGCGCCGAAAGACGCCACAGCATCTGCCGCGTCAGCGCAACGGAAACGGGCGCCGTATTGTCGGCGATCTCACGGGCTAGCGCCCGGGCGGCGGGAAGCAGCTCGTCAGCCTTGTAGACCTTCTTTACCAGACGGCCTTCCTGCGCTTCCTGTGCATCGAACACGCGGCCCGTATAGGTCCATTCGAGCGCTTGGGAAATGCCGACGATGCGCGGCAGGAACCAGCTCGAGCAAGCTTCCGGCACGATGCCGCGACGCGCAAAAACGAAGCCGAACTTCGCATTCTCCGACGCAAGACGGACATCCATCGCAAGCTGCATGGTAACGCCGATACCGACAGCCGGTCCGTTGACCGCAGCGATGACGGGCTTCAGGCATTCGTAAATGCGCAGCGTCACGCGGCCGCCGCCATCGCGCACGGAGGGGTGGCTCCAGTCGATTTCGCCGTTGGGCATAATGGGCGACGCGGCCTTGTCGGGCCGGTCATCGCGCTCGGCATAGTCGAACGTCTTGGCGCCCGCGGAGAGATCGGCACCGGCGCAGAAGGCGCGGCCCTCGCCCGTCACGATGATCGCGCGTACATTGTCGTCTGCATCCGCCTTGTCGAAGGCGTCGATCAGCTCGGACATCATTTCGCCGGTAAAGGCGTTCAGCTTGTCGGGCCGATTGAGCGTGATGGTCAGAATCCCTTCCGACACTTCGTATTTGATTGTCTGGTAGCTCATGCTTCCTCTCCCTGTTGATGGCAAATTGCCTGAATTTCTTGTCGTCTGCGCCGCGCCGCCCCTGCGTCAACGCGCATGAGTTGACGAGGCCATCATCTTGCGCTCACTTTCACGCAAAGATGTGGCGCGGCAAATGTCCCGCCCAGATATAACAACGGACCAACATAAAAGCGAAGTCCGGCTCGGCGGAGTACGTTTCCGTCCGTTCAGAGCCCCGGGAGAGGACCCTAATGCATCCCTATATTCACGCGCAGAAGACGCCGTCGAAACCCGCCTACATCATGGCCTCGACCGGCGAGACCGTCACTTTCAAGGAGCTCGACGAACGCTCCAACCAGCTCGCACATCTCTTTCGCGCGGCGGGCCTGAAGGCCGGCGACGCCATCGCGATCTTCATGGACAACAATGTCCGCTATTTCGAAATCTGCTGGGCTGCCCAGCGCGCCGGTCTTTATTTCACCTGCGTCCCCTCGCGCCTGACGGCCAGCGAAGTTGCGTACATCGTTGGCGATTGCGGCGCGCGCCTCCTCTTCGTCTCAAAGGCGCTGGAGCCGGTTGCCGCCCAGCTCGTTGCGGAGAAGCTCGTCCCCAAGGTCGAGCGCTGCTTCGCCATCGGCGGCGACATCCCCGGCTACGAGACCTATGAAGAGGCGCGCAACGCCTTCCCGACGACACCCATCGCCGACCAGAGCGCCGGCACCGACATGCTCTATTCGTCCGGCACGACCGGCCGCCCGAAAGGCGTGAAGCACCCGCTGACCGGCGGTGCCATCGACGAGGAGACTGGCCTCACCGGCCTCGCCCAGCTGCTCTACGGCTTCGACGAGAACACCATCTATCTCTCACCCGCGCCGCTCTACCACGCAGCGCCGCTCCGCTGGTGCATGACCGCCCAGCGCCTCGGTGGCACCGTCATCGTCATGGAACATTTCGACGCCGAGGAAGCGCTGAAGCTCATCGAAAAGTACAAGGTCACGCACAGCCAGTGGGTGCCGACCATGTTCGTTCGCATGCTGAAAATGCCGGAAGACGTTCGCAAGAAGTACGACGTCTCCTCGCTGAAAGTGGCGATCCATGCCGCCGCCCCCTGCCCCGTGCCGGTGAAGCAGCAGATGATCGACTGGTGGGGTCCGGTGATCTTCGAATATTATGCAGGTTCGGAAGGCAACGGCTTCTGCGCGCTCGACTCGAAGGAATGGCTCTCCCACAGGGGCTCCGTCGGCAAGGCGCTCAACGCAATCGTCCATATCTGCGACGACGAAGGCAACGAGCTTCCGGTCGGAGAAGCGGGCACGATCTATTTCGAAAGCGCCACGCAGTTCGAATATCACAACGACCCGAAGAAAACCGCCGAGAGCCGCCACTCCAAGGGCTGGTCGACGCTGGGGGACATCGGCCGCCTCGACGAGGAAGGCTATGTCTATCTCACCGACCGCAAGGCCTTCATGATCATCTCGGGCGGCGTCAACATCTACCCGCAGGAAGCCGAGAATACGCTGGTCCTCCATCCGAAGGTCGCGGACGTCGCGGTCATCGGCGTGCCCAACGAGGATTTCGGCGAAGAGGTGAAGGCCGTCGTTCAGCCTGTCGACTGGACCGACGCAGGCCCGGCGCTTGAAGCGGAGCTCCTCGAGTTCTGCAAGCAGCATTTGTCGCCCATCAAATGCCCGCGTTCGATCGACTTCGAGGAGCAGTTGCCGCGCCATCCGACGGGCAAGCTCTACAAGCGCCTCATTCGCGACCGGTACTGGGGCAACAAGGAATCGAAGATCGTTTGATGACATCCGCGGGCGGCCATTGGCCGCCCGCATGGTTTCCGGCGGTCAATATGCTAGGTTGGGCCACCGAATCTGATGGGGGCAAACATGCACATCGAACGTCTGGCGCTTGCCGCCGCAGGACTTGCGGTCTCTATCGCCCTGCTCGCAACGACGCCTGCCATGGCCGACGAGGTCTCGACCTATGGCGGCCGCTGCCGGAACAACCCCGGCGCGGGCCGCGCTTTCACCCAGGACTACTACGTCTATTTCGACACCAATTCGAGCCGCATCAAGCCGGACGGCCAGGAGCGGATCGAATATGTCCATGGCCTCGCCACCGGCAAACAGGCAGGCCAGATCTGCCTTTTCGGCAAGTCGAGCAAGACGGGCGACGAGGCAGCCAATGCCCGCCTCGCCCGCAAGCGCGCGGCGAATGTGGCCCATGCCTTCGAGGCCCTGGGCTGGCCGCGCTCCAAGATCGTTATTGTGCCGGAAGGCGAGGCATGGGGCTGGCTCAATGAGGCCCTGACCTCGGATTCCGAGGACGACCGCCGCGTCCGCATGCGGCTTTCTTTCTAAAAGCCGCCGCCGGCCCCCCTACCGATTCCCGGTTGGCGGCGCGGCCCCACGCGGCTAGTTTACCCGCCAACGGGGCCGGGCTCCCGGTCCCTGCAGAATACCCCATAATTCGAACGGGAGACAGCGCATGCGCACCTTCAATACAGTCGCCGACTACATCGCCGAAAAAGGCAACGAGATCGGTGTCAGCGATTGGGTCCAGATCGACCAGGACCGGATCAACAAGTTCGCCGACGCGACGGGCGACCATCAGTGGATCCATGTCGATCCCGAGCGCGCCAAGAAAGAGCTCGGCATGCCCACCATCGCGCATGGCTATCTCACCCTGTCGCTGCTCCCCTACCTCATGGGCATGGTCAGCACGGTCAAGAGCGCGACCCGTGGCATCAACTACGGCTCGAACTCGGTGCGCTTCACCCAGATGGTGCCGGTCGGTTCCAAGGTCCGCGCCCGCGTGAAGCTGAAGGACGCGCAGCCCAAGGCCGGCGGCTGGCAGGTCACCAATGAAGTGACGATGGAAATCGAGGGCCAGGAGCGCCCGGCAATGGTCGCCGAGACGCTGAGCCTCATTTTCGAATGAGATACCGCCCGCGCCGCCTCCTGCGGCGCGGGCATTCTTCTCTCAGCGGAGGTCTCCCCATGTCCGACAAGTCCCGCCCCAAGGTGGTCAAAAGCGAAGCGGAATGGCGCGAAGAACTGACGCCCGAGCAATATCAGGTAACGCGGCAGTCCGGCACCGAGCGCGCCTTCACCGGCCCCTGGCTCGACGAGCATCGCAAGGGCACCTTCCACTGCGTCGCCTGCGGCGCGCCCCTTTTCCGCTCCGAAACGAAATATGAAAGCGGCTCCGGCTGGCCTAGCTTCTTCGCTCCCATCATGCAGGACGCCGTCGACGAGCATGAAGACGTCTCTCACGGCATGCGCCGCATCGAAGCGCGCTGTGCCACCTGCGAGGCCCATCTCGGCCACGTCTTCCCCGATGGCCCCCGCCCCACCGGCCTGCGCTTCTGCATGAACGGCACCGCGCTCGACTTCGAACCTGACGATGATCAGGAAGCGCCCTGATCCGGATTATTGATGTCACCCCGGCTTCATCCCGGGGTCCAGGGGCCGCTTGCTCCGTGCTTGTTGCCCCTGGATCCCGGCACAAGGCCGGGATGACAGATAGAGTTGCAGCATGAACCTCACGCCCCCCGCCTCTGCCCCCATCGCCGCCAAACACCTGGCATCCGACACCCACCACGGCATCACCCGTACGGATGACTACGCATGGCTGCGCGATCAGAACTGGCGCGATGTGATGCGCGACCCCGCCGCGCTCTCGCCCGATATCCGCGCCTATCTCGAAGCCGAAAACGACTACACCGACGCTGCCCTCGCACCACTTGGCGATTTGCGCGAAACGCTCTTTGCCGAGATGAAAGGGCGCATCAAGGAGGAGGACGCCTCGGTTCCCTCACCCGACGGCCCCTTCGCCTATTACCTCCGCTATGCGCAGGGCTCGCAGCATCCGATCTTCTGCCGCCTCGACACGGAGGGATCGGAACAAGTCCTGCTCGACTGCAACAAGGAAGCCGAAGGCGAAGCCTATTTCCGTATCGGCGAGGTCGACCACGCGCCGATGCATGACCTCGTCGCCTGGACGGCAGACCGCAAAGGCTCGGAATATTTCACTATCCGCGTTCGCGACGCCGCGACGGGCAAGGACCTCGCCGACGAGGTGCCCGACACCTCCGGTGACATCGCATGGGATGCGAACGGCAAGAGCTTTCTCTATGTCCATGTCGATGAAGAGCACCGTCCGCTCAAGGTCTTCCGTCACATTGTCGGCACGCACGCCAAGGACGATACGCTCGTCTATGAGGAAGAAGATCACGGCTTCTATGTCGACGTCGGCAAGACGCAGAGCGGGCGCTTCCTTCTCATCGACATACATGACCATCAGACGAGCGAACTCCGCCTCATCCCGGCTGGCGCACCCGCGACACCGCCGCGCCTCGTCGCGGCGCGGGAGCATGGCGTCGAATACGACATCGAGCATGATGAGGACCGCGAGCGCTTCCTCATCCTCACCAATGTCGATGGCGCGGAAGATTTCAAGCTCATGGAAGCGCCGGTCGCCGCGCCTGAACGCGCGAACTGGCGCGATTTCGTGCCCCATCGTCCCGGCACGCTCGTCCTTGCGCATGTCGCCTATCGCAACCACCACGCGCGGCTCGAACGCCGCGACGGCCTGAGCCGCATCGTCATCCGCCGCCTTGGCGACGGCGCGGAACACGAAATCGGTTTCGACGAGGAGGCCTACGACCTCAACCTCTCGTCGGGCTACGAATACAACACGACGCGCACGCGCTTTGCCTACAACTCCATGACGACCCCGTCGGAAGTCTATGACTACGACATGGAGAGCCGCGCCCGTACGTTGAGAAAGCGCCAGGAAGTTCCCTCCGGTCACAACCCGGCCGATTACGTCACGCGGCGTATTTTTGCCAAGGCTGGCGACGGCGAACTCGTTCCCGTCTCGCTGCTCTATCGCAAGACGACGAAGCTCGACGGCAGCGCGCCCTGTCTTCTCTATGGCTACGGCTCTTACGGCATCAGCATCCCCGCCTCCTTCTCGGTGACGGCGCTGTCGCTTGTCGATCGCGGTTTCGTTTATGCCATCGCACATATTCGCGGCGGCAAGGAAAAAGGCTATCGCTGGTATTCGGACGGCAAGCTCCTGAAGAAACGCAACACCTTCACCGACTTCATCGCGGCAGGCGAGCATCTGGCGAAAGAG
This sequence comes from Parvibaculum sedimenti, assembly GCF_009184905.1. Classification (GTDB taxonomy): domain Bacteria; phylum Pseudomonadota; class Alphaproteobacteria; order Parvibaculales; family Parvibaculaceae; genus Parvibaculum; species Parvibaculum sedimenti. Next base: position 180,309 of record NZ_WESC01000003.1, read on the forward strand.
GGCCTCACCTCACGCGGGCGGATCGTCTGCCATGGCGGCAGCGCGGGCGGCATGCTGATGGGCGCCGTCGCCAACATGGCGCCCGATCTCTTCAACGGCATCATCGCGGAAGTGCCCTTTGTCGATGTCATGGCAACCATGCTCGACGCATCGCTGCCGCTGACACCGCCCGAATGGCATGAATGGGGCAATCCCATCGAGGATGAGGACGCCTATAAATACATGGCGTCCTACTCACCTTACGACAATGTGCGCGCGCAATCCTATCCGCACATCTTCGCTCTTGGCGGCCTCACAGATCCGCGCGTGACCTATTGGGAACCCGCGAAATGGGCGGCGAAGCTCCGTGCTCTCCGCACCGACGCAAACCTCACACTTCTTCGCATCAACATGGAAGCGGGGCATGGCGGCGCGCCCGGCCGTTTCGAGCGGCTGAAGGAAGTGGCACTCGTCTACTCGTTCGCGCTCGCCGTCAGCGATAGCATCTGATCGAAGCGGGGCCGCACCCCCTCCTCGGACTGCGGCCCCGTTCGGCGCTCACCCCTGAAAGGGAGCGCAAGTCCCCTTCTTGCGGACCTCATCAAGTGCCGGGAAGGCCTCCGCGCTCTCGACCACGCGCCGCACCAGAACGAGCCCCTTGGCAGTCGGCGCCGTCACAACGTCCGTGCCTTCAGGGACGTTCGCGGGGGCCGCGCCCTTCGGCACGATGACGACATCGAGTTCCTTGCCCTTGGCCTCGCGATCGTTGCGCACGAAATAATTGTCCGTCGTCGAGGAGTAGAGCGCGACCGAGGTGTAGGGCCCGGTCAGCGGCACCTGCACACGCACGGCCCCCTTCGAGAGATCGAGAATGCAGACCGAGTAGGCGAGATCTGGGCTCGGCCGCACGACGCGCCGCGCCGCCGCGGTCGCAAGCGGCATCTCGACGAACTTGTTCACCTCCGCATCGCCGGCGATTGCGCTCATCACCTTCGCCATGATGACGCGCGGCAAGGCCTGTACCGTCGCCACATGAACGGCGCCAGCGACAATGGCCACGCCGACGATAAATGTCAGGATGCGCTTCATTTGCAGCTCTCCTTCGTAATGCGGGGAAGTTCCGCCGAAGCCGGCGCGGCTGAGACCTCTGCATCCGGATTATAGAAGCGCGCCGTCATGTCGAAGCTCTGCCCCCGCTTCACCGGCAGCCAGTTGCCTTCCTGACGATCCGCCGAAACGCGCACGATATAATGCCCATCCGCCTCGCGCTTCACTGTCGTCTTGGCGAAGGAGTAAACATTGGCTTCGTTCGGAATGAGAAAGCTGTCGGGCCCATAGGCCGTGACGCTCCACCAGCGCGCGGCGAGATCCTTGCCTTCGACCACATAGGTACAATCGCCCGAGAGCGGTTTGCCCGCGTCGTCGGTCGAGGCTGTGTAATACATGGTCTCCTTCCGATCGAGCGCGAGAAGACCGTAAAGCGCGACGCGCGCCCGCGTATACATGTCCGCGTTGGCGCTGCCGAAATCGGTTCCGGTTTTCCAGGGGCCGACGCTGTAGCCACCATCGAGCGCGCCGAGCCTCAGCATGAAAGCGGCAGAGCCGACGCCGAGCGCGAGCCCCAGCACGATAATGCCGCCCCAATAGGCGAATCTTTTCATCGCTATTCTCCTCTTCGTCGGGGCCCGGCGCCGAGCCCCGCCTAACTAGGCAGGACATGCCCGCCGATGCGCGTTCAAAGTTTTGCAATTCCGCAATACGGAATTATGATCGCGTCATGGACAATCAGCCGGTACAGCCCGTCCTCCGGGCACTGCATATTCTCGAAGCGCTCAACAAGGAGACGGTGACGACGCTCGAGCGGTTGCATGAGCGAACGAAACTGCCGAAGCCCACTCTCGTCCGGCTGCTCGAGACTCTGATTGCCGGCAAATATGTGCGCCGCGTCTCGCGCCGCGCGGGCTACAGCCTGACAGCTCGCGTCCTGCGCCTGTCCGATGGCTTCCGCCATACCGATCAGGTTGTGGAGGCGGCACGTCCCGTCATGCATGCCCTCACCGCCGAGCATAAATGGCCGGTCGCGCTTGCGACCTTCGATGGCGACGCGATGCTCGTGCGCACCGGCACTCTTCGCAAGAGTCCGCTCGGAACAGGTCCTGACTATCTCGACGCGCGCCTGCCGATACTCCTTTCAGCACTTGGCCGCGCTTATATCGCTTTTTGTCCGGAGACGGAGCGTCAGACGATCCTTTCGGTTCTGCGCTTGTCGAAAGCCCCCACGAATGCCATGGCGAAGGACGAAAAAGCCGTGACGCGTCTCATCGCTGAAATCCGGAAACGTGGCTATGCCTCTACGGCCCCCATGCCCGGCGAACCTGCCACGGGCCTCGCCGTGCCTGTCATGCAGGGCAATCAGGTCGTCGCCACGCTCACCATGCGCTATTTCGGCTCGGCCATGACCGAGGAGGAGGCGACACGCCGCTACCTCGCTCCCATGCGCGCCGCCGCCGACGCCATCTCGGCGTCGCTTGCAGACTAGCGTATTGGCGTAATGCTCACGCCCACCTTGCCCGGCATATCCGCCCGCACCAGCAGGCGTTGATTGGCGTCATCCCGCACCGCCGAGCCCCCTTCAACTTCAACCGTGAAACCCTTGGGATATTGAAGCCTCGGCACGAAGATTTCCGTCTCGCCCTCGCGCGTCGCCTCATAGACATAGCGGAACGCACCCGTCTCGCGCTTGAACTTCATCTTCAGCGGACGGCCCGCCGTTGTCCGCGCATAGGGCCTGACGAACCCTTCGAGCGCGCGCCCGCCACTGTTGATGTCGTTGGCAGAGCCGCCTTGATCGGCGGAATAGATGGAAAGATCTTCCTGGTTCCAGCCGTCCCCCACCGCCTGATCGTTACGGTTCGACGCCGTATAATTCCACTGCGTCGAGGAGATGAGCAGCGCGTCCATCGCGTTGTACATGAGATCGAGCGCGACCACATGCTCTTCCCACGGCTTTGAACTGCGGTCGCCCTCGGCCCAGGCCTTGTAGGCTGCCGCGTGGTCGAGATCGAACGGAATGCCGAATTCGCCGATCAGCGTGGGCGCGCCAAGGCCCTCGTTGAGAGAGCTGCCGAGGCTCTTGATGAAGGCGAGATTGCGCGTATAGGAATCCTCGCGCGCCTGCATCTGTTCGGGCGTCTCCGGAATCCTGAATTCCTTGGTCACCAGCGTTCCCACATCGTACCAGTGGCTCGCATTGACGGTGCCGCGCGGCGTTTCCTTCGGGAAGCCGTGTCCGAGCCGCCACGGGTCGACCTCCGCGAAGAGAAGCCAGTCGGGATCGATGCCGCGAACCCGGTCGGCAACGCGGTGAAAGAAGGGCGACATGAAATCCCGCTCCATGGAGACGACGTGTCCGCTGCGCTTCATGAAGAAGAATTCGTCGACAACCTCGACACCACCGTCCTTGACGCGATAGGCCCCTGCCCGCTCGAAGGGGCATTCCGCGCCCTTGAGCCAGATCGAAACCTCGGCGGCGTTGACCCGCTCGTCATCCATGCGGACGATCTTGCCCGCCGCCTTGTCGACACGGAAATTCGGAATGTCACGCGAGAGCCCGCGCGCGACAGCGAGCCCGTCAATCGGCGACCAGGCAAGCCCCGGCTGCGGCCCGCTCCTGTCGAGCTCGCTGGGGCCGACATGGCGATAGCTCATATGCTTCTCGACATAGCCGGAACCCGGCTCGTTGAGCGAGTCGAAGCCGAGCACGTTCGGCAAGCCCTTCACACGATGCGCGACGGCCTCCATCGCACCGAGATAGTGATCCTGCAGGAAGTCCTGCACGTTCCGGCCTTCGACCATGAAGTCCGGACAGAAGGCCTTGCCGGCGAAGAAGAAAGTCCACATCAGCGCGTTCGCCGGATAGCGGTAGTTCTGCGACCAGGTCATCGTCGGATAGCGGTCTTCCTGCCGCCCGCCCCGCGCGAAGTCATATTTGTATTGCATCACATGCGCCGCGCCCGCCGCGTGGAACTTCGTGAAGTCGAGGCCGACAGTCTCGAAGGTCCATCCCGGCGCGCCGTCGCCGCCCGTCATCCGGCTCCAGACATCCTGATGAAAGTCGATGAAGACATAGAGCCCGTGCTCGTCCGCCATGCGGCAGATCGTGGCGAAATAATCGAGATAGGCCTCATCATAATTGCCCGGCCCCGCATGCTCGACGGCCTCCCATGTCGTCAGCAGGCGGACGCAATTGAAACCCCATGCCTTAAGCCTGCCGAGATGTTCCGCGGCCTCGGCAAGCGGAAAAGGGCGGCCGATGAAGGAGACGGTACGGTGATCGGAAAAATCGGTCGGAATATTCGTGTAGCCGTTCGGCGTGAATGGAACCTTGCAATCGCCGCCGAGATTGACACCCCGCAGGATATGCGTCCTGCCATCCTCACCCTCGAACCATTCGCCTTCGATCTGGAGCCGCGGTAACGCCATTCTCTTCTCCCCATCAGGTTGTTGGGATTGAGGATAGCGGTCTCTCCGCCAAGCACAACGGCTACGGTGCCCGTCGGACCTTTCCCATACGTCGAAAAAGCAGTTAGTTTTGAGCGAACCCAACCGTATTCGATGGACCTCGCATGACATCCCTGCCGCCGCTTCCCCCGCAGCCCGCCGGTACGCCCTGGCCCACCGAGGAATGGCCGCTCGGCGATCTTCCAGCTGGCATGGATCGCGCGCGCTTCGATGCGCTGGTCGATGCGCCCTTCGTCCGTCAGCATGGCGATTTCGGCGAGACCTTCGCCTTCGTCGCAGTGCACAAGGGACGCCTCGTCTACGAACGCTACGGCCCCAACCACGGTCCCGATGTCACCTGCCCCTCATGGTCGGAAGCAAAGAGCATCACGCAGGCGCTGGTGGGTATTCTGGTGGATGACGGCAAACTCGACATCCAGGCGCCCGCCGATGTCCGCGAATGGCGCGAGGCGGCCGACGACCCTCGCCGCGCCATCACGCCCGATCTGCTTCTGCGCATGTCGAGCGGCCTTGCCTTCATTGAGGAATATTTGCCCGATCGCCCCTCCGACGTGGTCGAGATGCTTTGGGGCAAGGGCAAGGAAGATGTTGCGCATTTCGCCGCCTCCTTTCCCCTCGCCCACAAGCCCGGCACATTCTATTCCTACGCCAGCGGAACGACGAACATCGTCAGCCGCTGTGCGGCCCAGGCCGCCGACGCTTTCGGCCCGGACTTCGAGAGCTTCATGCGCGAGCGCCTCTTCGAGCCGATCGGCATGAGAACGCCGCGGCCGAAATTCGACAAGGCCGGCACCTTCATCGGTTCGTCCTTCTGCTTCGCGACACCGCGCGACTTTGCGCGCTTCGGCCTGCTCTATATGCGCGACGGCGTCTGGGACGGAAGGCGCATTCTGCCGCCCGGCTGGGTCGATTATGCTCGCACGCCGACCTGGCAGCAGGAGACGACGGTTGACGGCCCCTATGGCGCCCATTGGTGGCTTGGCCTCGGCGGTCGGGGCTCTTTCTCGGCCAATGGCTATGAAGGACAGTTCACTGTCATCGCACCCGATATCGATCTTATTCTCGTGCGTAACGGAAAGGCGCCCGGCGTGACAGAAAAGGAAAACGTCAGACGCTGGCTCGGCAAAATCGCGGACTGCTTCCGCTGACGCACCGATAGAAAAAAGGGAGGATAAAAAATGAATATCGCCACGAAGCTCGCACGGCCCGAAGATGTCGGTCTGAATGCAGATCGCCTCGCCGCCATTCCCGATTATTTCGGCTCCTATGTGGACAAGGGCAAGCTCGCAGGCCTTTCAACGCTCGTTTCACGGCGTGGCCAGATTGTCCATTTCGAGAGCATCGGCAAGCGCGACCGCGACTTGGGTGCGCCCATGGAGCGTGACTCGATCTTCCGCATCTATTCCATGTCGAAGCCGATCACGAGCGTCGCGTTGATGATGCTCTTCGAGGAGGGGCACTTTCAGCTCAACCACGAGGTTTCGCGCTATATCCCCGAATTCAGGAAGCTGCGCGTCTGGGCGGGCGGCACCAACGCGGCATGGGCGACGAAGGAACCTGCGCGGCCGATGACGATCCGCGATCTCCTTACGCATACATCCGGCCTCACCTACGACTTCATGAACCAGCATCCGGTGGACCGGCTCTATCGCCGCGCGGGCATCGACAGTCTGGCAAAAGACAAGATGACGCTGAAGGAGATGATCGAGCGCCTTGCCGAAATTCCGCTTCTCTTCTCGCCCGGCGAATTCTGGAACTATTCCGTCGCCACCGACGTCTGCGGCTATCTGATTGAGGTGCTCTCCGGTCGTCCGCTCGACGAATTCCTTCAGTCGCGAATATTCATGCCGCTCGGCATGGTCGACACGGGCTTCACCGTGCCGAAGGAAAAGCTCCACCGCTTCACGGCCAATTACGAGAAGAACGCGCAGACAGGTGAAACGCGCCTCGTCGACAGGAGCGACGAGACCAGCGCCTATGTGAAGGCGAAGCCCTTCCTGTCCGGCGGCGGCGGCCTCGTCTCGACCATGACGGACTATTGGCGCTTCTGCCAGATGTGCCTCAATGGCGGCGAACTCGATGGCACGCGCGTCATTTCGCGCAAGACGCTCGAATTCATGCGGCTCAACCATCTGCCCGGCGGGCGCACGATGAAGGAAATGAGCCTGTCGAGCTTCGGCGAGCTCGCCGCCGAAGGCGCGGGCTTCGGCCTCGGCTTTCAGGTGATCCTCGATCCTGCGGAAGCGCAGTCGATTGGCTCTGTCGGCAACTATTCATGGGGCGGCGCCGCCTCGACCTATTTCTGGATCGACCCGGAAGAAGAAATTGTCGCCATCCTGATGACGCAACTCATGCCGTCGAGCACCTACCCGCTGCGGCCTCAAATGCAGCAGCTCGTTTACGCTGCAATAGAGGATTGATCGGCGCGATCAATGTGAGGCGGCGCGGTCACGCCCGCCCCGAATACGTCATGGCCGGGCTTGACCCGGCCATCCACGTCTTCCTTTATGGAGCATCGCAAGCGAAGACATGGGCGCGCCGGTAAAGCGCGCGCAAAGCATCATGCCCCTCTGGATCCCCCTCACCATCGCCGCGGCCTTTCTGCAGAACATGCGTTCGACGCTGCAGAAGCAGCTGACGGGCGACCTCTCTGCCATCGCTGCAACCTATGTGCGCTTCGCCTTTGGCCTGCCTATCGCGCTCGCCTATTTCTGGGGCCTTCATGCGATTGCGGGCTATGACATCCCGACGCCGAACCGGACGTTCCTTCTCTACTGCGTCATAGGCGGTTTCGCACAGATACTGGCGACCGCGCTGCTCGTCGCGCTCTTTGCCTATCGGAACTTCGCCGTAGGCACGACCTATTCGAAGACAGAGACGGTACAGGCGGCCCTTTTTGGCATCATTGTGCTGGGCGATCATCCAAGCTCCGGCGCCGTCGCCGCGATCCTTGTAAGCCTCGCGGGCGTCGTTGCTATCTCGATGGCGAAGTCGCATCTGACTTTCGCGAATTTCGTTCGTTCATTCGCGGAGCGCCCGACGCTGATGGGTCTCGGCTCGGGTGCGGGCTTCGGCATTTCGGCGGTTGCCTATCGCGCTGCCTCGCTCTCGCTCGGCCGCCCGGACTTCCTGATGCCCGCCGCTTTCACGCTCGTCGTGGTGCTCGTCATCCAGACTGTCGCCATGACGGCATGGCTCGCATGGCGCGAACCATCCCAACTCGTCGGCACGGCGCGGGCATGGAAGGTCAGCTCACTCGTCGGCATCGCAGGCTCCCTCGCCTCGATGGGCTGGTTCACCGCCATGACCATCGAGAACGCCGCCTACGTCCGCGCGCTCGGACAGATCGAACTCGTCTTCACCTTCGTCTCTTCGCATTTCCTGTTTCGCGAGAAGACGGAGCGACTAGAGTTCTTCGGCATTGCGTTGGTGATCTGCGGGATTTTGCTGCTGCTTTTTACGAGGTAGGCGCTACGCCATGCCAAAGCGCTTCGTAGCCATCGCAATAGCACTTCTTCTGAATGGCCGCACAGCATACGCAGCCGAGTGCCTATTCTACGAACCGGCGACAAGCACAATTTCCGGTGTTGCACATGTCATGCACGGCTATGGCCCGCCGGGCTTCGGAGAAAGCCCCGACACCGACGAAAAGACTGTTTATCTGATCGTCGATCTCGATCATCCGACCTGTCTGAAGGGAGGAGACGGGGAACCCAACGAAGACATGGCGAATGTCAGACAGATTGAGCTATTGCCACAAGAAGGAAAGATCGACCAAAATCTGGACGGTCAGCACATTAATGCCACCGGCAAACTCACGATGCACATCATCGACACAGGTAGCCCAGCTGCCGTGGCGATGTATGCCATAGGCATCGGCAAGGATTAGGATAATCACCTCGGTCTGTCGCCTGCCGTCGTCGTGCGATACATCAGCCGCCGGTGCCCGTCATAGCCGCCATCGGCGTAATGCTGGACACAGCGATTGTCCCACATGGTCAGCATGTCGACCTGCCACTTGTGACGATAGACATATTTCTCCTGCGTCGAATGCTTCGTGAGGAAGCCGATCAACGCCTCGCCTTCATCCCTCGTCATGCCTTCGATACCGATCGTGTAAACGCGATTGACGTAGAGACACTTGCGGCCCGTCTCCGGATGCGTCCGCACCACCGGGTGAAGCTCGGTCTTCTTCGCTTCGTCCGACGGAATGATCGTCATCGACCGCGCCTTGCCTTCATTGGCGTAGAAGCCTTCCTTCGAATAGGGAAGCGCCGCGCTATGAACCGCATTGAGCGGCGCGAGCATCTTCTTCATCGCGTCGGAGAGATCGTCATAGGCCGCATACATGTCGGCGAACAGCGTGTCGCCACCGACAGGCGGCGTGATCTTCGACAGAAGCAACGTCGCCGCAGGTGGCTCCGGCTGGAATGAATAATCCGAGTGCCAGCCTGCGCCGAAATTGGATGAACGCTCATCCGGTTCGCGGCGGAGTTCGAGCACGTTCGGATGGCCGTCGAGCGGCTTGATGAAATCCGTGCGGCCCCAATCGCCCATCGACAGCGTGAAGCGCTCGAGATCGTCGAGCGATAGCGGCTGGCCCGGAAGCCAGACGACGCGATGGGCGAGCCAGACGCGGCGAATATCCGCCAACACCCCCGCATCGAGCGGCTGGCGGAGATCGACACCAGTGATCGCGGCGCCGAAGCCGCCCTGCCGCGGCGCGACCTGAATGGATGCTTTTGTGGCAGCCTCAGCCATGAGTCCCTCCTCCATAGCCGGTTGATCCGGCTCTTTCCCTCATGGCGCCAAGTCTGCCACGAGCCGGAAGAGGAGGAAACAAACTCAGTTGAGCGCGCAACCGCCGATCGTGATGCGATGCAGCAGACGCCGCTCGCCGTGATAGTCGTTCACGGCATAATGCCAGGTCGCGCGATTGTCCCAGAAGGCAACCGAACCGTCGCGCCACTGGAAGCGGCAGGTGAACTCGGGCCGAACCGCATGCGCATAGAGCAAGTCGAGCAACGGCCTGCTTTCAAGCGGCGTCCAACCTTCGAAATGCGTCGTGAAGGCCGGGTTGACATAGAGCGCCTTGCGGCCGCTCAAGGGATGCGTGATGACGACGGGATGCGCCGCTTCCCCGACGAGGCTCTCGCCCTTGAAGCCGCCCGCCTGATCGCTGTTCTTGTAAAAGCCCGCCGCGCCGAAGGCGAGCGCGTTCGAATGCACGGACTTGAGATTGGCGAGCGTCTGCTTCAGCCCCTCGGACAGCGCGTCATAAGCGGCATACATGTTGGAGAAAAGCGTGTCGCCGCCCTCTGCGGGCAATTCGCGCGCAACGAGAATCGAGCCCATGGCGGGCGTCGGATCGTAGGAATGATCCGTATGCCATCCGCCGCCGATATTGGTCTTCTGATCCTTTTCCTTCCGCACTTCCGCAATCTCGGGATATTGCCCGTTCGCGGGAAAGAACTTGTTGATGTCGATCTCGCCCCAGCGCCGCGCAAAGGCGATGTGCTGCTCGGGCGTCAGGTTCTGATCGCGAAAGAAGATCACCCCGTGATCGACATAAGCCTGCCGCACGAGTTCCATCTCGCTGTTGCTGAGCCGTGTGAGGTCTACCCCCAGCACCTCCGCCCCACATCCCGCCGTCAGCTTCCTCACCACTGGTGTCGCCATCGTTTCCTCCTCCGAAAGGCACCCTCATTAAGCTTGAGAATAGGGCCGCATTCGGACAAAAATGTTACTTAGGTAACAATCTCGAGGGGCCCGATGGCCGGACCTGCCAGCCCGCATGAGCGTGTAGCCAGGGTTTTGAATCACAACGCATGGTTCAGCCGCCGGCCGGCGGAGCTTCGCCGGCAGTTGATCCAGCGCGCGCAGGTTTCGACCGTCGATGCGGGCCACTGGCTCTACGACAAGGGCGACGAGGCGCGCGGGCTCTATGGCGTCCTGAGCGGCTCGGTGACAACGCTCGTCGCGCTCGACAATGGCGAGAACGTGCCGGTGAACATTTCCGGGCCGGGCACGATCTTCGGCTATGCGGCACAGATCCTCGGCGGCCACCGCGTCGCAACCGCCATTGCCCGCGAACGGTCGGAAATCATCTTCATCCCACAACATGCGCTCGCGGCCATTGCCCACGAACAACCGTCGCTCTGGATTCACTTTGCGGAACTCGCCACCGAACAGCTCATCTGGGCAGTCAAAATCATTGCGGAGCGCTCACGTCTCAGCCCTCGCGCCCGCCTCGCCGCGCGCCTATACACCTATGCGACCACATGGGGCGACACCGACGGCGAGGTCTCTCTGCCAATCCGGCAGGACGAACTCGCGGAATTGTCCGGTCTCTCCCGCAAGACGGTCAACGGCTTTTTGCGCGACTTCGAGAAGAAGGGCTTCGTCGCACTCGGCTATCGTGAGATCGAGGTGCGTGACCTGCGCGGATTGAAGCAATGCATACAATCAGGAGACTGATCAATAAAGGCACGGTAGATTTAAACCGTACTTCGACAAATGTCCTAGATAGACCGGAGAGAATATGATCGCCTCAAAGCACCTATGCGCTCTCGCCGGCATCGTATTCTTTTTCCTGCCAGCGACGGCATGGGCCGATTCTTGTACCGGCACTCCCAAGGACGCCGCCATGGAGCTCCCGTCACCGCTCAACAAATGGGGGCGCATAATCTGTACGCCCTATGGGCATGTCATTGCCAGCCGTGAACATTGGATATGGACGCCACCGGGAACCTATTCGCCTGTCTTTATTCCCTCGCAGATGGTCCGCGAGAACCCGGAGCGGGTGGGCAACGCATCCTATTTTTCAAAGATAGATATGCGAAGGATATCAGGAGACGAGTATGAGGAAGCTTACAAAGCTTTTCACGCGGCTCTTGCCCCAGATAAAGTCAAGCCGGACGGCTACAGACTGGACCTGACTTCCGTCTCGAAGAGAAAACTTGGCCTCTACTTCTTCGACTATGGAACCTCTGCATGGGGCATATGGTGCACCACCAAATGTGAACCAACGTCAGTGTTTATGCTACTCGACATGGATCATCGGCCGAAGACACCACCCAAATAAAAGCCCGCGCCGTTTCCGGCGCGGGCTCAATTCAAGAAGTGAGACGCTTACTCAGCGGCGCGCGCCACGGAGATGCCCGCCATACGGTTAAGACGCGTCGCGATGATGCCTTCCGCTTCCGAGACGATGCGGGCCACGAGGTCCTTCACCGTCGGAATGTCGTGGATAAGGCCCTGCACCATGCCGGCCGACCAGATGCCGTAATCGGGATCGCCCTGCTCGTAGACGACCTTGCCACGCGCACCGGAGACGAGATGCGCGATGTCCTCGATCTTCGCGCCGCCCTTCCGCTCGATCGCGACGACTTCCTGGCTCACCGCATTCTTCGCCACGCGCGCCGTATTGTGCAGTGTACGGAAGATGAGGTCGGTGGCGCGTTCGTCATTGGCGACGATCTGTTCCTTCACCTTCTGGTGAATGGGGCTTTCGACCGTGCACATGAAGCGCGTACCCATATTGACGCCTTCCGCGCCCAGTGCCAGCGCCGCGACGAGGCCGCGCGCATCCGCGATGCCGCCCGAGGCGACGAGCGGGATCTTCACCTTGTCGGCGGCAGCCGCGATGAGGATCAGACCCGGAATATCGTCTTCGCCTGGATGCCCCGCGCATTCGAAACCGTCGATCGAAACCGCATCAACGCCCATGCGCTCGGCGGAAAGCGCGTGGCGGACGGCCGTGCACTTGTGGATGACCTTGATGCCGTGCTTCTTGAAGTCCTCGACATGCTCCTGCGGCTTGTAGCCCGCAGTCTCGACAACCTTGATGCCGCTTTCGATGATCGCCTGGCGATACTCGGCATAGGGCGGCGGCTTCAGCGCGGGCAGGATGGTAAGGTTGACGCCGAAGGTCTTGTCCGTCATCTCGCGGCACTTCTTGATCTCCTTCACGAGATCTTCCGGCGTCGGCTGCGTGAGCGCGGTGATGAAACCGAGCGCGCCCGCATTCGCAACCGCTGAAACAAGCGTCGCGCGGCCAACCCACTGCATGCCACCCTGAACGATGGGGTGCTCGACCCCGAACATCTCCGTAAATCTGGTCTTGAGCACGGATTTCTCTCCCTGAATTGGCCATTCGGCCTGATGCCTTGACCCCACCTTTCTAGCAGAAGGCGCGCTGGCTTTGCAGCCTCTTGCTTGCGGCACGGCGAAGCCCACGCTTCCCCTGCGTCGCCCTGCTTCGACTTGAAATCGACGGACGCAGGGCGCATCTTTCGGCAGAAATTGGCATAGGGGTGTTCGGCAATGAACAGTGATGAGACGCCGGGCGCGGGCTGGGACGCTTACCGCATATTCCTTGCGGTGGCTGAGGCTCAGAGCCTTTCGGCAGCCGGACGCAGACTCAGCTTGAGCCACGCAACAGTCGGCCGCCACGTCGCCGCGCTTGAAAAGGCGCTCGGCACGAAACTCTTCATTCGCGAGCCCGCCGGGTACGCACTCACCGCTGCAGGCGAGCGCCTCAAGGCCGAGGTCGAGCCGATGGCCATGGCTGCCGAGCGCGCGATCCGCGCCGCCACCGCCGATGATGGCGAGCCGCGCGGCACTGTTCGCGTGTCCACGGCGCCCGGCATCACCGCCCATTGGCTGATGCCGCATCTGCCTGGCTTCCACGAGCAATATCCCGGCATCGAACTCGATTTCGTCACCGAGTCCTGGCCTGCCAGCGTCCGCCGCCGCGAAGCCGACATCGTCATTCGGCTTTATGGGCCCGGCGAAGAAAACCTCGTCGGCCGCAAGATCGGCCGCCTCGGCGTCGCCTTCTACGCCTCGAAGAGTTACGCGGCGGACCACGGCCTGCCGACAAAGCGCGAGGAATGGGCGGAACACTCCATCCTCGGCTTCGCCGGATCGAGCGCCAATCAGGAACTCGCCCGCTGGAGCGCACATGTGACCCGCAACGCGGCGACGCATCTGCGCTTCTCCTCGCAGATCGACACGGCCTATGCCGTACTTGCAGGCGTCGGCATTTCGGCGCTCACCTGCCTCACCGGCGACGCCTATCCGCAGCTTCTGCGAATCTCGCCGGAAAAGCTCTACAGCGCGACCGACATCTGGCTGCTGACGCATCCCGATCTCAAGGACACGCCGCCAGTCCGCGCCGCAATGGACTTCATTGCCGCAAGGGCAAAGGCGGATCGCGCCCGCCTCGCGGGGCGCTGATCATCTGCGCACAGGCCTGTGTGGATTTGTGCGCAGACAAGGCCACGCCGCCAGACCATAGTTTTGCCAACGCTTCACAACACCCGGTCAGGAAACGCTCATGGCTTTGACTAACAACCTCAAGAACCGGCTCGAACTGCCCGTCGTCGGCTCGCCGCTCTTCATCGTCTCGGGCCCCGAACTCGTCATTGAGCAGTGCAAGGCCGGCATCGTCGGCTCCTTCCCGGCGCTCAATGCGCGGCCCGCGCATGTGCTGGAGGAATGGATCAAGCGGATCAAGGACGAACTCGCCGAATATCAGGCGAAGCACCCGGAAAAGAAGGTTGCGCCCTTCGCCGTCAACCAGATCTGCCACTCGTCGAATGATCGCCTCGCCCATGACATCGAAGTCTGCACGAAGCTCGAAGTGCCGATCATCATCACAAGCCTTCGTCCGCCTGCGGAAGTTGTCGACGCTGCGCATTCCTATGGCGGCGTCGTCTTCCATGACGTCATCAATGTGAAGCATGCGAAGAAGGCGGCTGAGCAGGGCGTCGATGGCCTCATCCTCGTCTGCGCGGGCGCGGGCGGCCATGCGGGCACACATTCGCCCTTCGCGCTGGTGCGCGAAGTGAAGCAGTGGTTCAAGGGCACGGTGCTGCTCTCGGGCTCGATCGCAGACGGCTACGGAATCGCAGGCGCGCTCGCCATGGGTGCGGACCTCGCCTATATGGGCACGCGCTTCGTCGCCACCGCCGAAGCCAATGCCGAGGCCGCCTACAAGCAGGCGCTGATCGACTACGCCGCCGGGGATATCGTCTATTCGAACCTCTTCACCGGCGTTCACGGCAATTACCTTGCGCCGTCCATCGCCGCTGCCGGTCTCGATCCATACAATCTGCCCGAAGCCGACAAGTCGAAGATGAATTTCGGGTCCGGCGGCAACACCAAGGCCAAGGCCTGGAAGGATATCTGGGGTTCGGGTCAGGGCATCGGCCAGATCAAGGACGCGCCGCCCGTAGGCGAGCTCATCGCCCGCCTCAAGGCCGAATATCTTCAGGCTTGCCGCGAATTCGCCGAGCGCATGCCGCGCGAAGCGCTCGCCGGATTGCAGGCGGCTGCCGAGTAAAGCAACAACCTGTCACCCCGGCCAGGATGCCGGGGTGACAGCATTCGTCAGTGTCCGAGGATCAGAGCCGAGAGGATCCAAACTGCGGTCCCGACGATGGCTCCGCCGAGCGAGAGCATAATCCGCGCGGCCCGCGCCCTGATTTCTTCAGGCATGCACATCACATCCTCCTTTCAGCGCCGATTGCACCGGCTTTGAACGATTTCGCGTCGAGACAACCCAGACCTTTGAGCGCGACGCACAACGCAACATCAGTCGGCGTATGCGGCTCCTCACCGAGAAAGGCGACAAGCTTCCGATTGTCGAGGCGGACGGGGCGTTTCCAGAGGTAACGCATCTCGACCATCTCGCGGAACGTCTCGACGAAAGGCGAAGCGAGATAGAGGGCGAACCAGGGAAAGCTGCGGATCGGTGCATCGGGGACACCCGCTGCCTTGCGCGTCGCATCCGCAATCTCGACGCCCTTCTCGAACCAATGACCACCGAAGTGAAAGACGTCGAAATCGGCGAGATCCTTATCACGCTCGATGAGACGAACCATCGTCTCGGCAAGATCGGGAAGATAGGCCCAGGCATGACCGACATCGCGCTTGCCCGGATAGGTAACTGAGCGGAGAGGCTTGCCCATTTTCACCAGCCCCTGTCCGAACCAGTTGTTACCGCCATACGGCCCGAAGAAATCGCCCGCTCGAACGATCAGCACCGGCACGCCTTCTTTCGAGGCCCGGCGCAGCCGCATTTCCATCGCGACGCGGATCGCCCCCTTGCGCGTCTTCGGGTTTTGCGGCGAGGTCTCGCTGATGAGCGGAAAGGCATCCGGCCCGAAATTATAGACCGTCCCCGGAAAGACGATCCGTGCGCCTGCCGCCTTCGCCGCGGCAATCGAGCTTTCGAGCATGGGCAGGGCCGTGCCCTTCCAGTTCCTGTAGCCGGGCGGGTTCGCGGCATGAACGACCAGGCTCACACCTTCCGAGGCGGCGATGACGTCCGACGCATTCATGGCGTCGCCCTTCACCCATTCGAGGCTACCGAGCCGCGCAAAGCCCCGCGCGGCCTTTTCCGGATTGCGGTTGAGCGCCCGGACGTTCCAGCCGCGTGCCTTGAGCGCCAGAGCCATTTCGCTGCCGATTCCGCCTGTAGCGCCGATGATGAGAGCTGTACGGGTCATGTTCCGTCCTCTTGTTCAATCAACCTGGATTCCTGTTGACCCCGAAAAGATGATCTATTCAAATACGAATATGAATTGCCTATTATCGGCTGATTGATATACGTTTTTGAATGACAAACACGCAGCCAGGCTGGGAGCTTTACCGCTCCTTTCTCGCCGTGGTCCGGGAGGGAAGCCTTTCTGGCGCCGCCCGGGCGCTCGACATCACCCAGCCGACCGTCGGTCGCCATATCGACGCGCTGGAACAGGCGCTGGGTATCGCCCTCTTCACGCGTTCGCAGACGGGCCTTAACGCCACCGAAGGAGCACTGGCCCTCGTGCCCCATGCGGAGGCCATGGCCGCCGCCGCCGAGGCCCTGCAACGAGCAGCCTCCGGCGAGGCCGAGGAAGACCGGGGTACGGTCCGCATCACCGCGAGCGAGATCATTGGCACCGAAGTTCTGCCCCCGATCCTCGCCGCCTTCCATGAGCAGCATCCGCGCATCGCGGTCGAGTTGCTGTTGTCGAACCGCACCGAAGACCTGCTGCGCCGCGATGCCGACATCGCCATCCGCATGGTCAGGCCCACGCAAGCCGCCCTCGTGGCAAAGAAGATCGGCACCATTCATCTCGGGCTGCACGCCCATCCGAGCTACGTCGAGAAGCACGGGGCACCCAGGAGCGTCGAGGAGATCACAGCCCATCCGATCATCGGCTTCGACCGTGAGCCCTCCGTCCGCCGCCTCGAGGGTCTCGGCATACCGATTTCCCGAGACCTCTTCGCCTTTCGCTGCGACAGCGACGTCGCACAATATGCGGCCCAGCGAGCGGGCTTCGGTCTTGGCTTCTGCCAGATCGCACTGGCCAAACGCGATGGGCTCGTCCCCATCCTTCCCGGCCTCATCGGCTTCCAGCTGGAGGTCTGGGTCGCCATGCATGAGGACCTCAGAACCAGCCGCCGTATGCGGCTGATGTTCGACCATCTGGCGGAGCACGTCGCCGCCTATATCGCCTCGGAAAATCGCTGATGCCTTGCGCGGAAGGGGAGTCGCGCATCCCCCTGTGCCCTGCTATATGACCGGCCAAACGCCTATTTCCGCGAGGTCAAGCCGATGTCAGAAGCCGTGAAGACCAATCCGCCGCTTCCGCCCTTCAACTGGGAGGATCCGCTCCTCCTCGACGAACAGCTCACCGAAGAAGAGCGCCTTGTGCGCGACAGCGCCCGCGCCTATGCGCAGGAAAAGCTCTTTACCCGCGTGAAAGAGGCCAACCGCCACGAGATCTTCCATCGCGAGATCATGAACGAGATGGGCGCCCAAGGGTTGCTCGGCCCGACGCTGCCGGAGAAATATGGTTGCGCCGGCCTCTCCTATGTCTGCTATGGCCTCGCCGCCCGCGAAGTTGAGCGCGTCGACAGCGGCTACCGCTCGGCGATGAGCGTTCAGTCCTCGCTCGTGATGCACCCGATCTATGCCTATGGCTCGGAGGCCCAGCGCGAGAAATATCTGCCCAAGCTCGCCACCGGCGAATGGGTCGGCTGCTTCGGCCTGACCGAGCCCGACCATGGCTCCGATCCGGGGTCGATGAAGACCCGCGCGAAGAAGGTCGATGGCGGCTACATCCTCAACGGCGCGAAGATGTGGATCACCAATGCACCCATCGCCGATCTCGCCGTCGTCTGGGCGAAGACGGAGGATGACGTCATCCGCGGCTTCGTCGTCGAACGCGCCTTCAAGGGCTTCTCGACGCCGAAGATCGAGGGCAAGTTCTCGCTCCGCGCCTCCATCACCGGCGAAATCTCTCTGCAGGACGTTTTTGTGCCCGACGAAAATCTGCTGCCCAACGTCCGCGGCCTTGCCGGCCCCTTCGGCTGCCTCAATCGCGCCCGCTATGGCATCGCCTGGGGCGCCATGGGCGCGGCGGAATTCTGCTGGCATGCGGCGCGGCAATATACGCTTGACCGCAAGCAGTTTGGACGCCCGCTCGCCGCGAACCAGCTCATCCAGAAAAAGCTCGCCGACATGCAAACGGAGATCACGCTCGGCCTTCAGGGCTGCCTGCAGCTCGGCCGCCTCTTCGACGAAGGCAAGGCCGCGCCCGCCGCGATCTCGCTGATGAAGCGCAACAATTGCGGCAAGGCCCTTGATATTGCCCGCGTCGCGCGCGACATGCATGGCGGCAATGGCGTCTCGGACGAATATCACGTCATCCGCCACGCGATGAATCTCGAAGCAGTGAATACCTATGAAGGCACGCATGACGTTCATGCGTTGATCCTCGGCCGCGAGATCACGGGGATACAGGCTTTCAGCTGACAGGCGATGCGGACCGGATCCAATGGGCCGGTCCGCTTGCCGATACATGGGAGACGATCGTGAGTGACAACGTTGCGAATGCTCCCGCCTCTTCGGCCAAGGACACGGCCTTCGTCGTGCTCGCCGCAATCAGCCTCTGTCATCTCATCAACGACATGCTGCAATCGCTGTTGCCGGCGATCTATCCGATGCTGAAAGAGAATTACGGTCTCGACTTCGGACAGGTGGGGCTCATCACCCTCACCTATCAGATGACCGCCTCGCTGTTGCAGCCTGTCGTCGGCCTCTACACCGACAAGCGCTCAAGCCCCTGGTCGCTCGCCATCGGCATGGGCTTCACGCTCGCAGGTCTGCTTCTTCTCTCGGTCGCAAGCTCCTTCCTCCTGCTGCTTGCCGCCGCCGCGCTTGTCGGCACGGGTTCGTCGATCTTCCATCCCGAATCCTCGCGCGTCGCGCGCATGGCGTCCGGCGGGCGGCATGGGCTGGCGCAATCGCTTTTCCAGGTGGGCGGCAATGCGGGTTCGGCAATCGGTCCGCTGCTCGCTGCCTTCATCGTCATCCAGAAGGGTCAGGCGAGTGTCGCCTGGTTTTCCATCGCCGCCATGCTCGGCATTGTGCTGCTCTGGAATGTCGGTGGCTGGTACAAGCGCCACGCAGCGCCCATCGTAAAGAGACCCGCGCAAGGAACGACGAACATTCACGCCTTGCCGACGCGGCGCATCCGCATGGCCATCGGCATCCTCTTGCTGCTGATCTTTTCGAAATATTTCTATCTTGCGAGCTTCACCAGCTACTACACCTTCTATCTGATCGAGAAGTTCCACGTGTCGGTGGAGCACGCGCAGGTGCTGCTCTTCGTCTTCCTCGGCGCGGTTGCAGCCGGCACGATCATCGGCGGCCCGCTCGGCGACCGCTTCGGGCGCAAATATGTGATCTGGGGGTCGATCCTCGGCGTACTGCCATTCACACTGATCCTGCCCCACGCCAATCTCTTCTGGACGGCGTTCCTCAGCGTGCCTATCGGCGTCGTTCTCGCTTCGGCATTTCCCGCGATCATTGTCTATGCGCAGGAGCTGATGCCGGGCCGGGTCGGTACGGTGGCAGGCCTCTTCTTCGGCTTCGCCTTCGGCATGGGCGGAATCGGTGCTGCCGTGCTCGGCGAGCTCGCCGACATGACGAGCATCGACTTCGTCTATGCGGTCTGCGCCTTCCTTCCGGCACTGGGACTCATCGCTGGCTTCCTGCCAAATCCCGATGCTGCGCGGCACGCTGCCGCGAAGGCCTGACCGCGCGGCCCGTCAGCGGGTAATTCGCCAGATGATCCCGTCGTTGCCATATTCGGCATCAAGCCGAAGGTGGCGATTGTGAACGGCAAGCGCTCCCTCCCAAAGCGTGTTCCACGCCCGGAAGGCGGCTTTGCCCGGCTCAAGCCCCGCCATCAATTTCCAGCCGCGCTGGCGCAGCACAACGGCGCCAGCTTCTTTCGCGATTTCAACATGCTCGCCTTGGGCCGCCGCGATCCGCCCGAGATAATCCGCGAACTGCATCGCCGATCCCGGCTCGATGCCGAGAAGCGCCGCCGTCTCGTCATAGAACTGCAAGCCGATGAGCCGCGCCGCGCGACCAAGTTCCATGCGCGTCACATCCGGGCCGAAGAGATCGAGCATGGTCGGGACCAGCGATCGTACATATTCCATCGCATAGGCCCGCTCTACCCTCTTCAAGCGCTCATCGGGCCAACTTGCGCTGTCGAGCTTCGGCACCTTGGTCGCATCGAAATCGGGCGCATGTTCATCGGGCGCAAAGCGGACGCGCTCCGATTCCGAAATCTCGCGGCCATAGTCGAAGTAATAGCCCTCGAGTCCCGGCGCGCCTTCGACCGTTTGGCCCGTGCAGACAAAGCCCAGACATGGATTGCCGAGCGAAACGCCGTTGTGCCCGTGCCAGCCATGCAGCATGGCCTCGTTGACCTTGGCCGGGACGCCGCAAATGGCGGTGCCCTGCCAGATCCACCGCGGCGGCGGATAGCGCACCCAGGCCTTGCGATCATTCTCCGGCATGAATTCGGTTTTCACGCCGCCCAGCGCGTTGGAAAAATAATGGTACTGGGCGCAAGCGACAGCGTCCGGAAGATGGTCGAGCCCGAGCTTCTTCAATCCGGGCAAAAACTTTTCAAGATGTTGACGGCGAAAATGTCCGAACACGAATTGCGCCGCTGCGTCCTCGCCCTTGCGCGATACCAACGTCAGCACAAGGCCGGTCATCAATGCGTTGTAGAGTCTGGCGACGGCCTTGTAGCCCGCAAGCGACGGCTCGATTTCCATTTCCGGTCTTCCCCTTGATGCCCGCACGGTCAAAACCGTCCGACGCAAAACTCCCCTTCGGCGCCCCCGGGTGCCGTCAAGTCAGCTTACGATGCTCGGCATTTTCAGGCACAGCCTATCGAAGACAAGAATCCACCTGTCAGCCGTGGTAACAGCGTTTGAAACGGCAATCAGGCGTCGCGGCCCTGCTGCCAATGGCGCACACGGCCGCAATCGACATGTACGAAGTCGGATGCCGGATAATAGCCGACGCCGCCGCCCTTGAGCACCAGCGCCGCCTTATGCACCGCCGCGAGATCGCGACCCGGCACACGAATGTCGATCGCCTCTCCCTGCATGTGGAGACTGTGCTTGGCGACGCCGCCGCTCACCTTGTGCATCTTCGCGTTGCTTTCGGGCGACCGATAGCCGGAGATCACTTCGAAATGGGAGTTCGTATCGAGCTTGCCTCGCAGCACGACCAGAAGATCGAGCAGCCGCGTGTCGATGTCGTGCTCGGCGCCGTTGCGATGGTCGCGCAGGACCTTCTTGATCCCTGTGAGCGCCTCAGGCACGTAGGCGCCGTCCGCCCAATAGGTCGCGCCAAAAACTTCGCCCGTATGCGTATTATGGAATTTCAGGGCCCGACGTGAGGGGCCCGCGGCAAGTGCCGGTTTCGTGAGCGCCAGGGTCGCTGCACCAGCGCCCAGACCGAAAAAACCTCTGCGTGTGAAATCCAACGCCACGCTACCTCTCGAAGTTTGTGGACCCCCGCCAATCCCGTATAGAAAATACGGTCTCCGGCGTCAAATGACATTGCAGCCATGCGATCATGAGACGCAACTGCAATCACCCTCAGGCCATGCAGGCCCCCACCTTGGCTCCGCTCACAGGTGCCATGCTGACCGGGCCCATTCCGGGCGCTGGCGCTGCTTCTCCGCCATGCGGCAGCGCCGCCGCGAGCCGCGCGTCGCGGCCGTAAATATCCTCGCGGAATTCCGCGGCTCCATCCTCGTCGGCAAAGGCCGTCCAGTAGGCGATCACCACGGGAATGTCGGTCGCCATCTGCACACGCTGAGTCGCGCCCTCTTCAATCGCCGCTTCGATGCGCTCGCGTGGCCAGTTCACATTGGCCTTGAGGAGCTTCTCGGCGAGGTCGAGCGGCTTTTCGAGACGGACGCAGCCATGGCTGCGGGCACGCGCATCGCGATCGGCTTTATTGAAGAGACTCCGCGCCGGCGTGTCGTGCAGATAGACGTCGAAGGCGCTGTGCAATTCGAACTTGATCCGGCCCAGCGAATTCTTCGGCCCTGGTGCCTGCACGATCTGGCCGTTCTTCCACTCCATGTTGTGCGCTTCGAGATAATCCGGATTGCGTCGCAGCGCCGGCATGATCTCCTTGCGCACGATCGACACCGGCACGACCCATGGCGGATTGACCACCACCGCGCGAATATCGCTACGCACCAGCGGCGTCGGCGTCTTCCTGGCGCCAACAACAGTGCGCATGCGCAACACGGGCTTCTGGTCCACGATGAGTGCCGCTGTGGCCGATGCTGTGTTGACCTCGATACGCGTCGGGGGGATGCCGCGCGACAGTTGCCGCCACCGCTCGAGATTGAGCGCGATCTGCTCGGCGCGCGCGGCGGCGCTTACATTGAGCGCGGCGGCGGTCTTCTTGCCCAACGCGCCGTCATCGTCGAGACCATGACGTTCCTGAAATTGCTTCAGCGCCGCGAGCACATCGCCTGTCAAAACATCGCTACCTTCGGCATTCGCGAGATAGCCTTCCGCTGCGAGACGCTGCCTCAGCGTCGCGACGAGCGGGCTCGACTTGCCGGGCTTCACAGAGGTTTCGGGGGGGTCGATCATGTGCCAACCGCCCTGTGCGGCGAGCGCGCGGTAATGCGCGAGCAGGCCGATAAGAGCCGCATATTGAGGCTGCTGCGGCGGGAGACCTGCGAGCCAGGTCGAAACATCGCCGTCGGTGAGCGCCGTCTTCAATCCGGGCAGCACGTCGCCGGGATAGATGTCGAAATCGATATCGGAATCGACAGTCGTGGGATCGACCTGTCCCCGCGTCATGATCCGCGCATAGCGAAGTGCGTCGTCGGAAAGAAGCAGATCTCGCAGAGCCGCGTCCGTAGGTGAACCATGGAGCCGCGCAATATCGCCGAGATGGAAGATCCCGGGATCGAGCCCCTGCTCGCCCGCCTTGCTCAACGTGGCTATGAGCGCAGCCGCGTTCTGGCTAGACCACAGACAAGGCCCCTGCGCGCCGGAATATAACCGCTGCAGATCATCGGTGCGAATTTCGGTGCGCAGGCCTGCGCTCAACGAGGCGATGCTTCCAAGCGAAGCGGCGCATTCCCCCGCCTGAGCACCGCCGCCCGGAAGGAAAAACCCGGCCACTGTCAGAAAAACCAGACCGGATAGCCGGGAGATAGACGAATAACGCTGCACTGGCGACACCCTGCTTCAACCTATCGATACGCATTCACAATCGACCGAAGACTAGACCAACCAGCACCAGATTACATTGAAGGAGATCAACAGGGCAAAAATCAGGCGGGACGTTTCAGCACAGCGAGCCAGCTATAGCCGCGATGAAGTGACTGAAAATCGAGCGTTGCATCATGTGCGGCGGCGATTTCACCCAGCGCCTCGCGCAGATCTGCACGCGGGCTGACATGGAACCAGCCGAGCCAGGCGAAAAGCAACGCCCGGAAGAAGCGGGGCAGCCCCTCCTGCTGGCCGAAATCGACGATGTGAAGACTGCCGCCCGGCGCGACATTCCGCATCGCCTGCTCGACGGCCCTACGCCATTCCGGGATCATCGACACCGTGTAGGACATGAAGACACGCTCGAATTTCCGGATGCCGAACGCGCGCTCCGGATCGAAATCAGTCGCATCGCCCTGCGCAAAGCTCACCCGCTGTTCGAGCCGCGCCTTGCACGCCGCGGCGCGCGCGGTCGCGAGCATCTCCGACGAGATGTCCATGCCGTAGAACTCGGCCTGCGGAAAGCGCCGCAGCGCGGAGATGAGGTTGCGGCCCGTGCCGCAGCCAACTTCGAGAACGCGCATGCCCGGCCGCGCGCCGAGACCGGCAATGAGCCGGTCGCGGCCGAGGAGGTAATAGCGCCGGGTGAGGTCGTAGATATGCCGCTGGTTCCGGTAGACCCGGTCCATCAAATGCGAATGTCCGGTGTCGGCGATCGACATGTGCGTCCCTCAGCCTTTGAACGTATAGAGATGGAAGCCGCCATAGATCGAAGAGCGGTCACGCTGAGTCCAATCGTGCGAACGCTCGGCCTCGTAATGCCAACGGTCGAGGATTTCGGGCACAACACGACCGGGCAGCAAGGTCGGCTCGGCAGCCGTGCGGAAGATAACGCGCGCGCCGGGGCGCGCCGTGCGCGTCATTTCACGCCAGATGTCGTTCAGCTGTTCGTCGGTCATCCAATCCTGCGCATCGAGCAGGACATAGCGGTCGGCACTTGCATCGGGCTCGCTGCGCAGGAATTCGGTGAAGTTGCGGTTCATCACCTCGACGCGCCCGGCGCCAGCCTGCAATGCGGCGAAATTTTCGCGCTGAAGATAGGGCGGCAGAGAGGGATTGTCGCCCGGTGCATAGTGGCGGGCAAAGGCCTGCCATGCGAAATAATTGTCGGCGATGGGAAAGCCGCAGGCGAGCCGTTCGAGGCGCTCGCGCAGCACCTCATGCATCGGCCGCCCACCGGCAAGCTTCTCATATTGCGACGGCGGAATGCCGAGGCCGTAGAGCGAAGCCGGATTGTCGGTGACGCGACGCACGAATTTCCTGTCGAAGAGAGGCGCGAGCTTCGTATCGAAAAAGACCCGCTGACCGGCGAGCGAACCGGCGTCGAGCAACGGACGAAAATCGACGCCATAAAGCTTCGCAGCGAGATGCGCCCAGCCGATGAAATAGCCGAGAAGGCCATAGCGATAGAAATTGCGCGTGAAGAGCGTGATGCGCTTGCGGCCAGAAATCGACCGACGCTCCCAATAGTGGAACGTATCATCGTCGAGCCGGTCGCGCAGAAAACGCTGATAGGCTTCGAGATTGGCCTGGCTGTCCGCCTCGCCGAAGAAGCGGAAGAAGTGTTCATAGCTCGGCATATGCGCGGCGGCGGCAAGCTTCAGGCGTCCGAGCGCCACATGCGCCGGATTGAGGTCCACCGCCGTGATGCGGGCGGGACCCGCGGCGAGATAGGACATGACGTTGCAGCCGCCCGATGCGATCGCCACCACGTGATGCTCGGGGCGAAGTTCCATCGCTTCGAGGTCGATCACCGGGTCTTCCCAGATCTGCGGATAGACAAGGCCGGTGAAGAGCAGCGTGAAAAGCCGCTCCAGAACACCCTCTTTCGAGGCCGCACTGTGCCGGTGCACGGCGCGGTTCAAACGTTCCTTGGGGCGCAGGAGGGCGCCTTCTTCCACCAGAGGTTCGGCAATGGCAGCGGCCTGGTCGGTCACGTCGTCCCTCGCTTTCGCGCTATAGGCCGGCGAATCGAATGCCCGAAAATCTCGTGCCGGCTTTTCAGCAGCTACAGGGCTTGCGTGAAGTGCTTATGAACTTCTTGTGTCGAATGTGACAATGCGAGCACAGATTGATGGAAACACTGCTGGAATGATGACAACGGCCACGGGAACAGCAGAGCGCTTCATCAAATTCATGAACAGAGCCGCCACCCTTTCACGAAACACGGGAGCCATGATCTAATGGCTATTCACAGCGAGGTGGAACAATGATCGGGCGTGCAGGCTGATGCTTCTGGAGAACGGCGTCTGGATTTCCGACCCCGCGCCCGCGCGGCATGGCGGCCCCGCCCTCTTTCTCGACCGCGATGGCGTCATCGTGCGCGAGATTAACTACCTCTCGCGGCCTGAAGACGTGGCTCTGGAAACGGGCATTGCAGAGCTGATCGGCTGGGCGCATGCGCGGGGCATCGCGGTGGCCGCCATCACCAATCAATCAGGCGTCGCGCGCGGGCGCTTCAGCTGGGCGGAATATGAGGCGGTAGAGGCGGAAGTGGCGCGGCAGCTCGCGGCGCGCAATGTGGCGCTCGACCTCGTCATCGCCTGCGCCTTCCATGAAGACCACACGGAGGGCTTCGGGCAGGAGCATGCGCGCTGGCGCAAACCCGGCCCGGCCATGCTCGAACTCGCCGCCGAAAAGCTGGGCCTGGACCTCGGCGCGAGCATCATGATCGGCGACAAGGCGAGCGACGTCGAAGCGGCCCGCAATGCAGGGCTCACCCATGCCATCCATGTCCTCACCGGACATGGCGAAAAGGAACGCGCCGCTGCGCTGAAACTTGCGCGGCCCGGCTTCGCGGTTCACGCCGCCGCCGACCTCCACGAAGCGCTGGCGCTGCTCAAATCCGGGGCCTGGGAACGACCATAGGCCACCCCTTGCATAAGCATCATCGGGCCTGTTGAATGAGCGCCGACTCGGGCCTGGACGTTTGTTCCCGCCGCCCGTCCGGCCCACCCCGCCCTGGCAGACACAAATGACCGTTCCCTATTACGAGCCAACCCTCGCCGGCCGCGAGAGACAGTATCTGGACGAAGTTCTTTCGGCGAAGCAGCTTGCGGGCGACGGCAAATTCACCAAGGCCTGCCACGCGCTGATCGAGGAGGAAACGGGCACCCACAAGGCGCTGCTTACCCATTCCGGCACCGGCGCACTCGACATGATCGGCCTGTTGCTCGAAATCCAGCCGGGCGACGAGGTCATCATCCCGACCTATACCTTCGTGAGCTCGGCCAACGCCATCGCTCTGCGCGGCGGCGTTCCGGTCTTCGTCGACATCCGCGCCGATACGCTCAATCTCGACGAGACGCTTGTCGAGGCGGCCATCACGCCCAAGACCCGCGCCATCATGCCGGTGCATTACGCAGGCATTTCCTGCGAGATGGACACCATTCTCGCCATCGCGCAGAAGCACAACCTCATCGTGGTCGAGGATGCTGCGCAAGGTTACGGCGCGACCTACAAGGGCAAGCCGCTGGGGACGCTCGGCGCGCTTGCCGCGCTAAGCTTCCATGCCAGCAAGAACGTCATCGCCGGTGAAGGCGGCGCGCTGCTGGTGAACGATCCCGCTTACCGCTTACGCGCCGAAATCGTGCGCGAAAAGGGTACGAACCGCGCCCAGTTCTTCCGCGGCGAGATCGACAAATACACGTGGGTCGACCTCGGCTCATCCTTCCTGCCGAGCGAGATCGTCGCCGCTCTGCTGCTTGCCCAGCTCGAACAGGCCGATGCTATCAATGAGCGTCGCGTCGCGCTGTGGGAGACCTATCATGCCGCGCTGGCGCCGCTCGAAGCGCGGGGCCTCGCCCGGCGCGCCGTGGTGCCCAATGCCTGCCGCCACAACGGCCATATCTATTGGCTGGTTTTCGAGAGCGGCGACCTCCGCGCCAAGGCCCGCGACCTTCTGGTCGCCGAAGGGCTCACGGCTTCAGCTCATTTCGCTCCGCTACACAATTCGCCCGCGGGCAAGCGCTTCGGCCGCACGGGCAGCGACATGAAGGTCGCAGAACACGCGGGCGACGGCCTTCTCCGCATGCCGCTTTTCGCCCATATGGAGCCGGACGTCATCGCCCAGGTCGCGGATGTTCTGAAAAAGCTTTGAGCCTGAAAGACCGGCGAAAGGTCAGCCTTGCTTGACCGGCAGGCCCGCTCGCTTCCAGCCCTCGATGCCGCCGGTTAGTTCGAAAAGCTCGCCCTCGCAGGCTGCGGCAAGCTTGCCCGCATTCGTGGTCGTGCGCATGCCGCCCTTGCAGTGAAAGACGACTTGCTGCTTGCCGAGCGACTTCAGGTCGTGCTCGCCGAGTTCCGACAGGGGCACGAGATGAGCGCCGGCGATATGCTCGGCGGCATGCTCATTGCGCTCGCGAATATCGACAAGCACGGCATCGCCCGCATCGAGCCACGACTTGACGGTGGCTGCGTCAACCGGTTTCAGCGACATCAGATTTTCCTCTTCATGGCTCGCGCCTTTGCGGGCGGGCAATAAATATCGGCCAGCGTTTCGATGACGCGCTGCGCCGCCGGGCTCGCAAGCTTGTAATAGATCGTCTGCGCTTCGCGCCGCGTGGCCACCAGCCCCAGCTCACGCAGCAGAGCAAGATGCTGGGAGAGCGCCGACTGGCTGATACCGACGAGTTCCTGCAGATCGCCGACCGAGATTTCACGGTCCGCGATCTGGCAAAGGATCAACAGCCGTCGCTCATTGGCGAGCGCACCGAGGAGCTTCGTCGCCTCGGCGGCGCTCGCCTCCAGATCCCTGATATCCGCCGCCATGGCCATGCTCAAACTAGTCCCGTCGCCGCCCGCCGACGACGTGTTTCAACAAAATCTTATATTAGCATTAGTTGATATATTTTCAAGCGACCTTACATTTTCACGCGAAATCCGCGCGGAGTGCTTGACGCCCGCCAGCCGCCAACGCTAGTCTTGTTGCAATGCAGCATCGGACCCGAAAATGGGAGATGCGTCATTCCGAGTTATTCGGACATACCCTTTATCTTTCAAACGGCCTTTCCTCCGATTTGCAAAGGGCATGAAGCCTGGCGTCGGTCTCCAGCTCAGAAAGCGGACCCGCCATGGTAAAAGACAGCAAGCGCCACATTGACAGCCTTAAGGACGGGCGGACCATCTTCATCGATGGGCGCCGCGTCGCGGATGTGACGACCGATCCCGCTTTCGCTCATGCCGTCGCCACGGCCGGCAATTTCTACGATTTCCAGGCGGCTCCCCAGAACATCGATGCGATGACCTTCACCTCGCCCAAGACTGGCGATCAGGTGAGCCGCGCCTGGCAGCTGCCCCGCAACCACCGTGAGCTGGTCGAGCGGCGCGAAGCACTCGTCAAATGGTCGCGCATGACCTGCGGCATGGTCGGTCGCTCACCGGACCACGTCGCCTCGACCATGGCGGGCTTCCGCATGGGCCTGCATGTCTTCCACGAGAACAATCCGGCGCGCGCCCGCGCGGTCGAGAGCTATTACGAATATGCCCGCGACAACGACCTCTACCTCTCCTACGTCATCATCAATCCGCAGTCCGACAAGGCGAAATCCGCCAGTGGTCAGCCCGATCCTCATCTCGTCGCCTCAGTAGTGGACGAAGACTCGACCGGCATCACCATTCGTGGCGCGAAGATGCTTGCAACCAGCGGCATCATGGCGAACGAGGTTCTGGTTTCCGGATTCCAGGCCCTGCAGGCGGGCGATGAGGCCTATGCCTTTACGGCAGCCGTACCCATCGGCGCAAAGGGCCTGACGCTGATGTCGCGCCGCAGTTATGAGCAGAATGCGACCTCCACATTCGACTACCCGCTCTCCGCCCAGTTTGACGAGAACGACGCCGTCATCTATTTCGACGATGTGAAGATTCCGTGGGACCGCGTCTTCGTCTACAAGGACATGAAGATGGCGCAGGCGCAGTGGCATGACACGCGCACGCATGTCTTCCAGAACTATCAGTGCATGATCCGCCTGATGGTGAAGCTGCAATTCCTGCTGGGCCTCGCCCGCAAGATCGCGGAAATCAACAACATCATCAATTATCCGCAGGTGCGCGAGACGCTCGGCCTGCTGGCGGCCAAGGTCAACAATATCGAGGCGCTCGTCATCGCGATGGAAGCCTCTGGCGAAAATTACCACGGCTATTACGTGCCGAACCGCAGCATTCTCTGCACGGCGCAGGTGATCGCCCAAAACACCTACCCGGAAGTCGTGGAGGCGATCCGCACGCTCGCCGGCGGGGGCCTCATCATGGTGCCGTCTTCCTATGCCGATTTCGATACGCCGGAAACCAACGCTATCATCCAGAAGACGCAGCGCTCGGTCAGCACCACGTCGGAAGGCCGCGTGAAGCTGATGAAGCTCGCTTGGGATGCCGTCGGCTCGGAATTCGGTTCGCGGCATCTGCAATACGAGATGTTCTATTCCGGCCCGACTTTCGTCACGCGCGGAAACTCCTTCCGCTTCTTCGACTGGGACGGAGTCAAGGGATTCGTGGACGAGTTCATGAATTCCTACGATCTGCCCTCCGCTGGATCTTCGCGCTCCGCAGCGGAGTGAGCGTCGATGCACGGATCAGTGACAGTCTCGTCGGATGAAATCCGGCGGCTCGCCTTTGCCGAGCATGGGCCTGCCTCCCTTCAGATTTCGGAGACCGGCGCGCTTGCCGGTCTCGATTTCGCGGTGAAGGATCTCTTCGACGTCGCGGGCTACAAGACCGCCTGCGGCAATCCGGACAGGCTGCGGGACAGCGCTCCCGCTGTCGCGACGGCTCCGTCCGTCGTCGTAGCGCTCGCAGCTGGCGCACGCCTCATCGGCAAGACGCATACGGATGAAGTCGCCTGCGGCATGTTCGGCATGAACCCGCATTTCGGCATCCCCATCAACCCGAAAGCCCCCGACCGTGTGCCCGGCGGCTCGTCCAGCGGCTCGGCTTCAGCCGTCGCCGCAGGCTTCTGCGACTTCGCGCTCGGTTCCGATACCGGCGGCTCGATCCGTGTGCCGGCGAGCTTCTGCGGCCTTTATGGTCTTCGCACGACATTCGGCCGCGTATCGGTCGCAGGCGTCATGGCGATGGCGCCGAGCTTCGACACGGTGGGCTGGCTCGCGCGGGACGCCGCCATGCTCCGCCGCGTGAGCGAGGTCTATCTGGGCCCCGTCGGCAAATACTCCGCGCCTCGCTTGCTCCTCGCCCGGGACACGTTCGACATTCCCTCGCGCAGCATCGGCGCCGCGCTTCTTCCTTTCGCGAATGCGCTTGGAGCGACGCGCGAAATCACCCTCTTCGAGGAAGGCGTCGATTATTGGCTCGACACGTTCCGCCCGCTCCAGCTCCATGATCTCTGGTCGACTCTCGGCCAATGGGGCACAGCGCCGGGGCGGAACCTGAGCCAGGCAGTTGCCGAACGCATCGAGCTTTCATCGACCATCAAGCCGGAGGCCGTCGCCGCAGCCGTCCTCAAGCGCGAGGCGCTGACCACGCGGCTCATCGACCTTCTCGGCGATGACGGCTTCATCATCATCCCGACCGCGCATGACCTGCCGCCGCTTCGCGACGCGCCCGTCTCCGCACAGGTCGAGTTCCGCGAAAAGACGCTGGCGCTCACCTGCATTGCGAGCCTGACCCGGTTGCCGCAGATCAACATCCTGGCGACGACATTCGATGGCTGCCCCATCGGACTTTCGCTCATCGCAGGTCCGCGCGGAGAAGAGCGGCTTCTCGCTTTTGCCGAGAACCTCGGTGCACTGGACGGCGCCGCATGAAGATTTTGCCCAACGGACAGCGCGACTTCGTGGGCTATGGCCGCAACAGGCCAGATGCCCGCTGGCCAGGCGGGGCGCGCATGGCGCTCGTCATCGTGCTCAATGTTGAGGAGGGGGCCGAGCCCTCCCTGCCCGATGGCGACGCCGCAACCGAAATCGCGCTGACCGATGGGATTTTCGGCGAGGTGCCCGCTGGCACACGCGACTTCGTGGCCGAAACGCTCTTCGAATATGGTTCCCGCGTCGGCTTCTGGCGGCTCCACGACCTCTTCGTCGAGCGCGGTGTGCCGCTGACCATGAACGTCTGTACGCAAGCCCTATTGCGCAATCCGGAAATCGCAAGCGCAATCCGTGAAGGAAAGTTCGACCTCTGCTGCCATGGCGACCGTTTCCTGCGCCAGTTCAACATGAGCGAAGACGCGGAACGCAACGCCATCGCCGCCGCCGTAAAAGGCCTCCAACAAACGCTTGGCCGCGCGCCGCTCGGCTGGCAGAGCCGCTACTCGCCGAGCGAGCGAACACGCGCGCTTCTCGTCGAGCATGGCGGATTTCTCTACGACGCGGACTCCTATGCCGACGATCTTCCCTACTGGGTTGATGTCGCAGGCAAGCTCCACCTCATCGTGCCGCACACATTCACGAATAACGACAACAGGCTCGCCACCGCAAAGCTCGCGACGGCATCGGAGTTCTATGAGCACCTCGCCAGCGCCTTCCGCGTCCTCCACGCCGAAAGCGCCCGCAGCCCGCGCCTGATGACGGTGAGCCTTCATTCCCGTATCTCCGGCCAGCCCGCGCGCCTCGAAGGCATCAGCCGCTTTCTCGATCTTGTCGCGCAGCATGATGATGTCTGGATCGCCGGACGCTCCGACCTCGCGCGGCACTGGATCGCAGAGCATCCTCCGGTGACATCATGAGCGCGGCGCAACTCCTCATCCGCGGCGGTCTGGTTGCCGACCCGGCATCGGCCCTTGTGGAGCCTCGCGATCTTCTGGTCGAAGGCGCTCGCATCGTTGCCGTCGCCGCGCCGGGAAGCATTGCGGCGCCGGGCGCGAAAATTCATGACGCCTCGAACCGCTTGATCCTGCCCGCCTTCGTCAATGCGCATACGCACGGACATTCCAATCTCGTCAAAGGCGTGGCCGATCGCTGGACGCTCGAAGCCTCGCTGACCAATGGCCCCTGGCTCGCAGGCGCGCGCGACACGGAGACGATCTATCTCTCCGCCCTGCTCGGCGCTCTCGACATGCTGTCCAAGGGCTGCACCTCCTGCTTCGATCTCGTTTATGAATTTCCGCTGCCGACGAAAGCGGGCTTCGCCGCCGTCGCACGCGCCTATGCCGACGCAGGCATGAAGGCGGTGCTCGCGCCGATGGTCGCTGACAAGACGCTCTTCACCGCCATCCCTGGCCTGCTCGATTCCCTGCCGGAAGATCTCCGCAAGACCGTCAGCCAGTTCGATCTCGGTAGCGCAGATGCCACGATTGCAGCCATTGAGGACATAGCTGAGGGTCGCGACGAGTTGCCGGAAGGGATCGAACTCGCCATCGCGCCGACGATCCCGCATCACTGCTCGGAAGATTTTCTCGCGCGCTGCATCGATCTTGCCGAACGGCATGACCTGCCGATTCACATGCATATTGCGGAATCCCGGCTTCAAGCAACCACGGCGCGGAAACTCTGGGGTGTCTCGCCCGTGCGCTATCTGGCTGACCGCGGCATCCTGCGCCCCGGCTTCGTTGCCGCTCACGGCGTATGGCTCGACGGAAGCGACCTCGACCTCCTTGCCAAGCATCAATGCTCCGTCGCGCATATCCCCGCGAGTAACCTCCGCCTCGGCTCCGGCATGGCGCATGTGCGCGCCATGCTCGACCGAGGCATCAATGTCGGCCTCGCGACCGATGGTGCAAACTCTTCCGATGCGCTCAGCATGCTTCAGGCAATGCGGCTTGCTTCCTATGCATCGCGTGGATTTTCCGGCCCCCGCGAAAACTGGCTCAATGCAACAGAGACGTTGAGACTTGCGACGCAAGGCAGCGCGGGCATCACCGGCTTTGCAAACACGGGCCGAATGGAACTCGGCGCGGCCGCCGATCTTGTTTTCTTCGATCTCGATCACCTCGATTTCATCCCACTCACCGATCCTGTCAACCAGATCGTGACAGCAGCAGACACTGCATCGATCAGCGACGTCATGGCGAATGGCCGCATGGTCTTTTCCGGTGGCCGCTTCACCGCCATCGATACATCCGGCCTACGCGAGCGTGTACGCGAAGCCGTCCTCAAGCTCTCCGCGAAGCTCGCCGATGCGCGGCCACTGGCAGCAAGGCTGGAGCCGCATGTCGTCGCTTTCGCCGAGAAGGCGTCCGAAGAACCCCTCGGTGTCGAGCGTTTTGTAAACCCGCGTGAGAAAAGCCAATGACTGTCATGTCCACCACAATCGGTGTTCAGGATTTCCGCCGGGCCTGTTCTCTCTTCGCGACCGGCGTTGCCGTGGTCACGGCCCGCCTCGGTGAGGCGCAAGTCGGCATGACGATCAACTCCTTCGCGTCCGTCTCCCTCGAACCGCCGCTCGTTCTCTGGAGCCTGCGGGAGACATCGCGATCTCGTCCTGTTTTTGAAGAAGCGGGCCATTTCGCCATCAACATTCTTTCCGCCGAACAAATGCCTCTTGCACAGCATTTCGCCAAGGGCGCCGAAGATGTCTTCGATGGTCACGAACTCGCGCCGTCGACGCTTGGCCTTCCCCTCCTCACCGATGCGCTCGCCCATCTCGAATGCCGCACGCGCCACATCTATGACGCAGGCGATCACCGCATCTTCGTCGGCGAAGTCATCGACCTCACGTCGCGCGAGGGCTCGCCCCTCGTCTTCTATCAGGGCCGCTTTTCACCCGGCCTCCCCGACCTCAATGTTTCAGGCGTCGCCTAATGAGCAAAACCATCCGCATCGGCCACATCACGCCCTCTTCCAACACAGCCCTCGAACCGCTCACCTATGCGATGAACGAGCCGCTGAAGCATCGCATGACGCATCACTTTTCGCGCATGACGGTGACGCATCTGGCTCTCAGCGGGTCCTCGGAGGCGCAATTCCAGCTGGAGCCAATGCTTGCCGCCGCGCGCCTTCTCGCCGACGCGCCGCTCAATGCGATCCTCTGGAACGGCTCCTCGGCAAGCTGGCGCGGCCTCGAGAACGACGTCGCGCTTTGCGAAGCGATCACCCGCGAAACAGGCATCGCCGCTTCGACCACGACCATTGCCTTCTGCAAAACCTTTCGTGAGAACAGCTGGCGCCGCATCGCGCTCGCTGTTCCCTACACGTCGGATATCACGGGGCAGATCGGCGTCGAATATGCGCGACAGGGCTTCGAGGTTGTCGGCGCGGCGAGCCTCGGCGCCCGAGAGAATATCGAGATCGGTGCGACCGACCCCGAACCGATCAGGAGACTTCTGCGCGCGGCCGCGCAAAGCAAGCCCGATTGCATCGCCGTCGTCTGCACGAATTTCAATGCGACCGAACTCGTTGAAGAGATGGAAACCGAACTCGGCATACCCATTGTCGACTCGATCGCCATCACTTTTCGCGAAGCCTGCCTGATGACAGGCGTCGACCTCGCCATCCCCGGCTGGGGCCAAATTCTCGCCGGAAACTGACGCATGGAAGAGGCCGCCTCATTCGCCGGTAAGGTCGCCATACTCACCACGGGCGGCACAATCGCCTCGACCTACGATCAGTCGAGCGGCTCCGTACATGCGGCGCTGGACGCAAACGTCCTTCTCGCGGGACTACCCACCGCCTGCCTTCCGCCTGTCGAAGGCCGCAGCATCCTCACGCGCAACAGCTACGCGCTCTCCTTCGACGATGCGCTCACCATCGTGGAGGCGATAGAGGAGACGCGGTCTCGAGACGACATAGCGGGTGTCGTCGTCACGCATGGAACGGACACGCTGGAGGAAACCGCCTTTCTGGCCGGCCTTCTGCTTGAGCCGGGCAAGCCAGTCGTCTTCACCGGCGCACAAGCCTCAGCAGACGAACCGGACCGTGACGGGCCGCGCAACCTCGCTGATGCGATCCGCGTTGCGGGTACAGGCGCGGCATCCGGTCTCGGCGTTCTGGTCGTCTTCGACGGCGATATACTCACCGCCCGCGACGCCACCAAGAGGCACAGCTCGCGTCGGCACGCCTTCACCGCCGCCAGCGGACCGATAGGCACCGTGGATCGCAGTGTCGTTCGTATCACGCAGCGGCCCACTCCCTTCGCACGTTTTTGCGAGGCAAGACTCGCCGGACCCGTCGATCTCGTCACGCTGACACTCGGCGGGGATGACAGGATTCTGAAGCTCTGCGCCGAGGCGGGCGCGCGCGGCATCGTGCTGGCGGCAACGGGGCGCGGCAACGCAACGCCGAACATCGTCGCCCTCATCTCACAGCTCAGTGCGCGCGGCGTCCCCGTTCTCGTCACCTCACGCTCGCCGGAAGGCCGCGTCGAGCCGATCTACGGACAGGGAGGCGGCGCGGATCTTGAAAGGGCAGGCGCTATTTTTGCAGGTGATCTCAACGGTCCCAAGGCGCGGCTTCTGCTCGCGCTGATCCTCGGCCAATCCACAATTGGAAACATCGCCGCTCTCGTTCACTCCATCGCCAATTCATGCATCGAGGAGAAAGTCTGGTGACGAAGGAAATTCTGGTTGCTTACGGCATCGACGTCGATGCGGTCGCGGGTTGGCTTGGCTCCTATGGCGGCGAGGACAGTCCCTGCGACATCTCGCGCGGCGTCTTTGCAGGCGAGGTCGGCATTCCTCGCCTGCTGCGCATGTTCGACCGCTTCGGCATCGAGACGACATGGTTCGCCCCCGGCCATTCCATCGAGACGTTTCCCGACGAGATGAAAGCGGTCGCCAATGCTGGTCATGAAATCGGCATGCATGGCTATTCGCATGAAAATCCGCTGATGATGACGCCAGATCAGGAAGCCGCCGTCATCGACAAATCCATCGAGCTCATCACGAAGTTGCAGGGCCGCCCGCCCGTCGGTTATGTCGCGCCGTGGTGGGAATTCAGCGCGGGCACGATCGAACTGCTGCTCGAACGCGGCATCCTCTACGACCACAGTCTGATGCATAACGACTTCTTTCCCTATTACGCGCGCAAGGGCGAAAGCTGGTCGAAGATCGACTACGGCAAGCCGGCCGAGACGTGGATGAAGCCGATGAACCGGGGCACGGAAACAGACCTCGTCGAAATTCCTGCTTCCTGGTACATCGACGATCTGCCGCCCATGATGTTCATGAAGGCCTCGCCCAACAGCCACGGTTTCGTCAATCCGCGCGATATCGAGGAGCTTTGGCGCGACCAGTTCGATTGGGTCTATCGCGAATATGATTATGCGGCCTTCACCATCACGATCCACCCGGACGTCTCGGGCCGCCCGCAAGTGCTCTCCATGCATGAGCGCTTCTTCAGCCATATGGCAAGCCATCCCGGCGTGTGTTTCGTGACCTTCGAAGAAATCGCCCGGGATTTCCTTGTGCGTTTTCCGCGCGGCACACAAGGTCCGAGGCCCTGACGCTGATGTGCGGCTTCTGCGGATCCTTCAGCGAACACAGGCACTGGAGTGCCGGCCCGCTCACGGCGGCGCGACAGGGCGCGGTGCGTATACGCATCGCACACATGGCGGGTGAACTTGCCGCACCCGCCGGCGTCCGCCTGACGGCATGGCGCGACCGCTTTCAATTGACGGGCCCGACGGGCAAGCGCGAACTGGCGACTGATCTGGCCAGCATCTGGCGCGCCGTCGATCGGCTCGGTCGCGCCATGCCGGACCCGCTCGACGACGCATTTTTCGACGGCCTCGAAGCACAGGCGAAAGAATGACAGGCGACGCCCCTGTCATCGTCGATGTTCTGACGGGCTTTCTCGGTGCAGGAAAGACATCGCTGGTGCGGCGACTTGCCGAAGCCGGCGCTCTTTCCGGCGTGGCCGTGCTGGTCAACGAATATGCCGCCCCTCCCGTCGACCAAAGCCTGATGGGGCTGTCCGGCCTCAAGGCCGGAACCTTCGCCGATGGCTGTCTCTGCTGCGCGACCGATGGCGATCTCCGCGCGTCCCTGCTGCAACTTCTGGAAAATCGCGCAGGCGGCAAGGTTCGCCCTTTCACGCGCATTCTGATCGAGACGTCCGGCATCGCCGATCCCGCGTCGCTCCTCGCCACGCTCGTTTCTGATCCGATGTTGCGCCCGCGCCTTAGGCTCGGCCGTGTCGTCACGCTGGTCGATCTCTGCCATGCGCCGACGACTCTGGCCGAACAGCAGGAGGCCGTCGCGCAGATCGTCGCCGCCGACATCGTCCTCTTCACCAAAGCGGACATGGCGGACGAAGGCGCGGTCGAATTGGCCTGCGCCGTGGTAGGGGCAATCAACCCGATCGCAGCGTTGCGTGAATGCAGCCCGCACGACAACACAGACCCCTTCGACCTGCACGCGCTACAACCACGCCATAGGAAAGCGCCGGTTGCGTCAGCGGTTCACACACACCATCACCACATTGCCTCAACTGTGCTTCGCTGGCCTTCGCCGGTCGACTGGGCCGTCTTCGCAAGCTGGCTCTCGTTGCTCTTGCACCGGCACGGCCCCAATATTCTCAGGATGAAAGGCATCATGACGATCGCGGGCGAAGAACAACATGGTCCCGTGGTCATCCAGTCCGTGCGCCACATCGTCCACATGCCCGAACATGTGGCCCAACCAGCGGCGAACGGCGGAGCCGAAATCGTCGTCATCGCGCGGGAGATCGATCCGGCCCTTATCCGCCGCTCGTTTGAAACCTTCCTCGCACATGCTGAACGCAAAAACCGCTCCACAGAGGATCATTTGCCCCAAATCAATGCGGTGATTGCCTAGTTTTTCGCCACCCCCTTGGCGCGATGCCGGGATCGCGCCGCCGCTGAACTGGTACAAGCATTGCTAGGTAGATACTGCTCCGAGTGACCGGAAAACCGGATCGGGCCGACCTCCATAAATGCGCGACACATGCAGCGTAATTGCGTCGGATACCGGCTGGTCCCTGGGGCAGATGAGTAAGCGTTTGGGAAACTCGCCGAATGTCCAGTCAAGCATGCGTCGCGACAAAATGGCGAAGCGAAACCGCCCCGAGCCAAAGCGTCAAATCTGCCCCTGGCGCGCAGGCGACGGCATCGGCGGCCATCGTCGCAACATCGTTTTCCTGAATGCGTTTCGGGCCGAGGCCTGAAGCTCAATCGTTCCGAGAGTACTCATGGTTACCATCATCGACCGCGACCAGCGCTTCCTCGAATCCTCGCAGAAAATCGAAAGCCCCTTCCAGCTCGATCCAACGCTCTGCCTCTATAGCCCGCAGGACAATGTCGACTCGCTCGCGCATCCGCGCATTGCTGCATGGATCGATTTTGTGCGGAAGGAATATGAGCCCAAGTTTCCCAAGGCAAAGCGTCGTGTGCTGCTTTTCATGCCTTGCACCAAGACCAAGCCTTACCCCTTCTCCTCGGAGCACAAGGCTATCAACCAGCGGCTGATCGACTCCGGATTCCGCCCCACATCGCGCCAATATCTACCGCAGGAATTACAGGCTCGGCTCGAACCTTCCTTCTCGCAGGAAGTGCTCAATCTTTCGCCGCTGATTGACGACGAAGGCTTGCTCATTCACCGCATGGTGATTTCCGAACCCATGGGCGTCGTGCCTTACGAACACATCGTCGAGTATCGCGGCCAGCCCTCGCCCGCGACCGCCTATGACGATCCGGGCCTCTTTGAAAAGCGCGGCAATGCCGTCTCACCCTGGCGCACAGATTCGACCGCGACTGCCGTCTCCGCGAACCGCTGGAAATGGGGCGACGAGGAACGCCGCGCCTATGTGGTGATGCACAACGCCATGGCGGAGGCTGTCGCCACCGTCGTCGCGCGCATCGGACACAATTACGACGACATCGTTTCCTGGGTTGCGCCCGGCCTTACCCACCGCAGCTTCGTCATCGGCCGCAGCGAACGCTCGGCGAACAATGTCGCGGCATCCCGCAAGGTTGGAACGACGCGCCTCGAACTCATCGGCGCGAATGACCATCTGCCTGAGGGCCAGAAGATCACCTGCCTGCCGACGCCCGAGCAATGCAAGGAAGCCGTGGAGCGGCTCGCCGACCGGCTCGGCACCGACCTCACCCATGCCTATGGCGTCTATGCGCGCGGCGGCGCCAATGCGACGCCGCTTGCGCTGCCCGAACTCCTCGACGATCTGATGGCGCGCCTGCGTCCCACGGCGTAAGCGAAGAGAAGCGAAAAAATGGCATCAAAGAAGCTGAAGATCGGCGTCAGCGACAGCGACAGGACAAGGCCGCTGGCGAATGGCGAAGTCCCGCTCGATGGCATCGATGCGGAAATCTCGCTGATGGGCGTGCAGGCGCTCTTCAACAGGCAGTTGAAAGACCATACTTTCGACGCCTGCGAGTTCCCCATCGCAACCTATCTGCGCACGCTGGAGACGCCGGAACGCCCCTATGTGGCCGTACCGCTATTCCCCTCACGGCATTTCCGCCTCTCCTGCGTCTTCATCAACAAGACGAAAGGCATCAGGACGCCTGCCGATCTCGCGGGCAAGCGTATCGGCATGATGGTTTTCGACATGGCGGCGGCCGTCTGGCTGCGCGGAATTTTCGAGGAGCATTTCGGACTCCCGCGCACATCACCCATCTATGTGAGCGGCGGCCTCGATGCCCCGCGCTCGGGCGACGAGCATCCGCAATTTTACCCGGAGCAGTTCAAGATCGAGCATCGTACCGATGCTAGCCTCGCGGCGCTTCTCGAAAGCGGTGAGATCGACGCGCTCTATACGGCGCGCGCCCCGAGCACCTGGCCGTCGGCGAATGTCGGCCGTCTCTTCGAAAATCCGATGGAGGCGGAACTCGGCTATTTCGAGAAGACGAGCATCTTCCCGCCCATGCACATCCTCGCGATCAAGCGCCCGCTGGTCGAGGCCGCCCCGACTCTGCCGCGCAAACTCTTCAACGCCTTCGCAGCCGCGCAGGAAGTTGCCCGCTCGAAGCTTTTCGATTCCGCGGCCCTTTCCACCATGCTGCCCTGGCAACTCGAAGCGCTGCTCCAGACCGAAGAGAAGCTTGGCAAGGATTACTGGCCGGTCGGCTTTGCAAAGAACCGGGCGATGCTCGACGTCTTCATCCGCTACATGCTGGAAGACGGGCTCATCACCACTCCTTTCACGCCGGAAAGCATCTTCGACGGCGCGGATATTCTTTCAACCTGAAGATGGAACAGCGGAGAGAGCGGCATGGCCCAGGCGACAGGTAGCTGGCAGAACCTCTGCACCGAGGCCGTTCCTCCACGCGATCGTCTCGACTACTGGCACGCGGCGACCAACCGGCTCTTTCCGCCCACGCGCCTCAGCCGGTCGAGCCATGAAGGCTTTTATGGCCGCGTCTCATGGCTCAAATTCGGCGAGGTGACGCTGGCCAACATCGTCTCGACGAGTCTCGACGTAACGAGGAGCGAACGCGACATCACCCGCGACGACGACCGCTGGTATGAAATCAACGTCCAGATAGACGGGGCAAGTGCCTTTACCCAGGACGGGCGCGAGGTCGCTTCCGGCCCACGCTCCGTCATTCTCTATGACAGCCGCCGTCCCTATCAGATGCGCTTCGACGGACCATATCGGCAACTCTCGCTGAAGGTGCCGCGCGAGGCGCTGCGCGACCGCGTGCCGAATATCGACGCGCTGATCTCCCGGCATATCCCCACTGACGGCATTCCCGGCCGCTTCTTCTACGACTTTGCCGCCGCGCTCTGCGACGCGCCGGAAGGTATTCCGGGCTTTATCGCCTCGCGCCTCGAACAGCACACGCTCGATCTTCTTGCGACGGCTCTGCTGGGCGCAAATATCGAACCTGCCTCCACGGTCAACCGCATATCGCAGCTCGACCGGATCAAAGCCTACATTCTCGACAGGCTGGACCAGCCCGACCTCACGCCCCGCGCCATCGCAGAGGCTCACCATATTTCACTCCGCCACCTCTATGACCTCTTCGAGGCCGAGGAGCAGCAGGTCGCGCGCTGGATTCAGACACACCGGCTCGACCGGATCAGACGAGACCTCGCCGATCCGCTGAAGCGCGGCTGGCCGATCAACACCATCGCGCTGAGCTGCGGCTTCAAGGACTTCTCGCATTTCAGCCGGAGCTTCCGGCGGCAATTTGGTGTCTCGCCCCGCGACTACCGCAACGGGCTCTCTCACTGAATGACGCACGGTCGGTCATGTTTTCGTGCCTCGCCAGACCAGGTGGCAAGCTGGCATCCCGTTACGAATGAAGGCTCAATGGCCGCCAGAGCGGCAGTCCCGCCGCGCTGTATGCGAGTGACATCTTGACCTACAAAAGCATGGAAACACAGGCCTGGCAGGTGCTCGACCGGGCGCATTACCTCCATCCCTTCACCGATCATGCAGGACTCCGCCAAACCGGCTCGCGCGTGGCAACGCGGGGTGAAGGCGTTTATGTCTGGGATACGGACGGCAAGCGCATCATCGACGGCTTGTCGGGTCTTGGCTGTGTCAATATCGGCTATGGCCGCAAGGAGCTTGTCAACGCGGCCGCCGAGCAGATGCTCGAACTCTCCTTTTGCCAGTCCTTTTTCAAGACCACGCACCGCGCTGCCGTCACGCTTGCCGAGAAGCTTGCGAGCATGCTGCCGGAGGGACTGAACCATGTCTTCTTCCAGTCGTCAGGCTCGGAAGCGAACGAGACCGCCATGCGCACCATCCGCCGCTACTGGGATCTCGCGGGCCAGCCGCAACGCCGCGTCGTCATCGCCCGCGAACTCGCCTATCACGGCAGCACGCATATGGCGGCAAGTCTTTCCGGCATTCCGCCAATGTACACAGCGGGCGGCGATATTCCGCTTCCTGGCATCGTCCACATCAAGACGCCCTATCAGTACAGGCACGGACCTGAGATGAATGCCGACGAATTCGGCATCGTCGCTGCGGGCTGGCTTGAAGAAAAGATTCTGGAGGTCGGCGCCGACAAGGTTGCCGCTTTCTTCGCCGAGCCTGCGCAAAGCGCAGGCGGCGCGATCTGTCCGCCCATGACCTATTGGCCGGAGATCCAGCGCATTTGCAAGAAATACGATGTGCTTCTCGTCGCCGATGAAGTCGTATGCGGCTTCGGCCGCACCGGCCAATGGTTCGGCGCCGATCATTACGGCATCACGCCGGACCTCATGCAGCTCGGCAAGGGCATCACTTCGGGCTATCTGCCGCTTTCCGCCTGCGCCATGTCGGACCGCGTGGCCGACATGCTGATCGAGAAAGGCGGTGAATGGGCGCATGGCTTCACCTATTCGGGTCATCCCGCCTGCTGCGCTGTTGCGCTTGAGAACATCCGCATCCTCGAAGAGGAACGCATCGTCGAAACGGCAGCCGCCGAGCTCGTCCCCTATTTCCGCTCGAAGCTCGAAACATTCGTCGACCACCCGCTGATCGGTGATGTGCGCTCGGTCGGCCTCATGGGCGGCCTTGAGATCGTGCAGAACAAGAAGACGCGCGAATCCTTCCCCTATGAGGCGAAGATCGGCGAGGCCTGCAGCACCGAAGCCCTAAAGCGCGGCCTCGCCTTCCGCGCCAATGGCGACACGATGAGCCTCATGCCGCCGCTCGTCATCACCAGGCCTGAAATCGACACGATGTTCGGCATCGCGCGCGAAGCGCTCGATGCCACCGCAGTTAAATATGACGTGATGTAAGTATGCCAGATCCCCGCCCTTTTTATATCGACGGAAGATGGGTTGAACCGGCGAGCCCCAATCCTGCCGATGTGATCAATCCAGCGACGGAAACTCCCGTCGCGCAGATCAGCCACGGCAGCGTTGCCGATGTCGACCGCGCGGTGGCGGCGGCCCGTGCCGCCTTCCCGGCCTTTGCCGCAACGAGCAGAGAGGAGCGCCTCGCTCTTTTCGGGCGCATCGTCGAATGCTTCAAGGCGCGGCGCGAGGATCTCGCCCGTGCCGTGACGGCGGAAATGGGCGCACCCTCGAAACTCGCATGGGACATTCAGACCGGCTCCAGCATCATCTATTTTGAAGATGCCGCTGCCGTCCTGCGCGATTTCGAATTCGAGACGCTGAGAGGCACGACGCTGATCGCGCATGAGGCGATCGGCGTCTGCGGCCTCATCACGCCATGGAACTGGCCGCTCAACCAGATCGTAACGAAGCTCGCGCCCGCACTTGCGGCCGGCTGCACCGTAGTGCTGAAGCCGAGCGAACTTTCGCCGCTGAGCGCGCTTATCCTCGCCGAAGTCCTGCACGAAGCCGGTGTGCCGAAGGGCGTCTTCAACCTTGTCAACGGCACGGGCGCGGAGGTGGGCGCGGCAATTGCCGCGCATCCGGACATCGACATGGTGTCCTTCACAGGCTCGACCCGCGCAGGCATTCTCGTTGCCGAAGCTGCCGCGAAAACAGTGAAGCGCGTCCACCAGGAACTCGGCGGCAAGTCTGCCAATATCATCTTGCCGGATGCGGACCTCGACCTGGCAGTCGCCGACGGCGTCAATCGCTGCTTCATCAATTCAGGCCAGTCCTGCATAGCGCCAACGCGCATGTTCGTTCACCGCTCGCAACTCGACGAAATCATCGACCGCGCAAAAGCCATCGCCGCATCGGTCGCTGTCGGCGATCCAACCTTGCCGGAAGCCACCATGGGCCCGGTCACCGGCGCGGCGCAGTTCTCCAAGGTCGGCTCGATGATCGACGCTGGACTTGCAGAGGGCGCGACGCTCGTGGTGGGCGGCCCCGGCAGACCACAGGACCTCAATCGCGGATACTTCGTCCGCCCGACCATCTTCGCCAACGTCACGCCCGACATGACCATCGCGCGGCAGGAGATATTCGGGCCCGTCCTTTCGATCCTCACCTATGACGATGAAGCCGAAGCGATACGCCTCGCCAACGACACGGTCTACGGGCTCGCAGGCTACGTCCATTCAAAAGACGAAGCCCGCGCCCGACACGTCGCAGCCCACATCCGCGCCGGCCGCATCTTCATCAACAACCCGCCCTTCGATTTCAACGCGCCCTTCGGCGGCTACAAGCAATCCGGCAACGGGCGCGAACTCGGCACCTTCGG
This sequence comes from Parvibaculum sedimenti, assembly GCF_009184905.1. Classification (GTDB taxonomy): domain Bacteria; phylum Pseudomonadota; class Alphaproteobacteria; order Parvibaculales; family Parvibaculaceae; genus Parvibaculum; species Parvibaculum sedimenti. The sequence goes on from NZ_WESC01000003.1 coordinate 224,405, forward strand.
CATGACCGAATTTCTCGAAGTGAAAGCCGTTCTCGGCTATTCAAAAGCGTAAGGCGACGACATGAGAACCTGGTTGCGTGATCCCATTGCCGTCCTGGCCGAAGGCGCCGAGCGCGGAATCGTTATCGAGGATGGACGTATCGCCGAACTCGTCGGTCGCGATGGCCCCTCCATACCCTGCGATGAGGTCTTCGATGCGGGACGGCATGTCGTTCTCCCCGGCCTCATCAATACGCATCACCATTTCTTCCAGACGCTCACCCGCGCGCATCCGCAGGCGATCAACAAGGAACTCTTTCCCTGGCTGAAATCGCTCTATCCGATCTGGGGCGATCACCTGAACCGCGACAGCTTCCGCCTCGCAACGCGCGTGGCGCTGACGGAAATGCTGATGTCCGGCTGCACGACAGCGTCAGATCACCTCTTCGTCTTTCCGGGCGATATACCCGACGCCGTGGACATCGAAGCCGAGGAGGCATCGAAGCTCGGCATGCGCATGACGCTGACGCGCGGTGCCATCAATGTCGGAACGAAGAATGGCGGGATCGCCGATGAAAGGCTGATGCAGGACTATGACACGGTGCTCGCCGACTGCGAGCGGGTGCTCCACAAATATCACGACCGCTCAGAAGGCTCCTATTTGCAGGTCGCGCTCGCGCCATGTGCCCCTTTCAACGTCACCAAACAATTGATGATCGACTCGGCGGCTCTCGCCGACAAACACGACTGCCGCCTCCATACCCATCTCGGCGAAACGCATGACGAGGATGAATTCTGCATCTCCCAGTTCGGCCTGCGCCCACTCGACTATCTCGAAGAAGTCGGTTGGCTCAATTCCCGCGTCTGGCTCGCCCATGGCATCCACTTCAACGATGAAGAAGTATGCCGCCTCGGCAAGCACAAGGTCGGCGTCTGCCACTGTCCGACATCGAACATGGTTCTCGCCTCAGGCACCTGCCGCACGAAAGATCTGGAAGCCGCAGGCGCCATTGTCGGCCTCGGCGTTGACGGCTCGTCGTCCAATGACAGTTCCAACCTCATGGAGGCCGTGCGCCACGCCATGATGCTGGGCCGTCTCGCCTATGGCGCGGCGGCGGTCACGCATCTCGACGCTCTTCGCTGGGCCACCGAAGGGTCTGCCGCTTGTCTCGGCCGCACTGATATCGGCAAGATCGAAATTGGCCGTCAGGCTGACCTCGCCCTCTTCACACTCGACGAATTGCGCTTCTCAGGTGCCGGCGATCCCATCGCGGCCCTCGTTCTTTGCGGTGCGCATCACGCCGATCGCGTGATGATCGGTGGCAAGTGGCGCGTGACGGAGGGCCAGCCCGTCGGGCTCGATCTCGCACAACTCCGCCACGAGCATGGCGAAGCGGCCAAGGCATTTTTGAAAACGCTCTGATGTGCGCTGTTGCCTATTTGGCAACGGAATGTTCGAAACACGCTTCTTTTATAGAACGCCAGAAGTAGAAGAGACTAAGGCATCGAAGGCTCCTTCCGCGCGAAAGCATCTGAGGTCATCCATGTCTCCCATCGACGCCCCCCTCGACGAAACGGCGCTCGCCGAGCTTGCGCAGGAGGAATTGGCGCTCCTCTCCTATCCCGACCGGCGATGGACGAAACCTCACTTCGATGCCAAGGGGCGGCAGCTTTATGACGTGGTCATTGTCGGAGGTGGACAGTCAGGCCTTCTCATCGCGCATTCGCTGATGCGGCAGGGCGTCGACAATGTCCTGGTTCTGGACCGCAGCCCCGAGGGCTATGAAGGCGTCTGGGAGAATTTCGCCCGCATGTCGCATCTGCGCACGCCCAAGGCGCTGTGTGGCATGGAGATCGGGCAACCGAACCTGTCCCTCCAGCGCTGGTACATGGCGCGATATGGGCGCGAGGCATGGGAAGCGCTCGACCGTGTCCCACGCCTCGCCTGGATGGAATATCTTCGCTGGTATCGAAAAACGCTGAACCTCCCCGTCGTCAACAATACGGAAGTCGAGGCGGTCGGGCCCGAAGGCGACCACATCGTCGTGACCACACGGCGGAATGGCAAAATCGAAACTCATCCGGGACGGCTCGTCGTGCTGGCGACCGGCTTTGACGGCGCGGGCCGCTGGAGTGTACCGGAGATCATCAGCAAGAACCTCCCCAGGTCGCTCTATTCCCATTCCAATGTGGAAATCGACTTTGCGCGGCTCGCTGGCAAGCGCGTCGGCATTCTCGGCCATGCCGCATCCGCCTTCGACAATGCGGCAGCGGCCCTCAAGGCGGGCGCGACCTCAGCCGATGTCTGCTTTCGCCGCCCGGCGCTGCCGACCGTCAATCCGCACCGGCATGTCGAAACGGCAGGCTGTCTCGCAAACTTCCCGGAGCTTTCCGATGCAACGCGATGGGCGATCGCGCGCTATTTCCGCGAAGTCGACCAACCGCCAGCACATTCAGGGTTCTTCGCGGCGACCGCACTTCCCGGCTTCCGCATGCATGCGTCGAGTCCGTGGCTTGACGTCCGGCAGGAAGGCGACGCTATCAGGGTGACGACGCCGCGCGGCGAACATGTCTTCGACTATCTCATCGCCGCGACGGGCTACATGGTCGATTATTCGGCTCGTCCGGAACTCGCGACCCTCTCCCCCTTCGTCGCTCGCTGGAAAGATCGCTACACGCCGCCCGAAGGCGCGGAGCATCCCATGCTCGGTGAGTTTCCCTATCTCGGTCTTTCCTATGAATATCAGCCACGTGAAGCTGGAACCGCACCCTGGATCGAGCGCATACACGCCTTTAATTTCTCCGGCGCCGTCAGCATGGGACCGCATTCGACCTCGATCAGCGGGCATAAATATGCGCTGCCGAGGCTGGTACGCGGCCTTGTGCGCCGCCTCTTCCTCGAACAGGAAGAACACGTGATCCCCGACCTCCTCGCCTATAAGGATGTCGATCTGGTCATACCGCCAAATCTCCAGAGCATGGCAGCGGAATAGATAGGCACAAAAATGACAACGAAAACGAATGATACGCCGCTCGTCATCGAAGACCTCAAGCTCACGCCGATCACGGCCGGGAATTTCCGGCCCTATGGCACGCTCGTCGAAGCGACTGAGGACGGCACGCCTTTCGGCCCTCAGGATGCGCAGCTCGACCTCTCCCGAGGAATCCCGCGCTTCTACATCATGCGGCTCGAATTCCGCGAGCGGATCGCACGCCATCTCACACGGCATCGTCAGACGACGCAGGTTCTTGCGTCTGTCGGCGGCAAGGCATGGCAGCTCGTCGTCGCGCCACCTCATGACATCGACAACCCGAGCGCCGAGCCTCATCTCGACGAGATCATGGCCTTCGATATTCCCGGCAATGTCGGCGTGATGCTCTTTCGCGGCACATGGCACGCGGGGCCTTATTTCGACGACACGGAAACAAGCTTCTTCAATCTCGAACTTGCCGACACGAACGAAGTCGACCATCAGACATGCAAGCTACCCGACCACTTCTCAAGGGCGTTCCGTCTGATCGCATGAGAGCATCGACGACCGATCAGTGGCCGCCGATATCCTCATCCCACACTTCTGGATGATCCTTGATGAAGTCCTGAAGGATCTTGTAGCACTCCGCATCGTCGGCCACCTCGACCTCGATGCCCTTGCTGCGCAGGAAGTCCTCGCTCATCTCGAAGGTTCGATTCTCGCCGATCACGACCTTCTTGACGCCGAAGAGCGCCGCCGCGCCCGCGCACATCGAGCAGGGTGACAGGGTCGTATAGAGCGTCGCCTCTCGATAGATGCCGGGGGCAAGACGGCCTGCATTTTCGAGGCAGTTCATCTCTGCATGATGAATCACGCTGCCATCCTGCACGCGCCTGTTGTGACCGCGTCCGATGATGACGCCACCGCGGACGAGCACCGAGCCAATGGGAATTCCGCCCTCGTCGCGCCCCTTGGCGGCTTCGGCGAGAGCTTCGGCGAGAAAGACATCTTTCGGCGGCATGGATCACTCTCCTGAGTCTATTTTGATTTTGATCTTGGCACGCACCACAATCAAGGCGTCAGTGCCCATAGGCGCCGGGCGCTTTCTTTTCGGCGAGCGCGGCGAACATTGCCGCCATGCGCTCACACAAAAGAGCGGCAGCGACGGGCGGCGCGCGCCGCGCCTTGGTCAGAATGACGACCTGCGTGCTTCGGAACGCTCGATCGGCGATCGGCACAAAGGCAATCTCGCCGCGCGCGATTTCCGCCGAAATGCCGACACGGGTACGCAGGCCGATTCCGAGGCCTGCGATGATGAGGCTCGTCATCGCTTCAAAGGAGTTGGTCTCGAAAATCCTTGACAGTTTGAGCCCCGCGCCCTGCATCAGCTTGTTGAGGCGATCGTGAATATCGTAATTCGCGTCGGGCAGGATCAGCGCCTCGCCCACAAGTTCCGAAAGATGCAGGTTGGCTCGCCCCGCAAGTGGGTGCTCATGCGCCATGGCCGCGCCCAACTCGACATGAACTTCGGCCGCGCGGCGCAAATCCGTATCGAAGTCCGGTTCAAAACCAATACCGATGTCCGCAGTGCCGTCCTCAACCGCCGCGACAACGGCAGGAAGACCCGCCACGTCAACCTTGTAGGTAACGCGCGGAAACTGCTGATGAAAGGGCCTCAACACGCGGGGAAGAAAATCCTTCGCAAATCCCTCCTCGCAGCAGATCGTGACATGGCCGCGCCTGATGCCGCGCAGATCCTCAATCTCCGAAAGTGTGCGTTCGAAATCCTGTGCATGTCGCAGGACATACGCGTGGAAGACTTCGCCTGCCCCGGTAAGCCTCATCCCGCCAGAGACGCGCTCAAAGAGATCGCAGCCGAGCTGTTCCTCCAGTTTCAATATCTGGCGATTGATGGCAGACGCCGCGACATTGAGCGCCTCCGCCGCCTGACGAATGGACCCACGCTCGACCGTCTCCCTGAAATAGAGAAGCGCGACGAAATGAAAATGCACGCCGCGCTCCCGTGGTTACTCGGCCGCCTCGCCGCGATGAACCGCTTTTGGCGCATGAAGGGCAGCCTGACGGTCCATCGCGCCATAATAGGTGGCGTAAGCCGGACGCTCGATGTTGCGCCCCGCGCCTTTCACCGTGCGAACGTCGCCATCCCGGTACACAACCCTGCCATTGGCGATCGTGATGGTGTTGATGCCTTGCACCTCCATGCCCTCAAAGATGTTGTAGTCGACATTCTGATGATGGGTCTTCGCCGAGATTGTCCGCGACTTCTTGGTATCCCACACGACGAGATCTGCGTCGGCGCCCGGCGCGATCACGCCCTTGCGCGGATAGATGTTGAATATCTTTGCCGCATTGGCAGAGGTAACGGCGACAAACTCATTGGGCGTCAGCCGTCCGGCGTTGACGCCGTGATGCCAGAGAACATGCATCCGGTCCTCGACACCGCCGGTGCCGTTCGGAATCCTGGTGAAATCATTGCGGCCGGCGGCTTTTTGCGGCGCGCAGAAGCAGCAGTGATCTGTCGCCGTGGTCTGCAGATGCCCCGCCTGCAAGGCATGCCAGAGATGTTCCTGATGCTCCTTCGGACGGAAGGGCGGGCTCATGACATGCGCCGCCGCGACGTCGAAATCTGGATGCTCATAAACCGAGCTGTCCACAAGCAGGTGCCCGGCCAATACCTCGCCGAAGACGCGCTGCCCCTCGCCTCGCGCCCGCGCGATTGCCTCGACCGCCTCACGGCAGGAATTGTGAACGACATAAAGGGGTACATTGAGAACCTGTGCGATGCGGATGGCGCGGTTTGCCGCCTCGCCCTCAACCTCAGTGGGGCGCGACAACGGATGCCCCTCCGGCCCGGTGATGCCCTTTGCAAAAATCTCGCGCTGCAGATGGAAGACGAGCTCACCGTTTTCCGCATGCACCGTACACAGCGCGCCAAGCTCCCGGGCTCGCGTGAAGCTGTTCACCAGAATTTCGTCATCGGCCATGATCGCATTCTTGTAGGCCATGAAGTGCTTGAAGCTGTTGACCCCGTGCTCCTGCACCAGCGTGGCCATGTCGGCGTGGACGGTTTCGTCCCACCAGGTGATAGCGACATGGAAGCTGTAATCGGTCGCCGCCTTCTCGGCCCAACCCCGACACCGCTTGTAAGCCGCGATCAGGTTTTCCTGCGGATCGGGAATGGCAAAGTCGATGATGGTCGTCGTGCCGCCGACAGCGCCCGCCGTTGTGCCCGAAAAGAAATCCTCAGAGGCGACCGTGCCCATGAAGGGCAGCTCCATATGTGTATGCGGATCGATGCCGCCCGGCATGACCAATGCGCCACCGGCGTCGATGATCTCGCAGCCCCCGGGCGCCTCCAGACCGGCCCCGACCGCCTTGACCGACCCGTCTTCGATATACACATCAGCCCGCCGACTGATGTCCGCATTGACCACCGTTCCACCGCGAACGAGGATTCCCATCCGAGCCTCCTTCTGCCGACTAGCTGCGCTTTTCTTGCTCAGGCCTTATCTGACCATTCGGTCAAGAAGCATGAGACGTGCCATCGTCAAAGGCGCAGCAACCGGCGGATTCTTGCAAGGAGATGTTTTCAGCCTGCCGCTTTATTCGGCGCGTTGGTCGTCTGGAATGCAGATCGTCACAGGGGCGATTTCAGCCCCAAACCCCGCAGGATAAGCCGGGTCGCCGTCTGCGTCGCATCCGCAAACGCCTCATCGTCGAGCGTTCTCTTGCCCAGCACCGCGGTCATCTGCGCCCCGAAATCAGCATAGGTCTGCGTCATTGCCCAGATCATGAAGAAGAGATGCCTGGGATCAATGTCGCTGATCTTCCCCTGATCGATCCACTTCTGGACGATCGCGCCCTTCTCCTCCACGAGCTTGCGCAGCCGGCCCTTGAGGAAGGGCTGCACATGCCGCCCGCCGCCGATAATCTCGATTGCCCAGAGACGCGACGGCTGCGCGGAACTCTGCGCCGCCTTCATCTTCCGGGCGATATATTCCGCGAGGGCCGCTGCCGGATCGCTGTCCTCTTCTATGTCCTCGAGCGCGTCGAGCCAGGATTCGACGATCTCGACCAGCACCGCCGAATAGAGATCCTGCTTCGTCCGGAAATAGTAATGCAGATTGGCCTTAGGCACGTCCGCCCGGCGGGCAATTTCCGCCGTGCTGGCGCCGCTGAAGCCGTCTTTCGAAAATACGGCTTCAGCCGCCTTCAATATCTTTGCGACATTGCGCTGACGGATCGCACCTGCGCTCCCAAAGCCTCCATCGGCGGGAGAAGCGCTCCCCTTGCTCACCGTTTTCGCGGCCCTTCTCGATGCGGGCCGACCGCCCGTAACAGCGGCCTTTTCTGTCTTCCGTCTCGGCATCTTATCTCCCGGTTGAGCAGATTTGGTGACGACGCTTTGAGCAATTGCATAGAGGGCGGGCAAACTTTCTGCTTCACATGAGTAGCGCGGGGCCGGCGGCAACGGCAAGCCCCGGAAAATATTTTGACCGAAAGGTCAGGTTTTTTCTACTCTAAACCTACGATTTCGTTGAAGACAATCCGCATACGCTGAAACGGCATCGTTCTTGCGAAGGGGGATTCAGGATGCAATGAGCGGAGCACGCGATGGGAACCTCGAATCTCACCAAAGACAGTCCCGACATCTCGGCCGGGCGACTCGACCTTAGCGAGTATGCGATCAACTTCGACGACGCGGTCCCGCCGCTCAATCCGCAGACTGCGCGCGTCGAGGCGAACCGCTGCTACTTCTGCTACAACGCCCCCTGCATGACTGCCTGCCCCACGGGTATCGACATTCCGGGCTTCATCAAGAAGATCGCGACGGATAATCTGACAGGCGCCGCCGTCCGCATTCTCGAACAGAACATCCTCGGCGGCTCCTGCGCGCGCGATTGCCCCACGGAGATCCTTTGCGAGCAGGCTTGCGTCCGCAATGCGGAGGGCGAAAGTCCGATCACCATCGGCAGCCTGCAACGCTACGCGATGGACAATGGCCTCGACGGCATGCCTCATCCCTTCACCCGCGCGGAGACGACGGGCAAGCGCGTCGCCGTCGTCGGCGGCGGGCCGGCGGGTCTGGCCTGCGCACATCGTCTCGCCATGCTCGGCCATGAGGTCACGATCTTCGAGGCGCGCGAGAAACTTGGTGGCCTCAACGAATATGGTGTCGCCGAATACAAGCTCGCCAATGATTTTGCCGCCCGCGAAGTCGCCTTCATCATGGAGATCGGCGGAATTGAGGTGAAGCTCGGAACGGCGCTCGGCCGCGACGTGACGCTTGCCGGTTTGCGCGCCGAATATGATGCCATCTTCCTCGGCCTCGGCCTCGGCGCGGTCAAGGCGCTGGACTGCGAGGGCGAGACGCTCGAAGGCGTCTATAACGCAGTCGATTACATCGCCTCCATTCGCCAAGCGGAAGATTTCGCCTTGCTGCCCATTGGGCGGCGGATCGTCGTCATCGGCGGCGGCAATACGGCCATCGACATTGCCGTTCAGGCGAAGCGCCTCGGAGCGGAAGACGTAACGCTCGTTTATCGTCGTGATGCGGAAGCGATGAGCGCCACCGATCACGAGCAGGAATTCGCCCAGACAAATGGAGTTACCATCAAATATTGGTCGCGTCCGCTGCGCATCGAAGGAGTCAACGACCATGTGACCAAGGTGGTGTTTGAACACACGGGCCTGGATACAAACGGCAAGCTTGTAGGCACCGGCCGCGAATTCGTCATTGAGGCCGACATGGTCTTCAAGGCGATCGGCCAGAGCTTCGTGGCCGATCCGCTCAAGGATAGTGAGCAGAGTCTTCTCGAACTTAGCCAGGGACGCATCAAGGCTGATGACGAAGGCCGGACCTCCCTCGGAGGTGTCTGGGCGGGTGGCGACTGCGTCGCCGGTGGACAGGATCTGACAGTCGAGTCAGTGCAGGCGGGCAAGATCGCCGCGCATTCGATCGACCGCGTATTGAGGAAGTGAGACAGATGGCTGACATTTCCAGCATTTTCGCAGGCATCAAATCGCCGAACCCATTCTGGCTCGCCTCTGCGCCGCCGACCGACAAGGCCTATAATGTCGTCCGGGCCTACAAGGCGGGCTGGGGTGGCGTCGTCTGGAAGACGCTCGGAGAAGATCCGCACGTCGTCAACGTCTCGTCGCGCTATGGCGCCTATTCCTACAAGGGCAACCGCGTCGCCGGCTTCAACAATATCGAGCTCATCACTGACCGTCCGCTTGACGTCAATCTGCGGGAGATCAAGGAGGTCAAGCGCGACTGGCCGGGCCGTGCGCTTGTCGTCTCCCTGATGGTGCCCTGCACCGAGGAAAGCTGGAAATCCATCCTCGCCCGCGTCGAAAACACAGGCGCCGACGGCATCGAACTCAACTTCGGCTGCCCGCATGGCATGTCGGAGCGTGGCATGGGCGCCGCCGTCGGTCAGGTGCCCGAATATGTCGAGATGGTCACGCGCTGGTGCAAGCAATATAGCCGCATGCCGGTGATCGTGAAGCTGACGCCGAACGTCACCAACATCCTGGGCTCCGCACGCGCTGCCGTTCGCGGCGGCGCGGATGCCGTCAGCCTCATCAACACGATCAACTCGATCATGTCCATCGATCTCGACGCCATGGCACCAACGCCGGTGGTCGATGGCAAGGGCACGCATGGCGGCTATTGCGGCCCCGCGGTAAAGCCCATCGCCATGCACATGGTGGCGGAGATTTCGCGCGATCCGGAATGTGCGGGCATCCCGATCTCGGGCATCGGCGGCATCGAAACATGGCGCGACGCCGCCGAGTTCGGCGCGCTCGGCTGCGGCACCATGCAGGTCTGCACCGCAGCCATGCATTACGGCTTCCACATCGTCGACGACATGATCGACGGATTGAAACGCTGGATGGACGCGAAGGGCTACGCCACCATCGAGGACTTCCGCGGCAAGGCAGTGCCGAACGTCACCGACTGGCAGTATCTCAACCTCAACTTCAAGACCATCGCGAACATCAACCAGGACCTCTGCATCAAATGCGGCCTCTGCCACATTGCCTGCGAAGACACGTCACACCAGTCGATCGCTTCGCTGCTGGAGGATGGCACTCGCAAATATGAGGTAATCGAGGAAGAATGTGTGGGCTGCAATCTCTGCGCGCATGTCTGCCCGGTCGAAAGCTGCATCACCATGAACCCTGTCGATAACGGTCTGCCCTACCTCAACTGGACGCAGCATCCGAACAATCCGATGCGGAAGCAGGCAGCCGAGTAAACCGAAGGACGACACCATGAGCACGAAGACAATCCAGAACCTTCAAATCAATCAGGATCGTCTCTGGGATAGCCTGATGGAGATGGCGAAGATCGGCGCGACGGAAAAAGGTGGCTGCGCCCGCCTCGCCCTTACCGATCTCGACAAGCAGGGCCGGGATCTCTTCGTGCAATGGTGCAAGGAGGCGGGCTGCACGATCACAGTTGACCGCATGGGCAACATCTTCGCCCGCCGCCCCGGCCGGAACAACGACCTGCCGCCGGTGGTGACCGGCAGCCATCTCGACACGCAGCCGACCGGCGGCAAGTTCGACGGCGTGTTCGGCGTCCTCGCCGGACTTGAAGTCATCCGAACCTTGAACGACTACAAGTTCGAGACCGAAGCGCCGATCGAGGTTTCGGTCTGGACGAACGAAGAAGGCTCGCGCTTTGCCCCGGCCATGATTGCCTCCGGCGTTTTTGGCGGCGTCTTCACCGAAGAATATGGGCATAGCCGCGCCGATCTCGACGGCAAGACCATCGGCGAGGAGCTGAAGCGCATCGGCTATTTCGGCGATGCACCCGTCGGCGGCCGCCCGTTCAAAGCCTTCTTCGAAGCACATATCGAGCAGGGCCCGATCCTTGAAGCCGAAGACAAGATCATCGGCGTCGTGCAGGGCATTCAGGGCATCAAATGGTTCGAGGTGACGCTGACGGGGCAGGATTGCCATGCCGGCACCACGCCGATGAACCGGCGCAAGGATGCGATGCTTGCCGCCGCCCGCATGGTCGATCTCGTCAACAAGATCGCGCTCGACCATCTGCCAGGCGTCGGTACGGTGGGCCTGATGACCGTCCATCCCAATTCACGTAACGTCATTCCCGGCAAGGTCTTCTTCACCGTCGATCTGCGGCACCCTTACGACGAGGAACTCGAGAAGATGAAGGCTGCGCTCGATGCGGGCGCCGCCAAAATCTGCGGCAACCTCGACGTCGAATACGACCTGCAGGAAATCTGGAACTCGCCCGCGATCCATTACGATCCCGCCTGCATCGACGCGGTCCGAAAGGCGGCCGACGAGGCGGGCCTCCCCAACCGCGACATCGTCTCGGGGGCCGGCCATGACGCGGGCTATATCGCTCGCGTCGCGCCTGTTGGCATGATCTTCGTTCCCTGTGCTGAAGGTATCAGCCACAATGAGATCGAATCCGCCCTGCCGGAAGATCTCGCCGCAGGCTGCAACGTGCTGATGCGTGCAATGGTGGAACTCGCCGCTTAGGAGACAGAGAGGCCATGACGACAGTTCCTCAGCCGCGACCGGAAGACGGCAACTCGCTCAAGCCCGGTTGCATTCCCGCGGTTGAGGTGAAGGATCTGAGCCTTGTCTTCCAGACGGCGGACGCACCCGTCCACGCGCTGTCGCATGTAGATCTCACCATCGAGAAGGGGGAGTTTGTTTCGTTCATCGGCCCCTCCGGCTGCGGCAAGACGACCCTTCTGCGCGTTATCGCCGATCTTCAGCAGGCAACTGGCGGCACGATAGAAGTGAACGGCACCAGCCCTCAGGCGGCGCGCCTCGACCGCGCCTATGGCTATGTCTTTCAGTCACCCGCCCTCTTCCCGTGGCGGACCGTGGAACGCAACATCACGCTTCCGCTTGAGATCATGGGGCTCACCAAGACAGAGCAAAAGGCTCGTGCGAAGCGCGTGCTGGAGCTTGTCAATCTTTCCGGTTTCGCGCGCAAGTTTCCGTGGCAGCTTTCAGGCGGCATGCAGCAACGCGTTTCGATTGCCCGCGCGCTTTCCTTCGATCCCAATCTGCTGCTGATGGACGAACCCTTCGGCGCGCTGGACGAAATCATTCGCGATCATCTGAACGAGCAATTGCTCGATCTCTGGCGACGCACCGAAAAGACGCTGGTCTTCGTCACCCATTCGATCCCCGAGGCCGTATTCCTTTCGACCAAGATCGTGGTGATGTCGCCCCGCCCCGGCCGGATCATCGACATCATCGAGTCGTCTCTGCCGCGCGACCGGACGCTGGACATTCGCGAGACGCCGGAATTCGCTGAGATCGCCCACCGCGTTCGCGAAGGCCTGAAGGCCGGGCATTCCTATGACGACCACTAGCGCCATCTTCGCATTTCCCGCCGACCTCATCCGGCGCGCGGCGCGAGGGACTGCCCTTCCCGTCGCGACCATTCTCCTTCTCGCGCTCACCCTCTGGTATGCGGGCACAGTCTTTCTCAATGCAGCCGTTGTCACCGATCAATATCAGCGTGACAGGAAGACGAGTTGGACGACGGAAGAGTTCATCGCCGACACGATGTCGATGGAGCGCCCAGTCCTGCCAGCGCCTCATCAGGTGGCGGCGGAACTTGAGAAGTCGATCTTCGGCGTCAGGCTGACCTCGAAGCGCAACCTGCTCTATCACGCCTGGGTCACCTTCTCGGCGGCCTTCCTCGGCTTCGGCTTCGGCAACCTGCTTGGTATCGCGCTCGCCATTGCCATCGTTCATCTGAAAAGTCTCGAACGCGCGCTTCTGCCTTGGGTCATCGCTTCGCAGACCGTGCCGACGCTCGCCATCGCACCTATGATCATCGTCGTGCTGGGCTCCATCGGCTTTGTCGGCCTGTTGCCGAAGGCGCTGATCTCCACCTATCTCTGCTTTTTCCCTGTGACCATCGGCATGGTGAAGGGACTTTCCTCGCCGGAACCCATCCAGCTCGACCTGTTGCGCACATACAGCGCCAGCGAAGTTCAGACGCTGCGTTATCTGCGCCTTCCTGCCTCGCTCTCCTTCCTCTTTCCGAGCATGAAGGTCGCCGTGGCGCTCGCCATTGTCGGCGCGATTGTCGGGGAGCTGCCAACCGGCGCGCAGGCTGGCCTCGGCGCGCGGCTCCTGGCCGGTTCCTATTACGGGCAGACAGTGCAGATCTGGTCGGCGCTCGTCGCGGCCTCGGTCCTTTCTGGCGCCTCGGTCGGCCTCATCGACTTGGGCGAACGCTGGCTCGACCGACGCCTCGGAGGCCAGCGATGAAACGCGATCCTGTCCTCATCATTGCCCTGGCCCTTGCCGGCCTTGCCCTGTTCCTTCCGCTCGGCGGCGCATCCTGGACCGCAGCGCCCATGGCGTTCGCGCTATGGCTCGCCATGTTCGCTGCCTCGGCATTCCAGACCCTTCGACCTCTTCCGACTACACGCGCCTTCGTGCTACTCGCGTTTGCCGCGCTCGCTGGCGGTTATTCTCTACTGCAACTCATTGAGGCCGGCGCGAACGGCGGCGAAGCGCTAGCGCTCTGGACGGGGCTCGCATCACTTTTCTTCCTCATCTGGCGCGTGGTTGAGCGCGCGGCCATGCTCGGCATTGAGCGTCCCGGCATCGCAACACTCATCGCCGCACCGCTCATCTTCGGCATCTGGCTCCTCTATGTCTGGCAGGTGCTGGTCCTTGGCTTCAAGGTGCCGGGCGTTCTGCTGCCCGCTCCCAGCGTGATCTGCGCTGCGCTCATCGGTGCCCGGGAAACGCTCGCAGCCGATTTCGTGCAGACCTTCATCAAGGCCGTCATCCCGGGCTTTTTCATTGGCGGCGGCGCGGGCTTCGTCACCGGCCTCCTCGTCGACCACATGCCCTTCCTTCAGCGTGGCCTTCTCCCACTCGGCAATCTGGTCAGCGCGCTCCCCATCGTCGCCGTCGCGCCGATCATGGTGATGTGGTTCGGTTTCGACTGGCAGTCAAAGGCGGCCGTCGTGGTCATCATGACCTTCTTCCCGATGCTGGTGAACACCATCGCCGGTCTCGAGGCGCTGGGACGCATTGAACGCGACCTCATGGCGACCTATGCCGCGAGCTATGGACAGACACTCTCCATGGCCAAGCTTCCCGCCGCGCTACCCTTCGTCTTCAACGCGCTCAAGGTCAACTCCACCTTGGCGCTGATTGGCGCGATCGTTGCAGAGTTTTTCGGCACCCCGATCGTGGGCATGGGCTTTCGCATTTCAACCGAGGTCGGACGCATGAATATCTCGATGGTCTGGGCGACGATCGCCGTCGCCGCCGTCGCCGGTTCTGCGAGCTATGGGCTCATCGCCCTCGCGGAACGCCGCTTCACATTCTGGCACCCGTCGTTTCGCAAGCCGTGATCTTTCCCCGAGGCAGAGTCTCAAGGGGCAACACAGAGGAGTAATTGCATGAAGTTGAGGGCAATTTACGGAGCGATGCTGGGGGCAGCGCTGCTTGGGTCGCTCGGCGCGACCGGCGCCCAGGCTGCCGACGCCGTGACCTTGCAGCTCAAATGGGTCACGCAGGCACAGTTCGCGGGCTACTACGTCGCCAAGGACAAGGGCTTTTACAAGGACGCCGATCTCGATGTCACCATCAAGCCGGGCGGCCCGGACATCGCGCCTGAACAGGTGCTCGCCGCCGGCGGTGCCGACGTCATCGTCGACTGGATGCCCGCAGCACTCGCGGCCCGCGAGAAGGGCGTGCCCCTCGTCAACATCTCGCAGACTTTCCAGAAATCAGGCATGGAACTGACCTGCGCAGCGACAAGCGGGATCAAGTCTCCCAAGGACTTTCCGGGTCACACGCTTGGCGTCTGGTTCTTCGGCAATGAATATCCCTTCCTCGCCTGGATGGCGAAGCTTGGCATCCCGACCGATGGCAGCGCCAAGGGTGTGAAGGTTCTGAAGCAGGGCTTCAATGTCGATCCCATCATCCAGAAGCAGGCCGATTGCATCTCGACCATGACCTATAATGAGTATTGGCAGGTCATCGACGCGGGTTTCAAACCGTCCGATCTCGTCATCTTCAAATATTCGGATGAGGGCGTGGGCATGCTCGAGGACGGGCTCTATGCCAACGGCAAGAAGCTCGCCGACAAGGCCTATGCCGACAAGCTCGCCCGCTTTGTCAAAGCCTCCATCAAGGGCTGGGAATGGGCAAAGGCGCATCCGGACGAGGCGTCAATGATCGTGCTCGACAACGATACAACCGGCGCCCAGACCGAAAAGCACCAGAAGCGCATGATGGCCGAAGTGGCAAAGCTCCTGGGCGACACGAAGCTCGGCTATCTCGAGCCTGCGGATTACGAGCGCACCGTCTCGATCCTGTTGTCGACGAAGTCCGACCCGGTCATCACCAAGAAGCCCGAAGGCGCCTATACGCACGCCATATACGAGGCGGCGATGAAATAGAGGGCAGCCAGCCTTCGGCGACCCATCGACGGCGGGGGAAACCCCGCCGTTTTTTCATGCCCGGCCTCCCAAAAGCACTCCGCCGCATTTGTATGCATTAACTGCTCAATAATCCGTCGAATCGCTAGGGCCTTTGCCGAAAAACGGCCATCCACCGGCTTCGTCGAAATGGCACGGGACTTGAAGAACAAGCCTGACCAATTGGTCAGGATTCTGACGAATTCCACGACGACGCAACGAACAAAGACGGATGAGCGCGATGACACTCAAAGCAGTGCCTGTAATCGACATTTCGCCCTTCCTCAAGGGAACGCCTGCGGGCAAGCAGAAGGTCGCAGCCGAAGTGGGGCGCGCTTGCCGCGATATCGGCTTCCTCGTAATCACGGGGCACGGGGTTCCTGAGGCCCTCATCCAGCAGACCTACGACACGGCAAAAGCCTTTTTCGACCTTCCCGAGGAAGAGAAGATGAAGGTCGAGCGCCCGAGCCCCGATCAGGTGCGTGGCTACAGCCCCCTGATGGGCGAAGGCCTCGCCTATAGTCTCGACGACAAGACCCCGCCCGATCTGAAAGAATCCTTTTCCATCGGGCCGACCAATGTGCCGGCGGGCGCCCCCTATTACACCGGTCCGGAGGCCGGGCCCCATTTCGCGCCGAATGTCTGGCCTGCTTCGCCTTCGTTGCTGAAGCCTGTCTGGACCGAATATTTCCACGCCATGGAGAACCTTTCGGCCCAGCTCATGGCCATGTTCGCCATGGCGCTCGACCTTCCTGAAGATTTCTTCGAGGACAAGATCGACAAGCACATCAGCATGCTTCGCGCGTTGAACTATCCCGATCAGAATACGCCGCCCGAACCCGGCCAGATGCGCGCAGGCGCACATTCCGACTATGGCAGCCTCACCATCGTCCGTCAGGAAGAGGCGCCCGGCGGCCTTGAAGTGCTCAACGACGATGGAGAGTGGGTACCGGCGAAGCCCGTTCCCGGCGCCTTCGTCGTCAATATCGGCGACCTGATGATGCAGTGGACCAACGACACCTGGAAATCCACCATGCACCGGGTCGTCAATCCGCCGCGCGACAAGGCACTCGGCAGCCGCCGCATCTCGCTCGTCTTCTTCCATCAGCCGAACTACGACGCGATGGTGACCTGCCTTGATAGCTGCCACGACGAAAATCGCCCGATCAAATATGCGCCGATCAGCTCCGGTGACCATCTGAAGAGCAAGTTCGTCAAGCAAACCTCCGTCGAGGCTGCGTGATGGCCGAACTCTCCTACGTCAATATCTTCGCGAAGGACATCATTGCCCTTTCGAACTTCTACATGGACGTTTTCGGCTTCACCGAGATCGAAGCGATCCGTTCGCCGATCTTCCGCGGCGTCGCGACTGGCAAGAGCGCCATCGGCTTCAATGCGCTCGACGCCTATGAGCTGCTGAAGCTCAGCGACTATGCGGATACGAAAGGCATCAAGTTCCTTCTGAATATCGACGTCGATACGCCGGAAGAAGTTGACCGCATGGTTCCGGTCGCTCTCTCCAAAGGCGCGACGCTGATCAAGGAACCCTACAAGACCTACTACAACTGGTATCAGGCGGTGCTGCTTGATCCCGAAGGCAACGTGTTCCGCATCAACAAGATGCTGGAATAACGCGCCCGACAAAATCCGAAACCTACGCCTGGGTCCGACAATGGGGGGCGTAGCCGCTAAGAGACCTGATGTCGTTCCCATAGAAAGAGGGTTATTCGATGAGATCAAACTGGTGGCTGAAGATCGCGGCGGTGGCAACCGTTGCGGTCGGCATGATGAGCGGTTCCGCCTTCGCGGATGACGCCGGCTTTTCGCTGAAGGCCAAGCCGAAAATCGCAATCATCATGTATGGCGCGAAGAACGACGGCGGCTGGACACAGGCCTTTGAAGAAGCGCGCGAGCGCATGGAAAAAGACCTGGGCATGAAGATCGCCTATGTCGAAAATGTCGACGAGAACGCGGCAAAGATCACGCCTCCCGTCGAGAAGTTCATCAAGAAGGGCTATAATATCATTATTGGAACGGCCTTCGGCTATTCCGACACGTTCCTCGCCCTGTCGAAAAAATATCCGGACGTCGCCTTCCTGAATGGCTCTGGCACGACCAACGGCCCGAACCTTCAGGCCTTCTACGGCCGCACCTATGAGAGCCAGTATCTCTGCGGCATGGTTGCCGGTGCGATGTCGAAGACCGGCAAGCTCGGCTTCGTCGGAGCCAACCCCTATGGCGTCGTGAACTGGACGGTGAACGGCTTCGAAATGGGTGCCAAGCTCTCGAACCCGAAGGCCACGACGACCGCGATCTTCATCGGCACCTGGGCCGACCCGGTCAAGGAACGCGCGGCGGCCGAAGCGCTTATCGACGGCGGCGCCGATGTGATCGGCCAGCATGTCGACACGCCCACCCCTCAGATCGTCGCACAGGAGCGCGGCGTCTACGGCACGGGCCATCACCGCGACCTCAGCGAGTTCGCCCCCAAGGCGACGCTCTGCTCATCGGTCTGGTACTGGGACCGCTACCTGACACCTGAGATCAAGAAGATCATGGCGGGCGGCTGGAAGCCCAATCCCTATGGCGCCTTCCCGACCATCAAGGAAGGTCCGACCGACATCATCCTGAACAAGAATCTCGTTCCCGCCGATGTCGTGACGAAGGTCATGGCAGAACGTCAGGCGCTCATCGACGGCAAGGAAATCTATGCGGGTCCGATCGTCGACGTGAACGGCAAGGAGCAAGTGTCTGCGGGCAAGGTGCTGGACGATGCCGGCCTCTGGAAGATGGATTGGTACGTACCGGGCGTCATCACGCAGAAGTAAGCCACGCAGCCGGGACGCGAAGCCTCACGCTTCGCGTCCCTGATCTCTGTAACCGAGGTTCTCTTCATGACTCCAGCGCTCGACCTTGTCGATATCAGAAAGACCTTCGACGGTTTTGTTGCGCTGGACGATGCTCATTTCTCTGCCTATGCAGGCGAGGTCCATGCGCTGCTCGGCGAAAACGGCGCCGGCAAATCCTCGCTGATGAACGTCGCTTGCGGCCTCTACACGCCTGACGCCGGACAAATGCTGATCGATGGCGCGGAGGTTTCGCTCGCCGGCCCCAGCGAGGCCAGCGCGCGCGGCATCGGTATGGTCCATCAGCATTTCAAACTGGTGAAGCCCTTCACGGTCGCCGAAAATATTCTTCTCGCAAACCCGCGCCGGAGCTTCGCCAAAGGCATCCGCGAAATCTCCGATGAAATCCGCCGGCGCTCCGATGCACTCGGCTTCAACATCGACCCCACGCGCCGCGTGGGTGAGCTTTCGGTAGCCGAGCAGCAGCGCACCGAAATCCTGAAGGTGCTCGTCGGCGGCGCGCGCATTCTCATTCTCGACGAGCCGACCGCCGTTCTGACCGATCAGGAAGCCGAGACGTTGCTGACGACGGTGCGCGGCATCGCAGCTCAGGGCGCGGCAATCATTCTCGTCACCCACAAACTCGCCGACGTAAAGAAATTCGCCGATCGCGTTACGGTTATGCGCGGCGGAAAGACTGTCGCGACAATCGATCCCTCTACCAAAACGACGGACGAGCTGACCGAGCTTACCGTCGGCGCCAGCCTCCCCCTCCCTGCCCGCACGCCTGGCCATTTCGGGCGCCGCCGCATTGAGGTCATCAATCTGCGTTGCACACGCGCCGACGGGCATATCGCGCTCGAAGATGCGAGCTTTTATGTCCGCGCGGGCGAGATCTACGGCATCGCCGGCGTCAGCGGAAATGGACAAAGCGAGCTCGCCGAAGCGTTGATGGGCGTTCGCACCCCGGAAAGCGGCTTGATCCAGATCGAGGATGCGGGCGAAGCCGTCTCCGCCGCGAGCCCGGCCAGAATGCGCGCCCTCGGTGCCGCCTTTATCCCCGCTGATCGCTACAGCTATGCACTTGCGGGCAGCCTCTCGATCACCGAGAACTTCGCCGTAGGCGGCGTCGGCACCGGTCGTTATGGCTCCTGGGCACATCTTCGTCAGAGCGCGATGAAAAAAGATGCGGAAGAGGCCATCGGCGCCTTCGACGTGCAGGGCGTTCGTACCCTGTCGCAGAAGGCTGCGCTCCTCTCCGGCGGCAATGCACAGAAGCTCGTCATCGCGCGCGAGTTCAGCCGCTCGCCCAATGTCATCGTGGCGCATAGTCCGAGCCGCGGCCTTGATGCCAGAGCAACCGCTGCCGTCCATTCGCGCCTGATGTCGGCGCGAGAAGCGGGTGCCGCAGTGATCCTGATCAGCGAGGACCTCGATGAGGCGCTCGCCCTTTCCGACCGAATCGGTGTGATGACGCATGGACGTCTCGTCGCCGAATTCGATGCGCCGGCCGACCGGCAACAAGTAGGACGCGCCATGGTGGGTCATGTCTGAGGACGCAATTTCGACAGTTCCAAATCCCGCCACGTCCAAGCGCCGCTTGCACGGAATACGCTTCAATCTCGAAGTCCGTCGCGATATCTCGCCATGGTGGCAGGCGGCTTACCTCGCGGGCTTCATCGCGCTGGGCATTGGCATTTCGGCCATCATCCTCATCTGGGCGGGCGTTCCCGCCGGCGATCTGATCGACCAGTTCCTCGTCGAAACGCTCACCGACAGCGACAATCTGCGTTCCGTGCTGTTTCAGGGCGCGCCCTTCATCCTTGTGGGCCTCAGCGCCTCTGTCGCCTTTCGCGCGCGCTTCTGGAATCTCGGACTCGAAGGCCAGATGATCTGGGGCGGCATTGGCGCCACATTCATCTCGATCCACCACATCGGCCCGGAAGCGCTTCGCTTGCCAATCATGATCTTTGCCGCCGCTGCCTGCGCTATGGCCTGGGTGGCCATCGCGGGCCAGCTCAAGCTCAAGCTCGCGGTCAATGAGATCATCTCGACGCTACTCATGAACTATGTCGCGTTGAATTTTCTCTATCACCTTCTCTACGGACCGTGGCGCGATGCGACGGACGGCTTTCCCCATTCGCCGAAATATGCGGATTTCGAACGCCTGCCGGATTTCTTCAGCTTTAGCGGTGCGCTGCCGCTTGCCCTCATCACCGCGCTCGGCGTCTGGTGGCTCGTCAGCTTCACTCGCTTCGGCTTCTACATGAAGTTCGTGCAGGCCAGCGACAAGGTGGCAGGCGCGGTTGGTATTCCCGTCGCCCGCATCACGCTTGTATCCGTTCTGCTTTCTGGCGCTCTCGCGGGTATTGCGGGCTTCGTCGTTGCTTCGGGACAGGAAGGCCGCCTGATTCAGAACTTCTCGGACGGCTATCTCTTCTCGGGCATCCTCATTGCCTTCCTGTCGCGCAACAATCCCATCGTCGCCGTGATCGTGGCGATGCTCGTCTCCATGCTCTTCATCTCCGGCCAGAGCCTTCAGGTTTTCTACCAGATCCCCTTCGCCATGGTTCAGCTCGTGCAGGCAATCATCGTCATATGCGTCGCCGCGTCGGAGTTTCTGATCCGTCACCGCATTCACATCGTTCGTTGAGGGCCTGAGGTGAACGAACTCTTCATCAACTGGATTGCGAATACGCCGGGCTACGCCGCCCCCTACGCGCTGGCGGCACTGGGCCTCATCCTCTGTGAGCGGGCGGGCGTTCTCAATCTCACGGCCGAGGGCATCATGCTCGTCGGCGCACTTTCGGGCGTCGGCGCCACACTGACCATGGGCGGCTATCCGCAGCTCGCGATCATCATCGCAATGATCATGGCCTCTTTAGTCTCCACGCTCTTTGCAACCATGACTGTTCTCCTGCGCGTCAATCAGGTGATTGCTGGTCTCGCCATGGTCTTCTTTTGTCAGGGGCTGACGGCGCTTCTCGGCAACCTCTTCGAATGGAAAAACCAGCCCATCACCGGCATCGGGCGAATAGACGTCTGGCCGCTTTCTGAAATTCCCGTGATCGGCCACATCTTCTTCAGTCAGGACCTGATCGTCTTCCTTATCATCCCGATCTTCTACCTCGTTAACCGGGTGCTGACGCGCAGCATGGTGGGCCTGCGCCTGCGCGCCGTTGGCGAAAGTCCGGAAGCGTCGGACGCCGCGGGCATCAACGTCACCGCCTATCGTTTCCTGACTGTGATGGCTGGTTCCGCGCTGGTCGGCCTTGCGGGCGCCTATATTTCGGTCGCCAGCACGAAAATCTGGGTCGACGGAGTGACGGCGGGCCGCGGCTGGATCGCGCTCGCTCTCGTCATCTTCGCGCGCTGGCGCCCCTGGCGTGCGCTTCTCGGCGCGCTTCTCTTCGGCGCCATCGAAAGCGCCATGCCGCGCATCGCGGCAGCGGGCATCAAGGTGCCGCAATATTTCATGCTCATGCTCCCCTATGTCGTGACGCTCGGCGTGATGATCTGGGTCGCATGGTCGAAGCGCGGCGGCGCCACTGACGAGCCGGGCGCTCTCGGCCAACCGCACGTGCGCGAAGAACGCCGCTAAGTCTCACGCGAAGGAAATCGATATGCAGGCCTATGTCTATGGCTCGAAGCGCGAGTTGCCGGAAGGCTTCGAAGATTATGTCAGCCGAAAGAATACGGCCGTCATATCGATCGACATGCATGAGGGTCATCTGGCGGATACGCCCGACTGTCCCTGCCCTACACCACGCGCCCGCGATATCGTGGAGCCCCTCAACAAGTTTCACCGCGCCGCCCGCGCACTCGGCGTTCCGATCATCCACATCCGCAGTGTACTCCGCAAAGGCGGCGTCGATGACATAAATGGAATCCCATCCGCGTGGCGCCGCACCTTCCCGCTATATGTGGGCGACATCCCCAATGCCGATGAACATGCGATTGAGGGTACGCGCTGGACGAACTTCGTCACCGAAGTCGCGGAAGGCGACCTCATCGTCGAGACCAAGAAGCGTCTCTCGGCCTTCTATCCAACCGATCTCGATTTCCTGCTCCGCAACATGCGCATCGAAACCGTGATCTTCGATGGCGGCTTCACGGATTGCTGCGTCCTCAACTCCTCATTCGATGCGAGCAACCACAATTATCGCGTCGTCGTACTTCGCGATCTCGTTCGTGGCACCAATGACGAGATGGAGGATGCGGCTCTCAAGATCGTTTCGCTCCATCTCGGCCTGGTGATGGACAGCGCCGATCTCCTCGCCGCCTGGAGGACCTGAGAGCGTCACTCTGTTTTGCACCAATCTTGCATACAAGATTGGAACGACAGCACCGGAGTCCCGCATGCCCAAGACTTTTGCGAAAGCCGATCCCTATCCCTGGCCTTTTGACGGCAATCTGACGCCTCAAAATACGGCACTCATCATCATCGACATGCAGACCGATTTCTGCGGCGATGGTGGCTATGTCGACAAGATGGGGTACGACCTCGGCCTCACGCGCGCGCCGATCAAGCCGATCTCCCGCATTCTCGCCGCCATGCGAACCAAGGGCTACCACATCATCCATACGCGCGAGGGGCATAAGCCTGACCTTTCCGACCTCCCCGCGAACAAGCAATGGCGTTCGCGCCAGATCGGTGCCGGCATTGGCGACGCAGGCCCCTGTGGGCGCATATTGGTGCGCGGCGAACCGGGCTGGGAAATCATTCCCGAACTCAGCCCCCTTCCCGGAGAGCCGATCATCGACAAGCCGGGCAAGGGCTCTTTCTGCGCGACAGATCTCGAGCTCATCCTGCGCATTCGCGGCATCACCAACATCGTGCTGACCGGCATCACGACTGATGTCTGCGTTCACACCACGATGCGCGAAGCGAACGATCGCGGATTCGAATGCGTGATCCTCGAAGATTGTTGCGGCGCAACTGATCGCTCCAACCACGAACACGCCATCAAGATGGTAAAAATGCAGGGCGGCGTCTTCGGCTCGGTCTCGACCGCCGACGACCTTATCGCGGTTCTGCCCTGAGTTTCACGTCGCCGGCTCCGCGCCCGGCCTGGGCGCGGGCCTCATGCAGCATGTGCAGCGTGATCTTGCGCACTTCCATTCTGCTCTCGGTGATATGCGCCCGCAGCAGGATCTGCGCCTCTGTCACCTTGCGCCGCGTAATCAATCTCAACACCTTGGCATGCTCTTCATAGGTCACATCGACGCGGCGCGCGTTGAGGAAGTCGAGACGCCTTATGATGCGGATTTTCTCCGTGATATCGCCGTGAATGCGCGCCATCTCAGTATTGCCCGCCGCCTTCACCAACGTGGTGTGAAACGCCTCGTCCAGAGCCGCTACCTTGCGTGCATCCTGTTCTCGCTCCGATGACGGAACCAGCCATTTCTCCTTGAGTTCTTTCAGGATGTCGGGCTCGTCCAGCTGGCAGATGCGCTCGACAGCTGCGCATTCTATGATGATGCGCAAATCATAGAGCTCATCGAAACGCACGAAGTCGAAGGGCCGGATATGCCATCCGCTTCGGAACTCGACCTCTACATAGCCTTCATGGCGGAGCCGATAGAGCGCATCCCGTACCGGCGTCCGCGAGACGCCATAGCGCTCGGCCAATTCGGTCTCGGTGAACCGGTCTCCAGGCAAGAGTCGAAAATCAAAGATGTCGGCCTTGATCTGGAGATAAACCGTTTCCGCCGCTTGATTGGCCTTTTTGGTAAGCATGATACTCTCTTAGACGCGGCCTAGTGGCCGGCCATACTACGTCCTATATTCGTGCGATCCGCTTGCGCGATCGGCGTCTCATAGACAATCTTGCCATCGAACATGACGAGGATACGATCCGAGAGCTCAAGCAATTCGTCAAGGTCTTCGCTGACGAGCAGCACCGCCGCACCGCGATTTCGCGCTTCCACGATCTGTCCGTGAATATCGGCCACAGCGGCAAAATCCAGACCAAACACCGGATTTGCGGCGATCAACACATCGACATCGCCGCCGAGCTCGCGCGCCAGCACCGCGCGCTGCACGTTGCCGCCGGAAAGGGTCGCGATTGCCGCATCTGGCGATGAGGTCTTCACGCGATAGCGCTCGATAAGCCCGCGCGCCTCCGCCCTCATCCGCGACTTGCTGAGCCAGACACCTTTCGAGAAAGGCGGCTGGTCGAAGTTGCGAAAAGCCATGTTCTCGGCAACGCTCATGCGTCCGACGCAGGCATTGTGCAACGGCTCTTCGGGAAGAAGCGCAAGCTTGTGACGCAACATTTCCGTCCGCGTCGCGTGATAGGCGTCGCCCCGCACCATGATGGCGCCACCCGTCGGCGGCCTCTGGCCCGCCAGAACCTCCACGAGCTCGCTCTGCCCATTGCCGGAGACGCCCGCTATGCCGACAATCTCGCCGGCGGCAACGTCGAGATCGACGCCGTTGACGGCGGCATCGCCATTTTCGTCATCCGCCGTCAGGCCGCGCACCTGAAGGCAAATCGCCCCCGGCGCTTGCTCGGTGCGCGCCGCAGCCGGCGCAATTTCACGCTCGCCGATCATCATCCTCGCCATCGCGTCGACGGTGAGGTCGGCCACCTTGCCACCGCCGACATATTGTCCACGGCGCAGCACGGAAACCTCGTCGGCATAGGCGAGAACTTCGCGAAATTTGTGCGTGATGATGAGAACGGTGATATCGCCCGCGTGAGCCATGCCGCGAACGAGGCCCAGAATTTCGTCCGCCTCCTGCGGCGTCAGTACAGAGGTCGGTTCATCGAGAATAAGAAGCCGCACATTGAGATAGAGCTGCTTGAGGATTTCCGCCTTCTGCTTCTCGCCCGCTGCGAGACTCGCCACCGGCAGATCCAGCGGCACCGAAAAGGGCATGCTATTCACAAAATTCGATAGATCCGCGCGCTCCTTCTTCCAGTCGATCAGGGCAGGCACATGCGAGCGCCCCATGACGAGGTTCTCAAGCACTGTCATCGAAGGAACGAGCGTGAAATGCTGATAGACCATCCCGATACCGAGCATGTGTGCCTGGCGTGGATTGTCTGTTTCGACCTCCTTGTCATTGACCATCACAGCACCTGTGTCCGGCGTGTAGAAGCCCATGATGCATTTGACGAGCGTGGACTTGCCCGCACCGTTCTCGCCAAGCAGGGCGTGAACGGAACCGGCCTCAACCCGCATCGATACGCCGGCCAACGCTGCAATGCCGCCGAATCTCTTGCCCATGTCGACGACTTCGAGCTTCACCGCCTTTTGCGGTGGAACAGGCTCATGCATCAGCGAACTCGTCATGGGCGTCTCCTACCGCGTTACGCTGAGTTCGCCGGGCGCTCCGGCAATGTGCCGGTGCGACGAAGACGAGAGAATAAGAATGAGCAAGGTGAGTACATAGGGAGCGGCATTGAACAGATAATATCCTTGTGTCACGCCAACCGATTGCAGTGCGGGCCCCAGCGCACTCGCGCCGCCAAAGAGAAGAGACGCCCAGAGGCAATTCATCGGGTTCCAGCGTGCAAAGATAACCAGCGCCACCGCTGTGATGCCCTGCCCGCTCGAAAGCCCTTCGTTCCAACTACCAGGGTAATAAAGCGAAAGGAAGGAACCGCCAACGCCCGCCATGAAGCCACCGAAGGCAGTCGCTACAAGACGGACCGCAAGCGGCGAGTAACCCATGGCGCGTGCCGCGTCTGAACTGTCGCCAACGATGCGCAGAATGAGACCCCAGCGCGTATTGCGCAGCGCCCAGAGGAAAACGGGCGCGAGCACGACGCCGATGATGAAGAGAGCATTGATCTTCAGCGCCGACTGAACCTGCTGCAGATCGCTCCACCAGCCGAAATTGAACGACGGAAGGTTCGGCGCCTGCGGTTGCACCAGCGGCTTTCCAAGGTAGAAGGCAAGGCCCGTTCCGAAAAGCATCAGCGCGATGCCGACGGCGATGTCATTGACCTTGGGCAGGCTGCAAATGCCCGCATGCAGCATGCCGAAGATGGTGCCAACCAGCCCGGCAACAAGCACGCCGAGCCAGGGCGAACCCGTGAGATAGGCAATACCATAGGCGCTCATCGCGCCCATGATCAGCGTGCCTTCAAGACCCAGATTGATGCGTCCGCTTTTCTCCGTCACCATTTCGCCGAGGCTGACAAAGAGGAAGGGCGTGGAGATGCGGATGGCACCCGCGAAAATGGCGAGCGGCACGCCCCACCAGCCGATAGAGGTTTCGTCCATCACTCGGCTCCTTCAGCAACGGCGACTGCGCTCGACCGCGGCTTGATGCCCCGGAACCAGCCCGGAAGATTGATGCCTTCCTGCACGCTCTCGCTCGCGAGCAGAATGACGAAGATGATGCCCTGCAGAACGACGACACTTGCATCTGGCATGTCGAGCCTTCGCTGCAGAAGACCGCCGCTTGCGTCAATGCCGCCGAGAAGAATGGCGACCGGTATGACGATCAGCGGATTCTGGCGGGCGAGGAAAGCGACGAGAATGCCAGTGAGCCCATAGCCCGACGCGATGGTCGCATTGGCGCGTCCCTGAACCGCCGCAACCTCCACCATGCCGCCGAGCCCGGCAGCGGCACCCCCGAGGAACGTCACGATGAGGATGAGGCGCCCGACCGGAAGGCCCGCCATGCGCGCCGCCCTGACATTGCCACCGACCATACGGGCCGCGAAGCCAAAGGTGGTGTGGAACATCAGCATATAAGTGGCAAGGCAGAAGAGCAGACCGAAGATCAGGCCCACGTGAATATCCATGCCAGGAATATTGCCGAGCATGGCCCAGTCCGGCAGCGCGCGGGTGGAGGGCTTGTTGAGGCTCGTCGGATCGCGCATCGGCCCCTCGACCATCTGGTTGAGGACAGCAATGCAGATATAGGAAAGCAGAAGACTCGAGATCGTTTCATTGACACCGCGCAAATGGCGGAGCGCGCCCGCGCTCGCGATGACGGCACCACCGGCGCACATGCCCGCAATCGCCATCGCGCCCTGCACGATCAGCGCAGGCACACTCATGTCGGAAAGGAGGAGGCCGGCTGCGGCAGCGGCAAGACCGCCCAGCACGAATGCCCCCTCGCCCCCGATGATGACCATGCCCATCTGCGCCGGAAGCGCGGTACACAAGGCCGTCAGCAGTAAAGGTGCGGAACGCAGCAGCGTATTCTGCCACGAGAACCAGGAGCCAAAGGCCCCCACATACATCAGACGATAGACGTCGAGAGGATTGACGCCGGACAGGACAACGAAGATGCCGAAGACAATCAGGCTGAGCACGATGGCGAAAAGAGAGACGACAAAGACTTTCGCCCCGGCTCCAAAACGCAATACCAGATCACTGTTCATATTCGGTCCCGTCCGGCGTCAAACACAGGTTCAGTCTGGCCTTACGAAGTCGAGCCGATGACGCCTTCGACGAGATAGCTCATCGATTCCAGCGCTATATCGGTCTGTCCCTGCGAGACGCCGGCAGCGATCACGGTGTTGCCCTTGTTGTCCTTGATCGGTCCCTTGAAGATGACGAAGGTTCCGGCCTCCAACTGGGCCTTCACGGCATCTGCCTGCTTGCGCGCGGCTGCGCCCACCATCGCGCCATAGGGCGAGGTCTTGACGATCTTTTCCTTCAGACCGCCACGAACGAGATGCGGAATGGTGGTGCCCGCCAGCACATCGGCGACGAAGGACGGATAGAGCGCTTCCCAGTTCCACTCGGCGCCGGTGAGATAGCCTTTGGGCGCAAGCGCCGCCTGATTGGCGTGATATCCGGTCGTGAACATGCCGCGCTTTTCGGCCGTCTCGACGATGACCTTGGGGCTGTCCACATGGCAGGTCACGACGTCGATACCTTGATCGGCCATGCTGTTCGTTGCTTCGGCCTCTTTCACCGGCATTGACCAGTCGCCAGTGAAGATGACCTGCGTCGTGATCGCGGGATCGACCGAGCGAGCGCCGAGCGTGAAGGCATTGATGTTGCGCAGAACCTGCGGAATGGGCTTCGCAGCGATGAAGCCGAGCTTCTTCGACTTCGTCGCGTGACCCGCCACGATGCCCGACAGATATTCGGCCTCGTCGATATAGCCGAAATAGCTGTGTGCATTATCCGGCTCGCCCTCTTTCCAGAGGCCGCCGCAATGCATGAACGTGACGTCCGGATATTTCTTCGCGAGCTTCAGCACATAGGGGTCGAAATAGCCGAACGAGGTCGGGAAGATGAGCTTCGCACCATCGAGATTGATCATGCTTTCCATGGTCTTCTCGACATCGACGGTCTCAGGAACGCGCTCTTCCTCGGTGACCTTCACACCGGGAAGCTTCTTCAGCGCGACCGCGCCCTGCGCATGCGCCTGGTTGTAGCCGTAGTCGTCGCGCGGACCGACATAGATGAAGCCTACCGACAGGGAGCCTGCCGCAAGCGCCCGCCCGAACGGAAGCGACGATACAGCGAGACCTGCAGCGCCAACGGCGCCCGACAGAAGAAGAGAACGACGTGAAATTTCGAGCTTGTTCGACACGGTGACCTACCCCTCAGCACCTTCGGCAATCCCCTCATGGGAGCCAATCTTGTATACAAGAGCAAATGCCGTGCCATGCTCTTCGCCTGGTCCAAGTCATTGTTTTCATGAAGATGAGCGCTTACGCCGCTGGTCTCTGGCTTGACCGCGCGCACAAAAACCATGCATCGCGTCAAGCGATTGCATGCGAATTCAACAAGATCTGTAGACGATGCTTCCGTGCGCGGCCTAGCACTCGGCGAAGAGAGCAAGGCATCGCGCCCGATCGTCGTCATCCATAAAGCCAGCAAGGAAGCCGTTACGAGCCATCATGCGAAGTTCATCCGCAGACAGCGGAAGATGCTCGGCGATGGCTTTGAAATTGTCGCCGACATAGCCGCCGAAATAGGCCGGATCGTCGGAATTGATCGTGACGAAGAGGCCGAGATCCAGCATTCGCTTTGCGGGATGCACCTTGAGCTCGGGAACGCCACAGAGCCTGTAATTGGACAGCGGGCAGACCGTCAGCGGCATCTTGTCGGCGGCAAGCCGCCTGACCAGATCCATGTCCTGAAGCGCGCTATTTCCGTGGTCGATGCGGTCGGCACCGAGAATGTCCAGCGCCTCCCACACATATTCGGGCGGCCCCTCCTCGCCTGCATGGCAGACGATCTTGAACCCCTCGTCCCTCGCGCGGCGGAAAACATTGCGGAACTTCGAAGGAGGGAAGCCGATCTCGGATGAATCGAGGCCGATGCCGACGAACTTCTCGCGATAGGGCAATGCCTCGTCAAGCGTGCGCTCCGCGTCCGCCTCATCGAGATGCCTCAGAAAACAGAGGATGAGCTTCGCCCTCAGATCGAAGCGCAGTTCTGCATCGGCTATGGCCCGCGTAAGGCCGCCAATGACTGTCGAAAATGCAACTCCCCGCGACGTATGCCCCTGCGGATCGAAAAACACCTCGGCGTAACGGAGATTCTGCGAAGCAGCCTTTTCGAAATAGGCTATCGCCAGATCATAAAAATCCTGCTCGGTGTGCAGAACCGACATGCCCTGATAATAGAGATCGAGAAAATCCTGAAGCCGCGTGAAGGCATAGGCGCGGCGCAGGGCGTCCACATCCGCATAGGGCAAAGATATTTCATTGCGCCGGGCAATGCCGAACATCAGTTCCGGCTCGAAGCTCCCCTCTATATGGATGTGCAACTCAGCCTTGGGCAGAGCGTCAACGAAGCCATGCATTTCGCTATTCATGCGCCATTCCCCGATACAAACGTCAGAGATAAAAAAGAAGGGCCGCGCCGCTTCAGCAAAGCGGGCGGCCCTCCATCTCACTGTCCGATGACAGCTCAATTACTTCGGCAGATCACCGACCACGCCTTCGACGAGCCAATCCATGCTCGATATGCTGCCATCATCGAGAACGACGCCCTCAGTGGACTTGGCAATGCCCTTCTGATCCTTGAGCGGGCCTTTGAAGATAACGATCTTGCCGCTCTTGATGCCTTCTTCGGTCGCCTTGGCCGCCGCGACAACGTTGTCGGGCATGTTGTGGTACGGCGCCATTTCCAGCATGCCGGAGGCGAGACCGCCCCAGGTGTTCGCCGACTTCCATGTGCCGTCGATAACGTCCTGCACACGCTTGACGTAATAGGGACCCCAATTGTTGACCGAGGCCGTGAGCTGGGCGGTGGGCGCGAACTTCAGCATGTCCGTCGCCTCACCGAAGCCCTTGATGCCGCGCTGGGCATAGACCTGAAGCGGCGCGGTCGAATCCGTGTGCTGCGTGACGATATCGCAGCCCTGGTCGATCAGCGCCTTGGCAGCGTCGCCTTCCTTGCCCGGATCGTACCAGGTGTTGACCATGATGAACTTCAGCTTGGCCGTCGGATTGACGCTGCGCATACCGAGCAGGAATGCGTTCATGCCCATGATGACTTCGGGAATGGGGATAGAGGCGATATAGCCCGCGACACCCGTCTTCGACATCATACCGGCGATGACGCCCTGCACATAGCGGCCTTCGTAAAAGCGCGCCTCGTAGACGCTTACATTGCTGGCGAGCTTGTAGCCGGCGCAATGCTCGAAGTAGGTCTTAGGAAAGCGCTTGGCGGCCTTGATCGTTGGATCCATATAGCCGAACGACGTCGTGAAGATAAGCTTGTGTCCCTTGGCGGCGAGGTTCGCGATGACGCGCTCGGCGTCCGCGCTCTCCGGCACGTTTTCGACATAGGTCGTTTTGACCTTGTCGCCGAACTTCTTGACAATGTCCTGACGGCCCACATCGTGCTGGTAGGTCCAGCCGAAATCGCCGACCGGGCCGAAATAAACAAATCCAACCTTGAGAACGTCATCCGCCAGCGCGGGCGTGACGATCTTCGGAGCCGCAGCGGCGACAAGCCCGGCGCCCAGAAGTTTGTTGAAATTTCTACGATTCATCATTGAAGCAGACTCCTTGTCATTTACTGGCTCATTCAAAGCCTGAAGACCGTCCGTAAACTGCCCCTGGAGCGATCCCCAAGGTCTCTTAACTCGCCCCCCATTGCGGGCGATCTCGTCATCCCGCCGCGTGGAAAGTCTTTCCGAGGCTGGCGGGAGCATTGAGCCTGATGCGTTTGCGATCGCGGGAAATCGCGACCAGCACAACAACCGTCGACGCATACGGCAGCGCCGAAATGAACTGCGAAGGAATGTGCACACCGAAACCCTGAATATAGAGCGACAGGTACATGATGCTGCCGAAGAGATAAGCGCCGACGACGAGCCAGAACGGACGCCATGTCGCGAAGACCACAAGCGCCAGCGCGATCCAGCCGCGTCCTGCCGTCATGCCTTCCGACCAACTGGTGTTGTAAGCGATCGCCATATAGGCGCCGGCAAGACCGGACATCCCTCCGCCGAACATCACTGCCAGATAGCGGATCTTGATAACCGGGAAGCCGATGGCATGGGCCGCGTCATGCGAGTTGCCTACCGCCCGCAGAACCAACCCCGCATGCGTCCTGAAGAGAAACCAGTAGACCGCAGCAACGAGAGCGAAGCTCACATAGACGAGGACATCCTGCCCGAAAAAGACCGGACCGAAGAAAGGGATGTCCGAGAGTCCGGGAATGTGGATCTGCGGTAGCCGCGCCACCACCATGCCGACATAGGCCTTGCCGATCAACGCACTGAGGCCAGTGCCAAAGATGGTCAGCGCGAGGCCTGTCGCTACCTGATTGGACAGAAAGGAGAGTGTCAGCAAAGCGAAGATGAGCGAGGTCAGAACGCCCGCCCCGACACCGGCCAGAATGCCGAGCGTTGAACTGCCCGTCGTCACCGCGACCGCGAAGGCAGCGATGGCGCCCACCAGCATCATCCCTTCGACGCCAAGATTGAGAACGCCCGCACGCTCCGCGACAAGTTCGCCCGTGGCGGCGAGCAGCAATGGTGTCGACGCGATGACAACGCTGAGAATGAAGCTGGTGTACTGAAAGTCCATGAAATCGCAGTCCCCTTCTATGCGCGCACGGCAGCCGGACGCGAGGACCGGATACGAAGGCGATAGAGAATGAGCGTGTCGCAGCCGAGCAGATAGAAGAGCAACACGCCCTGGAAGATGCCCGTAACGGCACTGGGCAACGCGAGCTCGATCTGCGCGGCCTCACCGCCGAGATAGGAAAGGCCGAGCAGCAATGCCGCAAAGACAACGCCGATCGGATGCAAACGACCGAGGAATGCAACGATGATCGCCGTGTATCCGTAGCCGGGCGAGATCTGTGGCGTGAGCTGGCCGATAGGTCCGGTGACTTCGAGCGTGCCGGCCAGGCCCGCAAGGCCGCCCGTCAGAGCGAGCGCCGTCCACACGAGCTTGTTTTCCTTGAAGCCTGCAAAGCGCGCGGCGCGTGGCGCGAAACCTTGAACGCGCAACTGAAAGCCGAGAAGCGAACGCGTCAGCAGCAGCCAACCAGCGGCGGCGGCGGCCAGCGCGAAGAAAATGCCAAGATGAAGACGCGTCCCCTCGATAATCGTGGGATTGGTCGCATTCGCGGAGAACATGGCCGTTTGCGGAAAGCCGAAGCCCTGGGGGTCGCGCCACGGGCCCGTCACCATATAGATAAGGATGAGTTGCGCGATATAGGTGAGCATCAGGCTCGTCAGGATTTCGTTCGCGTTGAAGCGTGTGCGCAACAGCGCAACAATCAGCGCCCAAAACATTCCGCCAATCACGCCCGCGATGAGCATGGCCGGGAAGAGCACCGCGAAAGGTAGATCGGGAAAAGCAAGACCGACGCCACCGCCGAAAAGCGCGCCGATTGTAAACTCCCCTTCCGCGCCGATGTCCCAGACATTCGCACGATAGGCGAGCGAGATTCCGACGCCCATGAGAATGAGCGGCGAGGCCTTGACGAGCAGCTCCGTCGCTCCATTCTCGGCAACGAGGGGTTCGATGAGGAACGTGTAAAGGGAAACGGCCGGATCTTTTCCGAGCACCAGAAAGATGACGCCCATCGTGACAATCGTCAGCGCTATAGCGAGAACGGGCGAAGCGTAGCTCCAGAACTTCGACTGAAATCCGCGTGGTTCGAGCTTAAGCTGCATGACTGTCTCCGACCGGATCGCTGATGCCGCCCATGAGAATTCCGATCTCCGAAACGCTGGTCGCACTGACGGGCTTGGGCGCGGAGAGGCGACCGCCTGCGATCACGGCAATGTTGTCGCAAAGAGCGAAAATCTCATCGAGGTCCTGCGAGATGAGGACGACTGCGGTGCCCTCATTCGCCAGCTCGATAATCGCCTGATGGATGGCTGCGGCCGCGCCCGCATCGACGCCCCATGTCGGCTGGCTGACGACGAGAACCTTGGGCTTCTGGAGCACCTCGCGGCCAATCACAAACTTCTGCAGATTGCCGCCAGAGAGAGCGCGCGCCTCTGCCTTTGGCCCCACCGTGCGTACGTCGAACACCTTGATGACTTCCTGCGCGAACGCCGTTGTCTTGCCGTGATCGATGAGGCCAAGCCGCGCCAGCGAGTGCCGGATATGGCCCGACAGAAAGGCATTTTCGGAAAGCGTCATGGCGGAGACAGCGCCGTGGCCGTTGCGCTCCTCCGGCACGAAGCTCGCGCCAGCGGAACGGCGCTGCGACGGCCCCATATGCCCGGCGGGCACACCGTCGATCAGAATCGTCTGGGGCTTGCCCGCATAGACCTCACCCGACAGAGCATCCATGAGTTCGGTCTGGCCATTTCCGGCGATACCGCCGATGCCGAGAATTTCGCCGCCCCGAACCGAGAAGGAAATTTCGCGAAGACTCGTTCCAAACTGATGATCGGACACAAGCGTCAGGCGGTTGACCTCGAGCCGAGGCGTTCCCTCGATCGCGCCTGCGCGCATGGCTGAGGGCGGCTTGAGTTCCGTACCGATCATGAGTTCGGCAAGCTGTCTCGCTGTCGACTCGCGCGGATCGCAATGCGCTACGACGCGGCCGAGGCGCATGATGGTCGCCTTCTCGCAAAGCGCGCGAATTTCCTCGAGCTTGTGGCTGATATAGAGGATCGAGCAGCCTTCGCTCGCGAGGCGGCGCAACGTCTCGAAAAGTTTCTCGACCTCCTGCGGTGTCAGCACGGAAGTCGGCTCGTCCATGATAAGCAATTTCGGGCTCTGCAGGAGGCAGCGCACGATTTCGATGCGCTGGCGTTCGCCGACAGAGAGGTCATGAACCGCGCGGTCGGGATCGAGCGGGAGTCCGTAGTTCGTCGAGATTTCGACGATGCGCTCTCGAAGCCCCTCACGGTCCTTCGGATCGCTGAGACCGAGCGCGATGTTTTCCGCCACCGTCAGCGCCTCGAAGAGCGAGAAGTGCTGAAAGACCATGCCGATGCCCAGTTTACGGGCATGATTGGGATTGGCGATCGACACCGCCTCGCCCTGCCAGAGGATTTCTCCTTCGTCGGGCCGCAGAACTCCATAGATGATCTTGACCAGCGTGCTCTTGCCCGCGCCGTTTTCACCGAGCAGCGCGTGGATTTCGCCCGGCATGACGGTCAGATCGACATGGTCATTGGCGAGGCAGCCGGGAAATTGCTTCACAATGCCGGTCAGTTTGAGCAAAGGCGTGTCGGTCATGGCGATCTCCTCAAACTCCCGTTGCAACAGGCGCAGCGGCTACGCCCAGACGTTGCAATTCCGCGGCCACGCGCAACGCAAGATCCTCGCGCCACGGCGCGGCGATGATCTGTACGCCAAGCGGCAAGTCGTCCTCCCTTTGGATGGGAGCCACGACCACCGGAAATCCGATGCAGGAAATGGGCTGCGTGAAGAGGCCGAGATTGGGTCTGAGCGGCACCGTCTCTTCGCCAAGCGTCAGAAGCTTCTCGCCAATCTTTGGCGCTGCGCACGGCGTCGCGGGCGCGAGAATGATGTCGACATCCTTGAAGAGCGCGATGACCTGATCATGGTACCAGCGACGGAAGCGCTGCGCCTTGATATACCAGGCGGCGGGCACCAGCGCGCCGGAGAGGAAGCGATAGCGCGTATCCGGATCGAAGTCGGCGGCGCGCATTCTAAGGCGGTCAATATGCAGCGCGCTGCTTTCGCTCGTCGTGATGACGAAAGCTGCGGCCCGCCCCCGTGCCGCCTCGGGGATCACGACTTCGCGCGTCACGGAAAGGGCGGAAGCTGCCTTCGCGACAGCCTCCAACGCTTCGGGCTTCGCGCCGCGTGTGAAGTAATCTCCGGCGACAGCAATGCGGAGATCATTCGCACCCGCTTCCAACGTCTTGGTCGTTTCGAGTGACGGCTTGCGCGCACAGGCTACATCATGCGCGTCATGCCCCTGCATGACGTCGAAAGACAGCGCGAGGTCCTGCGCCGATCGCGCCAGCGGCCCAAGATGGTCGAGGCTGTCGCAAAAAGGAAAGGTGCCGCTGCGCGGCAAGCGGCCATAGGTTGGTTTCAGACCGAAAATACCGCACAACGCCGAAGGTACGCGGATTGATCCGTTCGTGTCCGAACCCAGCGCCAACGGCACCATCCCGGCGGCAACCGCCGCACCAGAACCGCTCGACGAACCGCCTGACATATGATCCGTGTTGCGCGGGTTGCAGCAAATGCCGTCATGCACATTCTCGCCGGTGAAGTCATAGGCATATTCGCCCATGTTCAAACCACCGATGAGGACCGCACCGGCCTTGGTGAGGCGGCGAATGAGTACCGCGTCCTCAATGGCAGGGGTCCGATCGCGATTGATCTTCGACCCTGCGCGCGTCGGCAATCCCTTGATGTCGAAGAGATTCTTGACGGCGAACGGAACCCCCGCGAGGGGTCCCGGATCGCGCCCCACCGCAATCGCGGCGTCAATCTCCTGCGCCTGCCTCTCGGCGCGTTCCAGCGTCAGGTCTGTGAAGGCCTTGATGACACCGTCGGCGCTTTCAATCCGCGCCTTCGCCGCCGCAAGAACGTCGCTCGCGCTGGTGGCGCCGCTGCGAACACTGGCTGCGATCTCGGCCGCGGAGCCTTGCACCGGCGTCATTCTGCTTCACCCGGGCAGAAGACGGAGGCGGACTCCTCTTCTTCATCAGACATTGGAAATTCAAGCACCGCCGCCGCAATTGCGGTCGTGCGTTGGAGATTAGCCAGCACCTCAGCGCGATATTCAGGCGCGATCGGCAGGCCAACAATTACCGACGCCGCATCGAGATAGGCCTCAAGATCAAGTGGAACGGCCATGGTCACACTCCCACACCGGCGAGCGCAGCAACGATCTGATCCGTTGTCGCCGTCCAGCCCACAATTCCGCCTTGCGCCCGAACCATGTCGAGCGTCGCCTGCTTGAAACCGGGGTAGTAGCTCTCCGTCGCATCCTCGGCGAGGAGGCATTCGAAACCGCGATCATTTGCTTCGCGCATTGTCGTCTGTACACAGACTTCGGTTGTCACTCCGGCAAAGATCAGATGGGTAATACGCTTGTTGGCCAGAATGTGGCCGAGATCGGTCGCATGGAACGAACCCTTGCCCGACTTGTCGAGCACGACCTCGCCCGGACGTGGCGCAAGCTCGGGAACAATGTCATGTCCCGCCTCGCCGCGAATGAGAATGCGGCCCATCGGGCCCATATCCCCGATTGTCACCTTGCCGCCGCCGCGCTGGCGCTTTGAAGGCGGGCAATCCGACATGTCTGGCCGATGCCCCTCTCTCGTATGAATAATTGGAAGATCTGCATTGCGCGCCGCGTCGAGCAGGTTTTTTACTGTTGGCACGATTGCAGAGAGGACGCTCACATCATTGCCGAGCATCTCGCCGAAGCCACCCGGCTCCAGAAAGTCGCGCTGCATGTCGATGACAATCAGCGCAGCGCCTTCGAGCGGTAGGGAATAATCATAGGGTTTGGCTGCGATTATCGGCATGGAACGACCTGGAATTGACAGACGGAGCAAACGACCTCCGCGCCCGAAGGAGCAGACACGGAGGCCGTCCCCCGCTTACGTTGCTGCCGCGCCACTGCGAGAAGCGCGGCAGCATTTCGCAATCAGAAGGTCCACATCACCATGACGTTCGGGTTGCTCTCGTTCGCACCGTCGAGACCGTACTTGTTGATCCAGACGTCATATTCGATGCCGGCCTTCAGCACGCCCGGCTTGGCACCCATCAGTGCGCCTACGTCAAGCAGCAGCTGCGGCTGCGTGATCAGCGAATTGGCCTTCGTGCCGTTGCCGCCGTAAATGTTCACGCCGCCCTTTTCGCCAAAGGCGTAGTCGGCAAAGCCGCCGAACGACCAGCTCGTCGAACCGATCGAGAAGGGATAGAGCCAGTCGATGGTCACCTGACCGCCAAGGCCCGTGTCCTTCGCCATGGCGTCGCGATAGCTCTTGCGGGCGTAGAAGTTGATATCCGCAAAGGCGAAGCCGGGCAGATCGAGCGAAAAGCCCGGACCGACGAGGATCGAGTGACCGCGCGCCCAGAAGTCGCCGCT
Organism: Parvibaculum sedimenti; assembly: GCF_009184905.1. Lineage (GTDB taxonomy): Bacteria > Pseudomonadota > Alphaproteobacteria > Parvibaculales > Parvibaculaceae > Parvibaculum > Parvibaculum sedimenti. The sequence continues at coordinate 262,127 of NZ_WESC01000003.1, forward strand.
CGAATATTCGAAGTTCGCCGCGAGGAAGGTGTCCTTCACGATGCCGCCGAAGCCGAGCTCCTTGCCGAAGAACGTCTTGCCGATGCTGAGACGCGGCGACCACTCGCCATAGGTGACAGTACCCTTGCCATCTTTACCGCGGCCGTCCGTGCCGTTATTGCCGCCGAACGGATTGGAAATGTCGAAGAAGAAGTAATTGTCGCCGTAGGACCAGCCGTCGGCATGCTCGATGGTCACAACGCCCTTGGCCTGATCGTCGATCTTGTTGCCGGACTTGTCGTAGTCCTGGTAGCCCCGGCCATAGAGATACTGAATGTCCGTGTTGCTCCAGTCGGCGGCCTGGGCCGACGCGCCCGCGAGCAGCGAGACCGACATCACGCCAGCGGCAATCGCCCCACCGACTGCCTTTGAAAAACCGTTGTTCGTTACAAACATCCCCGCACTACCTCGCTAAGTTGCACATTTACTTGTTTAGCCATCACGTCGCCCATCCAGCCGGCTGGTTCGAACGCATGCGGGGTGAATAGCAATCGGCGTACCAGTTCGGGTGCGGTCGAAATCAGGCGGCATATCGGGTGTTTTGGGGATTTTCCGACCGATTGGTCAGGTTCCTGCACTGCACCGCGTCATAAACCTGTCTTTTTGTATGCAGACGACACTTTTTCTGCTCAATGAGTGAGCGACTGCAGCATTTGCTCGAATGAAACGCAGTGAAGCGCCATGCCAGAGCCCGTTTCGATGTTGAAATTTGGATGCCACTGTTACAGATGCGCAACTATTGGTCCCGATGGGCTGGCATGAATGCGCGACAGCTCTCGTCTGTCGAGAGACGCGGGGCTTCATCAACGCCGAACATAGAAGCATCACGGCGAAGAACGAGTGCTAGTCGCCGCCCGACTGCACGCTCGCAAAAAAATTGGCATAGGCCATTCGCGCTGCAACGATGTGCTCGCGCACGATGTCGGCAGCCATGACCTGATCCGCGCGGAGAATGGCGCGAACAATGTGGTCATGCTCTTCGAAGGATTTGGCCATGCGGTCCGGCGTATAGAACTGTGCCTTGCGGAAGGGCGCGAGTCTTATCCTGATCTGCTGGGTCGCTTCGACAACGTAAGGATTATGGGAGCCCGCATATATAATGGCGTGAAAAGAGGCGTTTGCCTCTCCATAGCCCACGGCGTCCCCCTGCCGCATGCGCTCGCGGCAGATTTCATGCGCCCTTTCGATCCGCGCCCGATCCTCGCTCGTCATCTTGACGGCGGCGAGACGCGCGCAGGTCGCCTCTAGCTCACCCATGAGCTCGAACATCTGGTCGAGCTGAGGCGAAGAGATTTCGGCGACCGTCATGGTTCGCCGCGCACCGCGCGTCACCAGACCGATAGTGCTCAATTGCTTCAGCGCCTCGCGCACCGGAGTGCGCGAGACATCGAAGCGTTCAGCCAATTGCACCTCGTCGAGGCGGGTTCCCGGTGGAATGAGGCCGCTCGTTATCTCGTCGGCAATCCGGGTACGGAGCTCGTCGGCTCGTGTACAGCCCCGCCGCGCCGCATTGGCGTCGAAACGAAGAGCCATCAGCCGTCCCTCCTCCGATCCCGATTTTTCAGCTTCGGGTTCGCAAGAAGCTTCGGTCGGCAGTCGTTCGGTATCCACGCTCCCCTCCCAGGTGAAAATCCACGAACGCGAAAGATACGCTCTTCAGGAGAGGGCCACCCACATTCTGCTTAGACCGACAGAAGAACGAAGTCTGATTTGGACACCAGACAGAGCGGGCAGACCCAATCGTCAGGAATCTCTTCAAAAGGCGTGCCAGCGGGAATTCCGCTGTCGGGGTCCCCCTCGGCTTCATCATAAATCCAGCCGCAGACCTTGCAGACCCATTTCGCTTTCGTCTCGGTCGCCGCTCCGGAACCGATCGTCACTTTCATATTCATGATGTCCTTCCGTTCATGCAGCCTGAACGCGGCGAGCCGCATCCTGATGGGCATGACGCAATTCGGCGAGATCGAGTCCGGGCACTTCACCATCGACGATGCGCCACTTGCCGGCGACCATGATCCGGTCAGCCGCATGCGCGCCGCAAATGACAATGGCCGCAACCGGGTCGTCATAACCGGAGAACCTCAACTCATCGAGACGGAACATGGCGAAGTCCGCCTGTGCGCCCGGCGCGATGATACCGATATCCTTTCGGCCAAGGCACCGCGCGGAGCCTTTGGTCGCCCAGCGCAGCGGATCCTTGTGGGTCACGGCACCAACGCCGCGCATCGCCCGTTGCAGCAGGAACGCCTGTCGCACTTCCTGCACGAGGTTGGAGCTGTCGGCGGCTGCCGCACCATCGCAGGCAAGGCCAACCGGAGCGCCGAGGGCTTCGAGCGCCATGGGCGAGCAGACGCCCGAGCCGATGATCATATTGGATGTCGGGCAATGGGCCACGCCGGTTCCGGCTTCGCCGAGACGTCGCATTTCGTTATCGGTGAAGTGGATACCATGCGCGAACCAGACGCGATCCGAAACCCAACCGAGGCTTTCGACATAATCGAGCGGACGAACGCCGAATTTCTGAACGCAATAGTCGTTCTCATCGTAGGTTTCAGCGAGATGCGTATGAAGCCTCACATCGAGCGCTTCGCCGAGCTTTGCGCTTTCGCGCATAAGGTCGCCCGAAACGGAGAAAGGCGAGCAAGGCGCAAGCACGACCTGCCGCATAGCGCCGTCTTCACGCTGGTGCCAGCGGCCAACCAGCCTTTCGCTGTCGGCAAGGATGGTGTCGATATCCTGCGTCACCTGTTTGGGTGGCAAGCCGCCATTCTCGACGGAGAGATCCATCGAGCCACGGCAGAGCGCCACGCGCAGGCCGAGCTTTTCGGCCTCTTCCATCTGGATATCGATCGCTTCTTCGAGACCCGCCGGAAAGACATAGTGATGATCCGAGGCCGTCGTGCAGCCGGACATCAGCAGTTCCACCATCGCGAGTCTCGACGCAAGACGGAACGCCTCCGGCTCCATCCGGCCCCAGACCGGATAAAGCGCCTTCAGCCAGTCGAAGAGCGCCTTGTCGGCCGCAGGTCGAAAGGCTCGCGTCAGCGTCTGGTAGAAATGATGATGCGTATTGATGAGGCCCGGCAGAACGACATGCTCGGACGCATAGAACACCTCATCGACCGGAGTGGACGGGGCAGCCCCCGCCGCCACCAGCTCGACGATGCGGGTGCCATCGACCACGATGCCGCCCCCCGCGCCTTCGGCGAATATGCCGAGCGGATTCTTGATCCATAAGGTCATACCGCTCACCTATTCCGCCGCCGCGAGCGCCTGGACACGTCGATCGAAAGCGATACGCCCCTTCTGCTCGAGTTCGAAGGCCTGCCTCACGCGCCGCCGCACCCGCGCCTGCCGATCCGCCGTCGTCGCATAGCGATGAACGATGGTGCGGCCAAGCGCGATGTGGAAAGCCTCGTCGGGCATGATCTTCTCAATCACATGCCGCGTCGCCTCGGGAATACGCGGCATCAATCCTTCGAACGCATTCATCACGCCGATTTCCCCGGTGATGTTATGGGCCGAAACGCGCTCCAGCGTATCGTCGCCGCTCGCATAGAACTCCTGCACCCATTCCACATATTCGGGCTCAGGCACCCAGCCTTCCATCGAGCTGCCAAGCGACTCGATATGCGACTGCACGATCTTGCAATGGCGGCCTTCATCGGAAATCTGCGTACAGAGACCGAAAAAGGCTTCGGGCTCCGGCGTGTCCGCGAGCCAGGAACCGATGAAGTTCGCCGCCTGCCGCTCATACCAGCATTGGAACTTGAGCCATTCAAGAAGTTCCGCTTGGCCCAAAGGACGGGAGGCGCCAAAACTCTTGGCCGCTTCGTCCTGTCCTTCGCGCCACTTGCTCAGGCTACCGACGAGATCATCATAGAAAGCCTTGGGATCCATCACTTCGGTTGCTTCGACACTCATTCGGCGGCCTCCAGCATGCGGATACGGTCATGCGTCGCGTCGAACCATTCGCCGGCGCGCAGGCAGCCAACGGCGCGCAGACGCTGGTCGGTGCGCATGGTCTCGTGGCCATCGGTCAGCACAAAGTCGCCTTCTTCGATCCGCAACACGCTGACTTCGGCGGAGCGGCCGATTCCGAGCGTGCCATATTCGTGGCTCTTGCGGATGGCAGCCGCCGCGCCAACCGTGTTCATGCTGATGACCTCGGTGAGGGAAGCACCGAGCGCCCAGATCTTCGTCATCGTCGTCGACATGGAGAAGACTGGTCCGTCGACATTGAAGACGTTGAGGTCAGTCGAGATCGTGTTGGGCCGGAAACCGCGCTCCATCAGGCGCAGCGCCGTCGGAATGTGAAAATCGCCGCCCGAATGGCCGATGTCGAGCACAACGCCACGCTCCACCGCCGAAATGAACTGCGGCGTCGGTTCGCCCTTCGCATCGAGCTGGCCGCCACCGCCACGGAACGCGTGGGTGATGATATCGCCCGGACGAAGCGCATCGAGAAGGTCGTGATAATCGATCACCGGCGTGTGCGGGAAGGTGCCGAGATGAATCATGATCGGCAGGTCCTTGCCGATCTCCTTCGCCATCTCAAGGAAAGGAGAGACCTTCGGATTGTCGGTATAGGTCGCGCGAACCTTGAAGCCAACGATGACGTCGCGATTGGCTTCCAGCGCCTCGAGCGTCACCTCGGGATCGAGATTACGCAGATCGGCTGCGATTTCGAGCTGATGGCAGATATAGCCCTTGTTCGCGAGATAGATCTGGCAGGGGTCCATGAAGGCCAGAACCTTGGTCTTCGTGTCCGGATGGTCGATGACCGCGCGGCGCGCAAGACCGAAGATCGTGGCGCCAGCCGTTCCGGCATCGACGATGACCGGCACACCCGAGTGGACGCCCATCATATCGGCGGGCAGGCAGAAATCGCCAAGACCGACGAAGCAATGCGTATGAATATCGATGAGGCCCGGCGTGACGAGGCAACCGGAGACGTCGATGACTTCGGCATCGGCGACTTCAGCGCCAGCAGCCGCGCCGACGGCAGCAATCTTGCCGTCCACGACCAGCACATTTGCGATCGCGTCGAAGCCCGAAGCCGGATCGATGACGCGGCCATTCTTGAGGAGGGTTTTCTTCTCGGTGGGTAGAGTCATAGCCGTGCTCCCGAACAGGAGAAGAGAACCGTACGCAATAGGCGTTATGACGGAGGCTAACCCGCCATCTTGACTCAGGAGTCCCATCCAGGTGGTTCTCTAGACCCGGAAATTCCCAGCCGTGAGGCTGAGCGTATGTATGCAAAGCGAGTGCCATGGACGAATGGCGGAATAGCAACGCTCTAAAGCAATATTCGATAGCATCGGCGATACCATCCTGGTCAGAATGACCAAAATTTAGTCATCCTTTTGGCACCTGACCGCCGCATCTGCCGCCGCGCGCAAGATCGAGTGATAGCCGGTGCAGCGGCAAACATGCCCGCCCAGCGCTTCGCGAATATCGGCCTCGTCCGGAACATCCTCACGCATGAGCAGCGCAGTCATTGCGACTGTGAAACCCGGCGCGCAATAGCCGCACTGGAAGGCATTCCCCTCGCTGAAAGCCAATATGACGGCGCGGCCCTCTGGCAGGCTTCCAAGCCCTTCTACCGTCGTAATCCGCCGCCCTTCGAGCTTGTAAGCAGGCAGCAGACAGCCATTCATTGCCACATCATCGATGATGACCGTACAGGAACCGCAGCGGCCAATGCCGCAGCCGACCTTCGCGCCGGGCAGGCCCAGGCGGTCGCGGAGCAGATCGACAAAACGCTCGTCGGGACGGGCGTCCATCTCGACGGGCTCTCCATTGAGTACAAAGCGGATGGTCATGGCCGTCACTCCGCAGGTGCGGACATGCCGCCCGTTCGAATCAGTATCTTTTCCGGGCTGAATGGTGCCTCCACCACCCAGATGCCCACTGCATCGGCGACAGCGGCGGCGACGGCGGGCGACACCGCCGAAATGCCAAGCTCACCGACGCCACGCGGACCGTAAGGATCGCCAGCATCAAGTTCTTCCATGGCGAAGACACGCATATTCGCGGGCGCATCCGCGATCATGGGCACCATGTAACTGTCGAAATTGCGCGAGGTGAAAGTGCCCCCCTCGATCAGCGTATCTTCGGTGAGCGTGAAACCGAGCCCCTGCACACCCCCGCCCTCGATCTGGCCGCTATAATTGGCCACATCCATGACAGGTCCGGCGGCAGTGTGCTGATCGAGATCGAGCACTTCCACCATCCCGGTCACGCGGTCGACGGCAACCCGCGCCAGCACGGCGCTATGGCAATGCAGGAAGCGCGCGTTGCCTTCAACGGTGCCATGCGAAATCGGAAAGGCGAAGCCGCACTCGGCACTCGGTCGCTCCGCCTCGCCGAGCGACTGCGCCAGTGCCGCAAAACTGAGCAGCGGCACGTCGGGCACATTTCGTCGCGCGTCGTAAATGCCGCCCGCGCCGATGGCGAGTTCTTCCGACTGTTTGCCCATTTCCTTCGCGGCGGCGGCCAGAAGCTTCGCGCTGAGTTCCGGCCCTGTCTCCGAAGCGGAGCGCCAGACGACATAAGTCATGCGCGAAGCCGTGGTCGATCCGGAATCGACCGTTTTCGCCGTATCGCCGATAACCGGCCTCACATCGTCGCGCTCGCAACCCAGCACCCGGGCAACGCTTTCCTGAATAAGCGCAAGGACACCCTGCCCGATTTCCTCCGCGCCGAAGGCCGCCTCGATCTTGCCGTCCGCAGCCAGCGACAGGCGCGCCGCGCCGCTGTCGCCAATGGCGGAACCGAGGCCAGACCCTTGAAGTGCGACGGCGAGCCCGACACCGATGACCTTGCGCCCATCCGCCGACACGCCGCGCTCCCGTGCCCACAGATCGCTCGCTGCCGCCGCCGCCAGCGTCTCGCGTCCGCGATCGCTCGGCGCCACCACTTGCCCCAGATAGCCCATGTCGCCCGGCTGACGCAGATTGCGCACGCGGAAGCTCACGGGATCGAGCCCCGCCTTTTCGGCAAGGCGCCCGATCTGGCTCTCCACAGCGAACAACATCTCGTTACAGCCGAAGCCGCGAAACGCGCCGCCGAAACCATTATTCGTATAGGCGAGCCGTCCACGCGAGCGGACATTGGGAATGCGGTAGGCGCCCGTGACATGCTCAAGCGCGGTTTCGACAACAGATGCGCCAAGCGATGCGTAAGCGCCGCCATCGGCAATCGCGTCGACCTCCTGCGCGATCAGATATCCTTCCGCGTCGCAGGCCGTCCGCATCCTGATCCGCATAGGCTGACGCTTGGTGCCTGCAAGCACTGACTCCCAGCGATCGAGCTGCAAGCGCACGGGCCGCCCGGCCTTCAACGCCAGGAGGGCGAGCGCGGGCTGCACCGTCAATTCATCCTTACCGCCGAATGCGCCGCCTGACGGGCTCGACACGATACGAATGCACTCCTCATCCACGTCGAGAATGCGGGCGAGCTGCATGCGGTCGCGATAGCCATGCTGCCCGGCGACGCAGACGAGCAGCCCGCCCTCCGGCGTCGGTTCGGCATAGCCGCCCTCCGTCTCCATGAAGGCATGCATCTGTCGCGGCGTGACATAGACATCCTCGACAATATGCGCGGCCCGGGCGAACGCCTCGTCCACCTTGCCGCGCTCAAGACCCAGGTCGGCCAGAAGATTTCCGCTCTCGTGCACAAGCGGCGCATCGGGCGCCAAGGCGCGCTCCGCGTCATCCACGATTGGCAGCACTTCATAGTCGACGCGGATAAGCGCAAGCGCACGCTCCGCAATCTCCTCGCTTTCGGCGGCGATCGCCGCAACGGCATCGCCGACATAGCGCACCTTGTCGGCGCAGAAGGCCGGCTGATCTGGAATGACGATGCCGTAGCCGTTGAGCCCCTTCACATCGCGATGTGTCACCACCGCATGAACGCCGGGCAATGCCTCCGCCTCGGACGTATCTATACCGAGGATCCGCGCATGGGGATAACCTGCCCTGAGCACGCGCCCGACAAGCATGTCAGGCTTCCGGATGTCCGTCAGATAGGTGAAGGCCCCTTCAACCTTGGCCGTGACATCGGGCCTCATCCGCCAGCGCTCGCTCATCGCCGCTCGAGAAACTTCGACCTCGCTATAGGGCACCGGCACGAAGGCAGGTATGGACGCAAAACAATGAGCGGACGCCTTGCCTGCCACTGCGTCGAGCGCAACGCCACCGCCAAGACCCGCAATGATTGCATTCGCAGCGACATTGCGCCGATATTCCGCGCTGCGAAAAGCGTCGGAGGGCACACGCATCTCGCCAAGCATGTCGCGTTTCAACGATGTCCAGTCGAGCGCCGACAGTGGTATACCGATAAGCGAGTGTTCTGCAGCGGACAAACGCTGCGGCGGTGTAATGCCGCCACCGATGGCGAGCCGCGCCTTGACGACATTGCCCGCGCCGTCGAACCACAATCCCGCCGCCGCATTGATGACACTTGGGGTGAAAGCACGGCGAAGTCCCATCTTTTCAAAGCATGTCTTCGCCGGCAACCTTGCGGGAACGACGATGGCAACGAGCACCACGCCTTCCATCGGCGTCAGACTCGATGACAGGAGCGCCCGGAGATTCCGTCTGACCAATCCTTTGGCGGTGAAAAGCTCAACCTCGGCATCGAGAGCAAGCAGGGCTGGGATGATGCAGCCGCTGCCGCTCGCAACATTCCCGCCCAGCGTCGCGAGGTTGCGAATACCGGCCGAACCGACGCGCCCCACAGCATCACACAGCATCGGCAGCTTTTTCCCAATAAGCGCGCCGTGGCGGAGTGCGCTCAGGCTCGTCAGAGCGCCGATCCAGATACCGCCATCGGCAAGTTCCGTGACGCCCCGAAGATCGTCAAGCCGGTTGAGATCGATCCAGTGTTCCGGCACAGGCGCGCCCGCCGCCCAGTCGAGTTGCACCGCCGTTCCGCCCGCAAGGACGCGCGCGGCCTTGCCGAAGCGCTTGAGAAGCGACCAGGCCTCCGATACTTCTTCGGGATGCCAGATTTGGGGGGCGACGAGGCTCTTCTTCATGGGACGCTCTACTCAAACCGGCGAAAGGGCGCCCTGCTCATTTTCCTTCAACCATTCCGTACGGCGCTCGATCACATCGGCGCAGGCTTTCTCCGCGTCGGCGATGAACTTCTTCATATCGCCAGCAGTGAGCACGCCATTCTCGGCGGCAATGAAGCCGTCCACCATGGTCATCACGACATCACCGCCCTGCACGGCATGAACGATATTGTGATGAAGATTGAAGAAGGGGCCTTCCTCGATGAAGGGCGTCATATGCGGGCCGTCGGCGCGCACGGCCACGATATCGGCCTGCTTGCCCGCTTCGAGCGAACCGATCTTGTCCGCCATGCCAATGGCGCGCGCACCTTCGATGGTGGCCGAGCGCAGCACATCCCATGCACCATAAGCCGCCGCGTCCATGCCGCGAAGCTTGGCAAGGATGGACGCGATCTTCATTTCCTCGAAAATGTCGAGATTGTTGTTTTCCTTCTCACCATCCGAGCCAATGCCGACTGCGATACCCGCCTTGATCATGTCGACGACCGGCGCGGAACCGCTCGCGATCTTCATGTTGCTGGTCGGATTGTGCGCGACGCCAATGCCATTGTCGCGGAGCAGAGCAATCTCTTCATCCTCGAGCCAGACGCAATGAGCGAGCAGCACATTTTCGATGTCGAGAATGCCCTTGTTCTTGAGCGCCTTGATCGGGCTGATGCCATAGCGCTTATAGGCTTCCTTCACCTCGTCGCGGGATTCATTGGAATGTGTGTGAAGACCAACGCCATAGCGTTTGCACATGTCGATGGCGCGCTTGCAGGCCGCTTCATCGACATAGAACTGGTGCTCGAGCCCGACCCAGACATTAATGCGGCCGTTCGCCTTGCCGTGCCACTCCTGAATGAGCTTTTCATTGTCGTCGAGGTTGTCGAAGTAATCGAAGCCGACTTCCTCGCCGACATAAGGCACCATGACGACGCGGAAGCCGAGCTGCTCCGCGGCCTTGGCCGAGCCGTACATGAAGCGCCACATGTCGACTGCCGTGGTCGTGCCCGCGAGCAGGCTCTCGCCGTAGCAAAGCCATGACGATGCCTCGGCTTCCTCAGAACGCAGCACGCGATGCATCGGATCGATGAAGAGCCGCAGCCAATCCCAGAGCGGCAGGCCTTCGGCGGTACCGCGCAGAATGCCCGAATGCATATGCGTGTTGATCAGGCCGGGAAGCAGAACCGCCTTGCCAAAATCCTTGCGCCTGACCGCCGGATAGCGCGCTGACAGCTCCGCAGCCCTTCCAACTTCCGCGATTTTGTCATCGCGTACCAGCACCGCACCGTCGATAAAGACCGTATTGGCGACATCCATGGTCAGAACCGCGTCAGCGGTCAGCAGAACTTCATTCATGTCTTTAGCTTGCACTCTTACTCAATAGGGAACGCGGTCAGGCTTCGCGAGCCAGGCGCGAAAAACCTCCGCAGCCTCGTCGGACAAAATGCTCTTGGTCGGCAAAGATCTTTCACTTTCCGGGAGCTTTATCTGCTCATAGAGAAACGCATCGTCGAAATCGGCGGACGCTGCGTCCGCAGCATGCGCACCATAAAAAAGATGCGATGCGCGCGACCAGTAGATGGCTGAAAGACACATGGGACAGGGCTCACAGCTCGCATAAACATCGCAACCGGAAAGATCGAATGTGCCGAGCGCCCTGGCCGCCCTGCGGATCGCCTGCACCTCCGCATGCGCGGTTGGATCGTTGGTGCTCGTCACCTCGTTCCAGCCTTCGGCAATGATCTTGCCATCCTTCACGACGACGGCACCAAAGGGACCGCCTGCCCCCTTCGCCATGCCCTCGGCCGAAAGCTCTATGGCGCGCCGCATGAAATCACTCTCATTGCACATTCACACTTCCCCTATTCGACGCGGCCAAGCGCTCGCAGGATTGCCTCCGGCGTCGCGGGCGCTTCAAGCCTGAGCGCCTTCTCGGCACCCACGACGGATGCTACCGCATCCTGAAGCGCGAGGAAGCAGGCGAGCGCCAGCATGAAGGGCGGCTCGCCGATGGCCTTCGATCTGAAAATGGTAGGCTTTGCGTTCGGAGCGTCGCCCAGCAACTTCACGCGAAAATCGACCGGAATGTCGCGACTCGTCGGGATCTTGTAGGTCGAAGGCGCATGGGTCTTAAGGCGACCGTCCTTGTCCCACCACAATTCCTCCATGGTGAGCCAGCCCATGCCCTGGATGAAAGCGCCTTCGATCTGGCCAATATCGATGACCGGATTGAGGGACGCGCCCACGTCCTCGATGATATCGGCGCGCAAGATACGGTTCTCGCCGGTCAGCGTATCGATCGCCGCTTCCGCAGCGCAGACGCCATAGGTGAAGTAATAGAAGGGCTCGCCCGTACAGGTCTCCGCGTCGAAATGAATGTCGGGCGTCTTGTAAAAGCCTGCAGCCGACAGCGAAACGCGCTCCAGCCAGCAACATTTTGCAAGCTCGGCAAAGCTCAGCGACTTTTGTCCTCCATAGATGCGACCATTGGCGAAAATCACCTCGTCCACCGCGACACCGAACTTCGCGGCCGCCACATCGCGCATGCGGGCCTTGATGGTTTCCGCCGCGGCGAGGGCCGCCATGCCGTTGAGATCCGAGCCCGCGGACGCCGCAGTCGCCGATGTGTTCGGCACCTTGTCCGTCCGCGTCGAGGAGACGCGTACATGCTCGATGTCGATCTGGAAGCTCTCAGCGACGACCTGAGCGACCTTAAGATAGAGCCCCTGCCCCATCTCCGTGCCACCCTGATTGAGATGCACACTTCCATCCGTATAGACATGGATGAGTGCGCCGGCCTGATTGAGCGTCGGCATGTTGAAGGAGATGCCGAACTTCAGAGGAAAAAGCGCAAGGCCCTTCTTGACGATAGGGCTCGATGCGTTGAACGCAGCATTGGCTTCACGCCGCGCCGCAATGCTCGCACTCTCTTCGACCTCCTTGAGAATGCGGGGCATGTTGTTGTCGGTGACGCGCTGACCATAAGGCGTCGTATCGCGGCCCTCACCGCCGTAGTAATTCACGGCCCGTACCTCATCGAGTGTCTTGCCGAGCTTCGCCGCGACATGCGCGATCATCGCCTCGGCAACGACCATGCCCTGCGGGCCGCCGAAGCCACGGAAGGCCGTGTTGGACACCGTATGCGTCTTGCAGGCATAGCCGTTGACCCGCACATTCGGCAGATAATAGGCGTTGTCGACATGGCAGAGCGCGCGCTGCAGCACCGGCCCCGAAAGATCGGGCACATTGCCTGCCCTGATCGCAATGACAATATCCGCCGCCTCGATCCGTCCGGTATCGTCAAAGCCGAGCTTGAAGCGCCCCAGCACATCATGGCGCTTGCCGGTCATCATCATGTCGACATCACGCGAGAGACGAAGCCGCACCGGCCGCCTGGAAAGTCGGGCGAGAACCGCGGCCATACCGGCGATCTGCGAGGCCTGGCTTTCCTTGCCGCCAAAGCCACCCCCCATGCGCCGGACTTCGACCGTGATCGCGGCATAGGGAGCGCCGAGAAGACGACAGACAATATGCTGCACCTCGCTCGGATGCTGCGTCGACGAGATGACGCGCATCTCGTCTTCTTCGGCGGGTTCGGCCTGGGCGACATGAGTTTCGAGATAGAAGTGATCCTGCCCGCCCGCGCGCACTTCGCCTTCAAGCATATGCCCGACCCGGGCGAAGGCGCCGTCCACATCGCCGCGCACCATCACCATCGGCTTGATCACGAGGCTCTTTGCCTCCAGCGCAGCGTCGATAGTCAGCAGCGCGGGAAGGTTCTCATATTCAATGACGGCAAGTGATGCCGCCGCGCGGGCCTGCGCTTCCGTTTCAGCGGCGATGATGGAAATCGCCTGCCCCCAATATTCGACGACATTCTTTGCCAGCAACGGCTCGTTGGAGAGAATGGGTGCGACGTCATTGGCGCCCGGAATATCATCCGCAGTGCAAACACAAACAACGCCGGGTGCAACCTTGACGGCGGAAAGATCAAGCGTCGTGATTTTCGCATGCGCCCGGTCGGAGAGGATCACCCAGGCATGAAGCAGGCCCTCGGTCTCCGGCATGTCGTCGACATAGATGGCGCTGCCGCGCACGTGACGATTGGCGCTTTCATGCGCGATAGACTGGCCGACACCGCCCTTTGCGCGGAGGCCGTCTTTCGATGAGGTCGAGATCACATTCATAGCGCCCATACCTCCGTCGGCACGTCCTTGTTCGCCACCTCGGCCAGCAGCCGCTCGACAAGCCCGCTCCCGGCAGCAAGGCGATAGGTTGCCGAGCCACGGAAATCGCTAAGCGGCTTGAAATCCCTCCCAAGTTGCGCGGCCAGTTCCGCCGATCTTTCCAGGGTGGCGCCAACCAGCGCCTTTTCAAGCGCCACAGCGCGGGCAGGCGTCGCAGCCATGCCGCCAAAAGCGGCGCGGGCCGCGGCGATCTTGCTGTCGCTCATCCTGAGCACAAAAGCGGCCGAGACTGTCGAGATATCCTGATCGTAGCGCTTCGAGAGCTTGTAGGCGCGAAACACATCGCCCTCGCGCATGTAGGGGACGTGGATCGCCTCCAGATATTCGCCCGGCTTCAGCGCCGTCTTGCGATAGGCGATGAAGAATTTGTCGAGTGGCACCATGCGTCGCCCTTCGACCGAACGCAGCACGACTTCGGCATTGAGCGCCAACAGGCAGGGTGCGCTGTCGCCGATGGGTGAGGCATTGCAGATATTGCCGCCGATGGTGGCAAGATTGCGCACCTGACGCGAGCCGATGCGGCGCACGATATCGGCGAAGGCAGGGAAATGGCGGTCGAGAACCGGCAGCGCCTTTTCATAGGTCGCTCCCGCTCCGATGACGACGCCCGCTTCGCCTTCCTCGATCACCTTCAGCGCATTGAGGCGCGAAAGTGAAATCAGCGGCCCCGGATTCTCGGCTCGTTTGGCCACGGCAACGCCGAGATCGGTGCCGCCCGCCAGCAGCCTCGCCTCTGGATGCTTTGCAAGCAGCCTGTCGAGGTCCTTCAGCTCCGTAGGAACTTCGTAGCCCGCAATATCGATCTGCGCCTTGTCGCCAGCCCCTTCAGCGATCAACGCATCGAGTGCCTCGCGCCATTGGCGCTCGCGCGCATCGAAATCTACTGAGCGCCCGCAGGCGACCATGTCCTTGGCTGCGTCAATAATGGGTCTGTAGCCCGTGCAGCGGCAGAGATTGCCGGAGAGCGTCTGGTGAATATCGTCGAGGGCACCGCCCCGGCCCTCACGCTCATGCGCAAAAAGGCTCATGGCTATGCCCGGCGTACAATAGCCGCATTGACTGCCGTGGTGCTCGACCAGTTTGGCCTGTGCCGGGTGCGGCCTGTCCTCGGCGTCGGCCAGGCCCTCGACGCTCGTGATGGCGCAGCCGTCGATCTCCGCTGTCAGCAAGATGCAGGAGTTGACCGCCCGAAAGTCGAAGCCACCCTCGCCATTCGGACGCCCGAGCGCCACCGTGCATGCGCCGCAATCGCCCTCGGCGCAACCTTCCTTCGTCCCGAGCGCGCGTTCATGGACGCGCAGATGCTGAAGAACCGTCCGCGTCGGTTCGACAGCCCGCGCGATGCGCTGCTTGCCATTCAAGAGGAACCGGACAGTGACAGTCATTTTCAGTGCGTGATCTCCGCTTGAGTGGCAACAAGGCGCGGCAACGCCTCGCGGATGAGTTGCCATTTTCGTGCCAGTAAAACCCGAGGCAGATGGCGCAGAGTGGCGCGTTTTTAAAGCGGGCTGCGGAAGCCGGCGCCAGTGACTTGCATACATATTGTCCATGCGGTCAGTTTTTTGCCCATCTTTTGGACGGAGGCTGCGCAAGCTGGCGGCAATCTGCGGCTCCGCTGCTGGCACGAGCATTGCGAGAGGAAAACCAAGACGCGGCGAGGCTTTCCTCGAGCCGCACGGTTTGCCTGCGAGCTTTCTTGATGACTCTTTCCGAAATAAACAACATGGACGAAGCGGCGTTTATTGCCGCCGTAGGGGGCGCCTATGAGCATTCGCCCTGGGTCGCGAAAGGCGCATGGACGAAGCGTCCGTTCGCGTCTCTCGACGAGTTGCACAATGCCTTCATGTCGGTGATCCATGCGGCAATGCCCGAAGCCCAACTCGCGCTCATCCTCGCCCATCCCGACCTCGCGGGCAAAGCGGCCATCGCACGCGAGCTGACTTCTGAATCCGCCTTTGAGCAGGCCAGTGCCGGGCTCGACCACCTGTCACCAGAGGAATTCGCAAAGTTCCACTCGCTCAATACCGCCTATCGCCAGCGCTTCGGCATTCCCTTCATCATCTGCGTCCGCCTCAACACCAAGGACTCCATTCTGTTCGAGTTTGAGCGCCGCCTTGCGCGAGATGCCGATACCGAGCGCATGGAGGCACTGAAGCAGATTGGCGAAATTTCGCGCCTGAGACTGAAGGATCTCGAAATCGCATGAATGAAATTACGACCAAAATCGCGGACACGGCTTTCTGCGATGCGCCGACACCCGAGGCTGAAAAGGCCCTCTTCGTACTCTCCGCACAGGTGCGCCTCGATCTCGAGATGCTCGACTATCCGGCCAAGCCCTGGGTCCGCCCGCGCGCTCATGAGTCCGGCGCACATATATATGATGTCGTCATCATCGGCGGCGGACAGAGCGGACTTGCCGCTGCCTTCGGCCTGATGCGCGAAAAAGTCGAGAACATCCTCATCCTCGACGAAAATCCCGCTGGCTTTGAAGGCCCATGGATCACATATGCGCGCATGGTTACGTTGCGCACGCCGAAATATCTGACCGGCCCCGACCTGGGCGTCCCGTCGCTGACCTTCCGCGCCTGGTGGACCGCGCAGTTCGGCGCGGAAGCCTGGGACAGCCTCGTCAAGATTCCGCGCGAGGAATGGATGCGCTATCTGCGCTGGTTCCGACAGGTTCTGGCGCTGCCCGTGCAGAACGAAACCCGCGTCGCCTCAGTCGATCCGGTCGGGCCGCAGCTTTTCCGCCTCACCGTTTCCGGTGCCGGCGCCGCGGGAGACATTCTCGCCCGCAAGGTCGTCTTCGCCACAGGCATTCAGGGCGGCGGCGAATGGCATGTGCCGGATTTCATCGAGAGCAAGGTCTCACCGTCGCGCTATGCGCATACGTCGGAGATGATTGATTTCGAGGCCCTCAAGGGCAAGAAGATCGGCATTCTCGGCGGTGGCGCCTCGGCCTTCGACAATGCGCAATATGCGCTCGGCCTCGGAGTTGGCGAGGTGCATGTGTTCCTGCGCCGCGAAAGGATGCCGCGCGTCAATCCGATCCGTTATATGGAGAATGCCGGCTTTCTGCGCAATTTCGCTACGCTGGACGACGCCACAAAATATGCGGGCATCTCCTTCTTCCTCGGCCACAACCAGCCGCCGACGAATGACACGTTCGGCCGCGCCGCCGCCTATCCGGGCTTCCGCCTGCATCTCGGTTCGCCTTGGGCCGACGTCCAGGAGACGCCCGAAGGCGTCAAGGTGACGACGCCGAAGGACACGTTCCTCTTCGACTTCATCATACTCAGCACCGGCCTTATGACCGACGTGAAGCTCCGGCCGGAACTCGCGAACCTCGCGGGTGACATTGCGAACTGGCGCGACGTCTATGCCCCGCCCGAGGGCAAGGCCAACGCGCTGATCGACGCTCATCCTTATCTCGGCCCGTCCTTCGAGTTCACGCCGAAGAACGATGACAGCGCTGGAAGAATCTACGGCCTCTTTGCCTACAATTATTCCGCCCTGGCGAGCCTCGGTCTTTCGGCGGCAGCTCTTTCGGGAATGAAATTCGCGTTGCCTCGCCTCGTCGCCGGCATCACCCGACAGCTTTTCGCCGATGATTCTGACAAGATCCTGGCCGACTATTTCGCCTACAACGAAGAAGAGTTCATCGGACAATGGCCGGCAAGCTGACTGTACACGCACTCGACACGGCCCGGGGTACCGGCACGGCGGGTCTGAGACTCACTCTGCGCAAGCTCGCACCGGAGGCAACAGAGCCTGTCGACTTCACGCTCGATAATGGCGGCCGCGCAACGCTACTCGATGGCGCGGCGCTCACCACCGGCCGATACGAGATCATTTTTCATGCCGCCGAATACCAGCGCGCGAATGGCCTCGAAGTGCCGGAGCCGCCTTTCCTCGACGAGATCCCCATCCATTTCGGCGTCGCCGACGCCGGTTCTCATTATCACGTTCCTTTAATCCTGAGCCCCTACGGCTATTCGACCTATCGCGGAGGCTAGTGCAACTATGATGACTCCGGCTGCCATTCTCGACACATCCCTTCAGGGTAAGCGCATTCCCTTCACGCAAGCCCCGATCATCGACTTCGCACCGGCTGAAAGCGGCACGCGCGCGGGCAAGCTAGAAGTCGCGAAACATCTACGCGATGCCTGCATTAATGCTGGCTTCATGTATGTGAAGAATTCCGGTGTTTCTCCTTCGCTCGCCGAAAGCACCTTCTCCTGGGCAAGGCGTTTTCTCAAGGAAACAACGCCGGAACAGAAGCAGGCCGTGTCCATGGCCGTGCATGGGCATAATCGCGGCTACTTCACCATTGGCGAGGAAAACCTCGATCCGACCTCGCAGGCCGCGGGCGATCTGAAGGAAGGCTACAATATCGGCCGCGAACTGGCGCCAGACGATCCCGACCGGAATACGCCGCTGTGCGGCACTAACGCTTGGCCGGAAGACTTTCCCGGATTCCGCGAGGCGATGCTCACCTACTTCGACGCAATGAACGACCTGTCTCGGCGGATGATCCGCATCTTCGCGCTCTCGCTCGACATGCCGGAAGACTATTTCGACAAGATGGTGGACCGCCCACTGGCCACCATGCGCTTCCTGCACTATCCGCCCCAGGAAGGCGTCATCACCGAGGAACAGCTCGGCTGCGGCGCGCACACGGATTTCGGCTGCTTTACCTTTCTGGCGCAGGATGGCGTCGGCGGCCTGCAGGCCCGCAACGTCGCGGGCGAATGGATCGAGATTCCCTCACGCACCGATTGCTTCGTGATGAATATCGGCGACATGTTCCAGCGCTGGACCAACGATCTCTACATCTCGACGCTTCACCGCGTCATCAATACCAGCGAGAAGGATCGCTATTCGCTGCCCTTCTTCTTCGATCCCAATGCCGATGCCTATATCGAAGCCCTGCCGACCTGTGTGACGCCGGAGCGCCCTGCCCACTACGCGCCCACCACTGGCCTCAAGCACATCATGGAGCGCCTCTCCGCCGGCTACGGGTTCGATATCGTGAATGGCGGCGACAAGAAAGAAGACATGTGATGAGCCCCGCCATGTCCATTTCACTCGGCACTGAAGACGGCTTCGACGAACCGATCGACGACGAGGATGTTGTCGCCGAAGTGCATGCCGTCTTCGACCACTATGAAAAGGCGCTGATGGAGAATGATGTCGACGTTCTCGACGAACTCTTCTGGCAAGATCCGCGCACCATCCGTTATGGTGCAGGCGAAAACCTCTATGGCTTCGAAGAAATCGCCGCCTTCCGCGCAGGCCGCAACCCGGCGAAGATCGCGCGGAAGCTCCTGCGCGTCGAAATTTCGACCTATGGCCGCAATTTTGCGACGGCGAATTGCGAATATCAGAGGCTCGATGATGGAAAGTGTGGGCGCCAGAGCCAGACCTGGCTGCGCCTGCCGGAAGGCTGGCGGGTGATCTCCGCTCATGTCAGCTTTCTACCCGAGGCGAAGCCCGCGAGCTGAGACTTCCCGGGCGGCGCGATGCCCGTGACATAAAATGAGTGTGATCGAGTTGACGAAAGACGGATTGGGCGCGCGCGCAGTTGCCCGGAGCGACGCCTTCGGCGTGCCGCCCTATAGCGAAGATGCGCGCAACCTCACACGACGTTTCCTGACGCCTGCACATGCTGCAGCGCTGGAAAGTCTGACGCAATGGATGACCGCGGCCGGAATGACGGTGCATCTCGATCCCGTAGGGAATGTCGTCGGGCGATATGAGGGAGCGACGCCCGGTGCGCCTGCGCTGATGATCGGCTCGCATGTCGACACCGTGCGCGACGCAGGCTGCTATGACGGCACGCTCGGTGTGATGCTAGGCCTGTCCTGCGTCGAAGCCCTCGCTGCCCAAGGCCGACGCCTTCCATTTGCCATCGAAGTCGTCGCCTTCGGAGACGAGGAAGGATCGCGCTTCTCCACCGGCATGATCTGCAGCCGTGCGGTCTCCGGTCAGATAATCGACGGCGCGGAATACGCGGCGCTCAAGGACAGCGACGGTGTGAGCCTGGCAGACGCCATGAAAGCGTTCGGCCTTGACGCCGCGAAAATTCCGCTCGCCGCTCGCAGACCCGAGGAGCTGGTCGCCTATCTCGAAGCACATATCGAGCAGGGGCCGGTCCTCGAAGCCGAAGAACAGGCTCTTGGCGTCGTTAGCGGCATCTCCGCGCAATTACGGCTCCACGCCGTATTCACCGGCAAAGCGGGCCACGCCGGAACGAATCCGATGGGGCTCAGGCATGATGCGCTCGCCGCAGCCGCGGAAGCGATCCTCGCTGTCGAGCAGATCGCGGAAACCTGGGCGACGAAAGGTGTCGTCGGCACGGTCGGCTTCATCGACGCAAAGCCCGGCGCGCCGAATGTCATCGCCGGCAAGGTCGAGATCACGCTTGATGTGCGGGCGATAGATCGCGCAATACGCGACGCTGCCGCAAAAGAAATGGAAACGCGTATTGCCGCCATCGCCTCGCGGCGCTGCATTGGCTTCGTGCTCCGTCAGACACTGGACCTCCAGCCGCATCCCAGCGACCCGGCGCTCACCGCCATGCTCGAAGCCGTTCTCTCCGATATGGGCCTGCGGCCCTTGCGGCTGGCCAGCGGCGCGGGCCACGACGCCGGCGCCCTTGCAGCCATCACTCCCATGGCGATGCTTTTCATCCGCTGTGCCGGCGGCATCAGCCACAATCCGGCAGAGGCAGTCGATCCAGCCGATGTCGACCTCGCCGCCGAAACCATGCTCAGATTTATCGATCGCCTTGAAGCGAGCTACAAGAAATGACCAATGACATTTTCGACGAAATCGATCCGCCGCAGCGCCTGCTGATGGGGCCGGGGCCCGTCAACGCGCATCCGCGCGTGTTGCGCGCCATGTCGGCGCAGCTTCTCGGCCAGTTCGATCCCGAATTCACCGCCTATATGAACGAGACGATGGCGCTTTATCGCCGCGTCTTCGAAACCGAAAATCGCTGGACCTTTCTCATCGACGGCACGTCGCGGGCAGGCATCGAGGCGGCGCTGATCTCCGTTCTGGAGCCCGGCGACAATATCGTCATTCCGAATTTCGGCCGCTTCGGCCTGCTTCTCACGGAAATCGCGCAGCGTTGCGGCGCCGTGGTGACGACCGTCGATGCAGAATGGGGAACCGTGGTCGCGTTGGAAGCGATCGAGGAGGCTGTCGCGCGCGTGAAGCCGCGCCTCGTCGCCTGCGTCCATGGCGATACTTCGACCACAATGGCCCAGCCGCTTGAGGGTATCGGCGAGATTTGCCGCCGCTATGATGCGCTCTTCTATGTCGATGCGACCGCGACGCTCGGCGGCATGTCGCTGCCGGTGGACAAGCTCGGCATCGATATCGTGACGGCCGGCTTGCAGAAGTGCCTCGGCGGCCCGTCAGGAAGTGCGCCCATTACCATTTCCGATCGTGCGGCGGAGAGAATTTTCTCGCGCCGCCATGTCGAGAAGGGTATCGCGCCGGCAGGTCTTGTGGGCGGCAACGCGCCGCGCATCGCGTCCAACTATTTCGACCTTGCCATGATCATGGACTATTGGTCGGAAAAGCGTCTCAACCACCACACCGAAGCGACGACCATGCTTTATGGCGCACGCGAATGCGCACGCATCGTGCTGCAGGAAGGGCTGGAAGCGCGCTACACCCGCCATGCGCTTGCAAGCCGCGCTATGGTCGCCGGCCTTGAGGCGATGGGACTTACCCTCTTCGGCGACATCTCCAACAAGATGAGCAATGTCACCGGCATCGAGATTCCGGTGGGCATTGACGGCGAGCATGTACGTGCGCGCATGCGTCTGGATTTCGAAATCGAAATCGGCAGCTCCTTTGGCCCCTTGCAGGGACGCATCTGGCGCATCGGCGCCATGGGATACAACTGCCGGAAGCACAATGTTCTCATCACGCTGAACGCGCTCGAATGTGTGTTGCGTGGCGAGGGCTTCAAGCTCCCGTCCGGCTCTGCCGCAGACGCGGCGCTTGCCGTCTACGCCGCATCCGAAACCTCCGCCTGAAGAGAGTCCGTCCATGACCTACCCCCGCGACCTCATCGGCTATGGTCAAACGCCCCCGAACGCCAACTGGCCGGGTGGTGCGCGTATCGCCGTTCAATTTGTCATCAATTATGAAGAGGGCGCGGAGAACTGCATCCTCCATGGCGACGAGGCCTCCGAAGCCTTCCTCTCCGAAATGGTCGGCACGCCGCCTATTCCCGCCATGCGTCACATGTCGATGGAAAGCCTTTACGAATACGGTTCCCGCGCGGGCTTCTGGCGCCTTCACCGGCTATTCACCGAACGCGGCCTGCCGCTCACCGTCTATGGCGTCGCCATGGCGATGGAACGCAACCCCGCCGCTGTAGAAGCTATGCTCAAGTCCGATTGGGAAATCGCGAGCCACGGCTATCGCTGGATCAACTATCAGCACATACCTGAAGCGGTCGAGCGCCAGCACATTGCCCGCGCCGTCGAACTCCACACGAAGGTCACGGGCTCGCGCCCGCTCGGCTGGTATCAGGGCCGCACCAGCCCCAACACAGCTCGGCTCGTCGTTGAGGAAGGCGGCTTCGTCTATGACGCGGATTCCTATGCGGACGATCTTCCCTATTACGATACGACGCATGGCAAGCCGCAGCTGATCGTTCCCTACACGCTCGATACCAATGACATGCGCTTCGTCGCGCCGCAGGGTTTCAACTCAGGCGACCAGTTCTTCACTTACCTGAAGGACAATTTCGACATGCTCTACGCGGAAGGCGTCGCCACACCGAAGATGATGTCGGTCGGCCTGCATTGCCGCGTCGTCGGGAAGCCTGCGCGCGCCGCAGCGCTTGCCCGCTTCCTCGACTACGTCATGTCGCGTGAAAAGGTCTGGGTGGCAAAGCGCATCGACATCGCGCAACACTGGCTCACCACCCATCCTTTTCAGGGCTGAACTCAGAAGCCGACGGCATCTCCATCGGAGCGCGGGTCCGACGCGCCCTCGAAACGTCCATCCGGTGAAAGCGTGATCGCGCCCGCATGCCCCATCATGTCGTTCTTCGGCGCAACGAGTTCGACATCGTGCCCTGCCGCTTTCAGCTGCGTGATCACATTCGCATCGAGATCGCTTTCGATCTTGAGCGTGATCGACTGCGCACCCCATGTGCGGCCGAGCAGCCAGCGCGGTGCGGCCACCGCTTCGCCGAGATCACCTCCGAAAAGCACGTGGCGAGAGAAGACCGCCGCCTGCGTCTGCGGCTGGCCTTCGCCGCCCATGGTTCCATAAACCATGGTCCGCCCATCACCGAGGCGCGCCATGGCGGGATTGAGCGTGTGAAACGGCTTCTTGCCAGGCTTCAGTGCATTGATGTGCTTTTCGTCGAGCGAAAAGCTGATACCACGGTTCTGGAAAAGCACACCCGTCGAAGGCGAAACGACGCCTGCGCCGAACTCCCAATAGATCGACTGGATGTAGCTCGCCGACCGGCCTTCCGCGTCGATCACGCCCATCCAGATCGTGTCGCCCTGCTTGGCGACATGCGGCCAGGGTGCGGCTTTCGCGCGGTCGACATCAGCAGCCATCCGATCGAGTTCCGCATCGGTAATGAGCGACGCCGGCTCGCATGCCATATAGGCCGGATCGCAGACATTGGCGTCGCGCATGCGGAAGGCCTGCTTCGTCGACTCGATGAGGCCGTGAATATGATCAAAGCTTTCGCCCTGCTTCACGCCGAGCCGGTCGAAAACGCCGAGGATGGCGATCGAAGCGATACCCTGCGTGGGCGGCGGCATGTTGTAGATCGTGCCGCATGAGAGTTTCGTCGAAAGCGGCGCGACGATGCGCGCATTGAAGCCCGCGAAATCGCTCGCCGCGAGCGGCGAACCGGCCTTCTTCAGGTCCTCCGCCAGGGCTGCGCCGATTTCGCCGTCGTAAAAGTCGCGAATACCAACGCGGCCGAGCCGCTCGAGCGTGTCGGCGAGCGCTGCCTGTCGTAGACGCGCGCCCTTTACCGGCACGTTTCCTTCGGCGAGAAAGGCATCGGCAAAGCCGGGCACATCTTTCAGCTCGTCGAATTTCTCTTGTGTCAGCCGCTCCTGACTCTCGCTGACGGCAACGCCGTCCCGTGCGAAAAAGGCCGCAGGTTCCAGCAATCGCGAGAGAGGCAGCTTGCCGCCCCACGCCTGCGCCACGCGATGGGCCTGATCCCAACCGGAGACCGCGCCGGGCACCGTGAGCGCCGCAAGCCCGCCGCGCGCCGGTATCGCCTGCGTAATGCCACGCTCGCGATAGAAGTCGGGCGTCGCCGCCGCGGCAGCAGGACCGCAGGCTTCAATGCCGACCGGCGCCTCACCGGACATCGAGAGAAGCCAGAACCCGTCGCCACCCAAATGGTTCATGTGCGGGTATACCGCCGCGATGGCGGCAGCGGCGGCAATCATCGCCTCGGCCGCGTTGCCACCTTCGGCAAGAACATCGCGTGCGGCATTCGCCGCAAGATGGTGAGGCGCAACCGCCATTCCGCGGTAGCTCATACGTGTTGCTGGCATTGGATTTTACGCTTTTGAAAAACTGAACGGAATGCACCGAACCTGCACGCTCCGATGTTTGTTCAGTCTAGCAAAATACGAAAAGCGCGACGATACGAAAGCACCGCAACCACCACATGTTCAAGCGTCTTTTGCGCGCTCAGTCGCTCTCATGCGGCGCACGAACGTCCCCAATTCGTAGTCGGCCTATCGCCAAACAACATGAAGTCGCCTTGCATAAAAACGAGACTTCATGCCCGCCCGTTTGCACCCGAAATTGGCGTCGGAGATGAACGCATCTACCGAAATGTCGGCTCCCGGCCTTGATGCGCGCGAGAGCCACAGGCGCCTGACTGAAATATGTATTTCAGATAATCGAGCGAGCGAAGGCCAGCAGATGACGATTAATCATTGCCAATACAGCCAAGAACAAACAGCGATCGCTTTCGATTGACGATGGTCTTGGAACAGAAATTCTGGATATACTGAATACATATTTGCAGGCATGAAAAAGAATATTGGAGCATGCCGCGTGATTACAAATCGGATTTACGAGTGGGCACACACACAGCCGGACAAGGTCGCCCTGATTCACAATGGCGCCTCGATTGGCTATGGATCCTTTGCGCGAGCGATCGAAGCGACCCGGATTTTCCTCGCGCAGCATGATCTTCCCGCCGGCAGAAACGCAATTGTCCTGATGTCCAGCCTTTCGGACGCATGGATGAATGTTCTGGCGCTTCGCGCGCTCGGGCTTACGACAATATCCGTCAATTCAATCGCTCAGATAGATGAACTCAACATCAAAGACGTCGCTTGCATTGTAACGACGCAGGTGGAGCAAGCGGTGCATGATTTCAATGCTCGCCCGGCCCGTGACGCGAAGGTGATCGTCGTTCCCTCCGCGATCTATGGCGGGATACACGAGGGACAGCTCCCTCGCCCGCTATCCGATGCGCCCGCCTTCGGAAGTCACATCCTTTGCACGTCTGGAACAACGGGAATTCACAAAAAAGTCCTTTGGGATGGCGCAAACGAAGATGCACGAATTGAGCGGCTCAACAAATTTCGAAACAACGACCGAGACACAATCCACCATTCCCTGTGGTTTCCCCTCTGGACTGCAATCGGCCTCGATCGGTCCATCTGCGTGTGGCATGCTGGGGGGACGGCCATCATAGCTCAGCATACGGAAGCCCTCCGGGAGTCCCTCAAGCAGAAGATCGGGAAGATATCTCTTACTCCCGGCATCCTGAAGAAGCTGATTTCAGACGACGTACTGCCCAAGTGTCCGCAAAAAGACTGTGAGCTGATTTGTTCCGGTGGCTTTTTGAGCTTTGCGACGGCCCGAAAGCTGGCTCGAGAGTCCTACCCCCGGATTTCGATCCATTATGGATCGACGGAATGCCAGTCCATCGCACAGTCACAATTCAAATCATCTGAGGACCTCCTTTGGTTGACCGTCGCCAAAGACAGGACTGTCGAGATCGTTAATGACGAAGGGCGCCAATGCGCACCCGGCGAGGAAGGAGAACTACGCGTCAAAGTTCTGGAGTCGGATATGAAGTCCTATCTGGACGATGAAATGGCGACTTCGCGCTTCTTCCGGGACGGCTATTTCTACCCCGGCGACATCGCAACACGCCGAGAAGATGGTCGCATCCGTGTGCTGGGCCGCATTGCGGATGTGCTGAACATCCAGGGGATAAAGGTCGCCTCGGCGCCTCTTGAGGAAAGGGTTCAGCATGTCCTGGGCGTCGACGCCATATGTCTTTTCTCGGGCTTGAGCGGTTCTGGAAAGGACGAGCTCTTCGTGGCCATCGAAGCCGATCAGATGCCTCCGAAAGCAAAGCTGGACGACGTCACCCGTTATTTTCCGCAGTTCGAAGGCGTCCGCTTCGAAGTCTTATCGAAGTTTCCTCGTACAGTCGCCGGAACGCAGAAAATCAAGCGAACGGAACTCAGAAAATTGCTTTCTGAAAAGGCAACCGCACCAGATTAGAGCACGCGAATAGCCTCACCAGCACAACCACCGGACATCAGGGCGCGAGATGTGGCGTATATCGTCGCTCAGATAGCCGGAGCGGTCATTTCAAGAAGGAGCTCAATGGCCTCGCGGCGCATCGCTCCGCGGCTGGAATCCGGCGGCATCATTTCGATATTGCGCCCGTCCTGCGTTTTGCGGGAGAACCGAGTGAGCAGCACACCATGTTCTTCCGCAACCCCTGCGGCAATCCGATCGAGGTCAAGAGGATCAAGGACTTCGACAGCGTCTTCTCCCACTGAACGCGGAAAGAGATCCACGAAATGCGCAAGCCCATCGCCCTCGTTACGCGCATTGACGAAGTGTCCGAACAGGAATGGCGCGCGCTCATCGCCGAACTGCTCCCGGAGGAGAGCATTCAATGTTTCCGCGATATGAGCGATATCGAGCGCAAGGCCGCCGAGATTGCCATTGTCGCCAATCCCGATCCCGCCCATGTGGCGGAACTTTCCGGTCTTTCATGGATCCACAGCCTCTGGGCAGGCGTTGAACGCCTCGTTGCTGAACTGGGCGTAGGCGCGCCGCCAATCGTACGGCTGGTGGATCCGGAGCTTTCGCGCGTCATGGCCGAGGCGGTGCTCGCCTGGACACTCTACTTGCATCGTGACATGCCGGCCTATGCCCGGCAGCAGCGGGACCGTGTCTGGATACAGCAGCCCTATCGCCACCCTTCCCGCCTCACGGTCGGCATTCTCGGCCTCGGCGCGTTAGGCATGGCGGCGGCAGAGCGCCTGAGCCAGTCGGACTTTGCCGTCAAGGGATGGAGCCGGTCGCCGAAGGACGCGAGCGGCATCGAATGCTTTTCCGGCGATGAAGGGTTCGATACCTTGCTCGGCGGCAGCGACGTTGTCGTTTGCCTGATGCCGTTGACCAATGAGACGCGCGGCCTTCTCGACAAAGCGCGGTTTGCGGTGATGAAAGAAGGAGCTGCGCTCATCAACTTCGCGCGCGGCGCCATCATCGTCGACACAGATCTCATCGCATCGCTCAATGCCGGGCATCTCTCGCATGCCGTGCTCGATGTCTTTCAAGAGGAGCCGCTGCCCGCCGCGTCGCCCTTCTGGCACCACCCGAAGGTGACTGTGCTGCCGCATATTTCGGCGCCGACAGACCCGCACACCGCCGCCGCGATTGTCGCCAACAATATTCGTGCTTACCGCACCACCGGCCAACTACCGCAGACAGTGGATATCAGGCGCGGCTATTAAGGTTGCGCCGAAAGGGAAACCGCAAGATCGAGATGCTCGTCAAGGGCATAGGATCGCCCGACAAGCTGAACGGAAGCCGGCGGTCCACCTCCGCGTCGGCGCATATCGGTTGCCCCACGGCAGGAGAAGCCAGCGGCATTCGCCAAAGCAAAGCTACACGACGAATTCGAGGAAACGTCCGCCGTTCGGCCATCGAACCGACTTCGGTTGCAGCCTGTGGCACAGGTCGGTGCAACACAGGCGGAAACGCCAGAAACTCCATTGGTGGCTCAATGAGTAAGTTTGGCTGTGGACGCAGTTCCGCGCGAACCAAGCTCCTAGTGAGATTCCCTGTAACAGGGGAATTTACAGGGAAGAACCGGCATTATGTATCTGACCTGCCACTGAAGTTTCCCCCATCGGGGATTAGAGCCGCGGCATGATTTGAACTTGCCCCGAACCTTGGACCAGTCGGGCTGGTAAATTCCGGCTTCATCTGACGGCAGGCTGACCTGGGTTGCCGGCCGGTCTCATATCTCCTGACGCCATGCTCAGGCCAGACCCTGGTAGAAATCGAGCAGCATGGGTTGCTCGAACACGTAGTCGCCCTGCGGGGTTTCCCCCCGTTTGAACAATGCGCGCACTTCATCAGTCTCCACCATGTGGCGGGCGATGTTGTTGAAGGTCATGCCGGTGACGCGCGCGACCATATCCTCGAAGCTCGCATGGTGCGGATGCTGGATGAAGCGGTAACGCGACTCACGGCGGAAAAGCTTGTCCCCGGACAGACGGGCGAGCGCCGCCTGGGCTGCGGTACGGACCTCAGTCTCATCGTGGAACGGCTTCATCACCTGGAAGTGGCTGCCGGTCATGCCAGGCTCGACCACGCAGAGGAAGCCACTCCCCTGTTTCAGCACGCGCACTGCCTCGCGCAGTGCGGCGTCCATCGCTGCGATCGGCACGTGATGAAGCGAGCGGAAGAACAGCACGCCATCCATTGAATGGTCGGCGAATGGCAGGCTCTCGGCGCGCCCCTCGTGCAGGGCCAGACCGGGAACTGGATCGGCTTCACGATTCTTCGCGGCCTGGATCGGGTCCGGCTCGATGCCGTCCACTGTGGCCCCACGCCTCACCAACTCTCGTGAGTTCGCCGCCGCGCCGCAGCCGACATCGATCAACTGCAGGCTGGCAACATCAACAAGCTTTGCCACTGCCGCGACATCGGGCAATTCGCCAAGGTCAATTCGGTCGTCGACAGCCCGCATTTCTCTCGTTCCTTCCGATTGTCCCCTCACATCTGCGAGAACTTCTTGCCACCCATATTAGCGATGCACGATATTCCCAATCGCGCAATCAGACAAACAGGTTGGGACAAAAGCTTGCATTTTCAAAGCAGGGGCAGCTCAGCGCGACCGACGTCATCGACGCGTTGAGCGATCTCTTCATCCTGCGAAGTGTGCCGGCTTACATGGGAGCATTTTGGGAGCATCGTGGGCACCTAGACCATTCTCTCAATCGTGAGAGGCGGTCAGTGCCTTACGTTTCAGTGGCTTAGCATATGGCTGGCTGGGGTCTCATCACCGGGCGGCAGGTCTCGATTCCGGAGGATCGCATCGTTGAGGTGACCAAGGAAGAAATGGAATCAATGCTGAGGAACGGTTGCAAGCGCGTCTTCTGAATATGCTCCTCTCGAGCAGGCGAGAGGCCACGCGATCGACACTGGTATTGAGGTCCAACGTGGCACCAGATTTGGCGGAGCAAGTGAGATGCTTCTAAGAGTGATCGACATAGAAACAACTGGCCTCAAATCACCCGCAGAGATCATCGAGTTTGGTTGGGTCGACGTGACGCCTGGCGTATTGAACGCCCGATGGCGCGATTCTATCGCCCCCTTCACGGAATCCCTCCTGAAACGATGGCGGTCCACCATATCACCGACGCAGACTTCGACGCCGATACTCCTGTTTGTTCGGACGGACGACTGCGCCGCGCCGCTTGGGGAGGCGCGAAACCTGACGTTTCCGGCGCCTGCAATGATGAGACGTCAGACGATGAGAACCGGCAGGACCCTGTCCTCCTCACCATCCCCTAGGCAACCCGGGCGATGACTGCGATCAAGGGCGTCGCGCATCAACCTGCGTCCCCAATGTCGATCAAGCCGGAGACAAGAGACGCGCTGCTTGCGGCGATTGCGAAGGCACGGAGCTGGATCGACGACATCGTGGCCGGCCGCATCGATTCGCTCGACGAGATCGCCCGGCGTGAAGGCAAGGTCGAGCGACATATCCGCCTGCTCGCGCCGCTGGCCTTCGTGTCGCTGCAGGTTGTTCGGGCGATCGTCGCCGGAGACGCATGCGACATCACCTGACGTGCCACTGAAGTTTCCCCCACGGGGGATTAGAGCCTTGGCATGATTATGCCCTCTCGGGCGGGTTGAGCAACAGGCCGGCACGCGGAGCCATCAGAGTGCGGAGCGTGCAGGCCTGTTGCGATAAGTTTGGCGGCGAAGGCCGCCGGTGTCTGGTAGTCGAGCGCCGAATGCGGCCGACCAGTGTTG
The DNA here is from genome assembly GCF_009184905.1 of Parvibaculum sedimenti. Lineage (GTDB taxonomy): Bacteria > Pseudomonadota > Alphaproteobacteria > Parvibaculales > Parvibaculaceae > Parvibaculum > Parvibaculum sedimenti. The sequence continues at coordinate 291,815 of NZ_WESC01000003.1, forward strand.
TAGTCCTCGGTCCACTCCGCGATGGCCTGACGAGCGTGATCGAGGCCGAAGAACAGAGCTTCGTTCAGCAGTTCATCCCGCATCCGTCCGTTGAAGCTCTCCACGAACCCATTTTGCATGGGCTTGCCGGGCGCGATGTAGTGCCAGTCGACGGCATGGTCCTTT
>NZ_WESC01000030.1 GCF_009184905.1 Parvibaculum sedimenti
CGGACACAAGCAAAGCCAGATCAAAGATCTGCTCCCTTGGAATTATCCAGTCAAGGTGTGAACGAAACATCGCTTACCGCTGATCGCCGTGAGGGCCGGGACAGGGTGAAGACCGACCGTCGGGATGTGTTGATGCTGGCGAAGCTGCATCGGGCCGGTCAATTGACGGCGGTCTGGGCGCCCGGTGCAGCCCACGAGGCGATACGCGATCTGGTCCGAGGGGCGGGCGACGGCGGTCCGGGTGGCGGGCAAGGCGCGCCAGCATCTGCAAGGGTTCCTGCTGCGGCATGGCCGGGTCTATCCCGGGAAGAAGGGAGGGACAAAGGCCTGTCGCCGCTGGCTGCCCACGGTGCGGTTCTCTCATCCGGCGCAACAGGTCGTGCTGCAGGATTACATTGATGCCGGACCGATTCCGAGGCGCGCATTGACCGCTCGACCACCCGGATCGTCGCTCTCATGGGTGCGCTGCCTAGAGGGCCTTCAACACAAGACTTGCGATCTGCCGCGCAAGAAACGGCGGCACCGCGTTGCCAACCTGAACGTACTGCTGAGTCCGGTTGCCGAGGAACAGGTAATCGTCCGGGAATGTCTGCAGTCGGGCTGTCTCGCGCACAGTCAGGCTGCGACACTGGATCGGATCAGGATGGATGAAGTAGTGACCATCCTTCGAAATGTGGCTCGTGACCGTGGTCGAAGCCTCGTCGGCCAGTTGGCCCCGGAAGCGGTCATTGAAGACCCCGCTGTGCCGGTTGCGGTGATCCGGGCAGAGCGCCAAAGGGAAAGCGGCAGCCTTCGGGCTATAGCCAAGGACTTGGCCGAACACCGCCGCGAACAGGTAGCGACCCAAATCCGAAGACATGTGCCCGCGCGTTTCGTGCTGGGCAATTGCGCGCAGGTCCGGGGCCGCTCCAGCCATCGCAAGAGTCAAACAGCACCCAAGTCATCGTCTTCAAAGACCCCCTCAGACTTCCATCGTTCCGCGATATTTCCTAGTGCGTCCAGAACGCTTCGCAGGTCGTTGCCGCGCGGCGTCAAGCCATAGGTGACCGCAGGCGGGATCGTCTCCGCCTGTTCGCGCCAGATGACCCCGGCGCCTTGCAGCATCCGCAGGCGTTCGGTCAGCATGCGGGTCGATATCCCCGGCACGGCGCGTTTCAACGCCCCGAATCGTTGCGGACCCTCATCGCTCAACACCCAGATAATATAGGTCGTCCACGGCCCCATCAGCAGACGCAGGATCGCGTCCATCGGGCACTGTGGCGGCGTCTTGAGCATGGGTGGGGTCCACTCTCTTGCCTTGGTTATCTATTCGTTCCTACTTTAATTAACGCCATAATACAACTATTCCTTATCGAGGTAACGAGACGCAGGGTTTCGGACGGCCCGACCGGGAAGGATTATCAGATATGACCCGTATGCCCGCGATGTTCGTTCCCCATGGCGGCGGTCCCTGTTTCTTCATGGACTGGAACCCACCCGATGAATGGGACCGGCACCGCCAGTTCCTGCAGGATCTGGCGGGCACGCTGCCCGAACGCCCCAGGGCGCTTCTGGTGATCTCGGGTCACTGGGAAGAGCGCGCCTTCACCGTGCAGACCAACCCCGCGCCACCGCTTCTGTTCGACTATGGCGGTTTCCCGCCCCATACCTACGAGCTGACCTGGCCCGCCCCCGGAGATCCGGCGCTGGCGGACCGCGTTCATGACCTGATCCGCGCCGCCGGTCTTCCGGCCGCGAAAGATGCCGCGCGGGGGTTTGATCACGGCGTCTTCGTGCCGCTCAAGGTTGCCTTTCCGGAGTCCGATATTCCCTGCGTCCAGCTGTCGGTTGCCAGCGATCTTGACCCCGCACGCCATATTGCGCTTGGTCAGGCCCTGGCCCCCTTGCGCGACGAGGGCGTGGCGATCATCGGCAGCGGCAACACCTATCACAACATGGGCGTGATGATGCGGAGCCTGCGCGGCGGGCGGCGGGGCGACACGGTTGGCGGAGCGTTCGACATCTGGCTGACCGAGGCGGTGACCTGCCCCGATCCCGATGAACGTAACCGCAGGCTCGTGCGCTGGTCGGAGGCACCAAGCGGCCGCGATGCACATCCGCGCGAAGAGCACCTGATCCCGTTGCATGTCGTGGCGGGCGCGGCGGGCACCGATATCGGCCGGAAGACCCTCGAAGATCACGTTCTTGGCGCCGTCGAAAGCGCCTTTCGCTTCGGTTGAAAAGAAACTCTGGAAAGGAACACAACGACATGTCCAACACCATCAAGGGCCCCTTCATCGTGACCGGCGCATCCGGTCAACTCGGCAGTCAGGTTATCGAGAACCTGCTGGCGCAAGGGGCCGCCCCCCTCGTCGCGATCACCCGCAAGCCGGAAAAGCTCGACGCACTTCGGGCGCGAGGGGTCGATGTCAGGGCGGGCGATTTCAATGACCCGTCCACGCTTGGCGCGGCCTTCGCCGGCGGCGGACGGCTGCTGATCATCTCGACGGACGACCTTGAGCCGGGCAAACGGCTTGCCGCGCACCGCAACGCAATCTCGGTCGCCAAAGAGGCCGGTGTGTCGCATATCGTCTATACGTCGCTCACCAATCCCGATGAAAACAACCCGATCAGCTTTGCTGCCGATCACCGCGAGACCGAGGCGCTGATCAAGCAGACCGGGATCCCCCACACGATCCTGCGCAACTGCCTTTACACCGATCTTTTTCTGATGAGCGCGCCGCAGGCGATTGGCGCGGGGGCGCTTTACGCTGCGGCAGGCGACGGCAAGGCGGGCTATGTCACGCGCGCCGATTGCGCCCGCGCCGCCGCCGCAGCCCTGTTGACCGAGACCGGCTCGACCCTGCGCGACATCACCGGACCCGAGGCCGTCAGCCATGCCGAGATCGCCGCGATCCTGTCCGAAGTTGCCGGGAAGGAAATCCCCTACGTCCCGATCACGCGTGACGCATTGGTTGAAGCGATGAAAGAAAATGGCCTGCCGGAGTTCATGGCGGATGTCTTCTCGTCCTTCGACGTGGCCATCGCCGAAGGATATCTGGACGTCACGACCGGCGACGTGGAAGACCTGACCGGACAAAAAGCGCAGTCGGTCCGCGACTTTCTGCTTGCCAACAAACCCGGTCTGACTGGTCAGGAATGAACCACAATGACGGAGGCTCAGTCATGCTAAAAATTTCACCGCGCGAGGGGCCAAGGCCCGACACCACGCCTTGCGCCCCGCATACGCAGATCAGTCAAAACCCGGATGCCACGTCATATAGCGCATTCAAGGACCGGGCCTTCGATTTTCCCTTCGTCACGCGCCAGCCTTCGATGATCTCTGTCCCGGGCGCCGAGGCGTTGTGCCTCGAACAAGGGCGCGGCTGCGGCTGCCGCGAAGCATTCATGATCGGCAATGAGTTCGCCCACGTCCACCCGCCGCAGGACGGCAGCTTGCACATGATGCTGCCTGAGGATGCTGTGCCGCAGATCGTCGATCTGGGCTGGGCAGAGCCGCATCCGATGGCGGCGGCCGGTATGATCCCGTCAACTGCGGTCATGGTCTACGCGCCAAGGAACAACGCGGAAATCGAAACCGTTCTCGATCTCCTGCGACTGTCTTATGATTTTGCGTGTGGGAAACTCGGACGGGTCGACAGCTTCGTTCTCTAACGGGATGGGCCGATCAGGAACTCTTCCCCGTTGCTTGCCGGGATGGACACGTTCTCGCTGGTGATCCCGCCCGCGTTCCCGCGCGACCTTCTTGCGGGCAGCCGGCCCGAACTGCAGCTTATACCAAGGCGCGCTGAGGCTGACTCACGTTGGGGATTGAACGAACCCGCTGACGCGGGACTGGCGTGTGTGTTGGCTTGGATGGCCTCCTGATGGGAAGGTTTGGTTGC
>NZ_WESC01000031.1 GCF_009184905.1 Parvibaculum sedimenti
CTTATCGCAACAGGCCTGCACGCTCCGCACTCTGATGGCTCCGCGTGCCGGCCTGTTGCTCAACCCGCCCGAGAGGGTATAATCATGCCAAGGCTCTAATCCCCCGTGGGGGAAACTTCAGTGGCACGTCACCGCCGCTGAGCGAGGTGGGGCTTGGTCTATCCACGCGCTCCTTTCTCTATCCACAATCGCACACAAGCATGGCCAGTGTAATGAATGCTCCTCATATCGATTTCAGGCCTTCCGATTCGGCCGATTTTCTGAGTGCCGCCATCAAGAATTACGGCGTCATATTCTTCGCGGCCTACGCATTGACGTTCGTTGTTTACAGTTATTTTTTTACTTCGATCATCTTCACCAATCACACATTCCCCAATGCGTTCATCTATGACTATCCCTCGTACAAGACGCTGGGAGAGGGGCGGTGGTTCGCCGACATGCTCATAAGCCTTTTCGGAGGTGCAGGCATTCAGTCACTTGAGATGATCGTGGCCGCGGGCGTGCAGGCCATAAATGGAATCCTGTTTTCTACATTTATGGGGCTGAGGCGCAAAGAAGAAATCTTTCTGGCAACGGCATTCATCTGCGTCCATCCGACATTTCTTGATTATTACAGTTTTTCGGCAGATCACATTGCATTCACATTCGGTGACACTCTTGCCCTGACGGGAGCTTTGGCACTACAACGAAGCCCTAAGCAGCCAAGAGCTTTTGTCCTCGCAACGCTTTGCTTTGTGTTGTCTCTCGCGGCCTATCAGCCCAAGATCGGGCTCATTGCGCTTCTGCTCGCGCTGCTCCTTATGCAAATCTCAATAGGAGCAGGATTCGAGGCAGCACGGCCCGTAAACTTTCGTGAGTTCGCATTGCGAGCGGCACTCGCAGCTGGAAGTTTCATCGTTGCAGTTTTGGTTTACTTCATTTCGACCAAGCTGACGGTCGTTTACGATTCGGGATTTAGAACACACCTTAACGGGTTGGGAGCAATTCTCGTCCAATTCGGGAATTCCTATTCGTCTATATATGACGTAACCTACGCAAACGTCGATTACCTGCCACGCAGTTTTAGACTGCTTCCCGCGATATCGGTGTTGTTTGGTATAGGCGTTGTTATCCTGAAAGCATGGCAACGTGGACCAATTTGGGCGGCCATTGCAGCTGCACTGACGCTGCTTATTCCTCCTGCCTTAAAACTTGCAAAGATAATTAACGATCAGACTTGGGATCACAGTGGTCGGATCGAAGCGCCCTTCGCTTACGCCTCACTGTTTTTCCTGGCTGCAATCCTTCTGACCGCGCGCGGCAGAAGGCTCGCGATGGCGGCGCTAGTTCTCTACATATATTTTTTTGCGGTCCTGGGTAGTCAGGAAACGAATACCGCAGCGTTCAAGAGTGTGTATGACATGAATCGCATCAATCGTATCGTTGTGCGGGCCGAACCGTTCCTTTTGTCCCGAAAGCAGACCCCCGTCGTCGTCATTGGCGATATGAAAGACAATTTTCTTGATCGGTTTCGGCAGTATCAAAACACGACGTTTTCATCGCAGGTACGGACCGAAGCATTTGCGAGTTACAGGCAGGTCGAAATCATGAATTTCTTCCTTGGCCATTATGGGTTTGCAAGTCCGACAATGGCTGAGGTCAAAGCCGCAATAGCAGGGGCGACCGGAAGGAAGCCATGGCCCGATTCAGAAGCGGTCTACTTCAATGGGGAGTCCATCGTCATCATTCTTGAGCCCTATGTGACAGGCACATCGGTGACATGGGCCTCTGACGATCAATCAAGATGATCGTCACCGTATCGTATAGGAGGCGCATGCCTGTTACTATTCCTGTCTGAAAGACCATCCCGCGTTAACTGCGTAGGTCAGCATGAGCACGATGCCGGTCGACAGGATTTGAGCCACCAGATAATGGATGCCGATGTAGAGAATCAGAACCGTCATCACAGCCCAGTTGATGACGAAGCCGAAGCAGGCGGTGAGAAAGAACTTCGGGGCGACTTGGATGTGGCTTTTATGACTACCGAACGTAAAACGATAGTTTAGAAGGTAGTTTACGATAGCGCCCGCAATCGCGCCGCCCGATGAAGCGATGAGAGGCTCTGCAGTACCGGTTCGCACCAGACACAGCAATATGGTGTACTGGGTTGCCGTCCCCAGCGTTCCCGCCGCAGCGTAGCGCAGCAGCCTAGGCGGCTTCATGTTCTAAAGACTTTTGGAAATACACCTTGCGCACGATGTAGCTCGGGCGGCGCTTTGCTTCATTATAGATTCGGCCCAGATATTCGCCGAGCATGCCAATTCCCATGAGTTGAACGCCACCAAGAAACAGAACGACAGTGAGAATGGATGCATAGCCGGGTACGTCAACACCATGAATAGTCGTTCGAACAATCAGAAAAAGCGCATAGAAAAAAGTGAATAGCGCCGTGATGCCACCGAAATAGGTCCAGATGCGGAGCGGCAAGGTGCTAAAGCTCGTGATGCCTTCAAGGGCGAGGTTCCATAGCCTCCAGCCGGAAAACTTTGAATTTCCTTCGTTGCGTGGCTGTCGAACATATTCGATTTCGGCAGTGCGTCCGCCGACCCAGGCAAAGAGCCCCTTCATAAAGCGGCAATTCTCCGGCAGCAGCTTGAGCGCATCAACCGTAGCGCGGGACATTAACCGAAAATCCCCCACATTTTCCGGGATCGTGATGTCCGAGATGGCATTTATGGCGCGGTAAAACAAGGCTGCCGTGCTTCGCTTCACATAACTGTCTGAGGACCTGTCGGCACGCCTCGCAATGACGACATCGTAGCCTTCGCGCCATTTCTCGACGAGCTGCGCGATGACGTTGGGTGGATCCTGCATGTCGGCATCGAACGGAATGACGGCATCGCCCGTGGCGTGATCTAGGCCGGCCGTCAACGCGGCTTCCTTGCCGAAGTTTCGTGATAGATCAATGACCTTGATCCGCGGATCGCCGCTCGCGTGATTCAAGAGCTTTGCGAGCGTTAGGTCGTGGCTACCGTCATTGACGCATATAATTTCAAAAACGCTATTCGGGATCGTTTCAAACGCGGCGCAAATCTCGATGAAGAGGTTGTCGATGCCGTCTTCTTCATTGAAGAACGGTACAACTACGGAAATAAGATCGGTCAAAGTCCAGCCTCCCCTCCGGCTATCTATCATGGACGCTTGTGCCTGCAGAATAGTTCCATTTCCTCGATTGTCACTCTCTGGTCACCATCAACGGGGTCCGTCGGAAAAACCTTTCCCGCTGATTGACGGTTCCTCCAGTCTTCTTGTCTTCGCGAGCGACACATCCGCTTCGGAAGGTCGCGCTGGTCGATCGCTCCAGCATTTACCGTATGCCCGAAATGCCGCGGCTGGCCGCGGCATGGAGTTCGACCTCAATCGCGCCCGTCTGTCGCGCCAGGTCGTTGAACGGAATTTGACTCTTCGTCGAACAAAACTCCCTCGAGGCGGCACTGACGGCAACGTCAAGTATTGCCACCCTCCCCA
>NZ_WESC01000032.1 GCF_009184905.1 Parvibaculum sedimenti
TTCATATGTAGGTACTTAAGCTCACTTATTAATCAATCCCGTTATTCTCAACCAAGGATGTAACACCGAATTGATATAGCCCATCTTTCAAATCTCGCTTGGGGTGGGCGCGTGGACATAGCTTTGATATTAGTTCTACGCATTCCTCCACTGCGATCGCTACTGCATGATGTTGACTCAGTTTATTAACTAACAGTGATAGCCATATTGGTGCGGACCTCGCCACTTTTTGTGTCGATATCCATAAAGATTTTAATGCCTCTGTTGCAAATGCCATCATCCTTTTTAGTAACACGGTGATGAAGCTGGCATAGATTAAGGCGCAAACAATAGGCTCTTTTTGTGTGCTGAATTTTTTAAGGTTGCAATACGATTTAAGCTCTTTGAACAATAACTCAATTTGCCACCTTAATCGGTATAATTCGACAACATCTGAAGCCGGAATGGTCTCTCTAGACAAATTAGTCACCAAGTAGCCAACCCGCTTTTTCTTTTTGTACCAAAACGCTATTACTCTGTATTCAAATGGGTTTTTATCCCACTGAGCCGTTAAATCTATTATCGTGTTTTTGTCCTTCAGCTGTAATGTTTTAAGCTTTTTACCTTTGGCTTTTTTGATAGCATTTCCCTGATAATCATAAGCTGATTTAATAACCGGATTGATACTGCAAAGCGCTTGCGTAATAGTGTATCCGCCGTTTTTATCAATCTCTGCTATCTTGTCCCTATCAAAGTACCCAGCATCGGTGAGTAATAAGGTGTCATTTAACGTTTGAGCTTTTGGTGCATGAGGTCTTTCAGGTTCGGTATCCGCACCTAGGGCTAAATAGTCGACGCTGCTGCTTAATAAATCCATTGTGACATGCAGTTCCACCGCGGCAGGATATCGATTTTTGAATCGACCAGGATATTCAGTTTGCAAACCGTCATGCAGTTGAAAAGAGCAACCATCGTGGAGTTTGACTTGAGAAAATGGAAATGCGTAGCCCGTTGACAGGCTCGTTAATTTTAAGGTGTGCAGAGCCCAATGCTGCATCACCATTTCAAAACACTGCTGCATAAAATCACGACACTGTTCTTTTTTAAGCTGATTATGAAAAGGTTTATAGCGAATAGGCATACCACTAATGGTTTGGTACTTTCGATGAATATCAGCCAAATTAGCTTTGGATTGACAACCAAGCGTATCAATCACAGCGAGTAATAAATAGTAAGGGTTAAATTGGCGACTGCGCTCAACCAATTTCACGCTTCTGGCAATTGAAAAAAGTGTCTTGGGAGCAAAAATTGATTGGATTTTATCTGTCAAAGTCGTAAGGTTCATTGTCTTCATGTTTGTTTGTCTTTTAT
>NZ_WESC01000033.1 GCF_009184905.1 Parvibaculum sedimenti
CCTCAAACGCGCCATCCGGAGAATGCGTTTGAGGTGAGCAAAGAGCATCTCGACCTTCTTGCGGCGATGCCGGGAGCGCTCGTAAGCGGGTGTGGCGGCAATCGCTCTGGCGACATCGCGGGCATCTTCGTTGAGATCGCGTGGCACTTTGCGCGCAGGCGTATTCGGGCAGCAACGCTGTTTGAGCTCGCAGGCGTCGCAGTCTTTTTTACTGGCACGATAGAGCCGCGTCCCTTCACTCGTGATCCCCGATCTGGGCGTTGCATAGGTTCGGTGGAACTGCTTGAGCTCTTTGCCTGCCGGGCAGATGTAGAGATCATCCTCGCTGACCCAAGTGAAGTCTGAACGCGAGAAGGTCCCGTCCGTCCTGTTCGACTTATCAAAGACCGGTATATGCGGCGCGATGCCCCTTTCCTTGACCAGCCAAGCGAGATTGTCGGCAGAACCATAAGCCGTATCGGCAACCAGATAGCCTGGCTTCAGTCCGAAGCGGCTCTCGGTTCTGTCGATCATGGTCCGTGATGCGCCGACCTCAGCCTGGCGGATGGCGCGCGTCGCCTCGACATCGAGAATGACGCCATGGTCAGTGTCGATCAGATAGTTGGTGGCATAGGCAAAGAAGGCATGACCTTTATGAGCTCCAGTCCATTGAGCTGCCGGATCGGACGACGAGATGAACTTCGGCGTCACCGGCGAGGCGGCGCCGTATGCCTCGTCGTCAAGAACTGCAAGATACTCTTGGACGGAACGGCTGGCATCGTCTTTGGCCTCCCATTCCGCGCCAGGCACCGAACGTTGCTTGTTGGCGTCGGCGGCAATCAGGCTTGCATCGACAGCAAAACCTTCAGTGCCCACCAGTCCTTGCGCAAGGCAGCGCTCCACCACCGTCTCGAATAGGTGCCGCAGGATGTCGCTCTGCCGGAACCGGCCATGACGGTTCTTCGAGAAGCTGGAATGGTCCGGCACCTTCCCGTCCAGCCCGAGGTGGCAGAACCAGCGATAGGCAAGGTTGAGATGGACCTCCTCGCAGAGCCGCCGTTCTGACCGGATACCCATGCAATAGCCCACGATCAGCATCCGCATCATCAACTCAGGATCAACAGACGGGCGACCTGTGCTGCTATAGAACGGCTTCAACTGCGTTCGCACGCTGTCGAGATCGAGATGACCATCGATCCCGCGCAGCAGATGATCTGCAGGGACGTGATCATCGAGGCAGAAGTCGTAGAAGAGTTGTGCCGGAGCCGTCTGACATCCCATCATCGCCTAATCCTCCGCAAATCGGTCAGAGGATTGAATCACGCGCGCCCATGCGACAGCAATGGCGGAGTTTTTCAACGGTATC
>NZ_WESC01000034.1 GCF_009184905.1 Parvibaculum sedimenti
CGCAGAATGCCGCCACAGCAGGGACAGACGGTTGGGTCAAAGCGCGGGAGCGGCCTGGTGGTCTCGCCGGCTGCGGCGGTCGCAGCAGGCTTCATCGCCACCAGGAGTTGCCGGATGATGGCGCACCGGGTCCGGCGGCATCCATTGGCGAGGAAGCCATAGTGGCGGATGCGGTGGAAGCCGTCGGGCAGGCAGTGCAGCAGGAAGCGACGGATGAACTCGTGCGGATCGAGCGACATCAGCCTGGGCGCGTTGCCGTGACGATAATCGCGCCAGCGGAAGGTTACGCTGGTCTCGTCGGCGCTGACCAGGCGACTGTTGGCGATGGCGACCCGGTGGGTATAGCGGCCGAGATAGGCGAGGACCTGCTCGGGCGAGCCGAACGGCGGCTTGGCATAGACGATCCAGTTCTTGCGACGAAGCTGCCGGATCGCGGCCGTGAAGGCATGGGCCTGACCGAGCCCGTCGAGCGTGCCGGAGAAGCGCAGTCGCCCAGCCGCATAGGCCGCCTGGAGACGCTCGAGGAACAGCCGCCGGAATAGGCGGGAGAGGACATGGATGGGCAGGAAGAAGCGTGGCCGGCAGCTGAGCCAGCGCCCATCGGAAGAGAGAGCGCCGCCGGGGACGAGGCAATGGATGTGCGGATGATGGGTGAGCGCCTGGCCCCATGTGTGAAGAATGGCCAGGAACCCGATCTCCCCGCCGAGGTGCCGCGGATCGGCGGCGATGGTCTTGAGCGTTGCGGCGACGGCGTCGAACAGGATGGCATAGACCACGGCCTTGTTGTGGAAGGCGATCTCGGCGACTTCGGCCGGCACCGTGAACACGACGTGGAAGTAAGGCACCGCCAGCAGATCAGCCTGACGGTCGGCGAGCCATCGTTCGCGCGTCGCGCTCTGGCACTTGGGACAATGCCGGTTGCGGCAGGAGTTATAGGCGACCCGGACATGCGCGCAGTCCGCACAGGCCTCGACATGACCGCCAAGCGCTGCTGTCCGGCAGAGCTCGACCGCGGACATGACGCGGCGCTCGACGCGGCCGAGATGGCCGTCATGGGCAACACGATAGGCATGACCATGGCGACGGAAGATATCCGCCACCTCCAGTTCGGAGTGCATCGCTGCGCTCAGGCGGGCGGCACCACCTCCAGCGTCAGGCGATCGAGCGGGCTCTGCGTCCTGGTGATCGTGCTTGATGCCACATGGGTGTAGCGCGCCGTCGTCGAGAGGTTGTTGTGCCCCAGCAGCACCTGGATAATCCGGATATCCGTACCGCTCTCGAGCAGGTGAGTCGCAAAACTGTGGCGCAACGTATGCACGCTCACC
>NZ_WESC01000035.1 GCF_009184905.1 Parvibaculum sedimenti
GTAAGCGGTGTTTTGCCCCCACATTACCTCTGGCGTCGTGATCTGCGATCACCTTTTGATGGAAGATTGCAGGGAGTTTCTCCATGGAGAGTACATTGGAGGTTCTCACGATGGGCAAGACCGAACGTGAGGGACATCGCCGCTGGCCGGATGATGTCAAGGCGCGGATTGTTTCGGAGAGTTTGCGACCGGGGGTGAGGGTTGGCGAGGTGGCGGCGCGTTATGGGCTCAATCCGAACCACCTGTCATCGTGGCGTACGATGGCGCGCCAGGGCAAGCTGGTCTTGCCCGCTCCGGCGGATGCGGTTGAGTTTGCGGCGATGGTTGTGGAGCCGCCCGAGGCCGGGTATCCGTCGGGGAATATCAGCCGTCCCGAGATCATAGTTGGTGCTGTCACGATCCGTCTGGAGGAAGGCGCGTCAGCCAGCCGGATCGTTACCGTTGCGCGTGCGTTTGCGGTCTCGGCATGATCTTTCCGTCAAACCGCGTACGGATCATGGTGGCGACGAAGCCGGTAGACTTCCGCAAAGGACATGACGGGTTGGCGGCGCTGGTGAAGAATGAGCTGCGCAAGGACCCGTTCACAGGCACGGTCTATGTGTTCCGGTCGCGCAAGGCCGATCGTTTGAAGCTGATCTACTGGGATGGCAGCGGTCTGGTGATGGCCTACAAGCGGCTGGAAGAGCATAGCTTTACCTGGCCTGATATCAGGGACGGCCTGATGAGCTTGAATCACGCTCAGTTCGAGGCCCTGTTTGCGGGGCTTGATTGGCGGCGGGTTCGCACCGTCGAAACGAGAGCGCCGAAAGCTATCGAATAGCTGCGGCACGGTGACTCGGCTGTCTGATTCCAAAGGCAAATCGGGGCCGGATTTGGTAGACTTGGCGCATGCCTGAGACCGCTGATCTTCTCGATAACATTGCTGCCCTGAAGGCGCTGCTGATCGCCGCGACGGCGCGTGAAGCTCGTAAGGACGAGCGGATCGAACGACTGGAAAAACTGGTTGCCGCCTTCAGGCAGGCCGCCTTCGGGCGCAAATCCGAGAGGGCCGATCCTGATCAGTTTGATCTGGCGCTGGAGGACCTGGAAACCGCCATTGCGACCATCCGGGCCGAGGAAGGAGCCGATGTTGCGCCGAGCAAACGAGCCTCCAAACCACGCGCGCCCAATCGTGGTTCGCTTCCGGGCCATCTTCCTCGTATCGAAGAAGTTATCGAGCCGGAAAGCCTGATCTGCA
>NZ_WESC01000036.1 GCF_009184905.1 Parvibaculum sedimenti
CGTGCCTATCCGGTTGACGCATACACCCACTAGATGTAGTTAGACGCCAGTCATCGATCGAATGAGGCGTTGCAGCGATGGACGTTCTCGACCGCGCGGGACTGGCGTTTCCGAAATCGCTCCCCGAATTCCAGCGGCTTTTCCCGGATGACGCGGCGTGCGCCAGCTATCTCGAAAAGGCCCGCTGGGCCGAGGGTTTCACATGCCCTCATTGCGGGGAAGTCGGCGAACCGTTCCGTATCGCCACGCGGCCGTCCATCCTGACTTGCCGCAAGTGCCGCCGCCAGACGGGGTTGACGGCAGGGACCGTCATGGAGCGCTCGCACACGCCGCTGAGCGCCTGGTTCTGGGCCGCTTACCTTGTCGCCAGCCAGACGACCGGCATGTCCGCCGTGCAGTTCCAACGCCAGCTCGGGCTCTCGCGTTACGAGACCGCCTTCGGCCTTCTGCACAAGCTCCGGGCCGCGATGGTGCGGCCCAACCAGGACAGGATCGGTGGTCGGCCCGGCCAACATGTCGAAGTGGACGAGACATGGATCGGCGGACGGACGCGCGGCGAAGGCCGGGGCGTGCATCACAAAGTGCTTGTCGCCGGCGCTGTGGAGGTGCGCCATCGGAAGCCGGGAACCGCGCAGGACACGCGAAAGGATGGACGCTACGCCGGGCGTGTCCGGCTCGCTGTCATGTCCGACCGGAGCGCCGAACAGCTCTGCGGCTTCGTCGAAAGCGCCGTCGAGCCGGGGACGCTCACGGTGACGGACGATTGGAGCGCCTACGCCAGCCTGCGGAAGCGCGGCTACGATCATCATGCCATCGCCGAGTGCGGCGATCCGGAGGTTGCCGAAGAATTTCTGCCCATCATCCATCTCGTCTTCTCGAACTTGAAGACTTGGCTCAGCGGCACTCATCACGGCGTCAGCGCGAAGCATCTGCAAGCCTACCTCAATGAGTTCACTTTCCGCTTCAATCGGCGCTTCTACCCCTTCAACGCTTTCCGTTCGCTGCTCGGGATCGCCGGCGAAGTCGACGCGCCGACATTCGACGCGCTTTATTCAGGAGAGTGGAGACACCCTACATCTAGTAGGTGTATGCCTTAACCGGATAGGCACG
>NZ_WESC01000037.1 GCF_009184905.1 Parvibaculum sedimenti
CGGACACAAGCAAAGCCAGATCAAAGATCTGCTCCCTTGGAATTATCCAGTCAAGGTGTGAACGAAACATCGCTTACCAAAGAGCTGAGTCTCATGCAACACGTTATTCAAGTCGCTCAGCGGACCTGGCGAATACCGCTACGCGACAACCCGGTAAAGATGATCGACAAACCCAAACTCCCACAGGGTCGCGATCGGCGCCTTAAAGACGGAGAGTTTGATGGTCTCATCAAGGCTGCTCGCCGAGCACGAAATCCGCACATGGAACCTCTTATACGCCTCGCTATCGAGACCGGGATGCGCCAGGGAGAGCTATTGAAGCTCCGGTGGATCGACGTCGATTTGAAGGCGCGAACAGCCTTCCTTCCGATGACAAAGAATGGATGCCGGCGCACCGTACCGCTCTCCACCGAGGCTCTGGAGGTCATTAAAAGGCTGCCTCGAACCGACGAGCGCCTCTTCCCAACCACCACAGAGGCCGTCAAACGCGCATGGATGAGAATACGCCGGAAGATCGACGCCAGGGACCTCCGTTTCCATGACCTGCGCCACGAGGCCGCTAGCCGCTTCTTTGAGAAGGGTCTCAATGTCCCCGAGGTTGCACTCATAACCGGCCATAGAGACGGCCGAATGCTCTTCCGTTATACGCATCTCAAAGCCGAGGACGTCGCGAAGAAGCTCGCCTAAATCGAAGATCACTAATGATCCCAGACCATCGTCTCCCGGAAAACTCTTCTTTCCGGGAACGATTTTGTGCAGACCTCCAATCACCGCCTGCGCAAAAGTAGCTGCCACGCAAGGCTTTCAGTGGTCTTGTGCTACCCGCCGTCAACGAACCTCCTATTAACTAGCGCACATTTTTCCATACATCAGCCATCCGAAGAGAACGCCTCGGGAAAGGTGGCAGGAAGAAGAGAAGAGAAGGAAGAAGGAAGAAGGAAGAAGGAAGAGAGAAAACCCCTTCTCCAAAAAGAACACACGAATAACAAGAAAACGAAGAACCGTAAGCGATGTTTCGTTCACACCTTGACTGGATAATTCCAAGGGAGCAGATCTTTGATCTGGCTTTGCTTGTGTCCG
>NZ_WESC01000038.1 GCF_009184905.1 Parvibaculum sedimenti
GTAAGCGATGTTTCGTTCACACCTTGACTGGATAATTCCAAGGGAGCAGATCTTTGATCTGGCTTTGCTTGTGTCCGTTGACGATCCTGGTAAGGACATTAGTGAGCCAGGCCTGTGGATCGACGTCGTTGAGTTTGCAGGTCTCAACGAGCGAGGCGATGACGCCCCAGTTCTCGGCACCAGCATCATGACCTGCAAAGAGTGCGTTTTTCCGATTGATGGCTATTGGCCGGATGCTGCGCTCGACGCTGTTGTTGTCCACCTCGACGCGCCCGTCGGTCAGGAACAGGCAGAGCCCATCCCAGTATTTGGCAATATATTTGAGCGCCTCACCAAGCGGCGCCTTGGGTGAGACGCGGGCGCGGTGATGGACGAGCCATGTTTCCATGTTGGCGATCAGTGGTTTTGATCGAGCCTGTCGTACTGCCAGACGCGCCTCAGCGCTCAAGCCTGCGATGTCCTTTTCAATTTGATAGAGGGCCGCAATGCGGCCGAGCCCTTCCTCGGCAATCGGCGCGGTCGCATTTTGCGCAACCTCATAGAGCTTACGCCGCGCGTGGGCCCAACAATAGGCAAGCCGGATGTCCCCGCCGATGCGCTCGGGCCCAATCAGTCTGTTGTATCCGGTATAGCCATCAACCTGCAGAACCCCCGTGAAGCCCTGCAATATCCGTTCAGCATATTGGCCAGATCGCCCCGGCGCATAGGTGAAGGCAACACCGGGTGGGTCTTCACCGCCCCAAGGCCGGTCATCACGCGCCAGGGCCCAGAAGTAACCTGTTTTGGTTTTTCTGCGCCCCGGGTCCAGCACAGGCGCCCGCGTCTCATCCATAAACAGCTTTGAAGAGCATTTCAGATCGGCGATCAGCGCCTCAAATACAGGCTTCAGTTCGTATGCCGCCTTGCCAACCCAATCGGCCAGCGTGGATCGGTCCAAATCAATGCCCTGGCGGCTGTATATCTGCGCCTGTCGGTACAAGGGGAGATGATCGGCATATTTGGAGACCAGCACA
>NZ_WESC01000039.1 GCF_009184905.1 Parvibaculum sedimenti
ACTCCCTGCAATCTTCCATCAAAAGGTGATCGCAGATCACGACGCCAGAGGTAATGTGGGGGCAAAACACCGCTTACACCCTGTGTCTTGTCACGAAGGAAGACTTTTATCTCCAGCCAGTCGATGACCGCCTTTTGCCGATAGGCGGACAGGTCAATCATAGGTTGCACGGCGACGCGGCCTGCGAAGCGCGCCTGCTTGCCGCCTGTAGGCACAATTGTATATCGAAGTTTAGATGCCGGAGACGTCACGGCGTGGAAGTGTTGATGAACGTCGAAGGAAAGTTCGCCGGACGACGATCGGATGTATTGGACAGTCATGCATTCCTCAAAAATTCCGCGAAATTGCGGACCTGAGGCATATATAGCGAGCTCGAACTTCCTCTGAAGTTGAAGGTCACTTGGCACCAACAACTAGAGCAACGCGGCTCCGCCTACCGTTCCTGATGCTGTGATCCGACGAAAATGTTCAGCTAAGTTCAGCTAAGTTCAGCTCGTTATCGTTGAACGAGAGCGCCAAACCTGGAGCCGGTCTCGGTGCCGCAGATAGCTGACGGCAGAAACCCGAGCATTTCTCTTGGATGACGGGGCAGAATCCGAGCGTCCGCTTGCAAACAGCCAACATTTCCAAGGGTATAAGGTCATACAAGGCACCCGTTTAAAGCGAGCTTCTGTCCACTAAACACCCAGATAATATTTTCTGCCTTTCAGATATCCGTCAAAATCCAAGCGACCTGCGCCTTTTTCACGCCATGTGAAAGGTTTTCACCTGATGACGTGCCACTGAAGTTTCCCCCACGGGGGATTAGAGCCTTGGCATGATTATGCCCTCTCGGGCGGGTTGAGCAAC
>NZ_WESC01000004.1 GCF_009184905.1 Parvibaculum sedimenti
GTTGCTCAACCCGCCCGAGAGGGCATAATCATGCCAAGGCTCTAATCCCCCGTGGGGGAAACTTCAGTGGCACGTCACAGCGTGAAAACGCCGATAGCGAAAGCGACCAGGGCGCTTCCGTTCTTGCGCCGCGCAACAAGAAAGCTGAGAGCGAAGATTACGACCGGGAAGACGACGTAGAACTGCTCTTCCACGGACAGAGACCAGGTATGCAGCAGCGGCTTCGTCTCCGCCGGTTGGTCGAAATAATTGTTGGACTGACTCCAGAAAAAGATATTCGAAACGAACAGCGTCGCCGCGATCGCGCTTTGAGCGAAGCCCTGATAATCCTCCGGCAGCAGCAGGAACCAGCCCGCAACTTCCGTAGCCAGCAGCACGGCGAAAAAAGCCGGCAGGATGCGGCGCGCGCGGCGCTCATAGAAATTGATGATGGAAAAACGAGAAGAATCGATCTCCGACTTGATGATCCCCGTGATCAGAAAGCCCGAAATCACGAAGAAAATATCGACACCGACAAACCCGCCGGGAAAGAAGCCAAAACCCGCGTGGAATAAAACGACCGGAAGAACGGCCAAAGCCCTCAATCCGTCGATATCGCGCCTATGCAACATTACCGCCCTATTCGTAACAATTGTGGCACAGATACGGCTCCTCTCCTGAATGGCTCGACCGCCAACTCCAAGATTTCCTTGCTGCGTGCGAAAGCGGATTGAATTCCATCGCCTGCCCCTCCAACCCAATGCCTTCTGGATTGACGAATATTAAGGGGGAACGCCCACACCGACAAATCAACCATGCCCGAATTGGAGGGAGTTAGCGCCCTTTTTATCAGCGGCGAACCACCCCGTCGAACGCAGTTACTCACACAACATCCATTGCCCCTCGCTGAATTGGATCGATCCGCTACTTCACCTCTTCGACAAGAAGTGGTTGCCGCCGGTATGAATCATTGGCTCTATCGACTCTGGGGGCGATCCCGCAGCGGCTGAGCGGAAGGCAGAACATCCGATCTGGCAACACCTGCCCATTAGAAGCGACGGATATGTATTTATCGTATCGCAGGGACATCGACGGATTACGCGCTATCGCAGTCCTGCCAGTCGTTCTGTTTCATGCTGGCTTCAGTATATTCCGCGGCGGCTTTGTCGGCGTCGACGTCTTTTTCGTAATCTCCGGCTACCTCATTACCCTGATCATCTCCGCCGAGATCAGAGAGAACCGGTTTTCTGTTCTGCGCTTTTACGAACGGCGCATACGCCGCATAGTTCCAGCCCTTTTCGCCGTTCTGTTCTTTACCCTGAGCGCCGGGACGGCTCTTCTCCTGCCCGAGGACCTGAAGTCACTGAGCCGAGGCATCATCGCCACCGCTCTCTTCGGGTCCAATATCCTGTTTTGGAAGCAAAGCGGCTATTTCGATACGTCAGCCGAGCTAAAACCGCTGCTGCATACATGGTCGCTGGCAGTCGAAGAGCAGTTTTACATCTTCTTCCCGCTGGCTCTCGTACTTGTCTGGCGCTGGAGCCGATACTGGCGACCGGATTTCGCGTGGAGGTTGGTCACATGGACCAGCCTGATCATCTCATTGGCGGCCAGTATCTACTGCGTAGGCTATACGGCCGCATTGAACGGCCTCTCACTTGAAACTAAATCGGACGCCACTTCTCCCGAAATCACAAAGCATCCCCACGGCGCAATCAGCCTAAATCAAGCAGAAGGGATGATGCGGCATGGCCTGGAGGAGCAGATCAACCTCCTCCTCGACAATGGCAAGGAGGTATTTCTTGTCTATCCGATACCGGAAAGCAGCTACGATATACCAAGCGCGTTGGCCCGGCTTGCAAAGAGCGGGGGGGGGGGGCGAAGGGTTACGACTCAGCGAAGCCGCATTCCAGATCCGGAGTCGTGACGCGACGAGAATACTTGACGCCATTCCCGACGCGCCCAACTTGCATCGCATCAGACCTGCCGAACTCCTTTGCAACAAAGGCAGTTGCTTAATCTACAAGGCTGACAAGTCGCTATATGCTGACGACGATCACCTTAGCAAGGCTGGCGCGGAATTTCTGTCCCCCCTCTTCGCACCAGTCTTCGCCACACAGAGATGAAGCTCATTCCGTCGCGGATGAGTTTGTTACAGTTTGAGGCGAATGCGCATTTCAAGCGTCATCGGTATCCGCCTATAATGCCGCGAGTCCGGTTGCCGGGCACCCGGATGGGCTATCGCGAGCGGAGACAGGAGTACGAGGTCCATGCGTTTTGGGACCGTGACCTTACATGCGGGTTTCAATGAAGGCGCGATCCTGCAGAGCCTCGCCCTGCACCGCGCCATCGGCGAGCTTCGTCCCGGAACCGACGTCGAAATCGTGGATCATCGCTACCCCGTGCTGATGGAAAAGGCCTATGGGCCCGCCGATGACGACCGGAAGAAGGTGCTTCAGGATTTTTCCGACCATTGCCTGCCCGTGAGCCCGCGCCGCTTCTACAGCGCCGACCGGCATCCGACATTTGACTATATCCGCTCGCGCTATGACGCCATTGTCATTGGCAGCGACGAGGTCTGGAAGATCGCCTTTCAGCGCCGCCTGAAGGGGTTGCTCCGCTTGCAAACGGATCCCTATGCGCCGGCCTTTCCCAATGTGTTCTGGCCCGACCGGAGCATCGCTATACCGAAACTCGCCTATGCTGCGTCGGCCGGCGAGAAAACCGACTGGCTTTCCATGTCGCCGCGCATGCGCCGCAAGATCGCCGACATTCTGGGCGGCTTCGGCGCCATCGGCGTACGCGACGAGCGGACGCGGGCATTCGCCCTGTGGGCGGACCCCTCGCTTGCCGGAAAGATAGAATGGACGCCCGATCCGACGCTGATCTGCGACCTGACGAACGACGCCGATCCGGACGATCTGCGCGCGCGCCTTGCTGCATGGGGCGTCGATTTCAATCGCCCGCGCCTGCTGCTCATTGCGGGCGAGCATCCGGCCTATGCGGCGGCCTGCACGTTGCTGAAGACGCGGGGCTATCAGATCGTTTCCGTTTCGGACCGGAACCCCTATGCGGACATCGACCTCACCGGCGCCGCCATTGACCCGCTGGACTGGGCGGGCCTTGCACGTCACTTCGACGCATGCCTGAGCGAGCGCATGCATGGCGGCATTTTCGCCGTACTCAATGGTTGCCCACTCATCTGCGCGGACAGGCGACGCCCGACCATGGGCTTTCCAACCAAGAACCACGCGCTGAGCGACATGCTGGGCCTCTCCCATCGCTACGTGTCGGTCAATGAGGCCGGGGGCCAGAGCCGGTTGCTGGAAATGTGCGCCACGCTTCAAAGCCTGCCATATGACCGCGCAGAGATTGGCGAAAGGCTCGCGGAGTTGCGCCGGATCGGGCGAGATTTCCTCGACCGCTCTCTGCCGGGGAATCATCCATGAACAATGCCCTTCCGGAGGCAGGTGAACACCCGACAATCTCCGTTGTCATACCCTATTACAATTCTGGCGCCTTCATCGAAGGGGCGCTCGAACAGTTGAGCCAGCAGACCTTTCGTGATTTCGAGGTGGTGATCGTCGATGACGGTTCATCGGCCGACGAGGCGGCACTTGCCCGTGAGGCTGCGGCGCGATGGCATGCGATCTATCTGCGTCAGAGCAATGCGGGGCCGGGCGCGGCGCGGAATCGTGGCGCGAGGATGGCGAAAGGAACATGGATCGCCTTCCTCGATGTGGATGACACCTGGGAGCCATCCAAGCTTGCCGAGCAAATTGCTGCGGGCGCAGATCAAGACCTCGTCCTGTGCGATACTCAGACCGTCGCGAAGAGCGGCACACTTCGCCACCGTCATTTTTGGAGCTCTTACATCGGGACAGACGTGTTCAGCGCAGCCATATTGCGGGGTGACGTCTATTCCTTTACCTCGGCAATTTTCGTCCGTACCGAGCTCTTTTTCGCGCTTGGTGGATTCGACGAACGGCTTCGCTATCTTGAGGATCACCATTTTCTCTACCGGGCGGTGAAGGTGCTTCGCTGGACCTGCCTCGGTAAAGCACTTTCATCGCGGATCGTGCACGAAGAGAGCATGTCTCACATCTCCCGCAATCTGGACGTCGACGCGCATGTTGAGCGTCGCAAGTTGTTTCTCGACGTCCTGAGCGAGTTCGAGCCAGAGCTTGACAAGAAGGATCACCTGTTGCGCGAGATGCACCGCAACATCAAGCGCAGCATCGTTATGCGCCGCCCGCAAAAGGCACTGGAGCTGGCCTTGCGCGCCGTCGCCTTGAAGCCCGCCAGGCTAAAGAACTACGGGTTCCTCATCGCCATAATAATTTCCCTCGCAAGCCCCTCGGAATTCGACCACTGGAACCCGGATCTGGCGCAAATCGCAAAGACAGCCGACAAGCCGAGGGCGCTGCCTTGTCCATGACGTTGCGCGCCACGCGCGGCATTTCGCAGATCCTTCTCGGCTCGACGGTGCAGACGCTGCTTCGCTTCGGCGTCATCGGAATTCTGGCCCGACATCTTACGCCTGCGGATTTCGGAGTCGTCGCCGCTGCCATGATTATCGTGTCGATTGTTGATCTCGAAGGCGCCCTCGGCGTTGCCCCTGCCCTGATCCAGCGCAAGGAGCTGGAACCCCGCCACATCGAAACGGGCCAGAGCCTCGCCCTAGCCGTGGCAGCACTCCTTGGCGGCAGCCTATATCTCGCCTCTGACTTCGTCGCCGACCTGCTTTCCATTCCTCAGAGTGCCAGCGCCTTGCACGTACTTTGCCTCGTCGTGTTTCTGCGCACCGCCGTTTCGGTGCCTGAGGCGATGATTTATCGAACCCTCCAGTTCCGCAAACTTGCAGCGACGCAGGTGGCGTCCTATTGCATCGGCTATGCGATCGTTGGCGTGGGTCTCGCCATGATGAGCTTCGGCTATTGGTCGCTTGTCTACGCGGAAGTGGCACAGGCATTGGCACTAAGCCTGCTTTACGTCTGGCAAAGCCGGCCCTCACCACGCCTCGGATTCGACAGACTAACGGCGCGCGAACTGCTCGGCTTCGGCTTGAGTCTCAGCGCCGCCAAGGTCATGCGGCAGGTAATCTTCTCAATCGATCAGGCGGTGGTCGCGCGGCTCTTCGGCCCTACCCAACTCGGCCTCTACGTTCGCGCGCAGAGCACGACATTTCGCCCAATCAACGCGCTGGGTGGTGCACTTGAGTCCGTAATCTTCCCAATGATGTCGACAATCCAGCACGATACGGAACGCGTGAACACCGTTTTCGCCCGAGGAATGAGCGCCTATTTCGCATTTATCTCGCCGGTAGTCGCGACAAGCGCGATCCTGTCGAATGAAATCATCTATATTCTTCTGGGCTCCGGCTGGACCGAAGCGGCTCTGCTGATGCAGCTACTCGCCGCAGGCTTTTTCTGCCGAACGGCAAATCGCCTCTGCGCTACGATACTCAAAGCGCGCGGCAGAGCCCTCTGGCTGCTCCTGCTCCAAATAGAGCATGTCGTAATCGTATCGACCTGCATCCTTGCCGGCGCTCAATTCGGCGTGAGGGGCGTTGCTGTCGGCATGAGCGCCTCGCAGTTCCTGCATCTTCTCTCCGGTATCATATTGGTTCTTTGGGAGACGAAAGGCGGCTGGAGGCCGCTGTGTCGTACGCTGTTAGGCACCGCCCCGATAGCCGTCGGCCCCGTGCTGCTGGGCCTCGCCGGGCATGTCGCGCTGGTGGCTCTGGGCGCACCATGGTTTGTCGCGTTCACCCTCACCTGCGCCATAGTAATCTTGTCCTGGCTCACGACTATCATGCTCATTCCGGTGCAGACGCTAGGCGAGCATGGACCGTGGCTCCTGCAATCCCTGTCGAAATTTGTTCCCTCTCGACTCCCAAAAAGCGCAATTCTCAGAGCATGGATTGCACGGTCGCCCACAGCGGAGATGCAGGGGCAATCATGAGCGCACCAACCACCGACACATCGCCAATTGCCGATCTTTTCAGAACGGTCGTAGCCGGGGGGTACTGCGTGGGCTGCGGCGCATGCGCCACAATGGCGCCCGAGCATCTGGAAATGCGCCTCGATAGTTACGGGCGCTTTCTTCCTCGTCAGATCGGGGATGCAGCTCCGTCAGATACCGCACTCACTGACGTTAGAGCCGTCTGCCCATTTTCAGGCAGATCGCGGAACGAAGACGAAATCGGCGCCGACGCCTTCGGTCACGCACCCCATCAGAACGGTCTCATAGGCCGATGGGAAACACTTCACGCTGGATATGTGAGCGAAGGGGATTTTCGGCAAAACGGCACATCCGGCGGCATGACGAACTGGATTGCCAGCGAACTCCTCTCGCGAGGACTTGTCGACGCCATAATCCACATTCGTCCAGGAGCGCAATCCACCGGCGGTCCGCTATTCCAATACGCCGTATCCCGAACAATCGAAGAACTGCGCGAAGGCGCCAAGACGCGCTATTACCCCTGCGAACTCTCCACCGTGATGCAATACATACGCGAGACGCCCATGCGCTTCGCATTGATCTCCCTGCCCTGCTTCGCGCGTGCCGCGCGCCTGCTTCGGGAGAACGACGCCGTCATCGGCGAAAGACTGCATTTTCAGATCGCCATTGTCTGCGGCCATCTCAAGAGCACCGGCTATGCCGAATATTACGGCTGGACCGCAGGCATGCATCCGCGCGACCTCACCTATGTAGATTTTCGATACAAGGCTCCGCAAGCAATCTCGGCCAAGCAATATTTCATTCTTGCGAGAAGCAAAGATCGCCAATCCGTGATCGCCAACGCGAATGTCTATGGAACAGATTGGGGGCTCGGCTTTTTCAAGCTGAAGGCATGCGACTATTGCGATGACGTTCTCGGCGAAACTGCCGACATAACCTTGGGCGATGCATGGCTACCGCGCTTCGACAGCGATCCGGCCGGAACAAACATCGTCATCACCCGCCATCCTCAACTCGCGCAGATCGTTGCCGAGGGGCGCGCAAACGGCAGCATTCATATTGAAGATCTAGGCGCCGAAGACATTGCCCGTTCGCAGGAAGCGGGATTTCGCCATCGTCGAGATGGCTTGGCCTACCGACTTTATTTACGCGACCAAGAGGGCCAATGGCGCCCACGAAAGCGCGTGGCAGCCGCACATCACCTCAGCCTCCGCTACCGCCTGATCTTCCGCCTGCGCGAAGCGCTGCGCGATCGAAGCCATGCTGCATTCGCAGAGGCGGTGCGCGGCAATGATCTGCGTATCTTCATCAGGAAAATGGCCCCCCTCGTCCGGGTCTACCTTGTCGTTCTTCGCCAAATGAATCCCGACTACTGGCAGAAAAAGTGGGCCGGGCTCCGGCGCCGTCTCTCTCTCCGCTAAAGGGCACCCACGACGAGACCCCTTGGTCTGCGGCGCATAGTCTGCGTAAATTGTTTCCTCCGATGACCAACCGCCGTTATCGGCAGCCTGAGATATGCGGCAGGGGCCGTCGCCATTACCGCCTTGGCCAGGCGGTCGCGGCGCGTCGGGAACGCGAAATAAGGCCGAGGGGGAAATTTGATGACGCGCATACTGATCGGCACTCCGGCCTATGGCGGCCAGGTCACGACTGCATGGTTTCATTCGATGCGGAACCTGCAGGCCGCCTGCCAGAAGCGGGGGATCGAGCTTTCCGTGATGACGCTGGACAAGGAGTCGCTCATCAGCCGGGGCCGCAACTCGGTCGTCGCGGAATTTCTCGGCCGCGAGGATCACTCGCACCTCCTCTTCATCGACGCTGATATCGGCTTTCAGCCCGACGCGGTTTTCCGCCTGCTGAGCCTCAACAAGCCGGTCGTCGGCGCGGCCTACCCGAAGAAGGGTATCAATTGGGAAAAGGTTCTCAAGGCCGCCAAGACCACCGAGGATGCGAACACGCTGCGGGACATGTCGGTCGAAATGGCGATCAATGTCTTCGACGAGGACATGCCCAATACCGGCCCCGACAAGGGACACCCCGTCGTCAACGGCTTCATGCGCGTCAGCAAGATCGCGACCGGTTTCATGATGATCCAGCGCGGCGTCTTCGACATCATGCGCCAGCGCTTCCCGGACAAGCAGTACAAGAACGATATCACCGGATATGACAACCAGTTCTCGAAGGGGAATTTCTGGTCCTTCTTCGATGTCATCATCCACCCGGAGACCAAGCGCTATCTCAGCGAGGATTACGGCTTCTGCTATCTCTGGACCAAGGGCTGCGGCGGCGAGATCTGGTGCGACGTGACGAGCCGGATGACGCATTTCGGCGCCTACAGCTATTCGGGCTCGTTACTCGCCGGGCACGTGCAGAAGTAAGGCTCAGCGGCTCGCGGCCAGCAGCAGGTCGAGAAGGCCGAGGATGATTTCCTCGCGCGGACGGCGGAAGTTCGACAGCACCCAGCGCATTGCCACATGGACGATGGCGCCGACAAGGCCCGCCGCGAGGATCTCGGTGCGCCCCTTGTCCGCGCTGACGCGGGGAAAGAGTTCCGGCGTGTCCGTCTGCAGATGCACCGAGAAGAGGTCCATCGCCTCGCGATAGACGTGATCGAGGTTCGGCCCGAGGCTCAAAACCTCGATAAGCAGCACGCGCGCGAAAAGCGGATCGCGCTCGATCTCGCCGAAATAGGCGCTGAGCACGGCTCTGGCCTTCGCCTCCGGCGTGTCGTCCGCCGCTTCCAGCGCCACGAAGAGCGCCGCGCCCACGCGCTCGACGCAATGGGCATAAACGGCAATGAAGAGATCGTCCTTGCTGGCAAAGGATTCGTAGAAATAGCGCTCGGTGAGCCCCGCCTCGACGCAGATCTGGCGGACGGTCGCCGCGCGATAGCCGATGCTGGCAAAGACTTTCAGCCCTGCGGCGACGAGGCGTTCCCGGCGGCCAGACTGCCGTTCCGCCTGACTTTCGCCGCGATAGCGCCGGCTTGGCTTGCTTTCGGGTTCATCCAACATGGCTGAATATTGACAGGATTTATTGTCACATACAATTCGCCGGCGGCCCGGAGCGCCGGACCTTTTGCCGCATAATTAGAGCCGTATACGGACAAAATAAACCCGGCGCGGATCGCTCCGGCCGGGTTCATCTTGTTGAGGCAGTGGGCAGGCGCGACGTTCGCGCTCGCCGCTCGCCCGCGCTTCAGCTCAAAGGAGCTGGAGGTTCGCGGCCGAGGTCTTGCCCTTTTCCGTCACGAGCTCGTAGGAGAGCTTCTGACCTTCGTTGAGGTTCGACAGACCGGCGCGCTCAACGGCCGAGATGTGAACGAAAACGTCGTTGCCGCCATTGTCCGGCTGAATGAAGCCGAAGCCCTTCTGGCTGTTGAACCACTTTACCGCGCCCTTGTTGGACATGGTGTCTCCTTGAATAATAAAGGTGTCGCCCACGCAATATCGCGCAAGCGTGTCAATCTTCACTGAGAGTAAGGGATAGCCCGGCGCTCGATCTTGAGCGTAGAGAGCATGCCGAACCAAAACGAATTGACACCCCATAAGTGGGGCGCGCCGGAGAAATAGCAAGGGGAAAAGTCCGGGCGATGCAAACTGCGCCGCCAGATCGGACTTTTCCCCTGTTTTGAGCCGTTTTTCGTTCCACCTCGAACTAGCTGGCGAGCCGCTTCCGCTCTGCCGAAGCGGGGCGCGGGTTCGAAAATTCCATCGCTCCATCCTCAACACGCCCGAATTTCAGGCTCACAATGTCCAGCGCATAGTTCTGATAGAGCTTCCAGGGCGCCTTCGATCCCTGCTTGGGGAACTTGTCGATCGTGCGCTGTACATAGCCCGAGGAGAAGTCGAGGAAGGGCTCTTCGCCGAGTGTCGGGTCGTTGCGGCGCGGCGTACACTGACGAAGGCCGGTCCGGTCCATGTGGTTGATGAGCCTGCAGACATATTCGCAGGTGAGGTCGCATTTCAGCGTCCAGGAGGCGTTGGTATAGCCGAAGGCCGAAGCGAGGTTCGGCACGTCGCTATACATCATGCCCTTGTAGTTGAGCGTCTTCGACATATCGACGGGCGCGCCGTCGACAGAAATCTGCAGATCGCTCAACACCTGAAGATTGAGGCCGGTCGCGGTGACGATGAGATCGGCCTCGAGTTCCGTGCCGGATTCAAGCTTGATGCCCTTTTCCGTGAAGGTCTCGATACGATCCGTTACGACGGAAGCGCGGTTCGACTTGATCGCGTCGAAGAGATCGCCATTCGGCACGGCGCAAAGACGCTGATCCCAGGGGTTGTATTTCGGCGTGAAATGCTTGGCCACGTCATAGTCGGGGCCAAGCTGTTCGCGGACCTGCTTCAGGAGGAATTGCTTCACGCCCTCGGGCTTCCGCCGCGAGAGGTTGTAGAAATACATGCTGAGAAGCACTTTCTTCCAGCGCGTGAGACCATAGGCGAGCTTGGCCGGAAGATAGCGGCGCATCGCATTGGCGAGCTTATCTTCCGCCGGGACCGTGGCGACATAGGTAGGCGAGCGCTGCAGCATGGTGACGTGAGCGGCCGTCTTCGCCATCTCGGGCACGAGCGTCACCGCCGTCGCGCCGCTGCCGATCACGATCACGCGCTTGCCGGCATAATCGATATCGTCGGTCCATTTCTGCGGATGAACGATACGGCCCTTGAAACGCTCCGTTCCCGGAAAGTCGGGCGTATAGCCTTCAGCGTAATTGTAGTAGCCGCTGCACATGAAGAGGAAGTTGCAGGTGAAGCGGGTAAGCTCCTTCTCGGGGCCCTGCTCCACCTCGACCGTCCATTGCGCGTTCTCCGTCGACCAGGAGGCGCGCTTCACGAAATGCCGGAAGCGGATCTTGCGGTCGATACCGTAGTCCTTCGCCGTCTCGCGCAGATAGTTGAGGATCGCCGGGCCGTCCGCGATCGACTTCGCCTCCGTCCAGGGGCGGAAGGAATAGCCGAGCGTGTACATGTCGGAGTCGGACCGGATTCCCGGATAGCGGAAGAGGTCCCAGGTGCCGCCGAGGCAGTCGCGGCCTTCGAGGATCACATAAGTCTTGGAAGGACAGTTCGCCTGCAGGTGATAGCCCGCGCCGATGCCGGAAATGCCGGCACCCACAATCAGTACGTCGAAATGCTCAATCGTCATGACGCCGGCGAACTCCCTAAATCTGAAATGTCACGTTGTCTGTTTGTAAAGATTTAGTCGCAATCGCCCCTGCATTCCAACTCAAAGTGGCGCAATTCGTCGTTCAGACGTGCCGCGCCCCCGATGCGCGGCTGAACGGGTAAGAGCCAAGGCGCCCCATGGGCCGGGCAAGCCAAGAGCACTCGCAATGCGTGTGATGAAAATAAAATAAGCTCGTTATGGTTGTGTTAAGGGTTATACGTGTCACTATGGTTGTAGAGATTTGCGATTCGCAGTCGCCAATCCCGCAAATACGCCAGTGTTTCCTAGAAAGGAGCCCGGCAGGGCTCAACCGGAGATTGTATTATGTCCATGCAGACATTGACCAACGACCGTCAGAACTGGGGCGCCCGCCCGCTTTCACAAACCGCAACTCCTGCTTCGCATGAAGGCGCGCTGACCCGGCACAGGGCCCGGATGCTGCTCGACCTCTACAATGCCCGGATGAAGTTCTTCCCGACCGGCCTTTTCGCGGACCCTGCCTGGGACATGCTGCTCGACCTCACCCATGCGCGGCTGGCCGGCAAGCGCATTTCGGTTTCGAGCCTCTGCATCGCCGCCAATGTGCCGGCAACCACCGCCCTGCGTCGCATCGGCGACCTCGTGGGCAGCGGCCTTGCGGTCCGCGTCAAGGATGAGAGCGATGGCAGGCGCGTCTTCGTTGAGCTGACGGATGACGGCTTTGCCCGCATGGGGCGCTATCTCGAAAGCGTTCTGAAGGCGATGAGCGCGGATACGAGCCTGGCCGTCAAATAGGCCTCAGGCGACGAGATCGCGATATTCGGGATGCTTCTCGATATAGGCGGCAACAAAGGGGCACTGCGGCACAAGCTTCAGCCCCTCGGTGCGGATCATCTCAAGCGCCCCTTTGACCAGCCGCGAACCGACGCCCTTCCCACCCAGCGCATCGGGCACGATCGTATGAATGAGAACGATGCGGTCCGGCTTTCGCTCATAATCGATATGGGCGGTGATACCCTCGACGATAAGCTCGAAGCGATTGCGCGCGCGATTGTCTGTAACGTCTTCGGACATGAGTCTGCTCTCTCGGGAAAGCTGATGATCAGAGCGCGGCGCGCGCGGCCTCTTCGCTGTCGAAAAAGCTGAAGATCTGCGTAAGGCCGCTCGTCTCCAGGGCATGGAGCACATCCGCGGAGCCAGGCGCGATGATGCCGAGCTTCACCTGACGCTGATGCAGCATCTTGCCTGCCGTGACGAGCAGACGAATACCGAGCGAGGAGAGAAAATCAACACCAGACAGATCGAGCAGAGCCACGTCGCCCGCCTTCTTGACCGCGCCCACTTGGGCGTAGAAACGCGTCTCGAGCTCGCCGACCCGGCTCGTATCGAGGCGGCCTGAAAGCTTGATGCTGTGGAATGCTGAGCTGTCGGTCATTTGAATACCCGGTGAGGCTGTTTCGTGCGCCGCAAGTTATGAGCGCACTGTAACGGAATCATGACATCGGCATCGACCGCTCTTTCAGGATTTCAGCGCGGCGATCGCCTGCTCGTCCGTGTCGTGCATGCCGAAGATGGTGGCAAAGCCGCTCACGTCGAAGACTTCCTTCACATTGCTGCTGACGCCGCTCAGCGTCAGCGCCCCGCCTGCCGACTTGGCGCGCTTGGCCGTGGTGAGCACGACCCGCAGGCCCGCCGAACTGATGTAGTCGACCGCAGAGAAGTCGATGACGACTTTCGCGGGGCCTGCATCGACCAGCGCATTGGCCTGTTCCTCGAAGGATTTGGCCGTGCTGCTGTCGATCCGCTTCGCAGGGCGGAGGATCAGGACATCGCCCCGGATCTCATGGGTCATTTCGAGCATTCTTTATCCCCTTTGGCCGTCAGCCGACCGCATTCAAATTCATGTGCATCTGTAGCCGGTTGAACCCGCCCTCGCGGCTATAGTCCAGCCGGTCCATATGGGTCCGGACAAGCTTGATCCCCAAGCCACCGATCCGCCGCTCGTCCAGCCCCTCGCCAAGCTCGGGAAGTTCCGCATCGACCGGATTGAACGGCTTGCCGTTATCGATCAACAGCGCCTCGATAACGCCATCCCTGAGTTCCACCGTCAACTCGATGTGGCATTCAGAATGGCCTTCAAACGCGTAGGACACAATATTCGTGATGAGCTCGTCGAGCGCCAGGTTGAGCCTGAAGATTGCCTTGGGCGACAGGCCGTGCGCCTCACCGAAGGCTTCGATGGCGTCGAGCACGCGCCCAACCTCCGAGATATCGTTTCGGAGCGCCATTTCGATCTTGTCGGACAAGAAAACCGCTCCACTGCAAGAGGTCTGGGCCACCATTGCCCCCGGCGCGGCATTGGACCCGATGTCTCTTAACATCCTGCCCTTCTCCGTCAAGCCGCGCCGCCAGTATCGAGTATGCGTCTTTCTGCGACAACATCATCACATCGGATAACGCTGCCGCGCTCCGCTGCCTCCCGATGCACCCGGGAGTTCCACGTTGACACCCTCCGGCGGCCTCGTAATATCCGGCTCTTGAGAGCACATGGGGAGCGGGTTAAATGCTGACGGTACCTGAAGAATTCCTGCTACTGACGGTCAAGGACGAGGACGGCGGCTTCGTGGATATTCCCCATGAGGCAGTGAGCGCCGGCTTCATCGGCGCCGCCATCATGGAACTTGCCCTCGAGAATCGCATCGACAGCGACCTCGACCGGATCTGGATCGTCGACAAGACGCCCACCGGCGAGGCTTGCGTCGATCTCATCCTCAGCCAGGTCGCTGCTCCCGATTTCGACCTCAGCGCCGCGAAGCTCATCGACCAGCTGGTCTTCTATGGCACGCAGGTTCGCGAGATGGCGCTGGAGCGCCTCTGTGAAAAGAAGATCCTCGCCAAGGAAGAAGGCCGCATCCTGTGGTTCCTCAAGGCGCGGCGCTACCCGGTGGTGGACGGCAAGGAAATCCGCGAGGTGAAGATTCGCCTGCTGGAGATTCTGCTCCGCGACGAACTCCCCGATCCGCGCGACGTCTGCCTTCTGTCCCTTGCCGACACCTGCGGCATCATCCGCCAGATCGTCCCGGCTTCGGAACTTCACCGCGCCCAGGAGCGCATCGCCACGCTGGCCAAGATGGACCTCATCGGCCAGAACGTGACGCGCTACATCAACATCTTCCAGGAAGCCGTCGCCTACGCCTCCTACACCTGGCCGATGTAAGAACGACCGTTCGGCGCAAAAGAAAGCCCGGCCAATGTGCTGGGCTTTTTTGTGTCTGCCGTTCAGGAATGCTCAACGAGGAGCGAGCGCCCCGCCGTCTCGACATCGGTGCAGCCGGTCAGCGCCATCGCAACTTCGAGTTCGGCCTTGAGCGTCTTCAGCATGGCGCTCACGCCCACTTCGCCACCGCCCGCCAACGCATAGGCCCAGGCTCGCCCGATGGCCACGCTCTTCGCGCCGAGCGCCAGCGCCTTCAGCACATCGAGGCCGGAGCGCACCCCGCCATCCATCACAATGTCGAGGCGAGACCCCACCGCCTCGACGATGGGCGGCAAGGCATCGACCGACGCGGGCACGCCGTCGAGCTGCCGGCCGCCATGATTGGAGACGACGATGCCATCCGCGCCGACTTCCGCCGCCATGCGCGCATCCTCAGGGTCGAGAATGCCCTTGATGACGATGGGCCCATCCCAGCGCGCGCGCACCCATTCGAAATCGCGCCAGGTCACTGAAGGATCGAAATTCTTTCCGATCCACTGGGCGAAATCATTGGTGCCCTTCGCGTTCGGCATGGCATGGGCGATATTGCCGAATGTATGCGGCCGCCCGCCAATGAACACCTCGCGCATCCAGCGCGGATGAGAGAGCACGTTGAAGCCGCGCCTGAGCTTGTCGGCCAGCGTGAGTTCGCCCGAAAGTCCCGAGCGCACATCCCGGTAGCGCGCGCCCGTCACAGGCAGATCGACGGTGAAGACAAGCACCGGCGAGCCCGCCTCCTTCGCGCGGTTAAGCAGCTCCATCATGAAGCCCCGGTCGCGGATCATGTAGAGCTGGAACCAGAATGGCTTCGCCACCGACTTGCGCACCTCCTCCAACGAACAGATGCTCACAGTCGAAAGGCAGAAGGGAAGTCCGGCCGCCTCCGCGGCACGCGCGGCCTGCGTCTCGCCGCGATGCGCGTAGAGCCCGGCCATGCCGACCGGCCCGAGAATGACGGGCATGGCGAGCGTCTGGCCGAAGAGCTCCGTCGAGAGCTTGAGCTTCGACACATCAGTCAGCACGCGCTGGCGCAGCGCGATCTCTTCCATCGCCGCGACATTGCGGCGGAGCGTCGCCTCGGCATAGGCGCCGCCATCGATATAGTCGAACATCATGCGCGGCAGTCGCTTCTGCGCGCGCAGGCGCCAATCCGATACGGATGCAGGTCGTGTCATCGTTTCTCCCCCTCGCAAGGCTTTGGCCCAGTCTAGCGCAACTGCCTGAAAAGCGATCCGCCCTATCGCCACAGGGTAGAATTTCCTAAAGTCCAGCCATCGAAACTTGTATTTCAGGAGACAATGATGACCGTAGCAGGCAAGGGACGACTTTCAGGAAAGCGCGCCGTCGTGACGGGCGCGGGCAGCGGCATCGGACGGGCGAGCGCCGTGCTCTTCGCGCTGGAAGGCGCGAGCGTCGTCGCCGTCGACCGCGTCGAGGACGCAGTGGACGAAACGGCTGCGATGATCCGCGCCAATGGCGGCACGGTCCTCTCGGTCGCCGCCGATGTGGGCGACGAGGAATCGGTCAAGACCTTCATCAACCTCAGCGTCGAGAAGCATGGCGGCCTCGATGTCGTCTATGCCAATGCAGGCATCAGCGGCGGCCTCGTTCCACTGGGCGAGCAGTCGGTCGAATATTGGCTCGAAATCCTCCGCATCAATCTGATCGGCCCGTTCCTCGCCATCAAGCATGCCTCGCCCATCATGGCGAAGCAGGGCTTCGGCTCGATCGTCTGCACAGCCTCCGTCGCCGGGCTTCGCGCCAATGCGGGCGGCCTGCCGTATAGCGCCAGCAAGGCGGGTGTCATCAGCCTCGTCCAGACATCGGCGAATGAACTCTATGGCACAGGCGTTCGCGTCAACGCCGTCTGCCCCGGCCTCATCGAAACCGGCATGACGAAGCCGATCTTCGACAATGCCCGGGCCCGCGGCACGGAAGGCAAGATCGGCCAGCTCAATCCGCTGAAGCGCAATGGCGTGCCGGAAGAGATCGCCAACATGGCGCTCTTCCTCGCCAGCGACGAAGCCTCCTATGTGAACGGCCAGGCCTTCGCCGTCGATGGCGGCCTTTCGAGCACCCATCCCTTCTCGGGCAAGCGTTGAACATGCCGGTGGCATGACGCGCAAGATGATCTATGTGGAGTGATCAGAACTCCGCGTCGAGCTCTTCCAGCTCTTCAGGCTCGGCCTTCGCGCCCTTGGTCCATTCGATCATGTGCGGCAGCGCCGCAATGCGCTTGCAATAGGCAGCCGCCGGCTGGTCGAGTTCGACGTCATAGGTGATGAAGCGGGTGCAGACCGGCGCGTACATGGCATCCGCCATGGTCGGCTTCTTGCCGAAGAGGAAAGGCCCCCTGTAGCGCTCGAGCGCCTCCTCCCATATCTCGGCGACGCGGTCGATATCGGCCTGCGCGCCTGCCCAGATCTTGAAGTCCGGATAGCGCGCCTTGAGATTCATGGGCAGCGCCGAGCGGAGATTGGCGAAGCCCGAATGCATCTCGCCCGAAATCGACCTGCAATGGGCGCGGGCCGCCTGATCCGCCGGCAGGAGCCCCGCCTCCGGTTTGATCTCATGGAGATATTCGGCAATGGCCAGCGTGTCCCAGACCTTGATGCCGTGATGTGTGAGACAAGGCACCAGAAATGATGGCGAGAGCAGCAGAAGCTCCGCCCGGGTCGAGGGGTCGCTGGCGGAAAGCTGTTCCTCCTCGAAATCGAGCCCGGCCATCTTGCAGAGCAGCCAGCCCCGCAGCGACCAGGACGAGTAGTTCTTGCTGCTTATGGTCAGAGTAGCCTTGGCCATGGCGGTCCCCTTTGTCCACGCCGCGCTGTCACGCGCTCGCAATAATTATCTCGCAGTGCAGCATAAGTTGCACTAGCCTTCTAGTGGGTCGGCCAAACTTTATGGCCGATGACAGTGACGTTCAGGGGGCTGGCCGCTGCCATGATGTATTACGCCTATCAGGCGCAAGCAGACTTGATGAAACCTTGGCGGGCCGTGGCGAACGCCGCGGTTTCCTTTCTCAACAACCCGCTGGTGACCCAGTTCGACTCTGCGACGCTCAACCATTGGTCGGCGGCGCTTGAGCTTTTCTCCCGTGCCGGCCTTACCCATGGCCGCCCTCCCTTCGGCATAGACACGGTTCACGTCGATGGCGAGGACGTGCCCGTCCATGAAGAGGCGGCCTTCTCGACGCCTTTCGGAACTCTGCTACGCTTCAAAAAAGAACATGTGAGTTCGGAGCAGCCCCGGGTTCTCGTCGTCGCCCCCCTGTCCGGCCATTTCGCGACCCTGCTCCGCAACACCGTCGCGGTGCTCCTGCCCGATCACGATGTCTACATCACCGACTGGCACAATGCCCGCGACGTCAGCCTCGATGCCGGGCGCTTCGGCTTCGACGAATACGTGGATCACGTGATCCGTTTTCTCGAAGAGCTGGGCCCAGGCGCGCATCTCGTCTCGGTCTGCCAGCCCTGCGCTCACGCCTTTGCCGCCGTCGCCGTCATGGCCGCGACCGACAATCCGGCCCAGCCCGCCAGCATGACGCTGATGGCAGGTCCCATCGACACGCGGATCAATCCGACGACCGTCAACGAACTCGCCACGACGCATTCGATCGAGTGGTTCGAAAAGAATCTCATCTCGCGCGTGCCTGCGGGTTTCGCCGGTGCGGGACGCCGCGTCTATCCGGGCTTCGTTCAGCTCACCGCCTTCATGAGCATGAACCCCAAACGCCATATCGACACGCATGTCGACCTTCTCGGGCATATCGCGACCGGCAACATCGAACGCGCCGAGGCAACCAAGACCTTCTATGACGAATATTTCGCCGTGCTCGATCTCACCGCCGAGTTCTATCTGGAGACGGTGAACCTCGTCTTCCAGAAGCATCTGCTGCCGCAAGGCCTTCTCACATGGCATGGGGAGCGGGTCGACCCCGCCGCGATCCGCCGCACGGCGCTCCTCACGGTCGAGGGCGAGAAGGACGACATCTGCTCGGTCGGCCAGACGCTTGCCGCGCAGGATCTCTGTACCAGCATCAGGCCCTACAAGAAGCGCCACCACCTGCAAGCGGGCGTCGGCCATTACGGTGTCTTTTCGGGTTCGCGCTGGGCGGGGCAGATCTATCCCATCGTCCGGAACATGATCCTCGCCAACGACTAGCCGGTCGCGGCGGGCCGTGCGAACTCCGCGAGACGGTTGCCGAGTTCCGGCAATTCACGCCGCATCTCCTCGAAGGCAAATCCCAGCGTGAACAATCCACCCACGGTCTCGGGCGGAAGCTCCGTCATCAGCGGATCGGCGCGGAGGCGCTCAAGCTCGTTGCCGAAAGCATCGATCGCCGCAATGAAGGCATCGGCCGAAGGCGGCGCCGTTCGGTTGCGCGCCGCCGCGGCGGCTGCGTTCAACTGAGTTTCGAGCGTCGAGGTTACCGCTGCAAGCGGCGCCTGAAGCCACGCGGTCACAGTCTCCGGCCAGGCCGCCGCCGTCGCTCGCCCGACCAGAATGAAGTCGTGCCGAAAGCGTCGCAGCGAGCGCAGCAAGGCGTCCGTGTCGCCATATTCGGCAATCCGCGCGGACCTCTCGCGCTTCATGTCTTCGCCCGCCGTTTCGGCGCCCGCGACCGTGGCGCGAAGCCGGTCGTTGACGCCCTGAAGCTTCGTCTTGAGCAGGACCGCGTCCGCGCCGGGGTCGAGGCTCGCGATCTCGAGCTTCCAGACCTCGGCGAGCAGCGCGAGCACCGCCCCCACCCGCTCGGCGAGATCGGAATGGGCCCGGGCCGGAAGCACGAAAAGCGCCACGGCCACGCCGATGAAGCCGCCAAGCACGATTTCACCGACGCGCTCAACGGCAAGCCAGAAGGCGGGCTCATGGCCCGTCCGGCTCAACACGACGATGATCGCCGTGATGGGCGCAATCTTGAACCTCGGATTGGACGCCGAAAGAAATGCGAGTGGCCCCAGTACCAGCGCGATGACGAGCCCCTCCGCCACGAGGCCGTTCGCCGCCACGAGCGTGGCGAGAAATCCGCCGAGCGCACCGACCACCGTTCCGGTGAGCCGGTCGGTCGCCGCTTTGAGCGAGCTGCCGATATTGCTCTGCATGACGATGACCGCCGTCAGCATCACCCAGTAGCCCTGCGGCAGTCCCAGCGTTCGCGCGAGCATGAAGGAGAGAAAGCTCGCCACCATCACGCGAATGGCGAAGCGTTGCTCGGCGCGCCGCGACGCGACGAAACGCCATGCCGCACTTGCCTGCGCTTTCAGATTGTTTTCGCTCATTCCTACTCCAGCGCCGCCCCGCTCCTTTTCCAATACCCACATCATATCGGCGGGAACGAAGCGACGACAGGATTGCCTCACAGAATGGCCGAGACGGAGGTCGTTCCGGTTGCGCCGGAGATTGCCGCCCTGAGCTTGCAAGGACCGAGCACGAAGCCCCCGACGCCATTCTGCGTGAAGCTCACCGACTGGCCCACGGAGAACCAGTTCGTCCCGTCGGGGCTTGCCTCAAGCGCCACCGTCGCCCCGCCGAAAGTCCCCCAGGCCCAGAAAGTGCCCGTGCCGCCGGTCCAGTCCACCGCCGTCGACCCGCCGTTTGCCGTCGCCGCGTTCAATATGGTCGCCATGATCTCATCCTTGCTCTGCCGCGCCCATGCGCTCGTTGATCGCCGACAGTCTGCAAGGGCCGCGAAGGGCGGGGATAAGTTCGGCACGAAAAAAGCGCCGCCCCATCTGCCGGAGCGGCACTTTCCCAATTCCGTTCTGACCGTCCGCTTACTGAACGACGCGCCAGTCACCGTCTTCGCCGAGGCACGCAGTGCCATAGGCCTGCCGCCACTCGCCGCCGACGCGAACCCTCGACTGGTATTCGCGGCAATACTGGCCGGAGGTGCTGCGATAGACCTCGGAGGCGGGAACCGCCTGAAGGGGCGGCTGCCCGTAATATCCGCTCGGCGCAGGCGCATAAGCGACCGGCGGCGGGGCGTCATAAGCCGGTTGCGACATGATGGCCGCGCCGAGCAGGAGGCCGACACCGGCAGCAACCGCAATCGCCGCGCCGTCATTATCGTCATGCCCGCGATCCCAGCCGCGATCCCAACCGCGATCATGGTATCCGCCGCCCCAATCGCCATGACGCTCCCAGCCATGCCGGTCGCCGCCATGCCACCCGTCGGCAAGGGCCGGCGTCATGGGAAGCGCCACCGTCGCGAAGCCGGCCAGCGCCAGCGCAGCGGCCTTGGCACGGAACGAAGAACTGATCTTGGTCATGGCGATCTCCTTTGGACGGGTCGGTTCGAACCTTCGGACCGCGAGGTCCGTCCTCACATGCTCAAGAGATAGGGCCTGGCGGCTGAACCCACGATGAACGGAGATGCCTGAATACCGCCGCAATCCATTCAGGTGGGGTTCAAACGGCATCGGCGATCCTGCGCGAGCTTGTGGCGGTTCAGAGGAGCCTGCCAAGCCCCAAGGAGAATCCCATGTCCAGACTTGCCGATATCGCACTCAGAGCGCTGGTCGTCGTCGTCATTGTCAGAGGGCTTTTCGAAGCCCGCGACGCGAGGAAGATGCGCCGGTCGGGCCTGCCTCTTCGGGCCTGAAGTCCGGTTCCGCGCGCGTCTCTACCGTGCGCCCGGCTTTGCCCGACGCGCCTCTTCGTCGAGCGTCACCTTGAGGAACTTGTCCATCCGCGCTTTGGCCGCCGCGCCGCCGAATACCCCCTCTGCGATGAAAGTCCGGGTCTCGACCGGGGCATCGCGGTAGATGAAGGCGAGGTCACGCCGCGCACGCGAATTCCAGATACTGCGCAGATCCGCTTCCACATAAGGTTTCAAATCGTCGGGGACGCCCTGCGGCAACGCGAGAATGGCCGAAACCCGAAGGCTCGCGCAGCCGGGCGTCGGCGGGCTCAGTATATAGGCGAGCCGGACCGAAGGTTCGATCGCGATCGAAGGCAAGGCGTAGCGGCTTCCCGCATAGGAATACATGGCCCAGGCGCAGGTGCGGTTGGGAGCCGCCGCGACGGCGGCCCGCAAGGCGCTCGCCGCTTCATCCTTCAGCGCGGCGTTTTCCGCCCGTTCGGCGCGAAGCGCGAGCAGGGCGAGCCGTCCGCGCATTTGCTGAAGGTCGGCATCGCCCGGCAGCCAGGCTGCGGCATTGCGATAAGCGGCGAGCACCGCATCCGTTTGCTCGACGGGCGCACCCGGCCGCGGTCCGGCCTGCGAAAAGTCGCGCCATGAGACAACATCGAAATAGGCAACGACGCGCGGAACGGCGAGGCCGACCAGAACGATGCCGATCGCCAACGCGCCGCCCGGCGCCAGAAAGCGCGAGAAACGGGGGGCTCTTTCCTGCGGCAACGCCACGGCCCCGCCTCAGTCAGCGTAATAGTGGCGGTACTTGCCGTAGTAATAGCCTTCGCTCGCGCCATAGCCATATTTGGCGAGCCTGGCGGTATCGACCTGGACAAGCACAGCGCCGGCAAGATCGACATTATAGCTGCGCAGCTCCTTGATTGCCGAAGCGGCGGCATCGCGGGGCGTGGCATCCCACTTTACGATGAAGACCGTCTTGTCGGCCTGCAGCGCGAGAACGCGCGTATCGGCAACGGGGAGAACCGGCGCACTGTCCAGAATGACGAGATCGTAGATGCCCACGACGTGATCGAGGAGGCGGCGCATCTGCGCCGAGCTCAGGAGGTCGGGCGGGTTGGCGGCGCCGGAGGCCACCGGCAGAACGTCGAGGCCGGTCTGGCCATCCTTGCGGATGACATCTTCGAACTGCACACGCCCCGCGAGGCATTCGACAAAGCCATTCTCGACGCGCTCCCAGCCCAGCGCTCGGTGCACGGAAGGATGCCTGAGATCGCAATCGATCAGCAGTGTCTTGACGCCGGCATGAGCGGCGGCGCGGGCAAAACTCAAAGCAGTCGTTGTCTTGCCTTCGTCGGGAAGTGCCGAAGTGAAGAGGATGATGCGTGGCGGCTTGTCGACATTCGACAGCGCCAGCGCCGTCCGCAGACCCCGCAGCGCCTCCGAAAAGCCGGATAGCGGCTTCTGGATGACATAGTCCTGCGGTTTCATCGGCTTTCCGTCGACGTCCTTCTCGCGCGGCGTCCGGGGAATCGTGGCGAGATGCGGCAGGCTCAACACGCCTTCGAGTTGTTGCCCCGTCTGCACGCCATTGTCGAGATGGTCGAGCAAGAATGCGAGGCCGACACCCAACAGGACGGAGAGGGCAAAGGCAATCTCTATAAACAGGTCCTTCTTCGGGAAAGAAGGGCCCATGGGGACTGCGGCGCGCGCGACGACACGCGCATCGGACATCTGGAGATTCTGCTGCTGCGTCGTCTCCTTGAAGCGTCCAAGGAAGGACTCATAAAGGGTGCG
Source organism: Parvibaculum sedimenti (assembly GCF_009184905.1). Classification (GTDB taxonomy): domain Bacteria; phylum Pseudomonadota; class Alphaproteobacteria; order Parvibaculales; family Parvibaculaceae; genus Parvibaculum; species Parvibaculum sedimenti. The sequence goes on from NZ_WESC01000004.1 coordinate 22,743, forward strand.
GTTCGCAGTGGCCTCGCGCTCGAGCTCATTGAGGCGCACGAATGCCTGATTGTTCTGGCCCGTGCGGTGCTGGAGGTCGTCGAGGCTCTTTTGGAGGGCGTTGACGCGCGCATCGGCGACCATCGCCTCGTTTGAAAGGCTCGCCACAATGCGGCGCACCTCGTTCTGAATCTGGCTTTCGAGATCGCGGCGTTCGGATTCGAGATTCAGGATCGACGGATGCCTCGGACCGTATTTCGCCGAGAGATCGCCCTGCTTGCGCGCAAGCTCGGCCTCCTGTCCACGCAGGCTGCCGATGACGGAGGACTGCATCACATCCACGACAGATTCAATGCTGCCGCCGGACTGCACGATCTGGCGCGCGCGGTCGTATTTCGCGTGTTTCTCGGCGCGGTCGGCGCGGGCCAGGATCAGCTGGGCATTAAGCTCGGAAAGCTGCTGCTCGTTGAGTGTGCCTGTCTGGGTCGTGACGATATTGTTCTGGCTCTTGTAGAGCTCGACGGCACGTTCCGACGCTTCAAGCTGCCGACGCAACTCATCGAGCCGACCGGATAGCCAGTCATTCGCCTGTTTCGTCGCGTCGAACTTCGCCTCCAGCTGGCTGACGATATAGGCGTCGGCGATCGCATCGGCAATCCTGGCGGACTTTTCCGGGCTCGGCGAAGTAAAGGAGATATCGATCACATAAGTGAGGGCGCGCCTGCTGACATCCTCTTGTCCAACAACGACGTCGACGGCCGCATCAATCATGGCTTCTTTTTCGTCTGCGGACGGCTGCACAGCCTTGTTCGACGACGCAAAGAGCCTGCCGATCCAGTGCAGTGGATTTATGGTGTCGAGCCAGGAGGCCGGGCGGAGCCGCGGATTGAATTCCGGGTCGTCGATAAGGGAGAGTTTTTCAACAACCCGCCGCGCAGTCGCCCTCGACCGGATTATTTCCACCTCGGTGTCGATGGCCGCGGAGTCGGAGCCGAGCCCCGACATGACATCGTTGAGGTTGACCACATCCTTGCGCTGGGTGTCGATCATGACCTGGGTGCCCGCGGTATAGCGCGGCGTCAGCTGGAACACCGCCACCGTCGCCAGCGCCGAAACGGCGACCACAACACTCAGTATGACATTCAGGCGCCGCCTGAGCGTGCGGAACAGCTTGACCAGGTCAAGCTCCAGATGTGTCTGATCCTCAGGGTCGCCAAAACCCCCGGGCGTAGCGGCCGGCGCACCCGACCGCTGAAGCGGCGCATTCATGAACTCACCACATCGACAGACATCACAGCACCGCCACAGTTGCGCCGATGAGGACCGATAGGGCCCCCTGTCACGACGCCCACAAAGGCCTCAAGTTGTTCGAGCGAATCAGAGCTGGCCGCGCAGGGTGAACCCGATCTGGTTCTGCGTATAGTCTGCCCCCGAGACGTTCGAGCTACGATCCACGATGCCATAATTGATGCCGACGGCGAAAAAATTATTCAGAAGATAAGTCGCGCCGACAGAGCCCGACGTCACATCATCCTTACGCGAAATGTTGCCGAAATCATCATTTTCATATGCGACGTCTCCACTGAGGATCAGGTTCCGCAGCAGTTCGTGGTCGAGGCCGAGGCCGACCTTCTGGCTCGTATAGCCCGATGCGCCGGGATCGATCGATTCCTGGATCGTCGACGCCGCGGTGATGCGCACAGTTGTCAGCGGCGTTACGAACCAGTTCACCTTCGCGCCATAAGCGAGGCCGCTGGTAGCGGAGTAATAGGACGCGTCATACTGCTGGCGCTGATAACCCACATAGACCTCGCCCTGCGCAAGCGCTGAGAGCTTGAACTCGGAGCCGATGACAGCCTCATAGCCGTCCGAGTTACGATCGACCGGCACCGACGTGTCGTAAGAGCGCTTGTTGAGCGTTCCCTCCGCATAGACATTGGTGTCGGGGGAGAGGTCATAGCCAAGCCGCAGCTTGCCGATATATTCGTTGCGGTCACGAACGTCTTCGTTGATCGTGCCGCCGCCAATCTGGGCGACATTCTTGTAATCATATTGATTGAAGGCGCCACTCAGCTTCGCCGTGACACGATTGAAGCGCTGGAAAAGGCCGAGCGAACTTTCGAAGAGATTATATTCAACCGGTTCCGCCGCCGATGTCGACGAATTCGTCGAGCCGCGGTCTTCATGGGCAAGCTGATAGCCGAGAGCGCCGGTAAGATAGGTGTCGCGCAGCACGTCAAGCCGGCCATCCGCCCCCACGTTCCAGTTGAGGCGATCTTCCGAGCTATGGCTGTTGTACCAATACTGATCAAGGCCCGCCTTGAGGTTCAGAGCGTGACGCGACCAGAGTGACTGGACCTTGATCGAAGGCGCGACAGACGTGACGAAGTCGCTCTTCGTGTTGGTATCGGTCGCATAGATGTTGTCGTTGTAGCTTTCGCCAAGATCGACCTTGGGCAGAATGAGGAAGCTACCGGCACGGATGCCCACGGCGTCATATCCCGGCCGTGCGCGCTCGCGAACGCTCTGGCCGCGCACATCGGTGATCGGGTCTTGAGAAGAAGGCGTAATATCCTCAGCGGATGCCACAACGCTGGACCCGACCAGCGCGACGACCGGAACGATCAGATAAAATGGGATATTCTTCATAAGCCTCTCCAAACTGTCTGAGCGCGCTGTCCGGGTCGCCCCCCACATCGCGGCCCTCCGCACATGGCACATCGCTACGTATTCGATTAATTCGGGCTCTGCGTCGTCAGCGGAGTGGTCTTCGCGAGCAGCGTATCGCCGGTCTGATTGTTGAGCCCAGCGGTCTGGATTTCCGAAGCCTCTTCGGCATAGGCGGTCTTGACCTCATCGAGGCCTGAGGCATCGACTTGCGCAATGATCTTGCCGGCAACGTCGGCCATTCCCGGCAGGTCCTTCAGACTGGCAACCGCGATCGCCAGCCCTCTACCGGCAGCCTTGCGGTTGTCCTCGCCGAAATACTGCGCAACCGCGAGGACGGTCGCCGAAATCGCGTCGGCGCCCTTGCCGCCGTCAGCGACGACCTTGCCGATCGCAGCCGCAAGCGCATCGGGCGTGATGGAATCCATCCCGTCAATAGCACCCGCAACCGCCGCGAGAGCGGCAGGCGACGCGCCGCCGAGCGAGGCGATCACCTCCGCTGCGGCCGTAGCCGGATTTGCGGCATTCGAAATGAGAGAAGCGAAGGCTGCCCGCAGGGCAGCCCCCCCATCCGCATCGGCCGCGTGAGCCGCAACGATCTGCCCGACATCGTCGGCCACCGCTGCGTGCGCAGCCACCATAACCGTCTGACTGCCGCCAATCACGGACATCATCAGAACTACAGCCTTCAGCCACCGATGTTTCATGTCCCCTCACACGGATAAAGGCCCGCATCACGCTACCGGTCCCAACAAAAATACTTATTTTTTTATACCACAACCGCCCTCTCCACAAAAGCGCGCAGGCTCTCAAATCGATCAATTTGCGGGGTCGGGCTTTTTTCTCACGGCGCAATTTTATTCAGCTGTGCCATTGAAGCATCAGAAGTCCGCAGCACCGGTGCACGGACACGCAGGACCCGATAATCAACATGTCGTTCTCGTGGCTTCCTTTTGACTCACACCAGGAATTGCCACTGGCCAAATTCCGCAATCAGAAGAAGCGTTCCGGCACCCGGACCACATCACCAGGCAGCACCTTGACCTGCTGTGAGGCCGGGTATTGCGCTTCGGCGCCATTGCCGCGCGTGATGTAAACCGTATCGTTGTTCGCGCGGTAAGTGTAACCACCAGCGACGGCAATCGCGTTCAACACAGTCATATCGCTCGTATAGGGATACTGCCCGGGCTTATCGACCTCACCCAGGATGTAGAAGGGCCGGTAATTCAGCACTTCCGCACTCACCTTCGGGTTCGTCAGGTAGCCTTGCGATAATTTATCGCGCGTCTCCTTTTCGAATTGGTCAAGCGTGAGCCCGGCTGCCTGCACCTGGCCAACCAGAGGCAGCGACACTTTCCCGGTGCCCGTCACATCGAATTCACCCGAAAGATCCTGCTCGCCGTAAACGATGACACGCAGCTTGTCGCCCGCGCCAAGAACATAAGCCACTTCCGACGGTGCGGCGGCCGAAGCGGCTGGCGCCGCTGCGGGTGCCTGGCTCTGGCCCGCACCGGAGGTGGCGCAGGCTGCCAGCGCCATCAACCCCGCCGCCATCACGACGTTCAGAACGGCCCGCCGAACCAGATGTGCGCTTGTGAAACTCATTATCCCCACCTTTGACTTCATTTTCCGCCACTTTACCAAAGGACAATCTCGGAACATCCCAACCGCATTGAAAGCATCGCATGCCCGGCGATGTCTCATGCTACTCGGCAGCCGTGCCCGAAAATGCCGCCATCACAACATCCGCCGTCTGAATTATGCGCATCTCCTGCCCCTCGAGAGCGAGACACGAGAGCACATTGGTCATGTAGGCCCCCGTATCGATGCCAATTCTATTCGGGCGGAAGACCGGCCTCTCCTTCGGAGTGTGGCCATGGACGACCACTTTCCCGAACCACATATCCGATTGAAGAAACTTGTCACGAATCCAGAGCAAGTCATCCTCGACCTGCCGCGCAAGACTGATCCCCGGCGCCACGCCCGCGTGAACGAAGAAGTAGTCGCCGATCTCGACCGACAGCCGGAGCGTTTCCAGAAAGCGTCGATGAGCGACCGGCAGAACCTTGAGCAGATGCTCCCGCGCGCGCTCAAAATCATCGGGATTGTCGCTCAGCGTCAGTTCGGTGATGCCATAGGAATGCAGCGTTTCGAGCCCGCCGTAATATTTCCACGTGCGCCCGAAATTCGCATCGCGCATAAACTCGAGCATCGCGGCTTCATGGTTGCCCTTCAGGTACACGAATTCGAAACCCGCAAGCGGATGAGAGGTCAGTCGGTCGAGCACCTGCTTCGACTGCAGTCCCCTGTCGACATAGTCACCCAGGAAGATGACGATATTGCGGGCGGGCGGACGTGCATGAGCATCCGCCTCAACCCGCTGAAGCATATTGGCGAGCAGATCGTCGCGGCCATGGATATCGCCGACGGCGTAGACTCTCACACCGTCTGGAATTGCCGCTGGCTTGCGCTCTGCAACTCCCACCGCTTCGCGAACCCGTTTTACGATCCCACCAAACACGTTACGACCTGGACTTTCGCTTCATACATAAAGGAACCCGGACTGGCTCCGCGACTGCAGCCCATCAGTCCCGAAAAGACCATTGTTTTTAACTCTATACCCGCCAGCCGCGATGACCAAAGCACCGGGTCAAGGCGGAACGGAGGCCTCATAAGGCGACGCCACAAACGAAAAATCTGTTAAGCTATTACCAATTATACCCGCAGTGGTTCCATCGCCATGTACGGCAGTCAACTCCTAAGGCCTTCCCTTGTCATCCGCAAATAAATCCAGAGAGCCTGCAATCTCCAGCCACCTCGCCTCGGCCCGGCGCACGCTCGAGCTCGAAATAGCCGGGCTCAAGGCGCTGGCGGCGTCGCTCGATAGCGGCTTTTCCGAAGCCGTCGATCTTCTTTATGCGGTCGAGGGCCGGATCGTGGTAACGGGTATGGGCAAAAGCGGACATATCGGCCGCAAGATCGCCGCCACCCTCGCCTCCACCGGTGCGCCGGCCCAGTTCGTCCATCCTGCCGAGGCAAGCCACGGAGATCTCGGCATGATCACACGGGACGACGCGATCCTCGCGCTCTCCTGGTCGGGCGAGTCCGCGGAGCTTCATAGCATCCTTTCCTACGCAAAGCGTTTCGCCATTCCCCTGATCGCGATCACGGCCGTGGCGAAGAGCGCGCTCGCTCGCGCGGCGGACATCGCCCTTGTCCTGCCCAAAGCCGAGGAAGCCTGCTCCAACACCAATGCGCCGACGACCTCGACAACCATGCAGCTCGCGCTTGGCGACGCGCTGGCCGTCGCATTGATTGACCGTCGCGGCTTCACGGCAAGCGACTTCCGCATTTTCCATCCGGGCGGGAAGCTGGGCGCGCAGATGCGCCATGTCGGCGACATCATGCACAAGGCCCCAGACCTGCCGCTGGCGAAGGCGGATACGCCGATGACAGAGGCGCTGATCGAGATGTCGCGCAAGAGCCTCGGCTGCCTCGGCATCATTGACGACGAGGGTAAGCTCATCGGCCTCATCACCGATGGCGACTTGCGCCGCCACATGGGCGCGGACCTTCTGGAAAAGCGCGTCGGCGACATCATGAATCGGACGCCGAAAACCGTTCCGCCCACCATGTTCGTGTCCGAAGCGCTCAACTTTCTTAACGAGCAGAAGATCACGAGCCTCTTCGTGGTCGACGACGGAAAGCCCGTTGGCGTGGTTCACATCCACGACTTCCTGCGCGCAGGCGTCGCCTGACCCCACGTCAGATCTTGCTGACGATGAAGCCCGGCGCGAAGCGGATAATGAGCATGATGAAGCGCCACCAGAAGGGTGCGTAAATGATGCCGCGCTTGCCCTTGCGCACGGCGGCGGCGATCTCCTCACCGACCGACTTCGCAGAGGCCCAGAGCGCCCCTTTCGGGAACTCCGCCGTCATCGGCGTATCGACAAAGCCCGGCTTCACGACGAGCACATTGACGCCCGCGCGACCGAGGGCGAATGCCATGCCCTCGCCCATCACGGAGAGAAGCGCCTTCGAGGCGCCATAGACATAATTGCTCGGTCGCCCGCGATCGCCGGCGACCGAGGAAATGACGACAAGCGAGCCAGAGCCCTGTGCCACAAGGATTTCTCCAAGGCGGATCATCAGCGCTGCCGGACTCAGGGCATTGACCCGCAGCGCGCCGAGCGTCGCGTCGACGGAAGTTTCGCAGGCCTTCTGGTCGGGAAGAATGCCATGCGCGATGAGCGCCACATCGATGCCGCCAAGCGCGGCGCGCCCCTTGTCGCAAAGACCGGAAAGCGAATCGAGATCGCTAAGATCCGCGATATGCGTCGCCACGCTTTGTGCTCCGCGTACCTTGAGATCGGCGGCGATATCGGCCAGCGCCGTCTGGTTGCGGGCGACCAGAAAAAAGCTCGCGCCGTCTTTTGCGAAGCTCCGCGCGGCCTCCTGCGCGATGGCAGATGTTGCGCCGAAAATCATTACGCGGCTCATCAGGCTCTCTCCATGACACGCCGCGCGAAACTGGAATTCATGCGCGGATCAACGAATTTGCGGAAAGTTTCGAGATTGGGATAGCCCCGCGCGAAAGAGGCAGGCGACATGCGCGCGTCCTTTGCCGGATAGATGCGGCCCTTCGCTTCCATGACGATGGCATCGAGCCTGTCGAGCAGCTTGAAGGTTTCGTCGCCCAGTATCGGAAAATCGAGCGCGAGCGTCGTTCCCGGCATGGGAAAGGAGAGCAGGCCCGGCGATGGCCGGTCTCCAAAGACCTTGAGCACGACAAGGAAAGAGCCCTTTCCGCTGCGCGCGATTTCCTCCAGCAACGCTTCAGACACATCGCGCTGATCGGCAGTCGGTACAACGACCTGATATTGCAGGAATCCGCGCGGCCCATAGATGCGGTTCCAGTTCGCGATGGCGTCGAGCGGATAGTGAAAACTATCGACATCCCAGATTTTTTCCGCCACGCGCGGCGACTGCCGGTTGTAATAGGCAGCGTTGAAGGCCTTGAGCGTCAAATGATTGACGAGCGAGACTGGCGGCATAACCGGAACGGTCAGCGGCAGGGCTTTCCGCTGTTTGCGGCCCGCAGCCTCTTCCGCCGAAAGAATATTTGCGCGCAGAAAATGCCCACGCCCCAGGGTTTCGCCGCTGCCCAGACAATCGATCCACGACACCACATATTCATGGCTCGCCGCCGACTCTGCGCTCAACTCGAAGAATTCATCGAGGCCGCCGAACTTGATCGACTGTCCGCCGAGAAAGGCGGAGGCGACGCGCTTCAATTGCAACGTCGCCATGGTGACAAGGCCGGTGAGGCCGAGCCCGCCGATGGTTGCGGCGAAGTGATCCGCGTTCGTTTCTGGCGAGCAGGCAAGCCTCGTTCCGTCCGAACGTAAAAGCTCGAAACTCTTTACGTGGCAACCGAAAGTGCCCTCGCGGTGGTGGTTCTTGCCATGCACGTCATTGGCGATGGCGCCGCCCAGGGTCACGAATTTCGTACCGGGCGTGACCGGCAGAAACCAGCCATGCGGCAGCGCCACCTCGATGATCTCGGCGAGCGAAACACCCGCCTCGCAGGCGATCTCGCCGCTTTCCTTGTCAAAGGAAATGAAACGGTCGAGCCCGCGGGTCGCAATCAGCGTGCCACCGCCATTGAGGCAACTGTCACCATATGAGCGCCCGAGCCCATAGGGAAGGACGCTTCCCTCGGTCGGGAGCGGCAGCGCCGCATGACGATCCGACATGCCCACCACATGTTGAGCGAGGCGCGGATAGCGTCCCCAACTCATGGGTTTGACAACAGGATCGACCATCAGAGCGACGCCGCGACGATGATGGCGACGGCGACGGCGCCGATGACCCGGCTCGTCCGGTCCTTCAGCGCGAAGACGATCGGATCGTCATGCATCTCACCTCGATGCGTGAGGAGCCATATCCGGCTGATCCAGTAGAGCATCAACGGCGCGAAGAGCCAGAGGAGCTGGTGATGCGGGTAGAGAGCGCGGCTCTCCGGCGCGCTCACATAGAGCGCGAGCACGACAATACTTGCATAGCCCGCCGCAACGCCCAGCATTTGCAATATGAAAAGGTCTTCGGATCTGTAGCCGCGCCCTTGCAGAAGCGTCACGCCACGCCTCCGCCCGGATTCTATTTCCGCGACACGCTTCACCACGCCAAGGCTGAGGAAGAGGAAGATCGACACGCCCACCAGCCAGGGTGACAGCGCAACATGGGCGACGACGGCGCCCGCGATGATACGAAGCGAATAGAGCGCGGCGAGCGTGAATACATCGAGGAGCGCCCGGCGCTTCAGATCGAACGAATAGGCGACAGTGACGAGATAATAGACGCCAAGCACGGCGGCAAAGGGCAGATCGACATAGACCGCGAGCGAGAAACTCGCTGCGAGAAGCAGCGGGATCGCGACGATGCCCTGTTCGAGCGGCAGAGCCGCATCAGCGAAGGGCCGGAGTCGTTTGGTCGGATGCCTGCGGTCCGCGCCGAGGTCGAGAAGGTCATTGAGCAGATAGACGCTCGATGCGCAAAGACTGAAGGCGAGAAAGCCAAGGCCGACAGCCACCAGCTTGGCCTCATTGAAAATCTGATGCGACAGAATGAGCGGCGCGAAGAGAAGCGAGTTCTTCACCCACTGATGAATGCGCAGCGCCTTCAGCCAGAGCCGGATGCGCGAGCGGCTCTCGCCTTCGCGGCGGAACACGCGATCGAAGTTCACATGTTTCGAAAGCGCCCGCTCGACCGCGTCCGAATGCGCCGCGAGCATCGAGGCCTCCGCTCCCGCCCAGACGGGAATGTCGACCGGAGCATTGCCGACATAGGCGTAATTGCCGAACCGATCCTTGAGGATTGCTGCCTTTGCCTTGCCCGTCATGTTGACGACGCCATCGCTCGCGATGACATCGGCAAAAAATCCGTGATGAGCTGCGATTGCCTCGACAATGCGCCGGTCGGCGCCGGAGGCGAGCACGATCTTGCGGCCGGAAGCATATTCGTCGCGAAGCCAGCCGACGAGGTCCTCATTATAGGCGAGCGCTGCCGGATCGAAGGAAATGCGCCGCGCAATCTCTGCCTTGCAATGCGCCTTGCCCCGGAGAAGCCAGAGGGGCAGCAGAAACAAAGCCCAGGGCCGCTGCTTCAGAAGCAGCAGAACGGCCTCGGTCAGCGTGTCCGTCCGCGAGAACGTGCCGTCGAGATCGACGCAGAGCACAGAGCCGGACGTTACGATGGTTTCATTCATGGGTGGCCTCACCCTTCAAGCGTAGCTTGCTTTGGCGCGGGCGCAACCTTGAGTTCGACCAGCGCGAGCGCGCCGACACCAAGCAACACTGCGAACCAGAGCGTCGCGAGGCGACACACCAGCGTGATCGCAATCGACGAGGCGATGGGGAGCCCCGCCGCCGCAAGGGCACCCGTCATCACCGCCTCGGTGCCGCCAAGCCCGGCGGGCACGAAGACAGCCATCGCGCCGGCCAGAATGGCAAGGCCGTAGATTCCCACGGAAAGGCCGATGCCGAGATCGTGCCCGAGTGCGGAAGTGAGAAGCCAGACGCCATAACCCTCCGCACCCCACGCAATGACGGTGAGCGCGAGGCTGGCTGCGAGCCGCTTCCAGACGAGAAGCTGGCGCGAGTGTTCCAGCGTATCCGCCACCCATTCAATCGTATGGCCGACGCGCCCGCCGAGCCTTTGTCCGGCCCGAACCAGCAAGGCGGGGCTCCCCTCGCGGGTGACGAGGAAGAGCGCGACGACAAGGAGCGAGAGCGGGCCCACAATCGCCCAGACGAGATCGGCCCTGACGGTGAGAACGAGCGCTGCAAGAATAACCACGGCGAAAAAGTCCAGAAGCCGCTCGACGAACAGGAGTGCGACGCTCGCCTTGTAGGGCACGCCCTCATCGGCGAGATAGAGGCAGCGTACGGCCTCGCCTGCCTTGCCGGGGCTCACCGTCAGCGCGAAGCCGGAAAGATAAATGGCCAGGCTTCGCAGGACCGGAACCTTGAAGCCCCGCCAGCCGAGATAAAGCTGCCAGCGGCAGAAGCGGAGCCCATAGTTGAAAAGCGAAAGGCCGAGGACTGCCAGAACCGCCCCGGGGCCGATATGGGCAATCGAGTCGAGGATCTGGCCGCCCTGCACCGAGAGGGCGACGGCCAGATAGGCCGCCATCGCGAGCGCGGTCACGCCCGCCGCGCTGCGTCGCCACTTTGCCGGTACTTTCACGTCTCACTCCACACTTCGCCGTTTCAACGATCTTAATGAACCGCGACCGCCACATGTTCGAAGATTGCCCCAGATTGATGAAGGCTTTTCGAATCCCCTTCGCGCCAAAATTTCTTTTCTCTACTTAATTAATATAGTATTGTTTCTCCAATTGGGCCCCGGACACCGGGTGGAGCTTGCCATGACGAAACGCATTGCAGACCTGCCGCGCTTCAGCGCAATTCTCGAAGCCTCACGCATGCGAATGCAGGCCCGCCTCATGACGCTCATGTGTCAGCACGACCGAATGTGTTGTCGCGCCTGAGCGCAAGTTTGCCGCGGCGTCTGCCCGGCTGAGCAGAAAAATCTTCACAAAATTTTCGCCGCGCCGACAAGGCGCGAGCCGGTGATGCGCGTTATACGCGCCACGGCGAGAGGAGTTGACATGACCGACGCTTATGTAATCGAGATCAACGATGAGGCCGCAGGCATTATCGTCAGGACCGGACGGGATTATTCCTTCTACGCCTCAAACCCTCATTACGCGCAGCTTGAGGGCGCAAGCTTTTCCTCACCTTCGAAAGCGGAAGATGCCGCCCGCGCGCTGAGGCGCCCGGCACTGGCCCGCGCAAGCTGATCGCAATCGACATAAAACGCCGCGCCTCATCAGCGCGGCGTTTTTGATTCAGCTATCGTGAACGAAATACCTTAGCTCCAGGGACCACGACGAGGCCCCTCGCCACCGTCGCGGCGTTCATCCCCGCGCCGCGCGTCGAAGATGCGGGGCGTTCCTCGCTGGAGAAGCGGGACATCGCGTCTCTTGAAAATGGGCGCCAGCACCATCCCCGCGATGAAGCCTCCGACATGAGCCCAGAAGGCGACGCCGCCTTTGGCGCCGTCACTCGAAAGGCCACTCAGAAACTGGATTATGAACCAGAAGCCCAGCACGACGAGCGACGGCACTGTCACGACGCGCACAAAAAATGGAAGAGGCATGATCAGCACACGAACGCGGCCAAAGGGGTGGATGAGCAGGTAACTGCCGAGCACCCCCGAGATCGCGCCGCTCGCGCCAACCAGCGGAATGATCGACTCCGGCGCCTGCAAGGCCTGCGCGAGCGCGGCCGCCGCACCACAGACGAGATAGAAGACGAGGAAGCGAACGCGGCCCATGGCAAGTTCGACATTGTCGCCGAATATCCACAGATAGAGCATGTTCCCACCGACATGGCCCAGGCTCGCATGCATGAACATCGAGGTGAATATCGTTGCCCAGACAGGAACGGCGCCGACTGCCATCGAACCAAAAAGCGCGGCGGGGATCGCGCCGAACTGGAGGAGCGCCCGGTCGGCCTCATCGGCCGGCAGCGACATTTCCCAGAGAAAAACGGCAATGCAGACCGCGATGATCGCCCAGGTGACGAGAGGTCGGCCGGGCTCCGGATTGTCGTCCGAAATGGGGAACATCGAAACCAGCTTGCGCGTTGAGGGGCACCGTCGAGGCTACAGGCCCGCCGCGCCCGCCGCTAGCGCCGGATTTCCGGAGGCTGGAATTCGGCTTCCTTGGTCCGCGCCAGCGCTTCCGCCTCCGCCTTCGATGCGTCAGCGAGCGGACGGGCGGCTGCCACCGCGTCCTTGGTCGCATCGAGCCGGAAGAAGGTATAGGAGAGCGTAATGGTACGGATCGACTTAGCCGTCGTATCCGTCAGCATTTCCGGATCGACATAGAAGACAACCGGCATGCGGGCTGACTCACCTGGCTTCAGCGTCTCCTCGGTGAAGCAAAAGCACTGCGTCTTGGTGAAGTAATAGCCCGCGGCCTCGGGCGTCACATTGTATGTGGCGCGAGCGACGATCGTCTCCTTCGACAGGTTCTTCGCGAGAAAGTATACCGTCGTCGGCAGGCCGATATGGGTCTTGACCGAGACTTCCTCGGGCTTGAACTCCCAGTCGAGCGAGGGCGCCACATTGGTATCAAAACGCACCGTAATCTCGGGCCCGATGGCGTTGGACTGGGTGTAGGTCTCCGTATCGGTCGAGCGCTTTTCGGTCACCGAGCCGCCATATCCCGTAGCGGCGCAGAACCAGCGGTAAAGCGTCGGCGAATAGGAAACACCCGCCGTCATCACTGCCAGCATGAACAGAGACAGTCCGACAGATGGGAGCTTCTTGGAGCGGAGCCATGTAAACATGGCCCGCACCCTAAGTCGCCCGGCTGGTCCGGATCAAGCCCTGATTCCGGGTCCGATCACATGAATTACGACGGGATCACTGGCCCTTCACCGCCGCAACCGCCTTGTCGAAGCCGGCGAGCGGAATGGCGAAGGTGGTCGCCTTGCCATTGAGGCCGACAATGGTGAGCTTCGCCTTTTCCGCCGTCTTCGATTGTTCGACAAACGCATCGGTGAGCGGTGCCGAGGCAAAGCAACCACGTTGCGAGCAGCTTTCAAAGACGAAGTTTTGCGGCTTGCCCTCACCGAGCGTCACATCGACGCCGCGCGGCAACAATACGCCGCCAGGCGTCTGAATGGTCGTGCCGAGCTCGCCCTTGCCGTTTCTGCCGATGACCCAGGTCAGGAGGATCTGATTCCTCTTGGCGTCCTTGATCTCAAGAATGCCGAAGCAACCTTTGGCCGGGCCCTGCGCATCCTTGCGGCAACGAACCTCCCACACGCCGAAGCTCGCGGTCTTCTCCCAACGCGGCTCATTGCCCTGCGCCGTTGCGGCGGCAGGCACGGGGGTCTGCGAAGAGGCGGCCCCGGACATCCCGGCCACGGGGGCCGGCCCGCTGCTGAGACGGTGCGCAACAAAAATGCCCAAAACTGTCAGCGCCAACAGCACAAAGACAATCAGGATCAGAGTTTTCTGGTCCTGGAATTTACCCGTCCGGCTTTCCGCCATCTTGACCTCCCCGAGTTCTCTGCAGCGCGGTGCCTGAGCGCCGCTCAAAAACAGAATGGACCGGCCTTTCGGGCCGGTCCATCCCTTCATTGTAGATTAAGAGCGTCTTACCACTCGTAGCGGAGGCCAGCGGTCAGCTCGCCGCTGGTGTAGTTGCTCTTGAACTTGGCGCCGCCGTTGACGAAGCCCGACAGGCCATCGCCAAGACCGAAGACGTTCACACTGCCGACCACTTCGCCGAACGTACCGTCGAACTTGTCGGTCATGGTCAGGTCCGGTCCGCCGCTGCGGATGACCATCTTGTTGTCGCCCTCGAACTCGTTCCAGAGGCGACCGGTCAAGGAGAGATCAACCTTCGTCTCCGACGACTTGTAGGCCGTCGCGCCGCCACGAAGGCCGAGGCTGCCGCGGAAGCTGGTCGCATCCTGGAAGTCGAACTGCGAATTAGCCACCGAGAAGGTGTCGATCTGGGTCTTCGCATAGGTCAGCGAGGCCAGAGGCTCGAAGAAGGCACTGTCCGAAATCGGGAAGCGCTGGCCGGCGTCGACTTCCACGCCGTAGGACTTGACGTCCGGGCTTGCCGTCGCACCACCGAGCGAGGGCGCCTTGTAGTCCATGGTCAGCAGGTTGGCCTTCGCCATCGCGTCGATGAAGAAGCCGCCCTTGAGGTACGTGCCATAGATGCCGAGGACCGCGCCCTTGTACTCCGCCGTGGTGGGCGAAGCCTTGAAGTTCTGGTCCGAGGTCACGTAACCGGCCGACACACCGCCGAGAAGCGTATCGCCCTGGCCCAGCACATTGCTGCTGCCCGTGTCGACGCCCGCGACGAAGCCGTAGGTGTCCTGATCGTAGTCGGCCTTGTTGGTGATGGAGGTACCACCAGCCGAGACGGTCTGGCTGAGATCACGTGAGGTCCAGCGACCGAGCGCCTTGCCCCAGACGCCGGGTGTGACCGTACCTTCGCCGCCTTTCAGCTGATCCCGGAGGTCAGCCTGACGATCGAGCCAGGGCGAGGTCTCGTACCAGATGCTCTGAGCCGCCGTCAGGAAGGTCGGCAGTTCGGACGCTTCATTCCCCGGAAGCGAGATCAGGCGTTCCTCGCCACCATTAAAGACGAGCTTGTAGTTGAAGAGGCCCGCATCGAGTGCATCGATCGAGGAGTTGTAAAGCGCCTGCGTCGTATCGAGGCTGAAGTTCGACGCGGAAGACGAACCGTTGACGAGCAGGATGCCGTCCGAGAAGTTCGACCCGAGCCAGGCGCCATATCCGGTCGCGACATTGTTGACGCGAATGGCCGTCGAGCCGGTGGTGCCACCCAAAACAGTCAGATAGTCCGCAGAGGCGGAGGCATCGAGGTAGGAGTCGAGGACGAGCTTGCTCGAACCCGTGCCATTGAATGCGCCGCTGATCGTGACGGTGTCTGTCGTGTCTGTATTGTCGGCACTCAGATCAAGCGTGCCTGAGTTGTTGAAGTTCTCGAGGCCAGTAAAGCTCGTGTCGCCGGTGACGAAGAAGTGGCCGGCATTGGCAACTGTGTCGTTGCCCGCGCCGAAGGCGAAGGTCGTCGTATCGCTGGTGTGGATGTCGCCCGTCGACGTGTTGGTGAGCGTATCGTCTCCAGCAGTGAAGTTGTTGTCGCCGCTGGTGTACCAGGTGTTGGCGGTGTTGTTGAACGTCGCGCCGCCCGTGCTGGTGAGGTCGAAATCGACGCGACCGGTGATGTCTCCGTCGTTCTGAACGAGAACGGCACCAGTGCCCGTCGATGTCTGGATGGCAAGAGCGCTCCACGACGGTGAGAGGCCCGTCGCCTGGATCGAGCTGCCGACCTCATTGTTGATCGTGACGCCGCCACCGTTGGTCGTGGCGTTGACCACCGGATCGGCGGACGAGGTCGCGGCGCCGTAATTGGTGATGTCGATGTTGCCCGTGTTGGACGCAACGTCGATGGCGCTACCCACGGTCGAGGTAACGTCGCCGTTGGCGGTGACGTTCACATGACCGCTGCCAGCCAGGACTTCCGCATGGATGCCGTCATCACCACCCGTCACAGTGCCTGTGCCGGTCGTGATGTCGATATTGCCATCGGCCGCCTGGGCATAGATGCCGTAGTCATAGGTGCCCGTACCAGCGGTGATCGCCTTGGTACCGGTATTGACTTCGATGTCGCCCGTACCCGTCTGCTTCGTCCAGATGCCGGCTTCGTTGTTCTGGAGCGTGCCGGCATTGGCACCGAGATCGCCCGTGGTGTTGTTGATCGCGCCGTAGGCGTTGACCGTGACCTTGCCGGCGCCCGAGGTCTGCGCCTCGATGCCGTTGCCGGCCGCCGTGATGGAGGCGTTGGTGTTACCCGTACCGAAGTCGATCGTGATGGGCGCGCCGCCGGAGAGACCGATGGCCGTGATGCCATCGTCGCCGCCATTGTTGCCCGCCGTGATCGTGCCGTTCGAGGTGATGTGGATCAGGCCCGTGCCGGTGCTGACGGCTTCGATGCCGTCATCGCTGGTGGAGTCGACCGTGGTACCCGCATCCTGCGTGATCGTGATCGTGCCCGTGTTGCCCGTCGTAGCGTAGATACCTTCGCCACCAGAGCCCGTGCCCGTGACAGTGCCGCTGTTGAGGTCGACGACGATGTTGCCGGTCGTGTTCTCTGCGTAGATGCCATCCGTCGAGCCGGTGATGCTGGTGCCGTCGGCCGTCACAGTGACAGTGCCGCCTGCGCCCGTTGCGCTGATGCCGGCACCATTCGTGGCGTCGATAACTGTGTCGGTACCCGCCGTCACATCGACCGTGCCGGAGCCCGCATTCGAAGCGAGAATGCCATTGTTGCCGGCGTAGATCGAGGCGTTCGCCTGAACCTTGACGGTGCCCGCGCTGCCGCTGTTCAGCACATTGGCTTCGATGCCGTTATTGCCGACATAGTTGCCCGAGGTGCCGATCGCATCGTTGATCGTGACAGAGACGTTGCCGGTGCCCGACAGATCCGACTCGGCCTTGATGCCATCATTGGCGTTGCCGCTGATCGTTCCGCCGGCGTGAGTAACGATGGTCACATCGCCCGTACCGTCCGCATCGGCATAGATGCCGCGGTCGCCCGTCGCATCGATCGCCGCATAGGTGTCGATATTGAGATTGCCGTCATGCGAGTAGGCTTCAATGCCGTTGCCATTGCTCGTAGTGATGGCGCCATACGTCGCGATGTCGACCTGGCCTGCCGGAGTGCCCCAGCCCTGACGGCCTGCATTCGCGTAGATGCCGACCGTGTTGTTGCCTGTGCTGCTGACATCGATCGCGCCGGTGCCAGTCGTGATGGAGATATTGCCACCATCCGTGAGCGCCGCAATGCCGACCGTCGGAACCGAGGTCGTTGCGCCACCGGTCACGGTGATGTTGCCCGCGCCAGTTGTCACAGTGACGTCGCCGCTGCCGTTGAAGACGCCGAGCGTCGGATCTGCCGTCGCCGCCAGGATGCCGATGGCCTGATCGCCGGACACCACGAGAGCGGTACCGTTTGTGCCGCCATTGGTGGCCGTGTCGACCTTCACCGAACCAGTGCCGCCGCCTTGATTGGTCGCCTCAATACCGACGGCATTGGCACCCGTGACCGTAACAAGGCCGTTGTCGCCCGTTGTGACGACGGCGGTATCAGTGCCGGAGGCCTTGTCGCTCTGCGCATAGAGGCCGACAGCGCCGGCGCCGGCCACCGTCACTGTGTCGCCGTCATTGGTCGTAACCGAGGCATTGCCGCCGGCACTATAGGCATAGGCGCCATAGCCGGTGGGATCGATGGTCACATCGTCCGCGACGATGACCTTCGCGTCGCCCGAACCGTCCGTGCTCGCCGCCGCACCGTAGACACCATCAGCATAGATGGAGTTGTTCACGTTGACGGTGACGTTGCCCGTGCTCGCGTTGTTCGTGTTCGTCGCCACGATGCCACTGCCAGCCGTCGCCGTGGTGCTGTTGCCCACGGTGCCGTTGTTGGTGACGGTGATGTCGCCCGTGCCGCCGCCGGAGTTGAGGGCGTAGATGCCGACATCCGTCAGCGAGGTGACTTCGCCACCCGTGGTGATGTCGATATTGCCGTCGCCGCCCAGCACTTCGGCGTGTATCGCATCGTCGCCGCCCGTTACGGTGCCCGTGCCGGTCGTGATATCGATGGCGCCACCGGCTACCTGGGCATAGATGCCGTAGTCATAGAGGTTATTGCCAGCGGAGATGGACTTCGTTCCGGTGTTGATCTCGATGTCACCGGTGCCGGTCTGCTTCGTCCAGATGCCGGATTCGTTGTTCTGGAGCGTGCCGCCATTGGCACCCAGATCGCCGGCGGCGTTGCTGATCGTGCCGTCGGCGTTGATCGTGATCTTGCCGGTGCCCGAGGTCTGCGCCTCAATGCCGTTGCCCGCCGCCGTGATCGACGCGTCGACATTGCCCGTGCCGAAGTCGATGGTGATGGGCGCGCCGCCGGCAAGGCCGATGGCCGTGATGCCATCGTCGCCGCCATTATTGCCAGCGGTGATGTTGCCGTTCGAGGTGATGTGGATCAGGCCCGTGCCGGTGCTGACCGCCTCGATGCCGTCATCGATCCTCGAGTTGACCGTGGTGCCGGCATCCTGGGTGATCGTGATCGTGCCCGCGCCGCCCGTCGTGGCATAGATGCCTTCGCCGGAATTGCCGGTGCCCGTCACCGTACCGCTGTTGAGGTCGACGACCACATTGCCAGTCGTGTTCGCAGCGTAGATACCGTCCGTCAAACCTGTGATGCTCGTGCCGTTAGCCGTCACGGTGACCGTACCGCCGGCGCCCGTGGCGGAGATGCCGGCACCATTCGTGCCACTGATCACTGTGTCGGCGGCCGCCGTCACGTCCACATTGCCCGTGCCGCTCGAATTAGCGTCGATGCCGTCGACCGCACCAGTGACGCCCGCATTGGCCGTAACCGAGATCAGGCCGTCAACGCCGCTGACGTAGATCGCGTCGCCTCCAGTGGTGGTGACATCGTCATTCGTGGTGACGGTGATCGTGCCCGAACCGCCGGTGACGGCGCCGATGCCCCCGTCACTCACCGTGCCATTGGTCGTAATGCCGATATTGCCGGTGTTGCTGTCGGCGCGAATGCCATAAGCGCTTGCAGGGGTACCCGTCGAAACGTCCGTTCCGGCATCGGTCGTGATGCTGATGTTGCCGGCATCGGTCGAGGCATAGACACCATCGTTGGAGGCACCGGAAACGTTGTCGCCGATCGTCATCGTGACGGTACCGGCACCTGTCGTCTCCATGTCGACGCCATAGGTGCTGCCGGTGACCGTCGTCCCCGGAATGGTGCCGAGGATGAGATCGCCGCCATTGCTAAGCAGCTGAACGCCGGCGCCACCACTATTGTTGACGATCGGCTTAGCAGGAAGAATGCCGCCGAAGGTGCTGACGGCAAGGCTGATGTCGTAACCGTTCAGGCCCGCATCGAGGTATACACCGTTGGCTGTGATCGCCTGATTGCCGAAGACGACGACCTGATCGTTAGTGACCGTTGCGGAAATGCCTGCATCCGTGCCGCCGCACACCTCAAGCGCACCATTGAAGTTGCCCGGCGTACAGGCAGCAAGTGCTTGCGTCGAGCCAAGCGTCAGGCCGGCGACCCCCGCCAGAATGCCCGTTCCAATCCGCACATCCGACCACAATCGGCGGATTTTTACCGACCCGACGGACGTGCTATCCAGAAGGCGAGGCGCGCCAAGACGCCTGAGCAGAAGGTTTCGGGGGAGGACGGTGTGAGTTTGAAATTTCGATGGGGAGTCGCGCTGGGCATTGGGCTTCTAGCAGGCTTCCCCTACGTCATGTGCATGCCTGTGCTGGCAGATGAGGCCAAACAGGAAGCGCTCCAGCCGCAGATGGACCAACCGCAGGCCGACGAGATCGTCGTCACCGCCACAGGTTATGGCGAGAAGCGCAAGACCCATCCCGGCAATATCGCCAAGATTTCTGGCGACGAGATTCGCTTCGTCAAATCGTCGCAGCCCGCGGCGCTGCTCAATCGCGCGCCCGGCGTCGATATTCAACAGGGCAGCGGCGTGGAGCACCTGACCGCGATCCGCTCGCCGGTCCTCACCGGGACGGCGGGCGCAGGCTCCTTCCTTTATCTGGAAGATGGCGTGCCGATGCGCGCGGCGGGCTTTGCCAATGTGAACGAGTTGATGGACGCGCTGACCGAAGAAGCCGGCGGCATCGAAATCGTGCGGGGGCCCGGCAGCGCCCTTTATGGCTCCAATGCGGAACATGGCCTCATCAACATTCTGAGTAGGGCCCCCTCCGAGGTGCCGGAGGCTGAGCTCACCGGCCTCGTCGGCCCGCATGGGGTGCGCGAACTCGACGGCACGGCCAGCACGACGATTACCCGTGGCAACGCCAGCCACGGGTTTCGCGGCAGCTTCGTGCTGAAGGACGACGGCGGCTTCCGCGACGCATCCGGCTACGGCCAGCAGAAGGGCCAACTCCGCTACGACTACACAGCGCCGGACACCACGGTCCGCACGACCTTCACCACGATCAATCTCAATCAGGAAACGGCTGGCTATGCGTCCAGCTACAAGGACCCGGCGATCTACAAGGCCAATGCCAACCCGGAAGCCTATCGCGACGCCTGGGCGATCCGCGCCGCATCGCGCATCGAGCGGGACCTCGGCGACGGCAACAGAATTTCGCTGACTCCCTATATGCGCACCAACGGCATGAACTTCCTCATGCATTTCCAGCCGGGCGAGCCGGTGGAGGAAAACGGGCATTGGTCGGGTGGACTGCTCAGCAGCTTCGCGCATGATCTGGCGGGTGGACACCAGATCATCGTTGGCGTCGATACGGAGTATACGGACGGTTATCTACGAGAGATCCAATCGAGTGCGACGGTCGGTGGCGGCTATGTCACCGGCACGCATTATAACTATGACGTGAAGGCGCTCGTCGTCGCACCCTATATCCACACGGTATGGAAGCTCGGACCCGCGACGGAGTTGACGGCGGGCCTGCGCTACGAATTTACGCGCTACGACTATACGAACAATCTGGCGAGCGATCTCGTCGGCCGCTTCCTGCGTCCCGCCTCGCGCGTCGACACCTTCTCGAACCCGACGCCGAAGCTCGGCCTCACCCATGTTTTCAGCGATGCCTTCATCGGCTTCGCCAATCTTGCACGCTCGGCGCGCGCGCCGCAGACGGCGGATCTTTATCGCCTCCAGACGGGCCAGGACCCGAGCGCCATAAAGTCGGAAGTGCTGGACAGCGCCGAGCTGGGCGCGCGCGGCGCCCTCGACGGCCTGCGCTATGAAGTTTCGGCCTATCTGATGAAGAAGCGGAACTTTGCTTTCCGCGACTCGAATGGCGACAACATCACCGACGGACGCACCAGACACTGGGGCTTCGAGGCGGAGGTCGCCGCGCCGCTCTGGTGGAATTTCGACATCGCCGCCTCGGCAAGCTATGCCCACCACACCTATGACTTCACCGACATCATCACCAAGCCGGGCTATGCTTCGGAATCGATCCTGTCGGGCAACGACATCGACACGGCGCCGCGCCTCGTCTCCAATCTTCGCCTCGGCTACGTCTTCGACAAGGGGCTGGGCCGCGCGGAAATCGAATGGGTGCATATGGGCGAATACTGGATGGATGCCGCCGACACGCAGCGCTATCCGGGCCACGATCTCTTCAATCTGCGGACCGACTATATGCTGACCGAAAGCCTCTCGATCTTCGGGCGGCTCGAAAATGTCTTCGACAAGCGCTATGCCGATCGCGCGGATTATTTCTGCCGTCCGCTCCCGGCCGGCTGCGCGCCGCGTTACTTCCCCGGCGATGGCCGCGGCCTCTATGCGGGGGCAACAATACGCTTCTAAACCCGGACGGCGGCGGGGCTGGACGCGCCGCCCACTTGCTCTAAGCTCGCCGCCATGCAGTTCCTGGTCGATATATGGCCCTATCTCGCGGGCACCGTCGAATTCGCAGCCATGGCCGGGGCCGTCGTCCATGCCATGCTGACGAAGAGCGATGTCCGCTCGGCGGCAGGCTGGGTCGGCTTCATCCTTCTGGTGCCTGTTCTCGGCTGGCTCGTCTACCTTCTCTTTGGCGTCAACCGCATCCAGCGCCGCGCGCGGGAATTGCGCGGCGTCCGGCGCAGCAAGACGCTTCTGCCGCCCAGCGCCGTACAGCCCGAAATCCTGCCCGCCGAGCAGGAAGATCAGCGCAAGGAGCTCGAAAGCTTCGCACGTTTCGGGCAGAAGGTTCTGCCGGAGCATTTCGAGGCAGGCAACGATGTCGATGTGCTGACGAATGGCGACGAGGCCTATCCTGCCATGATCTCGGCGATCGAGGGGGCGGCGCGCTCCATCGCTCTCTCGACCTACATTTTCAACAATGACAAGGCCGGGCACCTCTTCCTCGATGCGCTGACGCGGGCCGTGGAACGCGGTGTGCGTGTGCGCGTTCTCATCGACGGCGTCGGCTCCTGGTATTCGCGGCCATCGCTCATTCCGCTGCTCAAGGAGCGCGGCATCAATTACGCGCGCTTCCTGCATTCGTTCATGCCCTGGCAGATGCCCTATCTCAACATGCGGAACCACCAGAAAATTCTGGTGGTGGATGGGGAGCATGGCTTCACCGGCGGCATGAACATCTCGATCGGCAATCTGCTGGACGAGAAGCCGCGGAAGCCCATCCTCGACCATCATTTTCGCGTCGAAGGGCCGGTCGTCGCGCAGCTCATGCGCACCTTCGCGCATGAATGGGAATTCACGACCGGCGAAATCCTTGGCGGGCCGGACTGGTTTCCGCATATAGCCCGCGTCGGCGAACTCGTGGCCCGCGCGCTGCCGGCCGGGCCGGACATGGGCTTCAACCCGATCCGCTGGACATTGCTCGGCGCGCTCACCCAGGCACGGCAGAGCATCCGCATCGTGACGCCCTATTTTCTGCCCGACACGACGCTGGCGACCAACCTGTCGCTCGCGGCCATGCATGGCGTCGAGGTGGACATCATTCTACCCGCCAGGAACAACCTGCCCTTCGTCGACTGGGCGGCGACGCCGTCGCTCGGCTGGCTCATCGACTCTGGTTGCCGGGTCTGGAAGACCGAAAGCCATTTCGAGCACACGAAACTCATGACTGTCGACGGCATCTGGTCGACGGTCGGCTCCGCCAATTGGGACGGGCGGAGCCTCAGGCTCAATTTCGAGCTGAACCTCGACTGCTACGGCAAGTCCTTTGCCCATAAACTGGACCGCATCATAGATGCGAAAATTGCAGCAGCTCGCCCGGTCACACTGGAAAGCATCGCCCGGCGCCCCTTCGCGGTAAAGGTTCGGGACGCGGCCATACGCCTCGCCTCGCCCTATCTCTGAGCCGTCACACCCCTCGGGGCCCCTCGGTTTCCACGTATTTGCGCGCCCATGTGCCCGCGCTAAGCTCTGTCACAAGATTCCATTCAACGAGGAGCGAGCAAATGGCCGACAAGACCGCCACGACGGCGGAGATCGCCGAGCTCCAGGCCGAGGTCGAGCGGCTGACCAAGGCATTGGAAGAAGCCAAGGCCCTTCTGGGCGAGCAGCCCGACGAGCAGCCCCACACCGCGCGCGAAACGGCGGAAGAAATCGGCGAGCGCGTTCAGGAAGGCCTCTCCGACCTTCATAAACAGATCGGGGAAAATCCCGTGCCGAGCGCGCTCATTGCCCTCGGCATCGGCTTTCTCCTCGGCCGCGTCTTCACGCGATAGGAGCGCCATCATGCTCGACCCCACACCCAATATGCGCCGCCTTGCCGAGGCGGAACTTCAGCGCGCTGAACTCGAGGCGCGCCGCCTCGCCCGCCGCGCCGGATGGATCGGCATTGGCGTGCTCTTCGCGGGGCTTGCGATCACCATGCTCACGCTTGCGGGCTTCCTCGCTCTCTCCGAAGTCTATGGCTACACATGGGCGGCGGCGATCAGCGGCACAGCACTCGTGCTGCTTGCGTTCATCTCGCTGCTCGTTGCCAGCCAGAAGCATCAGGGTCGTGCAGCACAGCTTGAAATGCAGCTTGCCAATCGCTCCGTCGAGGATGCGCGGCGCGAAATCCGCCGCGACTTCGAGGTCATCGAGAAACGGCTCGACGAACTCAGCATGGGGCTTCTCGGCCTCTTCAAGGGATCAACCTCGAACCTGCCCATCCTCACGCTGATACTCGGCGCGGTGGCGGCGCTGAGCCCGGCGCTTCGACACATCATCATGCCATTCCTGAAAAGGACGGAGCCATGAGAGGCGCAGCCCCCCTCCTCTGCGTTGCGTTGACGCTTTCGGCCTGCGCGCAATCGACGCCGCCGCAACCGCAGGTCACCGAAAAGCAGCCGGAACCGCTCATCCATATTCCGGTCGACGATCGCGGATCGGGAATCGTGGGGCCGGGCGGCGGCGCGCTGCTCGGTTCGACCATCGGCGCGGGGCACGGCTTCCAGGCCGCCGTGGTGGCAGGCCTCCTTATCGGTTATGCGGTTCACGGATCGAACGGGCCGACGCTTTCCGGTTTCCCCGCCTCCGAGCAACGCCGCGCGATGGCAAAGGTCATGTCTGTCGAGATCGGCCAGCCGGTGCGCTGGTGGACCGCGACCGAACAGGCATCCGGCACGATCACGCCCATCAACGAATATCGCGACAAGGAAGGCCGCCGCTGCCGCGACTTCACCGAGACGCGCAGCGTGCGCGCGACGCATGGGCAGCTCAGCGGCACTGCCTGCCTCTGAGGTCAGTGCACCGCCTCGACCTTCAACACGTCGTCATCAACGCCCGTGACATGGACGGTCGCGCCTGCCGGAAGGTCAGGCCCTTCGACGAGCCATAGCGTATCGCCGATGCGGATTTTGCCGCGCCCGTTCCGGATTGCCAGTTCGAGCGTGTAATTGCGGCCGACATAGGTTCGGGCGCGCTGGTTCAGAAGCGGATGATCGCTCGGGACTTCGTGTCGCGCGAAATAGCGCCGCGACGTCCAGACCGCAATGACGGAGAGGACCGCGAAAAGCGCGACCTGCAGCGTCAGCGGAATATCGACGGCCATCGCGACGAGCGCGACGACGGCTGCCGCCGCCGCAAGCCAGATGAAGAAGATACCCGGCACGATCAGTTCGAGAATGCCGAGCACGGCGGCGATGATCCACCAGGCCCAGAGCCCGAACTCGTCAAGCGACAGGCTGTCGAGCATGGCTCAGTCCCCGCTGGTGACGTTGGGCACCGTGCCGGAAGTGCGCGGACGGAGCGGCGCGCCGCCGCCCGCGCTGCCGCCACCAAAAGCGTCGCGCGCGAGTTCGCCAATACCGCCGATGGCGCCGATGACGCTCGCCGCTTCGAGCGGCATGAGCACGAGCTTCTGGTTCGGCGCGCTGGCGACGGCCTTCAGCGCATCGACATATTTCGTGGCGACGAAATAATTGAGCGCCTGCACATTGCCGCCGGCGATGGCGTCGCTCACCACCTGCGTCGCCTTCGCTTCGGCTTCTGCGGCGCGTTCGCGGGCCTCGGCGTCGCGGTATGCTGCCTCCCGCCGGCCTTCGGCTTCGAGGATCGTCGCCTGCTTCTGGCCTTCGGCGGCGAGGATCGCGGCCTGGCGCTTGCCCTCTGCTTCGAGGATCGAGGCGCGCTTGTCGCGCTCGGCCTTCATCTGGCGGGCCATGGAGTCGACAATGTCGCGCGGCGGCGCGATGTCCTTGATCTCGATGCGCGTCACCTTGAGGCCCCAGGGATGCGTCGCCTCGTCAACCACGGTGAGCAGGCGCGCATTGATCGAGTCGCGCTGCGACAGAAGTTCATCCATATCCATGCTGCCCATGACGGTGCGGATATTCGTCATGATGAGGTTCAGGATCGCGACTTTGAGATTGCTGACTTCGTAGGAAGCCTTGGCAGCATCGAGCACCTGGTAGAAGACGACGCCGTCGACCGTCACCATCGCATTATCACGCGTGATGATCTCCTGGCTCGGCACATCGAGTACCTGCTCCATGATGTTCACCTTGGCGCCGATCCGGTCGATGAAAGGCGTGATGACGCCGAGACCGGGCATCAGGCTGTGCGTATACCGCCCGAAGCGCTCGACCGTGTAGACATAGCCCTGCGGCACGACCTTGACCGCCTTGGCGATGAAGATGATCGCGAGGACCAGAATGACGAGGACGAAAGTGCTGCCGCCTAACATGGGTGTCTCCTTGATGCGCCGGGGCTTTACCCAGGACTATACATGAGAACCGGGCATGCGAATGCCTCCGAAGCGAGCTATGCTGACGGGGACTCGCCAGACCGGAGAATGTTCCATGAAGCTTTTCGCCTCCAACACCTCGCCCTTCGTCCGCAAGGTCCGCGTCGTCCTTCGCGAGAAGGGGGCCGAAGGCCTCGTCACCGAGGAAATCGTCGTCGCGCGGGAAGACCCGCCTGCGCTTCACGCGGCCAATCCGCTCGGCAAGATTCCGGCGCTCATCCTCAATGATGGCATGGCGCTCTTCGACAGCCCGGTCATATGCGAATATCTCGACACGACACTGCCGGGACCGTCTCTGCTGCCCGCATCCGGCCCGAAGCGCTGGAAGGTGCTGCGCCTTGAGGCAGCGGCTGACGGTATTCTCGATGCTGGCGTCGCCACCATTTATGAAGGCATGCGGCCGACGGACGAGCGGAGCCCCGCCGCCATGCTGCGCTGGCGCAACGCCATCATCAGATCGCTCGATTTCCTCGAGTCGGAATTGGGCGCCACTTTCGCCTCACCAGATATTGGCCTCATCGCTGTCGGCTGCGCGCTCGGCTATCTCGACTTCCGTTTTCCAGATATCGCCTGGCGCGACACGAGGCCAGCGCTCGCCGCGCATTTTGAAGCATTGAGCGCGCGGCGCTCGTTCAAGGAAACGATGCCGCGCGCCTGATAGCGTTTCAGCGCCAGGGTTCGACGAGAATCTTGGCGTGGGCTTCGGGATTCGCCAGGTCGGTGAAGGCCTGCTTCACGCCTTCGACGCCGACCTTGCCCGTCACCAGCGACGAGACCTCGATCTGTCCATCGGCGATGTGATGGAGCGTCAGCGCATATTCCTCCGGCGTATAGCCGAAGACGAACTGCAGGTTAAGCTCCTTGGTGATGGCAAAGAAGGGCTCGAAGCGATCCTGCTCCATGCAGACACCGACGACAACGATGCGCGTATCGCGCGGCGCGCCTTCGAGCATCTGCTGGATGATGCCTGGCACACCGACGCATTCGAAAACCACGGCGGGACGCATCTTCGGCCCCATGCCCAGGATCGAGAGAAGGCTCGTCGGATCGTATCCTTCGGGCGTCGCCTGTTCTGTCCACGTCTTATAGGGCGAATGCTCTGCGGGATCGACGACGATATCGGCGCCCATGGTCTCGGCCAGCTTGCGCCGCGCCGGGCTGAAATCGGCGGCGATGATGGGGCCGACGCCCGCGATCTTGAGCGCTGCTATGACGGCGAGCCCAACAGGGCCGCAACCGATGACGAGCGGCACGTCTTCCCTGGTGAGACGCGCCTTCTGCACCGCATGCCAACCGACAGCCATGGGCTCGGTCAGCGCGGCGTGTTCGGCGGAAAGCCCGTTCGGCACTTCGAGAAGCAACATCTCGTTCAGCACCATCTGCTCGGCAAAGCCGCCGGGCAACTCGTTCGAATAGCCGAGGGGGTGAACATTGCCCTTCTCTCCGGCAACGGTGACCGTCATGGGCACGGAGCAGACGCGCGTGCCGACCTTGAGCGTCTTCTGAGTACCCGGGCCGTGATCGACGATCTCGGCACAGAATTCATGGCCGAAAACGATGTCGCGCTTCAAATCCATCACGAAGCTCGAGCCCGAGCGCTTGGCCGCATCGACCATTTTGGGCGCATGGTGGAAAGCATGAAGGTCCGAACCGCAAATGCCGCAGGCCAGCGTCTTGACGACGACCTGTCCCTCGGCGGGCTTGGGCTCCGGCATGGTATCGACGACAAGGTCGCCGTCGCGGAAAATGGCTGCGCGCATATTGTCTCCTCCCGGGATTTCTTCGCACATCTGCGGCGCGATTGATTTTGATTGCGGCCATGCAATCAGGCCGCGCGGCCGCGCGCAAGCCCGCCGTGGGAGGCTTCCTCAGAAGCGCCTTCCCTCGCGCCAGGCCCTCAGGTCGTTGAGACCGACAATGACGAGAATGGGGAGCGCCAGCACCAGCGTCACCCCATTACCGACGATCAGCGCCACATCTCCCAGCTTGATGCCATAGACCAGCCAGCAGGCGACGCCGATGACAAAGGACATGTACATCAGGACGGACAGGCCATGCGTGTCGCGGGTCTTGATCGTCTTCACCGCCTGCGGAAGGAAGGCAATGGTGGTCAGGAAGGCGGCGACATAGCTGATATACATTTTCCGGCCCCGGCGAGCGTTGACCGCACCTGCTTACAGGAGATCGCGCGGTCAGGAAATGACCAGCCCAGCCACGCCGCAGGCGATGACCACAGCCCATGCCGGCGCTTTCGCAAGTGCGAGCAACGCCCAGGCGGCAACGGCCAGCGCCGCGTCGGCCGGCGCATGGATGGCGGAGGTCACGACGGGCGAATAGAACGCCGCGCCGAGAATGCCGACGACTGCGGCGTTGACCCCCATAAGCGCTGCCCGCGGGCCCGCAAGATGCGAGAGCCGCAGCCAGAACGGCATGACGCCCGGCATCAGCAGGAAGGACGAGGCGAACATGCCCGCAAGGCATATCGCCGCCCCCGCGAGCCCGCGCGGCCCCTGATCGAGGGCCGCGCCGACATAAGCGGAAAAGGTGAAGAGCGGGCCGGGCACGGCCTGCGCGGCGCCATAGCCGGCAAGGAACGCATCGCGGCTGATGAAGCCGCGCGGAACGAGATCGCTTTCGAGAAGCGGCAGCACGACATGACCGCCACCGAAGACCAGAGCGCCCGCGCGATAGAAGATGTCGAACAGCTGGAGGCCCGCTCCGCCCTCCGCAGCGAGAACCGGCAGCAGAAACAGCAAGGCGAAGAAGACGGCGATCAACACCGCGCCGGCCCGCCTGCCGATGGGGCTTGCCAAGGGCACATGCTGGCCGAGATCGCCGGCTGTCAGGAAGGCGAAACCGAAGAGTCCGCCGGCGACGAGAAGGCCGATCTGGCTGAACGCCGAAGGCATGAGCAGCGACATGACGACGGCAAAGGCGGCGGCGAGCCCGCGCGGCCAATCCGGCGTCAGCTTTCGCGCCATGCCGAGCACCGCCTCAGCGACGACCGCAACGGCCGCGATCATCAGGCCATGCGTGATGCCCTGCACGGCCGGCCCCCGAAGCGCTGCAGCACCATAGGCGACCGCGACGAGAATGAGCGCCGACGGGAGCGTGAATGCCGCCCAGGCCGCGACCATGCCCGGCAAGCCAGCCCGCATGAGGCCGAGCCCCATGCCGACCTGACTGCTTGCGGGGCCAGGAAGGAACTGCGCCAGAGCAACGAGATCGACATAGGCGCGATCGTCGAGCCAGCGGCGCCTTTGAACGAACTCCTCGCGGAAATAGCCGAGATGGGCGACGGGACCACCGAACGAAGTAAGGCCGAGCTTCAGAAAAGCCCGAAAGACTTCAGCCACGCCTCCCAATTTATCCCCCCGTCCACAGCCCCGAATTTCAGTCCATGAAACCCGGGGTGCAG
This sequence comes from Parvibaculum sedimenti, assembly GCF_009184905.1. Taxonomy (GTDB): domain Bacteria; phylum Pseudomonadota; class Alphaproteobacteria; order Parvibaculales; family Parvibaculaceae; genus Parvibaculum; species Parvibaculum sedimenti. The sequence goes on from NZ_WESC01000004.1 coordinate 52,195, forward strand.
GCAACGTTCAACGCAAATATTTGCGTCACTCCGCCGCCCAGCCCTGCAGCACGGCAGCGTCCTGACGCACACGCTCGGGCGAGCCGAGAAGCTGTCGGTCGAGGCCGATGCGCTTGAACCAGTAATGAAGGCCGAGGAGATCGGTGAAGCCCATGCCGCCATGAACCTCGGTGGCCGTGCGGGCAACGAAACGTCCGACCTCGGAAAGATGCGCCTTGGCATGGGCGGCCATGAGCGAGCTTTCCTCCGGGATCTCGTCAAAGGCATGCGCCGCATACCAGATGAGCGAGCGGCCCGGTTCCAGCTCGGCAGCCATTTCAGCGCACATATGCTTCACGGCCTGGAAGGAGCCGATGACGCGCCCGAACTGCTTGCGCTCCTTGGCGTAATCGACAGCCTTCTCGATCATGCGCCAGCCCGCGCCGAGCGTGTCGGCGGCGAGCATGACGCGCCCCGCATCGAGCATGCGCCGCGTCGTCGTCTTTGCATCGCCCGAGACGAGCGGCTCGGCCTCGACATTCACGAAGTCGAGTTCGCCGACGGACCGCGTGAGGTCGATGGTGGTCAGCTCCGTGCGCGCCAGCCCTTCGGCATCGGCCCAGACGAGATGCAACCCGCAATCCCTGTCGCCAACTATGTAGAAATCGGCGCCGCCGCAATCGAGCACGAACAGCGCCTTGCCGGTGAGTTTTCCGCCGGATGCGGTGATGCCTGCGCCATCGCGCGCGCCCGAAGCGCGTTCGGAGATGGCAACGCCCACAACGGCCTCGCCGCCCGCGAGCTTCGGCAGGAAGGCTTCCTGCTGCCTGGGGCTCGCAGAACCGATGAGCGCGAGCGGCGCCATGACGGCAGTGGCAATGAAGGGCGCGGGCGCGACATAGCGGCCCAGTGCCTCCGAAACGAGCGCCGCGTCGAGGAGCTTCAGCCCCATGCCGCCTTCGTTCTCCGGCACGATGAGGCCCGGCACGCCGAGGTCGACGAGCGCCGCCCAGATATCGCGCGCATAGGGCTCGCGCGCTTCCGCGGCCTTGCGCACACGATCGAGGGGGGAGACTTTTTCCAGCGTCCGGTTGACGCTTTCCTGCATCAGCCGCTGGTCTTCCGACAATCCGAATTCCATGTCCCGCTCTCCTTACGCTTTCGCAGGCTTCGGTTCGCGGGGCATGCCGAGGCCACGCTCCGAGATGATGTTCTTCTGAATCTGCGCCGTGCCGCCGCCAATGATGAGGCCGAGGTCGAACATGTAGCGGTGCTGCCACGTGCCCTTCGCCCGCAGATGCGGGCTTTCGCCATAGAGGACGCCAAGCTCACCCAGCGCGTCGATGGCGAGCGCGGCGAGATCGTGATTGAGATCGCAGCCTTGCAGCTTCACGATCAGACGCGCAATGCCCGCATCCTCCTTCTTTGCGGAAGCGGTCAGAAGCCTGAGTCCATGGAACTGCATCGCGAGGACACGGGCCTGCAATTTCAAAAGCCGGTCGCGGAAGAGCGGGTTTTCGATCAGCCGCTCGCCATCCATCGTCTCCGTCTCCATCAGCTCGATGATCTGCTTCAGACGCGAGCCCGCTGCATTGGGGTCGCCCAGCATTCCGCGCTCGTGCTTCAGCGTCGCATTGGCGACAAACCAACCCTGCCCGCGTCCGGCGACGATGTCCTTCTGCGGTACGCGCACATCGGTGAAGAAGACTTCGTTGAATTCCGCATGGCCAGTCATGGTGACGAGCGGGCGCACTTCGATGCCCGGCGTCTTCATCGAGAAGATGAGATAAGAAATGCCTTCATGCTTCTTCGCGTCGGGCTCGGTGCGCACGAGGCAGAAGATCATGTCGGCGGCATGTGCCGTCGATGTCCATATCTTCTGACCGTTGATGATGAAGTCGTCGCCGTCCTCGGTCGCCTTCGTCTGAAGCGAGGCAAGGTCGGAACCAGACCCGGGCTCCGAATAGCCCTGACACCAGACGACGTCGCCGCGAAGCGTCGGCGCGATCCATTTCTGCTTCTGCTCCTCTGTGCCAAGCTCGAGCAGCGTCGGCACAAGCATCGAGATGCCCTGATTCGACAACCCCATGGGCAGACGCGCATTGGAGAATTCCTCCGCGACGATGCGCGACTTCAGAATGTCGGGCTCGGCACCATATCCGCCATATTCCTTCGGGATCGTGCGCGCAGCATATCCATGTTCGATCAGCAGCCGCTGCCAGACCAACGCTTCTTCGGAAGGACGGTTGACGCCAAAATTCCTCGGCGCCTTGTCGCGATGCGCGGCGATGAAATCGCGCACCTGCTGGCGAAAGGCTTCGTATTCCGGCCCGTAGGCGAGATCCATGACATCCTCCTGTCGGTATCGGCAGCGCCGTCGCGTCCCTCTCGTGAAGGCAGCGCATCACTTCGAGGGCGGAGTTTAGCGACCTGAAACGGCGCGTCCAGCCGAGCACGGCATGTGAAGCGCGACTGAAGGAAAACGCTGCGTCAATACGGTTGAGTGAAGGTCAGGCGGCGGAACCCGGCACAGAGCGCAGTCCATGCCCCTTCGCAGGCGCAACAGTTACCGCATGACGGATAGCTGCATCCGGATGGAGCCCATTCGGAGCGTGACGCAGGAAAAGCTCGAACTCCATCGCGGGCATGGGACGCCCGAGGAAATAGCCCTGCGCCTCATCGCAACCGAGCGAACGCAGGATTTCGAGCTGGGCTGCGTCTTCCACGCCTTCTGCCAGCACATTGACGCTGAGGCTGTGTGCAAGGTCGATGATGACTTTGGGGATGACCTTGCCGTCGCGCAGATCGGCAATATCGCGCACGAAGCTGCGGTCGATTTTCAGGCGCTTCACCGGGAAACGCTTGAGATAGGCGAGCGAAGAATAGCCCGTGCCAAAGTCGTCGATGCCGATGCCGACGCCGAGACTCCGCAAACGGCGCAACGTGCCGATCACGGTGTCGACATCGCGCATAACCATGCTTTCCGTCACTTCGAGTTCGAGATATTGCGGCGATAGCGCGTGGCGGACAAGCGTGTTCGCCACAATGTCGGTGAGATCGGGACGGCGCAGATCCACCGCAGATACGTTGACCGCGATGCCGATCTTCGGAAGCCCTGCCGCCTGCCAGGCGCTGTTCTGGCGGCAGGCTTCGTCGAGCACCCATTTCGAGACTTCGGAGATGAAGCCGCAACGCTCCGCCACCGGAATGAAGACGTCCGGCGAGATGAGGCCACGCTCCGGATGCTGCCAGCGGATCAGCGCCTCGGCGCCATTGATGCGGCCCGTATTGATGTCGACCTTCGGTTGATAGAAGAGAACGAACTGCCGCTGTGCCAGCGCGACGCGCAGATCGCGCTCGATGGAGTTTCGCTCCATGGCGCGCAGATGCAACTCATGCCGATAGGGAATGCAGGCGCCAGGGCCCTCTACCTTGGCGCGGGAGAGCGCGAGGTCTGCGTTCTTCATCAGCACATCCGGATCGCGGCCATCCTGCGGATAGATGGTAAGGCCGACGCATGCGGTCTGGTGAAGCTCGTTCGCCGCGAGACGGAAGGGAACGCCGACGGCGCGAATGAAGCGGCTGGCATATTCGACGGCTTCGTCCGGACCGGAAATGCCAGTCAGCACGATACCGAACTCGTCGGCGCCAAGACGCGCCACGGCGTCGCCCTGGCGCTGGCAGCTCTTCAGTATCTCGGCTGTCCGCTGCAGGATGACGTCGCCGGAATCGTGCCCCAACGTGTCATTGATGTCCTTGAACTTGTCGAGATTGAGGACCATGACGCCGATGACGCCGCCATCCGTCTCGCCAAGGGCAATCTGCTTCACAAGCCGCGACTTGAAATAGCTGCGGTTGCCGAGACCTGTCAGGCTGTCGGTCTGGGCTAGATCGGCAAGCCGCGTTTCGTTCTTGCTGGTTGCCTCGAATGCTTCCCTGAGCACCTCGGCGATGATGGAAATTTCGTCGCGCAGACCCATGGCGGTTGCATAGCCGCCGGCGCCGCGGCGCTCGGCATAGGCGCGAAGGGTTTCGATGGGCCCGATGAAGATACGCTGCATCAACAGCGAAAGCGTAAGCACCGCGACGATTGCCGCGGTCGCCAGCCAGACAACGACGCCCCACGCGGTCTCCTGCAAGCCGCTGATCGCCTCGGTGAGATTCGCACGGAAAAAAAGCGTCCCGTTCTGACCTTCTATGTCGATGCGAACGGGAGAGATGAAATCTACCCGTGCGGCATTGGCCGTCGGCAGGCGCTCGAGCCGGGAAGGATGACGCGCAAGGTCGGCGCGCGCAATCGTATCTGGAAGCGAGGCGACGGTCTTTCCGCGCCAGTCGCTACGCGAGGCGGCGACGATTCGCCCATTTGCATCGACAATGGCCATCATCTCGATGCGCGAGGTGTTGGCCATTGCGTCGACTATGAATTGCAGGTCGTCGATCGTGCGCGCGCTCGCGATCGAATGGGCGACCACATCGCGAAGGCCCGTGGCGCGAATCTTGATGATCCTATCGATCTGATTGCCGTAGAAATGGAAGACGAAGACACCACTCAGCGCAACCAGCACCGCGCCGACCGCGACCATGAAGGCAAAAACCTTCAGGCGAACCGCGAAGAAAGAGCCGCTCATCCCGATTCCGAGCAGAGCCTTCGCGAGCGCGACGAGGCTACCGGCGGAATCACCGGCAACATCCGTCGACGCGGCGGCATCGCCGCGCCCGGCCTCGTCATGAGTGGCTGCCCGTTCCATATCAGCCCTGACCATATCCGCCATCCGGCCCGAGCCTCAGCTCTGACTCGTACGCAAACTCAACTGTTCCCTTTGTAAGGAAGTGAGCCCTAAGAATAGGTTACGCCCGAAATGGCTTTATTCGAGACGGGCCGAAATAGCAGGCCGGGCGGGTGCGCAAATGGTTACCGCGCCTGCGGGTGCCATGGGACGCGCGACAAAAGGCACGCCCTTCAGCCAGAGTTTCAACGCTTCCCAGTGAATGCCGGCGATGATCTTCAGCGTCAGCAGCGGATGCGTTAGGAAGGCGTTAAGAAGTGTGGCGTCGGTGAAGGAGCGCGCTTCACCTGCGAAAGACGCCGTGAGCAGCGCGCCCTCGCTGTCGCTTTCGCGAATGGTAAGGCCGATACGCCGTTCCGGTAGCAGGACGGTGAAGTCGTAGCTTCCCACAACCTCAATGAATGGCGAGACGAAGAACGCCTTGTCGCAGCTCTGGCGCAGAACCGCCCCATCGGCATCGGCCACCGGGATGAGATAGGAGTGGCGATCTCCGAACGTGTTCGACACTTCGTAAAACATCGCCGCCGGACGCCCCTCTACGTCATGGCAGAAATAGACGGTCAATGGATTGAAGACATAGCCGAGCACGCGCGGCAAACAGAGCGCGAGTATGCGCCCGCCCGGCGCGAGACCGGCGCGCACAAGCTGCGCCTCGATCCATGGACGGAGTGGCCGACCGTCGCGGGGTCCGTGATCGCAGTCGTGAAAGCTGAAAAGCCCGAAGCGGTTATGCGTGAAGAGCCGCGAGCCGCGGTCCAGCGCATCCAGTTCGTCGATGTCGATGAGCATGTAGAAGACGCGATAGGAAAGCTCATGCCGACGCGGCCGCAACCGGCGGTGAAAGACCTTGCCGAAATAGAGACGGGAGCGCGTCTCACCCTCGATCATGAGGCGCCGACCTCCAACGGCTGTGCCCCGCGTGATCCACGCGAAACGAGCGAAATGCGGCTCGACGGGTTTTCGATGGCCCAGGGTCGCGCGACGCCACCCAGTTCCTCGGCGACGGCAAGCCCCGCCTGCAAGCCATCTTCATGGAAGCCTGAACCGAAATAGGCGCCACAGAACCATGTGCGCCGCGCGCCCTGCAACTGCCAGAGCGCGCGCTGAGCCTCGAGAGCGCCCGCGTCGAAGAGCGGATGGTCATATTCGATGCGCGAAACGACGCTGGCGGGATCGGGCTCATGCGAGGGATTGAGCGTGACGAAAAGATCGCGCGACGTGGGAAGGCCCTGAAGCCTGTTCATCCAGTAGCTGACGCAGACGGGCTGAGCATGACCGTCGCTCGCCGTGCCGCCCATGTAATTCCAGCTCGACCAGACGCGGCGCGCACGCGGCATGAAGCGCCGGTCCGAATGAAGCCAGGCGATGTTGCGCTGATAGGGAATGGCGCCAAGAAGGCGGCGCTCGTTCGCATCGGCATCGGCGAGCATGGAGAGTGCCTCGTCGCTATGGGCTGCGATGATGACATGGTCGTAACGCTCGCTTGCGCCTTTCGCGTCGGTCACCGTCACGCCGGTTTCGTCGCGCAAGACCGAGGCAATTCCGGTGCCGAGACGCAGATGATCGCCCAGCGGCGCAGCGAGCCGCTTCACATATTCCCGCGAGCCCCCGGAAACGGTGCGCCAGAGCGGGCGGCCGGTGAGCCGCATCAGTCCGTGATTGTCAAAGAAGCGCAGAAAGGCGAGCGCGGGAAACTCCTCGACCCGCGCGAGCGGCAACGACCAGATCGCCGCGCACATGGGCAGGAGATGATCCTCGCGCAGCGCTGAGGAATAACCTTGCTCGCGCAGGAATTCGCCGAGCGGCTTGCGGTCGAGGCCGCTCTGATCGAGAAGGCCCGGCGCGAAACGATAGAGCCGCAGAATCTCCGCGAGCATGCGCCACATGCGCGGGCGCAAGATATTGCGCCGGTCGCCGAACAACCCGTTGAGGCCGGAGCCCGAATATTCGAACCGCCCGCCCCTCGCATCCGAAATGGAGGCAGCGAAGGACATTTCGCTCGCCCGCGTCTCGACGCCCAGCGTTTCGAAAAGCGCGGTCAGATTTGGATAATTGAGTTCGTTATAGACGATGAAGCCGGTGTCTACGGGAACGTCACCCTCGGGACATGACGCGACCAATGTGTTCGAGTGGCCGCCCGGCCGGTCGGCCTTTTCATAGACGGTGACGTCATGCGCGCGGGAGAGCAGCCAGGCCGCCGAGAGGCCGGAAATGCCGGAGCCTATGACTGCGATCCGCAAGCCACGGGTTGCGGGGCCGATATTGTCCTGAAAGGGGGCCATTCGGTCCTTTACCTTTTGGGGAGAGCCTCACATCAATACGGCGGTAGGCGCCCGACAGATCATGCTGTTTGCTCATCACGCAACTCGGCATAGGATCAAGGTCGGGCGGAAGAGTGATCCGGACTTCTCTCGCGCGCGTAGGACCAACTATGCGGCAGCCAAGCGCCATGATCCTCGATCACACCCGTCCGATCCGTGCCCTGCGCCGGACGCATTGGAGGAAGCTTGGCCTGATGGCGCAAGACCCGCGAGGGAAGGACGGTCTTTCCGGCGATCTCGAACAGGCGCAGGAAAAGCGCCCGACGGCGCTCACCGAGGCCAACCCAGTCGAAATGGCGCTCCTCGTCGAAGCGATTGCCGGGCGCCGCGACAAGACAGCCTTTGCAAGCCTCTTCGGCTATTACGCGCCGCGCATCAAATCCTATCTGCGCCGGTTGCGCGCCGATGAAAAGGAAGCCGAGGATATCGCCCAGGAGGTCATGCTGACCGTTTGGCGCAAGGCCGCGCTTTTCGACCCTGCCAAGGCATCCGTCGGCACATGGATATTCACCATCGCGCGAAATCGCTTCATCGACGTCAAACGCCGCCAGAAGAGGCCGGAGCTGGACACGGAAGACCCCTCGCTCCAGCCTGAGGCACCCCGCCCCGCAGACGCTGAACTTGCAGCCATGCAGATCGGTGTGCGCGTCCGCGCGGCGCTGGCCGAGCTTCCGCCCGATCAGGCGCAAGTGGTAGCTCTCTCCTTCATGGAGGCGCTTCCCCATTCCGAAATCGCCGCGCGGCTTTCGATCCCGCTCGGTACTGTCAAATCGCGGCTGAGGCTCGCCTTCGCCCGCCTGCGTCCTGCGCTGGAGGATATGCAATGAGTGTCACGCATCCTCTCGGCGACGAATGGATCGCGGCCTATGCGGCGGGGAGCCTGTCGGAAGGCCAGTCGGTTTTTGTCGCCTCGCATCTGAGCTTCCTGCCGGATGCACGAAAGGCGGTGTCCGCTGCCGAGGCTGTGGGCGGAACGCTGCTCGAAGAGCTCGCGCCGGACGTCATGGCGCCCGACGCGCTCGCCCGCACGCTCGCGCTTCTCGAAGAGCCCGTCGTCGAAGCCCCTCGCCCCGCCGCGCGGAAGCGCAACGCCATCCTGCCCGCTCCACTCCATGACTGGCTCGGCTGCGATCTCGACGCACTCAAATGGGGCCTGCTCGGTCCGGGCATGCGCAAGGCCATGCTTTGGCGCGGCGAAAACGACGAACGACTGTGGATGCTGCGCGCCCGGCCGGGTGTCCGGATTCCCCGCCACGGCCATAGCGGCACCGAAATGACGCTCGTCCTCAAGGGCAGCTTCAGCGATCGCTTCGGCACATTCCGACGCGGCGATGTCGAGGAGACGGGCGTAGACGACCTGCACGGGCTCACGGTCGGCACGGAGGAAGAGTGCATCTGCCTCGCCCTCGCGGAGGGGCCCGTCCGCTTCGAGGGGCTGATCGCGCGGCTGCTTCAGCCATTCATCGACCTGTAAGGCGGCGGCCCCGAGGTGGGCCTTACATCAGAACCGGGCCGTCGCCACGAATCTCACATCTCGACCCGGCAACAGCATGCCGTCCTTCTTGAAGGAGACGCTGTTGCGGATGTCGTCGTTGAGCAGATTATCGCCGATCAGGGACAGTTCGACCGGCGTCGCATGGGTGATTTCCTTCGGCAACAAGTAGTGCAGCTCCGCATTGAGCAGGGTATAGCCGCCCGTCTCCGTCTCGAAGGCGCCAAGATCGGTCTGGCTGAAGGCATAGAGCGCGCCGATGCGGCCAGACCACTGATTTGCCTCATAATAGACGCCTGCGCCGACACGCATGGGCGGGATTCGCGGAACATTGCCACCCGCATCGAGCGTCGCGCGCACCATGTCAAAGCGACCGTCGAGGCCGATCGTACCGTCGTCGAGCTTCGCGACCGAGTGTTTGCCGCCGATTTCGAAGCCGCGGAACGTCGCGTCCTGCTGGCTGTAGCGCACCTGGCGGAAATCGCCGCCTGAGCCACCCGGCGTACAGCTCGCGAAATCCTCGCCGCAGGTCTCGCCTGTGTATTGCTTCAGAATGTAGTTATCGAATTTGGTCTCATAGACCGCCGCCTGGAAGGAGAAGTTCTCGCCCTCCCGGCGCAACGACAGTTCACCCGAATAGGCCGTCTCCTTCGTCAGTCCGACATCGCCGATCTCAAAGGTGCCCATTGCATCATGCGCGCCCTTCGAGAAGAGTTCGAGCGCTTCGGGCGCACGCTGCGATGCCTGCAGGGTCCCGCCTGCAACCCATCCGTTGCCAAGTTGCCAGACGAGACCGGAAGAGCCGCTTAGCGGCACGAAAGATTTGTCGGTGAGGTGGTCCACGAATGTCGTCTCGTCAAAGGCTGAGCCCTCGATCGCAACATGCTCGATGCGCCCGCCAAGCTGGAACTTCAATACATCGGTCAGCGGCATTTCCTCGAAGAAGAAAGCAGCCAGCGTCTTCGTTGTCGTTGGCGCGAGAAGATCGCCGCCCTCGCCGCCTGCGCTCAGATCGTGATCGATGGCGTGAATGCCGATAGCACCGGTGAAGGGGCCGACATTACCGTGCAGAAGTTCGGCGCGGCCTTCCCACAGCGTATCGTCGAAGCGCGAGCCGACATCGCCGGAGTTCATACCCACCTCGCCATGATTATATTTCGTGTAGCCGCCGGTCACGCGCAGCGTCTTCGCCCATGAGCCTAGATCGTTGAACTCCGCCGCGGTCTGGACCTTCGTCTGCTCCATGTTGATGAAGGTCGGATCGGAGAGGTCGTCGGGTACGGGAATGCCGTAGTCGCTGTCGAAATGCGAGATCGAGGCACCGACATAGCCTGAATCGAAAAGGACCGATGCACCGCCCGCCACACCTTTCGAGTCCGCCCACGTCTCGGATTGACGCGAGGTGCCACCGGGAATGCGATAATCGTCGGCGATGCGATCATAGGCATCCGCATGCCAGACGACCCGGCCGGTCGAGGCCTCCACCATGGCCGAGCCCTGACGTCCATCATCGACCGTGTCGTAGCTTCCCGAAACTTCACCCGTATAGCCGCCCTCGGGAATGAAGGTCGGGATGCGCGAATTGATGACGTTGACGACGCCACCGATCGCCTCGCTGCCATAGCGCAACGTCGCCGGGCCGCGCACGACTTCCACCTTCTCTGCGCTCATCGGATCAATCGGCACGCCGTGATCTTCGCTCACCGCCGAGACGCCATCGCCGCCGAGTCCGTTTTCGAGGATGTGGACACGAAAATTGTCGAGGCCGCGGATGATCGGACGGCTCGCGCCAGCGGCGAAGGAGCTCTGTGCGATGCCCGGCTCGTCAGCGAGGAGCGCGCCGAGTGTGGACGCGCCCTTGTTCAGGATCTCGTCCCTGCCGATCACGGTGACTTGCGTCGCCAGATCGTCGGGTGTCGAGAAGATCGGTGAGGCAGTCACCACGATCTCGTCAGCCAGCCCCGCCGTATCGGCTGCCGCAACGGGCGTTCCCATCGCTATCGAAAGCACGATGGCAGCTGCTCCAAGCTCGACATAACCCATAACCACACCCCCCAATATGTAATGTTATAATATAACATATCGAGATTTGAACGAGGTGCAAGTCCCCTTCTCACCGCCCCCCCTCGCGGTGCATGAACTGCGTCGTCGCACCCGGCTTCATGCGCGCGCCATTCGGCGTTAGGCTCTGCAATCAGAAACGCGCGAGCCGGGAGGCGTCATGTCCAGCAAGAACCGCAAGAAGAACCAGGTCGCCGACGACGAAGACGACGGCAACGGCGAGTACAAGAAAGACCTCTACGAGCTCCAGGTGGAGCTTGTGAAGCTTCACAAGGACATCATCGCGAACAACCGCAAGTTCCTTGTCATCTTTGAGGGACGCGATGCCGCCGGCAAGGACGGCACGATCAAGCGCCTCACGGAACATCTGAGCCCCCGCGAGGCGCGCATCATTGCACTTGGCAAGCCGTCGGACCGTGAAACCTCGCAATGGTATTTCCAGCGATATTCACGCTATCTCCCTGCCGCGCAGGAAATCGTGTTCTTCAACCGCAGCTGGTACAATCGCGCCGGTGTCGAACCGGTGATGGGCTATTGCTCGGAAGCCGAGCATGAACAATTCCTCAGCACAGTCTCGTCCTTCGAGGAAATGCTGATCGGTGCGGGCATCACACTCTACAAATATTATCTCGACATCACGCGCGACGAGCAGAAGAAGCGACTGGAAGACCGGCGCAAGGATCCGCTGAAACAGTGGAAGCTCTCGCCCGTCGACGATGCGGCGCTGAAGCACTGGTCGGACTATAGCAAGGCTCGCGACCTCATGTTCGCGCGGACCCATACGCTGCACGCGCCATGGTATGTCGTCTGCGCCAACGACAAACGTGAGGCACGTCTCAACGTGATGCGCGACCTGCTCAACCGGACCACTTATGAGGGCAAGAAGCAGAAGCTGACGATTCCCGACATGAACATCGTCTTTCCCTTCGATCCCGCGCAGCTCAAATCCGACCGGATCGCGAAGTGATGCCCACTTTCTCCTTTCCCGCGATCGACCCGGAACGCTTCGCCGTTCTCATGGCGCTCGGCTTTTTCCTCGGTCTCGCCTTCGAGGAATATTTCGCCAAGAGCCGCATCAAGCCACCGGGCGGCGTCAGAACCTTTCCCCTGCTTTCCCTCACCGGCGCACTTCTCTATGCGCTGGAGCCGGAGCATGGGCTGCTGTTTCTGGGCGGGCTCGCCATTCTGGGTACATGGCTTTCCATCTATTACCGGGAACGGCTGGCGCATCAACTCACCGAAACCGACGGAACCGACGAGGAGACGGCGACGCGGCTCGATGCCGGCATCATGGCGCCGACGGGCAATCTTCTCGCCTTTCTTCTCGGGCCGATCGCGCTTGCCGCGCCGCTCTGGGTCGCCGTCAGCGTCGCCGTCGCCGCAGTGCTCCTCACCGGCGCGAGAGAGAGTCTGCATGCTCTCGCCGCGAAGCTCGGTGGCGAGGAACTCAGTACGCTCGGCAAATTCCTGATCGTCATCGGCATTGTGCTGCCGCTGGTGCCGCATGAGCCGGTGACAACGCTCACCGACATCACGCCCTATGAAGTCTGGCTCGCCGTCGTCGCGGTCTCGACGCTTTCTTATGCGAGCTATCTCGTTCAACGCTTCCTCGCGCCACGCCACGGCGTTCTCATTTCGGCGGCACTGGGTGGACTCTACTCGTCGACGGCCACCACAGTCGTCCTCTCGCGCCGCGTACGGGCGAACATAGTCGCACCGGCCCGAACACAAGCCGCCATCGTGCTCGCGACTGCCATCATGTTCCTTCGCATCATCGTCGTCGTCGGCGTTTTCACCGTGCCACTTGCGCTGAAACTCCTGCCTTCGATTGCAATTCTATGTCCCGCCGGCCTGCTCATCAGCGCCTGGCTAATGTGGTCGGCGCCGAAGCCCGCCAACGAAGCAGCTGAGACAACGACCCCGACCAACCCCCTCGAACTCTCGACTGCGATCATCTTTGCCGTTCTCTTCATCGCGCTTTCGATCGCCGTCGCCTGGGCGAAAACACGCTTTGGCGAGAATGGCATCTTCGCCCTCGGTATGCTGGCGGGCTTCACCGATGTCGATCCCTTCGTGCTGAGCCTCGCGCAAGGCACGAGCCGCGCTATCAACCTCGACGTGGCAGCCTCCGCAATCCTTCTCGCCGCTTCGTCCAACAATCTGCTCAAGGCCTCCTATACACTCGCCTTCGCCGGCCGCAACAACGGGCTCAAGCCAGCGCTCGCGCTCTTTGCGCTTTCCGCAGCAGGCATCCTCGCTGCCTTCCACACTCTCGGATGGTTCTGATGGAGAGCTCGCCCTCCGCGAAGCCGCGCAAGATTGCGTTGCCGGCTGGCATCTGGGCGCTCGGCATCGTCAGCTTCTTCATGGACATGTCGTCCGAACTGGTTCACTCGCTGCTGCCCGTCTTTCTCGTCTCGGGGCTCGGCGCCAGCATGGTTGCGGTCGGCTTCATCGAAGGCGCCGCAGAGGCAACGGCATCCATCACCAAGGTCTTTTCGGGCGTCATCAGCGACTGGATCGGCAAGAGGAAGCTTCTCACCGTCATCGGCTATGGCCTCGCGGCACTGACAAAGCCGCTCTTTCCGCTGGCAACGACGGTCGATGCGGTTTTCGCCGCGCGTTTCATCGACCGGATCGGCAAGGGCATACGCGGCGCGCCGCGCGATGCGCTGATCGCCGACATCGTTTCGCCCGAGCAGCGCGGTGCCGCCTACGGCCTGCGACAGGCGCTCGATACGGCAGGCGCAGTCGCGGGGCCGCTGCTTGCCGTTCTCTTCATGTGGCTTCTTGCCGATAACATCAGGGCCGTCTTCTGGGTTGCGACGCTGCCCGCCATCGTCGCGGTTCTCATTCTCATCTTCGCGGTCCGCGAGCCCGAGCATCGCGACGGGAAAGCCAAGGCCCCCTTCCGCCTTGCCGATCTCCGCGAACTCGACAGGCGCTATTGGGGCATCGTCGCCGTCGCAGGCGTTCTGACGCTTGCGCGGTTCTCCGAAGGCTTTCTGGTGCTGCGCGCGCAGAACGCCGGGCTTTCCATCGGCTATGTGCCGCTCGTCATGGTGGTGATGAGCGGCATCTATACGCTGGCGGCCTATCCGGCGGGCCTCCTGGCCGACAGGCTCGACCGGCGCTCGTTGCTCGCGCTCGGCTTCGCCGTGCTCATAGCTGCCGATATCGTGCTCGCCGAAGCCTCCACGCCGCTGATCGTCTTCGCGGGCGTGGCACTCTGGGGCCTCCATATGGGCCTCACGCAGGGTCTTCTCTCGACGCTGGTGGCGGATGCCGCCCCCGCCGCGCTCCGCGGCAGCGCCTTCGGCATATTCAATCTCATCTGCGGCGGCATCCTTCTCGCCGCCAGCGCCATTGCCGGAATGCTCTGGCAAGGCTATGGACCTGCCGCGACATTTTATGTGGGCGCGATCATCACGACCGGCGGGCTCGCCGGTCTTCTCGCCGTCAGGAGCAGGTCCGCTTGAACTACCGTCACGCCTATCACGCCGGGAACTTCGCCGATGTGATGAAGCATTCAGCGCTCGCGCTGGTCATCGAACACATGAAACAGAAGGACAAGCCCTTCTTCCTGCTCGATACGCATGCGGGCACGGGCCTGACCGATCTCACGGGCGAGGAAGCACAAAAGACGGGCGAATTCCGAGACGGCATCGCCCGCATCATGACGGAGCCAGCGCCCCATCCAGCGCTCGCGCCCTATCTCGCGGCGCTCACACGGCTCGGCTGCATCGGCGCCGAGCCGATGTCCTACCCGGGCTCGCCGCTCATCGCACGGGAGCTCGCCCGGGAAGGCGACCGCCTCGCCTTTTGCGAGCTGCACCCCGAAGACGCCGCGAGCCTCAAGTCGCTTTTCCGCCACGACCCGCAGACCAGCGTTCACGAAATGAACGGCTATACGGCCCTGAAGGCGATGCTGCCGCCGAAAGAACGACGCGGCCTCGTGCTCATCGATCCGCCTTTCGAGGCGCGCGACGAATTCGACGCCCTGCTCGAAGGGCTCGAAGATGCGACGGCTCGTTGGGCGACGGGCACCTATATCATCTGGTATCCGGTGAAGGACCCGAGCGTCTCCGGCACCTTCCTCGACGCGCTCGAAAGGGGCGGCCCCGCCAAGACGCTGATGGCCGAAATCTATATCCGCGCCGTCGATCCGGCGCGGATGTCGGGCTGCGGCCTCGTCATCGTCAATCCGCCCTGGACGTTGAAGGAAACGCTCACCGATCTTTATGGCTGGCTTGCGGAAAGGCTCGAGCAAGGCGCCGGCGCGCGGGCCCGTGTTGAATGGCTGAAGCCCTGATTGTTCAAAATTGAACACTGACCGGAACCGGACATCGGGTCTATAAGAGCACCTGCCGACCAAGCAAAAAGAATGGCGGCGGTGGGAGGACGAGGATGGACGGCGGGCCGAGCCTTGCGCGGACTGAGGAAACGGAGGCGCGCCTGGCCGCCGAAGAGGCCTATCACGCCGAGGTCGAGCGGAACCTCAGGCGCAACTATGCCGCCAATCTTGCGCATGGCCTCCTGGGGCAGACAGGTTTCCGCCTCGTCACGGCGCCGACCTTCGTGCCGGCCTATATCTATCTTCTTTCCGGTTCCGAATTCGCCGTCGGCCTTGCGCTCGCCTCGCAATGGCTCGGCAACGCGCTCTCCTCGACGCTTGGCGCGACGCTGGTCGAGCACCGGAAGCGCGTGTTGTCGATGGGCCTGCTGGTCGGTTGGGGCATGCGCGGCGGGGTGCTGGGCCTCGCGCTCAGCGGCTATTTCCTGCCCGACCACTGGGCGCTGATTTTCGCCTGCATCTTTCTCTGCCTCTTCGGCCTCTTCAACGGCGTACAGTCGGTCATCTTCCAGCTTCTGATGGCAAAGGTGATCCCGCTTCGGCTGCGCGGTCGGCTCACCGGCTTTCGCAACTTCGCCGCAGGCCTTACCGCTGCCGGCGTCGCCTATGTCGGCGGCAAATATTTTGTCGAGGCGCATGCGCTCGGCAACGGCTATGCGACGACCTTCCTTGCCGCCTTTGCGCTGACATCCATCGGCCTCACCATGCTGATGCTGGTACGCGAACCCGACTCGCCCGAAGTGCGTCCGCGCACGAGCTTTCTGCTTCGCCTGCGCGAAATCCCGGACATTCTGCGCGAGGACCGCGAACTATCGCGCTTCGTCATTGCATCTGGCCTCGCGGCACTTGGAACGCTCGCTGTACCTTTCTATGTGCTTTACGCGGGCAAGGCGATCGGCCTTTCCGGCACGACACTCGGTGCGCTATCGACGGCCTTCCTCCTCTCGCAAACCGGCGCAAATCTGATCTGGGGATCGCTCGCCGACCGCATAGGCAACCGCGTCGTCTTCCTCGCCTCGGTCGGGATCTGGGCACTTTCGACCGTGGTGCTGATGGGCATGCATTCGCTCTGGCCGCTCGTCGCTGTCTTCGCGGGTCTTGGCGCAGGCCAGGCGGGCTTTCAGAACAGCACACAGAACATGATCCTCGAATTCGGCGCGCGAGAGGATCTTGCAATGCGGATCGCGATCCTGAACACGGCGACGTCCTCAATGATGGCTGTCGGGCCGCTGCTCGGCGGTCTCATCGCCGACAGTTCGTCCTTCGTCGCCGTCTTCTCAATCTCGACGCTGATGCTGAGCGCGGCCTTTGTGCTGGTGCTCTTCGCCGTCGGCGAGCCCCGGAAACGCGGCCTCTTTCACTGACGTTGCGTCGGTCTCCACACGCCAGCGCGCAACTTCGGCAAGTGCCGCCTCGGGCCGTTCGCGAATAACGGACAGTGCGCCGGCAAAAATCTGCCCCGCATCTCCATCAAGCGTCAGTTCGTCGCCTTCGCAGAATTCGCGCCCGCCGATGACGCAGATGCCCTTCTCCGGCAGGATGCGCAGCGCCGAACATCCGACGAGACAGACCTTGCCGAGTTGCCGCGCCACCACCGCCGCATGCGAGGTGCGCCCTCCCGCCGCCGTGAGTACGCCTTCGGCCGCCGCAATGCCCTCGATATCGCCGGTCGAAATATCGTCGCGCACGAGAATGGCGCGTTTGCCCTCCGCCGCGAATTCCGCGGCACGCTTCGGGTCAAAGGCGATATGTCCGACGGCGGTGCCTATGCTCGCTGGCACCGCCTCCGCGAGTGGTGCGACACCGTCGCCCGCAAGGCGAAGACGCTCCAGCTTGTCGAGCGCAATGCCGTCGAGCCGCTTCAGCGCCTCGACGGGCGAGATCAAGCCCTCCTGCACCATGTCGACCGCCATACGTAGCGCCGCCCATGGCATGCGCTTGCCGTTGCGCGTCTGCAGAAGATAAAGCCTGCCATTCTCGACCGTGAATTCGAAGTCCTGCATGTCGTGAAATTCGACCTCGAGCACATCCTTCATGCGGGTGAGTTCGTCCGCGACTGCGGGAAGGCGTTGCGGCAGGCGCTCGGTGTCATGCACCGCGTGGCGACCGGAGACGACATCCTCGCCTTGCGCATTGAAAAGGAAATCGAGATAGGGCCGGTTCTCGCCCGTCGCCGGATCGCGGGTGAAGCCGACGCCAGCGCCGGAGGTCGCACCCATATTGCCGAACACCATGGCCTGCACGGTGACGGCCGTGCCCATATGCTCGTCGATGCCGTTGAGCGCCCGGTAACGCTTCGCCTTGTCGCTCATCCAGGAGCGGAAAACGGCCTCGACCGCTGCAACGAGCTGCTCCATCGGATCCTGCGGGAAGGGCTCGCCCGTCAGGGCAAGCGACAGGGATAGCGATTCTTGCGCGATCGCGGCAAGGGCGTGGCTGTCGAGATCGCGTGTGCTCGAAAGCTGCTCCTCCGCAGCGCGTGTTTCGGCCAGCGCGTCGAAGGGCGCCGCATCCACCTCGCGCACGACTTCCGTGAAATCGCGCACAAGGCGGCGATAGCTGTCCTGAACCTGTCGCGGATTTCCGGTCATGCGCAGGAAGCCACGGGCGGTCTGGTCGGTGAGACCGATATTGAGGACGGTCTCCATCATGCCGGGCATGGAGACCGGCGCGCCGGAACGCACGGACACGAAAAGCGGGCGTCGTTCGCCGCCAAAGCGACGGCCGGTCGCGCCTTCGAGCTCATGCAGGCCACGGGCGAGAAGTTCGCGCGTTCCCTCAGGAAGCTTGCCCCGCGAGAGATAGGTGCGGCAAATGTCCGTCCCGAGCACGAAGGCTGGCGGCACATTGAGGCCGAGCCGCGCGAGACGCATGAGCCCATAGGCCTTGGACCCCATAGTCGTCGCACTTGCCGAAGCGGGCATGGGCTTCCCCGCCAGAATAAAGAAAAGATGCTTGTCGAGGGACATCGTCTATCCGGCCATGACATCGTTGACGAGGTGATCGCGCAATTTGAGCGCCGTTCGCGACAGCGCATCCGCCGCCTCTTCGAGAAGCCGGGCCAGCGTGCCCACGAGTTGATGAACGCGGAAATCCGGCGCCTGCATCAGCAGCAGGCCGCGCGCTTCGCGCTCCACCTTGTCAGTCTCGTGTTCAATGCGGATGAGGCGATCGACCGCTTCAAGGAAATCGTCGAAATCCTCGCGCGCGCCGTCGCGGCGCACCTGCCCGGCCGCTTCGAACATCTTCACCATCTCCTGCGCGCCCTCGACAAGAAGATCGGCGAGCCGTCCAACAGGCACGAGGAGTTCCGGCGACATTTCGAACTTCGGCAGGAAGGAGGCGACAAATGCCGCTTCCTCCAGGGCGTCGGCGACGTCGTCCGCCTCATGCAGAAGATCGCTATAGACCTCAGGCTTGTGCATGCGGCGCACCAGCGAACGGACGCGAGTGACCAGCCCGTCCGCCTCCTGCTCCCAATGCTGCGCCCGCGTGGCGGCTGCATCGAGATTGGCGCGGCCCTCACTGAAGGCGAACAGGCCGTCGCGAAGACCAGTCGCCAACTCGAAGACCAACGCGGCGTGAGAGGAAGCGAGCGAGAGCAGGCTTTGCTGCGCGCCATGAAAGCGGCGCGCGAGTTCGGTCTTCACCTCGTCGCGAATGAAGCGTTCGGAGCGGCCCTGCAACAAGCCTTCGGTCGAGACGCGCAGGACGAATTTCAGATAGTCGAGTGCCTGCTCGGCACCCAGCGCCTCATGCAGCTTCTCGCCGTAGCGGAGTGTCTGCTGCGCAAACTCAATGGCTTCGTAAAGAAGCTGCTCGCCGCCGAGCTTGAGAAAACCGCGATGGCCGATATTCTGTTCCGCCGCCCATTTGAGAAGCCTCACGCCATCGGGCTTGCGCAGGAATTCGCGCAGCAGCTTGCGCGTATGATTCCAGTCGATAAGGAAGACGATGCGCGAGCCGAGAAAGCCCAGATAGCGCTCGAGCGACGCCCGGTCCGGTGCATCGTAACGGCCGAGGCAGAGATAATAGTTTTCCTTCTCGTTGACCTGTTCACCCTGGCGCGTGCGCGTGTCGTCCCAGCGGACGCCAAATGGCTTGAAGAGGCTCTGGAAGAAGGCGGCGCGCTGCACATGGATATCGGTATAGGTCAGCGTGACCGCCAATCCCTCGACATGAATGACGAGGACATGCGCATCATTCGTGCCGATGTCATTTTGAATGACGAGCCTGGCCGCAGCGCGCGTCGCCGTGGTGCCGAGCCCCGGATGGTCGAACTTGAGCGGTGCGGTCTCGTTGAGGCCCCGCATGAAGGCAGCAACGAGCGAACGGTCCGCCTCATCGATGCGCCAGACGCGGGCGCCCTCAATGCTCTCCTCCGACAATTCACCCTGAAGCGCATTGAGCGCCTTGTGAAGATCCATGACGAGAATGTGGAGACTGTCCCCCCGCGCGCGCTCGGCGGAGGTGATGGCATCCACAACGCCGGCTGGCACACGATCCCCGTCAAAGGACGGCAAGGCGGCCGAGAGCGCCGCTTCGCGCGCGGCAAAATCCTCATTGGCCGGAAGTCCCGCCAGCACCAGCGGCGAGCGCATGGCGGCGATGCCGTCGAGCACGGCCTGACGCAAGGCCGCCGCGCCGGGAAGATAAAGCGCGCCGTCCGCTTCGCGCCGCACATCCGCGAGAGAGCGGTCGAGCGTCGCGTCGGCAAGGCCCGCCGCCCGGCGCTCGGCGGAGAGATCGGGCATGGGGCCGTCGGGCCGGTCCGCGCGGCGTTCCGCCGTCTGCATCAGGGTCAGCAGGAATTTGACGCGGTCATTGGCGGTAAGCGCCTCGGAAAGCTGATCCGGCAGGAGCAGCGCCCGCTCGCCGAGTTCATCCATCATGAGGCTTTTTACGGGCACGGGACGCTCTCTGTTGCGGGAAGATGACGGCCATTATGGGGCGCAGCGGCGACGGCGCCTTGATCCGTCTCAATCGCAGAGCCGCGCTTCATTAGAGCTAGAGCGGCCCGATGACGATGCGATGACAAAACCCCCGTCGGGGCCAAGCCATATGTCGCAGACGCACAAAGAAAAACCGGCGCCCTTGCGGACGCCGGTTTCACATCTCATTCCCGAGGGAAAGAAAGATCAGGCAGCGCTGTAGCCGAGGACGGCCTTCACCTCGAGGAACTCCTCGAAACCGAACTCGCCCCATTCGCGACCGATACCCGACTGCTTGTAGCCGCCAAAGGGCGCATTGAGGTCCGGGCCAGCGCCGTTCAGATGCACGTTGCCGGTGCGGAGCTGCGAAGCAACCTTGCGGGCATGCTCAACCGAACCCGACTGCACGTAACCCGACAGGCCGTAGACCGTATCATTGGCGATGCTGATCGCGTCTTCCTCGTCCTTGTAGGGCAGGATCGTGAGGACCGGGCCGAAGATTTCTTCCCGCGCGATCGTCATGTCGTTGGTGACATTGGCGAAGACGGTCGGGCGAACGAAGTAGCCCTTGTTGACGCCTTCCGGACGGCCGAGGCCGCCGGCGACAAGCGTCGCGCCTTCCTCGATGCCCTTCTGGATGAGGCCCTGGATCTTGTTGTACTGAACTTCCGAAACGACCGGACCGATCACGGTGCCTTCGGCCAGCGGATCGCCCGCCTTCACCGTGGCGGCCGTCGCCCGGGCGATCTCGATCACCTCATCCTGGCGCGCGGCCGGAACGAGCATGCGCGAGGGTGCGTTGCAGGACTGACCCGAGTTCGACATCATCGTGTAGATGCCGCTGGAGACGGCCTTTTTGAGGTCGGCATCGTCGAGAACGATATTGGCCGACTTGCCGCCGAGTTCGAGCGCAACGCGCTTGACCGTGTCGGCAGCCGCCTTCGAAACGAGGATACCCGCGCGGGTCGAACCGGTGAAGGACACCATGTCCACATCCGGATGCGACGAGAGCGGCGCGCCGACATCGACGCCGTCGCCATTGACGAGGTTGAAGACGCCCGCCGGGACACCAGCCTCATGCAGCACTTCGGCGAAGAGATAGGCGTTGATCGGAGCGACTTCCGAGGGCTTCAGCACCATGGTGCAGCCGACGGCGAGCGCGGGCGCAACCTTGCAGGCGATCTGGTTGATCGGCCAGTTCCAGGGCGTGATAAAGCCGCAGACGCCGACCGGCTCGCGCACGATATGCGTGGTGCCCTTGTCGTATTCGAACTCATAGTTCTTCAGGAGTTCGAGATTGGTGTTGAGGTGGGCAATGCCCATCGCAGCCTGCGCAACCTGGGCGAGCTTCACCGGGGCGCCCATTTCGGCGGTGATCGCCGCGGCAATGTCGGCATAGCGCTTCTGATAGACGGCGATGATCGACTGCAGAAGCTCGATACGCTCCTGACGGCTCGTCGTCGAATATTTCGGGAAGGCGGCCTTGGCGGCGGCGACAGCCTTATCGACGTCGGCTTTGCCACCCATGCTGATCTTGGCAATCGGCTCTTCGGTCGCCGGGTTAATGACGTCGAGCGCCTTCGGTTTGACCGGGTCGACCCACTGGCCGTTGATGTAGAATTTCAGGTAATCCGTCATTTCGTCCTCCTTGTGATGGCATTCCCAAGCCCGGTGCCTTGCGGCCTCGCCGCCCAAATCGAGGGCAATTCTCAACGAGGTCGTCGGCGCGGACAGCCCTGCCGAGGGGCCTGCCCTACCAGCCGGGAGGGGGTTTTTCTTTGGGGAGAAACCTGACACAGAGGCTCAAGCCCGGTCCAGTCCAAAACGTCTCGCAAACCGGCGATTTCGCGGCGACGCCCTGCGGCAATATCCACAGGCTGCCGCTGGAATTCCGCCGTTCAGTCGTAAAATTGACACATGCGGAAAAGATAGGAAACTAGACCGCGAATTATTCACCGCCTCGCCAAGTCGCGAGAGTCGAATGCGCGGTTCCGGACCGGGAACTCAAACGCCGAAAGGTGCGAGTAAATGTTCATCGACGGCCGCAACGTCCCCGACGGCACCATCGTCGAGGCGGAAGTGGCGATCATCGGCGCCGGCGCCGCCGGCATCTCGATCGCCCGCGCGCTTCGCAATATCGATGCGCGCGTGGTGCTCATCGAAAGTGGCGGCCTCGATTTCGAGCCCGATACACAGGAGCTTTACGAGGGCGAAAGCGTGGGCGTTCCCTACGCCCTCGACACATCGCGGCTTCGCTATTTCGGCGGCTCGACCAACCACTGGGGCGGCTGGTGCCGGCCCTTCGAGCCGATCGACTTCGAGCAGCGCGACTGGGTGCCGCATTCCGGCTGGCCGATCAATCGCGCCGACCTCGACCCCTATTACGTTCGGGCCAATGAAGTCTGTCAGATCGGCCCCTTCATCTATGATGACCCGGCAGCCGTTTCGGAAGGCGGCCAGTACCAGCCGCTCGACCTCGGCAAGGAGGTGATGACGCGCTGGTTCGAATACAGCCCGCCCACGCGCTTCGGCTGGACCTATCGCCAGGACATTGAGAAGGCCTCGAACATCAAGACCTATCTCAACTCCAACGTGATGGAGATCCTGCCCAATGCCGAGGCAACGAAAGTTGAGCGGCTTCGCGTCGGCACACTGACCGGCCGCCGCTTCGAGGTGCGCCCGCAAACCGTGATCCTTGCAACGGGCGGTATCGAGAATGCGCGCATGCTGCTTCTGTCGAACAGCATCGAGAAGGCGGGGCTCGGCAATGGGCGTGGGCTGGTCGGGCGCTACTTCATGGAGCACCCCCATATCGAGCGGCCCTGCGAGATCATGATCACCGATCCATCGCTCGTCGCGCCCTATTACCAGACCTATACGCAGTCGGCGGGGGCCAACATCCGCGGCGTTTTCATGTTCACAGCGGACTATCTGCGCAAGAACCGCCGCCTCGGCACCGTCATGACCTTCTACAAGCAGAAGGAGGTCCGCACCGACATCGACGTGGAGGAAAAAGACACTGAGGCGGCGCGCGACATCGAGCCCGGCATTGCACAGCTCATTCGCTCGACAAGCTCAAAAGCCAACGAAAGTCCGGTGCTCGCCATGCGCTATGGCACGGGCTGCGCGACCGAACAGGCGCCAAACCCCGACAGCCGCATCATGCTCTCGACTGAAAAGGACGCGCTTGGCCTCAACCGCACGAAGATCGACTGGCGGCTCTCGCCGAGCGACCGCGCCAATCTGCGCCACAACATCGAGGCACTTGCCCGCGCCTTCGGCGCCTGGGGCGAAGGCCGCGTGCGCATTCGCCTGCCCGACCGCGACAAATGGGACGAGGCCGAAGGCTGGGGCAACCACCACATGGGCACGACCCGCATGGCCGCCGACCCGCGCAAGGGCGTCGTCGACGCCAACTGCAAGGTCCACGGCGTCGAAAACCTCTACGTCGCCGGAAGCTCCGTCTTCACGACCTCGGCGACCGTCAATCCGACGCTCACCATCGTCGCGCTGGCGCTTCGTCTCGCCGATCACGTCCAGACGCGCTTCACGAGGGGGGTCTGACGATGTCGGACGCCATTTCACGCCGTCAGCTTCTGGTGCTCACGGGTGTCGGCCTCGCGGCGGCCGCTTTGCCCGCCGCCTTGCCCCTGCTCGACCGTGAGCGCACGACACTTGCCGGGGAACTCATCGCCACGCTCGCCGATCCGGCGCGAGCGGCGGAGATCGGGCGGCAATGGATGGTTTCGACAGAGCGTGGCGGGAATACATCCGTCTTCGCCCAGAAAATCGCCAAGCGTCTGCACGCGCGTGGTTGGCATCCCGGCGATCCCACCGACGTCACACGCTCTGCCATCGGCGAACGTGTGCGCTATGAATTCAGACACGACGATATGGTCGAGATTTCCGGCTGGCAGATTTCACGCACCGAAGCGGAACTTTGCGCACTGGCCGCGGCAAGCCTCGGTACCGCCCCCGCCGAAACCGAACCATCGACCGAGGGCTGAGGCAGCCGACCTGGGTCAGGGACAAGGCGCATTCTTGCCGAGCACCACGCTCTGCATACGCGCCTCGATCGTATAGGCGCGGGCCCGCGTCCAGTCGCCCGGCTTGTCGGGATGCCATTTGAGTGGATTGGGGAGCACTGCCGCCATGAGCGCGGCCTGATAGGGCGAGAGCCGCGCCGCGCTGACGCCGAAATAAGTCTGGGCCGCGGCTTCGGCGCCGTAAATGCCCGGTCCCCATTCGATCTCGTTCAGATAGAGCTCGAGAATGCGTTTCTTCGGCAGCAGCGCTTCAAGCCAGACAGTCAGATAGGCCTCACCGCCCTTGCGCAGAAATGTGCGCCCCGGCCAGAGAAACAGATTCTTCGAGGTCTGCATGCTGATCGTGCTCGCGCCCAGCACACGATGGCGCTTCTGCTGCAGCCGCTCGATCGCATTGTCGACCGCCTCCCAATCGAAGCCGCGATGCCTACAGAATTTCGCATCCTCGGAGGCGATGACGGCCCGCTGGAGATTGGGCGAAATCTGGGAGAGCGGGACCCAATCCTTCGAGATTCCATAACCCTCGACGAGACGGATCAGCATCAGCGGCGTCACCGGCGGCGGCACGATGCGATAGAGAAGAATGACCAGCGCCGGACCGACGAAGAGCAGCAGCAGGAGATTGCCGACCACTCTGCGGAGCCTGCTGCGGGGCGCTTTGGCGGGCCGCCGCGCCGCAGGGCCGGGCCTCGATGAGGGTCTTGATCTGGTCACGCCGGAAGTTTCCGCGAGCAGGAGCTTCAACACAAGTCCGCCTTCTTAGGCCCGCGCCCGCCTTATTGCCAGATTTCAGCCACATTCTCGACCGGAAACCTTGCGAGGCTTTCATCTTCGCGATGCGGCGGGCAGCGATTCGCGTCGCTGAAAGGCCGCGCTCTGAGGGGGCGCATTCACGGAGGTTTCGATGAGGAAAGCAGTGACAATCGTAGCGGTGGCGGCGCTTTTGGGTACGACTGCCTGCACCAATCAGGACAACACGACCCAGGGCGCGCTTTCTGGCGGCGCCATCGGCGGCGCGATCGGTCTCGCGGCGACGGCAGTAGCAGGCACCAGCCTCGTCACGGGCGCTATCGTCGGCGGCGCGGTCGGTGCGGCGGCGGGCGCCTATATGGGTTGCCAGAAGGATAACAGGTGCAAGTAAAGCGGCCTCATCCGCTTTACTCTGACGAAAGAGGCCCGCCGGAAATCTCCGGCGGGCCTTTTCGATTCTTCAAACAGCGAAGGGCTCAGTAGCCGCCCTTTTTGCCGGTGCCGACATAGGCGAAGTCCCAGGCGACCTGGAAGGGTTCCCACCATTCCTTCGTGCCCGTCTCCTTGTCGACGTGATGATAAAAGCCGTTATAGGCAGGCGGCTGAATGTTGAACGTCACCTTGTACTTACCGGCGCCGTCGAGCTTCACATTGTCGCCGTAGTGAGGACCATCATCTGCGCACATGGGTAGGAAGAGCCCCGCCGTCTTCCAGTCCGAACCGAGCTTCTCGATCGTGTAGGTGATCGTGAGGTAAGGAATCCAGGCCTCGTCGCGGAAGCCCTGTTCATTTCCGCGCACGGCATGAATGTCCGCCTCCAGATGAATATCGGTCGGCTTGTCCATGCCCGGAAGCTCCGGCGCCATCTTGACCGACTGCAGATAGACGGCGGCGATGTTCATGCCGTCCTTCTCGACAGGATTGCCGACCGCTACTTCACCCGCGGAGGATGGTGTGGCAAGCGCCGCAAGCGACAAGGCAAGAGGCAAGGCGGCAAGACGCTGTTTCAGAGATGTCATGGCATCTGTCCTTTAATTGACTCGAACGAAAGAAAACTCAGGCGCCGACAACGGCTGGCCACCACGAGAAAACGATGAAGATGCTGCCCGCGAGGCCCGGGGCCAAAGCGAACATCCGGGAATAGAAAGAAACGCCCTGACGCGCGAGGATGCGCGCACCGAGCGCGAGGCCCCAAAGCGTCGCTCCGGCAAGCAATGCGGCCTTGAAATCGCCGACGAGTGCGGCGGGTGCGCCAGCGGCTACAACGGTGTCAAAAAGCTTGCCGCCAAGACCGAGAAGCAATGAGACCATCGCCACGGGCGCGAACTGATAGCCAAGCTCGACAAAGCGAGCGCGGAAGCTGCCTTCGCCACCGAGGCGTCCAGCGATCCAGGACGAAAGACCGGTTGCGAGCGCAAGGCCCGCCGCGAGAAGTGCCGCCCAGCCGAGCATGTAGCCGACGATCATCGTGAAATCGAGCCAGGTAAAAACCTCGCGCGCTTCCGGATGCACACTCATCAGCCACCAGGGCCCCGGCTCGCCGACCCAGAACATGTTGTGGTCGATCGCCCATGTGCCGAGAGCCATGCGCCATGTCTGATAGCTCGGCAGGATAAGCCAGAGGAACCCGCCCAGCGCTGCGCCGGTGCCGACAAAGAGGAACCACACTTCGGCGGCATTTGGATTGTGATCGCGGATTTTCGCGACTTCTTCGCCGGGCGCGCGCAGGCGGAGGAAAAGGCCGCCGGGCGAAGACGGTTTCACGCAGCGGAAGCATTCAATGCAGTGGCGCGATTCTTCCTTGCGCGGGATCGAGATCATGGTCGGGCAAATGCCGCGCTCGGCATAGGCGTCACCGCCCGGATGCTTGCTCTTGGGCGCAAACTGCACTGCGCCGAGGCGCGAGAAGACGCCGAGCAACAGGCCGATAGGGCAAGCATGGCGGCACCATGCGCGCTTCTTGCGGCCATAGATGAAGCCCATGGTCACGGCGGCGAGCAGCGTGCCGCCAAAGACTTCGGCGATACCGAGCGGATGATCGCGCACGCCGACCGTCTGGCCGAGAATGGTGATGATGAGAAAGCTGACAATGGGCGTGCCTTCCCATTTGATCCAGCGCGGAATCTGCCGCTGCAAGCCGACCTTGTTCGCCCATTCGGACGCGGCGCCCATGGGGCAGAGCACACCACACCAGCTGCGCCCGGTGAAGATCACCGAAAGGAAGACCAGCGGAAACCAGATGCCCCAGAAGGCGAAGTTTACCGCCACCGTGAAGTTGTTGAGCGGCGTCGCATCTTCCGGCGGAAGCGGCAGAAAGAGCGGAACGATGATCGCGACGAGGAAGGCGACGAACATCGCCGCATGAACATAGGGTAGAAATTTGCGGTAGCGCGTAAAGAAGGCCTCAAGCACGCGGGCAAGACCCGGAAAGAGCCCGGGGCGTTCGGTACCCGAGCGGAACCAGATTTCCGGCCCCAGCGCGCCCGCGCCCGCCCCGCCTCTGCCCGACCTCGTGTCTATGATGACCATGACCCGTAACCAACCAAATCCGGCTCTTCGCGCCGCACGGCTTGCCGCCGCCAGGAAGATGTTGGTTATCGAGTTTGCGAATGAATTGCAATATCTATCGAAGGGCCGAGGCAATCCGCCGCGAGGAACCTCAGCCCTGAGCGGAACGGCCCCTGACCTGCTGCGGAGCCACCAGTCGCCTCCGCAGGGTGCCGATGATCCGGTCGAAGGCTCCCGCATCGTCCAGCGCCCGCGACAGGACGATGGCACCCTGAATGAGGCCTACGGCCTCCTCGGCCAGCGCAGCGGCGTCCTTCCGCCCCGCCCTTGTGAGAGCGGCGGCAAGCGCCTCGATCCAACGCACGAAATAGCCGTGGATACGCACAGCGAACCGGCTGCGCGCATCGTCGAGGGCGAAGGCCCCGACGAGGCAGATGCGCCGGCCCGAACGGAAATAGGCATCGACGGCATCGAGCATCGTTGAAATGGCCTTTCCCGCGTCAGCCTCTTCGCGCAAGGGCAAGAAGACATCCCCCTCAAACCACGTGTCCACATCGGCGAGCACAGCGGCGGCCATCTCCTCCTTTCCGCCCGGGAAAAAGTTGTAGAGGCTGCCCTTGCCGAGGCCCGTCGCCTCGCTGATGAAGGCAAGACTCGCGCCCTCATAGCCATGCTTGCGAAAGACTTCCGCAAGGAGCTGCGGCAGATCGGCGCGTTCGACGGGTTTTCTGGACATGGACCTCATAACCCCAGATCGGAGAGGCCAGGATGATTCAACGGCCGTACACCGAGGGGCCAGTGGAATTTGCGCTCCTCTTCTGCAATGGGCAGATCGTTGATGCTGGCGAAGCGGCGGCGCATCAGGCCGTCGTCGTCGAACTCCCAGTTCTCGTTGCCATAGGACCGGAACCATTGGCCGGAATCGTCGTGCCATTCATAGGCAAAGCGCACGGCGATGCGATTTCCTTCGCAAGCCCAGACTTCCTTGATGAGCCGGTATTCATTTTCGCGCCGCCACTTGCGCCCGAGAAACGCGACGATCTCCGCGCGGCCCGTGACGAACTCGGCCCGATTGCGCCAGACGCTGCCTTCCGTATAGGCGAGGGCGACACGCTCAGGGTCGCGGCTGTTCCAGGCATCTTCGGCCATGCGAGCCTTTTGCACAGCAGTTTCGGCGGTGAAGGGCGGCAGGGGTGGGCGCGGCGACATGGAAACTCTCCGGCTTGTACCGAACGGTCAAATTATGGACCAATCGGTACAAAACTCTTCTGGTGCCGTCAAGAGCGCTTTCTGCCCGCAACGACACCGGCCATGACATTTCGTTGAAGTGGCTGGGCGCTTCGTTCTTCTCGATTGACCGGACCGCGCAAGGCGGTCGATAACAAAATCGAAAAGCTCGCATTGATGCGACGGTTCGATGCGACGGTTCGCCCGTACGCCTCCCGTTTCAACGACGGGCAGCCGGGGACGCGGCGCGGAAAACCACGATAAAAATGAGGATATTCAAATTCGCAGGGCATCTCCTCGTACGGTTCTCATTGCGGCCGGTGGCTTGCTGTTCGCAGGGTTTGCGGTTCACAGTTATTTTGGCGGCGATGTAGCGCACAAAGGCAAGGGCGTGGACACGCCTTCCGTCGCCGTCGCACCCGCCCAGCGACGCGACATTCCCGTCTATGCGCAGGCAGTCGGCACGGTCGTCGCCAATGCCACGGTGCAGGTGAAGTCGCGCATCGACGGACAGATCGTGGGCGCGGGTTTCAAGGAAGGCCAACTCGTCCGCAAGGGCGATCTCCTCTTCCAGATCGATCGGGCGCCCTACGAGGCCGCGTTGCGTGCAGCACGCGCCAATCTGCAACGCGACGAGGCACAGCTCGCCAATGCGCAACTCGACCTCGGCCGTGCCAACAAGCTCGTCAAAAACGGCTATGTCTCCGAGCAGACGCGCGACGCCGCGATTGCTCAATCGAAGGCATTGGCAGGCAGCGTCGCTGCGGACCGCGCGGCCGTCGACCAGGCCGATCTTCAACTCGGCTATACCGAAATCCGCTCACCCATCGACGGCAAGACGGGCCCCTTCCTTGTCGATGTCGGCAACATCATTACCTCTGCGAGCGGAACGCCGCTCGTCACCGTGACGCAGATCCAGCCGGTCAAAATCTCCTTCGCGCTCGCCCAGCAGAATCTGCCGAAGCTACAGCAGGCCCTGGCGAGCAAGAGCCTTGTTGCTTCGCTCAAGACGCATGGCGAGAAGGACGGCGAGGTCGTCGCACCCATCGACTTCATCGGCAACACGATCAACGCGACGAGTGGCACGATCGAGCTCCGCGCCACCTATGACAATGCCGACATGCGGCTTGTACCCGGCGAGTATGTCGATGTGCGCGTCCGCATCGCCGATCTGAAGCAGGCGATCACGGTGCCGCGCGATGCCGTGAATACCGGCCAGAACGGACAATATGTCTATGTCGTTACACCAGAGATGAAGGTCGAACTGCGCAACATCACGGTGCTCGACCAGGCGGGCGACATTGCCGCAGTCGACGGAGCGGTGAAGGAAGGTGAAAACGTGATCGTCGACGGCCAGCTCCGCGTCGCACCGGGCATGGGCGTCAAGATCGCCGCGAAGGGACCGGCGGCCTCATGAATATTTCCGAGGTCTTCATCCGCCGCCCGGTCATGACGACGCTCGTCATGGTCGCGACCGTACTTTTCGGCGCCTTCGGCTACATGCAATTGCCGACGAGTGAATTGCCTGCCGTCGATTTTCCAACAATCTCGGTTTCTGCCTCGCTTCCGGGCGCCGATCCGGAAACGATGGCGTCCGCTGTTGCGACGCCGCTTGAAAGCCAGTTCTCGACCATTGCCGGCATCGACCAGATGACCTCAACGTCGAGCCTTGGTTCGACACGCATCACGTTGCAGTTCAAGCTCGACCGGAACATCGATGCGGCGGCGCAGGACGTACAGGCGGCGATTTCTGCTGCGCAGCGGCAATTGCCCGACGGCATGCCGAACCCGCCGACACTCCGCAAGGTCAATCCGGCGGACTCGCCCATCCTCTTCCTGATGATGAGTTCGAAGGTCCTGCCCTTGAGCGAGGTCGACCGTTATGCCGAAAGCATCCTCTCGCGGCGCCTCTCGACCATTGACGGCGTCGCGCAGGTCAATGTCTATGGCTCGCAGAAATATGCGGTGCGCATCCAGCTCAATCCCGAGCAGGTTGCCGCACGCGGCCTCGGCATCGACGAGGTAACGGCGGCGGCGCAGGCGGCGAACGTCAACAATCCCACCGGGGCGCTCAACGGCCCGACGCGCAATACCGTCATCCGCGCCAACGGCCAGCTCGTCGACGCTGAAGCCTTCCGGCGCCAGATCGTTGCCTGGCGCGACGGCGCACCGGTGCGGTTCGGCGACATCGGCGACGTCGTCGACAGCGTCGAGAATGACCAGGTCGCAAGCTGGTCCGGTCAGAACCGCGCGATCGTACTGTCGATCCAGCGCCAGCCCGGCGCCAACACCATCGCGGTGGTCGATGCGATCAACAAGGTCCTGCCGGCATTCCAGCAGCAGCTGCCAGCGTCGATCTCCTTCGACGTGCTCTACGACCGCAGCCAGTCGATCCGCGCCTCGGTCGCCGACGTGCAGTTCACGCTAGTGCTTGCCGCAGCGCTCGTCGTGCTCGTGATCTTCCTCTTCCTGCGCACTCTCTCGGCGACGATCATTCCGTCGCTGGCACTTCCCATCGCAGTCATCGGCACCTTCGCAGGCATGGCCTTTCTCGGCTACAGCCTCGATAATCTGTCGCTGATGGCGCTGACGCTCGCCGTCGGCTTCGTCGTCGACGACGCTATCGTCATGCTCGAAAACATCATGCGGCATATCGAGAATGGCGAGCGCCCCTTCGATGCGGCACTGAAGGGTTCGCGCGAGATCGCCTTCACCATTCTGTCGATGACAGTATCGCTCGCCGCCGTCTTCATTCCCGTGCTCTTCATGGGCGGCATCGTCGGCCGGCTGCTGCATGAATTCGCTGTCACGATCGTTATCGCCATCATCGTCTCGGGCGTCGTCTCGGTGACGCTGACGCCGATGCTGTGCAGCCGCATGATCCGTGCCGGCCACGACACGGGACGCCAGAGGGCGATCCTCGCCTGGAGCGAGCGCGTCTTCACCGCGATGGAGGCTGGATACGAGCGCACGCTGCGCATCGCCATGATCCATCACCGCGCAATCTTCGCGGTGTTCCTCCTGAGCATCGTCGCGACCGTCGCGCTCTTCAATATCATCCCCAAGGACTTCCTGCCGAGCGGCGATACGGGTCAGATCATCGCCATGACCGAAGGGCCGAACGGCATTTCGATCGCCGACATGTCGCGCCACCAGCAGGCGGCCGTCGCCGTCATCATGAAGGATCCGAACGTCGCTGCCGTCATGTCGTCGGTCGGCGCCGGCGGCTCACGCACGACGGTCAATGCCGGCACGATTATCATGCGCCTGAAGGATCGTTCCGAGCGTAGCCTCAATGCCGACCAGATCATCCAGGAACTCAGGCCGAAGCTCGCGCAGGTTGCGGGATTCAAGGTCTACCTGCAGAACCCACCGGCGATCCGCGTCGGCGGCCAGCTCTCCAAGGCCTCATACCAGTACACACTGCAAGATCTTGACCTGCCGACGCTCTATGCCGGCGCGACGAAGCTCCAGAATGCGCTCGCCACTGCGCCCGGCTTCCAGGACGTGACGAGCGACCTCGACCTTTCGACACCGACACTCAGCGTCAAAATCGACCGCGACCGAGCGGCCTCTCTCGGCATCACGCCGCAGCAGGTGCAGACCGCGCTGTCCTCGGCTTTCGGCGGCGTACAGATTTCGACGATCTACACCTCGTCCGATCAGTACGAAGTCGTGATGGAGCTGCAGAAGCGGTATCAGCAGGACGAAACCGCGTTGCAACGCCTCTATCTGCGCTCATCGTCCGGCAATCTCGTACCACTCACCGCCGTGACGCAAACCAGCCATATCGCCACCTCGCTGACTGAGAACCATCTCGGCCAGCTTCCCGCCGTCACCATCTCGTTCAATCTCGCGCCAGGCGTCGCGCTCAGCCAGGCTATGCGCACGATCGAACAGACGCAGGAGAATATCCGTCTGGCCGCGACGATCAGCACCAGCTTCCAGGGAACGGCGCAGGCATTCCAGAGCTCGATGTCGAGCCTCGGCCTGCTCCTCGGCCTTGCTATCCTCGTCGTCTATGTCGTTCTCGGCATTCTTTATGAGAGCTTCATCCACCCGCTGACCATTCTCTCCGGCCTGCCTTCGGCTGCGGTCGGCGCGCTGCTGACGCTCTGGCTCTTCGGCCTGCCGCTGACGCTTTACGCCTTTGTCGGCATGATCATGCTCATCGGCATCGTGAAGAAGAACGCGATCATGATGATCGACTTTGCGCTGGAGCGGGAGCGCGGCGAGGGCATGGCGCCTGACGAGGCGATTTTCCGCGCCGCCATCATCCGCTTCCGCCCCATCATGATGACGACAATGGCTGCTCTCATGGGCACTCTGCCCATCGCCATCGGTTTCGGCGAAGGCGGTGAAGTGCGCCGGCCTCTCGGCCTCGCCGTCGTAGGTGGCCTTATCCTTTCGCAGTTGCTCACGCTCTACATCACACCGGTGCTCTATGTGTATCTCGACCGGCTGGGCAAGCGGTTCGGCGGGAGACCGGCGGACGTGGTGGTGGCCGCAGGCGAGTAGGCGAAAGGCATTATCGCCTCAGCAGGTGACAGCCGGAATGCCAGCCACTAATGTTCCCGCCGGGTGAGTTCTGGCTCGAAACGGGGGGATATCATGGCAGATGAGAATAATGACGCGCGGCCGCACAAGCGCCGCTGGCTTGTGCCGCTGATCTTCCTGCCCTTCGCGGCGATGCTCTGGGTACCGTTCTTCAATTCGGCCGAGCCTGCGCTTGCCGGCATCCCCTTCTTCTACTGGTATCAGCTGCTCTGGATCGCTCTCGGTGCGGTACTGACCATCGCCGTCTATTTCGCGACCGAGTAAGCCCATGACCATCAATTGGACCGCGCTTTACGTTTTCACGGGCCTTTTCGGCTTCATCACCATTCTGGGCTTCCTCGCCGCGCGCTGGCGGCAGGGCGACCTCAGCCAGCTTCATGAATGGGGCCTTGGCGGGCGCCGCTTCGGGACCATCATCACCTGGTTCCTGCTCGGCGGCGACCTCTACACGGCTTATACATTCATCGCCGTTCCCGCCCTCGTCTTCAGCGCGGGCGCCATGGGCTTCTTCGCCGTGCCCTACACCGTGCTCGTCTATCCGATGGTCTTTGTGATCTTCCCGCGCCTCTGGGCCGTCGCCCATCGCCACGGCTATGTCACGGCGGCGGATTTCGTGAAGGGGCGCTATGGCTATCGCCCGCTCGCGCTAGCCATCGCGGCGACGGGCATGCTCGCCACCATGCCCTATATCGCGCTGCAGCTCGTCGGCATG
Organism: Parvibaculum sedimenti; assembly: GCF_009184905.1. GTDB lineage: Bacteria > Pseudomonadota > Alphaproteobacteria > Parvibaculales > Parvibaculaceae > Parvibaculum > Parvibaculum sedimenti. Next base: position 85,923 of record NZ_WESC01000004.1, read on the forward strand.
GAAGTCGTCATCGGCGCCATGGGCGTCCATGGCCATCTGCCGATCATCATTGCCTTCATCATTCTCGCCGCCTTCACCTATACGAGCGGCCTTCGCGCGCCTGCCATGATCGCCGTGGTGAAAGATCTCCTGATCTACATCACCGTCATCGCCGCCGTGATCATCATTCCGGCAAAACTCGGCGGCTACGGCGCGATCTTCGCGTCCGTCGCGCCCGAAAAGCTGACGCTGACGCCACCCGCCGAGGGCAGCCTCGGCGGTTACAGCGCCTATGCGACGCTGGCGCTCGGCTCTGCGCTCGCCCTTTTCCTCTACCCGCATTCGATGACGGGTGTGCTGAGCGCAAGCTCGGGCCATGTGATCCGCCGCAACGCCGCGCTGCTGCCGGCCTATTCCTTCGTGCTGGGCCTCATCGCGCTTCTCGGCTACATGGCGCTTGCCGCGGGCGTTTCGGCGAAGCCGGAATTTGCCGAGGGCTTTAAGATGTACGGGGCCAATTTCTCGGTGCCCGCCCTCTTCCTCGACCAGTTCCCGAGCTGGTTTGTCGGCGTCGCCTTCGCCGCCGTGGGCATCGGCGCGCTGGTTCCCGCCGCGATCATGTCGATCGCGGTCGCGAACCTCTTCACGCGCAACGTGTACAAGGAATTCATCGCGCCGAATTGCTCGGCGGAAGCGGAATCGAGCATGGCGAAGATCGTTTCGCTGGTTGCCAAGGTGGGCGCGCTGGTCTTCGTGCTGAATCTCGAACAGCGGCTCGCGATCCAGCTTCAACTGCTCGGCGGCATCTGGATCATCCAGACGCTGCCCGCGATCTTCTTCGGCCTCTATACGCGCTGGTTCGATCCGCGAGCGCTGCTCATCGGCTGGGCGGCGGGCATCGGCACGGGCACCTGGATGGCATGGTCGCTCGGCTTCAAGACCTCGACATGGCCGCTGACGATCTTCGGCGTCACCATGCCGGGCTATGCGGCGCTCTACACGGTGATCCTGAACCTCGTCATCTCAGCGGTACTAACGCTTGTCTTCCGTGCCATCTCCACGGCCACACATCACGACGCGACCGTGGAAGCCGATTATCGCTGAGGCTTAGAAAAAGTCCCGGTCGACGGGCGAGAAGGAACCGGCGACGAGAACGCCATCCTCGCGATGTGCATCGTCCAACCCGAGCGCTCGGTCGATGCGCGCGACCTGAAGGCCCGCCGCCTTCGCCGCCACGATCTCCTCCGGATTATCGGAGAGGAAAAGAATGTTGGCGGGCTTGATGCCGACTTCCCGCGCGATGCGCTCGTAAGACGCCGTCTCGAGTTTCGCGCCGACGGCGGTGTCGAAGAAGCCCGAGAAGAGCGTCGCGAGATCGCCCTTATCGGAATAGCCGAAAATCAGCTTCTGCGCCTCGACGGACCCGGAAGAATAGACGAAGAGGCTGATGCCGCTTGCATGCCAGCGATTGAGATAATCGGCGGCGTCCTCATAGACCTGACCTTTCAGCACACCCTCTTCATAACCCTTGCGCCAGATAAGGCCCTGCAGCGTCTTCAGTGGACCGGCCTTCCGGTCCTCGTCGATCCAGCGGATGAGCAGCCCGATCGTCGTGTCGAGATCGAGCCCGGGATAACCGTCGAGCGCGCGGGCCGCGGCAAGCGCCTCCGCGACTTCCGGCTCCGCCTCATGCGCCTTGCAGAACTCGGCAATGCGGGCGCGCGCATAGGGAAACAGCGCCTCATGCACAAAGGAGATCGGCGTCGTCGTGCCTTCGATATCGGTCAGGACAGCCGCGATCCTCATGCGGCGTTCTCGAAAAGCGGAAAGCGCGTCGCGATGTCGTCGCCTGTAAAATGGCCGACCCAGCCGTCGGGCGAGGTGAAGATGCGGATGGCGCAGAAATGCGGGCGCTCGCCGGTGTCGAACCAATGCATCGTACCGGCGGGCACGCTGATGAGATCGTTGCGCTCGCAGACGAGGCGATAGACCTTGCCCTGCACATGCAGATAGAAGGCGCCGGCGCCTTCGACGAAGAACCTCACTTCGTCGTCATCATGCGTATGCTCGGCAAGGAACTTCTGGCGCAGCGCAGTGCGGTCGGGATGATCGGGCGTCACACGCGCAACATCGACCGATTTGTAGCCGCCCGCCTCCATGATGCGCTTCACATCGGCCTCATAGGCCTTCAGCACTTCGTCCTGGCCTGCCGCATCGGGCAGCGCAATGGACGCGTTCCAACGCTCGAAGACGACGCCGAGGTCGGAGAGAACGTCAGCGATCTCGGCGGCTTCGCGTGTCTCGATCAGTATCTTCGACGGATCGGTGTCGGCATAGACGGTGAGCTGCGTCATCGCGCGTTCTCCTCATGCAGTTCGGCGGTCAGAAGAAAATCGAAGGCCTCCATGTGGCGGATCGCATCCTTCGCGCTCGCGCCCCATACATAGAGCCCATGGCCGGCAATCAGATAGCCGGGAACCGGACCCGACGCACCCAGCCGTTCCTCGATCAGCGCGGCGAGGCGATCCGTATCCTGATCGTTCGGCACGATGGGAATGTCGAGCGCTGTTTCGTGAGTCTTGATGCCGGTAAATGCCTTGAGCAATTCCCACCCATCGAGGCGAAGTGCGCCCTTCGCGGCATGACGCCGGGAAAGAAGGGTCGCAGGCAGTGTATGAATATGCGCAATGGCTCCGATAGAGGGATCTGAGGCATAACGAACGAGGTGCAGCGGCGCTTCGGCGGAGGCGCGCGGATGCTTCGGTCCCGAAATCTCGGCGGCGATCACGTCCGCTTCCGTCAGATTGGCCTTGTCTGCGCCTGTCGCCGTCACGGCGGCAAAACGCTCGTCTATACGCACCGAGAAATTGCCGCTGGTGGCGGGCACCCAATGACGGTCACCCGCGTAACGCGCCATGGCGATGACGCCCGCGGCGGCGGCGGCAAAGGCTTCGGAACTGGGCGCGCTCGTCATCTCACACTCCGGATGAACAGGTATTTTCGGCCATATAGCATATCTCCATCATATTTGTAGCCTTGGCTCCGAATGACGCGGGCCGATTGACACTGGCCACCCATGCCCTCTCAATTGCATGACCGAGACAAATGGGGCTTCTCATGGCGGATGCAAAGACGGGACGGCTCGCAGGCAAGGTAGCGGTGGTGTCCGGCGGCGCGGGCGGATGCGGCGAAGCGGCTTCGCTTCTCTTCGCGGACGAAGGCGCCAAGGTCGTAATTGTCGACCGGCAGGGCGAGGCAGCAAAGAAACTCGCCGAGAAGATCGTCGCCTCGGGCGGCGCGTCCATCGGGATCAAGGCCGACGTATCGAACGCCGCCGAAGTTAACGCCGCTATCGACGAAGCGCTAAACGCCTTCGATACGATCGACGTGCTGTTCAATCATGCAGGCACCATCGTCGTGAAGCCCTTCCTCGAAACGACGGAAGAGGAATGGGACTGGCTCCACGCGGTCAACGTGAAGAGCATGTTCCTGATGTGCAAAGCGGTGTTGCCAACCATGCTCAAGGCTGGCAAGGGTTCGATCATCAACACCTCGTCCATTTCCGCCATCACGGCGACGCCGCTCGAAGTGCTCTACTGCACGACCAAGGGCGCTGTGCACCAGTTCTCCCGTGCGCTCGCCGTCGAATATCGCGACAAGGGCATCCGTGTGAATGCCGTCTGCCCCGGTTTCATCCGCACAGCGCATGGCATTCGCGAAGTGACCGAACTCTCCGCGCAGGGTGTCGACGCCTCGGAGGCAGCGATGAAGGCCATGCAGGGCCGCTTCTGCGAGCCCGAGGAAGTGGCGCAGGCGGCGCTTTTCCTCGCCAGCGACGAAGCGAGCTTCGTCAATGGCAGCCATATCTTCGTCGACAACACATTCACGGCGGTATGATTTCCGCCGAACCGAAACTGGAAATGGCCGTGTCCTGCAACACGGCCATTTTTCAATCCTGCTCGGGTGCCTCACCCGTTGCCTCATCCCAATCGTCGGGCGGCTCGACCGCGGGGATCGCGTAGGAACCTTTCAGCCAGCGGTTGAGATCGACATCGGCGCAGTGCTTCGAGCAGAAGGGATGAAAGCTCGGCGCCGATTTCTTGCCGCAGATCGGACAGGGACGGCTCGGCCGCAGGGGCACGACATTGTCGGTCATGACAAATTCCTACTGCACCGCGGCGACATCGATGCGCTCGCGGGTGAAGGTCGGCTCCATGACGAGCTGCAGGCTGACGGCCACTTTCTGGCGTAGCCTGTCGATCAGATAGGAATTGCCGCGCTCCAGCCAGTCGACGACATCCGGTGAGGCGCGAGCGATGATGGCGCGGCCAGGTACAGCATGTGCTTCCGCGGCAATCTTCCGCAGCAATTCATTGGCGACCGTCGCGCAGGTCTTGCGGCGCGGGCGGCCATTCGCATAGGCAGGCTCGGTCAGCAGCTTGGTCAGCGGCTCGCGCACACGCTTGCGCGTCATTTCGACGAGGCCAAATTCGGACATGCCGGAAATCTGCGTCGGCACACGATCATGGGCAAAGCCCGTGTTCAGCGCATCGAGCACCTTTTCGATATTCGCCGGATCGTTCAGATGGATGAAGTCGATGACGATGAGGCCGCCCGTGCCCCGCAGGCGAAGCTGATAGATGATCTCGTCCACCGCTTCGAGATTGATCTTGGCGCTTGTTTCCTCGAGGCCGGTCGCCGCCGTGTAGCGGCCCGAATTGACGTCGATGGCGGTCAGCGCTTCCGTCGTCTCGACGGTAATCCAGCCACCCGATTTCAATTCGACGCGCGGCTCCAGCGCCTGCTCGATCTCGCCATCGATGTCGTAGAGCGAGAAAAGCGCGCCCGGCCCGTTGAAGAGCTGAATACGGTCGAGCAATTCCGGCATGGCGCGGCGCGCGTAACGCTGTGCCTCGCCGAAGGCATCTGCATCGTCGATGAGGACGCGGGCGGTATCGGAACTTACATAGTCCCGCAGCGTCTTCGACACAGGATCGAGATCGTGGAAGACGACACAGGGCGGGTTCGAACGCCTCTCGACCTCACGCACCTTGCGCCATTCCTCGGCCAGCATGCGCGCATCGGCCGCGATGTCGTCCACCGTCGCGCCGATGGCCGCCGTACGAACGATGAAGCCCGCCGGTTCGCCCGTGACACCCATCGAACCGAAGCGGGCAATCATCTCCTCGACAAGCGCCGTGAGGCGCGTGCGCTCCGCCTCGTCCTCAATGCGGCGCGAGAGCGCGACGCCCGACTGATTTGGCACAAGCACGAGAAGCCGGCCCGGAATGGTGACATTGGCAGATAGCCGCGCGCCCTTGTCGCCGATCGGATCCTTCGTCGCCTGGACGAGGATGGTCTGGCCTTCGGTCACGCAGGCGCTGATGGGCGGCAGGATGTGCTCGTCGAGCTGGGCGAGTTCGCAGAGGCACTTCGCCTCGCGCGCGCCGAGAAAGCCCGCGCGCTCGAGCCCGATCTCGACGAAAGCGGCCTGCATGCCGGGCAACACGCGCTGTACGCGGCCAAGAAAGATATTGCCGAGGAGCGAGTGCCCCGCGCGGCCGGTCTTGCCCTTGAGGTCGTCTTCCATCCTGCGCTCGAGGATGATCTCGACGGGCCGGCCATTCTCGACGACCGCTACACGCGTCTCGCCGGGCCCTACATTGATCAGCACTTCCTCGGACATGAAACCCCTTGAGCGATCGGCCCGTCCCCCGACACGCCGATCAACCTCCCTCGCAATTCCTATGCCCGCGATCCTAACACCGTTGTCAGTGCGCTGGGTAGAGCGGGAAACCGGCACCCGTGAGAAGCGCCGCCGTCTCGAAGAGCGGCAGGCCAATGACACCGGAATGAGAACCGGTCAGCAAGCGGACAAAGACCGCCGCATGCCCCTGAATTGCATAGCCGCCCGCCTTGCCGAGCCATTCGCCATTTTCGACGTATAGGTCGATTTCCTCTTTGGAGAGGCGCTTGAAGGCCACGCGCGTTTCGCTGACGCGCTCCATGAGCTTTCCATCCGGACGGATCAACGTCACCGCCGTATAGACGCGATGTGCGCGGCCCGAGAGCAATGCAAGACATTGCCGCACCTGCGGCTCGGTCTCCGCCTTGGGAAGAATCCGACGTCCGCAGGCGACAACCGTATCGGCGGCAAGCACCAGCGCGCCCGGCTCGAGCTTTGCCACGGCTTCGGCCTTTTCACGGGCGAGGCGGCGGGCATGTTCGCGGGGCAGTTCACCCTTCAGGGGCGCCTCGTCGATGTCGGACGGGCGCACCTCATCGGGCTCGACGCCGATCTGCGCAAGCAACGCTATCCGGCGCGGCGAGGCACTGGCAAGAACAAGGCGTGGTTTGGCTTTGGACGTCATGACGGCGCTATGGGGCTCGGGCTCGCAATGGGCACGGGTCCGGGGTGGAACCCCGCCGTCCGCTTACTTGAAGCGATAGGTGATCCGGCCCTTGGTCAGATCGTAGGGCGTCATTTCGACAAGCACCTTGTCGCCCGCCAGAACGCGAATGCGGTTCTTGCGCATCTTGCCAGCGGTGTGAGCGATGATTTCGTGCTCGTTCTCGAGCTTGACGCGGAACGTCGCGTTCGGGAGCAATTCCGTCACCACGCCCGGAAACTCAAGTAGTTCTTCCTTGGACATTCATATTCCTTCGAGATTTGGCGGGAGAATGAGCATAAACCCGGCCAAAATCAAGGGCCGTGGCCCAATTCCCGCCACGGCGCGGGGTCAAACCTTTGATTCGTCGCTGAAATCCGGGGCGTTTGCCCCTGACAGCCCTGCCCGCATCAGCTGGCCTTCTTTTCGGCAGCACCGAAGCGCTGCTCGATCCGGCGGCGGAGGTCATCGCGGAGACGGCGATAGGCGTCGAGCTTCTGCTCGCGGCTGCCCTGCTCGCCCCCCGCGAAAGGGTCGATGGTCGGCCAGAAGTCGATGTCGACCGCCTGTCCGCGAGTGAGTTCGGCGACACGGACGCGGGCCTCCTCGGTGAGGCAAATCACGAGGTCGAAGGAGCCGATATTGATCTCCTCGACATCCATCGGGTGATCCTCGGCCATGTCGACACCGATCTCGGTCATCACATTGATCACGAAGGGATCGCGCGGCTGAGGCTCGATCCCCGCGGAGTCGATGAAAATGCGTTTACCGTAAAGCGACTTCGCCAATGCCTCGGCCATGGGCGAGCGCACCGCGTTGAGATTGCACACAAAGAGGACGGACCCCGGAAGCTTCTCGACTGCCGCCACCGCATCAACCCTTGATATGAAGAACGCAGATCAGCGTGAAGAGGCGCCGCGCCGTGTCGAAATCCATCTCGACCTTGCCCGAAAGCCGGTCCTTCAGGAGCTGCGAGCCCTCGTTGTGGAGCCCCCGGCGCCCCATGTCGATCGCCTCGATCTGGGCAGGCGCCGCCGTCTTGATGGCGTCGTAATAACTCTCGCAGATCAGGAAATAGTCCTTGATGATCTTACGGAAGGGCGTGAGCGACAGCATGATCCTGCCATGCGGCTCGCCACCATTGAGCTTCACGTCGAAGACGAGCCGGCTCTCCTCGATGGCGAGGTGGAGCACGTAAGGCCCGCCAGGACTGCCGACCGGCGCGAAGTTGTTTTCTTCCAGCAGATCGAAAATCGCGACCTTGCGCTCATGCTCCACATCCGGGCTGCGGCGCACGACCGTCTTCTCGTCGAGCACAAGCTCGGCAATGCGGAAGTTCGACCTGTCGTCCGTTCTGTCCATGGGCCTGTCTGCAAGCGTTTCGGCGCGGCCACTTTAAGCCGATTTGGGCAGCATAGGCGAGCCGCGCATCGACCGGATTGCTACTTGTTCAACCGGATCGAGACTGACCGTCCATGGGCATCGAGCCCTTCGGCAGTAGCGAGCGCCACGGCGGCGGGGCCGATGCGGCCAAGCGAGTCCGCGTCGCAGCGCACGATCGAAGTCCGCTTCATGAAGTCGAGCACATTGAGGCCCGAAGAGAAGCGGGCGCTACGCGCCGTCGGCAACACATGGTTCGAGCCCGCCACATAGTCACCCACCGCTTCCGGCGTATAGCGGCCAAGGAAGATCGCGCCGGCATTGCGGATGCGGGCGGCCAGCGGCTCGGGATCGTCCACGGCGATTTCGAGATGCTCGGGCGCGAGCCGGTCGACCAGCGGCACGGAATCGACGAGCGACTTCACCACGATGACCGCACCGAAATCGGCCCAGCTCTTCGTCGCTGTCGTTTCGCGCGGCAGAAGCTTCAACTGCGCGGCGACAGCTTCCTCGACGCGGGAGGCAAAGGCCGCGTCGTCGGTGACGAGGATCGACTGCGAGCTTTCGTCATGCTCGGCCTGCGAGAGGAGATCGGCGGCGATCCAGTCCGGATCGTTCTGACCGTCGGCCACGACAAGGATTTCGGACGGGCCCGCGATCATGTCGATGCCAACAATGCCGAAGACCTGGCGCTTGGCGGCCGCAACGAAGGCGTTGCCAGGGCCGACGATCTTGTCGACCGGCTTGATCGTCGCCGTGCCATAGGCAAGCGCTGCCACTGCCTGCGCGCCACCGACACGATAGACTTCATCCACGCCAGCGAGCCGCGCGGCTGCCAGCACCAGCGGATTGACCTTGCCGTCCGGCATGGGCACGACCATGACGACACGCTCGACGCCCGCGACCTTGGCAGGCACGGCGTTCATCAGCACGGAGCTTGGATAGTTGGCCGTGCCGCCCGGCACATAAAGACCGACCGCGCCGACCGCCGTCCAGCGATGGCCAAGCTCGACGCCCTGCGCATCGGTAAAGCGACCGTCGGAAGGCTTCTGGCGCGCGTGATAGGCTTCGATCCGAGCCTTGGCCATTTTCAGCGCGTCGAGCGTCTTGGCATCGCAAGCTGCAACAGCAGCATCGAGTTCGGCATCGGGAATGCGGAGCGTTTCCGGCGTGAGAGACAGGCGGTCGAACTTGTTGGTGAGCTCGATCAGCGCCGCATCGCCGCGCGCGCGCACATCGGCGATGATCTTCGCCACGGCGTCATTGACGTCGACGGAGGATTCGCGCTTCCCGGTGAGGAGCGTTTCGAAGGCCCGCTCAAAATCGGGCGATGATGCATCCAGTCGAATGGCCATGGGCCTTGCCTCTATCTATCCCTCATCGCATCGGCCCGACGGGCTCGCGCAATGACGGCAAATCAATCGTCATGCTTCGGAAGGTTCGGCGTTTCCCAGACGAGGCCGAGATCGGATAAATGCGCATCGAGCGCCTCGACTTCAAGCCTGAGCTCGCCGCCGCCGGAGAAGGTGAGAACCACAATGCCCGAAGGCGCGTCGAGCTCCTCGAAGCGGATGGCGAGCAGGTTCAGCACGCCATCGGGATGATCCCGCCTGATGCCCCGGGCCTGCGCCCTCAGCACGTTCTCGAAATGGAGGCCCGAACGCACGCGCTCATGGGTGCGGACCGCGCCAGCCCTCTTTGCCGTTGAGGTCTCGCCTTCCCAGCGGAAGCGGTTCACCACCATGGCGAAGCGCCGGACGCTCGGCAGATAGGCAAGATCGCCGACGCGCGTCACCGCATCCTGCAAGAAGGCCGAGATCACTTCGAGATCGGCAGCGTCCTCCGCACTCAGCCGCAAATCGCTCATCGGTCCCCTGCTCTCACGATGCCCATGTCTCTCACGAGGCTTTGGCGCGCCAGATATCGGCGCCACAGGCTCTGAGTTTTTCTTCCAACCGCTCGAAGCCGCGGTCGAGATGATAGACGCGGTTGATCGTCGTTTCGCCTTCCGCGGCGAGCGCTGCCACAACAAGTGCGGCGGAGGCACGCAGATCGCTCGCCATGACGGGAGCCGCCTTCAGCTTCTCGACGCCGCGCACCAGCGCCTTGTCGCCATGAAGCGAAATATCCGCGCCGAAACGCGCCAGTTCCTGCACATGCATGAAGCGGTTTTCGAAAATCGTCTCGGTGATTTCGGACTCGCCTTCCGCCGTCGTCATCAGCGCCATGAACTGCGCCTGAAGATCGGTCGGGAAACCGGGAAACACCTGCGTGACGGCATTCGTCGCCTGAAGCCGCTCGCCATTGCGGTAGATGCGCACCTGCCCCTGCTGTACATCGACGCCCGCGCCTGCCGCGCGCAGCACCGACAGCGCCGCGTCGAAAGTCTCCGCGTTAACGCCTTCGAGCGTCACCTCGCCGCCCGTCATGGCGGCGGCGATGGCGTAGGTGCCGGCCTCGATCCGGTCCGCGATGACGCGATGGGTCGTGCCGTGGAGCTTCTCGACGCCTTCGATGCGGAGCGTCGAGGTGCCGATGCCCTGGATCTTCGCGCCCATGGAAACGAGGCAATGGGCGAGGTCGGAGACTTCCGGCTCGCGGGCCGCGTTTTCGAGCACGGTTTCGCCCTCGGCGAGCGTCGCCGCCATCATCAGCGTATGGGTAACGCCAACCGACACGATGGGCGAGCGGACGACCGCGCCCTTGAGGCCGCCGGGTGCCTTGGCCAGCACATAGCCTTCGATCAGGTCGATCTCGGCGCCCATCTTCTGGAGCCCCTTGATATAGAGATCGACCGGCCGGGCGCCGATGGCGCAGCCGCCGGGCAGCGAGACCTTGGCCTCGTGGCAGCGAGCGAGGAGAGGCCCCAGCACCCAGAAGCTCGCGCGGAACTGGGAGACAATTTCGTAAGGCGCCGTGGTCGAGGTGATTTCGGGCGTGACGATGGTCACCGAATCGCCGTCGCGCTGGACATCCGAACCCAGCACGCCGAGAAGCTTCGCCAGCGAACGCACATCGGTCAGCGCCGGGACATTGGTGAATTTCACCGGATCGGCGGTCAAAAGGGCAGCCGTCATCAGTGGCAGGGCCGCGTTTTTGGCGCCGCTGATCGGAATGGAGCCTGACAGCCGGCGTCCGCCGCGAATGTGAATGGTGTCCATGATGGGTCCGCTGGGCACGGGGCCTGATGCCCCGGGCGACCACGGATTTATAGGGGGGCGAGCCCAAAGAGTCACGGGGAGCGGGTCATTTTGCCCCCGAAGCCCCCTCGCCCCTGCAGGAAAGAAGAGGCTTACTTGTCGCCTTCGGCGTCGCGGCCCTTGGCCTGCGCCTTGCGCTTGCGGAGATTGGCGCGCAGCGCTTCGGCGAGGCGAGCTTCCTTGGCCTGCTGGCCCCGGGCGGGACCCTGACCATTGGGGGCGCGGGTGCGGTTGTCGTCGGCCTTGCTTTTCATGGCTCACGGCCCTTTCGAGGCTAAATCTGAACCTCGCATATGACCCATAGGAAACCGGGCGTCAACAGTGTGCCCTCAACCCGCCATTCCCTGTTGCATCTTGGGGGCAGGCTGTGGCACTTTCCGCGCGCCCGAAAGAGGTTCGGCTTCTGCCCGACCTTCCCTTTCGCTCCCCGGCCCGCCGGGGCACCAGAAGCGGCCCACGTAGCTCAGTGGTAGAGCACTCCCTTGGTAAGGGAGAGGTCGAGTGTTCAATCCACTCCGTGGGCACCATTCCCCTTCCAAAACACGCCTCCATCTTCCGGCAGGCACATTCCTCGCGCCTTACCACAAACCGTTCATGGCCGGTTCAGCCGTCGCGGCGCATCCTCCCATCGCGGTCTGGGGAAACCCGCATGGAGGCGGATCATGAATCAGTTCGGAAAACTCACCCTGATGCTGGCTGTCGCTTCGGTGACTGGTCTCGGGACCCTGAGCCTCGGCTCCAGCGCTGCCCGCGCCGACGATGACGACTATTACCGGCCCCGGGTCCAGTGCGATTGGGATGGCGACGACTGCCGCTATGTGCAGCCCGAGCGGACCGTCAGAACCGAATGCGACCGGGACGGCGACGATTGCCGCCAGCTTGTCTGCGACGAAGACGGCGACCGCTGCCGCCCGATGGCGGAACGGCAGGAACGCTACGCCTATCATCACAGAGGATGGTGGTGAGCGCAGCTCGCCAGCGCCCGCCCCGATTCAGCGCCCCGTCGGCTTCGGCAGCGCGACGAGCTTCACCGCATGACGCATGCATTTGGTCGCCAACATCAGCAAGCGCCGCTTCAGGGCAACCTCACCGGGATCGCGCGCGAGGCTCACATATTTCAGAGCCTTCAGGCGCCAATTTTCGGACTGGGACATCGCCAGACTGTAGGCACATGGGGGGAATGCGCAAGAGGTGGTGATTCACGCCTTTCGAACAACGAAATACGCGCCGGCGACGGGATAAGAGAGCCCGCTCTTTTCGACAGCAGTTCCTACCCGTCAGTCGTCACTCTGCTTCGCATCGCCAAGGAGAGTATTTCGGATAACTGCTTTAAGTAAATTGGCGGCACGCTCTGGTTGATCGGGATTCCAGCGAATTGTGTGCCGGTGCTCCGTATCGAAGTGAGTCTGCTTCCCATCTCGGCAGATGTAGATGACTGGCTTGCCAAGCCCCTCTGCGAAACCCGCCTCCCAGTATGCCCCTGCGTTGTTGTCAGAAAGATCTGAAATCAAAAACCGGGCACCACGTATTTCATGTTCAATAATTGAATCTATGAGACCCGCTTTCTGGCTGACGATACGAAGTTCAAAGCCCGTCTGTCCGACTGCGCTCTCAAGGTCTCCTATAATCGAGTCCAACTCCGAATTTTCGAACTTCCTCGCAAAAAAGGCATACTTAGATTCGACTCTCTTTTTTTGCAGCTCTTCAAATCGCCCCCAGCCCACCAAAGTCAGTTGAATGGCAGATGACGAACTACTGGCGCCATGTGGTACGAGGTCGCCTCTTTTTTTCAGTTCAGAGACCAACCAACGAAGGTCTTGCTCATTGGCGGCTCCAATCTCTGCCACCACACTCAAATCATCGAATTTGATAGTTTCTGGCTTGCCAGGCGAACGACCAACCAGATCACCGATAAATAAGACAAGATTATCCGCCGCCTCAGCGGGGGTCGGCAGATTCCGTTCACCTATAGATTGAAAAAAGGACCTGCCTAAAATTGTCCTATGTGCGCCCCCTTGGAGGCGTCGAATAAAATGGCTAGCTATCGCCTGCGCCCGCTCCCATCCGCTATTATTCGCATATGGGGTAAGCCAATCATCAATAAGATCGCGTGTAGCTGAAAAATCTCCACACCGAGAACAGTCAACGAGAACTTGAAAATCATAGGGCTGCACATTAGCGGCGCTACCGCATATTGGGCATTCCCTAGTCGGCGCCTTCGGATTGAATGTCATCTTTCTTCCCAGCAACCAGATAGTTACTGCACCACCACCCGTTTCCAAGCGGCGGTGCAATGCGTCGTAAAGTCGGATCAAATCAACGCGCGATGTTGATGATCTTCAACTGCGTGAATTCGGCGAGGCCTTCTTCGCCGAGTTCGGTGCCGATGCCGGACATCTTCGAGCCGCCGAAGGGAATGTTCGGGGCGAGTTCGGCGTGCTTGTTCACCCAGACGGAGCCCGACTCCATCTTCTCGGCCAGCTTGTAGGCGCGGTCGAGGTCGGTCGACCAGATCGAGCCGCCAAGGCCATAGGGCGAGGCGTTGGCGCGGGCCACCGCATCTTCCGGGTCCGAATATTTGATGACCGGAAGCACCGGGCCGAACTGCTCTTCATCCACGAGGCGCGCGCCGTCGGTGATGTCGCGCACGATGGTCGGCTTGATGAAGAAGCCGGCCTGATCGGGAACCGTGCCGCCCGCAATGACCTTGCCGGTCTTCTTCGCGTCGTCGAGCAGTTCCTTCACCTTGTCGAACTGCATCCTGTTCTGGAGCGGCCCGAGTTGCGTGCCTTGTTCGAGGCCGTTGCCGACGATGGCGGCGTCGGCGATCTTCGCCAGCTCGTCGCACATCTCGTCATAGATCGACTCATGCACATAGAGCCGCTTCATGGCGATGCAGACCTGCCCGTTGTTCTGGAAGGCGCTCTGGAAAAGCTGCGGCGCCGCGGTCTTGGGGTCCACGTCGTCGAGCACGATGCCCGCGTCGTTACCGCCGAGTTCGAGCGTGATGCGCTTCAGCGTCGCCGCCGCACCCGCCATGACCTTGGCGCCCGTCGCAGTGGAACCCGTGAACGAGATCTTGCGCACGTCGGGATGCGCCGTCAGCTCACCGCCGAGATCGTTCGCATCGGTGATAAAGTTGATGACGCCAGCAGGCAGCACATCCTTGATCAGCTCGCCAAGCTTGAGCGTCGCAAGCGGCGTCGTCGGCGCGGGCTTCACGACCAGCGTATTGCCGGCGAGAAGCGCGGGCGGCACCTTGAAGGCCATGAGGATCAGCGGGAAGTTCCACGGCACAATGGCGCCTATGACGCCGAGCGGCTTCCTGTGGGCTTCGACGCGGCGGTTCTCGCTGTCGTCGATCACCTTCACCGGCATGTCGAGCATGGTGAAGTAGCGGAAGAAGGCCGCCGTGCCATAGACTTCGCCGGTCGCGTCGCCGATAGGCTTGCCCTGTTCCTGCGTCAGCAGGCGGGCGAGTTCAGCCGCATTCGCCTCAATGATATCGGCGATGGCGCCCAGCGCCTTCTTGCGCTCCGCGATCGGCGTCGCAGCCCATGCCGGGAATGCCGCCTTCGCCGCGGCCACGGCCGCATTAAGCTGCGCCTTCGACGCACGCGGGCACTTCGCCAGTACTTCCTCGGTCGCGGGGTTGACGACGTCCATCGTCAGGTCGCCGGCAACAAGCTTGCCGCCGATAAGGAGCTTGAAATCGCTCATCTGCTTCTCTCCCTGTTCGCGGGCGCTTCAAGGCCCGTCGCCTTTTGTTATGTGCTGACACTATGCCAGAACGCGGCGCGGCGGAAAGCAGGGAGAATCAGGGCGATGCACAGGCATCGCCCTTGACCCAGCGTCAGCGGATCGGAATCACCACATTGAGCGAGGGGCCGCCGTAATAGACCGGCGGTGGCGCGTAGTAGACCGGCGGCGGGGGCGGCGGCGCATAGAAAACGCGGGGCGGCGGAGGGGCCCAATAGATGTAGGGGCCATCGTAGTAGCGCACCCAGCCTGGATGATAGTGGCGATCCCAGCGTCCATGGTGTTCCCAGCGTTCATGCCGTCCATACCCATGGGGATCAGCCAGCGCGGGCGTCGCGGCGAGGCCACCCGCAAGGCTCATGGCGGTCAGCGCGGCGAGGAGAAGCCTTCGTCCCCGCGCTGATGTCTCCGCACTGCTGCTAGATTTGATCATGTTCCCACCTTGCAACTCTTTTTACCTGCCAATGTGGCGGCGCCTTGGGCCGCGCCACATTGGCAAACCGTTCCATGCTCGAAGCTAGATGGGCATCGCGTCGAAAAAGCGGCATAATTGCGGGACTTTCAGGGAAGTTCGGGCGAGATTGCCGCTCCGTATGATCGAGGTTGAATCAGCATGAGCGGCGGCACCTACTGGCGCGTGATCGAGAGTTTGCATAATCCGCAGGCAAAACTGTGGGAGCAGATCACCGAGAGCCGGGGTATCAGGAAACATGGGGAGTTCCTGCTTGCCGGCCGGAAATCCGTGCCCGAAGCGCTGGCCCTCCACCCCACCCGCTTCCACGCGCTGCTTGCGCTCGACCCGGCACAGGTGGATGGCTGGGACATTCCTCAACACATCGAGAAATATCGCCTGTCGCGCGCGCTGTTCGACGCACTCGATGTATCCGGCACGGGCGTTCCGCTGCTTGTCGGCAAGGTGCCCGCCATGTCGCAAGCCGATCTCGCGGCGAAACCGAAAGGGCTCGAACTCATTTGCGCGCTCGGCGATCCGAACAATCTGGGTGCAGCGTTCCGCAGCGCCGCCGCCTTCGGGGCCAAACGCATCATCCTGATGAACGAGGCCGCGCACCCCTTCCATCCCAAGGCGCTGCGCGCGGCAGCGAATGCCCAATTCGAGCTGACGCTTCTGCGCGGACCGTCATGGGAAGATCTCGATCAAGCCACGGGGCCGATCTTCGCGCTCGACGCGGGCGGCGAAGACATGGGCATGCTCGATTGGCCGCGCGACCTGCGCCTCGTGCTGGGCGAGGAAGGGCGCGGCATTCCGGAGGCGCTTCACGTCAGGCGCCTGACCATCCCGACGACCAGCGCGGTGGAGTCGCTTAATGCAACAGTGGCCGCGAGCCTCGCGCTCTACTCGCACTACCTCGCGACGCGCTGAAGATCAGCCCTTCTTGATGCTGGCGAGAGCCGCAAGCGCGCGAGCGCGTGCCCGTGCGTGTTCGACGATCGGCTTCGGATAGGTTGCGCCCAACTCGATCCCCGCCACAGCAAGCATTGCGGACGGCGCTTCCCAGGGCCGATGGATATAGCGATTGTCGAGACGGACAAGCTCCGGCACGTAGCGGCGAATATATTGCCCGTCCGCGTCGAACTTTTCACCCTGTGTCACCGGATTGAAAATACGGAAATAGGGAGCGGCGTCGACGCCCGAACCCGCCACCCATTGCCAGCCCGCGCGGTTATTCGCGATATCCGCGTCGACCAGCGTATCTTCGAACCATTCCGCACCGTGCCGCCATTGGATCAGAAGATCCTTGACGAGGAACGAGGCCGATATCATCCGTACACGGTTATGCATGTATCCCGTGGACCAAAGTTCTCGCATGCCCGCATCGACGATCGGATAGCCGGTCCGCCCGCGCTGCCAGGCGGAGAGAAGTGCATCATCATGCGCCCATGGAAAATCCTCGAATTCCGGCTTCCATGCATGATCGACCATCTCCGGCCAGTGATAGATCAGGTGATGGGTGAATTCTCGCCAGCCGACCTCCCGCAAGAATGACATGACGCCGCTCGACGCTTCAGGCGTCGTACGCGAAACGGCGTCGGCCGCCGCCCAGACCTGCCGCGGCGAGATTTCGCCAAAATGAAGGTGTGGAGAAAGGCGAGACGTTCCTTCGACTGCCGGAAGATCGCGCATGGTCGCGTAACCGACGACAAGCTCATCAAGAAAATAGGAAAGACGCGCTGCGGCGTGTTTTTCGCCCGGCCTCCACGCGGTGCGCAATCCGCCCGCCCAGTCTGGCTTTGCGGGCCGCAGGTTCCATCGTGAGAGATCGTCCGATGCGATGCCGGCGAGCCCGCGCAGGTTCTTCGGTGCGCGCAGCGGGGCGGCGAAGGGAGCACGGGCGGCAAGCGAGCGCCAGAAAGGCGTGAAAACCTTGTAGGGCCCGCCGCCCCCAGTCTGCACTTCACATGGCTCGGCAAGCAGCCCGGCATTGAAACTTTTCGCCGCGATACCCGACGCGGCGAGCGACGCCTTCAGCGTCGTGTCCCGCGCGATCGCGGTTGGTTCATAGCAGCGATTCCAGAAGACGGCACTTGCCTTCGTCTCAGCCACCAAGGATGGCAGAATGTCGGCGGCAAGACCGCGCCGCAACACGAGCGGCGCGCCACGTTTTTCCAACTCGCCGCCCAATGCTTCGAGGCTTCCATGCAGCCACCAGCGCGAGGCGCCGCCCAACATCGCTTCCTTGTCGAGAATGTAGACGGGCAGGATTGGCTCGCCCGTTTCCACGGCCGCAGCAAGCGCCAGATTGTCGGCGAGACGGAGATCCTGACGGAACCACACGATGACGGACATGATATCCGATGCGAAAAGAGTCTGTCAGCCGTTTACGATTTCGCCGCGAAGTTGGATCAGAGCGGCTCGCTTCTCTGCATGGGTGGCTCCTTCGGACCGGGCGCATTGAAGGCGGTAATGTAGTTCCAGGCCTCCTCCGCGCTCTCGACGAAGTGGAATATCTCGAGGTCCTTGGGCGCGATCGTGCCCTCATCGACCATGGCTTCGAAATTGATGATGCGGCGCCAATATTCCTCGCCGAACAGCAGAACCGGCATGGGCTCGATCTTGCCGGTCTGAATCAGCGTCAGCGTTTCAAAGAGTTCGTCCAGCGTACCGAAGCCGCCGGGAAAGACGACCAGCGCTTTCGCCCGCATCAGAAAATGCATTTTGCGTAGCGCAAAATAATGAAACTGAAAGGTCAACTCTGGCGTGATGTAGGGATTGGGCATCTGCTCGCGCGGGAGCTTGATGTTGAGGCCGATGGAAACACGGTTCGCATCGGCGGCACCGCGATTGGCAGCCTCCATGATGCCAGGCCCGCCACCGGTCATGATGACATAGTCGCGCCCCTGCCCGTTTTGGGCGGCTTCAGACACGAGGCGGCCGAATTTCCGCGACTCCTCGTAATAGCGGCAATGCGCGAGCTGATGCTTGCTGGCGCGAACTGCGCGCTGAAGCTCGGGATTACCCGGATCGGCGGCCAGTGCCGCTTCCGCCTCGTTGCAATGGCTATCCGCCGCTTCAGGAGATGGCACGCGGGCACTGCCAAAGACAACGATGGTCGAGCGGATGTTGTGATCCTGCAGGATGGTCTCGGTCTTCAGAAGCTCGAGCTGAAGACGCACGGCGCGCAACTCGTCGCGCAGCAGGAAATCGCTGTCCTCGAAGCTCAACTTGAACGAGGGCGAAAGCGTCTGGGGGGTTTCGACCGTTCTTTCGTGAGAAGGCTTGTTCATGCTTGCGCTCTTCGTCTGCTCTTTCGACGTCGCGGAGACCTCCGCGCGAGGACCAAAGGATAGAGAGTTTCGCCGCGCGAGACGAGGCCTTGCAGACCCTATTCGACCCGTTTCACGGGCTGCACATGAAAACCCCGCCCTTCGCCGCCGATCAGTGCCTCTACGCGATAGACGCTGCGCAGCGTCTCCGCCGTCAGCACCTCTGCGGGCCCACCATCGGCGCGGATAATGCCTTCATCAAGCAGGATCAGCCGATCGCAATAGCGGGCAGCCAGCGAGAGATCGTGCAGTACCGCAATCACCATGCGTCCCTGATCGACATAGGCGCGAAGCACTTCCATGACGCCAAGCTGATGATAAGGGTCAAGTGAGGCGACAGGTTCGTCGACGAGAAGCAGTTCCGCTTCGACTGCAAGCGCGCGGGCAAGCAGCACACGAGCGCGCTCGCCTCCTGAAAGAGTCAGCACATCGCGATCGCGGAACCGCGTTACATCGGCGAGTTCCATCGCGCGTTCAATGGCCACCTCGTCGGCAGGGGAAGCCGCGCGGAAAGGCTCAAGATGCGGAAGGCGGCCAAGCGCGACGACACGCTCCACCGAAAGCGGCCAATGGCTTTCAGCGCCTTGCGCGAGATAGGCGATCTTCTTTGCCCGCGCGCGCGGCTCGACGGAGTCGACCGGTGCGCCATCGAGCGAAATCTCTCCCTCGAAGGGAATGAGGTTCGCGACGGCGCGGATGAGCGTCGTCTTGCCCGCGCCATTTGGACCGACAAGGCCGATGAAGCTCGGCCCACGCGCATCGAAGGAGAGCCTGCGCAAGACGCGCGCACCGCCGAGAGAGGCGCGGAGATTTTCAACGCGAAGTTCCATCAGGGCGCCTCCCGCCTGGTGCGCAGGATCAGCCACAAGAAGAACGGCGCGCCGATGAGCGAGGTGACGACACCGAGCTTCGGCTCCGGCCCGTTCATCGGCAGGCGCACGAGAAGATCGGCAGCGAGCAGCATGGCCGCACCCGCAAGCGTACTCGGCAGGAGCAGCCTGCCCGGCTGATGGCCGACGAGCGGTCGAACCAGATGCGGCACGACGAGACCGACGAAACCGATGACGCCGGTGACGGAAACCGCCGCGCCGACCGCGAGCCCGGTGCCGATGACGGCGCGGGCCTTGAGCCATTCCTGATTGAAGCCGAGCGTCGCCGCCGTGTCCTCGCCCAGCGTCAGCGCATCAAGGCCGCGCGCCGTAGATGCAACGAGCAGTGCTCCAAGCGCCATGAAAGGCGCGGCGAAACGAACCTGATCCATGCTGCGATCGGTGAAGGAGCCCAGCAGCCAGAAGATGATTTCGTAAACCGCATAGGGCGAGGCGGCGAGACTCAGCGCGAGCGAGGTGAGCGCCGAGGTAAAGGCCGAGATCGCGACGCCCGCGAGGATGAGCGTGACGATGGAAGGGTTTCTGCCGCTGAGCATGTAGAGAACGCCAAGCGAAATGAGCGCGCCAGCAACGCCGCCCAACGGCACGAACATGGCCGAACCCGCGGCGAGGCCGAAATAAAAAACCAGCACCGCGCCGAGCGCCGCGCCGGACGATGCGCCGATAAGGCCGGGCTCCGCCAGCGGATTGCGCAACAGGCCCTGAAGCGCCGCACCGGTCAGGCCGAGCGTCGCGCCGACGAAAAGGCCAAGCAATGCGCGCGGCAGCCGCACTTCCTTGAGGATCAGCCAGGCAAGCGAACGATCCGTCTCGTCGATGGCATGGAGCTTTCCCACCAGCGATTCGCCGCCGCGACCGATATAAATTGAGGCGACGAAAAAGATCGCGGCAAGAAGCGCAAGACCGAGATTGATGAGGAGATAGCTGCGGCTGCGCATCAATTCACCTTCGGCCCATCGAAGCTGTCGCGCGCGGCTGCCAGCCGGTCTGCAATGTCGGCGATGAAAGGCGTGCCGCAAGTCCAGAGTTTCGCGGGCAGATCGACGGCACGCGCATGATGCGCGACGTAATCGCGGAGCGCTGGATGCGCCAGCTGCGCATGGGCAAGCGAAGGCTCATGCGCGCGATAGACGCCCACGGCAACGAAATCCGGTCGCATGTCGATCAGCTCCTCGATAGTGAGATTGACAAAGCCACCGCTCGAAGGTGTTTCGACAACATTCTCGAAGCCTGCATGTTTAAGCAATGCGCCGAGAATGGTGTTGGCGGCCGCAGCGCCACCAAGATCCTGATAGATGACAGCGCGAAGCGGATGCGCGGGCGGCAGCCGTTTCGACGCGGCGAGCGAGGCGTCGAAGCGCGCGATCCACGCCTCGCCACGCTCGGGATGGCCGATGGCGGCGGCGACCGCGCGGACATTGTCGCGAATATCCTCGAAGCTCGATGCGTCCTTTACCTGCACAACAGGCACATGCGCGCGAGCGAGAAGCGCCAACGTGAAGGGTGAGGAATAGCGGTGCGCCAGCACGAGATCGGGTTTGGCCGAAAGAATGTCCTCGGCTGTTGCGTTGTTCAGCGGGAGCTTCGCGGCGAGATCGGCGACGGGCGAGTCCTCCGGATCGGCGGCGACGCGGAAGACGGACTTCACCGTGCCCGGATCGGCAAGTTCCAGCGCCAGCACATCCGAGCAGAGATTGATCGAGACAATGCGCTGCGGCGGCGTGCCCGCCACGGCGGACGCGGCGTCAACAGCGGCCAGCAAGGCGGCAAGCAGGATTTTCCCGATCAGCTTCATCTTTCCGCTCTTGCCGGCTCCGGCGAGGTGGGGCGAAATGGTTCTCATGTGGGAGGGAACGGCACAGATGGTCAAGCATTATCATGACGGCGGGAGGGGCACATGACGGAAGCTCAGGCGCTTGAGGCGTTTCAGGCCTATATCGACATTTCACCGTTTCAGCGCTGGCTCGGCCTCAAGGTCGAGGAAGTGGGCGAGGGGCGACTGGTCATCGCGCTTCAATGGCGCGAGGAGATGGTCTCGAATCCAAACACGAAATCGATGCATGGCGGCATTCTGGCCTCGCTCGTCGACCTCGGCGGGCTCTATGCAGTACTAACAACAAAATCGATCGCCACTGCGACCGTCGATCTGCGTGTCGACTATCACCGGCCATCGACCGGCGGCGCTATCCGCTCGGTCTCAACCATCATCAAGCTCGGCTCGAAAGTCTCGACGGCCCAGACCGAAATCTTCGGCGAAGACGGAAAGCTCCTCGCTTCCGGGCGCGGCGTCTATCTCATGGGCAATGGCTGAAGGAGGAAGAAGTGAAAGAACTCAAGAGCGAATTTCTGTTCGAGATGGATGTCGAACTCGAAGAACACCCTCTCGTCATCGGCGGCACGCCCGACGGCATGCGGCTGATCGCCTATGTGAAGGGCGGCACCTTCGAGGGGCCGCGCCTTCGCGGCACCATTCCGCCGGGGGGTGGCGACTGGGCAATGATCCGCTCCGACGGTTCGCTGAAGGCCGATGTCCGCGTCTGCCTTACAACGCATGATGGTGTGAACATCTATGCGACCTATGGCGGCCGCATTGTTCTGCCGCCGGAACTGGCGGGACTGCTGGGCGACCGCGAAGCGGCAGCCGCGACCGATCCCTCGAAATATTACTTCCGTACCGCGCCCATGTTCGAGGTGGCAGGCGGTACGCCCCATTCATGGCTCAATGGCATTGTGGCGGTGGGACTTGGCCGGTTGACGCGAAAGGGCGTCGCCTATCGCGTTTTCGCCATCAAATAGGCCGCGACTTTCGTGTGAGCTGAAGCCGGACGACGAGCGTCAGCACACCCGCCGCGACGAGCGCGATCGCAAGCGCGAGCATGCCCGCCGAATAGCTCTGCGTCGTGTCCTTCACCCAGCCGACAATGGAGGGGCCGACAAAGCCGCCGAGATTGCCGGTCGAGTTGATGAGGGCGATGCCGGCGGCGGCTGCCGTGCCGCCGAGAAAGGTCGGCGGCAGCGCCCAGAAGGGCACGATGGCGACATAGGTGCCGACGGCAGCAACGCCAAGGGAGAGGATGACGAGCGCGGGCGAGTGAAGATAGGCGCCACCGATGAACCCCGCCGCGCCGATGAAGGACGCAATCGAGGTATGCCAGATGCGCTCCTGCGAGCGGTCCGACGACCAGCCCCAGAGCGGCATGGCAATGGCGGCGACGACGTAAACGGCTGAAACGATCCAGCCGGTCTCATGATTGGTGAAGCCCATGCCCTTCACCATCTGCGGCAACCACAGGCTGATGCCGTAGAGGCCGATGACGATGCCGAAATAGATCGCGGCCATCAGCAACACACGCGGATCGCGTAGCGCCGGCCAGAGCGTGTGATGCGCGTCGCTCGCATGGCTTTCCTCGCGGTCGCGCTTGAGGCAGGCGGCGATGCGCGCCTTCTCGTCGTCGCTGAGCCAGCGCGCCTTCGCGGGACCGTCAGGCAGGAGCCAGAGCACCGCAATGCCGAGCAGCAGCGCGGGAACAGCCTCGAGGATAAACAGCCACTGCCATCCCTTGAGGCCGAGATGGCCGTCGAAACCAAGGAGATAGGCCGAGACCGGCGCGCCGATGACGCTCGCCAGCGGAATGGCGATGAAATAGGTGCCGTAGTATTTCGCGCGCAGATCCGCCGGGAACCAGTAGGTGAGGTAGAGGATCATGCCGGGCGCGAAGCCCGCTTCCGCCGCGCCGAGCAGGAAGCGCAGGGCGTAGAAACTCGTCTCGCTGCTGATGAAGGCCATGGCGCCGGAAATGAGGCCCCATGTCAGCATGATGCGGCAGATCCAGAGCCGCGCGCCCACCTTCTCGATGACGACGTTGGAAGGAATTTCGAAAATAAAATAGCCGATGAAGAAAATGCCGACGCCCCAGCCGAAGACGGCAGGCGAAAACCCCAGATCGGCATTCATCGTGAGGGCGGCGAAGCCGACATTCACACGGTCGAGGAAGCTCACCATGTAGAGAAGGATCATCAGCGGAATGATCCTTCGGCTCGCTCGCGCGAAAAGGCTGCGTTCCTCGGCGGTCAGTGTCGTCATGGGTTCCCCTCCCCGGTCTTTGGACGCGACCATAGGGGAGCGGACGCCGGGTGGGAAGTGGCGCCTAGGGCAGCTTTTTCAGGCCCTGAATGGCGGGCTTCGGCGCGCGCGCTTCGGTGAAGAGACCCCAGAAGGCTTCTTCGGGGTGGCTGCCCGCAACCGGGTTGAAGTCGCCCGTCCGCCAAGGTGCGTCGAAAGCGGCGAAGTAGGAAAAGGCATGGGCCTTCGAGGGCGGCATCTGGCGCTCCAACGCGCGCCAGAAGGCGGCCTGTTTCGCTTCGTCGTAGCCCATGTCGGCAGGACCGGTGGGCAGGCCCGTTTCCTTGATGAGGATGGGACCGCAGAAGGCCCCCGCCAGCTTGTCGACGATTTTCACGTCAAAGTCTGCCCAGTTCTCCGGGCCCGCCGTCTTGAACCAGCTTTCGAAGATGGGATGGACGTTCACCAGCAGAAAATCGAGGCTATCGCGCGCATCACTCGCGTCGCTTCCGAGAAATTGCGCGAAGGGTTCGGAGACGGTGATCGGAAGGTCGGGCACGCGCTCGCGGGTGAGCTTCACATAGCGTGCGAGCTCAGCCCATGTTCCACGCTTGCCAAAGACGATTTCGTTGCCGAGCGAAAGACCGACGACAAGTTTCGGATAGCGGCGCGCGAGCGCCAGCGCATTGCGAAGCTCATCCGGATCGCCCGGCGTCCAGATGCCGATGATGACGGCCTTGTAGCCAAGCTCCTCGGCGATGCCGGGAATGAGCTCGCCGCCATCCCGCGCTGTATAGGTGATGAGGCCGTCGAAATAGGGACGCAACGCCTTGAGATCGGCGCGGATGCTCTCGGCATTGGCTGGCTTCACCTCGCCCTCGACGACCTTCAGCGAAGTCGGCGTGTAGGTGACGAAGCGATCCTTCGCCATCGCGGCTTCGAGCCGATGCAAGGCGGGCGCGGCTTTCGCGCGCGGCTCGCAAGGCTCTGCGGCAAAGCCGGCGCTTGAAACGAAAGACAGAATGATGACGGCGATAAGTGTGCGCATGGGCGAAAGCCTATGCCAGCGCGGACCGGAAGAACAGGGGGCTTTCAGAGCGCGACGAGAACGGCGCCAAGGCCGATCAGCGCGACGCCGAACCAGCCGGTGAAAGACAGTTTCTCGCCGAGGAAGATCGCGCCGAAAATTGCGACCATGACGACCGAGAGCTTGTCGATGGGAGCGACCTGCGCCGCCTGACCGATCTTCAAGGCGCGGAAATAACAGATCCAGGAGCCGCCCGTCGCGAGGCCCGACAGGATAAGAAAGACCCATGTGCGGGCCGAGATCGCATCCGGCTTTTTCAGCTCGCCGATGGCGGCGAGGATCAGCGTCAACGTCACCAGAATGACGACGGTGCGGATCAGCGTCGCCAGATCGGAATTGATGTTCTCGACGCCGACCTTGGCGAAAATCGCCGTCAGCGCAGCGAAGCAGGCGGAGAGGAAGGCCCAGAAGATCCATGAGGTGGAGAGGTTCATATCCGTCATCCTCAATCCGTCATGGCCCGATTATTCGGGCCATCTGCGTCTTCTTCCCGCGTCAGGCACTCAAGACATGTCATGCCCCGGACGAGCCGGGGCATGACATGTCTTTAATACAGCGCAGGTCCTCAGTCGAACGCTTCGTCCCAGGTGCCCTTGGTCGAGGCCTTGGAATATTCCGTCGCGCGGTTCTCGAAGAAGTTCGCATGCTCGATGCCGTTCAGCATCTCGTCCATCCATGGCAGCGGGTTCTTGTCCGTGCGGTAGATGGCCTGCAGGTTGAGCTGCGTCAGGCGACGGTCGGCGATATAGCGGATGTAGCTCTTCACTTCGGCGGCGGTGAGGCCCTCAATAGCGCCCATCTCGAAGGCGAGGTCGATGAAGGCGTCCTCGTGATGGATGATCGTTTCGCAGGCCTTGTAGATGTCGCGTTGCAGCCCCTCGTTCCAGACTTCCGGGTTTTCCTCGACGAAGGTGCGGAAGAGCTTGATCGCCGAATTGGTGTGCAGCGACTCGTCGCGCACCGACCATGTGATGATCTGGCCCATCCCCTTCATCTTGTTGAAGCGCGGGAAGTTCATCAGGATCGCGAAGGAGGCGAAAAGCTGCACGCCTTCGGTGAAGGCGCCGAAGACGGCCAGCGTCTTGGCGATGTCTTCCTTCGTATCGACGCCCCATTCCTGCATGTAGTCGTACTTGTCCTTCATCTGCTTGTATTTCAGGAAGGCTTCGTACTCGGATTCCGGCATGCCGATCGTGTCGAGAAGATGGCTATAGGCCGAGATGTGGATCGTCTCCATGTTGGAGAACGCGGCCAGCATCATCTGCACTTCGGTCGGCTTGAAGACGCGCGAATAATGCTTCATGTAGCAATTGTTCACTTCGACGTCGGCCTGAACGAAGAAGCGGAAAATCTGCGTGAGAAGATTGCGCTCACCATCAGTGAGCTTCTTCGCCCAGTCCTTCACATCGTCCGCCAGCGGAACTTCCTCCGGCAGCCAATGGATACGCTGCTGCGTCAGCCATGCCTCATAGGCCCAGGGATAGCGGAAGGGCTTGTAGACGTGGCGTTCTTCGAGCAGCGACATGGGCTTGGCTCCCTCTTCACTCTGTTCGTCATGCCCGGACTTGATCCGGGCATCCAGGCAGGAGGCTCCACGCCTCGGGCTCTGGATTGCCGTGTCGAGCCCGGCAATGACGCAATATTTCAATGAAACGCTTTGTACTCGACGTAAACGCCCCCCTGCCTCACTGGCAGGCGAGGCATTCGTCGTATTCGACTGTTTCGCGGCGGGCTTCCGTCGCGACCTGATCGAGCGTCTTCACGTCGAGCTTCTTCGCCGGGACGAGGCTCACGACTTCGGCCTTTTCGGCGCGCTGGATCGAGAGCGAGCGGCAGTAATAGAGGCTCTTCACGCCCTTCTTCCAGGCCTGAAGGTGAAGCTGGTGCAGGTCGCGCTTGTGAACGTCAGCCGCGAGGAAGAGGTTCACCGACTGCGCCTGATCGATGAAGGCCGCGCGGTCGCCCGCATGCTCGATCACCCAGCGCTGGTCGAGTTCGAAGGCGGTCTTGAAGACGTCCTTCTCTTCGTCCGACAGGAAGTCGAGATGCTGCACGGAACCGCCATTGGTGACGATGGAGGACCATACGTCATCCGTGTTCTGGCCCTTCTCTTCGAGCAGCTTCGTCAGGTGACGGTTGCGGACATTGAAGGAGCCCGAAAGCGTCTTGTGCGTGAAGCTGTTGGCCGCGATCGGCTCGATGCCCGGCGAAGTGCCGCCGGTGATGATCGAGATCGAGGCGGTCGGCGCGATCGCCGTCTTGTTCGAGAAGCGCTCATTGAAGCCGTAATCCGCCGCATCCGGGCAGGCACCGCGTTCTTCGGCGAGCTTCTTCGAGGCGGCATCCACCTGCGTCTTGATGTGCTGGAACATGCGCTTGTTCCAGACCTTCGCCATCACGCCCTCGAAGGGGATCATGTTGGCCTGCAGGAAGGAGTGGAAGCCCATGATGCCGAGGCCAACCGAACGCTCGCGCGCAGCGGCATATTTCGCCCGCGCCATTTCGTCGGGCGCGCGGTCGATGAAGTCCTGCAGCACGTTGTCGAGGAAACGCATCGCGTCCTCGATGAAGTCCGGATGATCCTGCCACTCGAAGAAGGTTTCAAAATTGAGCGAGGAAAGGCAGCAGACGGCGGTGCGCTGCTTGCCGAGATGGTCGATGCCGGTGGGCAGCGTGATTTCGGCGCAGAGATTCGAGGTCTTCACCTCGAGGCCGGCGAGCTTGTGATGCTCGGGCCGCGCATTGTTCACGGTGTCCTTGAAGATGATGTAGGGCTCGCCCGTCTCGATGCGCGAGGTGAGCATGCGGATCCAGAGCGAACGCGCCGAGACCGTCTTCTGAACCGAACGATTCTTGGGGCTCTTCAGTTCCCAGTCGCCATCGGCCTCGACGGCACGCATGAAGGCGTCGGAAACGAGGATGCCGTGATGCAGGTTGAGCGCCTTGCGGTTTGGATCGCCACCCGTGGGGCGGCGGATTTCCATGAACTCTTCGATTTCCGGGTGATCGACCGGGAGATAGACGGCAGCCGAACCGCGGCGGAGCGACCCCTGGCTGATCGCCAGCGTCAGCGAGTCCATGACGCGGATGAAGGGGATGATGCCGGAGGTCTTGCCATTGCCATGCACCGTCTCGCCGATGGAGCGCAGATTGCCCCAATAGGAGCCGATGCCGCCGCCTTTGGCCGCGAGCCAGACATTCTCGTTCCAGAGACCGACAATGCCTTCGAGGCTGTCGGACGCTTCATTGAGGAAGCAGGAGATGGGCAGGCCGCGCTGTGTGCCGCCATTGGAGAGGACGGGCGTCGCGGGCATGAACCAGAGCTTGGAGATGTAGTCGTACAGGCGCTGAGCATGGGCCTCGTCGTCGGCGTAATAGGACGCGACGCGGGCAAACAGGTCCTGGAAGGACTCCCCGGGCATCAGATAGCGGTCGCGGAGCGTCGCCTTGC
Source organism: Parvibaculum sedimenti (assembly GCF_009184905.1). Taxonomy (GTDB): domain Bacteria; phylum Pseudomonadota; class Alphaproteobacteria; order Parvibaculales; family Parvibaculaceae; genus Parvibaculum; species Parvibaculum sedimenti. The sequence continues at coordinate 113,904 of NZ_WESC01000004.1, forward strand.
CGAATTCGGTCAACAGCGCGTCGCGGCCATGATCGAGCTTTACCCGATAGCCATGCGCATGCTGCACGGCCTGATCCATCTCGCCGAAGGGCATTTCGGGTTCGAGGAGGTCGGCGCGCGGACGCCGCGCCTCACCACGCTTTGGCGCAAGTTCGCCCGTGATGAGTCCGGAGAGCGCAGCCTCGATCTCGTTCGTATCGACAGCCTTCGACGTATCGTTCAGCATTGGATTCCCCTTCAGCCCCATTCGCACTCACCTCCGCCGCCACGGAAAAGCGCGACACATCCCGCCGGCGAAGACATAAATCTTCACCGTTCATCTGCCCGAACCGTGGGCAGAACCCAGATTTCGATGATTGCGCCGGCTTCTGCTCTATCTAGTGCTTCGCCGAAGCGCGACGCGTCCAGATATAGTAGCTCAGCTTTGATTCTCGTCAACGACTTGTGTCAGCCGGACGACAAAAAAGTAGTTAACATCTCGCAGACAGACGCAGCGTCCGGGCGAAAAGTTAAGGCTTATCAAGAGTTTGATTCCGGTTGACGGGGCCCGGCCCAAGGGGCCGAATGCCCGGACGGATTCCGGACCAATTTGCCAGTAGCGAAAACGCAGGATTCTACATGTTCGACACCGCCGCACGACGGACGCTTTACCCCGAAATCGAGCCCTACAAGACGGGCTATCTCAAGGTCTCGGATCTCCACACGATCTACTTCGAAGAGTGCGGAAACCCTGAAGGCAAGCCCGTCATCATCATTCATGGCGGGCCGGGCGGCGGCTCGAACCCGACCATGCGGCGGACCCACGACCCCAAGGCCTACCGAATCGTCCTCTTCGACCAGCGCGGCAGCGGCAAGTCGACGCCGCATGCTGAGCTGCGCGAGAACACGACATGGGATCTCGTCGCGGACATGGAGCGGCTGCGGGAGCATCTCAAGATCGAGCGCTGGCAGCTTTGCGGCGGCTCATGGGGCTCGACACTGGCACTTGCCTATGCCGAGACTCACCCCGCCCGCGTCACCGAGATCATCATGCGCGGCATCTTCACGCTCCGGAAACGCGAGCTTCACTGGTTCTATCAGGAAGGAACGGACGCGCTCTTCCCCGACGCCTGGGAGCATTTCATCGCACCGATCCCGGAGGCGGAGCGCGCCAACCTCATGGCCGCCTATTACAAGCGGCTGACCGGCGACAACGAGGCCGAAAAGCTCGCCTGCGCCAGGGCATGGAGCACGTGGGAGGGGACGACGCTGTCGCTGCTCCCCGATGCCGAGCGCGTATCGCGTTTTTCCGACGGGCACTTCGCCATCGCCTTCGCGCGAATCGAGTGCCACTACTTCATGAACGAAGGCTTCTTCCGCCCACAGGACCAGCTCATCCGGAACGCGCATCTCCTGAAGGGCATTCCGGGCGTGATCGCGCAAGGCCGCTACGATGTGGTGACGCCGATGTTCACGGCCTGGGAACTCGCCAAGGCCTGGCCCGACGTGGAATTGAACATCATTCCGGATGCCGGGCACACGGCAACGGAGCCGGGTATCGTCGATGTGATGGTGCGCGCGAGCGACCGCTTCGCTAAGGTATGACGTCTCCCGCGAAGAAGTTCCCCATGCGTATCCTCTTTCTCGTCAACGACACCATGTCGCCGCCCGGCGTACTGCTTGAAGAAGCACGCGCCAGAGGAGCCGATTGCGACGTCCGGCTCATCCATTACGGCTTCGGCGATCCTTCGCTGCCGCTCGACGAGGTGCCGGAAGGGCATGAGGCGCACGACGCGCTCGTCATCATGGGCGGGCCGATGGGCGTCTATGAGGCCGATAAATATCCCTTCATCGACAAGACCAAAGCTCTCATCTGCAGCTTCCATGAAGCAGACAAATCGGTGATGGGTGTCTGCCTCGGCTCGCAACTGGTCGCTTCCGCCTTCGGCGGCAATGTCTACAAGATGAAGGATTTCGACGAGTTCGGATTCCTGCCCCAGACATGGCTTGACGCCGCGACGGAAGACGCACTGCTCCATGACGCGGAGCCGGAACTTCCGATCGTTCAGTGGCATCACGACACGTTCGATCTACCCGACGGCGCGGTGCAGCTATCGACGCGGCCGATCTGCCGCAACCAGTCGTTCCGCATCGGCAACAAGACCTACGCGTTCCAGTTTCATCTGGAACTCACGCGCGAGACGCTCGAAGAGTGGATGGCCCAGAGGGCGACCTACACAGGCGTGGAGCTTGCCGAGATCGAGGCCGCGATCGGACCGATCGAAGCTGTGCTCGACCCGCAGCAAGCCTTCGCGCGGCGCGTCATGGCGAGGTGGATGGGGCTCCAGGCCCCTCCTACCGCCGCCTCAGAAATTCACGCGACGGGTCAGGGCGCCATCGACCACCATGTTGATGCCGGTGGTGAAGGAGGAGGCGGGGCTTGAAAGGAAGACGGTCGCATTCGCGATGTCCTGCGGGGTCGCCATGCGGCCTGTGAGGTTGCGATCCATCGCGCCCTTGAAGACGTCGGGCATGTGCTGCTCGATCATGTCCCAGACGCCGCCCTTGAAATAGACCGTACCCGGAGAAACGGTGTTGACGCGGACATGTTTCGGCGCCTTTTCCCGGGCAAGACCCTTGGCGAGATGGATCTGCGCCGCCTTCATCGCACCGTAGGAATTGGGGGCGTCGGTCTCGGCGGCGGAGATCGACGAGATGATGACGATCGATGCGTCGCCATTTTTCTCGGCCGCCTTTTCGAGAAACGGCATGGCCGCTTCGCTGGCGCGCACGGCACCGAGAACGTCGATCTCGAAGCCCGCCTTCCACGCCGCTTCCGTGTTGCCATTCTGAAGCGCCGAGGCGTTGGAAACGAGAATATCGATACCGCCGAGAAGCTGGCCCGCCTCGGCGATCCACGCCTTGAAAGTCTCGCCGTCGGCGATGTCGACCACGCCGCCAAAGGCCTTCACGCCCTTCTTTTGCAACGCCTCGACCGTTTCGTTCACCTGAAGCTGGTTGCGCGCGCAGATGGCGACATCGGCGCCTTCCGCCGCCAGCGTTTCGGCGATGGCCCGGCCGATGCCGCGCGTCGCGCCGGTGACAATGGCCTTCTTGCCCTTGAGATGCAGATCCATGGTTCTCTCCCCTGAATTTTGCTTTGGTAGGAGTGTAGGCAGTTATTCCGCCAGCGCCAGAAGCATCAGGACAGAAACAGATCCTTCACAGAGTTCCTGACCTCGGCAAGACGAAGGCGGATGCGCGTCGCGGCGCTTTGCGGCGGCGGCGGGTCGAGGTCGAGGCCGATGCGGCGTGGACTGCCATCCTCGCCGATAGAGAGGGCAACGAGTTCGACGTTTCCCGCCCGGATGCGGGCGCCTTCGTCGATATCACGGCCGAGGCGGGCATGCATGAGGCTCGCCAGCGTGTGGTCGCGCTCATGCGGCGTGACCAGGAAGCCATACATGTCGGCGACGCTGCCCGCATTGGCGCTGCCGTCGAGCTTGAAGTCGACCGAGCCGATATCCTTGACGCGAGCCCGCGTCTTGCGGGCGGCGAACAGGCGGTCGAGCTGGGCGAGCGAGTGGGGTTCCGTGAGCAACATGACGATGTCACCTTCCCTGACGCCGTCGGAAGGCAGCGTGTTGCGCACCTGTCCCTCGCGCATGATCGAGATGATCTCGGTACCCTGCGGCAGCGGCATGCGCGCCATGCGGCGGAGCGCGGCGAGGCTCATGGGGTCGACCGTATAGGCGACGACCGTCTGGCCGACGCCTGCGGGCAGATCGAGTTCGACGCGGGCGCGGGCAGCGGGGCGCGGCGGCAATTCGACCTCGGTGAGCTTCGCGGCCCATGAAATCGTCCAGCCCTGAATGACGAGCGAGGCGATCACCACGACGAAGGCAATGGAAAAGATCGCCTGCGCGTGGCGCACATGCTCGAGCACCGGGATCGTGCCCAGGAAGATCGGCACCGCGCCGCGCAGGCCGACCCAGGAAATGAAGGCACGTTCGCTGCGCGCATATTTGAATGGCGCGAGCGACAAGAAGACCGCAGCAGGTCGCGCCACAAGGATCAGCACCGCCGCAATGGCAAGCGAAGGCACAAGCACGCCGACGAGCTTCGACGGCGTGACGAGAAGGCCCATCATCAGAAACATGCCGATCTGGGCGAGCCAGGAAAGCCCGTCCGAAAAGCGGCTGATCTCGACGGTGGCGCGGTGCGGATTATTACCGAGCGTGGTGCCGACAAGATAGATGGCAAGGAAGCCCGAGGCCTCGACCGACTGGGCGCCAGCGAAGACGACAAGGGCGAGCGCGCCGGCAAAAATCGGATAGATGCCCGCCGAGAATTTCAGCCGGTTGACCGCACGCAGCACGATCTGCCCGCCGACAAGGCCGAAGAGAAGGCCGCCACCCATCTGCCAGAGAAAATCGAGACCGAGCTGAAGCGCCGTCTCGCCCCAACCGCCCTTGGGAAAGCCATGCGCGGCAAGCCCCACCAGCGCCAGCGTCATGAAGATCGACATGGGGTCGTTGAGGCCGGACTCGACCTCCAGTGCCGAGCCGACACGCGGCTTGAGGCGCAGACCCCTCAAATGGAGCAGCAGGAAAACGGCGGCGGCGTCCGTCGGGCCGACAATGGCGCCGAGAAGCAGGGCTTCTGTCCAGCTATAGCTGAGCACGTAATGGGCGGCGACGCCCACGATTCCCGCCGTGACGGCAACGCCTGCCGTCGCAAGCACGATGGCAGGCGAGAGTGCATGGCGGAACTGCTCGCGCGTCGTCCTGAGGCCGCCATCGAAAAGAATGACCGCAAGGGCGAGCGAGCCGGTGAGATAGGCCAGCCGAAAATCCTGAAACTTGATGCCTCCCAACCCGTCCTCGCCCGCCAGCATGCCGAAGGCGAGGAAAACAAGCAGAAGGGGGGCGCCGATCCGCGAGGAGAGAACGCCCGCAAAGATCGAGAAGGTGATCAGGGCGGCCGCGATCAGGATGATGTGGTTGGCGAATTCCATGAAGTGAGGCAGCGTCCGGCGCGAAAAGGGGGGAGAGTCTCGGACGGCGCGGGTCGGGGACGCGCTCACCGCCCATAAACGAACGGGCGGCGAATGGCGAATGAACAGACCGACTTCTGGACCGGCTTCGGCTCGGGGTTATAGTGTAAGGAAAAGAACCGGCGAAACGAGCAAAAATGCGCCAGTTCGCCGATATCAGGGAGGAGCAAAGATGGATCTCGCCATGCGGCCCGAGGATGTCGCCTTTCGCGACGAAGTACGGGCATTTCTCGACGAGCAATTGACGGACGATCTGAAGGCGCATGCGAAGCTGACGCCAGGCATCCTCGCCGATCACGATCTCCGCGTTGAGTGGCTGAAGCGCCTTCATAAGCGCGGCTGGTCCGCCCCTTCCTGGCCGAAGGAATATGGCGGGCCGGGCTGGAACGTGATGCAGCGTTTCATCTGGTCGTCGGAATGCGCCGCCGCCGGCGCGCCGCTGGGTTCCAATATGGGCCTTTCCATGGTCGGGCCGACGCTTATGGGTCACGGCACGCCTGAGCAGCGCGCGAAATACCTGCCGCGCATCCTGTCGGGCGAAGACTGGTGGTGTCAGGGCTATTCGGAGCCGGGTTCGGGTTCCGACCTCGCCTCGCTCCAGTGCCGTGCGGTTGCCGACGGAGACGATTACGTCATCAATGGCACCAAGCTCTGGACCACGGGCGCGCATATCGCCAACAAGATGTTCTGCCTCGTGCGCACCGACCCCAAGGCAAAGCCGCAGGAAGGCATTTCCTTCATCCTGATCGACGAGTTCCCCGCGCCGGGAATCAAGATCGAGCCGATCATCACGCTGGCGGGCGACCATGAGGTCAATCAGGTCTTCTTCGACGATGCGCGCGTACCCCGCGCCAATCTCGTCGGCGCGGAGAACAATGGCTGGACGGTGGCGAAATACCTGCTCGAATTCGAGCGCGGCGGCGCGGCCCATGGCGCGAACCTCCGCAACTCGATCAACAGGCTCAAAGCCATCGCCACGACCGAGCGCGATGACGGGGAGCGGCTGATCGACGATCCCGCGTTCCGCCGCAAGATCGACGAAACCGATGTCGAGGTAACGGCGGTCGAGTTCACCGAGCACCGCATCATGTCGCAGCTGTCTAATGGACAGAACCCCGGCGCGGCCGCCTCGATGATCAAGCTGCGCGGCGCCGACACCAACCAGCGCATCACCGAACTCTGCGTCGAGGCCATCGGTTATTACGCTGCGCCGCATGTGCTCGAAGCCCGCAACTGGGGCTCCAACGTCGCCCCGGTCGGCCCGGAACATGCGCTCATGGTCATGCCGAAATATCTCAACACCCGCGCAACGACGATTTACGGCGGGTCGAATGAGGTTCAGCACAACATCATGGCGAAGCTCGTGCTGGGGCTCTGAAACCCGGATTTCTCTCGACAGGTCATCCCGGCGAAAGCCGGGATGACGATGAGAGGGTGCCGTCCCACCCGCTCCATCCAATACCCGCGACTCCTGACGTAGCGTCGCCCATGCGCGGGACGGAAATCCGCAAGCCGCCCGGCAGAACGGGCTTGCCCCTCCCCATCCCCCTCGACAGACTGCCCCGACAAAGCCAATGCCAGCGCTGTTTCGGGCGCGGACATGACAAGAAAAGACGGGGAAAATGGATCTCAATTTCACGCGCGAAGACGCTGCATTCCGCGACGAAGTACGCGCCTTTCTCGACGAGAAGCTGACGCCGGAACTGAAGGAAGCGGGCAGCCTGACCACCAGTGTCTTCACCGACAAGAAGTGGAATCTCGCCTGGCAGAAGATCCTCTATGAAAAGGGCTGGGTCGCACCCGCATGGCCGGTCGAATATGGCGGCACGGGCTGGACGGAGATGCAGAAATATATCTGGGCGTCGGAATGTGCGCGCTACGGCACACCACATCTTTCGCCCATGGGGCTGCGCATGTGCGCGCCGGTGCTGATGAAATACGGCACGCCGGAGCAGAAGGCGTTCTTCCTGCCGCGCATCCTCAAGGGCGAGGACTATTGGTGCCAGGGCTATTCGGAGCCGGGATCGGGCTCGGACCTCGCCTCGCTCCAGCTTCGCGCGGTCAGCGACGGCGACGACTATGTGCTCAATGGATCGAAGATCTGGACGACACATGCCCATTTCGCCAATCGCATGTTCTGCCTTGTACGGACGAAATGGGACGGCAAGCCGCAGGAGGGCATTACCTTCATACTGCTCGAAATGAACACGCCCGGCATCAAGGTTGAGCCGATCATCACGCTTGCGGGCGAGCACGAAGTCAATCAGGTCTTCTTCGACGAGGTGCGCGTGCCCAAGACGAACCGCGTCGGGCCGGAGCATGAGGGCTGGACGGTGGCGAAGTATCTGCTCGAATTCGAGCGCGGCGGCGCCTATGCGGCGGGTCTCGCGGTCGGCATCGAAAAGGTGCGCTCCATCGCATCGGCCGAGCGCTCGTCGGACGGCGACCGGCTGATCGACGATCCGTCCTTCCGCCGCAAGCTCGACGAGACCGAGATCGCGGTGAAGGCGATGGAAATCACCGAGCACCGTGTGATGTCTGAACTCGCGGGCGGCAAGAACCCCGGCCCCGCCTCATCCATGCTCAAGACGCGCGGCACCGAGACGACGCAGGCGATCGACGAACTCGCGGTCGAGGCAATTGCCTTCTACGCCAATGCCGACCAGCACGACGCCCGTCAACCCGGCTCCAACGTCGCGCCCATCGGCCCCGCCCACGGCCTCACCGCCGTGCCCCGCTATCTCAACAACCGCGCCGCCTCGATCTACGGCGGCTCGAACGAAATCCAGCGCGGGATCATGGCAAAGCTGGTGCTGGGGCTTTGAGCTCTCGCGATTAAATCAACCGTCATGACCCGCTTCATGCGGGTCATCCACGTCTGCCTTGTTGCTGCATCGCCAAGACGTGGATGGCCCGGTCAAGCCGGGCCATGACGGCTAAGAGACTAGAACAAGTGCCCCTAGTTCCCTGCCTTCGCAAGGATAACATTGGCGCTCGCGAGCCGCGCCTCGTCAGCCGCGCCGGAAAAGTCCGATCCTTTCGGCCTCTTGGGTCATCGCGCGCTCGGCAGCCACGAGACACTCTTGCGCATCCAACGCGGCTTGATGACGTTGAACATCGTCCGGATTCTCATTGGACAACCGCACTGCTTCGTTTTTCTTTTTTTCCAGCGCTTCACATCTGGCCCGAAGCTCATCAAGTTTTTGATGCATGACGCTCTCCTTTTTTGCCTAACGATGAGCCTGCCATTGAAAAGCCCTGACGCAAGCGGAATTTCATCGGACCTACCTCTTCCGCGCGATTAGCAGCGTCGTCGTCTGCGTGAAGACTGTCTCGCCGTTCTGATTCAGGAGCGTATGGCGGTTCTTCACGACGCCGCGGTCGGGTTTCGATGAGCTTGGTTTCGTCTCGATGCATTCGATGACGAGGCGGAGCTGGTCGCCGCGTTTGGCGGCTTTGTGGAAACGCACCTCGTCATAGCCCAGCGCGCCGATGACGGCGGTTTCTTCCGGCAGGCGCGCGGCGAGCCAGAGAACAACCGACTGGATGTGCGAACCGCAGGCGGTCAGCGTGCCGTAGACGGATTTTGCGGCAGCTTCCTTGTCGATGTGGAAGGGCTGCGGGTCCCACTTCTTTGCAAAGGAGACGATTTCATCTTCCGTCATGTCGTAGACGGCATCGATCTCGTGTCGTTCGCCGACAACGAAGTCATCAAAATAGCGCATCTCACTCCCCTCCGCATCTCGCGTAAAGATGGATCCCGGCCTTCGCCGGGATGACAGCTGAATATGGGGCGAGGCCGGGGCACCGCCAAAGAAAAAGGCCCGCCGTTTCCGACGAGCCTTTCTCATTCAGGCGTTTCGAATTACGCGAATTCGAACAGACCCGCAGCGCCCATACCACCACCGATGCACATGGTGACGACGCCGTACTTCACGTTCTGACCGGCTTCGCGACGGCGACGGCCTTCGAGCAGGATGTGGCCGGTGCAGCGCGCGCCGGTCATGCCAAAGGGATGGCCGATCGAGATCGAGCCGCCATTGACGTTGTACTTCTCGGGGTCGATGCCGAGGCGGTCGCGCGAATAGAGGCACTGGCTCGCGAAGGCTTCGTTCAGCTCCCACAGGTCGATGTCGTCGACCTTGAGGCCGTGACGGGCGAGGAGACGCGGCACGGCGAAGACCGGGCCGATGCCCATCTCGTCGGGCTCGCAACCGGCAACCGCGAAGCCGCGGAAAATGCCGAGCACGTCGGACCCACGCTTCTCGGCTTCCTTGCGTTCCATGATGACGACGGCAGCGGCACCATCCGAAAGCTGCGAGGCGTTGCCGGCGGTGACGAAGTTGCCTTCGCCGCGCACGGGCTTCAGCGAGGCGAGGCCTTCAAGCGTCGTCTCGGGACGGTTGCACTCGTCCTTCGTCACCGTGACGTCGACGATCTTCTCTTCGCCCGTCGCCTTGTCCACGACCTTCATCTTGGTCGCCATCGGAACGATTTCGTCCTTGAACAGGTCGGCGGCCTGGGCGGCGGCGGTGCGCTGCTGCGAACGGAGCGAGTATTCGTCCTGATATTCGCGGCTGACGTTGTAACGCTTGGCGACGATGTCGGCGGTCTCGATCATCGGCATCCACAGCGCCGGATAGGTCGCCATCAGCTTTTCTTCGGTGAGGTTCTTCGTGTTGATGCCACCCATGGAGACGAGCGAGATCGACTCGACGCCGGCGCCGACCGTGATCGGCACGTCTTCGTTGAGGACGCGGCCCGCCGCGATGGCAATGGAGTTGAGGCCCGACGAGCAGAAGCGGCTGACCGTGAAGCCCGAGGTGGTGACGGGGCAGCCGGCCCAGATGGCGGCGAGACGGCCCGTGTTCATGCCGGTCGCGCCTTCGGGGCTGCCGCAGCCCATGACGACGTCTTCGACTTCGCCCGGCTCGATGCCGGCACGCTCGATCGCGTGCTTGACGGCGTGGCCACCCATGGCGGCGCCATGGGTCATGTTGAAGCCGCCGCGGCCGGACTTTGCGAGGCCGGTGCGCGCGGTGGAGACGATGACTGCTTCTCTCGACATGAAGTTCTCCCGGAAGGGGGTTGGTTCCTATCGCCCGCGCAGCCTTATGATTTTTATGAGCAGCCGCCCCGGCGAGTTGAGGCGCACCATAAACGGCGGCTTACGGGTTCGGAAAGAAGAATTTCCCAGAGGCCGCTGCGTCTAGCGGCAAGCAGGCTGCAGCGGCCGAATAGGCATTATGGAAAATAAAAAGGCTATTCGCCGATGAAATGGCTGGCGATTTGGCGGAGCTGGTGCCGAGGCACGAGCCGGCCGAGCGCGTCGGACAGGTCCGTCAGCACATCGGAACCGGCATTTTCCTGAACAAGAATGAAAGCCAATGTGTGACGGATGAACAGGGTAGAAAGCCACGCCCGCTCGTCCGGAAGGAAAGAATGGTGGCCGCCTCACGCATGGGATTCGATCCTGATGGACGGCGGACCACTCTTGCCCCTTTTCGCATCGGCACTCGCCCTTTAAGTAGGGGGCTCCTTCCCATTACTCCAGTTCAGGCAGCTTTCCCATGAGTGACGTTCCGCCCGGCTTCGCGCCCGTCCAGTCGAAAGGTTTCGGCGGCTTCACGGGGCCCGTCTATCGCGGGCATGACGCGAAGGGCGAGGTCTTCATTTTCGATGTCGCCGCACAGCACCTGAACGGCGGCGACAGGCTCCATGGCGGCATGATGATGACGCTCGCCTCCATCGTGCTCGGCGAGGCCGCGAAATCCGCCGCCGAAAAAAGCGAGCCCGGCGCGGACGCCCGCGCCCTGTCGCTCAATTGCGACTTCGTCAGCGCGGGCGAAAGGGACGAGCGCGTCGAATGCCGGGCGACCATCACGCGGGCGACGCGTAGCGTGCTTTTCATTGCGGGCGAACTCTGCGTCGGCTCGCGCATCCTGATGAGCGCCACCGGCGTCTATGCAATCAAGCGGGCGGAAGCGTGACCGAGACGAGCCCAAAGACCCTGCGGGGACCGGGACCTCTCAAACCCCTCATCGACGCGCCCGCGCCAGAAGGCTTCACGCCCGTCGATCTCTTCGATCCATTCGAAGCCTTTGTCGGCCCCTTCTTCGAGCGCATCGAGGAAGACGGCACACGAGTCTCCGCTTTCCGCATCGACGAACGTCATGTCCGCGAGGACGGTACCGTGCATGAAGGCATGATGCTGACCTTCGCCGACGCCTTTATGGGCGGGACGGCATGGCGAGCGAAGAACGACCGGCCTTGCGTCACGTTGAGCCTGCAGGCGAGCATCCTTGCCGACGCGAAACTCGACGACGTCGTGACCTGCCGCGCCAGGGCCGATCACCAGACCCGGGCCATCGTGTTCGTGTCGGCCTCTTTCTGGGTCGGCGAAGACAAAGTCATGACGGCGACGAGCCTGTTCAAGGTGCTCGGCGAACGCTAGATTCCTCCCCACCGTCCGGAGAGACGGCACCAGAGAGAGGAACCAATGCCAGCACCCCATACGGGCGGATGTCTCTGCGGCGCCATTCGCTACGAAGTGACGAGCGAGCCCGTGGCCGCCGCACTCTGCCATTGCCGCGATTGCCAATACGTCTCGGGCGGCGAACCGGCCGCGGTCGTCATCGTGGCCCGCGACGCACTGAAGATCACAAAGGGTAAGCCGAAGAGCTATTCGGTCGTCGGCGACAGCGGCAAGCATGTGACCCGCCAGTTCTGCGAGAATTGCGGCACACCGTTGTTCAGCGACGTCGAAGCCAATCCGGCGATCTGGGTCGTGAAGGCCGGCTCGTTCGACGATCCGAGCTGGATAAAGCCGGGCGCGATTTTCTATACATCCTCGGCGCAGCCTTGGGCCCATATGGACGCGAACCTGCCGCAGTTCCCGAAGATGCCGGGCTGAGGCAGCCGCCTGCTTTCCCTTTCATCATGCCCGTTTCATGCGGGGCATGACGTGAAGGTCAGATCGCATCCTTTACCGGCAGCAGGTCGTCGAAATTCGGCTCGCGCTTCTCGGCCTTGGCGGTGAAGCTCTCCATCATGTCGTGCGGCTGGAACATGCCGGTCTGCCAGACGGCGATCTGACGCAATCCATCCTCGATCGTATGGTCGCGGGCATAGTTCAGCATTTCCTTCGAGCCATGCACCGCAAGCGGCGAACGCGCTGCAATCTCCCTGGCGATGGCGAGGACGCCTTCGAGCATCTGCTCCTGCGTGTCGAAAACCTGATTGACGAGACCGCATGACTTCGCTTCATCCGCAAAGAGGCGTCGGCCTGTATAGGCGAGTTCGCGCACAAGCCCCTGCGGCATCAGATGCGGCAGGCGCGGGAAGGTACCGACATCGGCCGTCATGCCGATATTGATTTCCTGAATGCAGAAGAAGGCGTCCTTCGTGCAGTAGCGCATATCGCAGGCAGACGCGAAATCGACACCGCCGCCGATGCAGCCGCCCTGCACCGCCATAAGCACGGGGATGCGCGCCTCGTCGAGGCACCCGAACGTCTTCTGGAGCTTCAGCACCGTCTTCATCAGGTTCGCGCGGACGCGGCCCGTCTCGGCGCCCTTTACGTCGGGACCCGACGTAAAGACCGAAAGATCCATGCCGGCGGTGAAATGCTTACCCGTGGAGGAAATCACGATCACGCGGGCGAGCGCGCCGTCGTCGATCGCCTGCACGATTTCCGGCAGCTCATGCCAGAAGGCGCGGTTCATCGCGTTCATCTTCTCGGGCCGGCTGAGCTGAATATGAGCGATCTTGTCCCTGATCTCGACTTTGAAGCACTCGAAGGAGCGCTCGGCGAGAGGCTTCGTTGACGTTGCGGACATGGCGTTTTCTCCGGATGCGGTGCGTATTTTGACCTTTGATAGCATGGAGCGGAACACCCCGCGAGGCCGCCCGCGATCTTGCGCAAGCCCCGCTTTCCGGCTTTGCTATGTCCCAACAAGCACAAAACTTAAGGGAGGGCTCTCATGGCTATCAACTACGACAAACTCATGGGATTGAAGGCCGTCGGCCAGGAGTTCCAGTATGGCGACCGCGAGACGATGCTCTACGCGCTCGGCGTCGGCTTCGGACGCGATCCGCTCAACGCGAACGAGCTGCCTTTCGTCTATGAAAGCGGCCTCAAGACCGTGCCGACACAGGCAACCGTCATCGCCTGGGGCGCGGGCGCGATGCGCGACAGCGGCATCAACTATATGATGGTGGTGCATGGCGAGCAGAAGCTGACGCTGCACAAGCCGCTGCCTTCCGCCGCAAAGATCAGCGTCGACAGCTCCGTTCTCGGAGCATGGGACAAGGGCAAGGACAAGGGCGCGATCATCGTCACCGAAAGCGTCATCAAGGACAAGGCGAGCGGCGACAAGCTCTGCACGCTGCAATCGACGATCTTCGCCCGCGGCGACGGCGGCTTCGGCGGTCCGCGCGAGGGCGCGCCCGAGCCGCACAAGCTGCCCGAGCGCGCACCCGACCTCACCGTGGAGGCCGATACACGGCCCGATCAGGCGCTGCTCTATCGTCTTTCCGGCGACCGCAATCCGCTGCACGCCGATCCGCAGTTTGCCAAGGCCGCCGGTTTCCCGAAACCGATCCTGCACGGGCTCTGCACCTATGGCACCTGCTGCCGCGCAATCATCTCGTCGGAAATCTGCAACTACGATCCGACGATCATCACCGGTTTCGATGTGCGCTTCTCCTCGCCGGTCTTCCCCGGCGAAACGGTGCTGGTCGACATCTGGAAGGAAGGCAACATCGCGTCTTTCCGGGCTCGCCTCAAGGAGCGCGACGTGACCGTCATCAACAACGGCAAGTGCACGCTGAAGGCTTGATGCATCGGGATGCACGGTGCCTCATGGGTCCCGTGCGTCGCCTGCCGATTTATTACGGGCAAGGGGGAAGAGGATGGAGAAGAAACTTCAAGGGCTGTTGATCGCCAATGGTGCGCTCGTGCTGCTCGCGGGCTTTGTGGCAGGCTTCCCCTATGGGAGCACGGTGGTCGCTTCGCTTGCAGCCGGCGTCGCGGCGAGCGACTTCACCGAGCCGCTCCGCGCATGGCACATGGCGCATCTTGAGGGTGTACTGAACGGCATCCTGATGTTCGCCGCCGCCGCGGCCGCCAGCGCGCTCACCCTTTCGGCCACGTCGCAGCGCGTCATCCTCTGGGGCCTCATTGTGTCGGGCTGGACCAACATCGTTGCCTCGACCATTTCGGCGCTGACTGGCGGGCGCGGAACTGCCATCACCGGGCTCGACTGGAACACGCTCGACTTCCTGCTCTTCATGGCCGGCATCCTCGGCGCGGTGGCCGCGGTCATCGCGCTCGCGCTTGGTGGGCTCAAGGCGTGGCGCGGCTAAGGCAGCGCTGACGGCATCTGCTTGTCTGGCAGAAAACGCTTGTTATTTGTCATTTCCGCCAGGCCCGCCCAAGCCTAGTCTTTGGGCATGACCAGACCCCGGACAGCGAAGACGCCAAGGCGCGTATTAATGCTCGGATTCGAGGATGCCCAGATCCTCGATGTGACCGGGCCATTCCAGATTCTGGAAGCCGCGCGGACAAAAGCGGGAGAGCCCGCCTATGAGCTAGAACTCGTCGCGCCCGAAAAGGGGGCATTCCGCACGAGCTGCGGACTGACGCTCACGGCCTCGCGGGGGATCGACGAGATGACCGACGAGGAGTTGGGCCATGTCCATTCCTTCATGGTGGTCGGCGGACAAGGGACCCGCAGGCTTGTCCAAGATGCGCGCGTGATCTCCTTCATTCAGCGCGCCTCGGCAAAGGCCCGGCGCACGGTTTCCATCTGCACCGGCGCGCTCCTTTTAGCAGGTGCCGGTCTTCTCGACGGCAAGCGAGTGGCGACACATTGGGCCTTTGCCGGGACGCTCCGCCGCGATTTCCCACGGATCGAGGTCGATGACGACGCGATCTATCTGCGACAGGGCAAGGTCTGGACCTCGGCGGGCGTGACGGCGGGCATGGACCTCGCGCTCGCGCTTGTCGAGGAGGATCTCGACCGTGAGACAGCGCTCGCTATCGCGCGGCATCTCGTGATGTTTCTGATGCGGCCGGGCGGGCAATCGCAATTCTCGGCGCAGCTTGCCGCGCAAGCGGTGGAGGACGAGCGTATTGCCCGGATCTGCGCCCATATCGTCGAGACGCCCCGCGGCGATCTTTCCGTCCCCTCGCTTGCCGCCCGGGCAAATATGAGCGAGCGCACATTCGCGCGGCGCTTCACGGAGGCGACGGGCCTCACGCCTGCACATTTCGTCGAACGGGCGCGTCTCGACGAGGCGAGGCGGCAACTTACCGAAGGCGCATTACCCATCGAGATGGTCGCGCACCAGGCCGGATTCGGACAGGCGGAGCGCATGCGCCGCGCCTTTCTGCGACACCTCGGCGTTACGCCGAACCGCTACCGCGAGCGCTTCCGCACCGCGAAGCGACCCATCGCAAACTCAATCGCACCGGAGGACAGACGGCATGTCTCGTGAACGCACCATCGGCATTCTCATTTTCGACGATGCCGAGGAACTCGATTTCGTCGGCCCCTATGAGGTCTTCACCATGTCGAACGAAATGTTCGCACGCTCCGAGAACAGGCGCCCCGACAAGGTGCTGTTGATTTCGGAAACGGGAAGGACGGTGACCTGCGCCAAGGGCATGAGGGTCGAACCCCACGCCGCAATCGGCGATATCGACAGGCTCGACCTGCTGCTCGTGCCGGGCGGACAGGGCACACGGGTCGAGGTCAACAACAAGGCGATCACCGACTGGGTCGCGCGGATCGCCGGGACCTGCGAATGGGTGACGAGCGTCTGCACCGGCTCGCTCGTGCTGACTGCCGCCGGCCCCGCGAAAGGCAAGCGCATGACGACACACTGGGCGTTCATCCCGACGCTGCGGGAGCGCGGCGAAGCAGCCGAAGTGCTCGAGCGCGTGCGCTATGTGCGCGACGGCAATGTCGTGACCTCAGCAGGGGTGTCGGCCGGGATCGACATGGCGCTCTGGCTCGTCGGCCAGATGCACGGAGAGGATCATGCGAGGGCAACGCAACTCGGCATGCAATACGACCCGGCGCCGCCTTACGCAGCGGCGGTTTGACCCCGCACTTTCCGATTAGACGAAAGCGGCGGAATCCGGTCTACTCCCGACAAATAAAATCGGGAGAGATGCATGTCTGACAAGAAGCCCTTCGATCCGGCCCTTTTCCGCCCGGAGGCGATTTCCGCCGAAACCCGCGCCATTAACGAGGCCATCGTCAAGGCGATCTCCGATATGGAGGAATGGTGGGATGTCGGCGCGCAGAAGATGCGTGACACGCGTGCCCGGGGCGAGGGCCCGTTCCCGCTCGCGCCGAAGTCCGATGCCGCCCGCACTATCGAAATCCCCGGCAAGAGTGGACACAAGATCCCGCTCCGCATCATCGCACCGGAGAACCCCAAGGGCGTCTACCTCCACATTCACGGCGGCGGCTGGGTGCTCGGCGCGGCGGACCAGCAGGACCCGATGCTGGAGCGCATCGCGAAGAATGCAGGCCTTGCGGTCGTCAGCGTCGAATATCGCCTCGCGCCGGAAAATCCCTATCCCGCCGGGCCCGACGATTGCGAGACGGCGGCCGTCTGGCTCGTCGAGAACGCGCAGAAGGAGTTCGGTACCGACAAGCTTACCATCGGCGGCGAAAGCGCGGGCGGGCATCTCTCCGCGGTGACGCTGCTGCGCATGCGCGACCGCCACGGCTATACCGGCTTCAAGGGCGCGAACCTCGTCTTCGGGGCCTTCGACATGACCATGACGCCGAGCCAGAAGCATTTCGGCAACGAGAGGTTGATCCTCCGCACTGTCGACATCGAACAGTTCGGCGATGCCTTCCTGCCCGAGGGACTCGATCGGCGCCACCCCGACATTTCGCCGCTCTATGCGAACCTGAATGACATGCCGCCCGCGCTCTTCACCATCGGCACGCGCGATGCGCTGCTCGACGACTCGCTCTTCATGCATGGGCGCTGGATCGCGGCGGGGAACCAGGGCGAACTCGCTGTCTATCCGGGCGGCGCACATGGCTTCATCGCCTTCCCGGGCGAGATCGCCAGATCGGCCAACGAGCGGATCGACGCCTTCCTCGCGCGGGTCACGGCCTGAGACGACGATGAAGCACATCAATACCCTTGAAGGATTCCGCAGATGAGCGGAATGATCGATACCTATCGCGGCTATGTCTCGATGCAGGAATGCGACGAGATGGGCCATATGAACATCCAGCATTACATCAGCAAGACCTCCGACGCCTCGTTCAACTTCCGCGTTGCGATCGGCATGGGCTTCTCGCATCAGCGCGAAAGCGGCCTTGGCTATGTCGCGCTCGAGCATCACATCCGCTTTCATCGAGAACTCAGAACCAGCGACCTTGTGCTGGTGAAGTCCGGCGTCATCGAGATCCGCGACAAGACCATGCGCATGTATCAGGAGATGCGCGAAGTCCTCGACGACAGGCTCGCCGCCACGTTCATCGTCGATGTCGGCTGCCTCGACCTGAAGACGCGACGGCTCGTGCCATGGCCCGAGGAGACGCGGAAGAACGCCGAAGCGCTCGTCGTCGCTGAGCCCGAATATGCGCAGCCACGTGGGCTTGCGCGCGAAATCATGGACCGCGACGTGTCGGCCGTCCGGGCGCACGCGCTCGACATGTTCGAGAGCAACCGCTCGGTCGTGAACACCTGGGAATGCGATACCAACGGCCATATGAATGCGCGTTTCTTCATGGCGCGCTTCTCGGACGCGCAGGGTCATATGTGGGCCCATGCGGGGCTCGGTCGGCATCAGCAGACGGCAGCGGGCCTTGCTACGGCAACCGTTGAAATGCGCCTTATTTATTTCCGGGAGATGATGGCGGGCGAAACGCTGTGCGTCAAAACCGGACTTGTCGAAGCGGGCGAGAAGACGCTGCGCTACCGGCACTGGCTCTTCAACGCCGAGACGGGCGAACCCGCCTGCGCCGCCGAGGGGCTCGGCCTCCTCTTCGACAAGACGACGCGCAAGGCCGTGCGCATACCGGACAATATCGCCGCGCGCTTCGCGCGCGGCTGACAGAATGCAGATATCGGGAATGAGGAATCGAGTATGACCAAGATGATCGACGTTGCGCGGTCGAGCGTGCAGACCTGGCAATCCGACCAGATGGGCCACATGAATGTGCAGTTCTATATGGAACATGCGACGCAGGGCCTCGCCGCGCTCGGCATTTACCTCGGGCTCGGACCGCGCTACATCGCCGCCGACCAGGCCCGCCTCATCGCCCGCGATCATCATGTGCGCTTTCTGCGCGAGCAGAGGCCCGGCGCACCCTTCACCATTCGTGCCGGCATTCTCGACGTCACGGATTTCGGGCTGCGCGTCTATAAGGAAATGTGGAACACGGTGTCGGGCGAGATCGCCGCGACCTTCACCGCCGATGTCGAACTGCTCGACGAGGATTCACATGAGATGAAGCCGCTGCCCGCCAAGACGATAGCGGCAGCGAAGAGCCTGATAATCGAGCTTCCTGCGCACGGCGCTCCGCGCGGCCTGACGCTCACGCCCCCGCGCACGGCGCCGAAGCTTGCCGATACGAAGGAACTCGTCTTTACGTGGCAGGGCCAGATTCAGGCCGATCAGTGCGATGCGCAGGGCTATCTCAGCGCGCGGCATTTCATGGGCGTCGTTTCGGATTCCATTCCGAACCTGCTCGGCCAACTGATGGGCGATGACCGCTCGCAGAACAGGAAGGTCGGCGGTGCGGCGCTGGAATATCGCTTCCACTATCACCGCTTCCCGCGCGTCGGCGACGTGCTGACACTGAGGAGCGGCCTCAAGGAAGTCGGCCCCAAGACCTATACCTGGTGCCACTGGCTCTTCGACCTAGAAAGAGGTGACGCGATTGCCACGGCGGAAGCTGTCGCGATTTCGCTCGATCTCGAAGCGCGCAAGACCATCCCCATTCCAGACGATCTGCGCGCGAAGCTCGAAGGGCTGGTCGTGCCGGGCCTAGGCGTCTGATGTCTTCACCAACCGCCGCGTCTTAATGACAAGCCCGCGCTCGCCTGCGATACGCTGGATCGTCTTCAGCCCGCGGGCGAGCGGATAGAGCGTCTCCATGTCATGCGCTTCGCGGGCTGCGGAGGCGGCGCGTCTCGTCTCATGATAGAACGCGAGAAGATCCGCCTCGCTCAGCGCGCGCAGAGATTCTTCCTTTTCCGGACGGTTCGGGTCCTGCTCGAAAAAGGTCAACGCCATCAGTCGCCGAGCCGCGCGTCGAGGTCGAGCATTTCGCGGCGCACGGCGTCGGGAAACTCCATCGGAATGAAATGCGTGGCGCGGCCGATACGAAGCAGCGTCGCACGCGGGTCGCGCTGCCCCAGAAGATCGGGTGCGGGCGCGCGGCATGTGGAACCAATGCCCGCATAGATGAGCGTCAGCGGCGTCTGCAGCCTTGCGAGGTCGGCCCAGATGTCATGATCCTGAGCGCGGAAATTCGCCGCTTCCCACGCCGGCGCACAGGCAAGTTCCGCCTGCCCGTCATCGCGGGTTTTCGTGCCACCCTCGACATAATCCGCAATCACTTCTTCAGGCCAAGTGCGGAAAGCGCCGCGCCCCTTGTAGGCCTTCGTCATGGTGGCGCGGTCGGGGAATACGGCGCGGCGGCGTTCGGCACCATCGGCAAGCGAAAGCGGCCCGCCTTTTCGGCCGAGCATTCGAAAGAGCTTCATCATCAGACGCGCCGATCGCGGCACCATGACCGGATCGACAAGAACGAGACCGCGCACGAGATCAGGACGCTCCGCAGCGACCATAAGGCTTGTTGCGCCGCCCATGGAATGGCCGCCAAGCAGGACCGGCCCGCCGCTTTCCTCGACGAAAGGTTCGATGAAGCGGATGAGGTCGTCGCGGAAAATCGTCCAGCGGCGATGGTCCGTCGGGTCGGCGGAAAGCCGCGTCATGCCATGACCTCGCGCATCCCATGCGCGAATGTGAAAGCGCGAGGCAAGCGGCGACAACAGGCTCCGATAGGTCATGCCATTGAAACCGTTGGCATGGGCGAAATGAAGCGCCGGGAGATCCTTCTCCTGTTTCCACTCAAGGAACGATATCTCACCATCCTTGAGCACAAGTTCGCGCCGCGCGGGCACACTATCTCCGATATGCAGGTTCACGCTCGATACAGTCATGACGCCACTTTCCGAAAATCGGGTTTGCGCTTTGAAAGGAAGGCGTCGACCGCCTCGTGATGCTCGGGCGTCGTCCAGCATTCCTGAAGCGCGTCTGTTTCGAGCTTTTGCGCGCGGGCGAGATCGGTCGTGCACGCATTCTCGGTGAGAAGCTCTTTGGTCATGCGAAGCTGGCGCGCCGGATTTTCCGCGATGAGATTGCCGAGCTCGAAAGCCTTCGCGAGCAATTCCGACTGCGGCACCACATATTCACAAAGCCCCTTCGCCTTGGCTTCGGCAGCCGGATAAAGCCGCGCGGTCAGCATCATCTCGCTCGCATTACCCCACCCCATACGCGAGATGAGGAAGTGCGACGAGGCAAGCTCCGGCACGATGCCCATCTTGACGAAGACAAGGCCGAACTTCGCCTCCTCGGCCGCGACGATGATGTCGAAAGGCAGGATCATGGTGACGCCGATTCCGACAGCGACACCGTTCACCGCCGCGATCAGCGGCTTCGAGGAACGAACGAGATTGATCCAGTCGACGCCTGCGGGCATGCCGCCGGAGCCGCCGGCGGTGTCGTTGCCCGGATCCTTGCCGTCGACGCGCGTCTTGAAGACCGCATCCACGTCCGCGCCAGCGCAGAAGCCGCGCCCCTCGCCCGTCATTACGATGGCGCCGATGTCGCGATCATCATTTGCCGTCTCTATGGCGTGGCCCAGTTCCTCGGCCATGCGCGGCGTCCAGGCATTGAGCTTGTCGGGCCTGTTAAGCGTGATGAGCGTTACAGCACCCCGGTTTTCGACCTTGACCTGCCGATAGTCCATGACGTCCCTCCATTTTCTGGTTGAGTAAAGTCTAGGCAGGCAGCGAGACGGCGACAAGCAAGGCTTGACGGCGAACCGGCTTCGCCCTGCACTGGCACCAACGAAAATTGAACGGGGAGAAGACGCATGGATCTCGAACTCAGGGGAAAGACGGTCTTCGTCGCAGGCGCGAGCCGGGGTATCGGCTTCGGCATGGCACAGGCTTTCGCAAGGGAAGGTGCGAAGGTGGCGCTGACAGGCCGAGGCGAGGCGGCGCTCAACGAAGCGCGCGAGGCTCTGATCGCCGAGGGCGTCCCGGCATCGAATCTCATATCCATTGCAGGCGACATGACGCGCGCAGTCGAGCTTGCCGCTGCCCTTGACGCAACGGAAGCAAAGCTCGGGCCCCTCCACACGGTGATCGCCAATGTCGGCATGTCCAAGGCGCCGCTCGGCTTCGACATCTCGGACGAGCTTTGGGACGCGGACATCCTTCAGAACCTCTCCGGCTCCTATTTCCTAGCCCGCGAGGCTCTGAGGCGCATCCTGAAGCACCCGGCCGAGATGCGGGCAGGCGCGAACATCATCTTCATTTCGTCGATTGCAGGCGTCGACGCGCTCGGCACATCCGTGACCTATGCGGCTTCGAAGGCCGCGGTGAACCACACCACGCGCGCGCTTTCCAAAGCGGTTGGCAAGGAAGGCGTTCGCGTGAACGCCATTGCGCCGGGCAACATTCTTTTCGAGGGCGGCGTCTGGGACAAGAACACAAAGGAACGTCCAGACGATTGGGGCCGGTGGGTCAGGCGCGAAGTGGCGCTACGCCGCTTCGGCAAGGTGGAAGAAATCGCCGATGCTGCGCTCTTCCTCGCCTCGCCCCGCGCGAGCTTCATCACCGGCGCGGTGCTCGTCGTCGATGGCGGGCAGGTGAAGTGATCATCGGAAGTTGAGCGGAATCTCGAAGACAAGATCGGCCTCCGTGAGATCGGCGGGCGGCGTGTCGAAAGGCGCCGCTGCTTCGATCGTGCGTAGCGCAAGTGCATCGAGCCTCTCGCTGCCACTCGATTTTGCAATGCGGATGGCGGCAATGCGACCTTCGCGGGTCAGAGAGAATGTCGCATAGGCAGTGCCGGGCAGATGAATGCCCTTGGGCTTTTTTTCGGCGATGCGCTTCCAGACGAGGCTTCCATAGGCGCGAATGCCCGCAGCGCGCGTTTCCACATCTCTGGAAATTGCAGTGTTCGTCTCGACCGGCTTCATCTGCTGTCGCGGCGCAGCGACCACGGGAGCCGGCTTTTGTGGCACCTGCTTCGGAGCAGGCTTCGGGTGGCGGATAGGGACCGGCCTTTTTTCCAGCACGGGTAACGGCTTTTCAACGGGCACCGGCTTCCGCAACTCGGTTTCGGAGAGGATGTGAACGAGCATTTCCTTAGCACCCGTCCCCACATGTTGCGTGGAGGCAGGCAGAAGCAGGCCCGCAGCCAGCCCCGCATTGACTGCGAAGCTGGCTGCGACCGTGACGGCGCGGCGGAGCCAAGGGCTGCCGGAGGAACCCGCGCCGGCGAACATCAAAGGCTCAGGGTCAGACCGACATTGAGCGAACGCCCCATGCCCGGCAGCGGACGCAGGACGCCCGTCGCCATGTAGTCGCCGAGCGAGAGCCCGCCCAGCGGATCGTCATAGGCCGTATCGAAGAGGTTATCGACGCCGAGGTCGATGCGGACATGCTGCCATGTATAGGACCCGCCGAGATTGACGAGGAGATAGGACGGCGTTTCGGGCTCGTTGCGCAGATCGTCCACGGAGGATTTGCGCGCCGCACCCTTGAGCTCAACATGACCGGCCCAGTCACCGTAGACCTCCTCGAGCGTCAGCGACGCATTGAGCGGCATGATGTGATAGAGGCTGCCATCGGTCGTGAGATCCTTACCGTGGACATAGCCGAGCGTACCCTTCAGCGTGCCCTCGCCCGCCGCGTCCGACTTCCAGAGACCGAGCTTGCCGGAGAGGTTGACGCCGTAGAGTTCGGCATTGTGGTTGACGAACTGGAACTGCGAGAAGCCACCGGAGAGGGAGGCGATCTTCTTCACGCCGATATAGTCTTCGACATAGGTGTAGTAGGGCGTGAGCTTCGCCTCCCAGCTCCGGTCGGCGCTGTGGAAGTCCGCCGTTGCGCTCAGCGTATTGGCAATTTCAGAATCGAGATCGAGATTGCCAACATAGCCATTGCCATCGCCGAACCAGCCGATCATGCGGCTCGCCATCGAGCCCCGGCCCCAGGCATAGAGTTCATAAAGATTCGGCGCGCGGGACTTCCTCGCATAGCCGAATTCGAAGGTCGAGGTTTCGTTTGCCTCATATTTCGCGATGGCAGTCGCATCGAAATTGACGAATGTGTGCTTGTGATCGGCAGCATTGAAGGTCATGGCCGCCATGTTGTCGGACATGCACATCATGCCGCAGCCATAGGACTGAACGTCGCCCGTGTCGGTCCAGACCGTGTCATTGCGGATGCCGAGCAAGGTCGACCAGCTTTTGGTCCATTTCGCATCCCATTCGGCGAAGGTGCCGAGGCGATCGCGCTTGCCACCATTGATGTTGATGTAGGTATTGGGGCCCATCATCATGCTCATGGCGACCGGCGGCCACCAGTCGTCGAGACGTTGGAGATTGAACTCGTTGCCGACGCGAATGGAGCCGCCATCCTTCAGCGCGAAAGTCGCCTTGACCTCATAGCCCGCATTGTCGGCACTGGTGTTCATCGGCATGCCGCCGTCGGCCATGCCGCCCTTGTCGTCGAGGAAATTCATCTCGTGATCGACGCCCTGCCAGAAGGCGCGGGCCTCGAGCTTGCCCCAGTCGAAGCTTCCCTCGTAGCGACCGTTGACGAAGGTCGATCGGTTATCCGTCATGTCCATGTACTGGTTCGGATAACCTTCATAGGGCAGGTATTGCTGGCCGGCTTCGAGAACGACGAGGTTGTCGCCGTTCCTCGCCGCAAGCGTCAGCGCGTGGTTGTAGGACTTGTATTCGGTCGAGCGGACCTCGCCGTCATCGCCGCCGCCCTCATAGTTCCCGGCGCGAGCGACTGAGCCCTTGTAGCCGATGCTCACCTTGTCGTTGCCGGCGGTCGCGGCCACGGAGCCCGTCAGGCTGTCGCCGTTGCTGCGATAGAAGGTCGAGGCGCTCGCTGCGAGAACCGCGACGTCTGGCGTGGTGCCGAAGAGCGGCGCGGGGCTGTCGATGACAATGGTGCCGGCGATGCTGTCGCCTCCCATGCTGACCGGCGTCAGGCCCGCGAGTACCTTCGCCGAGCCGACGCCTGTCGGATCGACATAGGAGAGCGGCGAATTCATGTGGTTCGGACAGGCTGACGACATCACCATGCCGTCGACGACGATGCGCACACGATCATCGGCAAGGCCGTTGATGACCGGCAGGTTCGAAACCCCGCCTGCCTTGTAGGTGCTGACGCCGGCAACATCTTCGAACAGAGAGGCCGTGTCGTTGGTATGCGCAAGCTTCCTGAGGCGCTCCAGTGGCGAGACGTTCGTCTCCGTGAGCGGCGCATAGCCAAGATCGGTTGCCGTCTGTTCCTTCGGCGATTCCACATCGACCGGCGGCAGAAGCGTCGCGTCCTGGGCGGCGGCCATCGCGGGCCAGAAGAGAACCGGCAGCGCAAGAGCCATGAACGAGCGGGAGAGCGCGCTGCTGCCCAGCAGACGCCCATTGAAACGAATATGCATTTTGATTGCCCCTTCCTGAGGACTGACAAAGACAAGTGCTCGCGCGAGGTCATGCCCCCACGCCTTGCAAGCGTTTTTCGTGTCAGATCGTCAGGAAGGGTGGCGCACGGGATCGCTCTCGCGCGAAGAGTTCCCGCTGGAGGGGAAGGTCGCTCGCCGCGTCAAGCGGCGCGGGAAGGAAGGCGGCGTCGTAGATCGCGACCGCAACGCCCATTTCGGGCGAGGCCAGATGCGCGGCCGCAGCATAGGCACATGGAGCGTAGCGCTGCTCATGGTCGTCATCATGCTGCGACGAGCCGTGTGCATCGCCCCTCTCGGCAAGGCCGTTCGCCGTACAGATGACGAAGGGGGCCCAGGCCGCCCCGGTATTGTGGGACGGCGGCGCCGGCATCCAGCCGTCCGGCAGGAAGGCACGGAAAAGCATCGCCGCGAGCGCGACGTAGAATCCGGCCAGACGTGCGGTTTTCATTGCCATTCTGCTACGGAGCTACCGGACCCGCCGGCTCTTTTCAAGCGGGGATTATGGACGAAATGGCCGCAGCGCTCCACGCCCTGCCCGTTTCAGGCCAGAGCGACCTTGAAATTCGTCCGGGCGAGGCGAGGAAAGGCCGGGAAATCGAGTAAGGTTTCGCCGCCCGCCGCCCTCAGAAGATCAGCGGCGCGAAGCTTCTCATCGGCTTCGAGGCTCGAAATAAAGTCGAGCGGGCGCTGCAACATCCAGAGGTCGTAGGGGAAAACGGCGCGGCTTTCCTGGACGCCTTCAAGCGTGAATTCATGCGTGCCGATCGCGCGCGGGACCTCTCCGGTCCCCGCCGCCGTCTCCGGATGCTCCTCCACCCATTTCCTGAAGAGGTGCGCCGTCGAGACCAGGACTGGAACCATTTCGCGCATCATGCGGGCAAGAACCGGAATGAGGGTCTCAGGTACCTCGTCGCGGGGCAGGAACTCGCCGCCCTTGGGATGCGGCGGCTTCATCATGCGTTCGACCCAACGCACGACATTGGGGGCGATGCGCTTCATCAGTTCGCCAGACGCGGGATCGCGGAACTGGTGGGCATAGAGCGGCCCGATCAGGCCGAAATCGCCGATGGAAGGCCGCGTCCCGAACAGGAATTCGTAAGAGGCAAAATGCCGGTCAAGCTCGCCCAGCAGTCCCTCATAGGACTTCTCGATCGCTTCGGCCGTCTTGGGCGTCGCGCCCAGAAAGGGGAGCGCTCCGGCAAAGGGCTTCGCAATTCTGTCGGCCACTTCGCGCTGCCCCTCGGGCGGAAGTTCGGGGGCCGAAAGCCTGCCGAATTCCGAAAGCGCGAAGTCGCGATTCTTGGTCCAGCGGTAATGCATGGCCGGAATCTTCAGCCATTCGTCACCATAGAGTTCGAGCAGGAGCGCCGCGAGGCGCTGCTTCGTCGTGGCCGGATAGACGGGCGCCTCGGGAAAACGTTCTTCGAGCGCGTCGATGATGTCGGTCGAATCCTGCAGCGTCTCGCCCTCGGGCGTCACCACCACGGGGATAACGGGCCAACCCACACGCGGCAGGATCACATTGCGATAGACGTCTGCGGTCGCGCCATATTCGATAAAGGGGATGCGCTTGAAGCGCAGATAGGCGCGCACCTTGCCGCTGTAATAGCTCACCTCGGCGCCGTAGAACTCATATCCCTCGGTCATTCCGTCCGTCTCTTCCCGTCTCGCGTTTAGCATCGCCAGATTAATGCATATCATTAATCGCGTTTATATCCGGTCGCCGACGATATGCAAGACGGAGCGAAAGTGCACCCGCATATGCGGCAGGCCCGCCGTCCTGTGCCGATTCCTTCATGACATCAAAGACATACATGGCCGCGACCTTGCCGGTACATGGCCTCGAATTAATAACCGGCCGCATATACAGCTGCTTAAAACAACAACACTAGCAACTGTCTTCCGCGGAGGGGTGTGATGATGAAGAGAAAATGGCCAGTTCGTGCTGGCCATGCCGCTACGGCTTTACTGTGCCTGATCGCGATGGGAACAGTCTTTGCTCCACAATCCGCCCAGGCGATCCCCTCTTTCGCGGAGCAGACCGACCAGCCCTGCTCCTCCTGCCACGTCGGCTCCTTCGGTCCCGCACTCACGCCCATGGGCCGTCTCTTCAAGCTCAACGGCTATGTCTGGGACAGCGGCGAAACCAGCGTCCCCAAAGTCAGCGCCATGCTGCAGACCTATCTCACCCATACCGAGAAAGGCCAGGACGGCGGCGCGGCACCGCATTTCGCGCCCAACGACAATCCGTCCGTCGATCAGGTAAGCCTCTTTTACGGCGGCAAGATTCTCGACCATCTCGGCGCCTTCGTACAGACGACCTATGACGGCATCGCACGGCGCTTCGCATGGGACAATGTCGATGTCCGCTACGCCGACACCGCGAATTTCGGCAATGTGAGCGCGGTTCTCGGCATCTCGGTCAACAACAACCCGACCGTTCAGGATCTCTGGAACTCGACGCCCGCCTGGGGCACACCCTTCTCGGCGGCCGACCTGGCGCCAGCACCCGCCGCGGCACCCGTGATCGCTGGCGGCTTCGCCCAACAGGTCCTCGGCAGCAGCGTCTACGCGATGTGGGACGACTGGCTCTATACGGAAGTCGGCGCCTATGGGAACCTGTCGGACCGCACCCAAACCATTCTCGGCGTCTCGCCCATGGGAGAGAACCGCATCAACGGCCTCGCACCCTATTGGCGCGTCGCTGCACAGCATCAGTTCGGCTCCCATTACGTCTCGCTCGGAACCTTCGGTCTTTCGGCCAATCTCTTCCCCGGACAAGACCGCAGCGCCGGAACGGATCGCGCCACCGATCTGGGCCTCGACGCGACTTACGACTATCTAGGCGACGAAGACAATAATTTCAGCGTCTATGCCGCCTTCATCAATGAGCATCAAAGCCTCGGCGCGAGCTCGGTGCTGAGCGGCACGAATGGCAGCAACACGCTGCGTTCGGGAAACCTGACGGCTGCCTACACCTACCTTCAGACCTATACGTTCTCGCTTGGATATTTCGATATCTGGGGAACGACGGACATGGGTCTTTATGGCGGCGACAGCTTCAACGGCTCGCCGAACTCGAACGGCATCAATGCGGAGATCGACTACACGCCGTTCGGCAAGGACGACTCGCCGTTCGGACACCACGTCAATCTGCGCCTCGGCCTTCAGTACACCGACTACCTGAAATTCAACGGCGCAAGATCGAACTACGACGGGGCCGGACGAAACGCCTCCGACAACAACACCGTGGCGGCCTTCGCCTGGTTCCTGTTCTAGCCCCTTCCGACGGCGGGAACCGGGCCTCTGGTTCCCGCCGGACATGCTTTTCCCTCCATCCCCCGGCAGGCGGCGCCCCACCGGCGAAAATCGCCGCAATCCTCGCTGTTTGACAAGGCCGCGCGAGGCTCAGAGACTTCTGGCATGTTCCGCCCGCGGTTCGGCGATGCGGCTCTGCGCGGTCGGCACTTTGAGGTTCAACTCGAGGGGAGCAGCCATGGCCAGTTTCGAGACACCTGACGCGGCGTCGATCATCGACAGGGCGAAGAACATCCTCATGTCGCCCGATGCGGAATGGGACAAGATCGACGGCGAGAAACCGACCATCCAGAGCCTCTATACGGGCTATATCGGGATTCTTGCGGCCATTCCGCCGCTCGCCGCGGCCATTGGCGGGGTCGTCTTCGGCTATGGCGCCATGGGCTATTCCTTCCGTCTGCCGCTTGGCAGCGCCATCGCCGGAGCCATCGTTCAGTATATCCTCGGGCTCATCATGGTCGGTGTGCTGGCGCTGGTCATCGAACAGCTGGCGCCGACGTTCGGCGGCACGAAGGACCGGATACAGGCCTTCAAGGTTGCGGCCTATTCCATGACAGCCAGCTGGCTCGCTGGCATTTTCGCCATCGTGCCGGCGCTCGGCCTTCTCAGTATTCTCGGCCTCTATTCGCTCTATCTGCTCTATCGCGGGCTGCCGAAGCTGATGAAGGTGCCGCAGGAGAAGGCGCTCGTCTATACGGCTGCGGTCGTCGTCGCAGGCATTGTGCTGATGATCGTCATCGGCCTCCTTGCCGCTCCCTTCATGCATCGCGGCATGATGGGCCACGGAATGGGTCTGTGACTGGCTAAATGAAGATCAGCGAGGGCGTGCGCCGCGCGCCTTCGCCTCCTCGACCGTCAGAATATCCATCGCCAGCGCCTCGCGGCACTGATCAACGCAAACCAGCGCAAGGCGCGGGTGGCCCGCCTCCAGATAGAAATAAATATTGTAGCGCATGGCGTAGATGCTGCTGACCGCATCGAGCTGAAAAATGCGATCGAGCTTCTGCGGAGGTTCCGCACCCAATGCCGCCTTGAGATTGGCGAGCGCCCGAATCCGCTTTGCCCCCTTCGCCTCCGCCGCATAAAGCGCCGTGAAGCGCACGCCATAGCGCGGATCGAAATCTCTTGTCTTCGGTAGGGGTGTCGCCGCAGGTGGCAAAGCCAGGACGGAGACCGGCTCCACCGTGCCATGCGCCAGCCAGACCATGCCTTCAATGGGAACCAACGCATGGCCCGAGGCAGAGCAGACAATCACGGCCCAGAGGCTGAAAGGATTGGGCACCGCAGGCACGGTACCTGCGGGGGCGTGCTCGCAGAGCAGATCCTCCCGCGGCGCTACCTGCGCAGCCGAGGCGTCTTCGCCAGCGCCCGACAAAGCCGACATCGCAAGCGCCAGCAGCGTGGCCACGAAAGAGCGTCGAATCACAGTCCACATGGACCGATCTTAGCGGCAGTTTCGACGCCCCAAGAGGGGCAGGTGGACGATGGAAGGAACAGCACGAAAAAGCGCCACCCTGTTCATCCTCTTCCGCGATAAACGGAAGGTCGGATAAACAGGGTGGCGCCGAAGCAAAATGGCCTGAAGGGCTTTTCCCTACCAGGCGTAGAGCAGCTTGAGCGAAAGCCCGTAGCCCTTGGCGTCGCTGCGAATATCCGTCGTGCCCGCCAGACCGATGGTCAGGCCACCCGGCGAGGACGCGGTAACGCCGAGATTGGCGAGCAGCGCATCACGGTCGACCGCCTTCTGCGCGTAGACGAAGCTCGAAGCCGGCGTCGAAGCGAAGGAAGCCGTGGCCGTGCCGTCGGGCTGCGAGACATCGTGCCCCCAACGCAGGTCAAGCGAAGGCGAAACCGTCGCATTGGCGGTGGGCGCCTCGAAGCTCGTTCCGACGGCCGCGCCAACCGAGGTGCGCACCAGCGTATCCGACTGCGAGTTCTGCGCGAGGTTGAGACCGCCAGCACCCGTCTCCGTGTAGGAGTCGGAGTGGAAGTTCACGACGTCGATGCCTGCGACCGGCTTCAGCCATGCCTTGCCACCGAGGTCGACGCGGTAGCCCGCCTCGCCCTGAGCGGTCAGCATATAGCCGCCGAAATCGCCCGTGGCCGTGCGGTCGATGCCGCCGAAGACGATGCGACGCGAGGTGCCGTAATCATTATAGGCGGCGGCGATGCGGCCCGAGAGGTCGACGGCGCCGAAGCTGGAACCGGCATAGGCGCCAAGTTCATAGGTCGAGACTTCGCTGCTGCTGCCGATACGGGAATGATCGGCATTGGCGTGGGCGTAGGTCGCCGAAAGGCCGATGATCGTCGTGTCTCCCAGGAAACGGTCGATACCGCCGACGATGCCACCACCGCGATAGTCGTAGCCATTGGCCAGGCCCGCATCGGACGAGGCATTGCCGAAAAGGCCGAAGCCTCGCGCCCAGACGGCCCATTCCGGCCGTAGGCCCGTATTGCCGATAAGGGACGCCGTGAGGTCGCCATCGGCGCCGGACGCGGCAAGGCGCGTGCCGCCATTCCGCATGGCCGTCTGCTGCGCGCCGATGCGGTCGGAGACCAGTGAACCGATCGTGCCCGCCGTGCCGATAAGCGCCTGATTCACGGGCGCGGTCGGATTGTCGGGTGCCATCTGGTTGAAGGCGTTGGCTGCCTCGCCTTCCGTGCCGGTATCGATATAGGCAAGGATTTCGGCGAGATCGCCGCTGGCATTGTTATGGGCATGGTCGAGGGCGCCTGCGACCGCAAAGCCGTTCGGCGTATCGGCGACGCTCTGGTAGCTAACGCCATTGCGCTCGAAGCCGAGCAGAACGGCATTCGACGTATAGGTGAGCGTCGGCGTGACAAAAGCCGCGTTGATGTTGTCGACGAGCGACGAGAAGGTGCCCGTGCGGCTGTCGCCCTGAACGATCGTGTAGTCGAGATCGGAGCGGAACCGCGTTGACAGCGAGGAGACTTCGACCGCGCCGTCGAGTGTCACATTGCCGGTGACGTCGAGGAGATCGGAGCCGCCGGTGCCATTGATCTTCACGTAGTAGAGGCCGGTCGAGCCCTGCGTAAAGGCACCATCGACCGAGAAAGTGCCGATGGAGGAGCCGGTGCCCGTCGCAACCGCACCATTGTTGGTAAAGAGCGTCGTCGTGACGGTGCTGCCATTGATGAAGCCGGCACCCGCAGCGACCGTGAAGACGTCGGTGCTCGTATAGTCGCCGGACAGCGTGACGACGCCGGATTTCACGTTGGTCGTCTCGAAGTTGATCCAGTCCGCGCCGGTGAGCGTGAAGGTCGAGAGCGCGCCGCGATCGATATTGAGCGTGTCGGAGCCGCCTTCCGCATCGACGATGCCCGTCACCGAACCGCCGAAATTGTTGAAGGTATCGTCGCCATTGCCCATCATCACGCTCGTCGCCGAGGAGCCCGAGATGGTGCCGTAGTTGGTGATGGTGTTGCTCCAGCGGCCCGCATCATCGGCGAGCCTGATCGCATAGCCATCAAGGCCCCGGATCGTGCCGTAGTTGGTGATGGAGGTCGCGCCGAAGGCATCGCCATTCGCGCTGTCATCGACCGTGATACCGTAATTGGCGCCGGAGATCAGCGCCGACGTGTGCGACGCATCGCCGTTGATGACGGTGCCGCCGCCGAGTGCCAGGCCTTCACTCATGCTGGGATCAGTCTCACCCGGCTTGATACCGTGTGCGCCCGTGCCCTGAATGGTGCCGTAGTTCTCGACATAGGCGATATGATCGATGTCGACACCGTCACCATCGCCGAAGGAATAGGCTTCGTTGCCACCTTCATAAGCCGCCTAATTCCAGGTGCCGGTAATCGTTGCGCCCTCATAATTATAGACGGAGACAACAGACGCATTGTCCGTCGCGTCGGAGCCGACACCGGAGCCGTTCTCGCCGGTGATCGTGCCCCAGTTGTAGACCGTGGTTCCTGAGGCATCCTTGTCTATCGTGATGCCGTGCTTACCGCCGGTAATGGACGCGCCGGCATAATTGTAGATGACGTCGTTCTTGCCATCGTCGCGAACGCCGTACATGTCGCCAATGCTGTCGTTATTCTGCAGACCTTCGTTGACGATCACGCCGGTCGTCTCGATCACACCGTAGTTCTGCAAGACGGTCCCCGTATAGCCCGGATCTCCGAGACGCACGGCGCCGACTTCGCCTTCATTGGAATTTCCATCAGGATCGGCATCGACGCTTGCGGCATCGCCGGTGGCCCTGATCGTCCCGTAGTTGACGACCGTGGATGTGCCCTTCTTGCCCGCATAAAGCGCATAGACATTGGAGTCGGCGTTTGCGTAGTCGAGCAAATCCGAATCCGTGATGGTCTCCGTTACCGTCGCCCCGGCAGTGCTCTGGATCAGCCCGCCAAGCTCATTAGTGATGGTGCCGCTACCGATATAGATGGCATAGCCGTTCTGGGCCGGCGCTGGATTTCCACTCGCCTGAATGGTTCCGGAATTGTCGATCGTAACGCCGGTTCCAAGCCTGATTGCCCCGCCCGTGTCGCTCGTCGGGTTCGAAGCGTCGGACTGGATCGTTCCGGAATTGATGATCGAGACGTAATTGTTGCTCTTTGTACCGATGGCGGAAAGCGCCGAGCCGGAAACCGAGTGAATCGTGCCTGCATTCGTGAAATCGGTGGGGTTGCCGGAAGTGCCGGTCGTCATGGTGATCGGCGTCTTGTTGGTCGCCGTCGAGTTGTCGATGGTGGTGCCTGCCTCAACGCAGCTCCCATCCGTCGCGGTGAGATTGCCCGCGGTCGTGCTCGACAGGCAGCCAGCGGCAACAGCCGGAGACGACATAGACAAGAGGGCTATCGCCGCGGCCGAACCGAGCAGCACAGAAATCGATGCGCGGTACGCAATGCGACCGCTCCGAAAATCGCGAAGCATGAAACCCCCATAAAAAGCTGCCCGCGCGCAGGCGCGGCCAGTTGCCTGTATGGGTGTGTTAAACCCAGCTTTCACGAAAGCTGGGCGTCAGAAAAATGACGGATCGATTACAAACGTCCTTTTTCGAAACAAAAAAGCCCGGGCTCTCGCCCGGGCTTTTCATGATCGGTCGACCTGATATCAGGCTGCGGCCTTCTCGGGCGCGAAGCGGGCGTAGAACGTGTCGCCCTTCTCGGCCATATCACGCAGCAGCTTGTTCGGCTTGAAACGCTCGCCATATTTCTGCGCGAGCTTGTCGCAGGTATCGACGAACTCCTTCGCGCCCACCATGTCGATCAGCGAGAGCGGGCCGCCGGCCCAGGGCGCAAAGCCCCAGCCGAGGATCGCGCCGACATCGGCATCGCGCACGTCGGTGACGACGCCTTCCTCGAAGCAGCGCGCCGCTTCCAGCGCCTGAATGTAGAGGAAGCGCTTCTTCAGCTCCTCGACATCGACGTCGGCAATATCCTTCGACGTCTTGGCGATTTCGGCGAGGCCCGGCCAGAGCTTCTTCTTGCCGTCGGCGGAGTAGTCGTAGAAGCCCTTGCCGGACTTCTTGCCGACGCGACCGAGTTCAAGCACCATCTGCTCGACGATCTTGTCGGCAGGCGCGGCGACATACTTGTCGCCAAGGTCCTTCTTCGTCTGCTCGCGCACCTTGTAGGCGAGGTCGAGTGAGACTTCGTCGTTGAGCGCCAGCGGCGGCATGGGCATCCCGGTCGACTTGCCGACATTCTCGATGATCGCCGGCTTGATGCCTTCGGCAAGCATGGCGAGGCCTTCGCCGACATAGGTGCCGAAGCAGCGCGAGGTGTAGAAACCGCGGCTGTCGTTGACGACGATGGGCGTCTTGCGGATCTGCTTCACATAGTCCATCGCCTTGGCGAGCGTTTCCTGGCTGGTGCGCTGGCCCATGATGATCTCGACGAGCTGCATCTTGTCGACCGGCGAGAAGAAGTGGATGCCGATGAAGCCTTCCTGAGACTTCGCAGCCTCCGCCAGACCCGTGATCGGCAGGGTCGAGGTGTTCGAGCCGTAGATGCCGCCTTCGGCCAGCATCGGTTCGGCCTTCCTCGTCACTTCCGCCTTGATCTCGCGGTTCTCGAACACCGCCTCGATGATGAGGTCGGCACCCTTGAGGTCGTCATAGCTGGTCGTCGGCTTGATGCGGGCGAGAAGGGCGTCGACCTTCTCCTGCGTCGTCTTGCCCTTTTCCAGCTGCTTGGCGAGCAGCTTTTCCGAGTAGGCCTTGCCTTTTTCGGCACTGGCCTGATCGGTGTCGAGAAGTACGACTTCCATACCGGCCTGAGCCGAGACGTAAGCAATGCCCGCGCCCATCATGCCGGCGCCAAGGATGCCGAGCTTCTTCACCTTGAATTCGGGCACATTGGCGGGACGGCGCGCGCCCTTGCCGAGTTCCTGCATCGAGAGGAAGAGCGAACGGATCATCGCCTTGGAGCGCGGATCCATCAGCAGCTTCGTGAAGTAGCGCGTCTCGATGCGGAGACCCGCCTCGATCGGCACCTGCAGGCCTTCATAGACGCAGGACATGATGTATTTCTGCGCCGGGAAGTTGCCATGCGTCTGCTTGTGCAGCGCGGCGATGCCCATGGTGAAGACCTGGCCCGAGCCATTAT
This sequence comes from Parvibaculum sedimenti, assembly GCF_009184905.1. Classification (GTDB taxonomy): domain Bacteria; phylum Pseudomonadota; class Alphaproteobacteria; order Parvibaculales; family Parvibaculaceae; genus Parvibaculum; species Parvibaculum sedimenti. Next base: position 148,601 of record NZ_WESC01000004.1, read on the forward strand.
GCGGCCCGCCGCCGGGAATCTTGTAGCCTTCGCGGTCCCAGGGCTGAACGGCGATGGCGAAGACTTCCGGACCCTTCTTGCCGAGTTTGATCTTCGGCTGGGCGAGGCCGTCCTTGAGCCAGGCCTTGGCGGCGTCGATCAGCTCGGCGGCAGGCACGACCTTGTGGACAATGCCGGCCTTGAGCGCCTTCTGCGGATCGAGCGCCGTGCCCTGCAGGATGAGCGGCAGAGCGGCTGCAGCGCCGATAAGGCGCGGCAGACGCTGCGTGCCGCCGCCACCGGGCAGCAGACCCACTTTCGCTTCCGGCAGGCCGAGCTGTATCTTCGGATTGTCCGCGACGACGCGATAGTGGCAGGCGAGCGTCACTTCAAGACCGCCACCAAGCGCCACGCCGTTGATCGCGGCAGCAATCGGCTTGCCGCAGGTCTCGAGCTTGCGCAGCAGCATGTTGAAGGCGAGATTGCCTTCATACGTCGCCTTCACGCGGTCTTCCTTGGAGCCCGAACCCGAGCCGCCAGCCTGGCCGCCCATCATCGAGAGGTCTGCACCGGCGCAGAACGCATCCTTGCCGGAGGTCAGCACGGCGCCCTTGATGGCGTCGTTCGAAACGATCTCGCCGATAATCGAGCCCATGTCGGCCATGGAGCTCTGCGAGAGCACGTTCATCGAACGCCCCGGCATGTCCCAGGTGATAAGGGCGATGCCGTCGCTGTCGATTTCGAGTTTGAAGTTTTCGTAAGTGGTCATTGTTCGCCTCACACGCGCTCGATGATGGTGGCCGTGCCCATGCCCGCGCCGACGCAGAGCGTGATGAGCGCAGTGTTCAGATCGCGGCGCTCGAGTTCGTCGAGAACCGTGCCGAGGATCATGCCGCCAGTGGCACCGAGCGGATGGCCCATGGCGATCGCGCCGCCATTGACGTTCATCTTGTCGTGCGAAATGTCGAGCGCCTGCATCATGCGCAACACGACGGAGGCGAAGGCTTCGTTGAGTTCATAAAGATCAATGTCCTCGGGGCGCATGCCGGCCTTCTTCAGCGCCTTGCGCGAGACGTCGGCGGGACCCGTGAGCATGATGCAGGGTTCCGAACCGATGGACGCCATGGCGCGGATGCGCGCGCGAGGCTTCAGGCCCATCGCCTTGCCGGTGTCGAGATTGCCAAGCAGGACGCCCGAGGCGCCGTCCACGATGCCCGACGAATTGCCGGCATGGTGGATGTGAACGATTTCCTCGACTTCGGGGTAACGTTCAAGGGCGACGCCGTCGAAGGCGAATTCGCCGAGCGAAGCAAAGGACGGCGTGAGCGCGGCGAGCGACTGCATGGTCGCGTCGGGACGCATATGCTCGTCATGATCGAGAATGGTCAGGCCGTTGATGTCCCTCACCGGGATGACGGACTTCTTGAAGTAGCCCTGCTCCCAGGAATTCGCTGCGCGCTTCTGGCTCTCGATGGCATAGCCATCGACATCCGCGCGGCTGAAGCCGTATTTCGTCGCGACGAGATCGGCGCCAATGCCCTGCGGCGTGAAGTAGGACTTGAAGGCAATGGCCGGATCGGTCGCCCAGGCGCCGCCCGAAGCCCCCATGCCGACGCGCGACATCGACTCGACACCGCCGCCGATGGCCATGTCGGCCTCGCCGCACATGACTTTCGCCGCCGCCATGTTGCAGGCCTCAAGACCGCTGGCGCAGAAGCGGTTGACCTGCACACCCGCCGTCGTGTCGGCGTAGTCGGCATTCAGCACCGCAATGCGCGCAATGTCGCTGCCCTGCTCGCCGATCGGATCGACGCAGCCGAAGACGACGTCGTCGACGCGCGATGTGTCGAGGCCGTTGCGGTCGCGCAACGCCTTGAGCACCTGTGTGCCAAGCTCCAGCGCCGTCACTTCGTGCAGCGCGCCGTCTTTCTTGCCCTTGCCGCGCGGCGTGCGCACGGTGTCATAGACATAGCAGTCGGTCATTTCCGTCTCCCGTCTGGTCCCATGGCCCCAACCTTCGAAGATGCGGCTACCCGCCATCATCAGGATGAGGAATATTCCTGAATAAGCTCCCCGCCTTGAGACGCGGCGTGGAACGCCGCGTCTCAAAGAGCGAGGCAGAGCGTAATTAGAGCGTGCGTGCGATCAGCAGCTTCATGATCTCGTTGGTGCCGCCATAGATCTTCTGAATGCGCATGTCCTGGTACATCTGCGCGATGGGATACTCCATCATGTAACCATAGCCGCCGAAGAACTGCAGGCAGGTGTCGACGATCTGACACTGCTTTTCGGTCGTCCACCACTTCGCCATGGCGGCCGTCGTCGCATCGAGTTTGCCGTCGAGAAGCTTCATCGCGCAGTCATCGGTGAAGACGCGGGCGATCGCGGCTTCGGTCTTGCACTCGGCAAGCTTGAACTGCGTGTTCTGGAAGTCGAGCAGCGACTGGCCGAAAGCCTTGCGCTCCTTGACATAGGCGGCAGTGAGGCTCACGGCCTTTTCCATCGCAACGCAGGCCTGCACGGCGATGATGAGGCGCTCCTGCGGCAGCTGCTGCATGAGCTGGATGAAGCCGCGGCCTTCCTCGGTGCCGAGGAGGTTCGAGGTCGGAACCTTCACGTCGTCGAAAAAAAGTTCCGACGTGTCCTGCGCATGCATGCCGATCTTGTCGAGGTTGCGGCCACGGCGGAAGCCTTCGACTTCCTCCGTCTCAACCATGATGAGCGAGATGCCCTTCGCGCCGGCCGACGGATCGGTCTTCGCCACGACGCAGATCAGCGTCGACTGCTGGCCATTGGTGATGAAGGTCTTCTGGCCATTGATGACATACTGGTTGCCGACCTTCTTCGCCGTCGTCTTGACGCCCTGAAGATCGGAGCCAGTGCCGGGCTCGGTCATCGCGATGGCGGCAACCATCTCGCCCGACGCCATTTTCGGCAGCCACTTCTTCTTCTGCTCTTCGGTGCCATAGGCCTCGATATAGTGAGCGACGATGCCCGAATGCACCGAGTTGCCGAAACCGCTGACGCCGGCGCGGCCCTGTTCCTGGGCGATGACCATCTCATGAGCAAAATTGCCGCCGCCGCCGCCATATTCCTCGGAGATCGAGGCGCAGAGGATGCCGGCCTCGCCTGCCTTGTTCCAGGCATCGCGGTCGACATGGCCCTGCTTGTTCCAGCGATCGGAATGCGGCGCAAATTCCTTTTCGTAGAACTTGCGAACCGCATCCTGAAGAATCTCCAGCTCTTCCGTGAGCCAGGGCGACTTGTAACCGGCGATCAAATCCATCTGTTTCTCTCTCCTGTCTGTGCCCGATTTTCGGGCTTTTTGTTATGAGTCGATTTCCGCCGATCAGAACTCGTCGGCGGAAAAATCCATCAAGGGTGCGGCGCCCACGCGAATACGCGTGAGATGAGTCGCCGTTTCCGGCACGACGCGCTCGAAGTAATAGCGCGCGGTCTTGAGCTTCGCCTCGTAGAAGCCCTTGTCGCCATTGCCCGAAGCGAGCTTCTCGGCCGCCGTCTTCGCCATCATCGCCCACATGAAGGCAATAGAGGTGACGCCGAAAAGCTGGAGATAGTCGAAGGAACCGGCGCCTGCATTGTCCGGGTTCTGCAGCGCGTTCTCCATGAACCACAGCGTCGCCGCTTCGAGGTCCTTGCGGGCCGCGACCAGCGCATTCATGAAGCTCTCTGTTTTCGCATTGGTGTTCGCGGCGACAAAATCGTCGATCAGCTTGAAGAAGCCGAAGACGCCACGCCCGCCATTCTGCGCCAGCTTGCGGCCGACAAGATCGAGAGCCTGAACGCCATTCGCGCCTTCGTAGATCATGGCGATGCGCGCATCGCGGACGAACTGGCTGAGGCCGTTTTCCTCGATATAGCCGTGGCCACCATAAACCTGCTGTGCCTCGACCGCATTCGCGAAGCCGCGATCGGTGAGATAGCCTTTCACGACAGGCGTAAGCAGCGCCATCATGTCGTCGCCGAACTCGCGCGCCTTCGCATCGTCAGATGCGTGGCTGAGATCGCCATGAAGCGCTGTCCAGACGAGAAGCGCGCGGGCGCCCTCGTTGAAGGCCTTCGCATTGAGCAGCATGCGCCGCACATCGGGATGGACGAGCAGAGGATCGGCGGGCTTGTCCGCTTCCTTCGGGCCCGTCAGCGAGCGCCCCTGAAGGCGGTCCTTCGCATAGGCGAGAGCGTTCTGATAAGCCGCTTCCGACTGCGACAGGCCCTGCAAACCGACGCCGAGACGCGCTTCGTTCATCATCGTGAACATGGCGCGCATGCCCTTGTTCTCCTCGCCGACGAGCCAGCCCTTGGCGCCGTCATAGTTGAGAACGCAGGTCGCGTTACCGTGAATGCCCATCTTGAGCTCGAGCGCGCCGCAGGAGACGCCGTTGCGCTCGCCGAGGCTGCCGTCTTCCTTCACGAGGAACTTCGGCACGATGAAGAGCGAGATGCCCTTGATGCCCGCGGGCGCGCCTTCAGTGCGCGCCAGCACGAGATGGAGAATGTTGTCGGCGAGATCGTGCTCGCCGGCGGAAATGAATATCTTGGTGCCGGTGATGGCAAAGGAGCCGTCGCCATTCGGCACGGCCCTGGTGCGCAGCAGGCCCAGATCGGTGCCGCAATGCGGCTCCGTCAGGTTCATCGTGCCGGTCCACTCGCCGGTGACGAGCTTGGGCAGGTACATCGCCCGCTGCTCATCCGTACCGTGATGAAGAAGCGCCGAATAGGCGCCATGGCTGAGGCCCGGATACATGCCGAAGGCCATGTTGGACGACGACACCATCTCATTGAAGAGAACGCCCAGCGCATTGGGCAAACCCTGTCCGCCGAAGGCGGGATCGGCGACGAGCGCCGGCCAGCCGCCTTCGACGAGGGTCTTGTAGGCTTCCTTGAACCCGGATGGCGTCGTCACCACGCCATTGGCGAGCTTGCAGCCCTCGCGGTCGCCGACCTGATTGAGAGGCTGCAGCACCTCCTCGGCGAGCTTCGCAGCCTCGTCGAGGATCGCGTCCACTACGTCAAGCGGCGCATCCCGGAATCCGGGAAGCTCCGAATATTGCGACATGTTGAAGGCTTCATGCAGGAGGAAACGATACTCCCGCAGGGGTGCTTTGTAGCTCGGCATGTTCGGCCTCGGGTTAGGAGCGGCTCGACCTCAGACGGTCGCCGCGGATGTTTTCGCCTGTGCGGCGGAAGGCTGGGTCTTGACGACGCGCGGACGCTTCTTCGCATCGACCAGCGCCTGGGCCATCTGGCCCTGCAGCGTATCTTCGAGCTTCTGGCAGCTTTCCTTCAGCGTCGCGATCTGGAGCTCGATCTCCTTGCGCTGCTTTTCGAGGCTGGCGATGCGGCGCTTGAACTTGTCGATGGCGACTCGGTTCTGCGTTTCGCAGCCGTCCTCGAGATCATAGAGGCTCAGGATTTCCTTGATCTCCGACAGCGCGAGGCCGACGAGACGGCCGCGCACAATGAGGATGAGCCTTGCACGGTCGCGCGGATGATAGATGCGTGTCTGGCCCTGACGCTCCGGCTTCAGGAGGCCCTTGTCCTCATAGAAGCGGATGGCGCGGGTCGTGAGGCCGAATTCCTCGGCAAGCTGGGTGATCGAGAAGGTGATGGAATTGCCGTCGCAATGTCCGGCGGGGGCAGCAGCGGCCTGAGCCGCATTGTCCAACTGGTGGTCCACGACGTTTTCCTGTTTCCCTTGTCGCCGAACCCGCACAAATCCCGGGGCAGCGGACCGAAGTCCACCCCCAGCACGCAGGAGCGGCATGTAATTGAGCTGGCGGTTTTCCGCCGTTTTTCTATGTGAGCGCCACGCTAGTTGACGTTGACGTAAGCGTCAAGAGGTCAAGAATGCCCGCTTCGCCATGAACCATCGGTTGCTCTATCCTCCCTCGTCCCGTCGAAAGGGAGGGGGAGACGATGCCGCAAGTTTTCAAACCTTTGATGTACGTCCTCATGGCGCTGACGCTTTCGGCTTGCGCCACGCAGAATGCGGGAGAACCGCCCAAGCCCGAGAGGGTCAGCCTCACCTCCCTCCCGGCCTCGGCGAGTGCGGCGGCGCAGGGCGAAAGCACCCTCACCCGCGCCATACTCGGCGCCGTTAACACCTATCGCGGGGAAAAGGGCGTCGCGCCGCTTGCGCCCGATGCGACGCTGCAGCGCGCCGCCGCGATCCACAGCGCCGACATGTCGCTGAGGAACTTCATCGGCAGCTTCAATCCCGACGGACAGGGCACAAGGGAACGGGTTCTGGCCGTCGACCCCAACCATGTCGGCGAGGTTTTCGAGACGATCAGCCTCCTGCGCGATATGGCGGACCAGGCGCCCGAGACGGTGGCCGCCGCCGTCGTCAAAGGCTGGACCACCGACCCCGTCCGGCGAAAGGTGCTGAAGGATACCGCCCTCACCCGTTCGGGCGTCGGCGTCGCCAACAAGGGCCGCGACATATACGTCACGGAAGTCTTTGCGACCGAGTAACGCTGTGCCCGGCTTGCACGAAGCTAAAAGTTTTCAACAGCCGTTAATGATGTATTTACCGCGTCTGCCGTTTTATGAACGGGCAACGGCGTGTCGGGCGGGTGTCTGCACTGGAGAGCACCGCAATCCTTGCTTGAAAGGGTGCTTTTTACCGCCAGATTTCGCGGCCATACTGCAAAAAGGCGTCAAAGGGTTAGTGATTCGGAATGAGACCTGCTGTCCCCTGGAGCGTGAAGGGCATTGAGCCCGAGGCGCGCGAAGCCGCCAAGCAAGCGGCTCAGCGCGCGGGCGTCACGCTGGGCGCGTGGCTCAATCAGATGATTCTGGACGCAGGCACTGACGAAATCGGCAGAACAAGTGCCGAATCCCTGCCGCGTCCGGCCCCTCAGCCGTCCAACGCCCAATCCTATTTCTCCCAACCGGCCCCCTACGACCTCGCGCCGGTAGCCGAGACCATGCGCGAAGTGATCAATCGCGTGGAAAGCAGCGAGCGGCGCGGCGCCGAACTCGCGCGGCGCCTGGAACAGACCGTCGGTCATCTGGCCGAGCGGCTCGAAGAGTCGGAGCGCGCGATGGACGACACACCGGATCGCCGTACGCTCGACCCCCTGGAACGCAAGATTCAGCAACTCTCGGAGCGGCTGGAAGAGCAGGAGCGCGGACGGACCACCCGGCGCAACCCCGACGACAAGGCGATCCAGACACTCGAAAAGGCGTTGAACGCCGTCGTCGACCACCTCGACACAACCGAGCGGCGAACTGAAGAATCCCTCGGCGAAATTCGTCAGACCCTTGCCAAGGTCGCCCAGCGCGTCGACGCGCGCGAGGAAGAAAAAGAACGCGAGCAGGCCGAAGCCCGCGCCCGCGCGATCGACACGAATTTGCAGACCATGGCGAGCCGCCTCGAAAAGATGGAGCAATCCGTCGGTTCGGTGAGCGCGCAGGCCGTCGAAACCGCCCTCAAGGCCATTACCGACAAGACCGACGCCGAGCAGCACAAGGCAACGATCAACACCCTTCAGCGCAGCCTTGCCGAGATCATGCAGCGGCTCGAACGCGCCGAGCAGCGGACGGACGAAACGCTCAAGACCTTTGAGATGACGGTGACCAGCATTGCGCACCGTCTTGACGACCTCGACGCGCCACGCCCGCCCGCACCCGATACAACGCATATCGTCGACAGCCGCCTCGAGCAGATGGCGAACCGCCTGCAAGACAACGAACAGATGACGCTGCAGGCCGTGCAGACGATCGAACGCGCGATCGCCGGCATGTCGGACAGCCTGAATATCGCCGAGAACCGTTCGCGCGAAACGACCGAGTCGCTCCATGTCATGCTGGAGCGGATGACGGATCGGCTTGGCCGTCTCGAAAAGGAAGCAAAGGCCGCGCTCGCCCAGCCTGCCACGCCCGCGCAACCTGCTCAGCCTTCGCAGATGCTTTCGCCCCAGATCGCGGTGGGAAGCAGCACCACCCACGGTGCCGGCAGCGGCTTCGTGCCCGGCGCGCAGGGCTTTCCGATCCCGAATTTCGATGCGCCGCCCATGGGTGGCTTCGGCGCACCTGCGAGAGCCGATTTCCGCAGCCCCTTCGCCGATCCGGTCTTCCCGGAAGTGCCGGCGTTGCCCTCGCCCGCGCCGGTTCCTTCACCATCCAAGGTCGTGCCGGAAAGCGTTGCGAGCGGCGCGATCAGTGACGTGCCGCCACCTTTCGCGACCGCTGGCGACGAAGCCACGTCCGAACTGCGTGCGCCGACCGATGCGGACATCACCAACCCAACGCAGGAATCGGCGCATGCCGCGCATGATTTCCTGTCCGCCGCGCGCCGCGCAGCGCAAGCTGCGGCAGAGGCCGGTCGCAACCCGCAGCAGCCCGGCCAGTCGCCCTATGCGGAATCCGCGGCGCGTTTCACCGCCATCGACGATCGCCGCGACAATCGCGGCAAGCGCGTCCTCATGGGGCTGCTCGCCGCCCTCATTCTCGCAGGCGCAGGCGTTGCCACGCTTCGGTATCTGAAGCACGAACCTCTGGCGCCCTTCATCGACGTACCCGCGAAACCCACCGTGACGGTCAATCCCGCACCGGTAGCGGACAAGACTGCGGACAAAGCCACGGATATGGGCGCGAGCACCGAAACCGCGGCACCTGCCACACAGGAACATCCGGAGGCCAAGCCGGACGACGCCGGGGCCAAAGCGGCGGCTCCCACGGGAGAAGCGGCTCCGGCGTCCACCACATCGGCTGCGCCCGCCGAAACGGCCTCCGAGTCGCCCCCCGAGTCACCCATTGTCCCAATGCCGAAGAAGCCGGCGAAACAGGCCGAGGCGGCCATTCCGCGCACGGAAGCCAAGGGCCCGACACTTACGCCGTCGCCAGCAAAACCGGTCGCCACCGCCCCTCTCGGGGACCAGGCTTCCGCGCCCACCGGCGACCGCGCCCTTCGCGCCGCCGCCACGCGCGGCGAACCCGCCGCGCAATACGAAGTTGCCCAGCGCTATGCGAATGGCGAGGGCGTCGCCGCCGATCTCTCGCAGGCCGCTTACTGGTACAGGCAGGCCGCCGATCAGGGCCTCGCCATCGCTCAATACAGGCTTGCCGCGCTTTACGAAAAGGGCCGTGGGCTAGCGCAGGACGATGCGCAGGCGCGCAAGTGGTATGAAAAGGCCGCCGTGCAGGGCAATGTGAAGGCGATGCACAACCTCGCCGTCATCTATGCCGAGGGCCGCGGCACGAGGCAGGATTTCACCACGGCGGCTCGCTGGTTCGGGCAGGCTGCCGAACTCGGCCTAGGCGACAGCCAGTACAATCTCGCCATTCTTCAGGAGCGCGGGCTCGGCGTGCCACAGGATTACGCCTCTGCCTACAAATGGCTCTCCATCGCGGCCAAGGGCGGCGACAAGGGCGCAGCGCAGAAGCGCGACGAACTCGCCGCCAAGCTCGACGCGACGACGCTCGCCCAGGCGAAAGTCGCCGCCGAGACATGGGCGCCGAAGCGTCCCGACCCGACCGCCAATGGCGACCTCTCCTGAGCGGTAAAAGCCCCAAGCTCTAGGAATCGCTGCGCCGACGTGCTACCCCGAATAGGCCCTCCTGCGGACGAAATGCGCGCCTGAAACGCCGGCGGAGACCAAGCCGCATGCAGATCTATCTGCCGATCGCCGAACTGCCGGTCAATGTGCTGGTGATCCTCGCCATGGGGGCGGCCGTCGGCTTCCTGTCAGGCATGTTCGGCGTCGGTGGCGGCTTCCTGATGACGCCGCTTCTCATCTTTCTCGGCATCCCCCCGGCAGTCGCAGTCGGCACGCAGTCGACGCAAGTCGTCGCCTCCTCCGTCACCGGCGCTCTGGCTCATTGGCAGCGGGGTAGCATTGATTTCAAGATGGGCGGGGTGCTGCTTGCAGGCGGTGTGCTCGGCTCCCTGAGTGGCATCTTCATCTTCCGTCTGCTGACGCGCCTCGGCCAGATTGACCTTGCCATCTCGCTCATCTATGTCGTTTTCCTGACCATCATCGGCACCTTGATGATGACGGAAAGCCTGCGCGCCATGCGGGCGGCGGCACGGGGAACGCCGCTCCCGGCAAGCCGGGGCGGCCAGCACAGCTGGATGCACGGCCTGCCCTTCAAGATGCGTTTCCGCCGCTCGAAGCTCTATATCAGCGTGATCCCGCCGATCCTCGTCGGATATTTCGTTGGCATGCTGTCGGCGATCATGGGCGTCGGCGGCGGCTTCATCATGGTGCCCGCCATGATCTATCTCCTGCGCATGCCAACCTCGGTGGTCATCGGCACATCCCTTTTCCAGATCGTCTTCGTGACCGCGCTCACCGGCGTCATGCATTCTGTGGAGAACCAGGCCGTCGACATGGTGCTCGGCCTCCTGCTGGTCATCGGTGGCGTGGTCGGCGCGCAATATGGCGTACGCGCCGCCATGCGGCTCAAGGGCGAGCATCTGCGCGCGCTTCTCGCGCTGATCGTGCTGCTCATGGGATTGAGGCTCGGCTGGGATCTCGTGACGACGCCGCCCGATCTCTTTTCCATCTCCGATCTGGCGCCACATTCATGAGGATGGGCGCGTTACATAAGTGGGCCATTGCCGCCTTCCTGGCTCTGGGCACCGCCCCTGCGCTCGCCGACCAGCTCGTCACGGATCTTTCCGAACACAAGATCGCCATCCGTTCGAATTTCACCGGCACGCAGATCCTGCTCTTCGGCGCGGTGGAGGCGAACACTCCCGGCGAGCGAGCGCTCGACCGCGACGTCATCGTCGTCGTGACAGGCCCCAGCCGCGCCATGACGGTGCGACGCAAGGCCCGCATCGCCGGCATCTGGGTCAATCACGACTCGCTCGTCTTCCCACGCGTGCCGAGCTACTACGCGGTGGCGAGCACGAGGCCTCTCGAGGTGACTGCGGGCATCGATATTCTGAAGCGCGAGCAGATCGGCATCGACAATGTCGATCTCGGCACACCGAAGGCACAGGCGATGGATGGCCGCGAGGAAATCCTGCCGCCCGACGATGAGGCGAGTTTCATCAAGGCGCTGATCCGCAACAAGAAGCGCGAGAAGCTCTTTATCAGCGATCCAGGCGGCGTGACCTTTCTCGGTCAGACGCTTTTCCGCGCCACCGTCGACATTCCGGCAAATGTTCCCGTCGGCCTCTATACGGCGACCGTTTTCCTGCTGCGCGATGGCCAGGTGGTCGACGCCATCGCCTCGCCCCTCTATATCGACAAGAGCGGGCTCGAGCGCTTCATCTATCGCCTCGCCCATGCCCAGCCGCTCTTCTACGGCCTGGTCGCCGTGCTCGGCGCGGCGCTGGCGGGTTGGCTTGCTTCGGCGCTCCTCCGTGAGCGGTGAAACATTGCCCCATGGCATCGTTGCGGCCGCGCCGCTAGAGTGCCGCGCGACTGAACGGGACGGAAAATGACTGATCTCAATATTTCCTATGCGGCAGCGGCGGCGGGCGGCCTTCTGAGCTTTCTCTCGCCTTGCGTGCTGCCCCTCGTGCCGGCCTATCTCTGCTTCATCGCCGGAACCTCATTCGAGGAGCTGACGAAGGATGAGGCGCAGGGGCATGAAAAGCTCACGCAGCGCGTCGCGATCGGCGCGATCGGCTTCGTCCTTGGCTTCACCACCATTTTCGTGGCGCTCGGGGCCAGCGCCTCCGCGATCAACCCCTACATCCTCGCGCATAAGGAAACACTCGGCCGCGTTGCGGGCCTCATCATCATCGTCTTCGGCCTGCACTACATGGGTATCTTCCGCATCGCGCTGCTGAATCGCGAGGCGCGTTTCCAGCCCGAGCGCATCGGCGACGTGACGCAAAGCCTCTGGATGCAGTTCCTGAGCCCCTATGTCCTGGGCCTCGCCTTCGCCTTCGGCTGGACGCCCTGCATCGGGCCGATCCTCGCGACGATCCTCGCCATCGCGGCCTCGCAGGAAAGCCTGCGGGCGGGCGTGGCGCTGCTCGCCACCTATTCGCTCGGGCTCGGCATTCCCTTCCTCGCGGCGGCCTTCGCGATCCGTGGCTTCCTCGCCTTCGCAAAGCGCATCCGCAGCCACATGCAGGCGATCGAAATTGCAGCGGGCGTATTGCTCGCCGGCACGGGCCTTCTGATGGTGCTCGGCTCCTTCGAGACGATCGCCATCACGCTGATCAACCTCTTCCCGTTCCTGGCAAAGCTCGGCTAATCGCCTTCGAGCCGACGCGCGGCGACCGGTACGACACTCCTCGCCCCCATCATCCAGGCATGGAAATCGAGACCGGGCAGAAGATTGTCATAGGCGACATCAAGCACATTGAGCCCGCCTGCATAGGCACCGAAGGCTGGCAGGATCGCCCGCGTGCCGTCCGATACCACGCAGCGCCGACGAAGGCGCCGTCCGCGCACACGCACCGCCGCACAGGGATGGAGATGCCCGGCAATCTCGCCCGTTGCGGGCGCGGGGCGCGGCTCATGGCGAAAGGTGAGCGGCCCGATGCGAAGCTCATCGAGAACCGCACCGCCGAACGCGCGCGAGGGACGCGGATCATGATTGCCCGCGATCCAGACCCATTCCGTCCGCCGCGTGAGTTCCGAAAGCATCGCTGCGTCCTCGCCACTCATCCGCGCTTCGGCGCCCTGATCGTGAAAGCTGTCGCCCAGCGCAACGAGGCGCAACGGCCGATGCTTCGCAATCAATGCATCGAGGCGGCGGAGCGTCGCTCGCGTATCATAGGGCGGCAGCGCGATACCGCGGGCGGCAAAGGCGGACCCCTTCTCAAGATGGAGATCGGCAACGACGAGCATGCGCTCCATTTCCCACCACACCGCGCCTTCGGGCAGCACGGCCAGCGCGGCGCCGCAGACGCGCAGAGCCGGCGCCGCGTGAAGCCTCTCCTCCGATATGTCGACTGTCTCAGACAAGCCGCGTCGCCTCTTCGATCAATTCATCGGCCGCTTCGTGGAGCAGCGCCTCATTCGCCTCGCCATGCACCTGTTCCTTGCCGATGTCGAGCAGCACTGGCACAGCGAGTGGCGAAACGCGGTCGAGCCTTTTCAGGACGATGTGTCCCCTGATGCGCCTCAACATATCACCGACGCGGGCCACATCGAGAAGACCCGTCGCCGCATCGGCATAGGTGGCGCGCAGCAATATGTGATCGGGCTCATGCTCCCTGAGCACGTTGTAGATGAGATCTGAGGAAAAGGTTACCTGCCGTCCGGTCTTTTCCTGTCCCGGATAGCGCCGCTCGATGAGCCCCGCAATGACCGCGCAATCGCGAAACGTGCGCTTCAACAGGTTCGACTCGGCAAGCCACGCTTCCAGATCGTCGCCCAGCATGTCCTCGCCGAAAAGCTCGGAAAGCGGCAACGAGCCGCGCTCGGCCATCAGCCCCATGTCGCGCAGGCCCCAGATCGCCAGCGAATATTCGGACGCGACGAAGCCCAGTGGACGCGCGCCCATGCGATCGAGGCGGCGCGTCAACAACATGCCCAGCGTCTGATGCGCGAGCCGCCCCTCGAAGGGATAGCAGACGAGATAATAGCGATCACCGCGCGGGAAACATTCGACCAGAAGCTCGCCCTCACGCGGCAGGACGGACCGCCACTCCTGAAGCCGCAGCCATTCCTTCACCTGCGCGGGCAGAAAGGTCCATTCCTCATGATGGGCGAGCATGCGGCGCACGCGCTCCGCAAGATAGGTCGAAAGAGGAAACTTGCCGCCGTAATAGGACGGGATCATCGGTTCGCCGCCCTCCGCATGAGTGACAAGCGCCTCCGTTTCGGCGAGTCCCTCGAAGCGTAATATGTGGCCCGCAAAAATGAATGTGTCGCCGGGCGCGAGCTGGTCGATGAAATATTCCTCGATCTCACCCAGCATCCGCCCGCCCATGCCTCCACGCGGGCGCCTGCCCTTACCGATCAGCCGGATGCGGATCATCGGCGCCTCGACGATGGTGCCGACATTCATGCGATACTGCTGCACCACCTTGGGAGATGAAGGCCGCAGCCGCATGTCGCCTGTCATGGGCGAATTGGCGCGCAGCCGCGCATAACGGTCATAGCTCTTCAGCGCATAGCCGCCGGTCGCGACGAAATCGACGACGCGATCGAAGGTCACCCGGTCGAGATGGCGATAGGGCGCGGCGGCACGAACCTCATCGAAAAGCGCGTCAGGCGCGAAGGGCTCGGAACAGGCGCGGCCGAGCACATGCTGCGCAAGCACGTCGAGGGCGCCGTCACGGCCGATCCGCGCGTCCTGCGCGCCCTCGATGGCGGCCGCGCGGGCAGCCTCGCATTCGAGAACCTCGAAACGGTTCGCGGGCACAAGCAAGGCGCGCGAGGGCTCGTCGAGACGGTGATTGGCGCGGCCGATGCGCTGCGCGAGGCGGCTGGCGCCCTTTGGCGCGCCTATGCAAATGACGAGATCGACTTCGCCCCAGTCGATGCCGAGGTCGAGCGTCGACGTGCAGACGACAGCGCGGAGCGTTCCCGCCGCCATGGCCGCCTCCACCTTGCGGCGCTGTTCCGCCGCGAGCGATCCGTGGTGAAGCGCGATGGCGAGGCTGTCCTCATTCAGATGCCAGAGCGACTGGAACACGAATTCCGCCTGGCTGCGCGTATTGACGAAAACGAGCGTCATCCTGTTGCGCCTGATAGCGTCATAGACGAACGGCAAGGCATGACGCGCCGAATGGCCGGACCAGGGAATGCGCGCCTCGCCATCATCCTTCGTTTCCGGTCCTTCGGGAACGAGCACGCCGATTTCGGGCCGCGCGCCCGGCGGCGCGACCACGACCTCACTCAATGCCTCGCCATCCACCGGTTGCGGCATCAGATAGCGGCGCAACTCATCGGGCTCGGCCACAGTCGCGGAAAGACCGACGCGGCGGAGTTTCGGCGCGAGGATGCCGAGACGTGCAAGACCGAGAGCGAGAAGATCGCCGCGCTTCGAATTCGCCAGCGCATGAAGCTCATCAAGGACCACGCAGGACAGGTTGCCGAAGAAGGCGCCCGCATCGGGATAGGAGAGAAGCAGCGCCAATTGTTCCGGCGTCGTCATCAGAATGTCGGGTGGTTCGCGGCGTTGGCGCTGGCGACGATTGGTCGGCGTGTCGCCTGTGCGCGTCTCAACGGAAATATCGAGCCCGATCTCCGCTATCGGCGTTTCGAGATTACGCTTCACGTCGACGGCCAGCGCCTTCAGCGGCGAGATATAGAGCGTGTGGAGGCCGGGCTTGCGCTCTGCGCGCTCGCTCAATTCGACGAGACTCGGCAGAAATCCGGCAAGCGTCTTGCCCGCGCCGGTCGGCGCGATGAGGAGCGCCGACCTGCCCGCTCGTGCTAGATCGAGAAGCGCAAGCTGGTGCGCGCGTGGGCTCCATCCGCGCGCAGAAAACCAGTCGCCGAAACGAGCGGGCAGCCCGTTCGTCTCCGTGGATGGCACTGCTTTTCGGCTCGTCGGTTTCGGCATGCCTACTCGTTATCATGCCTGTGTCGTCACAGGCATCATTCCCTCATCCCACCAAACAAGGCTACATTCCGGCCGGGAGAGAGAAACGGGAAAGACGGAAACCGAATGATGGAATGGCTGCCTGCAAGCATTCAACATAATCTTGATACGATTCTGCCGCTCTTTATCGACCGCGGCCTCAGCTTCGTCGGCGCGGTGGTCATCCTCATCCTTGGCTATTGGCTCTCCGGCAAGGCACGGCACTGGGTGAGCTTCCTGCTCGGCCGCGCCCCAAATGGCGACGCGATGCTTCAGGGCTTCTTCGGCAGCATCGCCTCCTACGTGGTGATGATCTTCACCATTCTCGCTGTGCTGGCACAATTCGGCGTGCAGACGACGAGCTTTATTGCGCTACTCGGCGCCGCCGGCCTCGCCGTCGGCCTTGCGTTGCAGGGCACGCTGTCGAATGTTGCAGCCGGCGTGATGCTGCTCTTCTTCCGTCCGTTTCGTGCAGGAAATTATGTCGAGGTTGGCGGCATCGCCGGCACGGTGAAGCAACTCACTCTGTTCACCACGGAACTCACGACCGTCGACAATGTCCAGATCATCATTCCAAACAGCAATGTCTGGGGCCAGGCGGTCAAGAATTACAGCTTTCACCCGACGCGGCGCGTCGATCTCGTTTTCGGCATTTCCTATGACGACAATATTGCCAAGACGATGGAGGTCATGCGCCAGGTCATCGGAGCGGACAAGCGCGTTCTCGCCACGCCCGAGCCGCTCATTGCGGTCAACGCGCTCAACGAGAGTTCCGTCGACATGTTGCTGCGTGTCTGGACCAGCAATGACGATTACTGGCCCGTCAAATTCGACCTCACACGCGCCATGAAGGAACGCTTTGACGCGGAAGGCATCACCATCCCCTTCCCGACGCAGACGGTCCACAATTTCGGCGATCCACAATTTGCGGGCATTGTCACCGAGCCGCAGAAGAACTGACGCCCTCTCGACGAAGCGGGAGCCACCCGCTGCTCCCGCTTCGTTTCACCCTGTTTCTTCCCCAGTCTTATGGGGTAAGTTAGAAATGTGCCCCTGCGGGCGAGAGGAGTGTATTCATGGAACGGCTCTTTGGCGGCCCCATCCTGCCAACCCTGATCAAGCTTGCGGCGGCGTCCGTCGTCGTCGGCGTCCTCCTCGCCTTTTTCGGCATAAAGCCCATCGACCTCTGGTACGACTTTCTCGATACGGTGGTCCGCATCTGGCACATGGGATTCGACGCCATCGACTGGTCGGTAAAATATTTTGCGCTCGGCGCCGTGGTCGTCGTGCCGATCTGGCTTGTCGTGCGGCTCTGGACCTATCTCATCGAAAAGAAGTGACGTAGCGGCAGCCGTTACTCCGCCGCCTGAAGCTCCAGACCTCGTGCAAAAGTGATGGGCGCGACAGACGCGCCTGCTATCCTCCCGGCAAACAAACAGGGGAGGACCTCATGGTTTCGATGTTTCGCGACGGATTGCTGAAGGGCAAGCGCATCCTGGTGACGGGCGGCGGCACCGGTCTCGGCAAGGAAATGGCCGAGGATTACCTGCGGCTCGGCGCCGAAGTTTATATCTGCGGCCGCCGCAAGCATGTGCTCGCCGAGACGGCCAAGGCACTGATGGACAAGCATGGCGGTTCGGTGAAGACGCATGGCGTCGACATTCGCGTCGCGGGCGCGGTCGATGAGATGATCGGCGAGATCTGGGCCGATGGCGGCCCGCTCACCGGTCTTGTCAACAATGCCGCCGGCAACTTCATCAGTCCGACAAAGGATCTTTCGCCCAAGGGGTTCGACGCTATCGCCGGCATCGTGTTCCACGGCTCCTTCTACGTGACTCACGCCTGCGGCAAGCGCTGGATCGAAGGCGGCGACAAGGGCAGCGTCATCTCGATCCTCACGACATGGGTTTGGAACGGCGGCCCCTTCACCGTGCCTTCCGCCATGTCCAAGGCAGGCATCAACATCATGACGCAATCGCTTGCCGCCGAATGGGGCCAGTACGGCATTCGCCTCAACTCGATCGCGCCCGGACCTTTCCCGACAAAGGGCGCGTGGGAACGCCTGAGCCCAGGTCAGTCGCTCGAAGGCGACACATCGCGCGAGGGTATTCCCATGGGCCGCGTCGGCAAGATGGACGAGCTGAAGAACCTCGCCACATTCCTCATGGCCGATGGATGTGAATATCTCACCGGCCAGTGCATCGCCATCGACGGCGGTTCTTATCAGGCGGGCGGTGGAAATTTCTCGCGCCTGTCGAGGCTCTCCGAGGAAGAGTGGGACAATATGCGCGACATGATCCGCAGCGCGAACGAAAAGGACAAGGCGCAGCGCAGCGTCTGACCCTCGCTCAGGTCGCGCTCCACATGATGGCGATCAACCGCCAATTCGCAATCTCGGTCGGCGGAGGCAGGACACCGTCCTCTGCCGGTTTTTTTCCGCCGAAGATATAGATGACGTGATCGAGCTTCGGCGCTGTACAAAAAATGCGGCCCGTATAGCGCCCCGCGCCGGGAATACAGTCGGGCTTTTCGCCGTAATGATAGAGCGAACTCAGCCGTGCCTTGACGCGTGCTCCGCGCGCATCGGCGATGCGCTGTGTGAAAACGGTAATGCCTGTGACGCGCGGCTTCTTGCGGTCGCCATTGGATTCGAGTTCAAGCAGAAGATTCTTGCCTCTCGAGACGCGCAGAACCGTGTACGGCGCGGCACCTTCGAGTTCGACCGTCTGCGGCTGGAAAGTCACGCCCTCAGGTAGAATCTTTTCCAGCGCGGCCTGATCGAAAGGCACCTTGTTGTCGAGCGGACCGACGCCAGCATCGCGCACGATATAGGTGTCGAGCGACTGGACCGCAAACGCAGTCGTCGCGGAGAACGCCGTCGCGGCAATCACGGCAAGACATGACAAGATACGCTTCGATGACATGATGTCCCCTTGGGCACGGATGAATTGCGGGATCAGTTGACGGACGCGTCGTCGCCATCCCATAGCATGGCGGTCACATGCCAGTCCGCCAGAACTTCCGGCGGGGGCACCTGACCGTCAGGCGCGGGCGGCACACCCTGCATCTCGTAGATGATGCGATTTGAATTGGGTTGTGGACAATAGATGCGCCCCCGCTTCTCCATCGCGCCCGCCATGCAGCCCGTTGGCTTCGACGGCGGAAATATATCGCGATAGCGCGAGCCGATATGGACGCCGTTTTCGTCCTGCACAATATCGTCCAGTATCAACACGCTTGCGACGCGGGCGCCATCTCCGGTCGGATAAAGTTCGAGCACGGTTTTGCCATTGTCGATGACACGGATGACATGCGCCCCCGGCTCCAGCGCCGACGACATGCCGGCACTCACCTTGAATTGAGGGAAGAGCCTGGCAATGGCTGCGACATTGAACGCGGTCTCGACGCTGATCGGACCCACCTTGTCGCCATTGACGACCAGCCCCGCCGGCTTCGAGCAGGCGAAGAGGAGCAGGCCAGCAACAAGAATGGCAGCCGCCATTGGAACGCGCGTCATCTTTCCTCCTGCCGCCCCCTCCGAGTTGCCGATCCATGGATCTCTAGTCCATGGTTATAACGACTTTTCCCACAGCTTTCCGTTCCTGCAGCAAGCGCATCGCATCGACTGCACGATCGAGCGGGAAGGTCGCGCAGACATAGGGAACGATCTTGCCTTCCGCCGCAAGCCTGTCCACCGCCTCGATATTGCGGCGCCCTGCTTCCGGATCGCGGCGGCCATATTCGCCCGCGCGAACGCCGATTACGGAAAAGCCCTTGATAAGCGGCATGTTGACGGAAATGTTCGGAATGCGGCCGCTGGTGAAACCGATGACCAGCAGGCGCCCGTTCCAGGCAATGCAGCGCACGCTCTCGTCGAAAACATCGCCACCCACAGGATCGTAAACGACATCGGCGCCCCTTCCCCCGGTTAACGCCTTCACCTCTTCGCGGAAGCCCGTTGTCACATTCAGGACATGATCGGCCCCCCGCGCCTTCACCACCTTGAGCTTCTCATCCGACGCCGACGTTGCGATGACGGTGGCACCCCAAAGCTTGCCGATATCGACAGCCGCCATGCCGACGCCACCCGTACTCCCATGCACCAGAAGCGTCTCGCCCGCTCGGAGGTTCCCGCGAATGACGAGAGCGACATAGGCGGTGAGATAGGCTGCCGGATAGGCGGCGGCATGAACGAAATCCATGCCCCTTGGAATCGGTCGGCAGGCTTCCGCCGAGGCGATCGCCTCTTCCGCGAAGCCGCCGATGCGCAGCCCCGCAACCACCTCATCTCCGACCTTGAGCGATGTCACGCCCGGCCCCACTTCGGCGACGATGCCCGCCCCCTCCATGCCCGGAGCGAAGGGCAATTCGGGCTTGAACTGATACTTGCCCTGCACCATCAGAATGTCGGGGAAATTGACCGAGCAGGCCTTGAGGCGAAGCCGCACTTCGCCGGGGCCCGGCGGCGGCAAGGTCACCTCATCCATGCGGAGGACGGAAATATCCTCCGACAGCTCATGCACACGCATGCTGCGCATCTTCATCTCCCCGAATTCAAGTTTCTTTGCGGCGAGCATAGGTGCAGAGCTTGGCTCAAATCAAACGATGCCCATCGCCTCTAGGATGGTGACGAGGCCCAGAGCGAAGAAGATCGCCGCAGCGATTCCACGTACCAGCGCCAGCGGCAGCGCCTTTGCCGCAGCGTTGCCAAGGAAGACCACGGGAACATTCGCCAGCATCATGCCGATGGTCGTGCCGGCGGCGACCGAGATGAGATCGTGGAACCGCGCCGCAAGGCCGATAGTCGCAAGCTGCGTCTTGTCGCCCATTTCGGCGAGGAAGAAAGCGATTACCGTGGTGACAAAGGGGCCGAAGCGCGATGCGCCGCCCGGCACCTCGCCCGCCTCGTCGGGAACAAGCATCCAGACACCGCCCGCGACGAAAGAAACGCCGAGTACCCACTGAAGAACCTGCGGCGTCAGCCAGTTCGCGACAAGAATGCCAACCTCGGCGGCGAGCGCATGGTTGAAGATTGTCGCAACGAAGATGCCCGCGATGATCGGGAGTGGTCTTTTGAAGCGTGTCGCGAGGACCATCGAGAGAAGTTGCGTCTTGTCGCCGACTTCGGCGATAGCGACGGCGGAAAGCGAGAGAAAGAAGGCTTCCATATCGGGGGCTTCCAGCCGGGCGTGTTGGACCAATGACCTGAGACGCGCGTCGCCCGGCAGGGAGACACACCTCAAGCCAAAGGTCTCGCCAAGCGGTGCGGCTTCCGCACCTGCCGCGCGCACCATGATCCGAAGATCAAGTTTGTTGATGCGCGCCCCTCTCGTGATGGAGGGCGACTACTCCCCTAAGGATGCTCGGGAATTAGCATGGCCCTCGCCGCCAATGCAAGCCCGAACGAGGAGATTGCGACTCTCGCAACAGGATGGAACATTGCGCTCCGGGAGGAGCATTCATGGACGATATTCGGTTTGGACGCGCGCGCGTCAACGACGTCGATATTCATTACGCGGAAGCAGGGCCCCGGGATGCGCCGCCCGTTATGCTGCTGCACGGATTTCCCGAATTCTGGGCCGGGTGGCGCGCCCAGATTCTTGCGCTGGTCGCAGCGGGCTTTCGCGTCATCGCCCCGGATCAGCGCGGCTACAATCTAAGCGGCAAGCCGAAGGGCGTTGCCGCCTACGACCTGGACAAGCTGGCGGCCGATGTCGTCGCGCTCGCCGATCATTTCGGCATTTCCCGGCTGAAACTCATCGGGCACGACTGGGGTGCCTCCGTCGCATGGTGGCTTGCGACGACAAGACCGGATCGGCTCGAACGGATCGTGGTCATCAATGCTCCGCACCCCGCCCTCTGGCTGAAGGCCATGCGCGAGGACAAGCAGCAGAGGCGCAAGAGCTGGTATGTGCAGATGTTCCGCCTGCCCTGGCTTCCCGAGGCCATCATGAAGGCGCGTAACTTTCGGGGCCTTGCAGACGGTCTCGTGCGGTCAAGCCGCCCCGGCACGTTTCACGAGAGCGACGTTGCAGAATACCGCAAGGCATGGTCGCAACCCGGCGCGCTCACCGCGACCGTCAACTGGTATCGCGCGCTGCTGAAAAAGCGGATGCCGGAGGCGCTGCCCTGGATCAAGACGCCGCTGCTCCTGATCTGGGGCGTCGAGGATCGTTTCGGCGAGAGGAGCGGGGGCGAGGCGAGTCTCGCGCTTTGCGAGAATGGCCGCTCGCTCTTCGTCGAGAGCGCGACGCATTGGGTGCACCATGAGAAGCCCGCGCTCGTAAATGCGAGCTTGATCGAGTTCCTGCGCGACTGATGCCCGATCAGGCGTGGAGAATGCGCCGCACGTCGCGCGCGATCTCCTCGCAGGCGCGCTTCGCCGCAGGCACCACGCCCGTCATTGCCGTGAAGGCGTGACAGAGATTGTCGTAACTGCGATAGGTCGTGTTGACCTCAGCCTCGCGCAGCGCCTGCGCATAGGCGATACCCTGATCGCGCAGCACATCGAAGCCAGCCGTTATTACGATGGCCGGGCACAAATCTTCGAGGTCGCCCGATTTGAGCGGCGAGGCCAGAATGTTTTTTGCCTCGCCGGGATCGTTCAGGTAGTGGCCGATGAACCACTCCATGATCTCGCGCGTCAGCGGATAGACGTTCTCGCAACTTTCCCACGAGCCGCCCTGCCACTCCATGTCCGTGACCGGATAGATGAGAAGCTGCAACGCCGGCTCTTCTTCTCCCGTGCGCTTCATCTCCTGTGCGACGACGGCGGAAAGATAACCGCCCGCGCTGTCGCCACCGACCGCGATGCGCCGCGTCATGCCAAGCGTCTCGGCATTGTCCCGGGCATAGCGATAAGCCGCGAGCGCATCATCGACCGCTGCGGGGAACTTGTGTTCGGGGGCAAGCCGGTAATCGACCGACAGAACCACGCATTCGCCAATATCGGCGAGCATCGAGCAGAAGGTGTCGCAGGTATCAAGATCGCCGATGACGCAGCCGCCGAAGTGATAGAAGACGAGGCCCGGAAGCGGTCCACCCGCGTTGCGCGGCGTATAGAGACGTGCGCCGAGCGGCCCGGCAGACCCCGGCACGGTGACGGCTTCGACGAGGACCTGCGGGCTCCTCGTTCCGTCGAGAAGCTTCAGGCCCTGCGCCGTCGCGGCGCGGGCGGTGACGGGATCGAGCGTCGTGATCGAAGGCGCCTTGGCGCCCTGCACCGCGAGAAACTGCGCGCGCGCATCGAGCGTGCGGCCATCGATCGCTAGCGGCTTACCGCCGGCCATGGCGACAAGCGCGCCATCGGGCAGCTTCAGCAAGGTCCGCACGATCAGCTTCTGGATGCTCACCAGCCCCTCCCCTTGTGCATTCGACTACTTCTGTTGCGCGTCAGTCTTGATCGGCAGGGCATGAAATCCATGCAGGACAAGCGTCGTCGCAAAATCGGCGGCTTCCGTCGCATTGAGTTCGGGCCGCTTGATCATCCGGTCGCCGATCTCCATGGCGATGCCGACCACGGCAGCCATCAGATATTCAGAATCCACCGGTGGCACATTGCCGTCACGAATATCCTCTTCGATATATTCGCGAATCTCCTCAAAGCCCGCGATCATCTCCGGCGTATCCATGCGGACGCGCAACGAGGCGGGATTGCGCCTGATGATCTGGAAGGTCATGCGGTCGGAGGCGAGATAGTCGAAATAAGTTCGGAAGGCGTTGCGGATGAATTCCTCGAAATTGCGCGAGCGAATGCGATCCGCCTTCAGGCGCGGGCGAATGCGGCGCATGCCGTCATCCATCAGCGCCTCGAAGACCTCTTCCTTGCTCTTGTAGTAGTTGTAGAACGTGCCGGAGGCGAGGCCGGTCTTGCGGATGATGTCCCGCACCGTGGTCGCGCCATAACCGAGCTCCGCAAAAACCTCGCGCGCCGCGTTCAGTATGGACTCGCGGTTGTTGAGCTTGGTCTGCTCACGCTTGCCGATGGGTTTCACGGAATGCATGAACGCGCCGTCCTGCCCGCCCTGCGGCGCCTTCTCCTTCAGGTCGGTCATGAGCGAACCAGTACCCTCATACAGGCGGACGCGATCATCATGTCTCCTATGGGCGCAAAAGCGCGCCGATTCCAATTTCACCCTAATCTAGACGAAAGCGCCGCAAGGTCAATTTGAACGAGTGTCGCGCCGAAGAAAACTCCTGCCAATTCAATGACTTGACGGAATACGCGAGGGAAAGACGCACACCAAATAGGCGAAAAGCCCCTTTTGCGGCTCGTATCGGCGCTTCGATCGCAAGCGGCGCAGGGCAAGCGAACAGAAACGTAGCCTCGCCGAGTGCGATTGAGCATCGTAAATGTGCGATGCGAACGGTAGACTCGCCCCACCCCCAATTCATGAGTTGTTCCGGGACGTACATGACTACCGAATTCAGGATGACGCCAGAGACGATGATGGCGCTGAAGGAAATGCTTATTCAGCATGTTCCGCAAATGCGCGCGCTCGGCGTCGAAATCATCAACGCCGCCCACGCACAGGCCTGGCTCCGCGTACCTTACGACGAGAGGTTCATCGGCAATGCCGAGACGGGCGTGATCCATGGCGGCGTGATCACCACCGTGCTCGACAATACATGCGGCATGGCCGTGCAGCTCGCAATGGACGAGCCGAAGGCCATCGCGACACTCGACCTGCGTATCGATTACATGAAGCCGGCAACGCCCGGGCTCGCGCTGACGACCCATGCGCATTGCTACAAGACGACGCGCAATATCGCTTTCGTGCGCGGCACTGCGTACCACACCGACATAAACGACCCCATCGCCTCCTGCGTCGGCACCTTCATGATCGGCGCAAATCGCACCGTGCCGACCGGCGTCGCCGCCGCGAAAGCCTTCATGGCGAAGCAGAAGAAGGAAGGCTGAGCCATGACGGACACAAAGACGCCGCGCGATCTCAACGCCTTCATCGAGGGTATTCCCTATGCTCGCTTCCTCGGCATCAGCGTCGACCAGAAGGGCAATGAAATCACCACCGTGATGAAGTTCGACGAGAAGCTCATCGGCAATCCCCTGCTGCCCGCGCTACATGGCGGCGTGATCGGTGCTTTTCTTGAAATGACGGCGATCATTCAGCTCGCCTACGAAACGGGAAGCGCGGCGATCCCGAAGCCCATCGGCCTCACCATCGACTATCTGCGCTCCGGCAAGCCCGTCGACACCTATGCCCGTGCGCAGATCACCAAGCAGGGCCGCCGCGTCGCCACAGTGCATGCGGAGGCCTGGCAGGAAGATCGCTCGAAGCCCATCGCTGCGACGCATGGGCACTTCCTCCTGAAAACCGGCGAGGAAGCCGAGTCCTGACATGACGACGGATGACTCCCCGCCGCCGCAGCGCGTGACCCACGGACGCGTTCTGCGGCTGGCGGGGCCGATCGTTCTCTCCAATATCTCGACGCCCCTTCTCGGCATTGCCGACATGGCGGTCATAGGCCGCATTCCAAATCCCGCCGCGCTCGGTGCCATCGCGCTTGGCGGCACCATCTTCAATTTCGTCTATTGGGGTTTCGGCTTTCTACGCATGGGGACGACCGGCCTCACCGCCCAGGCGCTCGGCGCAAAAAATGCGCATGAGGTCAGCGCCAATCTCGGTCGCGCACTCCTGATCGCCGCCGCAATAGGACTTTCACTGATCCTGCTACAATGGCCGATCGGACTTGCGGCCTTCGCGCTTCTGAAGGGGAGCTCTGAAGTTCAGGCCATGGCGCACGACTTCTTCGCCATCCGCATCTGGAGCGCGCCCTTCACGCTTGCGAACTTCGCGATCCTCGGCTGGTTCATCGGGCGGCAGAAGGCAAGCACAGCGCTGCTGCTGCAAGTCTTCATGAATGGTATCAACATCGCCCTCAATGTCACCTTCGTCGCGGTGTTCGGCTGGGCCGTGAAGGGCGTCGCGACGGGCACGGTGATCGCCGAAATTGCCGCCTGCGCGCTCGGTCTCTCGCTTTCCGCCCGCGATCTAAAATCAGTCGGATGGCATTGGGAATGGCCGCGGCTCCTCGACCGTGAAAAGCTCGGCCGCATGATTGCGGTCAACCGCGACATCATGATTCGCACCTTCTGCCTCATTTTCGCTTTCGCGTTTTTCACGGCGCAAGGCGCGCGCTCTGGCGATGTTCTGCTGGCGGCGAACGCGGTGCTCGGGCAATTCATCGCAGTCTCGGCCTTCCTGCTCGACGCCTTCGGCTTTGCGGCCGAAGCGCTGGTCGGCCAGTCGGTCGGCGCGCGCGACCGCGCTGCATTCGACCGGACAGTGAAACTCACGTCCCTCTGGGCAGGCGGCGCAGCGCTCGCGCTTTCGCTGGGATTGCTCGCGGCAGGCCCGCTCCTCATTGATGCACTGACCACATCTGAGCCTGTGCGCGAGGCGGCGCGAACCTACCTGCCTTGGGCAGCGGCGGCGCCCTTCGCAGCGGTCTGGTGCTTCCTGCTCGATGGCATTTTCATCGGCGCGACGCGATCGGTCGAAATGCGCAATGCCATGGCGCTTTCGCTTGGCATCTTCCTCGCCGCCTGGTGGCTGCTCGCAGCACCTTACGGAAATCACGGCCTCTGGGCGGCACTCATCATCTTCTATCTCGCGCGAGCGGCGACGCTGCTCGGCCTATACACCTCGGTCGCGAAGTCAACGGCCCTCAAAGGCCAGTGAAGAGATCAAGCACATCTTCCGGCGGACGGCCTAGCTTCGCGCGCGCGCCGAAGATTACGACGGGGCGTTCGATCAGGATCGGGTTTTCGGCCATCGCCGCCACGAGCTGATCGTCGGAAAGCTTCTCATTGTCGAGGCCGAGATCCGTGTAGACCTGCTCGCCCTTGCGCATCAGATCGCGCGGCTTCATGCGCAGCTTCTTCAGCACGGATTTGATCTCGTCGGCTGAAGGCGGCGTCTTCAGATAGTCAACAATCTCGGGGTCGAGCCCGTGCTGCTCGATCAGCGAGAGCGTCGCGCGCGATTTGCTGCAACGCGGATTGTGCCAGATGATGACTTTCGACATGGGCGTTTCCTATTGAGCGTCGAGGCCGACCGCATCGCGCAAATGTTCGATGCCATCCGCAGCGAGCAACAGCGCAAGCTCGCGCTTGATACGGCTGACGAGTGTGGGCCCATCAAAGGTGAGCGCAGTGTAAAGCTGAACGAGGGATGCACCCGCGCGAATCTTCGCATAAGCATCGGCGCCGCTCGCCACGCCACCAACGCCAACGATCGGAATCTTTCCGCCAGTCAGGCGATACATGGTTCGCAGCACTTCCGTCGACAGCGCGAAGAGCGGCTGGCCAGAGAGACCGCCCGTCTCGTTCGCCAGCGGCCCGGAGACGAGACCCTCGCGGCGGATTGTGGTGTTCGAAACGATGAGACCGTCGAGACTCTGATCACGCGCCACCTCGGCGATGTCGGCGAGTTCTTCATCGGTGAGGTCCGGCGCGATCTTGAGCAGAATTGGCGTGCGGCCCTGCCGCGCCTTCATCACGCGTGCGACGAGCGTTTCAAGTTCCGCCTTGTTCTGTAGCGCGCGGAGCCCCGGCGTGTTGGGCGAGGAGATATTGACGGTGAAATAACTTGCCAACCCCTCGAAGGCCGCGATGCCGGCCTCGTAATCGGCAATACGGTCGGCGGCATCCTTGTTCGCGCCGATATTGACGCCAACAATGCCGGACCGCGCACGCCGCGCGATGAGACGACGCTTCAGCGCCGCATGGCCTTCATTGTTGAACCCAAGACGATTGATGACGGCGCGTTCTTCCGTCAGGCGGAAGATGCGCGGGCGTGGATTGCCCGGCTGAGGGCGCGGCGTCACGGTGCCGACTTCCGCAAAGCCGAGGCCGAGCTTCAGCATGGCATCCGGCACTTCGCCGTTCTTGTCGAAGCCAGCCGCAATACCCAGCGGATTGGGAAAGTGAAGGCCCCAAAGATCGATGCCGAGCGAAGACGGATTGGGCGCAACGTCCCGCGGCGCGAGCCCGAGCTTCAAGCCGAGAATGGTGAGCCGATGGGCACGCTCAG
The DNA here is from genome assembly GCF_009184905.1 of Parvibaculum sedimenti. GTDB lineage: Bacteria > Pseudomonadota > Alphaproteobacteria > Parvibaculales > Parvibaculaceae > Parvibaculum > Parvibaculum sedimenti. The sequence goes on from NZ_WESC01000004.1 coordinate 176,107, forward strand.
GCTCGATGAAGCGGAGTGCCGGGCGCACAAGCGGAAAGAGGTCCATGAGGTTTAGTCCATCGGCGGAAAGCGATGCTCGCCACTCGCGCAAAGCGGCAGCGGGTCGACGCTCCGCACGGCACTGAGCGGGAGGTCGCCATAAAGGTGGGGGAAGAGGGCCCCGCCACGCGAGACCTCCCATTTGAGGTCGAGCGCGGCGGCATCGACGGCGACGAGCAGCAAATCGCTCGCGCCAGCGAAATGCTTTGCTGCCGTTTCCGGCGCCTGTGCGGCAGTCGAGAAATGAATGAAACCGTCTTTCAGATCGACGGGCGAGCCCGCAAAGCGGCCCGACGCCTCGGCAGCGCGCCACTCCGCCTGATGCACTATTTTGTAAATCGCGCGCGCGCTCATGTCCCCGTCCGCCAGCCTTTGTCTTCGCGCGCGCAATGTAACGAGGGGTGCCGTAGGGAACAAGAAAAGCCGACATTTTGTATGGCAGGACAGCGCGGGCTTCCATTTCATAATTCAGGTTAATTATACCCATTACCGCTCGGTTCGGGATTTGATAGCGCCCCGCCCCAGCCGCCTCCTCGCACAGTCGGTTCCGGGCCGGAATCGACGAACTGGCGCGGCGTACAGCAAAGACCGTCGGGTTGCAGTCGCCAGACCCGCCGCACGAGCCATATGCGCTCGCAGTGGAAAAGATCGTCTGGCTCGCCCGCATCATCCGGGCGAGTCCGTAACGCTCAGCGCGACGACTTTCCCGATGTCGCGAGTACGTCCGGGACCGCCAACTGGTCCTTCATGATGGCCCGAAGCGCGCCGTCATCATGCGCCTCCAGCGCAAGCATCATCCGCTCGGCCCTGCGCCACGCGAAGCGCTGGAAGGCATCCACCGGCTCAGCCTGCAAGGAGCTCTTCAGCACCTGATATGCCTCTGCGCGCGGCCACGCGCCACCCATGGCCACAAGCTGCAAGGCATATTGATATGCGATCGCCGCGTTACCAGGGGCAAGCGCGAGTGCGTAATTGTAGGCGGCGATGCCCTTTTCACGGGAGGCACCGTAGATTGTCTCCGCAAGGACGCCGCCATCATTGACGATTTCGAGGTTCCAGCCGCCCAGCAGCGCGTTTGCCCATGGGTCTGTCGGCGCGAGTTCAAGCGCCCTGTCGATATGCTGGCGCGCCTCTTCCGCGTAACCCGCAAAATGGGCCGCGACGCTTCCCTCGATACGGCCGAGAAAACCCAGCGCCAGCGCAAGGTAGAGATGGCCTTCCACATTGTCGGGATCGAGCTGGAGGGCAGCGCGCGCGCTCTTCGCCGCCCGCCGGAAATCCTCGTGGCTCGCCTCGCCATGCTCGACAAAATCGCCCTCGGCGAGTTCCGAGCGCGCAGCCAGCGTCTCCCCCTCAGCCGTGCCCGCCTCATGGGCGAGCGTCGCCGCCCGGCGGAAATCGCCTTGCGCGAAGGCCTCGCGGGCCGCGTCGAGCGGCACCGCCGCAAACGCCGGCGACGCAGCGAGCAACAGGAGCATCAGCGGAAGGCAAAGACGCGGGCAATACATCGCGCGATGATCCTTCGAGACGAAGGGCGTGGCAAGCAGGACCGCATGCAGGCCCCGCGTGCCGACACCTACGCGCGTACGCCGCGAGGACCGGTCCGTTCAGCCCCTGGACAGATCTTCGCCCGCAAGCGCCCGGCGGATGAGACTCACCGTTTCCTTCACGCCGTAAAGAGCGATGAAGGAGCCGAAGCGTGGGCCTTGCGCCTCGCCAAGCAGAATTTCGTAGAGCGCCCTGAACCAGTCGCGCAGGTTTTCGAAGCCATGCGTCTTGCCGATCTCATAGACGATGTTCTGCAACTCTTCGGCGCTCGTCTGCGGCTCGGCTCTTTCCAGCGCTTCGGCAAGATCGGCAAGCGCGATTTTCTCGATTTCCGACGGCGCACGATAGACCTTGGACGGCTTCACGAAGTCATGGAAATAGTTGATCGCGTAGCCGACCATGTGGTCGAGACGGGGGAAGCGCTCCGGCGTCGCGTCCGGCGCATAGCTGCGGATGAAGCCCCAGAGCACATCCTTGTCTTCGGAATGGCTGGCGCTCGCAAGATTGAGAAGCAACGAGAAGCTGATTGGCAATTCTTCCGTTGGCGGATTCCCCGCATGGATATGCCATGCCGGATTGCCGAGGCGTTCCTTCACGGCCTGCTTCGGGTAAGCCGTCAGGAAGGAGAGATACTCATCGACATTCTTCGGGATGACGTCGAAATAGAGCCGCTTGCCGGTACGCGGCGCCTGATACATGAAAAGCTGCAGGCTTTCCGGGCTCGCATAGCGCAGCCAATCCTCGATCGAAAGGCCGTTGCCCTTCGACTTCGAAATCTTCTTGCCCTCCTGATCGAGGAAAAGCTCGTAGTTGAAGCCCTCCGGCGGATTGACGCCGAGTGTGCGGCAGATGCGCGAGGCGAGCTTGACGCTGTCGATGAGGTCCTTGCCCGCCATCTCGTAATCGACCTTGAGCGCAGCCCAGCGCATGGCCCAGTCGGCCTTCCATTGCAGCTTGCAATGACCGCCCGTCACAGGAACCTCGACGATCTCGCCCGTATCGGGCTCCTCATAGGAGACAGTGCCCTTCTCGACATTGCGCGAGACGAGCGGCACCAGCAGCACATGGCCGGTCCGCGGGCTGACAGGAAGGATCGGACTGTAGGTCGAAGCGCGCTCCTCGCGCAGCGACGGCAGCATGATGTCCATGATGGCGTCGAACTTCTCCAGCACCTTCAGCAGCGTCGCGTCGAACCGGCCCGACTTGTAATAATCGGTCGACGAGGCGAACTCATACTGGAAACCGTAGGAATCGAGGAAGGCGCGCAGCCGGGCGTTGTTGTGCTCGCCGAAGCTCGGATGCGTCCCGAAGGGATCCGGCACCTTGGTCAGCGGCATGTTGATGTAATTCGCCAGCATCTCCTGGTTCGGCACATTGGTCGGCACCTTGCGCAACCCGTCCATGTCGTCCGAGAAGCAAAGGAGGCGTGTTTTCACGCCCGGCGCCAGCGTTTCGAAAGCGTGGCGCACCATGGTCGTGCGCGCGACCTCGCCGAAAGTGCCGATATGCGGCAGTCCGCTTGGGCCGTATCCGGTCTCGAAGAGCACCACGCGATCAGCCGCCGCACCCTCTTTTTCCAGCCTTTCCACGATTTTTCGCGCTTCCTCGAAAGGCCAGGCCTTGCTGACGCGGGCGGCTTCGAGGAGTTCGGCATCGTTAATGACTGGTGTATTCGACGGCATTTTCTGACCTGAAACGAGACTGCTTAATGAATTTTAAAGCGCCGGGACCCTAAGCTTTGGGGGCCCTGCCCGTCAACGCGGCGCAAGAAGCAGCACCCCGTGAGTGGTCGACAGAGTAACCGAAGCCAGTGTGATGTCCGAGTTCCAATCCGCCGATAGCGAATCCCAGAGCGGTGGCGCGGAGAGCCTCGCACAGAAGGGGCCGGCACGGCGGCGGGCAGACCTCCCTACACGCATTTTTGCCGAGCAGGTGCGGCTTCTCCTCGATATGGGCGAGACGAGCCGCTACACGATCTTCGGCGCCGTTCTGGTGGTGGGGCTCGCCTTCTATGCCACGGCGCCGATCTGGGCGACCGCGGTCCCGCTGCTGATCCAGTTCGTCGCACAGGTTTCCTTCGACCGTGTGCGCGCTGCCTTCCGCGCCGATCCTGAAGCGATCCTGAATGCCCGACTCTGGGCGCGGCGCTATGCGATCGTCACCCTTGTCAGCGGCTCGACATGGGGTGTCGGCAGTCTCCTCTGGTTGCCCGGCTCGTCCTTCCCGCACCATATCTTCTACGCGCTCCTCCTCGCGCTTCTCTGCATGGCGACAGCAATCTCGCGGGCCACCTATCCCCCGGCGGTCGCGGCCTATGTCGGCGCAACCGTGACGCCGACACTTATGCTCCTTCTCCTCTCGGGAAATCCGCTCGGTCTCGCGACAGTAACGCTGGCCTGCATGTTCCTGCTGGTGCTCGTCGGCTGGACACGGCAGGTCAACCGCTCCTTCAGCGAGGCAATCCGACTGCGCTTCGAGAATGCCGATCTGGTCGAACGGATGGCGCGGGCCCACGCCGCGACCGAGCAGAAGCGCGCCGACGCGGAGGAGGCCGAGCGCCGCGCCATCGCCGCCAATCGCGCCAAGGGCGAATTCCTCGCCATCCTCGGCCATGAGGTGCGCGCGCCCCTCGACGGTATCTCGCGCATGTCGAACCAGCTCGGCGACGAACCCCTAAGCGAGGCGCAGGCCAACCTCGCACAGGCCATGGCGGAATCGAGCCGGATGCTCAGCCGTCTCTTCGACGACATGATCGACTTCTCGCAGATGGAGGCCCGCACACTGGAACTGAAGCCCCTGAGCTTCGATCCGACGACGCTCGCCCGCAGCGTCGTGCGCCTGATGCGGCCGTATGCGAAGGAGCGCGGGCTCTCGCTCGAACTCGATCTCGCGCCCGATACGCCCGCCTGTATGACGGCCGACCCGGACCGGCTGAGGCAGGTTCTCGTCAATCTGCTCTCCAATGCCATCAAATTCACCGAAACGGGCGGCGTGGTCCTCAGGCTTCAGCCCGTGGGGCATCGCGGAGACGTCGCGGGCTTACGCTTTTCCGTGCTGGATACAGGCCTTGGACTTACGTCTGAGGTAAAGGCGCGCATCTTCGACAGCTTTTCCCAAGGTTCCTCCGTCGGGCATGACCGGCCGCTTGGCATCGGACTTGGCCTCGCCATAGCCGACCGCCTTGTCAGGCTCATGGGGGGGCAAATCGGCGTCGACAGCGCTGCGGGCCAGGGCAGCACCTTCTGGTTCCTCCTGCCCATCCGGTCAGGTTCGAGCCTTCCGACCGTGGCCGGTCCGCAGGCCAGCGCTTTTCCGGCATATCCGCGCGAACGGCTCATCGACCACGATTATCTTTATGAGCTCGAGCGGGAGCTTGGTCTCGAGGGAGCCACCGATCGCATGGTGAGCGCGCTGGACCGCATTCTCGACCTCCAGCGCGAGGTGGAAGCGGCGCGGAGCAGCAGGGACGCCGACGCGCTCGCCGCACATGTCCTTGCGATCAGGAGGGAAGCGGGCGAAAGCGGGCTCCCGGCCATCGCCGGTCTTGCGCAGGAAATGGCGCGCGCCCTCGACGCAGGCCGGCCGGAAGGCACGATGCCCGACGGCCAGCGCCTGCAACGGAAGATTGCTGCGACCCGGCAGGCCCTCGCACAGGCCTTTCCCCGGCTCGGAAGCTGAGGCCTGTCTTTTACGCGGGGCTGGCTATACTGCCCCGCCATGGCCCTTACTCCTTCGGACGATTCGGCGGATTTCCGCTCACAGGCGGCTCCCGTCCTGCCCGATGCCGCCGCGCTCGTTCCGGCGCGGATCGGCGCGGGCGCCGGATCGCGCTGGGGTGCGCTTGCCGTCACCGCCGATGGCGAGGTTGAGGAACTCTCCGCTGAAAAGGCGCTGGAGCGGCTCGCCCGCGACACGGTGCTCGTCGTCCACCCCGGTTTCACCGCGCGGCGCATAGCGGTCGGTCTTGCGAACAAGCGCGGCTTCAGCGAGCCGGGTCCGAAGGTGCTCGATCTCCTCGAACTCTTCGCCTTCGTACACCCGGCTGCCCCCTGCCTGCCCACACCCGGCGGGCTCGCCCGTGCGCTCCGCCTTAATACGACCGAGACGCCGGAGGCCCAGGCACTGATGCTTCACGAGGCAGCGGCGCGGCTGCTCTCTACCCTGCAATCGCGCAATTACCCCGACCGCTCGGGCACCGCGCGGGTCGCGTGGCGCATGGCTGAGGCCGGCTGGGCCTGGGCGCCCGGCGTCATGTCGGCGCTTGGCGATGTCGTCACGCGGGAAGGGAAGCCCCGTGTCGGCCGCGGTTTCGATGTCTGGAACGACCTGCCCGAATGGGAAGACCGCGCGCCCCGTGGCGCGCCTGGCCAAATGCCGGTGACGGAAGACGAAGCGCGGGAGCGGCTTGCCGAACTCGTCGGCACGAATGCCGAAAAGCGCTCCGGCCAATCCGATTTCGCAGCCGCGACCGCCCGCGCCTTTGGGCCGCGCGAGGCGGCGGGCGCCCCCAATATCGTCATCGCGGAGGCTGGCACCGGCATCGGCAAGACGCTCGGCTATATCGCACCCGCTAGCCTCTGGGCCCAGCGCAACAAGGGCACGGTCTGGCTTTCCACCTACACCAAGAATTTGCAGCGCCAACTCGATCAGGAATTATCGCGGCTTTATCCCGACCCGGCCGAGAAGAATGAAAAGACAGTCATCCGCAAGGGCCGCGAAAACTATCTCTGTCTTCTGAACTTCGCCGAAACCGCCGACCGCGCGGCCCTGTCCGGCAACGCGGTCGCCATCGGCCTCGTTTCGCGATGGGCGAAGGCAAGCCGCGATGGCGACATGGTGGGTGGCGATTTTCCCGCGTGGCTCGCGCAGAAGCTCGGCGGTGGCGGAGGGCGCTCCGTGCTCACCGACAGGCGCGGCGAATGCGTCTATACAGCTTGCCCACATTTCAAGAAGTGCTTCATCGAAAAGGCAATCCGCAAGGCGCGGCGCGCCGACATCGTGGTGGCGAACCACGCGCTCGTCATGCGGCAGGCAGCGCTCGAACAGGCCGGCGCATTGCTGATGCCGCAAGCGCCGCGCAACGTCGCCACGAATGTAGAGGCCGCAGGCAATGCCGAGGATGAGGAGCCAACGGGCCGCGAGGCCCGCTCGCGTTTCGTCTTCGACGAGGGACATCACATCTTCGACGCGGCCGACAGCGCCTTTTCCGCGCATCTCTCCGCTTCGGAAACAGCAGAACTGCGACGCTGGATTCGGGGCGCGGAAGGACAGCGCGGACGCCGCGGACGCGGTCTCGAAGACCGCATCGGCGATCTGACCACGGGCGACGAGACCGCCGAGGAAGCGCTATCCGCCGCGATCAATGCGGCATCCGCGCTTCCGGCGCCCGGATGGGCGAGCCGCCTCAATGACGGTGCGCCACGCGGCGCGGCGGAAGAATTCCTCGCGCTGTTGCGCAATCATGTCCATGCGCGGGCGGAAGACAGCGACGGCCCCTTCTCGCTCGAAGCGGAAATCGAACCGCTGTCAAAGCCCATCGAAGAGACCGCCCGCGCGCTCGACGTCGCACTGGAACGTCTTGCCGCGCCGCTCTTCCGTATCGCGGAACGGCTGCGCATACGGCTCGACGCGGAGGCGGAAGATCTCGACACATCGATGCGCATTCGCATGGATGCAGCCGCGCGCGGCCTCGAACGGCGCGCGAAGCTTCTCATCCCCTCATGGCGCTCGATGCTCGGCGGCCTCGGCCGTCCGACGCCGGAGGATTTCGTCGACTGGTTCTCGATTGATCGCATCGGCGGGCGCGAGGCCGATGTCGGTATGCACCGCCATTGGCGCGATCCGACGATCCCCTTTGCCGAAGCCGTGCTCGAACCGGCGCATGGCATCGTCATCGCGTCGGCCACGCTGCGCGACCGGTTGATCGACGACGCGGATGCGGACGAAGGCTGGGCGTCGGCGGAAGTCCGCACCGGTGTCACGCATCTGGCCGTGCCCGCGCGGCGCGCCTTCATGGCCTCGCCGTTCAACTATGCGGCGCAAGCGCGCATCTTCGTCGTGCGCGATGTGAGCCGGACCGACTTGAACCAGATTGCATCCGCCTATCGCGAACTCTTCCTCGCGGCGGGCGGCGGCGCATTGGGGCTCTTCACTGCCATTCATCGGCTTCGGGCCGTGCATGAGCGGCTCATGGCGCCACTCGAGGAAGCGGGACTCTCACTTTATTCGCAGCATGTGGACGCGCTCGACACCAGCACACTGGTCGACATCTTCCGTGCCGAGCGCCACGCCTGCTTGCTCGGCACCGACGCTGTGCGCGACGGCGTGGACGTGCCGGGCGATTCGCTGCGCATGATCGTCTTCGACCGCGTACCCTGGCCGCGTCCGGACATTCTGCACAAGGCCCGCCGTGAACGTTTCGGCGGCCCGCGCTATGACGACATGCTGACACGGCTTAGGCTGAAACAGGCATTCGGGCGTCTGATCCGCTCCGCACGGGACAAGGGCGTTTTCATCATGCTGGATTCCCGTCTACCCACGCGGCTTACCTCTGCCTTTCCGCCGGATGTGACCGTGGAGCGCGTCGGCCTTGCCGAGGCGGTCGCGGGAACGCGGGAATTTCTGAAGGGATAAGCTTGCCGCAGAGCGCCCCAGTCCCTAATCTCCTCGCGCTTTCAAACAAGGACGGCAAGAATGTCGACGATCGCCCCGGAAACAGCCCTTATCTATGTCATGGTCACCATGAGCGCCGTGGACAGCGCCATGAGCGACAATGAATTGCGCACGATCGGCGGCATCGTGAAACATCTCCCCATCTTCCGGCATTTCGATACGGAACGCCTTATCCCCGTTGCGCGGGAATGTGCCTCGATCCTCCAGGAGGATGGAGGGCTCGATGCGGTGTTCGGCCTCGTCAAGGACGCGCTGCCGCCGCACCTGCGCGAAACGGCCTATGCGGTTGCCGTGGAAATTGCTTCTGCAGATCTCTCGGTGGGTCAGGAAGAATTGCGCCTGCTTCAGCTTCTGCGCGACACGCTCGGCATCGAGAAGCTGATCGCGGCGGCCATCGAACGCGGCGCCCGCGCCCGTCACGCGACCGCGTGAAATCGAAGGCGTCGTCGGCGCCTTCGGACTTCACACTGTATCGCACTCAGCCGGAAATCTTGCCGGCCTTGTATTCATTCAAGTCGAGATAGCCGTCGTGGTTCTGGTCGAGCTGCGTTGCAAGGTCCCGCTCGTCGGCAGGGAACCAGCTCACGGCAATCTTGCCGCCATGATAGGTGCCGAACTGCCTTTCCGCATTGTCCTGAAACGATGCCACGACGGACGGACTTGCAGCCACCGTCCCGGCGGCGAAAGCCGATGAAGCCCCCACTGCCGTAAGGGCCAAAGAACCGAGAAGTGCAATTGCCCGAGTGTTCATTTCCAACCTCCATTTGTTATATGCCGCGCATCAACGCGCGTCGCATGTGGAGGTATATCGAAACAGTCGCGCGATAGTTCCAGACCTTGTCTGGAAACAATCTGTTGCCTACATTCGGGGAAAGTTTTCGGCGGAAAAAGGGTCAGCGACGCTTACTCTTTATCGCAAGATCCCGTGCCCGTTTTCTTCTGTTCTTCGTCGATCCGGTCGTAGAAGCTGCGCTGGCACGCGCCGCCGTCGGATAGCCGATCGACCTCGCGGTGAACGAGCAGCGGCATTGATCCGTCAAAGGAATAAATATCCGTAGTCCGCTCGTTCGCACCACGTTGCCAGCGGCTCACGATCTCCTGATCTTCGGCATTGAATTCCGGCGAAGCGATCGCGTCGAGTTCGGGGCTTGCGACGAAGTTGCCGCCCTCTTTCGACCAGACCCAGTTCCGATAGAGGCCCTTGCCTTCGGACGATGATCGCTGGACACGCAGATCGAAGAAGCCATCGAAATTGAGGTCGATCATCCCGACGCCACCATTCTCCGCGTCCTTCGGGACATGCAATGCGATACCCTTCAGAACCTGGAAGGGTTCGGCCTCGCCGCTACGGCGAAGTTCGATACTGTCCAGTACGCGCTCGCCATTCGTCGCATTACCGCGGAAAACGAGAGACAGGCCGATCTCGGGCAGGCCTGGATTGATTTGCGCCTGGCAGGAAATGGGGGCGGCATCGGTGTTGCCCGCCGGCGCGGCACAGGTCAGCGAGCCTTCGAAGGTTTCGTCGCCCACCGGCTCCGCCAGCGCAGGCACAAGCCCGAGCATGGGCAGCGCCATGAGGCAGCCCAGATAATGCTTCGCCATCATCATGTTTCCCCGCCGCTGCTTTCCCATTTGCATGGGCCTTTATGACAATTGTAGCCGAGACGAACCGCGAGGCGTAGGCCTTTGCGGAGCTCGCGCTCCCGGCTTTGCGAGGGCATTTTCCCGGATGGAAAGCCGCTCTATAGTCGCCGCTCACCTGCCTCCCACAAGCCAGTTCCAGGCCTGCGTCGGGTGCCGAGGCCATGATGCAAAGCTTTCTCCTGACCCATGAGCTCGCCGTCCGGCTCGCCTTCTTTGGCGGGCTGCTGGCGCTCCTCGCCACATGGGAGCTTGCCACGCCCTGGCGCCCTTCCGTTCTGCCGCGCCTTGCGCGGTGGCGGACCAATCTGGGGCTGAGTGTCGCAGGCGCAGTTCTCGTCAGATTTGCCCTGCCTGCCGCCGCCATGGGCGTCGCCCTATGGTGTGAGGTGAAGGAGATCGGGCTCTTCAACCAATTCGATGCGCCGGTCGCCCTCTCCCTGCCCCTCTCGCTTCTCGCCCTTGATCTGCTGATCTATGCCCAGCATGCGGCCTTCCATTACGTGCCGCTCTTCTGGCGTATGCACAGGGTTCATCATGCGGATCCGGAAATCGACGTCACCACGGCGGTGCGCTTCCACCCGCTTGAGATACTCGCAAGCATGGGCATCAAGATGGCCGCGGTCGCCGCACTCGGCGTTCCGCCCGTGGCAGTGCTCATCTTCGAAGTGGCGCTCAATGCCATGGCCATGTTCAATCATTCGAACGTCAAGCTTCCCCCCCGCATCGAACGCAGCTTACGCAGCGTCATCGTGACGCCGGACATGCATCGCATCCATCATTCGGTCCGCAGGGATGAGCATGACATGAATTTCGGCTTCAACCTGTCACTCTGGGATCGGGCCTTTGGCACCTATCGCGAGAGCCCGCAGGGCGGCGCGGAAAATTTGCGGATCGGGCTCGACGCCTATAAAGGCGCGGAGCCCACGAGACTTTTCTGGAGTCTCGCCCTACCCTTCCTCGACGGAGCCCGCCCGGACACGGCGTCAGACGGACAGCGCCAGGAGAATGCTTGATGAAACGACTTTGCCTGATGCGGCACGCGAAATCGGACTGGAGCGATCCCGCGAAGGACGACTTCGAACGCGCGCTGAATGCGCGGGGTATCAAATCCGCGACATTCATGGCGGATTACATTGCCGCCTCCGACTACAAGCCCGACGCAGTGCTCTGCTCGACGGCGAAGCGCGCGAGGGAAACCTTTGTGCCGCTGCGCAAGCGTCTTCCCGCCGATTTACCGGTGATTTTTCGCGACGAGCTCTACCACGCCATGCCCGACGTGATGCTCAACGAAATTCATCACGCGCCGGCCGACGCGCAGACATTGCTTGTCGTCGCGCATAATCCGGGCCTCGTCCTCCTTGCCATGGCCCTTGCCGAAGACCCGGAGGAAGAGGTTGCGCTCAAGGTCGCGAATGGCGTGCCCACTGGCGGCTTCATCGTCTTCGAATTCGATGTCGATGACTGGAAGGAGGTGAAGGAAGGCAAGGGCCGCACTGTCTTCTTCGGCAGGCCGCGCGACCTGATGGCGCCTGCGGAAAAGAATTGAACCCTATCGTATGTTCTGGCCGAAATAGCGGCGGCTGATGGCGGCGTAAGTACCGTCGTCAAGCAGGGCGCGTAACGCGATGTCGAACTCGTCGCGCAAGCCCTTGTCGGATGCTCGCAGCGCAATACCCACGCCCGCTCCGAAAAACTCCGGATTGGAATAATCGACACCCACCATCTGACAGCAGGATGCCTCATGGCCGTCCTTCAACCATCGCAGCAGAGCATTGCGATCGGCGAAGAGCATATCCACACGCGCCTCTGTCAGCGCTTTTTCAGCCTCATCGAGCGATGCGGCGCCGATAATGACGACGCCCGGAAAATGCTGTTTGAGAAAAGCTTCATGGATCGATCCCGACTGGACGGCAATCCGTTTGCCAGCGAGGCTCGCCGCGCTTGCGGCCACGGACACGCCACTCTTTCGCGCCGCAAAATGCCCGGGCGTCGAATAATAACGCTGCGTGAAAATAATCCCTTCGCCCCTGGACAGCGCTTCACGCGCCGGTGAAGGGATAAGCATCGACGCCACCACGGCGTCGCCCTGGCCGCGCTGAAGAAGCGAAACAAGGCTCGCCCAGCCATGGGTCTCGAAGCGGCAATCGCGCTTCATGCGCTCGCAAAGGGCTCGGGCAAGTTCGATATCGAAGCCCGTCAGGCGTCCATCCGGCCCTCGATAGTTGAAGGGCGGATAATCGCCCTCGGTGAGGATGCGTAGGGAGCCGCGCGCGTCCGGCGCGGGCGAGGCCGGCACCTCCGCTTGCACCTGCGGAGTGGCAAGCGCTGAAGTCTCGGCCGGGGGCATGACGACCAGATCATGTGTCGTCCAGGGCAAGGGGGCGCCCTCGTACATCCGGCCAAGCGCACCAGCCAGGGTAACAATCGCAATCAGATTGATGAAGAACACCGCGCGCATGGAACCCCGTCGACCCACGAATACGTGCTGGAGCGGGACGGGCTGCCGCCCGCGCGGTGCCAATCAGGGACGCTCCAGCATGCCCAACCGAACGGGAGCAAGGGCCGTGCCCACCCTTCTAGATGCTTCGATCTATTTCTATGATGAAATTATAAATTTACCATTTTGTCTCCAGTTCAGATTGTCTTGAGCATCCACCCGCGTGGGGTTCGAGCGGGTGGGGGCCCATGGACAACCGCGACGATTACACTTCGGGATTGGCGGAGGGTGCAGCCCGCTTGGCGGGCGTTGCAGAAGAGACGAGTCTCGGCCGGGCCGACCACAGGCCACTCATCGGGGAACTGGCGATTGAAGCTGGCCTGATCGGACGGGAAAGCATTCAGAGCCTGCTCGGGCTGCAGAGACGCTGGGGCTCCCGGCTCGGCGAAATCATGGTGAGCCTCGGCAAGGCGAAAAGCGCCGATGTCGCACGGCTCCTCGCGACGCAGAAGGGCCTGCGCTTCATCGACCTTGCGGCAGAGCCCGCCGATCCGACGCTCGCCAATACCGAGGCGCTCGATTTCTACATTGCGGGCCGCTGCATGCCCTGGCGCTGGATTCGCCGCGAGCCGGTCTACGTCGCCGTCGACCCGGAGCGCGCCCGGCCCGCGATCGAAGCTTTCGAGGGGCGGCCATGCCTCATTCACATCGCGACGGACCGCGACATCGACCATGCGCTGCGCGAACTCTTCCGCGAAAAGCTGAACGACCGGGCGCGTTTCGAACTCATGACCAACGCGCCCGAAAGTTCGGCGAGCCGGCGCGTGAGCCTCGGGCAGCTGAAGCTCGTCTGCGCCTGCGCCTTTTTTTTCGCCCTCGCTTGCGCGATAGCGCCCACAGTCACACTCCTCCTGCTCAATATGATCCTCGGTTTCTGCTTCCTCGCCGTCGCTGGATTGCGTTTCATCTCGATCTTCATCGGCATAATCGCCGGGCCGACGCCGGAGGAACTCGCTTACGAAAAAGGCGGCGAGATCGCGGAAGCCGATCTGCCGGACTACACCGTCATCGTGCCTCTCTTCCGTGAAGGCACCGTCCTGCCGATCCTCGTCGATGCCCTGAGAAAAATCGACTACCCGGCATCGCGCCTCGACATCAAACTGGTTTTCGAAGAGAGCGATGCCGCAACCTATGAGACCGCAATGCGGCTTCAACTCCCCGGCAATTTCGATCTCATCCGCGTTCCCCACAGCCTTCCGCTTACCAAGCCGAAAGCCTGCAACTATGCGCTGCCTTTCGCGCGCGGAGAGTTCGTGGTCGTCTATGACGCCGAAGACATTCCCGCGCCCGACCAGCTCAAGCGTGCGGTAGCGGCCTTCCGGCTTGGCGATCCGAAGCTCGCCTGCGTACAGGCGCAACTCAACTACTACAACTGGTCCGAGAACTGGCTGACGCGCCAGTTCGCCATCGAATATTCCTCCTTCTTCGATCTCCTCCTGCCGACGCTCGCCAAGCTCGGCATGCCCGTGCCGCTCGGCGGAACATCCACACATTTCAGGACGACCCTGCTGAAGGAAGCTGGTGCCTGGGACCCCTATAACGTCACCGAGGACGCGGATCTCGGCATGCGCTTCGCGCTGCTCGGCCTCAGAACGGGCATCATCCGCTCGACGACAGAGGAGGAGGCCAATTGCGAGCTGAACAACTGGCTCCGGCAGCGCTCGCGCTGGATCAAAGGGTGGATACAGACCTATTTCGTGCGCATGCGCAGACCTCTCGCGCTCTATCGCGCGCTTGGCCTCCGGGGCTTCATCGGGTTCCAGCTCGTCATTGGCGGCTTCTCGCTCTCGAGCCTCGTCCACCCGCTCTTCTATGTCGCCGCACTCCTTTCCGCCGCATCCGGGCATCAGGTTCACGATCTTCTGGAGAATCTTCCGGTCACGGCTTTCAACGTGGCTGTGCTCGTCTCAGGCTTCGGCACCACGATGCTCGCAGGCATGGCAGCGACGGCGACACGCGGATTGAAACCCCTCGTGCTCGAAACGCTGATGATGCCCGCCTATTGGCTGCTGATCTCCGCCGGCGCCTATAAGGCACTCTTCCAGTTCATTCTGAGGCCGTTTCACTGGGAAAAGACGGTTCACGGTCTGAGCAGGCTCACCGAGGCCCAGTTGATAAAGGCCCGTTACACAGCAGATGACGAGCCCAAATCGTGAGCTCGTTCCTAACGGATCGCTAAGGCTTTGCGGGGCATTGTAGGGGAGGAATTCGAAGATCGGTTCAAGGCCCATGACCACGCGCAAAACACCTCATCTGCCCTTGGGCAAGCCAGACACCGCCGCCTATGCCGACCTCGCGGTCCTCGTCCTTGAGGATTCGCCGCATCTGGTCGGTGTTGTCTGCGGCATTCTGAAATCCTTCGGGGTCGGCAGGATCCACGCCGCGCGAGACTCGGAGGACGCCCTCTTCATTCTCGCGAACCAAAGGGTCAATGTCGCCGTCATCGACGAGTTGAAACCGCCGCGCGACGGACTCTCACTGGTGCGGACAATTCGCACCGCCGCGGCCCAACTCCCCAATGAATTGCCGATCATCTACCTGACCGAAGTGCCGCATCAAGGCGCCATCATCGCGGCGCGCGATGCGGGCGTCACGGAAGTCTTGTCGAAGCCTTTCTCGGCATCGCAGCTGATGACTCGCATTTCCTCGGCTATCCGCAATCCGCGTCCGCTGGTGCGGAGCGAAGATTTCGTCGGACCCGACCGGCGGCGACGCACCAAGGAACCCACGCAGCGGAAGCGACAGGCCGATATCGCCCCCGCGGGCGGCTCCTAGCGGCAAGCGTCGCGATAGGTCTCGCGCAGCAGATTCTTCTGAACCTTGCCCATGGTGTTGCGCGGCAGGGTCTCGACGAAGTAGGCGCGCTTGGGAACCTTGTAATTCGCGATCGCATCCTTGAGCCGCGCGATGAGCGTCGCCTCATCGAGCATTCTGCCCTTGCGCAGAACGATCACGGCAACACCCGCCTCGCCAAAATCGCGATGCGCGACACCGACGACGGCAGATTCATCGACCTCCGGCATTTCGTCGATCAGCGTTTCGATCTCTTTGGGATAGACGTTGTAGCCGCCGGAGATGATGAGATCCTTCGCTCGACCGACGAGATGCACATATCCATCTTCATCGATCTTCGCGACGTCGCCTGTCTTGAACCAGCCGCCCTCGGCAAACTCCTCGGCCGTCTTTTCCGGCATGCGCCAGTAACCACCAAACACATTGGGGCCGCGCACCTGGAGTCCGCCGACCTCGCCCCGCGGCAGCTCTCGCCCCTCATCGCTCACGACGCGCACATCGACGCCCGGCAGCGGAAAGCCGACCGTGCCGGCGCGTCGCTCGCCATCATAGGGATTTGATGTGTTCATGCCGGTTTCGGTCATGCCATAGCGTTCGAGAATGGCCATCCCGGTCCGCGTCTTGAACTCATCGAAAGTCTCCGCAAGGAGAGGTGCAGAACCGCTGGTGAAAAGCCGCATATGCGCAACGACTTGCGCGTTGAAATCCGCACCGTCCAGAAGCCGCACATAAAAGGTCGGGACGCCCATGAAGACGCTCGCGCGCGGCAAATGCCGTAGCACTTCCGCACGATCGAACTTGCCGAGCCAGATCATGCGGGCGCCCGACAGAAGCGCGCAGTGGCACGCGACAAAGAGGCCATGCGCATGGAAGATCGGCAGCGCGTGGAGCAGAACATCGTCTCTCGTAAAGCGCCACGCTTCGCGCAGCGCAAGACCATTTGACGCCAGATTGCCGTGGCTCAACATCGCGCCCTTGGGCTTTCCGGTCGTGCCGGAGGTGTAGAGGATCGCCGCGAGGTCGGCGGACTCGCAAGCTGCCGCCGGCACGACATCTCGCGGCTTTGCGATATCCTCGGCAAAGCTCCCCTGCCCCTCAGCGTCGAGCGTCAATACATGCACCGTCCCGTAGCGCTCCGCAATCGCGCGCGTCTCCTCCTCCCGCGCGGGATCGCAAACGATCAGCGACGGCTCTGCATTGCCGACGAGATAGTCGACCTCATCCAACCGATAAGCCGTGTTCATAGGCAAGAACACATAGCCACCGCGCAGACAGGCGAGATAAAGGAGCAATGCCTCGGGCGACTTTTCCGCCTGCACAGCGACGCGGTCACCCTTCTTCAGACCAAGCCCCGCGAGAAGGCTCGCCGTACGCGCAACATCGACGCCGAGCTCCGCAAAGGTCCAGCTCGACCGCCCGACGCTCCGGTCGGGAACTTCGATTGCCAGCCTTCCGCTATCGGTGGGAAAGGAGGCTTCAATCAACGCATAAAGGGATTGGGACATGGGCTCGCCTCCGGAATTGCTGCCGCTCTTATAGCGCATCGAAGCGAAGCCGATACAAGCGTACATGCGAGTTCTACGTGTAGCGGCGGCGCCCGCTCCACCGCGAAGCTGGAGATGCCTGCATTTTATGTCTTTCTAAATCCCGTTGCGATGTGACGTGCCGATATGTGCAGTGTGAAAACTGCTTCAGTCGGAATGGAACAGCTCTCCGTTTTTGTTTTGGCCTTTGCCTGCAAACATGCCGTTAAGCATAAGGTCCACGTAAGGGACCGCTTGCACCTCTCGCAAAGACATTACAACGCCATGAACGCTGCAAGACATCTCCGCCCCCTCGACGAGATCAAAGCCGAATATGTCGCCTCCGCCCTAGCCAAGAATGGCGGCAACGTCAGTCTGGCCGCGAAGGCCCTTGGCATAGGAAGATCGACGTTCTATCGACGTTTTGCCGATGTCGCCTCGCCGCCGACCATCGACGCGAAACTGCCGGTGCGAACGCTCGACGAGATCGATGCCGAATATGCGGCGCTCGCGCTTGAGCAAAGCAATGAAAACGTGAGCCTCGCCGCGCGCATGATGGGCATTGGCCGCACGACGTTTTACCGCCGATACAAGCATCTGATCGGCCGCGAGAGGTAGGTCCTGCGGAAACGCCCCAGGCCGTGAATGCCCGTTAGCGCACACTTACACCCGGCAATTCCCAAATTTTCATCAAAAATACCGGCATCGCGGGCCCGCGATGCCGGTATTTTGCTGAGATGTGTGAGTGATTGAACTTGTTTCTGCGCCGCGCCGCCCGCGCGCGTCAGAGACGAACGTGACAGCCGACAAGGGCGGGGGCCGAATGGCCGGCTGTCACGTTCAACCTGGCGCCTGTTTGGGCAAACGGTACGCCAGGCTATTTGAAAGCTCTCTGCAACTTACAATCAGGTCATGAGCGAGGGCCCCGAAGGAATGCCAGCTGCGCAAAATGAAAATGTGATGAGCCTGCTTATATGTCTACGCCATCACATTGCCCGCATCCTTGATACATAAGCGTCCCGCTCGGCGCGAATGCCTCAAAAACGCACTCCTGCAATCACTTTGTCTCACATTTGCTCAAATCGAATTTAGGTTGACGTATGTGTGCAGCCAATGACGGATGCATCATCTTTGATCGAAGAACAAAGAACATATTCCGAAATGACTTTCACGGGGCCTAGCGGATCCGGAACACAAAAATGAACTATCCATTTCGCGTTCCTTCCAATTCGTAGCAGAAGACTATCGAGACGAATTCTCAAATCGCACAGAACAACGAACAAGATATTGCACCTTTCGGCACTATTTCGCATACGGTAAACTCTTCAGTTTACAAATCATCATGTATAAGTTCCGCAAAATCCTTTCGAATTGCGAAAACGCTCTTCATATCTAGCGGAAATTATGGTGCACTTGAATTCGATTTGGGCTGCTTGGTGTCGCGCAAAATGAATTAGCTCTGTGCACACGATCTTCACCAGACGGCGCGTCGAAAAGCGATGCATATAATTTCGGAAGCAAGTGAGCGATGTCCAACATGGAACTAGGACTTCACAACGGCTCGAAACACGCAGTCGCGGATGATGTCGATCATCATGTCGTCCTGATCGTCGATGACGACAACGCCATTGCCAAAGAGATGGCGGATGCCCTGCTCTCACAGGGCTTCCGGGTTCGCTATATGACGAGCGCCCGCGACGCTGCGGATTATATCGAAAGCGGCATGCCTGTTGCGGTCGTGCTCGTCGACATCAACATGCCAGGCACAAACGGCATGATGTTCATTCAGGAGCTACGCCGCAAAATTCGACAGCCCATGCCCAAGATCATTGTGGTTTCGGGTCTGTCTCGTCCGGAAACAATCATCACGGCGCTTCGACTCTCGGTTGCCGACTATCTTGTGAAGCCTGTCAAACCGAGCGAGCTCTTCGCATCCGTTGAGCGCGCCTTCGAAGCTTTTCTTTCCCATCAACTGCGGGGTATGGATGGGGACGCGATGGAGCTTCGCGGGGCGCCAGCGCTGCTCGATGAGGTCGCGCTGCCTGAGCCGATAGAGAATTTCGGACAGTCGGTTCAGTTTCTCGTCGCCATCAACGTCATCCGCACCCGTCTGGCCCTGGCCTATGGCATCGACGATCTTCAGATGCAGATGTTGATCGACCTCGCGTGGTGCCACGAACGCAACAAGCGCGTGTCCGTCACCGGCCTCATCTCCGGCCTCGGCATCGCGCTTGCTACGGGCTATCGCAGGTTGAAGGCTATCGAAAAGCTCGATCTGATCGAGCGACTGGGGGAGGCGAACGACAAGCGGCTCAGTTATCTGACGCTTACGCCAAAGGGCCGCCAGATCGTCGATGAAATGCACAAGAGTTGCCTGACCAAGTTTCCGGAGCTTTACCAGGGCGGGATTCGGAGCCTTTCAAAAACCGCCTAGGCGCTATGGTGTCCTCGTTGAAAGTGATGGTGGTTGAGGATGACGAGACAGTTCTCGAGGAACTGCGCGACACCATAGAATCCGCAGGTCATACAGTGTTGGCCCTCACCACGGCGGAGAGCGCGCTCAGTTCCTTCCTCGACTGGTCGCCGGACTTCGTGGTGACGGACATCAACCTACCCGGACTTGGCGGCGGAGATTTTGCCCGCTTCGCGGCGAAGGCCAATGGGCGCGTCTCCTTCATCCTCATCTCTGGCAGCAGCTCATCGATCGAGGTCGAAGGCGCGCGACCTGACGCCGTTCATCTGACGGCGCTGGTGAAACCCTTCAAGCCGCGAGATCTCGTCTCCCTCTTCGGAGAGGTAGACGGCGAGGCCGAACCGACATAGAACTTTTCGTCCCTTCGGGGGGCTATGCCGTTGCGCGCTGGACGCGCGGCATAATCAGTGTGAAGCGGGCCCCCCCGCCTGTGTTCACGGCGTTGATGGCGCCGCCAAGTTCGGTCGCGATTCCGAAGGAAATGGATAGCCCCAGCCCTGTGCCGGAGCCCGGTGCCTTGGTGGTGAAGAAGGGTTCAAACAGCCGCCTCATATTGTCATCGGAGATGCCGGTTCCATTGTCCTCAACCGAAATCAGCACCTCTGAAGGGGTACGGCCCACCTGCAGCGAGATTTGCCCCGGCGTCTCATCGCCGGCTTTCTTGCGATCGCCAATGGCGTCTCGGGCATTGGAAATGAGGTTCATGATGATCTGTTCGACCATGACCTGCTGAGCGGACACGAACGCATCCTCATCTGGATGTTTGACGTCAAAGTAAATCGCCGCGTCGAGACACATCGGTCGCGCGAGCGCCGCAATCGCGTCGATCACCGCATTGACAGAGAGAAGCTCCCGCGCGATCGGCGTCGCACGGCCGAAAATGCCAACATGAGAAATGATTTCGCTCGCGCGATCGATCTGGTGCTCAATTCGCTCGATGCGCTGCAGAATTTTCGGCGTGATTTCCGTCTCCGGCAATTTCTTCACGTCATACTTCAGATTGGCGGCCGCGAAGGTGATAGCCTGCAATGGCTGATTGATTTCATGCGCGAGCCCCGCTGCCATTTCGCCAAGCGTGGAGAGCTTCGCCGCCTGTACCAGTTTTTCCCTCATGACCTTGAGTTCGGTAATATCCATCGAGAATCCGATGACATCCCTGAATCCATTCTCGGCTGGCGCACCGACGATGGCACAATCGACGACCCAGACATATTCACCGTTCTTCTTCTTCACACGGTATTCACTGATGGACCGTCCATCCTTCTCGATGGTTTTCAGGAGGTTCGCGATAACTGCCTCCTTATCGTCGGGATGAATCCTGTCGAGCCAGGACCCCACATTAGGCACCTCATCCGGTGTCCAGCCGTACACCTTCTGCCTGGAAGGACTTGTCTGAAAATGGGCGACCCTGTAGCCGGCATCTATGTTGACCTCATAGGCATAGATCACCAGAGGCGGCTCGGCCGCTATCTGTTCGATACGCCAGCGTTCACGATCGAGCTCTCTTTTCTCGCGCAGGAACTTGCGATGAACTGAAAGGAGGCGCGCCGCCATGTCGCGGGTCTCGCCAAATCTCGTAATCGACTTCGGGAACACGACGGCGCCGCTTTCGGTGCTTTTCTCGATGGCGTTGATCAAATCGCCTGAAATCTCCCGGCCCGTTCTCGACACGGAGACCGCTACGAGCGCAGCGAGGTTGAGGATGGCGATAGCCTGAAAAAGAAGGAAAACCTGTTGGCGCCGAAGAGAGGTCACGCCCTTTTCCAGGGACACAGCACTGACAAGGCGCCAATTCGTGCCTTTAAGCGGCGCCGACGCGAGCGCGAGGACGGATTCGCTCTCCATGACCATCGCGGGCACACCGAATATCAGCTTTCCAACCCGAACCGGCGAAAGCAATTGGTTCGCGGACGCAAGTTCAGCAACCCTCTGCTCCCAATGTCCCTCGATTGCGTTCCGCTTCAGAGCGACAACTTTCCCGTCCGCATCGAGCACCATGAGCGCCGAGTTCGACTGAACGAAGGTGGCGGCATCGAGTATCCGCTGGATATCAGATGTACTCACAATCGTGAATGTCACGCCGTGCCGACCACCAATCTCGAACGGTACCACCCATTGAAATTTCCGCGCGCCGCCTTCTGTCCCAGGCAAGGGTCGCATCGCAGGGAACTTGTACTGAAAGGTGTCCGCAATCCTTTCATCATGAATCTCGGCGCGCGTGCTACTGGCGATATCCACGATGTGGTCCGGCTTCACCTGCACGTAGAATCGCTCGAAACCGGTATTGAGCGTACGCGCCATTTCCCTGATCTGAGCGCCGTCCGCGCCGTCGAGGTATGCCTGAGTAAGCGCGCGAATATTCTGGAAATATCGATCGACCAGATCGTTGTAGCGCACCTCCGCCTCTCTCAGCACTCGCATAGTCGTCTGCTGTGACTCATCACTCAGCCGCTCATAGGCTCCTCGCGATGTCGTCCACAGGGCCACCACCGTCGGCAACAAGACAAGGCTGAAAAACAGGACCACCACGGACTCGCGCAACGATATTGACGAGACCCCATGCTCGGTCGGGTGGATCCAGCGCCGCGTGAACAGGACGAAGAAGAGCACATCCGCAATGACGATATTGGCCACGCCATTCGCGCCCTGCTTCAGGACGACAAGCAGCATGGACAGAAGATCCATGCCCATTATCAGGCCATAGAACAGAAAGAGCGCCGGCGCACCGATGAGCGACCAAAAGATCACGTCGCGTGCCGGCGCTGCGATCTTCGACCGGCGCGTGACAAAGACGTATTCTACGATCCAGATGATCCATGCAAAGGGATGGTTCCAGAGGAGAACTGTCGCGGAGGCGGAAATCGTGATCGCAATCAGCCCACTCCGGCGACCGAACGCACGAAAGGCGAAGTAGCTGAAAACATTACCCAGCAGAATGTCGACGCCTGTGCCAAGCGAGAACCTTGCCATGTTCGCGGCGAAGCCGAGACATCCGCAGAGCACTCCCCACAATATCGGAGAGAGGGTCAACCTCTTCACCACACGCTCTCCAATCAGCTTCCGCGCAACAGCGGGAGGATGGCATCCATAAGCTCCTGCGGCGCCACCGGTTTGCGCAGGAAATCAACCACACCGAGCTGCCGCCCAGCCTCGACATCTTCGGGCGAAATGAAGCCGGACATGACGACGAAGCTGAGCCTGCGGTCGGGAAATTTTTCTTTTATGCTCCTGATAAAATCGAATCCCGAGCGGCCGGGCATACGCAGATCCGTTACGACAACCCGAACCTTTTCCATCCGCCCCAGCTCATCCTCAAGCATTGCCGGCGTAAAAAGACCGATCGCCTTAACCCCCCGCCCCGACAGGTAATCGGCAACCTCATCGGCAATTTCGATTTCATCATCGAGCAACAGGACCTCGACCTCTTTCATCACGCCTCAATAATCACATTTCACTCTTCACAAGAGGAAAAATACAAAATACACCATACGGAGCAACTATACCGAGCTCGATTTGCAGTATTTCATATTTGAGATACGCCGCAAGCTTTCGGCTGCGGGGTTTCCATGCCGATGATGACGTCGCGATCGAGCAGACGGCGCACTTGCTGATAGCTCGCATTCCCGGACATCGAAGAATGCGTGCAGGGGGCTGTCTAGTGACTTGCGAGCACCGCCTCCGTTGACGACGAGATATATTCTGCCAACTCGCGCTCAACCTTCGCCAACGCACTCTCCCAATCACCCAATCGATCCTGACGGAAGAGCCTCACGGTTGGATACCAGGGGCAATCACGGCCCTCCATCCTCCAACGCCATTCCGGCGAATGCTTGAGGATGACCCAGGTCGGACGAGCCATAGCGCCGCCGACATGGGCGAGCGAGGAGTCTAGCGTGATGATCAGATCAAGATGCTCCGCGATGGCGGCCGTATCGAGGAAAGCGTCAGGCCCGGCGTCGAAGTCATCGCCAGGCGTCTCCACGCGCATTCCCCTTGGCAGGCTCGCCAATTGCTCCGTCCCCTCATTTTTCTGTAGACTGATCAGTCGGACATTCGGAAGCGCGGCGACACCTTCCAGATCTGCCAGCGGGAATACCCTGTGCTCATCAATCGCCACTTTGCTACCGCACCAACTGACGCCGATTTTGAATCCATGATCGCCGATCCTTCTTCTCCACAGCTCCGCCCTGTCGGGATCGGCCCGCAAGTAGGGCACTTCGGCAGGAATGGTGCTCGCCGCCGTGCCAAAAGCCAGAGGCAGGCTCATGAGCGGCGAGTGATAATCGAAATGAACAGGCGTCGCGGTCTCGTCGATGATCTCGATAGTTGGGCTCAGAGTCCTGATAAATCCATGCAAGGAATTCTGGATGGACAGGATAACCCGCGCGCCGCGCTCCTCGGCGAGCTTGGCATATCGGCAAAACTGAATCGTGTCTCCGAGCAGATGCTCATGATAGATGAACAGCGTCTTGCCAGCGATGTCGACATCGGATGTCAAGGACGGCTGCGAATACGAGAGAACCTCTTTCAACTTTCGCAGACTCGGCCTGAGCTCATACAGCGGTAACCCTTCCTCATAACGGCCAAGGGCGAGCAGGCAGGTGCCTTTTCCAGCCTGCGCGTTGGTATAGGGCGGCAGAGCTGCGCTGGCGTTGTCGTAGCTCTCTATTGCCTCCTCGATGCGCGTCAGCGTCGTTAGCGCCTTCGCGCGATTGTAGTGAGCGTCGGCAAAATGCGGTGCAAGCGCGATCGCCTTGTCGAAAGCAAGCACGGCCTCCTCGTGACGGAGCAAAGGCAGAAGCACCATTGCGCGCTGCATGTGCGCTGCCGGATTTTTCGGCGCGAGCGCGACCGCGGTTTCGCAACATGCCAGAGCCTCCGCATAGCGCCCAAGGCCACTGAGAGCAAAGGAAAGATCGAGATGCGCGTCCACGTTGGAGGGCGAAATCCGGGTCGCTTCAGTCAACATCTGCCGCGCTGGCTCGAACAATCGCATTTTGACGCAATTGCTGCCGAGGAGGTAGAGCGCGCCAGCATTGCGCGGCGACGCCCTCAGAATGTCGAGCAGGACATCGTTCGCCTCCTTCAACTGCCCCCGCCTGGAGAACTCAAGCCCCCGGTTGAACTTCAGCGCTATGTCCATCTCGCTCCGAACGGCCATCTCATCCTCTCTACCTTGCAGCATTCGCCAAAGCGTAGATCAGTCGGGAATTTACTTGATTATTCGGTCTCTCACCCGACGACGCCAACAAAAAGAGCGGAATGAAGCTTTCATTCCGCTCTCCGACGTTTCACCATGATCTGCATGGAGCAGCGGCAAAGGATCAGTCGATGCGCTTTATCGCTTCGCTGAAACCCTTGAGCGAAACCGTATAGGCCATAGCCTCGGTGTTCGGACCGAGGACTGTCACCGAGACGCTCTTCATCGCCGAAAGGCGGGAGATTATATCCGGATCCATGGGGAAGAGCGCATTGCAGCCTTGCGGTGTGCATCTGTTGAAAGCGTATTTCCGCGGCTTGTCCTTGGCCTCAACCGTCAGCCCGCCAGGCAGGAGAACACCCAAGGGGACGTTCACAAAAGACACCGTGCCTTTGCCGTCTTGCCGGTGCGCAACGAACCAGGAAACCGCTGGCCTGCGCTTTTCCTGATCGACAAGAAGAATGCGCGCGAAGCAGGACTGTTTGTCCTTGGTCGGACAAACAACCTTCCAGTCGCCGAAACTTTCGACATGTGCCGCAGGCATGGACTTTGCCGCAGCCTTCCTGGGGGCAGGTTTCCTGATAGCGGGTTTCTTGGCCAAACCAGGTGCTGTCACCTTTGCCGGAGGCGGGGGAGGTGGATCGTTCAGAACCCCAACTTCCGCCCGCACCGACCCAACGGGGACCAAAAACAAACCAGCCAACGCAACGACCATAGCCGCAACGCGGCCCTTGCCAAATGCTGTCATACCAACTCCCCGTGTCCCCCGCAGCCTGGGTAATCAAACAAGTGCGGGAACAAGTCCGCGCACAAACCGCCGACGTGTCAGTTGTCGAACCACTGATATGAATCGGACGCCTTGAACTGATAGGTCCCCGGCTTCGTGGTCTTCAGATGGACCGGCGTCGACGTAAGCTCGCTGCTGCTGGAATTACTCAACGGCTGCGTCGAAGCAAGCGAACCCTGAACGACCGACGCATTGTCCTGATTGGAACTGGTCTGCGTCGTAGAGCTCGTCGTCTGATCCTGCTGCGGCATATCCGGACTCTTCAGAGGCGCATCCTCGGCGGGCAAGGACGACACAGCCGTGGCCGTCGATGTAACGGCGGGTGTCGCGGCCTGCTTCTCCGCAGGGGCCGGAAGCGCCGCCTGCTTCTCGGCCGGTGCAGGAACGGACGCCTGCTGCTCGGCTGGCGCAGGAGCAGCTACTTTCTGCGCAGGCGAAACATAACCCACGGGCGCGGCGCTGGTCTGGGGCCCGACAGCGGCGGAAGGCGCGGCATCGTTCATGGCGTTCGGCAGTTCATTGGCTCCCGTCGCGCCCGCGTCCGCCGTGGCCACAGGATCCTTGCCGAGTTCTGCACGCAGTTCCGGCGTATCGCAATATTTGTCGGCGCCGGTGAGCGATGAAACCATGTCGTAGGCCGCAAGCTCGAGCAGCCAGCGCACGGCGGCCTGTACGGGCTCGTTGGCCTGAGAGCCGAGATTGAACTCGAAGATTTCCCTGGGACCCCAATTTGTGCCACCGCCCATCGCGAAGAAGCGGAACAGGCCAGCGGACAATTCACTGCCCACGATCTGCTTCGAATAGGAACGCGCCATCACGAGCTCTGTCGTCTTCGTATTCGTGAGCATCAGGTCGGCGCCGACGCTGATGTAATATTTCCGGCTACCAGCCGTCAGGCCCGCGACGCCTGCCTCGGCGATGTCGGACTTGATGCTCCAGTTCAATTCGGTGAGCGCGCCCGAGACGAAATGGGTCGAGCCCACGATCGCGCCGGCGGTGATGGGACGATAGGCGAATTCCTTGCCCTGGACTTCCACGGGCTTGCCCTCGCCGAGCTGCTTGTCCATCGCGCGTTTCATCTCCCATTCGGAGACGGCGGTGGAATTGCGATTGACGAGCCTGACACCTGTCTTGGCCAGCGCGATCACGAACATCATGTCGGGGCGCTGCGTGAGGATCGTCGAATGTGCATCGCCGCTCGCCTGCGCGCCAGACCCATCGGTCAGATCGTTGACGGCGAGACGCAGATCGAGCCCCGGCGGAATATGATGCGCGAGGCAACGCAAGTGGCTCTCCATGGGCGTGAAGTTTGCCCGTGGGGCCGGCCCCTGCATCACAGTCGCCTCCTGCTTGATGTCTTGGGCTGCGTCGGGCATAGCGCATGCGGCCTGTGCCAGAGCCAGAGCGACGGCAGACGACACTCCGATAAACCTGCGAATAGCGCCGAACATAGAATTTACCCCACTTTTGCAGTCGCTCCCGAGGCGAAGCCGACTTCGCGCAGTTTAAAATGCGTCATTACGGATTCAGCGGATCCGGATTGAGCGTAAGATCGCGCTGGTTGGTTCCCGACTGGCTGGTGTCGGTTGACGTCTGCGTCGGATCCGTAACCTTGCCGCCGTCGAAGGTGACGGTGTTGTTGTCGCCGTTCAGAACAAGCGTGTTGTTGATCTGCACGACGTTATTCATGTTCGTGTTGGCTTGCTGATCGGAATTCGATGTACCGGAGCCCGTTCCCAGGTTGCTCCTGCCCGAGTTCCAGTAATTGAAACGGAGTGCTTCTTTGTTGGTCCTGGATGATTCCGTGTTCAGCTTGAAAGAGAGCACGTAGGGGCGAGAGAACCCGTCCTCGTCCGCGCGTGCCTGCGCCGCGCAAAGCAACACGCCCGCCATGACAAAAAGCTGAGGCAACCGCCGGTAAGAACGCATGTTTGGGACCTCTCAAGATAGTTGGGAGGGGCTGAATTGCCCCTCCCGGTTATCGTCAAACAACCGCAGGCATTACTGGACGACGGGAACCGTCGCCGTAATCGTATTGATGCGGTTGATCGCGGCCTGCGACGCGCCGTTGATAGCGCTCGACGCGCTGCCATACGCGATGGCGGCGTTGGTCAGGTACTGCTGGGTATCATCCGAGATCTGGTTGATCGTGGTAATACCACTGACGCCCACGGCCGAGATCGTATTGACCGAGGCCAGAGCCAGCTGCGACACGTTGGACATCGATGCTGTCGAACCGGTGCCGTCGCCATTGGCCCAGGCGCGATTGTAGATATCCAAGATGTTGCCACCCTCGCCGGTATTCTTCGAGACCTGGTTGACCGTCAACTGCGTGTCGCCGTTGAGGATGCCACCAGAGATCGAGTTGACCGACAGCGAGGCCTGCTGTGTCACATTGTCGACATTGGCATGCGTACCCCATGCCACGGCCTCGTTTCCGTTCATGACCGCATAGTCGATGGCCGCCTGATCGATGCCACCCGTCGTCGTCGTGACATCGCCGGTCGAAATCGAATTCAGGACCGTGACTGCGGTTTGATCGAGTCCGTCGATCTTGGCAGTACCGCTGTCAGTCTGCGCCACGGCCACGTTGAAGCCATTATAGGTCTGGTAATAGCTCTGGTACGGGAACATCACATAGTCGTTCACGACCTGAGAGAATGTTCCGCTAATCGACAACGTCCCGTCGTTGGACACGTTGCCCGTCGCCGGGTTGTCCACCGCGAAGGTGTTCACGACCGTGCGCAGGTACTGCGAGTCGCCGGAAATGTCGACATTGCCAGCACCCGTGACATTGCCCGCGGGGTCCGTATTGAACAGCGCACCGTTGTTGAAGTTGTTGAAGTAAACGTACCCATCCGTATAGGCGAAGTTCCAAACGGAAGGATTGGTCGTCGCCAGGATGGAGTTGGAGGTATAAGGCGACGAACCATTGAAGAAGGCGTACTGGTTCGCATAGCCGCCATAGGCCACACCGAAGATGTTGCCACCGCCGAAGATGTTGCCGCCGCCATAGATGCTCGACTTCGCTTCGACGATCACGTTACCGCCGAGATCGAAGCTGCCACTCTCGGTGCCGGTAGACAGCTGAGCGGTGTTGATCGAGGCCATTGCGACCTGATCGATGCCGGTGACCTTCGGATCGCCAGCAGGCATGTGGGGCAGACCGCCAGGTGAGTAGGCACCTGCGAAGTTCTGCGACCACATCTGGGCATAGGTGTTGGTATAGGGCCCGACGCTGAAAGCATACGGATCGCCGAGGTAGAAATGCTGATAGAGGTTTACGGAGATCGGCATTCCGTCGAGGCCTGAAACACCCGCGACGTTTACGCTGTTGGCAGCGTACTGAACCGAGTTGATCGGGTCACCAACCTGCAGCGTCGAAGTCGGATCCGCCGCGAGGGCGGCGTCAACGTCCGCCTGTGTTGCAGGAATATGCCCGTCGATAAGCGCACTGCCGCCGTTAAGCGCCGCAGCGACCTCGAAGTTGGTCACAGTCTGATGGAAGGAATAGACATCGGCGTAGGCGAACGGGCCGAAGCCAGTGCCCTGATAGAGCTGTTGATAGATATCGGTCACGCCATTATAGGCGACGTTACCATCGACATACGGCGTGAAGTCGGCCTTCAGGAACGCGCCATTGACGAGATTGCTCCCGTATTGCGTACCACCGCCGGCCGCATCGCCCCAGTTCGTGACGGCAGCCATTTCATTCGACACGCCCTGATAGATATAGGCGTAGCTATATGCGCCGAGAATGTTGAAGTCCTGGTTGACCGAGACCGCCGCATTACCCAGGTTGACATTGTCAGCGGTGATGACCGTCGAGACCACCAATGGCGACGAGGAAGAGCCGATGCTGTCCAGGTAGTTCGCGCCCTGCTGCGAGCCAAACGCATCCGCTCCATAAATCGGCGAATGCACCGAATAGGAATTATCGGTGAACGCCACGAGGTAGTTGTCGATGTACTGGTTGTAATACACGCTGCCGAAGAGCGGATTAGGCCCCTGGTTGAGCACGATGTTCGCATCCGCGTAGGCCCTGCCACTCATCAGAGCCACGGTCGCGACGCCGAGAAATAGCGTCTTTGACATCTTCATGATTTGCCTACCCTTCTAAATGTGGACGAGGCCGCATCAGCCCCGCCCCGTTCCCAGTTAACTTTCAGAAATGAAGAGACAACCCGATAAGCAGGTTGTTGGAGTTGAGATTCGCGTTACCGCTCATCAGGATGGACCTCCAACGATAGCCAACATCGACACTCACACTGTCCCCGAGCGGTGCCCTGACGCCTAATCCAAGCTGATATGCAAAGTCCGTTTCGTTATCGCTGCCATCGACCCTGTCCGCGGTCGGTCCCGCCAGCGTTCCCGTTCCGGCTGCGGAGTAATCGACCCAGGCCACGCCGAGGCCGCCTCCCGCATAAGGCACAACCGGCCCCTCGATCGGCAGGTCGTACCAAAAGTTGGCGAGCAGAGTGACGACCGACACATCCCCCGACAGGCTGCCGTAATGATCGACATACGGAGTGCTATCGGTCGGAAAGATATCGGACGGGCCTTCCCTACCGGTCGCGGTGATCGAGGAAAGATCGTATTTCGCATAGGCGAGTTCGAGTTCGCCGCGCAGATCGTCGCCATCCTTCAGGATGTCGTAGAAAAGCCGCGTACCGACCGCGCCGGAAATGATCCAGGAATTGTCGAAGTTGAAGTCGTAAACGCCGACATCGCGGCTATCCAAATTGATGTTGTCGTAATTCTTCGATGAATCGAACGACAGCCAGCTCCAGCCGCCCGCGCCCGTCACGTAATAACCTGGCCCATGCAGAATATCAGTGCGCATGGTCCCGCTTGCTTCGCCGTTCTCCTCAGCCGCGAATGCGGACGAGGAGATCAAGGCGGCAAAGACCGCGAGAGCCAGAAAAAAACGAGATTTCATATTCCCCCCAGAACGTAGAATTGAGCTTCAGAATATGCTCCCCGAAGCGGTCATTCACCGAGACGCAACCATTCCAATTCGAGAGCGACCGCTATCCATAATCGACCAAACTGATACAGACGACTTTTGCTCCAGACCTCGTCTACCGTAGTCGGACTATTTGAAAGCGATGATTTCACGATGCAGTTTCACAGACTCCGTACGTGCCGCCTGCAAGTCTTCGCCCGCGATGTCCCTGAGAATTTTCATCGTACGAAACTGGAAATTTTGCGGATGCTGTGGCATCCCCATGACAAGGCGCATGCCACCCTTGTCGATGACCGGATAGCGCCGATTGATTGCAAAAAGCATGAGCTGCCAACACGCAATCGTCTGCGCGTAGAGCGCCGTCAGATAAGGAAGGTCCAGCGGAGAGCGCACCTTCGATGCGTGTATCAACGCAAACTCTGCCTCGGTTCGAAACGTTCCGATCATTCGTGAACGCAACATTTCGGGATACGGCGTCGCCCGTTGCACCAAATTTCGCAGCGCGCGCTCCGGATCGTGGACCGGAAGCGCATAGACGACATAACTGATGATGATCGTGGTGAGATAGCCGATCGGATGGAGCGGATGGAGTGTCCGTTTGAACACACCCTGTCTGGCGGCCTCAATCTCCGCAGCGATGACGTCAAGAGATCGAACGAGAATTTCCACCTTTTGCCCGCGTACGGTGAAATTCACCAGATTGCCGTTCGGGGAGCTTGCGATGCCCGGGCCGGCAAGATGCGCCACGGCGGCATTCAATTGCTCTTTGTTGATGGCGCCAAGACGGCTTTCGAAGGCAATGATGTCGTAATCGGAGCCTGCATCTGCGGTTCCAATCGCCCGCGATCCGCCAATTGCAACCGCACATACCCCGGAAACGCTACTCAACGCCGCTGCAACATCGGCGATCACCGGATCCTGCACCGGCGCCGTTCGGCTGGCGATATGCGGCATGCTGCCCCCTCCGATATTCCAATCCCGCAGCGGACTGCAGACGGCGAAATGAATGAAGCCTCATCCCGCCGGATTCGAAGTATCAGATTTTCCGCTCGAGGAACCGCATGGATGCATCCAATTTGAGACAGAGTCCCTCGGCATCGGATTGCCGCGTTGTCGCAACTGGCCTAGCAATCCAAAAGCGTGTGACATATTGTAATTGTAAAGAATAGTAGCGAACTGGCGGCATTCTCGTTGCGTGCCGCTTGAAGAAACCGCCCGAAAAGCGGCGGAAAAATCCTCCGCACCGGAATTATTCCGGATGCTCACCGGCATTGCGGCGGCGCACCAAAACAAAATGAACGAAAAACGGAACGCGTTTCGCCAGCGCGTAGCCAGCCGGATCCACCTTCTCCATTTCAGGCGCGGGCTCCGCCTCGATAAGCTGCTCTATCAGCAGACCGGCCTCATAAATCGCAGATGTAATCGCCCCCATCGGCCGTTGAACATGCTCGACCGGACCACCGGCCCAGTCCCACCCTGGCCGGACTAGCCCGACCGCTCGATATCCAAATTTCTGAATGAAGCCGATGTGCAGAATCGGATGCTTCATCGAAACGATCATTTTCCCATCGGTTTTCAACATTTGCTCAAGACGGGAAAATTCGACCTTCAAGTCCTGCACATAGTGCATGACGAGATTTGACAGCACGAGATCGAACTTTCGACCTGCCATTATCGCATCGAGATCGGATGATTTGCAGCTGTGGATCTCGCAGCCCGTTCCGACGCGCTTGATGGCCTGCTCGACCATTCCTTTGGATGGATCGAATGCGACAACGCGCGCTCCGGCCTTGTGCGCGTATTCGGTGTAAAAACCGCTACCGCACCCCGCGTCGAGAACATCAATGTCCTTGAGTGGGGGCAACAGCGAAATCGTCGCCGGGCGCTCGTAAAACTGATTGCCCGGTATTCGATCGATAACGGCAGAAAACTGCTCGGCGATCTGATCGTAGTCCGTCGTCATCTGCGCCCCCTGCTGGGCTGATGGTTACGCCGCCCCGTTCGACACAGAACCAGCGCTCACAAACCCGCACCCGGCACAACGCTCTCCGCCCGGCTCTCGTTCCCGTACAGCTTTTCCAGGATTGCAAACGACGCCTCCACAGGAACATTCCTGCGGCGCATGTCTTCGATCACGCCACCACGCGCGAGCCACTGACCGAAGACGACCGCGCCCGGCGAAACGGCGGACCAGGCACCGATCGACCTTCCAACACCATCAGGCGCGAGGTTGATGAGCCTCTCCATCAGCAGCGCGATAAGCAGGTCTTCGAGCAAACGAGAGCCCGGCGGCTGGATATCGCATCTGCCTGCCTGCATGTATTTGTTCGAACGAAACAAATCCATTCCGCCGGCCAAAGGGTCCCGCGAGGCGAAACACACACGGCCGACGCCCGCCATTCGAATGGCGCCAGCACACATCGGGCAAGGCTCGAGTGTCGAATAGAGCACGAAGTCTTGCAGCGCCGCCTTGTGCTTGACCGATCCTAAAGTCAGAATTTCAGCGTGAGCGACCGAGCTGCCTGCAAAGGGGTGTGTTGCATGGTCCGCAAGACGAAGGTTGTGCCCGCAAGCAACAACACGTCCTGACCGGTCGGCCAGCGCCGAACCAATCGGCAATGTCCCCGCGCGACAAGCCTGCCACGCCTGCTGAACAGCGACCTTCCAAGGCTCTGAAAGCGTTTGAAACAAGCCCGGCACGGCTGACTGCTCAGTTGGTTCCAATACGGCATCCCATAAGGAATATTATATATAGGGCTTTAATTCATCACGCTGATAGCAATAGAAATAACTCGCATAGCCAAGCCAGTCCAAGCGATCGACGACGCGATCCCGAAACAATTAATCATTGAACCGCGCCGCGCTGCGTGGCAAGCCGCATGATGAATCTTTGACCACGCGCCTTAAAACGCGTTTTTGCTTTTCCAAAATCGGCCAACCGGCATGACTTTCTCGATACGCTGAGCGTATTCTCTGTGCCAGTTGCTTACTTACAGGGGCAGTTAAATTGTTACTCACAAAACGACAAAAGACCCAGCTCTCCAAGATCGTCTTGCAGGTAGAGAAGCTGTTGAAGCAGTCTGAGGCCGCAGAGAAGCGTCAGCAGAAAAAGGCAAAAGCATCAAAGACCGCGAAGGGTCAAGGTCGCCGCAAGCGAGTGAAGCGCTCTCGCGTGGAAGCCGCCGAGATGCGCAAGGCCATTATCGCCGCACGCAAAAAGGGTGCAAAGGTTGCCGAGCTCGCCAAAAAATATGGCGTCAGCACAGCATATATTTACATGATCAAGTAAGTGCCTGCGGCCGAAAGAACCGCAGTCCTTGGGCGTTGGCAGAACTGCCTCCGGAGGGGGCAGTAGCGGGCAGGCTACGCCTCGGCCAACGGAGAGGCACCGCATAAGGCCCGGGGGTGGCCCCGGAGCCAGCAAGTCCCTTCCGCAGGTGCCCGCGGATAGCCCATAAATGCCGGAAATTGGAGCGGGTGAAGGGAATCGAACCCTCGTCGTAAGCTTGGGAAGCTTCTGCTCTACCATTGAGCTACACCCGCGCGCCGTCTGTTTAGCGCGAGGGCCGATGTCTGCGCAAGGGCCCCCAAGCAAGGATTCCGGAGCTTGCCTCCCCAGGCCGCGCATTGTGCGTGGCGACGATGAGGTTTTACGCGTGGCAACCCCTCCGATCGCAAGAGGCCCGGAAACGCCATGCCACGCGGGCGATGGGCCCAAGGCAGCTATGTCGCACCTACCGGACGCCGCCTCCGTCACTCCACTCCGAGCAAGTACTTCCTGAATTCCCGAATCCGGTGGTCATCTTCATCAGTATGCTGAACGCGTATCGAACTTCTCAGCCTTTCTGGTTCCGCGCAGCTCAGTCCACATTCCCTGAAGACCGACTGAACGATGCCGGGATTTTCCACAATGTCCTCATAAAAATAAACCTTGCTCACATGTCGCGAAACATAAGCGTTGTAATACTCCTCCCAGGTGCTGAAGGCATAAAGTGAGTGGAGTATCAGGCTGTTCGTGATCGCATCCGGCGGGACATGCCGCTTGGGCGCTTGATGCGACATCCATTGGTCGGTGGCGATCGCCTTGGTAAACGAAAACGCCTGCGCGATCCTGTCCCTTCGCTTGAGATAGAGGACCTTGTCAAATCCTATGGACAGGAGGTCGAAGCCTCTCTCCTTCCAATGGATATATTGGTTCATCTGCACGTTTATCGAGAAGACGCCATTCGGCGTCGTCGTCTTGAACAGCACATCCCTCATGAAATCCGGGAAGTGCAAATG
Organism: Parvibaculum sedimenti; assembly: GCF_009184905.1. GTDB lineage: Bacteria > Pseudomonadota > Alphaproteobacteria > Parvibaculales > Parvibaculaceae > Parvibaculum > Parvibaculum sedimenti. The sequence goes on from NZ_WESC01000004.1 coordinate 210,530, forward strand.
CTCGATATTCCGTTTTTCCAGATAGAGGTCTAGCGCTCGCTGATTTAGCCATTCACGCGGCTCACCGAATTCGTTGCTGCTGGCCAGAAGACTGCAGAAATGCGTGGAGCCGCTTCGTTGGGTAGAAAAAATCGCGATCTTTTTCGTCGGCGGCCATGCGCGAGCTGGGCGGCTTTCCAGCGCAACAAGAGGCTCAACCAAGAGTTCGTCCGCGGTTTTCAGCTCCGGCATCTCGCTAAAATGCTCCGGTAGTTCATATGCACTTTGGAAAAAAGCGACGCACAACCGCCAGCTCAGGAAAATAACGCCGAGCATAAAACTGAAATTCGGCCCACCCGCATCGAGCGTCAGGCGCGTTTAAAACAAGAAAATCCCATCAACGCCTTCAAGTCAACGCGCCTGCTTCGTCGCGCGCCCGGATTTTACCAGCGGTTCTCAACCTCCTCCGCGAAACCGAGAAAATCCTTCACTTCGAACTTGCTGCCATCGTCGAGAATGACGAAGCCGGTAAAGCGCCCGAAGACCTGATGCTGGATCGAGCGCAGAAGCTTGAGATCGAAGATTGCGCTACGGTCGATGATCGGTCTGAACTCCATCTCGAAGCGCCCGTCGCTGCTCGTGAAACTCCACGGCGCGCCGTCATAGGTGTCGGCCGGGATGTGAAAGGCAATGTCGGCAAGCTTGTGCGCGCAGCCGTCGAGAAAGACCATGTTCTCGGTCGCGGCCGAGGTATCGCCAAAGCCATAGCCGATGTTGAATCCGAACGGGCGCCCGCTCACAAGGCCTGAGGTCGAACCCCAATACCACGTATTGTCATAGGTCCAGACGCCGCGCCCCCAGTCGAGAACGGCGAATGCGGATGCCGGCTCGAAGCGGAAGCTTTCGCCACCCATTGATATCTCGCCTTCGGCGGGCATGCAGTTGATCTTCTGATTGTAGTAGAAGGCGCGCGGCGCGCGGGGGAACGGCGTCGCGATGACCATACGATCCATCGGTGGCTGCGAGAGGCGCAACTCGCCCTTGAGCCCCCTGCCTCTGGCGAAGCCCGGACAATCGACGGAGAGACGCCGCCCGCCCGGCTCATGGCGAAAGGCGATCGACATCTTCGGATGGCCCTGCACGATATCGCCCGCGTCGGCGCTCTCAGGCAGCGCCATGCGACCCTTCGGAAAAGGAATCATGATGCTGTCGTTGATCGCCTTCGGCGCGCGAAAGTCGAGCCACGAGGCAGAGAGCAGGCCCATATAGCCATTGTCGGCAACGGTGAGCGCTATCCCGTATTCCTCCGTCAGCGCGCAGTAATAGTCCCACTCCTTGATGCGCAGCCAGGACGCCGCAATGTCGCCGCGCCGATAGCGTTTCACCTCGCTTTTGGCGAAGCCTGCCTCGCGCAATCGGCCCCTGTCGTCCAGAAGCTCTCCCGCCGTCAATTCGTGCTGCATGCTGCCCCCCCTTGGTGTTGAGCGCAGTCTAGCGAAGCTCGCGGATTTGTGAATGGCGAAGCCGACGCCCGATGCTAGCTTGCGAGCCATGACCAGACTCATGACGACAGACTTTCCGGCAATGAAGTTTTCCCATCCCGACATAACGGCGAAGGGGGAACGCCGCGCCGCGGTTGACTTCCAGCAGCTCGATACGCTCTGGATCAACACAGGCACACTCTGCAACATCGAGTGCGCCAATTGCTATATCCACTCGAGCCCAACCGAAGATCGCCTGTCTTACATCACCGCCGCCGAGGTCACCGCCTATCTCGACGAGATCGCAACTGAACGGCTTTCAACGCGCGAAATTGGCTTCACCGGTGGCGAGCCCTTCATGAACCCGGATATCTTCGGCATGGTGGAGGACGTGCTTCGGCGCGGGCATGAGGCACTCATTCTCACCAACGCGATGCAGCCGATGATGCGCCCTCGCTGCCGCGAGGAACTGCGACGACTCAAGGCGACATATGGAGCATCGCTCAGGCTGCGCGTCAGCCTCGATCACTATACGGAAGAGCTCCATGAGCTGGAGCGCGGCAAGGGTTCCTTCGCGAGTACAATGGAAGGCTTGCGCTTCCTCGCGCGCGAGGGCTTCGCGCTGGCTGTCGCGGGCCGCATGAGGTCCGGCGAACAAGAAGCAGAAGAGCGGGCGGGCTTTGCCGCACTTTTCGCGCGAGAGAAGATTGCAGTCGACGCATCGAACCACGGCTCCCTCGTCCTTTTTCCCGAAATGGACGAGAAGGCAGAAGTGCCGGAGATCACCACGGCATGCTGGGGCATTCTGCACGTAGATCCGGAAAGCCTCATGTGTGCCACGAGCCGCATGGTGGTGAAGCGCAAGGGCGAGGCTGCCCCTCGCGTCGTCGCCTGCACCCTGCTGCCGGACGACCTGCAATTCGACCTTGGCTCGACGCTCGCCGAAAGCTTCCGGCCGGTGAAGCTCAACCATCGCCACTGCGCCAAATTCTGCGTGCTGGGCGGCGGAAGCTGTTCGGCGGCCTAGGCCCCGCCTGCAGACTGCTCCAAAACGGGACCATTGACCGTAATCAATGAGCGCTCGGCCTCGGATCGGCAATCTCTCCTTCATCGGACGAACGGGAAGCGTTTTCGCTTCTGCGCCCATCGAAGGGAGAAGACAGAGAATGAACATGAAATCGCTGTTGGTAGCCGGCGTCGCGGTGGCAAGCCTGATTGCCGGGTCGGCTTTTGCCGATGTCTACATGAAGGGTGAGGACGTCGCGAAGCTCATCGTCGGCAAGACAATCGAGGGCCAGTATCTGGCCTGTGGCGCCGGGCGTAACGACTTCCGCGAATATTACGATGCCAACGGCGCAATTCGCGGCGGCGAGCGCCCCTGCCAACAGGCAGGCAAGTGGAAGCACTATACCGGCAAGTGGGACGTGAAGGACGGCAAGTTCTGCGTCTATCTCGGCTCGGATCGCACGAGCGGCTGCTTCGACTATCAGGTCGACGAGAAGGGCACTCTGCGCCGCTTCGACGCCAAGGGCGGCGATGTGAACTTCAAGATTTTTGACGGAAACCCGGATCACCTCTGAGCTTCCGCCAGGGTTGCGCGGCCGGCCAACTTGACCCCCCGCCCCCCGGGGCCGGCCGCTGCAATCTCTCCACCAGACCGAGCCGGATCGCGATATGGCATGAGGCGTGGCGCTATTTGCTCACGCCTCTTTTTTCTTCAGCTTGCAAAGAACAGCCACAGCACCGGCAGGAGCAGCGCCGTCACGATGCCATTAATCGTCATGGCGACGCCGGAAAACGTGCCCGCCTTGAAGCTCACCTGAAAGGCACGCGCAGTGCCCATGCCATGCGCCGCAATGCCCATGGCGAAGCCCCGCGCGCGGCGGTCTGTCACACCGACCAGATTGAACAGGGCGCTGCCACAGATTGCGCCGACACCACCTGTGATGATGACAAAGGCGGCTGTGAGCGCTGGAATGCCGCCGATCTCCTGTGCGATGCCCATGGCGATCGGTGTGGTCACAGATTTTGGCGCCAGCGAGCGGATCGTCTCGATGCTCGCGCCGAGTTCATAGCCGATCGCGACCGCCGAGATCACCGCGGTGAACGAGCCGACGACAAGCGCGGCGATCATGGGCAGAAGCACGCTCCTCACTTCGGCAAAATTGAGATAGAGCGGCACGGCGAGGCCCACTGTCGCCGGGCCCAGCAACCAGAGCAGCAACCATCCGCCATGAGAATATTCGGCATAGCTCGTATGGCTCGCGATGAGGAGCACGATGAGCGGCGCCGCTGCGATCAGCACCGGATTGGCCAGCGGATTTCCGTTGAGCGCCTGCTGGAGGCGGCGTGCGGCGAAATAGGCGACGAAGGTCAGCGCGAGCCAAAGCGCACCGTGCGCGACGACAGGCCAATCGATGCTCACGACTCCTCCTCCGCATTGCCGGTCAACTTCGCCGTCCAGTGAAAGGCAAGTGCGCCCGCGACGAGCGCGACGGCAGTCCCGCCCAGGAGCGCCGCGACGATGGGCAGAAGATCCTGCCGTACCAGTGCCGCATAGGCCATCACGCCGACGCCCGCGGGAATGTAGAAGAAGTTGAGATGGCCGAGCAGGAACTCGGCGGTACGGCGGATCGGCTGCGGTACGCGCCCCAGAAGCGCGAGACCGGCAAGCAGGATCAGAATGCCGAGGACGGTTCCCGGCACCGGCAGATGCAGTACCGATGCGACGAGCCCGCCCGCCGCGTTGCAGAGCACCAGCAGCAGAAAGGAGAGCGCGTAATGAAGGACGTTGCGCGCCGTCATCACGTCAGAGCGGCTTGAAATGCTTGGAGAGCTTCAAGCCCTGACGTTGATAATTCGACCCGAGACCCTCGCCATAGAGAACGGCGGGCCGGTTCGTCAGACGCTCGAAGACGAGGCGGCCGATGATCTGCCCATGTTCGAGGATGAAAGGCACGTCATGGCTGCGCACTTCGAGCACGGCGCGGCTGCCAAGTCCGCCGGCTTCCTTGGCACCGAAACCCGGATCGAAGAAGCCCGCATAGTGAACGCGGAACTCGCCGACCAGCGGGTTATAAGGAACCATTTCCGCCGCATGGCTCGCGGGAACATGAACCGCCTCGCGTGAGGCGAGAATGTAGAATTCGTCCGGGTCGAGAATGAGCCCTTCACCAGGGCGCACGCGCAGCGGATCCCAATAATCGAGCACCTCATATTCGTCGCGACGATCGACATCGATAAGCCCCGCATGACGCTTGGCTCGATAGCCGACGAGGCCCGTTTCCTTGTCCGGCTGCAGATTGACGGTAAGGCCGAGTCCGCCATCGATATCGGCCTCGCCATCGACGAGGCGTGACTCCTCATGCAGACGCTTCAGTTCCGCATCCGAGAAGTTCGGCGTACCGCGGCGGAAGCGTATCTGCGCGAGGCGCGAGCCGGGACGCACAAGGATCGGGAAGGTGCGCGGCGAGATTTCGAGATAGAGGTGCCCCTTGTAGCCCGCGGCCACTTGGTCGAACTCGGTCCCGAAGTCGGTGATGACGCGGGTAAAGACGTCGAGGCGGCCGGTCGAGCTTTTCGGATTGGCGGCAGCGGAGGTGCGCTCGGAAAGCGCGAGCGCTTCGACCAGCGGCACGAGGTAGACGCAGCCGGTTTCGAGCACCGCACCGTCGGTCAGGTCGATCTTGTGCAGTGCCAGTTCCTCGACGCGCTCCATGACGCCCTTGTCGGGGCCCGGCAGGAAGCTTGCGCGCAGGCGGAAGGCTTCGGTTCCAAGGCGCAGGTCGAGGCTTGCGGGCTGGATTTGGCCGGCTTCGATCTCCTTGCAGGCCCAGATTTCGCGCTCGCGGATCAGCGTCTGGATGCCATGAGCGGGAAGAATGCCGGTCGCATACACCTGCCCCGGCCCCGCATGGCGGAGTTCCGTGCCGTCATGGTCGGGAAAAAGATCGTCCGCCGCTCGTGTCATGCCGAAGCCTTGCCTTGCCGCCCGGCCCTCGTGGCCGGCCCCGCCCGTTATATGTCGCGGCAGGCCGCCCGGAAAGCCCCTGCCCGCTGCCCGCCCCCTCCCCCATGTCGCTTGACCGCCGGGGGCAATGAGACTTAAATGCGCGCCACTTCGTGGTGATTTGAGCCGACCGGCTTGCGGCCACGTTAAACAAACCGCTAAAGAGGTCGGGTTTCGCGAACCCCGATCCCTTGCCGGTCGGGGTTTTTTGCATTCCGCGGTTTGCAAGGCCCGTAAGCGGGCACCACAAGGCAGGCACCATCATGACAAAGCCCACGAAGTACCGTACCCGCACCTCCCTCGTTCACGGCGGCACCGTCCGCAGCCAGTTCGGGGAGACCAGCGAGGCGATGTTCCTGACCTCGGGCTATACCTACGAGACGATGGAAGCCGCCGAGCGCCGCTTCAAGAATGAAGAGCCCGGCTTCGTCTATAGCCGCTTCTCCAACCCCACCGTCCGCATGTTCGAGGAGCGCATGGCGCTTCTGGAAGGGGCGGAAGACGCCCGCGCGACCGCGAGCGGCATGGCGGCGGTGACGGCGGCGATCATGTGCCAGCTCAGGGCGGGCGACCATATCCTCTCGTCCCAAGCGCTTTTCGGCTCCTGCCGCTACATCGTCGAGGATCTGGCGCCGCGCTATGGCATCGAGTCGACGCTGGTGGACGGCCGCGACCTCAACGCCTGGAAGGCCGGCCTGCGCCCCAATACCAAGGTCGTCTTCCTCGAGTCGCCCTCCAATCCGACGCTCGAAGTGATCGATATCGCGGCAGTGGCCGAGATTGCCCATTCGGTGGGCGCGAAGCTCGTCGTCGACAATGTCTTCGCGACGCCGATCCTGCAGAAGCCGCTGGAACTGGGCGCCGATGTCGTCGTCTATTCGGCGACCAAGCATATCGACGGTCAGGGCCGCTGCCTCGGCGGCGTGGTCCTCTCGACCAAACAGTGGGTCGACGACAATCTGGCGAACTACCTCCGCCAGACCGGGCCCTCGATCAGCCCGTTCAATGCCTGGGTCATGCTCAAGAGCCTCGAAACACTCGACCTGCGCGTGCGCGAACATGCCCGCAACGCCGACGCCGTCGCCCGCTTCCTCGAAGGCCACGAAAAGACTGGCCGTGTGCTCTATCCGGGCTTGAAGAGCCATCCGCAGCACGACCTGGCCATGAAGCAGATGGAAATGGGCGGCAATATCGTCGCTTTCGAGGTGAATGGCGGCAAGGAGGCCGCTTTCCGCTTCGCCAACGCGCTCAAGGTCATCAAGATCTCGAACAATCTGGGCGACGCGAAGAGCCTGATCACCCATCCGGCAACGACAACGCATCAGCGGCTCACACAGGAGCAGCGGGCGGCGCTTGGCATCGGCGAAGGCATGCTCCGCCTGTCGGTCGGGCTTGAGGATGTGCAGGACCTTATCGAGGATCTGGGTGCGGCGCTTGGTCGCGCCTGATCTGTCGCGGCGCTGCGTTCATACGTTGTTAACAGAGAGTTAGCGGATTTGGGATAATGTAACTCAACGAGGGAAGTTCTGCGGGCTACCTTCGGTTGGCGCGGTTGTTGTATGCGTACCCGGACACCCAGAAGGGCCCTCGGCACTCACGGGGGGCGCCCCTCTCCGCAAGGACTGCAAGATGTACAGCGCTCAGACACACTCCATCCGTATTCAGGTCAACCCGACCTATCTCGAGGACCAGTCGGAACCCGAGCAGGATTATTTCGTCTGGGCCTATCACATCGTAATCGAGAATCGGGGCGACAGGACGGTGCAGCTCCGTTCGCGCTACTGGAAGATCACCGACTCGTCCGGCCATGTGCATGAAGTGCGCGGCCCCGGCGTCGTCGGCGAGCAGCCGGTGCTGAAACCCGGCGAGAGCTTCGAATATACGAGCGGTACGCCCCTCTCGACGCCCTTCGGCATCATGTTCGGCACATATCAGATGGAAACCGAAAAGGGCGAGACCTTCAGCGTCGATATTCCGGCCTTCTCGCTCGACTGCCCCCACATCCCGGCCCTGCCCAACTAAGGCGATTTCGCTCGCGGCGCCGTCTTGGTTATGATGCCGGTCCCTTCCTCACGGGACCAGGACATGGCCGCGAAACGCTATTCCACGATCGAGATGATCGAGAAGCTCGTTTCTTTCGATACGACGAGCCGCAACTCGAATCTCGAACTCATTGCCTTCGTCGACGACTATCTGTCGGGTCACGGGGTCGCCTGCCGCCTGATCGCCAATGAGGACGACACCAAGGCCAACCTTTTCGCGACCCTCGGGCCTGCGGACCGCGCGGGCGGCATCGTGCTTTCGGGCCATACCGATGTCGTGCCCGTGGACGGGCAGGAATGGACGAGCGATCCCTTTTCCGTCGTCGAGCGGGATGGCAGGCTCTTCGGACGCGGCACCAGCGACATGAAGAGCTTCATCGCCTCGGCACTCGCCCATGTGCCGGACTTCCTCGAACGCGGACCCGAAACCCCCGTCCATTTTGCGCTTTCCTACGACGAGGAGGTCGGCTGCCTCGGTGTGCGCCCGATGATCGACAGCGTCATCCGCACACTACCCAAGCCGCAGATCGTCATTGTCGGCGAACCTTCGAGCATGAAGGTCGTCAATGCCCATAAGGGCATCCAATCCTATGTGACCACGGTGACCGGCCTCGAATTCCATTCGAGCCAGACGCATCAAGGCGTCAGCGCCATTCAGTATGCGGCAGAACTGATCGGCTTCCTGATGAACCTCGCCGGGGAGTTGCGGGAACGCGGCGACGCCTCGGGCCGTTTCCGTCCGCCCTTCACCACGATCAGCGTCGGCCTCATCAAGGGCGGCAGCGCAGTCAACATCATTCCCGGCCATTGCAGCTTCGCCTGGGAATGCCGCGCCCTTCCCGACCTCGACCCGGAAGAAATCATCACGCGCTTCAACGCGCATGTCATCAAGGACGTCCTGCCGCGCATGCGCGCCGTCTCACCCCACGCGAATGTCGAAACCGTCATGCGGGCGCGTTCGCCGGGCCTTGCGGCCGACGACGGCTCGCCCGGCGAGACGCTGGTGATGAAGCTGGCGCAATGCAATTCGCCGGAGGCCGTGTCCTACAACACGGAGGCCGGGCTATTTCAGCTTGCGGATATTCCGACCGTCGTCTGCGGTCCCGGGTCGATCGATCAGGCGCACAAGCCCGACGAATTCATCGAGCTTGCCCAGATCGCGGAATGCGACCGCTTCATGGTGCGGCTCGCCGAGCACGTCGGCGGCGAGTGACGCCGCCGCGTCAGATCAGGGACGAATCGCCGGCGCCACATTGCGGTTCACTTCCGCGGTGAGGGCCGCGTCGAACTTCTGCGCGACGACCTGCATCAGATCCGAATAGGCCTTGTCGCGCTCATTGAGCGTCGCGCTTTGCAGAATGGTCTGCGTAGCCGACGCGAAGGCGGTCGCGGTATAGGCAGCGTAGTCGCCTGGCTTGTCGCCCTGGATTGCGACATTAAGCTTGGCTTTCAGCGTGGCAGTGAGCTTCGTGTCCACCTGATCGCCGAAAAAACCCTCCACCCCGCCCTTGGTCGGCAAGCGCGTTTCGATCACGTTGCCGTCGAGGATGGTAAGCGTCGCGATGCCGCGCTTGCCCACCGCGACGAGGCGCGTATCGGCCCAGCGCTGCGCGATACCCGCCGGCGTCACAGAGTGAAGCTGCTCGACATTGGGCGCGCGTCCCGGCGGGTTGTAGCGGTCATCGACGGAGATGGAGGCAACGTCGAGCTTGATCGGGCGCCCGACGAAGCCGATGTCGGAGCGGGGCGCGGGCGGCGGCTCGTTCGCGCAGGCGCCGAGAAGGGCGACTGAGGCCATGAGCACGGCGGCGGCCATGTTGCGCGCGGAAAACTTCAAGCTCATTCCAGTCCCTCCTTCAGCGTATCCGCCGCGAAGAGATAAACCTCGCTGCAGAAATCGCAGGTCACCTCGATGGTGCCGTTCTGTGCCATCTCGTCGATCTCCGCCACGCCGAAGGAGCGGAGCACATCGGTCATCTTCTCGCGCGAGCAATGACAGCCGAATGCAACGTCAGCGGGCTCGAAGGCGCGCACTCCATCTTCATGAAAGAGGCGATAGAGAAGCTCCGTCGGCGCAAGCGCCGGATCGAGCAATTCGTGATCCTCAACCGTGCCGAGCAGGATCGAGGCGCGGTTCCAGTTCTCTTCCTCGTCGGTGAACGGCCTTGCGTCCTCCGCGTCGCGATGGCCGGTGAGGCCGCCATCGCGGGCGATATGCTGGATCATGATCGCGCCGGCGCGCCATGACGTGCCACCATGGCCAGCCGCGTCGCGCTGGAAAAGCGGCCCTGCCGCGAGGCGGATGCGCGTCGCGATCTGTTCGGAACTCGCGAAATACTCATGCGCGGCTTCGGATAGGCCCTTGTTGCCCAGAGCGACGATGCCCTGATAGCGTTCCATGTCCGCGCCCTGGTCGATCGTCATGGCAAGATGGCCCTCGCCCAGAAGATCGGGCGTGGAAGTGTGGCCCGATGCAAGATATTGGGCGAGACGTTCCTCATCCATCAGCGCATAGCCGCGAAGCTGACCGAAGCTCCGATCCTCATCCGCCGTCCAGTAATCCGCGACGAGCATGCTTACGGGGCCGTTGCCGTTGGTCTGCAGCGTGAAGCGTCCCTTGAACTTCAGCGCCGAGCCGATCATGGCGGTGAGCGCGAGCGCTTCACCCAGCATGCGCGAAACGGGTTCGGGATAGTTGTGGCGCGTCAGCACCTGATCGACCAGCGGCCCGAGCCGGATCACGCGCCCGCGTATGCCGAGCCCCTCGATCTGGAAAGGCAGCACAAGATCGTCGCGATGAGCCACAAGACGATCGGTCAGGGAGCGCAGCTCCATGTCACTCATTGAAAATTACTCAAGAAAAACACCATGCCAACACGCCCTTCTGCGCGTGGAGCCTGTTTTCCGCTTCATCCCACACGACCGATTGAGGCCCATCGATCACATCCGCCGTCATTTCCTCACCGCGATGCGCCGGCAGGCAATGCATGAAGATCGCGTCCTTGCCCGCTGCCGCCATCAGCCGCTCGTTCACCTGATAGGGTGCAAGCAAATTGTGGCGATGTCGTGCCTTTTCCTCGGGCGTTCCCATCGAAACCCAGGTGTCGGTGGTTACGCAATCGACGCCCTTCACCGCTTCGAAGGGATCAGTGGTGGTGACGATCTTCGCGCCCTTCGCCCGCGCCCAGGCCAAGGCGCCTGCATCGGGGAAAAGCTCCGGCGGACAGGCGAGCCGCAACTCGAAATCGAGCTGGGTGGCCGCGTGGATCCACGAAGTCACCATATTGTTGCCGTCGCCGACCCAGGCAACGGTGCGGCCCTTGATCGGCCCCTTATGCTCCTCGAAGGTCAGCACATCCGCCATGAGCTGGCAGGGATGCGACTTGTCGGTAAGGCCGTTGATGACGGGCACACTCGCATATTCGGCGAGATCCGTCAGATGCTTGTGGTCCGTCGTGCGGATCATGATCGCATCGACATAGCGCGACAAAACCCGCGCCGTGTCGGCGATGGTCTCTCCGCGGCCGAGCTGCGTGTCATTGCCGTTGAGGAGCAACGTCTCGCCGCCCAGCTGGCGCATGGCCACGTCGAAGGAAACGCGTGTGCGGGTCGAGGGCTTCTCGAAGAGCATGGCGAGAAGCTTGCCCTTCAAGGGGCTGTCCATATCGGGCTCGGCCTGCGGCTTGCCCTTGCGCAAGGCCTTCCGCGCCTTCGCGCCGTCGAGGATGGAGCGCAGTTCCACGGGCTCGACAAGGTCGAGATCGAGGAAATCCCTGTGGGTCTTCAGCGCGTTCATTGCGCACCTCCCGCCGCCTTGGCGGATGTTTGCGCCAGCTCCGCTTCGAGGGCCGTGCAGGCCCGGTCTAGGGCTTCCAGCGCTTCGTCGAGGTGGCTCTCGTCAATAATGAGCGGCGGCAGAAGCCGCACGACATTGTCGCCTGCGCCCACCGTCAGCAGATGTTCCTTGCGCAGCGCCTGAACGAGGTCGCTATTGGTGATGCGGCATTTGAGCCCCAGCATCAGCGCCTCGCCGCGCACTTCCTCAATGATCGACGGATGCTGGTCGACGAGCCCGGCGAGCTTCTGCTTGAGCTTCACACCGATCGACCGCACATGGGCAAGGAAGTCTTCCTGCATCATCATGGAGACGGCGGCGTCAGCCACCGCCATGGCCAGCGGGTTGCCGCCATAGGTCGAGCCATGCGTGCCGACCGTCATGCCACGCGCCGCATTCTCGGTCGCAAGACATGCGCCCACCGGGAAGCCGCCGCCCAACGCCTTTGCGACGCTCATGATGTCCGGCGTCACGCCTGCAAGTTCATGTGCAAAAAGCTTGCCCGTGCGGCCAAAGCCCGTCTGCACTTCGTCGAGGACAAGCAGAATGCCCGCCTCATCGCAAAGCGCCCGGATCTTGCGCAGGTCTTCATTCGGCAGCACGCGAATGCCGCCTTCGCCCTGGATCGGCTCTATGAGAATGCCAGCCGTGGCCGAAGTGATTGCCTTTTCCAGCGCCTTCATGTCGCCGAAGGGCAGATGCACGAAGCCCGGCATGTCGGGGCCGAAGCCTTCGAGATACTTCTTGTTGCCGCCCGCCGCGATGGTCGCGAGCGTACGTCCGTGGAATGCGCCTTCGAAGGTGATGAGTTCATTGCGCTCCGGCGCGCCGCCGACGAAATGATAGCGCCGCGCCATCTTGATCGCGCATTCGAGCGCTTCCGCACCCGAATTGGTGAAGAAGACGGTATCGGCGAAGGTCGCATCGACGAGCTTGCGCGCGAGTTTTTCCTGTCCCGGAATCTTGTAGATGTTCGAGACGTGCCAGACCTTCTGCGCCTGTTCGGTCAGCGCGCTTACAAGCGCGGGATGGGCATGGCCGAGCGCGTTCACCGCGATGCCGGCGCCGAAGTCGAGATAGCGCTCGCCCGATGCGGTGAAGAGATAAGGTCCCTCGCCTCTCTCGAATTCGAGGTCGGCCCGCGCATAGGTCGGCAACACTGGGGTAATCAAGATCAGGTCCTTCTCAATATTCCTTGGGTCCCTTGATGCTCAATGAAACGGCTGTCTGAGCATCGCGGGCCGGGCGACGATCGGGAGTTCCGAACGACAAGCTGGTCTTCCTCCGCGACGCCCTCATGGCACCGCGGTTCTTCCAGTCAGCGTCGTCGTTTCCCGTTCAGGATCATTCGATCTGTCTCGCGCCCAATAGAAAAAGCCGCCTGAGAAGGGCGGCGATCCGAGAAGTGACGCAGTATTACGGAGGCAAAAGAGCCTGTCAAATCCGGCCCGCCGGGGGCTTTACCCCCGGCCAGGCTCAAAACCGGCCCGAAAGCCTCACCCCTTGAGCCGGTAGCCTCGCCGGAACAGCCGGTCGCTGACGATCCAGAGGACGGCATTGACCGCTATGGTCAGGATGACCCCGATCTGAACCGAGCCGTCAGCATGGCCGGTGAAGCCATAGCGGAAGCCGTCGATGAGGTAGAAAACCGGGTTCCAATGGGTGATCCGATGGGCGAAAGCCGGGAGCTGGTCCACCGAGTAAAAGGTGCCCGAGAGAAAGGTAAGCGGCAGGACGATGAAATTCGTCACCGCCTGAAGGTGGTCGAATTTCTCCGACCAGATGCCGCCGAGCATGCCCAGCAGCGACAGCATCAGCGAGGCGCCCACGGCGAAGAAGAGCACCGCCCATAGATGCGCGATGCCCATGTCGACGAAGGGAAACATGCCCGCCGCCGTCACCAGACCAACGACCACGCCACGGGTGACGCCGGCCATGGCGATGCCGAAATTGAGTTCGCCGGGCGAAAGCGGCGGCATCAATATGTCGACGATATTGCCCTGCACCTTCGAGATCAGCAGCGACGAGGAGGTGTTGGCGAAAGCATTCTGGATCATGGTCATCATGATGAGACCCGGCGCCAGAAACTCGATGAAGGGCACGCCATGCACAGCGGGGCGCAAGGAGCCCACCGAAAGCGCGAAGATTGCCAGATAAAGCAGCGTCGTGATGACCGGCGCGACGATCGTCTGAGTCAGGACTTTCCAGAAGCGGCGGACTTCCTTCAGATAAAGCGTCCATGTGCCGAGCCAGTTCACCGCACCGAAGCGGCGCACACCGCTTTCGGGAAAAGCCCTCTCGCCGCTTGTGATGCTCATCCCCTGCCCCTCTCTTCGGTCCCGATGCATGGCAGACATGTAGGCTCTCGGCGCCAAAGGGGCAATGCCCGCCAAGCCTCGCTTTTCTGTGGATAAGGAACTCCATCCAGAACGGCGCGGTTGCGGAAAACCGGCTCTATCTTGTATATTTATTGTCAGGGCCTACGAAATCTAGTGCAGTTCTACGCGGGGGCCCTTGCGGTCGCTCACCCTCGCAATCGAGCGCCGCGTGAATGGGGCCTCGATCGGTTGTCCGCGACCCGCGGACGGGACTGAGCATCGAGGCGAGGGGAAGGTGATCCAAATGTGGACCGATGAACGCGTCGAAATGTTGAAGAAGCTGTGGTCGGACGGGCTGAGCGCCAGCCAGGTCGCCAAGCAGCTTGGTGGTGTTACGCGTAATGCCGTGATCGGCAAGGTGCATCGTCTGGGCCTTTCCGGCCGCGCGACGCCGAGCCGTCCGGCACGCCCCCGTCCGCAAACGACAGCACGGGCAATGGCGCCGCTGCGCGGCCGTCCGGACCCGCTGGTGGTGGAACGCCGCGCCGAGGAACTGCGGAGCGAAGCGCATATCGAACGCGCCGAAATCGCGCGGATCGAGGCGGAAGCGCTTGAGCCTGCCCAGCGGGCGACCGTGCTCACGCTGACCGAGCACACCTGCAAATGGCCGATCGGCGATCCGGGCCGTCCGGGTTTCCACTTCTGCGGCCGTGGCGCGGACTCCAGCTCCCCCTATTGCACGGAACATGCACGGCTCGCCTACCAGCCCGTGCAGCCCCGTCGCAATCGGGACCGCACCCGCAAGGACTCCTACGCCATCTGAGCGTTGCGAGGCCCAATAAAGAACCGGCGCCCCGTTTTCGGGTACGCCGGTTTTTTGTTGTCTGCGTGATAGCGAGGCCTCAGGCCCGGAACTGCTCGTCGAGCGAATAGCCTGCCGACCGGACCGTGCGGATCGGATCCTTCTCGTTCTTCTCGTTGAGCGCCTTGCGCAGGCGGCCGACATGGACGTCGACGGTGCGGGCCTCGACATAAACATCGGAGCCCCAGACCGCATCGAGAAGTTGCTCGCGGCTGAAGACGCGGCCCGGATGCTGGATCAGGTGATCGAGAAGCCGGTACTCGGTGGGGCCGAGATGGACTTCGCGCTCGCCGCGGCGTACGCGATGCGCGGCGCGGTCGATGACGATATCGCCGAAAGTCACCAGATCGTCGGTAAGCGCCGGGCGGATGCGGCGCATCACAGCGCGGATCCGCGCCAGAAGCTCCGTCATCGAGAAGGGCTTCGTCACATAGTCGTCGGCGCCGGTGTCGAGGCCGCGAATGCGATCGGCCTCTTCGCCGCGCGCCGTGATCATGATGATCGGCAGGTTACGAGTCTCGGGGCGGCCACGCAGGCGGCGGCACAGTTCGATGCCGGAAATGCCGGGCAGCATCCAGTCGAGAAGGACGAGATCGGGCGTCACCTCGCGGATGAGCATCGCCGCCTCTTCGCCATCGGCGGCAGCCACGACCTTGTAGCCTTCCTTGTCGAGGTTGTACTGGAGGAGCGTCGAGAGCGCCTCTTCATCCTCGACGATCATCACCGTCGGCCTCATGCGGCGCTCAAAACCGACTACCGACTGCTCGCGTTCCTCGATGACCGCCATATCCATCCGATCCTCGTCCTGATCCTGTCGTTAAGCTCCGACAGACGTAGAGCTTGTCTTGTCGCCCTTGGGTCTGTCATCGGCGACGGGGATGCCCGTCACCACATAGCGCACGGTCTCGGCGATGTTCGTCGCGTGGTCGCCGATACGCTCGATGTTCTTCGCAATGAACAAAAGATGGGCGCAGACGCCGATGGTCCGCGGATCTTCCATCATGTAGGTCAACAACTCGCGGAAGACCGAGTTGTACATTTCGTCGATTTCCTCGTCGCCGCGCCACACTTCCAGGGCGGCCTGGGCGTCGCGGTTTGAAAAGGCGTCAAGCACACTCTTGAGCTGGCCCTGGGCGAGACGGCCCATACGGGCGATGCCCTGAATGAGGCGCACGGGCGTATCGAAGTCGCCCTGAATGACCAGGGCGCGCTTGGCGATGTTCTTGGCCAGATCGCCGATGCGCTCGAGGTCGGTCGAAATCTTGATGGCGGCGATCGCTTCGCGGAGGTCGGATGCCATGGGCTGGCGCAGCGCGATGACGCGCACCGCGCGCGCTTCGATCTCGGCTTCCAGCGTGTCGATTCGGCGATCTTCCTGCACGGTGCGTTCGGCAAGCTCGCTATCGCGGCGCGAGACGCTTTCGATGGCGCCTGCCAGCTGCGCTTCGGTCAGCCCACCCATCTGGGCGATGCTCGCGGTGATGCCGTCGAGCTCTTCCTGGAAGGACTTCACTGTGTGATCGGTCACGCCTCGTCTCCTCTTGCCCTCAAGCCGGCCCCGCGGCCGGTTTCCGCCCCGTCGCGCATCGTTATGCGGGGGCAAACTAATGCGCCGGTACAAATAGTACGTGACGCTTGGGTGTCACTTTTATGACATAAGCCATTTTACCCCCGAAATCTGCGATCTGCCGAGTGGGTAGGCGCAAAATAAAGGGCAGGCCTCAGGCGGCGGGCTTGGCCTCGCCGGCGGCGGGAATCAGGACCGAAAACACGGTGCCCCTACCGACTTCGCTGTCGACCGCAAGCGTACCCTGATGACGGTTCACGATGTGCTTCACGATCGCGAGCCCCAGTCCCGTTCCGCCCTTGGCGCGGCTGGCTGCGGCGTCCACCCGGTAGAAGCGCTCGGTAAGGCGCGGCAGGTGTTCGCGGGCGATGCCGGGACCGAAATCGCGGACGGTCAGCCGCACGACGGGCTTTCCGGCCTTGGCGTCAGGCGCGAGGTTGATCTCGACGCGCTTGCCTGAGCGGCCATAGCGCAGCGCATTGTCGGCGAGGTTCTGCACCACCTGTCCAAGCTCGTCGCGATCGCCGCGCACCTTGGGCAGGTCCGGCGCCGCCGTAACGACGATTTCGACCGCATTTTGTGCCGCCAGCGGCATTAACCCGTCCGTCACATCGTTTACGACGCCGAGAAGATCGACCACGCTGTCGGGGCGGACATGCTCTCTCAACTCGATGCGCGACAGCGACATAAGATCCTCGATCAGACGGCGCATGCGGCCCGCCTGATCCGACATGATTTCAAGGAACCGCTCCTGTGCCTGCGGATCGTCCTTCGCATGACCTCGCAGCGTGTCGATGAAACCGGAAAGCGAGGCGAGCGGCGTCTTCAGCTCGTGGCTGGCATTGGCGATGAAATCGACGCGCATGGCCTCGACGCGGCGCATATCAGTCACGTCGCGCAGCAGCACCAGAACCGGGCGGTCGCGGCGGCGGCGCGCCGGATCGACGCCCGGCACCGCCGCTGCGGCCTCGGTATCGATCGGCGAGATATAGGCATCGTAGTGGCGCTCGACCGGCACGGGAACGCTGTATTCGACGCTGCGCGCCGCGCCACCCCGCATCACCTCCTCGATCGCGGTGATGAGCGGCGCACTGCGGATGGCCGTCGCGACATGCTTACCGACGGGCGAGGGCCCCAGGATCGGCGTCGCCGCACGGTTGGCAAGCGCCACCCGCCCGGTACCGTCAAGAATAATGAGCGGATCGGGCAGTTCATTCAGGATGGTGAGGCCCGCTCCGGAGCCCAGCAGGGCGGCGGCTGAAAGCGGCTGTGTCGTCGCTGTCCGCATCATCGTCCCTCTTGCTTCGCCCGTGAGAATGCTCTGAAGGACCGCTACCCCGGCAAGTACGACGAAGGCAATGAGCGAGGACCACAGACCCAGCGCGCCCACGGAACCCAGAACGACGAAGACGATGGCCGCGGCGGCGATGAAGGTACGGGTGCTGTTCCAGCGTCCGGCGAATTCGCGCGCCTTCTCCCGCATCAGGTTCGCATCTCCGTCCGTGGTCGCCATATCTATTCGCCCGCCTCGTCTCGCCACACGCAACCCGACACCAGAATTCCGACTCAAGCGGCTCTGTTAGCATCTGAGTATGCCATTCGCGATGACAATACGATGAAACTCTTCAACCACCACGGCCTCTGAAATCCCTGTTTTCGGGCCCGGGGCCCGCCCGCTTCAAAAGCCAGCGCCGGGCGACAGCCCATTTCGCCATATTCGGGTTGATGACATTCGTCCGGTTTTCCGTAAATTCGATCCATTGGCGCGGTTCGCGCGGGTTCGCTTCGAGAGGCCATTTCAAATGACCGATATCAAAGGCAAGACAGCGGTGATCACTGGCGCCGCCAGCGGCATTGGCCGGGCGACCGCCGTTGCGCTGGCACGGGAAGGCGCCCGCGTCGCCGCCGTCGACCTCGACCGGGCTGGCCTTGCGGAAACTGCATCGCGTATCGCCGCCATCGGAGGCGAGGTCACGACCTATCTTATCGACGTCGCCTCGCGCGATGCCGTCTACGCCTTCGCGCACGAAGTGGAGAGCGCCTTCGGCGGCGCCGATATTGTCATCAACAATGCGGGCGTCGCCCAGGTCGCCACGGTCGAGGAACTTGCCTATGAGGACTTCGAATGGGTGATGAACATCGACTTCTGGGGCATGGTCTACGGCACCAAGGCCTTCCTGCCGCAACTTCGCGCCAAGGGCCAGGGCCACATCGTCAATGTGTCGAGCGTCTTCGGCCTTTTCGCCGTACCGACGCAGGCGGCCTATAATTCCGCCAAATTCGCCGTGCGCGGCTTCACCGAGGCCTTGCGCCACGAGATGCGCGGCTCGGGCATCGCCGTTTCCTGCGTCCATCCAGGCGGCATCAAGACCAACATCATGCGCAATGCGCG
Organism: Parvibaculum sedimenti; assembly: GCF_009184905.1. Classification (GTDB taxonomy): domain Bacteria; phylum Pseudomonadota; class Alphaproteobacteria; order Parvibaculales; family Parvibaculaceae; genus Parvibaculum; species Parvibaculum sedimenti. Next base: position 229,015 of record NZ_WESC01000004.1, read on the forward strand.
CTTCCTTCAGAGTGTGCAGACGACGGTGCGCGAAGAGGCTGCCACCGGCTTCGACAGGCTCGCCCGCACCACGCCCGAACGCGCCGCCGAGGTCATCATTTTCGGCATCAAGAAGAACAAGGGCCGCATCCTCATCGGCCCTGATGCGAAAGTTCTCGACATCATCCAGCGCCTCATGCCGGCGTCCTATGGGCGGATCCTCTTTCGTGGCCCCAACAACGGCGGCCTCGGCATGCTGACCAGCGGCGAGGCGCCCAAGACGACCGTCTGAGGCCCGGTTGGGTTTCCGCCCCCCGATGGACTAATCTGTCGCAAAGAAATGAAAAACAGCGGAAGCGTCATGTCGTCATCGGCCTCCGGCCTCATTGGTCCCAGTTCGCAATTCTATTTCTCCCAGCGCCTTCGGCTTCACTATGTCGACTGGGGCAACGAGAACGCGCCGCCGCTGCTGCTCGTTCATGGCGCGCGCGACCATTGCCGCAACTGGGACTGGGTAGCGGCCGAACTGCGCGACCGCTACCACATCATCGCCCCCGACCTGCGCGGCCATGGCGACAGCCAGTGGATGGTGGGCGGCACTTATGAAATGAACGATTACGTCTACGATATCGCGCAGCTCATCCATCAGAAGGGATTGGCGCCGCTGACCATCCTCGCCCATTCGATGGGCGGGGCCGTTGCTTTGCGCTACGCCGGGCTCTACCCCGACACGGTCAAGAAGCTCGTCGCCATCGAAGGACTCGGTCCCTCGCCCAAGATGCTGGCGGAGCGCACGAAGGACAGCATCGACGAGCGTCTTCGTAAATGGATCGACGAAATGCGCGCCATGTCTGCGCGCCAGCCGCGGCGCTACGCCTCGATCGAGGAGGCATGGAAGCGGATGCAGGCGGAAAACCCGCACCTTTCGCCGGAACGCGCGCGACACCTCACCATTCACGGCGTCAACCAGAACGAGGACGGCAGCTACAGCTGGAAATTCGACAATTATCTGCGCGTCCTTCCGCCTTCAGGCTTCGACCCGCAGATGGCAACCTGCCTCTGGGCGCGCATCGATTGCCCGACGCTGCTCGTTCGCGGCAAGGAAAGCTGGGCGAGCGATCCCCTCGCAGATGGCCGCGCCGCTCATTTCCCGAATGCGCGCGTTGCCAATATTGATGGCGCGGGCCACTGGGTGCACCACGACAAGCTCGACGAGTTCATGAGCGTCCTGAACGAATTCCTGAACGAATAATCTTATTCGGGAATGGCGTCGCCGCGGCAGGGGATGAGCGCTTGCCAGGCAAGACCCGCCTCGCGATGAGCCAGCGCCGCCTGATAGTCCGGCATGGCAATCATCTCAAGAAAAGCCTTGCGCGACGGGTAGCGTATGATGGCGACCATATCCCATTCGTCGGTCTCGCTGCCGATGAGCGGCGCGGAACTCGGCGAGCCCCAGAAGAAGCGGCCGCCGACCGCCTTGATCTTCTCCATCGCGACCAGCCCGTAAAGCCCATAGGCGTCCTGGCCAGAAAGCCCGCCTGCGTCGCGACCGTCTTTATATTCCGCCTTGTCGCGGAACTTGAGCAGATTGAGCATGCCGATGGGCGCCGTCTGGTCGGCCTTCATGAAGGCCTCGAGTTGCGGCTCGGTAGGCTCAATGGCTCGTGTCATTTCCTGTCCTTCTTTTTCGTGGCGCGCTTCAGCGCAGCGAGAGTTTCCGTCGACACCGGCGCGGTCAGGAAACCAACAATCGAGTCGAAGAGATTGGCGAGGAAAAGCGCTCGCGCCACCGTGTCAGTCGCTGCCCCATGGTGGCGCGTCCAGATCGCGAGCGAGCTCACGGTCATTTCGACAAGGAACCGCTGGCGCTGGATGGCGATCTCCGGCGGCAGGTCGCCCAGCGCCGCCGTCAGCAGCGACGCCGTCTGCCGGATGCCCGCGAAGTCGCTCCGCAGCGCAATAGCGGGCAGATCGATTTCAGGCTCGTTGAGCACCTGCGCGAGGAAGCGCACGAAGCGGACGCCCTCTTCCGAATCGAGAAGCTCGGCCATTGGCAGGAATGTGGCGGAGACGACGGCGCGGAGATCATGCTCGCCGCTCTTGCGCATCAATTCGTCGAGATAGGCAACCCGCCGCTCGTCGATCGCCTTCACGCGATGTTCGAGGATCGCCTCCAGCAATGACGCCTTCGAGCCAAAATGGTAATGCAGCGCCGATTCATTGCGCTGACCTGCCGCCTCATTGATCTGCTTCAGCGTGACGCCATGAATGCCGTGCTCGCCGAAGAGCTTCTCTGCGGCGAGGATCAGCCTTTCGCGCGTGTCACCGCGCCTGGTCGTTTCTTTTTGCTGCATATGTCCACACTAATGTTACTCATTAAACAGGTCAAGGCGGCTTCGGAAGGCGCTCAATCCCTGTATGATCGCATCATGCTTCGATCGGGATTGCACGTCCTCGGGCGCTGGCGGGGGCGTTTTCTTTGCGCAGCCGCCAACCGGCCCCAGTCTGGACCGGGCCAGCACCGGCCTCCAAGGGAAAGCCGACGGCTGCGGATAGTCCTTGCCGCGCTACGCCATGAACTCGCGCCTGCCACGGGCATTGCGCTCCTCTCCTGCCTCGCGGCGGTCTCCATCTTCTCACCACTCCGCGCCGCGCCGCCGGAAGCACAGACAAACACCACGGCGAAACAACCCTCCACACTCGCCTTCGGCACACGCGTCGAGGGAACGAAAATCCCCGACGACCTGCGCGCGACACTCACCGACAATATCCAGCTCGGCAAGGGCAAGGCCCCCTCGCCCGCGACGCTCGGCCAACTGCGCCGCCGCGCCACGGAGGACGCAGCAAGACTCAACGACGTGTTGCGGTCCGAGGCTTATTATAACGGCCGTGTCGATGTCGAGATCGAGGAGGCGCAGGGTGGCCGCCTCGACGTCGCCTTCAGGGTGACGCTCGGCCCCCGCAGCATGATTCGCAGCTTCATCATCCAATATACCGACAGCCCTTGCGACATGGCCTCGCTGCCGAAGGACGGCACGGCGCTCGGCCTGAAGTCCAACCGCGCGGCACGGGCCCAGCGCGTCATCGACCTGACCGCCGCCGCCATGAGCTTTCTCGAAAATCACGGCCATCCGCGACCGAAGCTCGCGGAGCGCAAGGTCATCGTCGATCTCGCCGCCAATCAGGCCGACATCACGCTGACCATTAAGGCGGGCCCGCCCGAACGCTTTGGCGATCTCACCATCGCGAATGAAGGCCGCACGAAGGACGACTATGTGCGCTCGCTCACGAAGTTCAAGCCGGGCGATCCCTATGATCGCAGCAAGGCCGACGCCACCGTATCCGAACTCCGCAAGACCGGCCTCTTCGATCGCGTGACGCTCGATGCCGTCGATACATCTGGCGACACCGTGCCGCAAAAGCTCACCCTCACCGAGCGTCCCCACCGCTCCGTCGGCGTGGGTGCGCGCTGGTCGTCGGATCAGGGAGCCGGCGTCACCACCTTCTGGGAGCATCGCAATTTCTTCAGCGCAGCGGAAAAACTCCATCTCGATCTCACCATCGCGCAGGAGTTGCAGCTTCTGGGCGCGCATTTCAGCAAGCCGCACTTTCTGCGCGACGACCAGACCCTGCTCGCGGATTTCGAGGTCGCACATGAAATCACCGACGCCTATCACGAGAACCGCGTAAAGACGGCGGCGGGCATCGCGCGGAAACTCCGCGAAACCCTCAATGCAAGCGCAGGCCTCTCTTTTGAAATAGAGCGCACGACCGACAGCACGGGCTACCACGCCTATGAACTCTTCGGCATTCCGATGACCGGGCGCTATGACGGCAGCAACGATCTTCTCGATCCGACGAAAGGCATGCGCCTCGGCCTTGCGCTCACGCCCTATGCGGGCAGCGCCGATGGCGCGGCGACGACTTTCGTGAAACTCGACGCAACGGGCTCGACCTATTTGAGTTTCAGCCGCAAATTCACTCTCGCGTTGCGCGCCCGCTACGGCTCCATGCTTGCGCAGCAAACGGGCGATGTGCCGGGCTCGATCCGCTTCTATGCCGGCGGAGGCAGTTCCATCCGCGGCTATGGCTATCAGCTCGTCGGCCCGATCAATGCCAAGAAGGAGCCTCTCGGTGCGCGCTCCGTCTTCGAGGCAAGCGCGGAGACACGATATCGCGTCAGCCGCGACATCGGCCTCGTCGCCTTTCTTGATGCGGGCAATGCCTGGTCCACACCTACGCCGAAATTCAGCGAACAATTGCGGCTCGGCGCCGGCGTCGGCGTCCGCTACTACACGGTCGTCGGGCCCATCAGGGCCGATATAGGCATTCCACTCAACAAACGGCCCGGCATCGACGATTCTTTCCAGCTCTATTTCTCGCTCGGACAGGCTTTCTGATGGCTCGCGCGCAATCGCCCAATCTCAGCCATACGACGGGCCTTGTTCGCGCCATTGGCGCCATCGCGCTCGGCATCTTCGCCATGCTGCTCGGCCTCGTCGCAATTATGGTCGTCGCGCTGCAAGTGCCGGATGTCCGCGAGCGGCTGCTCGCCCTCGCGCTCGGCGCGGTCAATCAGGGCGGCACCCGAGTCGAAATCGGCGAGATCGGCGGCGCATGGCCCCAGCACCTCGAAGTCCGCAACGTTACCCTCAGCGACGCCGAAGGCGTCTGGCTTTCGCTTGAGGAAGCGAAGCTCGACTGGCATCCAGCCTCGCTTCTCATCGGCACGTTCCACGTCGAAAATCTCTCCGTCGTGGCGCTCGGCATTTCGCGCAGCCCCGCGAGCGACACGCCCTCCACCTCCAGCGGCTTCAGTCTCCCCACGCTTCCCGTCGCGATCCGCATCGATGCAGCAAAGGCCGAGCGGCTGACGCTCGGCAAGCGACTCACCGGCATCGCGGAGAAGGGCATGCTGGCGCAACTCGACGCGACAGCGCAGCTCGGGTTCAGCGCAAACCGTCTCTCGCTGACACTTGCCGCGCAGCGCACCGACCGCGTGCCCGGCAAGATAGACGCGACGATTTTTTTCGACCGCCGCACTCAGGAACTCGATGCGAACGTCTTTGCCGAAGACGGCAGCGTGGCCAAGCCCGGTCTTATCGCCACGCTCGGACATGTCGCGGGCGCAGAGCATGTAACGCTTACGGCACGGGCGCGGAACGACAATGGCAAGGTAACGGGCGAAGCCAAACTTGACGCTGGCAGCGCGCTCTTCTTTTCGGCCAATGCGCAAGGCAGCTGGAACCGGACGCTCGCCCTTGGCACAAGCATGAGCGCCGAAGGCAATCTCGTCTCCAATGCGCTTTCCGATCTGGGCCGCGCTCGCCGTGTCGAGCTCGCGACGAATATCGCTCTCGACCCAGACGACACACTGACATTGAAAGACTTCCGCCTCGACGCAGCTCCTTTCGCGCTTATAGGCGGCGCGCGATTGACCGACGCCTTCGGCTCCGCATCGCGCGACCTCGCTGCCGATGGAACGCTTTCAGGCCTCGACCGCTTCGCAGGCAAGTCGGGCAACGCCGCACTCGCATCGCTCGAATGGCACATCGCGGGCCAGATCGACACCGCGTCCAACCTCGCCCATATCACGGAAGCCACACTCGCCACGCCCTCTGGCAAGCTCATCCTTTCGGGAGATGTTTCGCTCGACGGCACCAGCGTGAAGGGCGGGGCCGAGGCGACACTTACCGACCTCACGCCCTATGGCGATCTCGTCGGGCAAAGCATGAGGGGCGCCGCGCAGATTACCCTCTCGCCCTTCGCGCGCGCTCCGGATGGCGACGGCGCAGGCGACCTCGTCATCAAGACTAGCGGCGTCGATCTCAACGATGCGACGCTCAACCCGTTTTTTGGCGGCGATGTCGCGATCGATGCTTCGCTCATCCTGCCGAAGGCGGGCGGCTTCGCCTTTCCCTCCATCGCGCTTACGCCTTCGACGGGTGCCTATCGCTTCCACGCGTCCATCGCGCAAAGCGCCAACGACGTTCTTTCCGGAGAAGCGCATTTCGAAACCGGCGAAATCGCGACGCTGCTTCCCGGAGAGGACGTTGCGGGCCGTTTCGCCGCTGACGCCACGCTGGCCGGTAGCCTCTCCGCTCCCCGCGGGGCCGTGAAGGCGCGGCTGGCCGATGGCTCACTCTATGGCTTCGGCACAAAACTCGCGTCGCTCGATCTCGCTGCCGATGAAGGAGGCGCCGGCCCCGTCGCCTTCCGCTTCGAAGGACCGGATGGCAAGGCCGCGCTCGACGCCACGCTCGCGCTTCCGAAGGAAGGCGGTGCGAGGCTCGATACTCTGAAGGCCGATCTCTTCGGTACGTCGCTCGACGGCGCGCTCGCTATCTCCAATGATGGGCTTCTTTCCGGTACGCTCAAGGGAGAGCACACATCGCTGAAACTCTTCACAGCGGTGACCAGCCTCGACATCGGCGGAAACGGCACGGTCTCGCTCACCGTCGAGCCCCGCGACGGCAAACAGCACGCGGCGCTTACCGTCGATACGCAGCGCATGACCGTCGATATGATCGACAGGATCGAATTCGACCGCGCCGCGCTCTCCGTGAAAATCGACGATCTTTTCGGGGCCATGGACATCGACGGAACATTCACAGCGCCCACCGGTCAGGTGGGCCTCACACGGCTCGATGTGACGCGGCTGACGGCAAAGGGCCCGCTCGCCAGGCTCGCGCTCAACCTCGATGCCGCAGGCACACGCGAGTCCTACAAGGTCGAACCTGTGTCCCTTTCCGCTGCTGCGATCTATGCGGAAAAAACCGAAACGATTTCCGTTTCGAAATTCGACCTTGCTCTCGGCGCCGCGTCGCTCGCGCTTGCGAAGCCCGCAAATATCGACGTTCGCGGCGGCGTCGATGCAAAGGCGGTGACATTTGATGCGAAGGGGCCTTCCGGCAGCGGCGCGATAAAAGGCGGGCTTGTCTTGCAGTCTCGCACGGTGCGCCTCAACGTCGAAGCGAACACACTGCCGCTCGAACTCGTGAGCCCCTTGCTCCTCAGCGAAACCGCGCATGGCTTGGGCGATGCGCAGCTCGCGCTCGACAGCGGCAAGGGAACGGGCTCGCTCTCGCTCAAACTCTCGAAACTCACCCTCGCTCAGGCAGATGAAACGGAACGCCCGGCCTTCGACGCAACGCTCGACGGCACCTGGGCGCGGGGCCGCCTCGATCTCTCCGCCAATGCTATGGGCGTCTCGACACGGCCATTCGAACTCAAGGCCTCGCTTCCCGTCAGCCGCGCTTCCGACAGCGCGTGGCCCGCGCTTGCGAAACGGGGTGCCGTATCGGGCAGCCTCGACTGGGAGGGGCCAGCCGCATCGCTGGTGGCGCTCGCCGATCTGACGACGCAGCAGCTCGGCGGCGATGCGAAAGTCGCGCTGCGAGCGAGCGGCGACATTTCAGGCCCGCTGATCAATGGCCAAGCGAGCGTCACGAATGGCACTTACGAGAATTTCGACAGCGGCACGGTATTGCGCGACCTCTCGCTTTCGCTCACCGGACGCAACAGCCAGACCGTGAACTTCACCCTCGATGCGAATGACGGGGCGAAGGGCCATGTCGCGGCGAGCGGCGAAATCCATCTCGCAAAAGGCGCCTTCCCCGCCATTTCCGCCAACGCGACATTCGACAATGCACATCTGGTGCGACAATCCGAAGCGGATATCGCAGTCAACGGCGCGCTCGAACTTGCGGGCGCGACCTTCCCGCCCGGACCCGACGCGCCATTGAGCCTCAAGGGTAAGCTCACGACGACGCTCGCCCAGATCCGCATTCCCGAAAATCTGTCGAGCAGCGTCGCACAAATCGATGTTGTCGAAATCAATGGCGCCCCCTCACGCATCGCGGCCGTCGGCCGGTCGACGCCGGTGCCCATCGACCTCGATGTCGCACTTGGCTTCGGCGAGCCGCTCAAGGTCAGCGGACGCGGACTCGACTCGCTGTGGGACGGTGACCTCAGGATCGACGGAACGGCGATGGATCCGCGCATCGACGGCGCACTGACAAGCCGGCGCGGCACACTCGATTTCGCCGGCAAGACCTTCACCCTGACCAAGGGTGCCGTCCATTTCCTCGACCGGCCCCCCATCGATCCCGACATTGACACTACGCTCACCTACAAGCGCACGGACCTCACCGCGTATGTCGCCGTCACCGGTCGCAGTTCCGCGCCGCAGGTGACACTCACCTCCGATCCCGAACTCCCGCGCGACGAAATCCTCTCGCGCATCCTTTTCAACAAGGGGGCGGGCGAACTCTCCGCCATGGAGGCGGTGCAGCTTGCCAATACACTCGCCCAACTCTCCGGCAAGGGTGGGCTAAGCGGCGCAGGCATTCTCGGTTCCGTGCAGAATACGCTCGGCCTCGACGTGCTCAGAATCGATCAGGCCGAGTCGGGTGCGACCACAGTCGCCGCGGGCAAATATATCCAGAAAGGCATTTACGTCGGCGTGGAACAGGGCGCTCTGTCGAGCGACAGCTCCGTGAAGGTCCAGATCGAGGTGACGCCGCAGATCACCGTCGACACACGCATAGGGCAGAGCACCGGCGGAGACGTCGGCGTCAACTGGAAGTGGGACTATTAGAAAGTCTCAGTAGGACGAACGGGGCGGGAAACCGTCGTCCACGCTACCGCGCTGGCCGCCGGGTGCGATCTTGTTGCCGCTGTTTAGCAGCTTCTGCCGCCGGGCTTCTTCTTCCTGACGCCTCATCTTGTACTGGTCGGCATACATCTCGGCGTCGTGCTGGGCCTTCGTGTCGTAACGGGGATCCTGATCCGAACGGTTGTTCACGGGCGGAGAATCGGCCTCGTCCTTGAGTTCATAGACCTTGTGACCTGCCTGCCCCGCCGACTCCGACGGAGCGGTGTCCTGTGCGAATGCCGACGAAACCGCCAAAACCGTGGCAAAACTCGCCACGCCCAGGGCCAACAGAGGCCTCGCGATTCGATTCTTCATGATCTCAGCACCTTTTTTCAGGACCGTTTGCGGCCTCAATATAGGAATGCGCCGCCGTCTCGCATAGTTGCATTTGCATCACGGTTGCATTCGTTCAGTTGCACCCCAGGGAACGACACTATCCGCTTACGGATGATAACGAATCGCAGCCTCCGCCGTCCCGTTTGGCTGGACTATCTGTCGCACCCGTCACTGGGCTTGCGGACATTGTGACGCAGCGTCAACTTTCGCGTCATAGATCACATTTCTCCTATGGGTATTGCCTGCGTGAGAACAAGCCGCTCGAACGGCCAACCGCCAGGCAACAGGAAACCGCGGGAAGTGAAGTCGCGATGGCGAAGATTAAATACATCGAATGCGACGGGACCGAGCATCAGGTCGATGTTCCCAATGGCCTCTCCGTGATGGAAGGCGCCATCCGCTACACCATTCCGGGCATTGACGGGGATTGCGGCGGGGCCTGCGCCTGCGCCACCTGCCACGTCTATGTCGAGAATGGCTGGATGGAGAAGCTCGCACCGATGGAAGACCTCGAGCGCGACATGCTCGACTTCGCCTTCGACGTCAAGGAGAACAGCCGCCTTTCCTGCCAGATCAAGGTGGACGAAACGATCGACGGTCTCGTCGTTCGCACGCCCGCCCGCCAGTACTGACGTTGACGTGAGATAGCGGACGCTCGCGCCCGCAGAGCTTCACCGGCCGCCGACAAGAACAACAAGCGGCCCCATGACGGAGGAAGGTCTATGAACGCTAAGGCAGAGGCAAAAATCGTCCAGAAGGGCGATTGGAAAGTCAGCATGACGCCGGACGACATCTATCGTCACCCGATGGATATCGCATGGCACTTCGCTTACGAGTTCGGCGAGGAAAAGGTCGCCGATCTCTACAAGCGCGCGAAGCAGAACCAGTGGGATTCCGACGACCTCCTGCCCTGGGACACACCGGTCGATCCCTCGAAGCCGCTCATCAACAACGAGCAGGACATCTACCACAAGATGTCTTTCTTCAAGAAGCTGTCGAAGTCGCAGCAGGAAACCTTCACCGCTCATTCGACGGCGCAGCTGCTCTCGCAATTCCTGCATGGCGAACAGGGCGCGTTGATGACGGCGGCCTGCGTCACCCATTCGGTGCCCGACTCCGGCGCCAAGCTCTATGCCGCAACCCAGACCATGGACGAAGCGCGCCATGTCGAGGTTTATTCGAAATATTGCGACAAGATCGCCATGGTCTATCCCATGTCGCCCTGGCTCAAGGCGCTCATCGATGCGACGCTTCAGTCGGATCGCTATGAGAAGGTCATGATCGGCATGAACATGATCGTCGAAGGCCTCGCTCTCGGCGCCTTCAACAACATGTACCGCTCCACGACCTGCCCGCTGCTGAAGCAGCTCACCTTCAACGTGATGCGCGACGAGTCGCGGCACGTCTCCTTCGGTCACGTCTTCCTCGGGCCGGTCATCAAGACACTGCATCCCGACGATGTGGAAGATCTCGCCGAATTTGCCTTCAACGCGGTCAATATCCTCGTTCAGGCGCAGACGGCGGGCACGATCGCCAACAAGGTCGATCCGGGTTTCATGGAGGTGCTGCAGAATAGCGGCATCGACGCCGATGACTTCTTCAAGGGCCTCGCGGAAGCGGCCGACGAAGGCATCGCCCAGACGCTGCCTCCGGGGCAGGTCCACGCGCTGAAAGATCTGATGATGCCCGCCATCGCCCGCGTCGGCCTGCTCACGCCGACCGTACTGAAGAAGTACGAGGAAGCCGGCATTCCGGTGTTCGACGATCCGCGCGTTCTCAACGCCATGGAAGGCGGCCACCCGACCGGCGAAAGTGCCGCCGCCGAGTAAGCGACATGCGGCCCGCCCCGGCACGATGCCGGGGCGGGACTTTTTCGACGGGACGACAAAGATGACGAGCAGCAGCGAAATCGGCGACGCAAAGACGGGCGAAAGCTTCCGCGCCATTGTGGAGGGCTTGCCGGAAGCGGTAGTCGTGTCGACGCCGGAGGGGCTGATTACCTATTTCAATCCCGCCGCCGAAAAGCTTTTCGGCTTTGCCGCCTCCGAGGTCGTCGGCAACAACGTCACCATGCTTGTGCCGCGCAATTCGCGCCGCCATGCCGATCCGCTGAAATGGCTCACGAGGTGGGCGGCGGAGCCGGAACACACGCAGTCGCGTTTCCTCGATCTCATCGGCACCACGAAGGCGGGTCACGAGATGCCCGTCGATGTCCGTGTCTCGGAAACGGTGCTTAATGGCGAACGACGCTTCCTCATCACCGTGCGCGACAACACGGCGCGGCGTGAGGAACAGGCCGCCTTCAAGGAGGCGCATCTCAAGGCATCACGCATCCTGATGATCGCGGAGGATGGCATTGTCTCCGCCGATGAAGATCAAAAAATCACATTCTTCAATCTCAAGGCCGAGGAAATCTTCCGCTACCGCGCGGAAGAAGTTCTGGGAAAGCCGCTCGACATGCTTCTGCCTGAACGCTACCGCGCACATCATGGCGATCAGGTGCGCGGCTTCGGCACGGGCAAGATCGCGTCGCAGCTTATGAGCCAGCGCGGCGAGGTCGTGGGCCTTCGCAAGAATGGCGAGGAGTTCCCGCTCGAGGCGACGATCACCAAGGTTTCCGTCGGCGGACACATCACCTATACGGCGCATCTGCGCGACATCACCGAGCGCAAGGCCGCTCAGGCTCGCCTCCGGGAAAGTGAACGCCGCTTCCGCGCGGTTTTCGATCACGCTTTCGAGGCCATCGGCCTCTTGAGCCCGGATGGCACGGTGCTGGAAATCAACCGCGCAGGCCGCGCGCTCACGGAAGGCATTTCGAGCCTTGAAGGCCTGCCGCTCTGGGAACTGCCCTGGGCGGGCGGCGAATTCGCCACGGACGATTTCGCCCGTCAGCGCCTCAAGGCCGCGATTGCCGCCGCCGCAAAAGGCGAGACCGTGCGCTACACCGCGGAAATCAAGAAAGGCGACGAAGTTCACAAGATCGACCTTTCGCTCGTGCCCGTGAAGGATGAGAGCGGAAAGGTGATCTACATCGTGCCCGAAGGCCGCGACGTGACGGGGCAGGCCTTCTAGGCCAGCCCCGCTTTTGCCTTGCTCAGACGTTCGCCGGATCGACGATCTTCACGATGAGCTTGCCGATATTCTCGCCGTCAAAAAGCTTGTTGACCGCGACCGGCGCCTCCTCGAGCCCATCGACGATAGTTTCGCGATGCTTGATCTTGCCTTCAGCCACCCATTGCGCGAGTTGCATGGAGCCTTCGGCATATTTCGACATGAAGTCGATGACGATGAAGCCGCGCACCGTGATGCGCCGCATGAGGATCGGCGAGAAGTCGGCGCGCATCGGCTGGTCGGTATTGTAGCCAGAGATCATTCCGCAAAGCGGCATGCGACTGAAAAGGTTCATGCGCGCCATCACGGCTTCCATGATCTCGCCGCCGACATTCTCGAAATTGACATCGATGCCATCAGGGGTCGCCTCTACGAGACGCTCTTTCCAGTCCGCCGCCTTGTAGTCGACCGCCGCATCGAACCCGAGATCCTCGACGAGGTGACGGCATTTTTCCTTGCCGCCCGCAATACCGACTGCGCGGCAGCCCTTGATCTTCGCGATCTGACCGACGACGGAACCGACCGCGCCGGCGGCCGCGGAAACGACAACGGTTTCGCCGGCCTTTGGCTGGCCGAGTTCGAGCAATCCGAAATAGGCGGTGAGGCCCGTAATGCCGCAAGCGCCCATCATGGCGGTGAGCGGCACGGGCAGGCCCTTGGGAATCACACCCATACCCGTCTCGACCGTCTCACCTGCGATGGTGTAGTCCTGCCAACCGACGAGGCCCGTCACCTGATCGCCGACCTTGTAGGCGGATGAATTCGACTTCACGACGATACCGATACCACCGCCGCGCATGACCGCGCCAAGCTCGACGGGCGGCATGTACTGGTCCATGTCACTCATCCAGATGCGGTTCGTCGGATCGAGGCTCAGATAGACATTGCGCACCAGCGCCTGGCCGGGGCCAGGCTCCGGGATCGGCGCTTCGACCAGATCGAAATCGGATTTCCTGATGCGCCCCTGTGGCCGCGCCTTCAACCTGAACTGGCGGTTGATGTCGTTCTTCATTTTGTGCTCCCTCGCCTCACGGCATTACGATTTCGAACCAGAAGTCGAAGACATCGAGGAGTTCGACGAGATCGTCGAATGCCTTGCCATTGCCTTCGACCGAAGCGGTATTGGCCGCGACAAGATCGGCGAGCGTCTTTTCGCGCAGCACGATGTCGGCGAGCCCCATCCGCGTGAGCTTGATGCTCGCATCGGCCTTCGGATCGATGCGGTCACGGCGATGGTGAAGCACGCCGTTTTCGACGCTGAGAAGAAATGTCTCGCCTGTATCGGTGAAGCCGAGATTGAAGGCGAAGTGGCGCGCGCCCGCCTTTGGCCCGTTGAGACGCACGGAAAGCGAGTCAAGAATCCGCTCGACCGGCAAAGTCCGTACCTGTCCGGCAGCACCGGGGCGCGGCGTGGGCGAGGCCGGACGCGGATTGCGAAGTTCCATCGCGGCCGTGAGATAGAAGGCGCGCCACGGCCCCGATTCCGCCTGATAACCAAGCTGTTCCAGCGCATCGGCCTGCAGGTGCCGCGCGTCCGCGTTGGCGGGGTCCGAGAAGACGAGATGGTTCACGACTTCCGCCACCCAGCGATATTCGCCCTTGTCGAAACATTCACGTGCCTTCCGCAGCACGGCGGCCGGGCCCCCCATGAACTCGACATAGCGCTTCGCGGCATCGACGGGCGGCAGCGGATGGAGATGCGCCGGGTTGCCATCGAACCAGCCGAGATAGCGCTGATAGACAGCCTTCGCATTGTGATTGAGCGTGCCGTAATAGCCCCGCGTATACCATTCGGAGGCGAGCGTCGGCGGCAGCGCGATCTCTTCCGCGATTTCAATGGGCGTCAGCCCGTGGTTCGCGAGGCGCAGCGTCTGGTCATGCACATATTTGTACATGTCGCGCTGCTTTTCGAGGAAGGCGATGGCGACATCGCGGCCCCAGCGCGGCCAGTGATGGCTGGCGAAAAGCACTTCGGTCTTGCCGCCGAAAATGTCGATCGCCTCGTCGATATAATGGCTCCACGACTTCGCGTCGCGCACCTGGGCACCGCGCGGCGTATAGAGATTATGCATGTGGCAGGAGCAGTTCTCCGCCATGCAGAGCGCCTTCATCTGCGGAAAGAAGAAGTTCATTTCCGCAGGTGCTTCGCTATCGGGCGTCAGCTGGAAAACGATCTCGACGCCATCGACATTGAGCGTCTCGCCGGTGTGGGTGATGATTTCATTCGGCGGCACGAGGCTCACCTGACCGAGAGATACAGTCTTGCCAAGGCCCGCATCGACATGGCCCTTCGGCCCGCGCGGCAGCAGCGCGCCATACATATAGGTCGCGCGGCGGCCCATCGCATTGCCCGCGAGCACATTCTCGCTCACCGCCTCTTCGAGGAAGCCTTCCGGCGCAATGATGCGAATGTCGCCCCGCGCGATATCCTCATCGCTCAGAACGCCCTTGACGCCGCCATAATGATCGACATGGGAATGGGTGTAGATGACCGCAACGACGGGCCGTTGCCCCCTGTGCTCGCGATAGAGCGCGAGCGACGTCCGCGCCGTTTCAGACGAGATCAGCGGATCGATGACGATGATGCCCGTCTTGCCTTCAATGAAGGTGATGTTCGAGAGGTCGAAGTTGCGGACCTGATAGATGCTCTCGGAGACCTTGAAGAGGCCGTGGATCGAATTGAGCTGTGCCTGCCGCCAGAGGCTCGGATTGACGGTCGCGGGCGCCGGGCTACCTTCCTCAATGAAGGAAAAGGCTGACATGTCCCAGACGGGAAAGCCCGCTTCGTTCAGCGATTTCGCATCGGGGATCGTGGCAATGAAGCCGCGCCGCGCGAGCTCGAAATCTTCGCCCGTTTCCTTCGGCAATTGGCCATGCAGGTATCCATGCGCCCGGCAGGTGGCCTCGCTCGCTTCCTTGGGTGCGTTCGCTTGCGGCTTGTTCATCGTCTCTCCCTCATGTTCCGGTACCTTTACGGCTCTTGCCGGGAGAGTAGAACGAGGGTCGCCCAAAACGTAATACTTATTGCGCGAAAAACGCCGCTCTGAACCTCACATTTTCGGCGAAATGCGTTCAGGGCTGCTTCACGTAACGGCCCGGCGCCGGCTCAAGCGGCGGATAATCGGCAGCGCCCATGGCGGGCGGCGCGACCTTGTCACCGCCATGCGTATCGAGCCAGTCCACCCAAGCGGGCCACCACGAACCCTCGCTTGTCGGCGTCACCTCGACCCAGCGCTCGGAGTCGACATGCTTGTCCGTCGCGTTTCGATGCGCAAGGCGGTAGTGCCGATGCGGGTGGCCGGGCTCGCTGACGATACCCGCATTGTGGCCGCCGCTCGTGAGCACAAAGGTCACATCCGTGTCCGCGATGAGGTTGATCTTGTAGACGGACCGCCAGGGCGCGACATGGTCCGTCTCTGTCGCAACGGCGAAGAACGGCGCACGAATATCCGTCAGCGCCACCGGCGCACCGAGCGCCGCAAAGCGCCCCTCGAAAAGTTCGTTGTCGAGGAAAAGGTGCCGCAGATATTCGCTATGCATGCGATAGGGCATTCGCGTCGCGTCCGCGTTCCATGCCATCAGATCGTTCATGGGTTCGCGCTCGCCAAGCAGATATTCCTGCACCGCGCGCGACCAGACGAGATCGCGCGAGCGCAGCATCTGGAAAGCGCCCGCCATCTGCTTCGTATCGAGGAAGCCCTTGTCCCACATGAGGTCTTCGAGAAGCGCAAGCTGGCTCTCATCGACGAAGAGAAGCAGCTCGCCCGCTTCCGTGAAATCGGTCTGCGCCGCAAGGAGCGTAACGCTGTTGAGCGGGCCGTCGCCGTCCCGCGCCAACCATGCGGCGGCGATCGAGAGCAGCGTGCCGCCGAGGCAGTAACCTGCGGCATTGATCTGGCGGTCAGGCACCACGGCGCGAACGGCATCAATCGCGTCGAGAATACCAAGTTTCAGATAGTCGTCCATGCCGAGATCACGATCCTCGGCGTCGGGGTTCTTCCACGAGATCATGAAGACGGTGTGGCCGCGATCGACGAGATATTTGACCAGCGAGTTCTGCGGCGACAGATCGAGAATGTAGTACTTCATGATCCATGCCGGCACGATAAGGATCGGCTCTGCGCTCACCGTTTCGGTGGTCGGCTTGTACTGGATGAGTTCGATCAGCCGATTGCGGAAGATGACTTCGCCCGGCGTCACCGCCACCGCCTCGCCCGGACGGAAAGCCTCGGCGCCCGCAGGCCCCTGCCCCCTGAGCCCACGCTGCAGGTCGTCCGCCATGTTCATCGCGCCTTGCAGCAGATTCTGCCCGCCTGTCTCCAGCGTCTTTCTCAGCACCACCGGATTGGTGAGGATGTTGTTCGATGGCGACATCATGTCGAGCGCCTGGCGCGCCATGAAGGAAACGACATTCTCATGATGGCGGTCGACGCCGCGCACCTCGGTCGTCGCGACATGCCACCATTGCTGCGTCAGCAGAAACCCCTGATAGAAGCAGTCGAAGGGCGGCTTGCGCCACGCCGGATCGTCGAAGCGATGGTCCTGCGGCAGGGGCTCGATGCAGGCATCCATCTTCTTGCCGCTCAGGCTCTGCATGGCGTGGGTCGCAAGCCGCGCGGTCTTCGTCACGGCCTTGGTCGCCAGTTCCTGCTGCTTGCCGGGCGAGCTTGCCAGATGCAGCGCCCAGTCGAGCGCGGCGAGGCCGGCGCTGGCGGGCGAAATGCCAAGCGACGACTGCGCGACGGTCGCGCGCAGGAGCCGATCGAGGCTCGACCAATTGTGATGATGCAGGGCCAGCGGATCGGGCGCAGAACGGCGCGATGCAGCGGGTGCGGCAGGCGGCACGTCATCAATGAGTTTTCGCGGATTGCGCTTCGACGCCTTGAGCGCGGGGCGTTTACGGGCTGGTTGTTTCGGGCCTTGCGCCATGGAGCCTCCGGCATTGGCGCCGGAACATCCGGCGCGAAACTCCCCCCATTTCACATCCTACCCGTGATGTTTCAATGAACAAGGCTTCGCTTGGGCTGAAACGCCGCATCGGAGCATCCCCTCGGCGACTGGCGCCGGTCAGTCCATATATTGTTCGTTGCCGACGAAGCCGATGCGGGTGACGCCGAGCCTCTGCGCGGCGGCCAGCACCCGTGCCACATAGTCGTATTTGACCAGTCGGTTGGGCTTGAGATGGATTTCGGGTTGGGGCGTCTCTGCTGCCGCCGATTTGAGATATTCGTCGAGCTTTGCCGTATCGGGCACCGCGACGCCGTTCCAGAAAACGGTGCCGTCGAAATCGAGTTCGAGATCGACCACCTTCGGCTCCCGCTGCGGCGTCTGCACGTTGCGCGGCATGTCGAGCTTCACGGCATGGGTCTGAATCGGAATGGTGATGATGAGCATCACCAGAAGCACGAGCATCACGTCGATCAACGGTGTCGTGTTGATCTCCATCATCGGCTCGTCGTCCTTGCCGCCTCCGATGTTCATCGCCATGCTCGTATCTCCCCCGGAGCCAACATTACTGTGCCACGCCGCGATCGGGCTCGGTGATGAATGCGACCTTCTCGATGCCGCCGCGCTGGCAATCGACGATCACCTTGCCGATGAACTCGAAGCGCACTTCCTTGTCGCCGCGCACATGAATCTCGGGCTGCGGCTGCTTCGCCGCCGCTTCCTTGATCTTCGCCAACAGCGCCGCGTTGTCGGCCATTTTGACGCTGCCCCAGTACACCGCGCCCTCGCGATCCACCGCCACGACGATGTTCTCGGGCTTGGTCTGCGTCGCCACGTTCGAAGCCTTGGGCAGGTCGACCGGCACGGTCTGGATCGCCACCGGAATGGTGATCAGGAAGATGATGAGCAGCACCAGCATCACGTCCACCAGCGGCGTCGTGTTGATCGCGGAGATGACGTCGTCCTCGTCTCCGCTGCTGCCAATATTCATCGCCATGCCGTCATTCCCCGAACGTCAACCGAACCGCCTTCGCGTCGCCTTCTCAGCCCTTCGTCAACAGGCGCGTCTCGACTTCCGCCGCGAAGCGCCGCACCTGATCGAGCGCGGCCTTGTTGCGGCGGATGAGCCAGTTGTAGCCAAGCACTGCCGGCACGGCGACGGCGAGGCCGATGGCCGTCATGATCAGCGCTTCGCCAACGGGCCCTGCAACCTTGTCGATCGAGGCCTGGCCCGCGAGGCCGATCTGGATCAGGGCGTGATAAATGCCCCAGACCGTGCCGAAAAGACCGATGAAGGGCGCCGTCGAACCAACAGTCGCGAGGAAGGCGAGACCGCCCTGCAGCCCGGATGCAACGCCATCGATGCCGCGGTTGAGCGCTGCGGTCGTCCAGTCGATCAGCGTCACCTGCGCCGCCAGGCCACGGCCATGCTGCTCCGACGCCGCGATGCCCTGTTCCGCAACGGCGCGGAAAGCCGAATTCTTCGCGAGCGTGTCCGTCGCCTCCTTGAGGCTTGAAGACCTGGCAAAGCTCTTCTGGGCCGCGCGAGCCTGAGCGAAAAGGCCGCGCTGTTCCCAGAGCTTGGTGAAGAGGATGTACCAGCTACCCATCGACATCAGCGCGAGGATGAGCAGCGTGACTTTCGCCACGAGGTCGCCCTGCGCCCAGAGCGCGGCCAGACCATAGGGATTGGCAGCCGGCTCCGCCGCCGTCTCGGCAAGCGGGCTTTCCGCGCCGGGCACGGCAGCGGGTGTTGTCGCATCAGTCGTGGCAGGCGCCGCTGGCGCTTGTGTTCCCGCCGCGGCGGCGGGGGCGGCCGGAGCTTCCGTTTCGGCGCGCAACGGTGTCGACAGCGCGAGGCTCAGCGCCACCAGCGCACCCGCCGACATCAGCGTCAGCGCCCGCAGCCGCGAACCAAAGCAGGCCTCACCCGCATTGCGCGCCATACTTCCAGTCGTCATGGGACACTCCGAACAATTGTTAGACATTCCCGGCGCGGATCAATATCCACCTGCCGCATCCTCCTGATGCGCCCGATCGCCGGACGCCCCCTTTTATTTTCGTTGGCCGCGCCCGCAACATGAGCAGGAAAACCCGGCGCAGCATTTCGCCCTCCTTCATTGACCTCGTCAATGCGGAAAGTCGCCGGCCGCCTCGGCAGGCGGCTGTTGGGGTGGCTACGGACGGAGAATGGAGGGTCCCGCGCGCGGTGTCAGGCGGCGGAGGGTGCAGAGGCGCCTATTTCCACGTCAGCGTCGTGGTAAATCCTCGTCATCATAAAGGATGCGCTCGGCGGCACCGTCGAGATCATCATACTGCCGCGACTTGAGCGACCAGAGAAAGCCGAGCAGGCCAAGAAAGCCAAGAAGCAGCGCCGCGGGCATCAGATAGACAAGGATATCCATTAGTCTGCCTTCCGAACCCGCCCGAGGCGCAATGAATTCAGTGTGACCGTAATAGACGAGGTCGACATCGCCACCGCAGCGATCAGCGGCGTCACAAAGCCCGCGAAAGCGAGCGGGATCGCGACGGCATTATAAGCGAGCGCAAGCCCGAAGTTCTCGAAAACCAGCCGCCGCGATTTTTTTGCCACCTCGACCGCCTCGATCACTGCCCCGAGCTTCGCACCCTGGAAGATGAAATCTGCCGCCGTCTGGCTGATATCCGAGGCGTCCGCGGGCGACATGGAGACGTGCGCCACGCGGAGGGCAGGCGCATCGTTGAGACCGTCGCCGACCATCAGCACCTTGCGGCCCTCGCTCGCGAGTTCCTTCAGCCGCGCGATCTTTGCATCGGGCCGGGCGCCTGCACGCCAGACGGAAATGCCGAGCGCTTCTGCCGCGGCGCGAGCGGCAGGCTCGCGATCGCCCGATAGAAGCTCGATGGAGAAACCGAGCACCTTGAGCGCGCGAACAGTTTCGATTGCGTCGGGGCGAAGCTGATCCATGAAGCGGAAGCAGCAGGGCCGCGCGATCCCACGGCGCAGCCAAAGTTCCGGGCCGCCATGCGCATTGCCGTCAAAGTCCGGCGCGCCGACCCATTCGCGGCTGCCGAGACGCACCACTTCCTCGCCCAGCCGGCCTTCGAGACCCTGCCCCGGCTCCTCACGAATATCGGTGAGAACGGGGAGCGGCTTCGTGCCTGCACTTTCGACGAGCGCGCGCGAGAGGGGATGGCGGCTGGAGCGCGCCAGTGCCGCTCCGACCGCAAGATCGGTAGCAGACACCACGCTGTCGACGAGACGGGGACGACCGACAGTCAATGTGCCGGTCTTGTCGAAGACGATCGTGTCCACTTCCGCCAGACGTTCGAGCCCGTCCGGAGCCTTGAGCAAAATGCCATGCTTGAGCAGCCTGCCGGTCGCGACGACCTGCACCACGGGCACCGCGAGCCCCAGCGCGCAAGGGCAGGTCACGATCAGAACCGCAATCGCATTGGTGAGCGCGGTGACGAAGCCCGCCCCCATGGCAAGCCAGAAGAGCACGGTGGCAAGCGCCAGGATATGAACGGATGGTGCGTAAATACGGGCTGCGCGATCGGCGATGCGTACATAGGCGGAGCGGCCCTGCTCGGCAGCCTCCATGAGCCGCACAATCTCGGCAAGCAGAGATTGGTCATCGCGCGCTGTCACAGTGACCTGCATGGGCGCGGTGATGTTCATGGTGCCAGCAAAAACATGTGCGCCGGGGCGGACCACTTCCGGCAGGCTCTCGCCTGTGACGAGGCTCGTATCGACGTCGCTGATACCGGAGGCGACGACACCATCGGCAGGCACGCGGGCACCCGCCGCGACGGCGACCAGCATGCCCGGCTCAAGCGCTTCGACGGGAACGGAGCGCTGCGACCCGTCGGCCTCCATCACCGTCGCCGCGACAGCCCGGAGCCCGAGCAGGTTCTGCGCAGCCTCGCAGGCGCGGTTGCGTGCCTGAACGTCGAGATAGCGTCCGATCAACAGGAAAAAAAGAAGCGTGATGCTTGCATCGAAATAGACGTGCTCGGCATTCGCGATCGTCTGCACCAGGCTCATGCTGGTCGCCAGCGTCACCGCGAGCGAAATCGGCACGTCCATGTTCATCTGCCGATTGCGCAGGGCTGCAAAGGCGGAGCGAAAGAAGGGCTGCCCGGAATAGACTATGGTCGGCAAAGCAATGAGCGCGGATATCCAGTAGAAGAGCGCCCGCGTCTCCGGCTCCATGTCGCTGACAAGGCCGGCCCAGACGGATACCGAGAGCAGCATCACATTGGCCGCCGCAAAACCCGCGACACCCATGGCGCGCAGCAGCTTGCGGCCTTCATTTTCATCGAGCGCGCCGATGAGCTTGGGATCGAAGGGCACGGCCTCGAAGCCAATGGAGGCAAGCTTTTCGACGATGGCAGCGGGCTTCAGGCGGGAAGGATCCCACCTCACCCCGACGCGCTTCGTCGAAAGATTGGCACGCGCGAAGGAAACGCCATCGAGCTCGCCCAGCGCCCGCTCGATGCGGCGCATGCACCCCGCGCAATGCATGGACTGAACGACGAGATCGAGCTTGGCCTCCCGGCTACCTTCGTCGACGCGAACGAAAAGACCAGGATCGGCGCGCGAGGTCAACGGCGTGGCCGTCTCTCCGACTGTCTCTCTTGCAGCGTCGCTCATCCAGGCCTCCGACTCTGCGGCGTTTAACGAGCCGGCTTGATAAAGGCGCGTGTTTCCTGGGCAAACTTCTCGTTGCTGGCGCCAAGCGCGGCGAGGCGAACGATCCAGTTGCCATCATAGTCGAGCTTGAAATCAGCCTCGTAACGGCCAGGTGCCGTTTCGCGCATGACTGCCGTCTGGTCGACACCCACCATGACCGGGCGGAAGAAGGTCGCATTCACCTTGAGGCCGATGAGCGGCGCGCCCGTCTTGTCGGTGAAGCGCACGGCGAGATGCGTGACGCCGCCAGCCGCACTCACGGGGTCTGAGAGTTCCGCCTTCCAACCCAGCGCCTTCTGCGCCTCCATGGCGGCGAGATCCTTGTTGTAGGCACGACCGCGCTGATAGGCGTCGTCGGCCTCAATGCCATCAAAAGTCGACAGGGCTTCATAGATAAAGATGCCGTTGACCGCAAAGATCACGCCGAAGCTGAGGATCATGATGATCAGTACGTGACGGCCGGTAAGCTTGCCGAAGCGCTCTGTCGGGCGATAGTCCGTATCCTCGATGCTCATTGGGCCGGTCCTCTGAAAGTCGTCTCGCTAACGGTGCGCCGTCCGGTCTCATCTGTCACGACGAAGCTGAGCTTCGCCAAGCCGCCATCGAGAGCGGAGAGGCGGTCCTTCGGCAGGCTTACATAGAAGCGCACATTCTTGAGCGCGTCGGGGCCGATCTCAACCTCTGTCGGGTTCGCTTCTTCAGCGGAGATCCCGGCAAGGCTCGCACCTTCCGGACCCTGGATCGCAACATGAAAGACATGCGCCGCAGTATCCTTGTTGATGATCTTGATGCCGTAGCCGTTCCGGATACTTCCATCCGACAAGGTGACGAAGAGCGGATTTCGATCTCGAAGCACGTTGAGCTGCAAGGTCTGACGATTGGCAAGCGCTATGAGCATGGCGGCCGAAACGACCAGCAGAGCTACCGCATAAACAATGGTACGCGGGCGAATGATGCGGAAACGCAGCGGCTCGCCGGCCTTGCGGCGTTCCCGATTGTTCAGCGTGTCATAGCCGATGAGACCGCGCGGGCGGCCCACCTTGTCCATGATCTCATCGCAAGCGTCGATGCAGAGCGCGCACTGGATGCATTCGAGCTGCATGCCGTCGCGAATATCGATGCCCATCGGGCAGGCAGCCACGCACTGGCCGCAATCGATGCAATCGCCGCGGCCTTCCCAGCTCGAGCCCTTCTTGTGCGGCCCACGCTTCTCGCCACGGTCGTCCTTGTAGCTCACAAGGAGCGATTCCTCGTCGAACATCGCGCCCTGAATGCGCGGCCAGGGGCACATATAGATGCAGACCTGCTCACGGGCAATGCCACCCAGCGTGTAGGTCGTCGCGGTAAAGAGGCCGACGAAGATATAGGCCGTTATCGGTGCGGAAAACGTGACCATCTGCGTGGCCAGCGTAGGCGCATCGGCAAAATAGAAGACCCAGGCACCGCCGGTGAGGATCGCGATGAGGAGCCAGACCACATGCTTGCCCGCCTTGCGCGCAAGCTTGCTCAGGCTCCAGCCTTCCTTGTCGAGCCTGATGCGCGCGGAGCGATCACCCTCGAAGAGGCGTTCGACAAAGACGAAGAGATCGGTCCAGACCGTCTGCGGACAGGTATAGCCGCACCAAACACGACCGGCGACGCTGGTCGCGAGGAAGAGGCCGAGCGCAGCAAGGATCAGCAGACCGGTGACGTAGTAGAATTCCTGCGGCCAGATTTCCAGAAAGAAGAAATAGAAGCGCCGCGCCGGAAAATCGAGCAGGACCGCCTGGTCGGGCATGCCCGGCCCGCGGTTCCAGCGAATGAACGGCGTCACATAGTAGATGGACAGCGTGAGCGCCATGACCAGCCACTTGATGCGGCGGAACGTGCCATGGACGAGCTTTGGCTGAACCTTGATCCGGCTCTGGTATAAAGGCCTGTTCAGCTGTGAATTGACCGCGACCGCGCTGTCATCGTTCAGCGCGGAAGAGGAAGCGGCGGAGGCTGCACCAACAGCCTCCGCCACCAGGGTTTCAAGATTCGCGGCGGGTTCGCTCATAACTCACTCACTCCTTCGGCGCAAAACTCACGCCGTTATTTGCCTCCGCCCAGCGAATGGACGTAAAGGGCCAGTTCTTTGATGGTCGAACCCGAGAGGCGGGTTCCCCAAGCCGGCATCACGCCGCCGCGACCATGCGAGACCGTCGTAACGATGGTGGCCTTGTCGCCCCCATAGAGCCAGATCGCATCCGTCAGGTTCGGCGCTCCGAGCTCCTGATTGCCCTTGGCGTCCGCTCCATGGCAGGAGGTGCAATTCGCCTCGAAAACCGCAGCGCCCCGCTTGGCAGCTTCGGCATCGTCCGCCTTGTTGCTCAATGAGAGGACGTATTCCGCGGCGTCATTGATCTGCTCGCGCGTCAGCATCTGATCGTCAAGGAAACGAGGCATCATGTTCTGGCGCGTGTCGGCATCGGCTTCCCAGCGAATGCCGTGCGTCACCGTGGTCTGGATGTCGGCGAGCTTGCCGCCCCAGAGCCAGTCGTCGTCATTCAGGTTGGGGAAGCCGTTGCCGCCCGCCGCGCCCGAGCCGTGGCACGGCGCACAATTGTCAGCGAACGTTGCCTTGCCACCGGCAAGCGCTACTTCCATGAGGCTGTCGTTCTTCGCGATGTCCTCGATCGGCATCGCGTCGATCTGCTTCAGGAACACGGCGCGGCCTTCGGCAACCTTCTCCAGCTCGGCGGAAACTTCGCCGCGCTGCGTATAGCCGAAGGAACCGGCCGTGTGTTTCCAGCCGCCGCTCGTGAAGTAGGGCCAGGCCGGGAACACGACCCAATAGGCGATCGACCAGAGGATGCAGACATAGAAAGTGTAGATCCACCACTTTGGCAGCGGATTGTTCAACTCCTTGATGCCGTCCCATTCGTGGCCGGTCGTTTCAACGCCAGAGACTTCGTCCTTATGTTTCTGCGTGCTCATTGCTCGCCCCCTTCATGATCGTCATTGAGCGGCAGCTGTGCCAGACGCTCAAAGGTCTGCTTGTTCGACGGCCAAAGCGCATAGCCGACGGCAATGAGGAACAGGACGCAGAAGAGCACCAGTCCCCAAGTTCCAGCGAGAGCGGATATTTCCTGATGTGTCATGGTTGTGCTCACTGGGCGAACTTGGCGCTGTCATAGGCATTGAAGTCGACCAGCGTTCCAAGCATCTGGAGATAAGCCACCAGCGCATCGAGCTCGGTGATCGTCTTCGGGTCGCCGTCGAAGTTACGGATGACGGCCTTGGGATACCGCTGGGCGATACCAGTGGTGTCGCCATCCGGATTGACCTGCGCCTCGAGATCCGCCTTTGCATCGGCGATATCTTCATCCGTATAGGGAACACCTGTCACGCGAAGCGCCTTCATATCGTCGGCGATATGCGTGTAGTCGAGCGGCGTCTTCGCAAGGGACGGATAACCCGGCATCACAGATTCCGGCACGACCTGGCGCGGATTGGTCATATGCAGACGATGCCACTCGTCCGAATATTTGCCGCCGATACGGGCAAGATCCGGCCCGTTGCGCTTCGATCCCCACTGGAAGGGATGATCGTACATGCTTTCGGCTGCCAGCGAATAATGACCGTAGCGCTCCACTTCAGAACGGAGCGAACGGATCATCTGGCTGTGGCAGAGGTAGCAGCCTTCGCGCATGTAGATGTTGCGTCCGGCGAGTTCAAGCGGGCTATAAGGCCGCACACCCTTCACATCCTCAATCGTAGTCTTGATGAGGAAGGTCGGAATGATCTCGACGATACCGCCGATCGACACCGCGATGAGCGAGAGGAGGAGAAGCAGTATCGAGTTCTTCTCGATGACTTCATGCGAAAATCTGGACATCTACGTCTCCCTCACTCAGCCGGCTGCGCAAGCGCGCCGATGGGCCCGTTGGCGTTGGCAGGTGCGTTGGCGATGATCGGTTCACCAGCTCGCACGTCGCCCTTGATGGTCCGCCAGCAGTTGTAGACCATGATGACCGTACCCGTGAGGTAGAGCAGACCGCCCGTAGCACGGATGACGTAGAAGGGGTGCATGGCCGCGACGGTCTCCACGAAGGAATATTCGAGGAAGCCCTGCGCGTCATAGGCACGCCACATCAGACCCTGAAGGATACCCGACACCCACATCGACGTGATGTAGAGGACGATGCCCATGGTCGAAATCCAGAAGTGCCAGCTCACCAGCGCGATCGAGTAGAGCCGCTCGCGCTTCCACAGCCACGGAACGAGGCAGTAGACAGCACCGAAGGTCACGAAGCCGACCCAGCCCATGGCGCCCGAATGCACATGACCGATGGTCCAGTCGGTGTAGTGCGAGAGCGAGTTCACCGCCTTGATCGACATGAGCGGACCTTCGAAGGTTGACATGCCGTAGAAGGCGACCGACACGACGAGCATGCGGATCACCGGATCGGTGCGGAGCTTGTCCCAGGCGCCCGAAAGCGTCATCAGGCCGTTGATCATGCCGCCCCAGCTGGGCATCCACAGCATGATCGAGAAGGTCATGCCGAGTGTCTGCGCCCAGTCAGGCAGGGCCGTGTAGTGCAGATGATGAGGGCCCGCCCAGATGTAGAGGAAGATCAGCGCCCAGAAGTGGATGATCGAGAGCCTGTAGGAATAGACCGGACGGCCCGCACGCTTCGGCACGAAGTAGTACATCATGCCGAGGAAGCCCGCCGTCAGGAAGAAGCCGACCGCATTGTGGCCATACCACCACTGGATCAGCGCGTCCTGCACGCCCGAGAAGGCGCTGAAGCTCTTGCTCGAGAAGATCGAGACCGGCACCGTCAGGTTGTTGCCGAGGTGGAGCATCGCGATCGTGACGATGAACGCCAGATAGAACCAGTTCGCCACATAGATATGCGGCTCCTTGCGCTTCATCAGCGTCCCGACGAAGACGAGGAGATAGGTCACCCAGACGATTGTCAGCCAGATGTCCGCGTACCATTCGGGCTCGGCATATTCGCGAGCCTCGGTCACACCCATAAGGTAGCCCGTCGCCGCGATGACGATGAAGAGGTTGTAGCCCCAGAAGACGAACCAGGGAGCGATATTACCCGCAAGGCGCGCGCGGCAGGTCCGCTGCACGACGTAGAACGAGGTCGCGATCAGCGCGTTGCCGCCCATGGCGAAAATCACGCCCGATGTGTGCACCGGGCGAAGCCTGCCGAAGCTGATATAGGCAAAATCGAAATTAAGGGCCGGGAACGCCAACTCGCTGGCGATATAGACACCCGCAAGCATGCCGGCGACACCCCAGAAGAGCGTCGCGATCACGCCGTATTTGATGACCGTATCGCTATACCCCTGGCCGTCATCCGCGCCGGGAAGCCTTTTCAGGGCGTTGAAATGGCGATTTCCGATCGCCAGAACACCAGCGACGAAAGCCAGCGTGAACATCCACGCATGGATCGCCATGGGTACATCGTAAGCCTTAGCCGCGACGACGAGGCTGTAAAGCGCCCCCGCCACCAGCGCGATCGCCGTCAAATAAGACGACGTTGTCATTGTTCCGTAGAGACGACCGCCCGCCCCGCCTGAAACCGCCATTTGACGATCTCCTTCATGTTGCCTGTGGCATTGAACATGCCGTGGGCTTTTTTAAGGCGAAATCAGGAAATGTACGTAGGGTGTTTCGCCGCTGCGCGACATTGCCGCAGTGCGGGAAATGCGAGGCCTTTCAGGCCTCTCGCGCAGCGAGCGCGTGCTCGATCGAATCGATGAGCTTGTCCTCATCGGCGGGCTTGTCGAGGAAGGCGATGGCGCCGGCCCTCTGGGCCCTCGCGCGCAGGCCTGCATCGCTCCGCCCGGTCATGATGATGGTCGGGATGTTGACCCGCTCGGCCCTGAGCTTTTCCAGAAGCTCGAGGCCGTTCATTTCCGGCATGTGCAGGTCGAGCAGCAGACAGCCATCGCCGGGGACCTCCGCAAGGAAGGCGCGCGCCGACGAATAGTCGCGCACGGTGAGACCGTGGGACTCGAGCAGGACGCGCATTGAATCGCGCACAGCCTCGTCGTCGTCGACGACACAGACCGCGCGCCCGGAACTGGCAATCACAGCCGCCTCCAGAACGGAATTCGGTGGATGACAGAAATAAGATAAGGAGCCTTGGGGAATATCGATATAGGGGTTTTCCCTAGGCCCCCGGCGCCTGAACACCAGCGGTAAGCGCGACTCGCACCAGGTCGGACAGACTGCGCGCCTGCATTTTTTCCATCAGATGGGCCCGGTGGATCTCGACCGTCCGTGGCGATATGCCCAATTCATGGGCAATGACCTTGTTAGGCTGTCCGCCAACCAGATGCTCCAGCACCTCGCGCTCGCGCGGCGTTAACGCGGCAACGCGGGCCTCGGCCTCCCGGGTGCTCGATGACTGGGCCAACTGGCTGATGCTTTGCTCCCGCGCCCGGCGAACACTCGAAAGCATCAACTCATCGTCATAGGGCTTTTCGATGAAATCGAGGGCGCCTGCCTTCATGGCGCGAACGGCCAGCGGCACATCCGCATGGCCCGTAACGATGATGACGGGAAGAGTTACACCGCGCCTGCCGATCTCTTCCTGAAGCGTTAGCCCGTCCATGTCCGGCATCCTGACATCGGCGACGAGGCACACGCCGCGGCCCGGCGTCAGGGCAGCCAGAAAGCCGGCCGCCGAATCGAAATCCTCGACCCGGAAGCCATCGGATTCGAGCAGCGCGCGCAGCGAATCGCGCACATCGGCATCGTCATCCACCACAAAGACAGGAGCTTCAGCCATTTTCGTCGACTTCCTCCCTGTCGGTCACAGGAATGCGGAAGGAGAAGGTCACGCCCGCATCCTCGTTCGGCGTCGCCCAGAGCTCCCCGCCATGCGCCTCAATGATCGACCGGCAGATGGATAGGCCAATACCCATGCCCTGCTCCTTGGTGGTCATGAACGGCTGGAACAGGTTCGCCGCCACTTCCGGGGCGAGACCGGCCCCGGTATCACGCACACTGACCAGCGCATATTCGTCATTCTCGCGCCGGGTGGAGATCGTCAGGTCGCGCAGCGCGCCACCCTGCATCGCCTCAATGCTGTTGCGGATGAGATTGAGCGCGACCTGCTGGATCTGGATCTTGTCGATCAAGACCTGCGGCAGCCCCGCCTCGAGATCGACCGTAACCTTGACATTCGTCTCCGCGACACCGACCAGCGCCAGCGCGATCGCCTCTTCCACGACGCGGTTCAGGTTCTCGAAAGCCTGGTTGGACTTGCCCTTTTCAATGAACTCGCGAAGGCGCCGGATGATCTGGCCCGCGCGACTCGTCTGGGCGCCGGCCTTGTCGATCAATTCGCGCGCGCGCTCGACCTGCGGATCGTCGATGCCATCAATCGTCCTCCGCGCCGCCTTGGCGTAGTTCATGATTGCCGAGAGCGGCTGATTGAGCTCATGCGCCAGCGCTGAAGCCATCTGGCCCATGGCGCTCAGGCGTGAGACATGCAGCAATTCCGACTGCAATTCCTGCAAGCGGCGCTCAGTGCCCTGACGCTCGGTAATATCGCGGATGAAGCCGGTGAAAAGCCTGCGCTGACCGACGCTGATCTCGCCAACCGCCAGCTCCATCGGAAAAGTCGTGCCGTCGCGGCGCTGGCCGACCACGATCCTGCCAATGCCGATAATGTGCTTCTCGCCCGTCTTGCGATAGCGCTCCATATGGCTGTCGTGGCTCTCGCGATAAGGCGAGGGCATCAGAAGTTTGACGTTCTTGCCGAGCACATCGGCGAAGGCATAACCGAACAAGCGTTCGGCAGCGGGACTGAAGGACTCGATCAGGCCCACTTCGTCGATAATGACGATAGCGTCGGGCACGGTTTCGAGAATCGAACTCAGCCGCGCCTCGCGCTCGCGCAGCGCATGTTCCTGATAGCGGCGCTGCGTGATGTCGTGGATGATGCCGACGAACATGCTATCGCCGTTGAATGTGCCCTCGCCGACAGAGAGATACATCGGAAAGGTCGTGCCATCCTTGCGCTGGCCCACGACCTCACGGCCAATGCCGATGATCCGTTTCTCACGCGTCTCGCGATAATGCTCGATATAGCCATCATGCTCCTGACGATAGGGCGCAGGCATGAGCATCTTCACATTGCGGCCGACCACTTCGTCGGCGCTATAACCGAAGAGCTTTTCGCAGGCAGGGCTATAGACCTGGATCAGTCCCATCTTGTCGATGATGACGATGCCATCAACGGCTGTAGCAAGCAGCGCGTCGAGGCGCGCCCGGCTTTCCTTGTCGTGATTCTCGTCCGGAGGCAGTTTCGTCATCCACGCTCGAAGCTTTTGCGGCCCTGCATGCGCCAAGATCTTGGGACAGGCGGTCATTTTACCGATTAAAGTGAGAATTTCACCCACAATCGGTTGGCGTCACATCGCTTCTGCTACGATGATTTGCAAGAACCGGCAAGAACCACGAGGGCCCCATGCGCGCCATGCTGCTTGAAAAGCCCGGTACACCGCTCGTCGAGCGCGAATTGCCAGATCCCCATGCGGCGAGTGGGGAAATTCGAGTCCGCGTTCTCGCCTGTGGCGTTTGCAGAACCGATCTCCATGTTGTCGACGGGGAATTGCCTAACCCGTCCCTGCCGATCATCCCAGGCCATGAGATCGTCGGCATCGTCGACGAGATCGGCGCCGATGTGAAAGGTTTCACCGTCGGCCAGCGCGTTGGCATTCCGTGGCTCGGACATACCTGCGGGACATGTCCCTATTGTCGCTCCGCTCGCGAAAACCTCTGCGATCATCCGTTGTTCACCGGCTACACCCGCAATGGCGGCTATGCGACGCATGCGGTGGCAGACGCGGCCTATGCATTTCCGCTCGACGGGCTCGGCGATGACGTCGCCATCGCGCCGCTTCTCTGCGCCGGTCTCATTGGCTGGCGCTCGCTTGTGCTCGCGGGCAAGGGCGAACGCCTCGGCATTTACGGCTTCGGGGCTGCGGGCCATATCGTGCTTCAGGTTGCCAAGGCTCAGGGGCGCAAGGTCTTTGCCTTCACGACGCCCGGCGACAAGACTGCGCAGGACTTCGCCCACTCGCTCGGCGCGGCTTGGGCGGGCAGTTCCGACGAAATGCCGCCGGAGTTGCTCGATGCCGCCATCATCTATGCGCCGGTTGGCGCGCTGGTACCTGCCGCACTGAGAGCCGTCGCCAAGGGTGGGCGCGTCGTCTGCGCAGGCATCCATATGAGCGACATTCCGAGCTTCCCCTACAGCATCCTCTGGGAGGAGCGGCAGCTTCTCTCCGTCGCCAATCTTACGCGGCAGGATGCGATAGACTTTCTGCGCATCGCTCCCTCCGTCGGCGTTCACACCAGGACTGTTCCCTATCCGCTTGCACGCGCCAATGAAGCACTCGACGATCTGCGCGCGGGCCGGCTCACCGGCGCCGCGGTTCTCGTTCCCTGATACAAGGCGCCGAATAGCGGCGCGGAATGACGCAGCCCCGCGATTCTGACTTCAATCAAGGCGGCCCCCCTCCGGTCACAGCAAAATGATCGCAACTTGCTAGTGGGCTCTGCGGCAGTCGTCAGCCAGCCCCATGGAGTGATGTGAAGGACGAGGCCATGTTCAAATCCATTCTTGTGCCCACAATGGGCTTTTCCAGCGACCCTGTCGCGCTTGAGACGGCGATGCTCGTCGCGCGCGACTTCAAGGGCCATCTCGAATGTGTGCATGTCCGGCCCGACACGCAGCAGATCCTCATTCAGGCTGCGGGCTACGACATGGGTATGGGCATGGGAACGCAGATGGTGATGGGCGATCTCATCGACGTGCTGCAGCGGGAGGATGCGAAGCGGACCGAACGCGCGCAGAAGACCTTCGAGGCTTTCTGCAAGCGCGAGGCGCTGCCGCTTGCCACTGCGCCGACCGGAGAACCCGCCGCAACGGCCGCGTGGCGTGAAGTCTCGGGCCGCGAATCCGATATCCTCGTCGCCGAGGCGCGCGTCCACGATCTAACTGTGTTCGGAAACGTGACCGCGCTTGGCGGACTCGCCCGCACGGTTGCCGGAACCATACTCATCAACGGCGGACGTCCGCTGCTGCTTGCCGGACCGCGCGCGCCGAAGCAGATCGGCAAATCGGTTGTCGTCGCCTGGAAGCCTGCGCCGGAAGCAGCGCGCGCAGTGAGCGCCGCCATGCCAATCCTCGCCGGCGCCGCGAAGGTCACAATCGTTGCCATCGCGGAGAACGAAGAAGAGACGGCAAACTCCGCCGAAGCGCTTGCCACAAGCCTGCGCTGGCATGGTGTCAACGCGGAGATCTCCTACATGGCGCATCCGGCCGGGCCGGTGCAGGACACCATCCTGCAATGCGCCAAGGAAGCAAAGGCCGATCTTCTCGTCATGGGCGCCTATGGGCATAGCCGCCTCAGCGAATTCGTCTTCGGCGGCGTCACGCGCCATGTGCTTGGTGGTCCGCCGATTCCGGTTCTCCTCGTTCACTGAATCCGCAGAGAAAGTAGAGAAACTAGCGTGTCACCGATCCTATCGACGCAAAATTTGAGTCGACGATTTGGCCCGGTGACTGCGGTCGATGGAGTCACGCTATCGGTCGCGGCAGGGGAAATATTCGGACTGCTCGGGCGCAACGGTGCCGGCAAAAGCACGCTCATAAAAATGCTGACGACGCTGCTGCCGCCAAGTTCGGGAAGCGCGCAGGTGGCAGGCTTCGACATCGAGGGCGAGGCGGCCAAAGTCCGGCGGGTGATCGGCTATGTGCCACAGGCACTATCCGCCGACGGCGAGCTCACAGGCCGTGAAAATCTCGACATCTTCGCGCGGCTCTACGATATTCCATCGTCTCTCCGCAAAGCGCGCGTGGGTGAGGGGCTTGAATTCATGGGGCTTGGAGACTCCGCGGACCGGCTCGTCGCGACCTATTCGGGCGGCATGATCCGACGGCTGGAGATCGCGCAATCCATGCTGCACCGGCCTCAGGTTCTGTTTCTCGATGAGCCGACTGTCGGCCTCGATCCGGTAGCGCGCGAGGCGGTGTGGGAACATATCATCCGTCTACGCCAGAGCTTCAAAACAACGATCATCCTGACGACGCATTATATGGATGAAGCTGAGAAGCTCTGCGACCGTATCGCCATCATGCAACAAGGAAAACTTGCGGCAGCGGGGACCATTGCCGAGCTGAGGGCTGCGACAGGCGATGAAACGGCCAGTCTCACCGATCTATTCACCAGGCTTACGGGCAACGCCGCGGAAGCCGGTGGCGGCTATGCCGCAACCGCCGGCACCCGCCAGACCGCCGAACGGCTCGGGTAAGGCCATGAGCATTCAAGAAAAATCCGGCATCCTCGCCGCGCCTCTCAGCTACCTCCAAAAGGTCATCGCCCTCACGGGAATGGACGTTCGCAAGCTTCGCCACGACCCGACGGAATTGCTGACCCGCGCAATCCAGCCGGCGCTATGGTTGATCGTTTTTGGAAAGGTCTTCGCGGGCACGCACGCCATTCCCACCGGCGGCGTTGACTATATCGCGTTTCTCGCGCCCGGCATTCTCGCCCAGAGCGTCCTCTTCATCGCGATCTTCAACGGCATATCCGTCATCTGGGAACGCGACCTCGGGATCGTCCACAAATTTCTCGTCAGCCCAACGCCACGGACCGCTCTCGTTCTCGGCAAGGCCCTTTCCTCCGGCATGCGCGCACTAACGCAGGCAATCATCATCTATGCGCTGGTTCTCTTGCTCGGCGTCGAAGTGAACTGGAGCCTGCCGGCGCTTGCAGGCGTCGTCATTCTGGTACTTCTTGGCGCGGGGCTTTTCTCGACCTTTTCGTTGATCGTGGCCTGCATCGTGAAAACGCGCGAGCGCTTCATGGGAATTGGGCAGGTGCTTACTATGCCGCTCTTCTTTGCCAGCAGCGCAATCTATCCAACCAGCATCATGCCCGTCTGGCTGCAATGGGTGGCGCGATTCAATCCGCTGACCTATGAGGTGGACGGCCTGCGAAACCTCATGCTGGCCGGCGGACAAGGGGGCGGAAGCCTTCCGGTCGATTTCACAGTGCTCATTTCCACGCTTGCGCTCCTCGTCATCATAGGCGGCCGCATGTATCCGCGGCTTGCAGTGTAAGGTCAGGGATGGATTTCTATTGGCGTCCCGTCATCCACCGCGTTCCAGATTTCCTCGATGGCAATATTGCCGACGGCGATGCAGCCATTTGTCCAGTCGGTGAAAAAACGCACGGGATCCTTGCGGCCGAAGGCGCGCGGCATTCCGTGAATGAAGATATCGCCACCAGTATCGCCACCCTTCGCGCGAACGCGGTCGGCGGGATTCGGATAGGAGATGTGAAGCGCACGATGATATTCTGTCTGGCGCAAGCGACGGTCGATTACATAGATGCCCTCGGGCGTCCGACCGTCGCCCTTCAGCAGCTTGGGGCCCTTGGGGTGGCCTCCCAGCGCGATCGGATAAGCGCGGATCACTATGCCCTTCGCCATCAGGTCGAGTTCGCGCTTTGCCTTCCAGACGACAATGCGGTCGGCCTTGGGCAATTCGTCGGGCGCGAGCGGCGTCGCCGACGCAGCGCCACCAATCAGCGTGAAGAGCGCGGCGGCGAAGAGGGCGCGGAGAGGTAGCGGGATCATGAGGCCTTCAATTCTGAAACTCTTCGGCATCGGCGCTCTCGCCGCCATCATGCTTGGCGCCACCCGCCCTGCGTCGGCGGATGACCTCATCGGCATGACGACCGTCTACGAGACGCGCCATGAAGATACTCTGCCCGATATCGCGCGGCGCTTCGACCTTGGCTATGTCGAAATCAGAACCGCCAATCCGGATATCGATCCCTGGCTCCCCGGCGCCGGACACTGGCTGCAACTGCCAACACGCCACATCATCCCTCAGGCGCCGCGGCACGGCATTGTCATCAACCTCCCGGAACTCCGGCTCTATTATTTCGGCGCGAAGGGCGAAGTCAGGACCTTCCCCCTCGGCATCGGCCGCGAGGGCGGGGAAACGCCGGTCGGCACAACGAAAGTCAGGGCCAAACGCATGAATCCGACCTGGGTGCCGACAGCGTCCGAACATGCGGAAAACCCGGACCTGCCCCAGGCGGTGGGTCCCGGTCCCGACAATCCCATGGGCATACGCGCGCTCTATCTCGCTTGGCACGGTTATGCGATCCACGGCACCAACAAGCCCTATAGCATCGGGCGGCGCGACAGCCATGGCTGCATCAGGCTTTATCCGGAGGATATCGAGGCGCTTTACGACATGGTCCCTGTTGGAACGCCGGTAACGGTCGTCAACCAGCCGATCAAGGCCGGCTGGTCGAATGGCGAATTCTATGTCGAGGTGCATCCCTATCAGTCGGACGCCGACACCATTGAAACCGGCGGCAAACCGGAGACCGAGGCCGCCATCGACGTCGACGATCTCGTCGTGCATATGGCGGGAGAGGCGACCGGTCGGATCGACTGGCCGGCGGTAGAGCGCGCAAAGCGCGAAAGAACCGGAATGCCGGTTCGCGTCTCCCTGCCCGACGACATCACCTTCGCGCCTCAATAAAGAGCCGGACACCCTCCCCGCATTGCCGCACGGGAGAATATCCGGCCTGCACTTTCGAACGTCAGATCACTTCCGCAGCGAATGCTGGAAAATGCGATCTGCCTTTTCATTCGCAGCCTGTGCCGACGCCGCCGCGCGGTCAGCGGAAGCTGCCGCCGCTTGCGACTGGGTCATCGCCTGCTGCGCCATCTCTTTCGCCTCGCCGGAGTCCTTCACGGCCTGATCGAGCTTCGCCTGGTCCTGCTCGTTGAGATGGGTGGCGCAACCGCCAAGCAGCACTGCGGAGGCGAGAGCGGCGGGCAGCATGATACGTGACAGCATGTTCATAGGGCTTCTCCTGTTGATGCCGCCCGCACCTCTTGCTGTGGTACCGACGGCATGAAATCGCCATGCCACCCTTTTTCGGACGCGGGCTTCGAGACAGTGAGCGCATCATCGATTTCGCTCACACGATTCCGCCGTGAGGAATTAAGGGGCGCTGGTAACTTTGCGTCCGCAGTGCTCCCAAAACCTTGATTCCGATCAAAGTGAAGAAATGTCGCAGTCTGGTTCAGGTCGCGATGGCATGGCGGAAACGCACAAGAGAGAGGCTGAAATAGAAAATACTGATGCCGACGAGCCAGAGCATGTCGGGCCAGACGATCTGAAATCCGGCGCCCCGATAAAGAACGTCCTGCGAGAAGGAGACGAAATGCGTCGAGGGCGCGAACTGCATCACGGTCTGCAACCATACCGGCATGCTCTCAAGCGGCGTCGCGCTGCCTGATAGAAGCTCCAGCACAATCAGCACAGGCATCGAGAGCAGCGCGAATTGGGGCATCGAATTGGCCCATGTCGCCAGCAAGAGGCCGAGACTGGTCACGGCCACGAGATAGCTCGCGATACCGCTCGCATACAACACCAATGAACCGGCGATCGGCACGCCGAGAAAGAGATGCACGACAAAGACGAGCGACGAGATGGAGGCCACCAGAATCACGAGGCCATTGGCCGCGATCTTGGCCAGCATGATTTCGACGGCCGTCACCGGCATCACAAGCAGATGCTCGATCGTTCCATGCTCACGCTCGCGGATCAGCGCGGCGCCGGCCAGCAGGATGGAGAGCATGGTCACATTGTTGATGACCTCCATGACCGCACCGAACCACATCGATTCCGAGTTCGGATTGAAGAGTCTGTGGAGTACGACGTTGATGGGCTGGCTGGTCGCAAGCTCCGTATGCGCGACGCGCTTCTGCACCTCTTCCGTGATGATGTTCTGAATATCGACGGCACCGCTGCCGGCAAGCGACATGGCGGTCGCATCGACGTTGAGCGCGATGGTCGGCCCGCGTCCGGCAAGAAGATCCCGTTCGAAGCCGGAAGGGATTTCGATCAGAAAGACAAACTTGTTCTCGTCCATGCCCCGCGACGCTTCTGCGGGCGTCACGGTTACGGCCTCTTTGAACAGAGGCGGCAGGAGTGCCAGGCGGATCTGGCGCGAGAGTTCCGAATGGTCTTCGTCGACCACGGCCACGGCGGCATTCGACACCTCCGTCCTGGCGCCGGTCGCTGTCGAATAGATGGCGAAGGTGAAGATGAAGGCGACGAGCACAAGCAGAATGGGATCGGCGAGGAAGCTGCGCAGCTCCTTGTAGGTAAGACGGCCGACATTCCGGATGAAACGCTGCATGTCAGACCTCCTGCTTTACGAGGAGGACGCGTGCGGCAGTCGTATAAAGCAGCGCGAAGAAGATGAGCATGAGGGTGGGCTCCCATAAATCCGCAAGATAGAGCCCCTTGGTGAAAACGCCGATATTGATCTGCTGGAACCAGCTCGACGGGAAGGCGAGTCCGATGGCGCGCCCTGCACCGGTGAGCGAGGAAACGGGAACCAGCAGGCCTGAGAAGTTGACCGCCGGAATGAGCGACGTCACGGCCGTCGCAAACATGGCGGAGACCTGCGTCTTGGTGAAGGTCGACATGAAAATGCCGTAGCCGGTCGTTGCTATCACGTAGAGCAGGGAACTCAGCAGCAGCAGGCCTACCGATCCCTTCACCGGCACGCCGAAGAGAAAGAGTGCGATCAACAACAGCGTGAGGAAGTTGACATAAGCCAGAGCAATATATGGCGCCTGCTTGCCAAGCAGAAATTCGAGGCGCGTCACGGGCGTCGAGCGGAAATTCGCAATCGACCCATATTCCTTCTCGCGTACCACGCCGACGGCGGTGAGCATGGCGGGAATGAGGATCAGAATGAGCGTGAAGACCGTCGGTACGATAGCGTAGACACTCTCGAATGCCTGATTGTACCGCGTGCGGGTTTCGATGCTGAAAAGCGCTGTCGTCTTCTGCCCTTCATAAAGCTGTGCGACATATTTCTGCGCGATCCCGCTCAGATAGCCGACCGCCGTCGTTGCCCGGAACGGGCTGGCGCCATCCACGAGAACGCCGATCTCCGGCTGGCGTCCACGCAGAAGGTCGCGCCCGAAGCCTTCGGGAATTTCGATCCCGACCGCAATCTTGCCGCTCTGGAGCATATTCTGGAGATCGGCGACCGTTTTTGCGGGCGCGCGCTGCTCGAAATAGCGCGAACCTTCGAATTGCTCGAGCAGGCCACGGCTTTCGCGCGACTGGTCCTGATCGATGACGCTATAGGCAAGATTCTCGACGTCGAAGGAAATGCCGTAGCCGAAGGTCAATATCAGAACAACCGGCCCGACAAGGGCGAAGGTCAGGCGGATCGGATCGCGCAGGATTTCCATTGTCTCGCGCCGAGCATAGGCCCACAGCCGTCGCCAGTCGAACCGGCGCTTCGATGGCGCTGCCGCCGTCTCGGCGACGACGATCGCATCCTCGGCACCGCCGTCCACCGCTATGGCACCGCCCGCCTCGGTCAGATAGTCGATGAACGCGTCTTCAAGCGTCGCCCGCCCACGCGCCATCGCAATGGCATCCGGCTCGCCAACCGCGAGCACCTTTCCGGCATGCATCAACGAAATGCGGTCGCATCTCTCGGCCTCATTCATGAAATGAGTCGAGATGAAGATCGTCACCTCGCTGTTGCGCGAAAGGTCGAGCAGGTAGCGCCAGAACTGGTCGCGCATGATCGGATCGACGCCGGAAGTCGGCTCGTCGAGGATCAGGACCTCCGGCCTGTGGACGACGGCGACCGCGAGTTGCAACCGCTGGCGGATACCGAGAGGCAGTTTTTCCGGCATCTCGTCAGCGACGCCGGCAAGGTCGAAGCGCTCCAGCATTTCCTCGACGCGTGGACCGACCTCTTCGCGTGGAAGTCCGTAAAGCTTCGCGTGAAGATCAAGGTTCTGGCGAACGCTCAACTCGCCATAAAGCGAGAAAGATTGCGACATGTAGCCGACGCGACGGCGAGTCTCCATGTCCCGCGCGTCGAGAGGCTCCCCGAGGAGTCGCGCCGAGCCCTCCGACGCAGGCAGAAGACCGGTGAGCATCTTCATCGTCGTGGTCTTGCCGCAACCATTCGAACCGAGGAAGCCGAAGATTTCGCCGCGCTCGATGGAAAAGCTCACATGATCGACGGCGACGAAATCGCCGAAACGGCATGTAAGGTCCTTCGCCTCGATCGCTGGCTGCCCATCGCCCGGCGAGCGGGGTGGCACCACCACCGGAACATGAAGCTTGCGTATATCTTCCGGCAGGAGCGCGATGAAGGCCTCTTCCAGCGTTTCCTTCCCGGTCCGTGTCTTCAATTCGGCAGGACTTCCTTGCCCGATCAGCTTGCCGGCGTTCATTGCCGCCAGCCAGTCGAACCTGTCGGCCTCTTCCATATAGGCCGTGGCGACGATGACGCTCATGCCGGGTCTTCGCGCGCGCATGCGGTCGATCAGTTCCCAGAACTGACGGCGCGACAGAGGATCGACGCCGGTTGTAGGCTCATCAAGGATGAGAAGATCGGGATCGTGAATGAGCGCGCAGCAAAGCGCGAGCTTCTGCTTCATGCCCCCCGAAAGCTTGCCTGCAGGCCGATCCGGGAAAGGGTCGAGGCCCGTCGATTTCAGCAACTCGGCGATACGACGTTCACGCTCTGCCTTGTCCTGACCGAAGAGACGCCCGAAGAAATCGAGATTCTCGAAGACCGAGAGCGTCGGATAGAGATTGCGCCCGAGGCCCTGCGGCATGTAGGCGATGCGCTTGTGGCAGTGGCTGCGATGGATCCGGTCGACCATGTCGCCGCCAAGCGCGATGACCTGACCCTGCTGGATCTTGCGCACACCGGCGATGATGGCGAGCAATGTCGACTTGCCGACACCGTCGGGACCGATCAATCCGGCCATGATCCCGGCCGGGATATTCATCGTCACATCGTCAACAGCCGCGACGCGCGCATAACGCTGCTTCAGCGACCGGATTTCGACGACAAACTCTTTGTCAGCGTGGCTCATCTGGGAGCTTCACAGCAAGCGTGGCGGGCCATTCGACACCCTGCCTATAGCGGACATAGGCAACGCCGCGCACACCCGTCTTCACGACAGTGGCATAGCGCATCAGCAGGTCGCGATTGACGTTGAGCTTGATGCGAAACATCAGCTTTTCGCGCTCGTCCGACGTTTCGACGGATTTCGGCGTGAACTGCGCGTCGGTCGCCACGAAAGTGACGTTCGCCGGAATGACATATTGCGGCGCCGGATCGAGAACCAGCCGCGCCTCGTCGCCGAGCCGCACGCCTCCCGCCATTTTGGCCGGCAGGAAAACCGTCATGTAGACATCCGACACGTCAAGAAGCGTAAGGATGGCCGTGCCGGCGCCCACAACCTCGCCCGGCTGGATGAGCTTGTATTGAACGCGGCCCGAACGCGGCGCCACAAGTATGGCGTCTTCGAGAACAGTCTGGATCTGCTGCACTGCGGCCTTGGCCGCTTCGATCGACGCCGCCGCCTGATTGACGCTGGCGACAGCGGCATTATATCCGGCATCGCCCGCATCGCGCTGCGCGCGCATCTGATCGAGCTGGTCATTCGACGCATAGCCGGATTTGTTGAGGCGGGCGACACGGTTGAACTGGCGGCGATAAAGCGTGCGCTGCGCATCGCGCTGCGCGACGGCGGCAACCGCCTCTTCCTTCGCGCGCTGCGCGGCGACGAGTTGCGCCTGGGCCTGAAGGAGCTGCGCCTTGGTATCGCGCGTATCCATCTTCGCAAGGACGGCGCCCGCCTTCACGAAATCGCCCTCCTCAGCGAGAACCTCCATGACGCGTCCGGGGGTCTTGGCGGCAACCTGAACCTGCTCTGCCTCAATGCGGCCATTGGTCTCAGCGATTCCGTCCGGAAGACCGGGATGGGACCATTTCCACCAGCCATAGCCCGCGACGACAACCGCCAGCGCGACGCCGGCCGCCGCCAGGCCCAACATCCTCATACGCATAACAATCTCCGCAGAACGGGAAAATCAGTTGTCGCCGTCGATAATAGCGCGAAGCGCCTTGATGTCATTGACAACAATCTGATGCGTGGTCGGAACGGAGATGACGCCCGCCCGCTTGAACTCGCTCAGTGCCCGGCAAACTGTCTCTATTGTCAGACCGAGATAATCGGCGATGTCCTGACGGCCCATGGGCAGATCGATAGAGGCGCCGTCCTCCGCCTCGCCATCGAGCCGTTCGGCCATCTGAATGAGGAAAGAGGCAATCCGCTCCTTCACCGTCTGCCGGCCAAGCATGACGAGCAGCGTATGCGTGCGCGACAGGCGCTGGTGAAGCATGCTCATCAATTCGCGCCGGAAAGTATCGTCCTCTTCCTCGAAGCGCCGCACATGGGAACGGGCATAGCGGACCAGGACGACATTGGTAATCGCTTCTGCGCTGAAGTCGTAGCTGTCGAGATCGAGAAAGCCGAACATCTCACCGTCGAGGTAGAAATCCGTGATCTGACGGCGGCCATCGGCCAGAAGCTTGCAGAGGCGAACGGCGCCACTGACCAGCTTGTAAGCATATTTGGCGCCATCACCCTCGTTGAAGATGGTTTCATTGCGCGCGAAGGTCACCGTCGTGCCGACTTCGTCGAGTGAACGGTAATCTTCGGAAGGGGAAAAGGCGCCGGGAGCCCGGCGGCCCCGCGCTAGAGCACCGCCGACAATGACCGGCCAAGGCCTGTGAGCTACCGCGCCGTTCGATGCCGTTCCGCTGTGAGCCAGGTTGATAGCCATGACGAGCCCTTCGCTTTCATTAGGTGATGTTCGTCATGATGTCGGGCGCAGCAGAGCCGCGAAATCCGGTATTCCACCTATAGGGGAATTTACTTATCCATCTGACCACGCACACCGGTGCGACGAGCGCTGCAAGCCGGAATGTCCCGTTATGACGCGACCCGCGCCGGGCGCGAAACGCGCGTTGACCCGGGCGCCGCCCCATCGGCGTCGTAGCCCATCAGGCGGGGGGCCGGAAACCGCGCCGTGACTACGGTGCCCCTGCCGAGCTTGCTTTCGATCGAGAGTGTGCCGTCATGCAGCCGCATGAATTCGTTGCAGAGCGAAAGGCCGAGTCCTGTGCCCTGAAAGCGGCGCGACAGATGGCTTTCGATCTGGACGAAGGGCTTCATGAGCCTGGGAATATCGTCTGCAGCGATGCCGATGCCGCTGTCCTTCACCGACAGGCAGAATTCATTTGAAGGCGAGACGGACAATCCGATGCACACACGCCCGCCCGCAGGCGTGAACTTGATCGCGTTAGACAGAAGATTGATCAGTATCTGCTTGCAGAAGCGCTCGTCGCCATTGAGACGCGGCAGTCCTCGATCCGCATCGATCTCGATGCGCAATCCCGCCGCAGAGGCGCGTTCCTCCATCATGTGGAGGCAGTCCAGCGCCATATCCTCAGGTGCGAAGGCGGCTTCGTGCAGGATCGTGCGGCCGGCCTCAATGCGCGCAAGGTCGAGCACGTCATTGACGACTTCGAGCAAATGCTCGCCGCTGCTATGAATATCGCGCGCATATTCACGATAGCGGTCGACGTCGAGCGTACCGAGAATGTCGCTCGACATGATTTCCGAAAAGCCGAGTATCGCGTTGAGCGGTGTGCGAAGTTCATGGCTGATATTGGCGAGGAATTCGGACTTCGCGCGGTTCGCGGCCTCGGCTTCTTCCTTGGCGTGCTTGAGCTCGATCTCGATCTGCCGGAGACTCGTGACGTCCTGAATTGTGCCTGTCGTTCCGGTTGCGATACCCAGATCGCCGCGCTCTATCTCCATCTCGAGATGGACATGGCGAACGGCACCGTCCCCCAGCACAATCCGGTGGCCAAAGCCGCAGCTTTCACCTGCCTCAAACGCCTTGCGAAACCGGGCGGTAACGAGAAGTCGGTCGTCCGGATGCACCAGCCGTTGAAAGGCCGCATAGTCGAGCGGCTCCCCCTCGGGCAGGCCGAATATCCGGTAGGTTTCCGTCGAACCGGTGATGATGTCGGCGCGGAGATTCCAGTGCCAGCTTCCGATCCGCGCTATTCGCTGCGCCCGGGCGAGGTTCTGTTCGCTCCATCGCAGATAGTCGAGTGCCTTGTTGCGGTCGCTGAGGTCGCGCACGACGGCCGTGTAGACGACGGAGCCGCCAAACTCGAACTTCGCGATTGAGGCTTCGGCGGGGAAGCTCGATCCGTCCTTGCGGAGCCCTCGAATTTCAGCCCGCTGCGACATGAGACGCGAGCGTTGCCGCTCTCCCTTGAAAGATGAGACATGCGCTTTGTGCTGTTCGCGCATGTCATGAGGAAGAAGCAGGGAAAGCGGTCGCCCCAGAATTTCCGCCGAGGTGAAGCCGAAGAGCGTTTCGGCCTGACGATTGAACAGCACGATGTTTTGTTCGGCATCGATCGAAAGAATCGCATCGCCCGCCGTATCCAGGAGGTCGGCGAAGCGCTGACGCAAAACGTCCACCTCACTCGTCTCTTCGGGGTGCGGTGTCGATATCTCCACGACGAGAACCGTCTCGGCGGATTTCGACCACATGCGAACCATGCTGATGGTCGCGCCGCCCGGCGTGAGGCATGTGCGGCGAAGCTCGCGCATGCTGCTGCCGCTGTCTGACGGGGGCAGGGAAGTTGCAATCAACTGTCCTTCCGCCGCGATGCGTTGTTCGAGTTGCGACAGGCTCGGCCGGTCATCCGGCGCAAGGCCGAGCGCGGCGAGGAGCGCCTCACCTCCAGCACTCAGCGAGAGGAGACCGCCACCGATCTGATCGAAGACAAAGACCGGCGGCGTCAGAAGGCCGAGATTGCTGAGCTTGGACATCCTGCTCCCCCTCGCAATGGGAATGTCGCGGTGGCACTCAGGCTGCGCGGGCGCGGGCAAGAAATGCGTCAACCTCGCGCTTCAATGTTTCGGCCTGGTCCGCGAGAAGCCCGGCCGAGCCGCGGACCTGTGCCGCCGCCGCGCCGGTTTCGGATGCCGCCTGCGCAACGCCTGCAATGTTCGACGAAACATCCTCGGTGCCGTGGGCCGCTTCCTGAACATTGCGCGCAATCTCCTGCGTCGCGGCGTTCTGCTCCTCCACGGCAGCCGCAATGGCGGCGGCGATTTCGTTCATCTCCGTGATGACCCGCTCGATCGAGCCGATCGCATCGACGGACTCGGTGGTCGCCGTCTGCATCGCCTTGACCTGATCGGCGATTTCCTCGGTCGCCTTGGCCGTCTGGTTGGCGAGCCCCTTCACTTCGGAGGCAACCACCGCGAAGCCCTTACCCGCCTCGCCCGCGCGCGCCGCCTCGATGGTGGCATTGAGCGCGAGGAGATTGGTCTGCGCGGCGATGTCGTTGATGAGCGTCACTACATCGCCGATGCGCTGCGCGGCGGCAGCAAGGCCCTGCACCTTCTCATCCGTCTTGTGCGCCTCCTCGACGGCCTGGCTCGCGATCTTCGTCGAAAGCGCCGCCTGGCGGCCGATCTCGGAAATGGAGCTCGAAAGCTCGTCGCTCGCCGTCGCGACCGTCTGCACATTCGCCGACGCCTGTTCGGAGGCAGCGGCCACCGCCGTCGTTCTCTCGCTCGTCTGATCGGCATTGACCGTCATCGACTGGGCAGCCTCCTGCATCTCGGTCGCCGCCGCGGAAACGGAACCGACGACACCGCCCATCACCGTTTCGAAGTTCGCAATTGCGCCCTCGAGTTCGCGCTGGCGCTGCTGACGCTCGATCATCACCGCTTCCTGATAGACCGAAATTGCAAGATCCATGTCGAGCATGACTGCGGCGTTGAGCGCCGAGATGGCGCGTGCCGCGCGGCGGGGCGAAAAGCGGTACTTGTTGACCACCACTTCGACGAGGCGATTGAGGACATATTTATAGCCACCGATATACCAGCGCGGCTCAAGGCCGATACGGCTGTGAACGAGACCGATGGTCCGCACACCCTCCATATAGGTTTCATCGAACTTGCCGTCGAAAAGGCGGGCCCAGTGGCTGCCCTGCGCCTGTTTCAAGCGGTTCGACTGATTGCCGACGAGCTTTGCAAGCGCGGGGCTGGATCCGAGATGTGCATAGAAGCCATCCAGCACGTCGGGGAGCCGCGGCTCGATGATGTGCCACAATTCACGTAGCGTCTTGCTGACGTCCGCATCAATTTCCATGAACCGCAAGCGGCCCTCGCGGTCCGTCGATGTTGTCGTGCTCTCCATATCCCCACCTTGATCCCTGAAATAAATGCCTGCCGATGCGCACACTCCGATACTCAACCTGGTGCGACTTTATTTCGCACCTCCAAA
The DNA here is from genome assembly GCF_009184905.1 of Parvibaculum sedimenti. GTDB lineage: Bacteria > Pseudomonadota > Alphaproteobacteria > Parvibaculales > Parvibaculaceae > Parvibaculum > Parvibaculum sedimenti. Next base: position 273,983 of record NZ_WESC01000004.1, read on the forward strand.
ATATTGGTTAATTTCATAAGTATTGAGATATTTAACTACTTACACTGATTTATAATCACGATTTATAATCTACATAATAAAAAGTATAGTTATCCGACGAAAAGTCTTCAGACCGACAAAATGTCGATTTTTGTCTGTCGCCATTACGACGAAGATCGATAATGTCCGGACGGGAGTTTTGTCTCGGCAGGGATTGCTCGATACACAAGTCCCGGTTTTCCAACCCACTTCCGGTATGTATCGATGAGCCCCAGTGCGCCTGAGTTAAGACGGACCGCATCGCCCGCCGAAAATTCAAGGCACGGCGGCAAAGACTCGGAGTGGAGTGGCTGCAACACCTGTCCCTTGCGCGATCAAGGCTTCTGCTCAGTCCTCCAGCGCGATCATAAATCCTTCCCCGAAGTGACGCCGCGCGAGAACACCGTCCGCGCACGCCAGCACATTTATCGGGCGAAGGATAAAGCAAGGCATATGGCGATCATTCGCGAAGGCGTGGCCTTCCGTTACGTCACCGTGACTGACGGACGACGACAGATCCTGTCGTTCGGCATGCCGGGCGAATTCATCTCCGCATCCTTCGTCGTCAGGGACGCTGCGTATTTCTCCGTCCAGGCACTCACGCCCGTCCGGCTCTGCCTCTTCGAAAAGACAGAGCTCCAGCAGTTCATCCATAGCGACCCTGCCGCCCTTCGCTCCTTTCTCGAAATCTGTATTTCCGAAAAGGAGAACCGCGAGGCGCAGATCGTCGATCTGGGACGGCGCACTTCGGAAGAGCGGATCGCGCGCTTTCTCCTTCATATGGCAACGCGAAGCGGCTGGAAGGGCGAGAGCGGATTTTCGTTCACCTTCCCGATTCGCCAGCAACACATCGCCGATATGCTCGGACTGACGCAGGTGCATGTGAGCCGCGTCATCAGCAAGTTTCGTCGCTCGGCGCTTATCGTGCTCGGTGCCAGTACGCTGAAAATCGCCGACGCCTATGCCCTTCGCCAGGCCGCCGGCGGGCGCGACGTCTGACGCGAGTTGGCCGATCAAAGCTGGGGAAAACGAACGTCGCCCGTGGCAACGCCGATTGTGACCACACAAATGAAGGTCAATAAAGCGGTGACCAACCCGATAGTGCAAATTATACTTCACGCGCCCCGGAAAATCGGAATCATTCACGTGAGGAACATTTTCTATTTTTGATTAACGCATTTCAAGTTCATGCCCCTGATCAGCATTGCATGCGGTACCGGGCGCCTGCCGCAAGCCTCTGTATTGCAGGCGTTGGCGGATATTTGGCGCGAGCGGGGCATCGTAAGCGTTTGGGGCCCTGCCTACGCGCCCGAGGCCGATGCCTGCATTCTGCATATTGATCGGACCCGACTTGAGCCAACAGATGTTCCGCCACCACCTCGCGGATTGAGGGCGATCAACGGAAGCATCCTCGACATTTCGAAACGCCTTTTCTCGGTTCTCGAAGTGTATCCGGGGTCGGACTGGAGCGGGCAAGTCATTGTAAAGACCAACCTCAACCATTTCGGTCTGCCGGAGCTGCGTGGCAACCACCCGGCCCAACGGGCACTGGATCGCCTGCGCATGAGGATCGCCGACATCTCCTGGCACATTGCCCGCACCCTGCCGGATCGAACTTACCCGGTCCTGCCATCGATCCGGCATGTGCCTCGCTGGGTATGGGACAATCCCCGCTACATCGTCGAAAAGTTCATGCCGGAAAAAGACGGCGATCTTTACTGCCTGCGCGGCTGGATGTTTCTGGGCCCGGTGAGCTACGGCTGGCGTCTCTTCTCCACCGACCCCCTGGTCAAAACGGGGACCATGGTCCGGTATGAATTCATTACCGAGGTTCCCGGCGAGCTTGTTGAACTCAGAAACAGAACCAAATTCGATTTCGGCAAATTCGACTATGTCATGCATGACGGCAAGCCGATCGTGCTGGACCTGAACAAGACGCCCGCTTATTCCGGCGACCCCGCCTCGCCCCGTCTGCATAAACTGGCTGAAGGGATCGAAGGGTTCCTGCCATGAGCGCTCACCTGATCCCTGCGATTTCCGATCGGGACATGCTGCCAGCGGATGCGGCATTCATGGCACGTACCGATCTCACGCAAACGCGGATGCTGGGTTATACGCCACTCAACATTGATGCAGTCACCACCCATTTAATGGGGCTTCTGGGCGAGCGTCCGTCGGTGCGTCACGTCTCTGGCGCTACAGATGAAATCCTCACTATTCTTGAAGCAGCTGGACTGCAGGTGGTTGAGGATATCCGGCGCTATGAGTCCGGCGCCGAGGCCGAGAGGCAGGCTGATGCGTTGATTGCCGAGGGCTACCGCCTGTTCTCACCTTACCCTTTGCCCCGAGGCCGATATCCGGAGAACGCCCAGCTCGTGCCGCCCGCACTTTGGGTGCACCTGAATTCAAAAGAGAACCTTGGCGACCTCGTAGACCCCGCGCATTTGCCGGAACGCAAGATCATGACGTTCGATGAGGTAAGGGCTCGCAAGATCAACACTCCCATCTGGCTGAAGGCGGCAGGTGATGAAGCCACCGGCTGGGGCTACGCCGTGCGCCATTGCACCGATGCTACCGGCTTTGATATTGCCTTGTCAGAGATGCGCAAGCTCGACACCTCCGACAGGGTGATCGTCGAAGAGCATGTCCCCGTCACCGATAGTTGGTGCGCCTCCATCATCGTGCATGAAGACCGGACGCTCTATGCCGGAAGCGCCGAACAGGTTTTCTCTTGTCCGGGCCACCAATCGGGCAGCCTGATCGATCCCGCCAATCTGCTGCCGGATCCAAACCTGGCGATTGCGGTAGGCGAGGCAGCACGAAAGCGGGGGTTTCTCGGCATCGCCGGGATGGACATCGGCCAGACCGTCAATGGCCGAACTGTGGTCTTCGATCCGAATTTCCGGTTCAACTCGTCGACGTCGCAAGCGCTGCTGCATCCGGCTGCCGCCGCGCGGGCCAGGCTACCTGTTTCGCTTTCGCTGAACCTAATGACGACGCTTTCAATGGCCGAAATTGCACGCCGACTGCGCGAACCGATCGACGATTTGTGGTTCGTCCCCACCCGCCTCGTCGATGCGGCCCGGCTGAGCGCAGCAAACGGGCGCTCAATCGTCACCGGCTTCGTCCTTGCCGAGAACCGCGACAAAGCTTTCGCAACCCAGGCAGTGATCGCTGCCATGCTTGATACGGCCTGATCAGTCGTCGTCGCTGCGCGGATCGGCAAGGCGGAGCTTTGAAATATGAAGCGGACTGACGGGCGCGCCGCTCGGGCTCTGCCCTCGTATGTACCATTTCTGCCAACCTTGCCGCACCGCATCGGGCTCCTCGCGTTTCAACCGTTCGTTGAAATCGAGGCGCTCTCTGGACCAGGTTTCAAAGTGGCGTCTTTCTTCCGGCGCGTCGGCGATATCGGCGATCTCCGGCACCAGCGTGCCGAGCGCGCGATATCCGACGGGCGAGATGAAGCAATAGGGCTCATCCTTCGCGAAGGTGACGCGTCCAGGACGTGTGAACTGCCAGTTCATTGTGAAGGAGAAGGGCAGCCAGTCGGTTTCCACCAGGCCTTCGAGGGGCGCGATGCCATCGCGCGGCCAGTTGGGCACACCGCGCACCAGCAACCCCACCGAAGGGTCGGTGCGAAAAAGATAGCCCGTCTGAAATGTGAGTACGCCATGGCCGAAATGCGATACGGCGAGCTTGCCCGCGGACCATGCCTCGTCATCCACTTCGACCGTGATATCGTCGAGTCCGGATCCACCATTCCACTCCGCCGTCACACCGGCGGGCAGCAACAATTCCCATCCGAATGAATTTGCGATGGTGAGCGGCAAGCAGCGATAGGCAAATCGCTCGTCGGTGGCATCCATCCACGCGCGCTCGGGACGGCCCGGCATGATTTTTGGCGCAAGTTCGCGCAGGCGATAGCAGATGAGCCGGCGCAACTCGCCTATTTCAATATCCTGCCCCTGCATATCGTCCCCTTGCCGGCCAACTCGACTATGACGACGGGTACGGAACACCCGCCGAGCCTCAACTCTGGACAGTAAACACGAATAGTCTAAGCTTAAAAGCAGAGCAGTTGCAGTTATTGGTGCTGCTCAGCCTGACTGCTTCATTTTGGGAGAATGTGAATGCTTATTTCAGCTGAATCAAAGACCTTCATCACGACGAAAAAGCCGCTCGGGCCCCCTCCCCCGCCTCCTATCGCCTCATTCTGATCCGTTCGCGGTGAGGCCAGACATTGTGCCGCTGAGCCGTAATCCCTCCGGGGAGAGGTTGCGGTCCGGTTCTGGCCTCTCGCACTTCACACAGGCCATCAAGACCGCTTGGGCGGGAGAAGGCCGAAACGCCAGCGACGGCATTTCCTCAAAAGCGGCGTCGGCTCTATCGCAACCCTCCCCCCACCATTTGTATCGATTGCTTCCAATGCCCGCGCCAGACGCTCACGCGCAATGGTTTGCGTCCGCAAGCGGAGAGGCTTCGGGTCCGGCACATAACGCCCGATATTGGGGTTGGTGTTGATTTCATAAATGATCGTTCGCCCACGAACCATTGCGTGATCGGCGCGGCCGAAATCGATCCCGGCGACATCGAAAGCCCTGCGCATATCCACCTCGAAACGGTTGGTCGCCACGGCATCATGCTCGTCGGCGACAACCTCATCGGAGAGTTTGTCCCAGTCGCCATATTTCACCAGCCACTTGTTATCCACCGAAATGTGATCGACCGAGATAGCCTGCCCGACGCGGAAGGTCCCCCATTTGTGCCAGAGACCCTGCGCATAGGGCTCGGCGCATTGCTCCACCACAATCACCCCGCGCAAGGGCGTACCGCCATCGCGCAACGCCTCAAGCGCCCTGTCGAGCTCTTGCTGGGTATCGATCAGTTCGGTGAGCGGCGATGCGTGATCGGATTCGAAGCGCAGGAAGACCGGAAATCTTTCCGGGCGCGGTCGTTCCTCGGCCCGGTAGACATCGAAGGGGTTGATGCCCTCCCCGTGAAGGGCGCGCAGCAACTCCACGCGGCACTTCGCGCGCGCCGGATCGTTCAGGCAACACAATCCGGCATCCGAAAGGGCGCGAAAGAGATCCGCCGCTACCCGCAGCTCCCAGGGCGAAAGACGTTCGAAGTCGGTGAAGATATAGGTCGCACGCGGCACGCGGCGCGCCCGCGACAGCTGCTCATAATTCACGACCCGGACATCTGGCGTCGGAAAACCGAACTTCCCGTCGCGCATGCTCGCGACGGTATATTCGTGGCCCCGGCTCGTAACGAAGACAATCATGAAGCGCCCTCAGGGAAGGAGGCTTCAGGATACAGGGATTTCCGGGAAGAATGGTGCGCCGAGAAGGATTCGAACCTCCGACCCTCAGATTCGTAGTCTTAAAATAGCCTTGTAATTCAACGGGTTAGATCGTCATTGATCGAGATTTTGATTGCCAAAACCGCACCCTGACCCTTACCGATAGGGGATAGATCGAGGCGCTTCGTGAGACCAAGACGGTACCCATGTGGTACCCACTCCAACCTTTGGGAACGAAATTAGCCAAATCACCGCTTCTTGCCGGGGGCGCTTCGGCCCCGCGCATACGGGACGAAGACTATATCGTGACCTTCGCGCTGGGCTTCTTCGCCTTCCCTTCAACAGGCCCGGATTGCCGTGGCATTTGGAGCAAATCCAAATGCGAGACCCCAAGGGCTGTTGCCAACTCATAGACAGTCACGATTGTGGGATTTCGACGGCCCTTCTCCAGACCGCTTATGTACTGCTGATGACGTGCCACTGAGATTTTCGTCCAGAAGGATTTAGAGTCCGGCCCTATGGAAGGGAGACGGACGATGAAGAGGCAGCGTTTTACGGAAGAGCAGATC